>NZ_LMOS01000004.1:0-786823 GCF_001424595.1 Curtobacterium sp. Leaf154
CCGGTCATAGCGAGAGGGAAACGCCCGGTCACATTCCGAACCCGGAAGCTAAGCCTCTCAGCGCCGATGGTACTGCAAGGGGGACCTTGTGGGAGAGTAGGACGCCGCCGGACTTAACGTAAGAAAGATGTGGCCATCGGCCCTCCATCGAGAATTCGCAGGGGAAACCCTGGTTCTCGGTTGGGGCCGGTGGCCATTTCTGTTTCTGCCGCCGTTCACTCGACGCCGGCTCCGGTTCGTGATGGACTGGAACCACCGTCGGGCGACCGACGCGGCACCCAACACAACGACACAGCGGATGAACGCCCGAGGCACTGCACCGGGCACGCGATGAGGAGCAACGGTGGCGAACGACGACGATCAGCGGCGGAACGACGGCGACCGCGGAGATCGACCCCGGCGGGACGGCGATCGTTTCCCCCGTCGTGATGGTGCTCCGCGTCGTGACGACCAGAGCAACGGCCGGTGGTCCTCTGGTCCTCGTGAGTTCGAGCGTCGCGAGGGTGACCGTCGCGATCGTCCGCAAGGTGGGGACCGTCCGTTCCGCGATGGTGCTCCCCGCCGGGACAGCGCTCCGCGTCGTGACGGCGATCGTTCGTTCCGGTCAAGCGACCGCAATGACCGACCCTCGTGGCAGGGTGATCGTGGCGCCGCCGGCCGTCCGCCGCGCGGGGATGGTCCGCGTGGTGCCGATCGCCCGGGTCGTGACGGTGACCGTCCGTACCGTGGTGGGTCTTCGGATCGTCCGGCTCGTGATGCTGACCGTCCGTACCGTGGTGGGAGCTCTGACCGTCCGCGTCGGGACGGTGACCGCCCGTACCGCGGTGGCTCGTCCGATCGTCCCGCTCGTGATGGCGATCGCCCGTACCGCGGTGGCTCGGACCGGCCCGCTCGTGATGGCGATCGCCCGTACCGCGGTGGCTCGGACCGGCCCGCTCGTGATGGCGATCGCCCGTACCGTGGCGGGTCCTCGGACAGGCCGCGCCGTGACGGGGACCGACCCTTCCAGGGCGGTTCGGACCGCCCGCGTCGTGATGGCGATCGTCCGTACCGCGGGGGATCCTCGGACCGTCCGGCTCGTGATGGTGACCGTCCGTACCGCGGCGGATCCTCGGACCGCCCGCGTCGCGACGGCGACCGTGGCGGCTCCTCCGACCGTCCGTTCCGTGGCGGGTCCTCGGACCGTCCGAGCCGCGATGGTGGCGAGGAGCGTCGTCGGTTCGGCGACGGCTCCCGGCACGCCGGTGCACGCTTCGGCGAAGCGGCCCGCGACGACTGGGAAGACCGCGATCCGTACGGCACGAAGTCCATCCGTCCGCGTCACGAGGACCCGGAGATCCCCGAAGAGATCGATGCGCGCGACCTCGACCCGGCCGCCCGCATGGAGCTGAAGACCCTCAGCAAGGACAACGCGGACTGGGTGGCTCGTCACCTGGTGGCTGCTGCGCTGTTCGTCGACGACGACCCGGAGACGGCGAACCAGCACGCGCTGAGCGCGGCTCGTCGTGCTGGTCGGGTCGGTGTCGTCCGTGAGACCGCTGCCATCACCGCCTACCGTCTCGGCGACTTCGCCACGGCCCTGCGTGAGCTCCGCACCTACCGCCGGATCTCGGGTCGCAACGACCAGCTGCCGATGATGGTGGACTGCGAGCGCGGCCTCGGACGTCCAGAGCGCGCGCTCGAACTCGGCCGCTCGGTCGAACGGTCGGCCCTCGAGACACCGGTGCAGGTCGAACTCGCGATCGCCATGTCCGGCGCCCGTCTCGACCTCGGGAATCCCACAGCTGCGCTCGGCGAGCTGGAGATTCCACAGCTCGACCCGTCCACCGCCTACACGTGGTCCCCGGCGCTCTACAGTGCTTACGCGGCCACGCTCGAGGAGCTCGGTCGACAGGACGAGGCCGACGAGTGGTGGGCCCGAGTGGACCGCGCGGTAGCGGCCCTCGCCGAAATCGCGGACGACAACGCTTGGGAGACAGTTGATGTGGTCGAGGAAACGATCGAAGTCGAAGTACACGGAGACGCCGGAGACGCCGGAGACGCCGGAGACGACGACGCCGAAGACCTCGGAACCGACGACGTCGCGACCGACGAACTCGACGGCGACGACGACGACTCCGCCGACGATGTCGACGACGACCTCGACGACGAACCAGCCGTCGACGACCTCGACGACGACACCTCCGCAGCCGACGAGCCCGGCGAGATCGACGACGACAACCCCCGCGACGTCGACGGCTCCGCAGCTGGCTGAGCACCCGGCGTCGCTGACGGACGGCGTCGACGTGGTCCTCACCGACCTCGACGGCGTCGTCTACCGGGGCCGCAACGCGATCCCGCACGCGGTCGAAGCACTGACCCGGGCATCGCTCACGGCGCGGGTCGGCTACATCACGAACAACGCATCGCGCCGCCCGATCGACGTCGCTGAACACCTCGAGCGCTACGGGCTCGAGGTGTCCGAGGGCGACGTCGTCACCTCGTCGCAGGCCGGCGTCCAGCTGCTCGCGACCCTGGTGCCGGCCGGGTCGACCGTCCTGGTGACCGGCGGGCTCGGCCTGTCCAGCATCGTCGAGGCAGCCGGGTTCACGGTGACGTCGAGCGCCGAGGACTCTCCCGCAGCAGTGATCCAGGGCTTCTCGCCGGATCTCGGCTGGAAGGAACTGGCCGAGGCATCGTTCGCCCTGGCCGACCAGGACGTGCCGTGGGTGGCGACGAACATGGACTGGTCGATCCCCGTCGAGCGCGGCATCGCCCCCGGCAACGGGACGCTCGTGTCCGCCGTGCACCAGGCAGTCGGTCGCATGCCCGTGGTCGCCGGCAAGCCCGAGCGGCAGATCTTCGACACCGCGGTGGAACGCTTCGGCGGCGGTCGGACCCTGTTCATCGGTGACCGGCTGGACACCGACATCAAGGGCGCGAACGACGTCGGGATCCCGAGCGTGCTCGTGCTCACCGGCATCGACCGGGCCAAGCAGGTGCTCGCGGCCGATCAGCGCTCGCGTCCCACCTACGTGCTGGAAGACCTCCGGGGCCTGTCCCAGCCGTACCCGGAGACGGTGCGGCGCGAGGACGAGGACGGCACCCGGTACGTGACCGTCGGAACCTCGACGGTGGCGATGCGCGGGCACGTGGTCCGGGTGCTCGACGCCGGGACGGACATCGATCGACTGCGCGCCGGCTCCACGATCATCTGGGAGTCCGAGTTGGCCATCTACGGCCTCGACGTCGACCCGCAGCTGTACGGCGGCGAGTAGCGTGTCGGACGTGCCGAACCCCGAGCAGCCGTCCGCCGAACCCGAGCAGCAGGACGCCTTCGCCGCGCGGACCGCCGAGGCAGAGACGCTCCCGCTCGTCGATCGCGCCGACGCCTTCTCCGCGCTGCACGACGAGCTGCGGACGCGGCTCGAGAGCGGCGGCTCCGCGAGTGCCTGAGCCGGACGGAGCCGTCCCCGACGCGACCCCGGTCCGCCTCGACGCGCTGCTCCCTGCACGCGGACTCGCTCGGTCGCGCACCGTGGCCAGCAAGCTGATCCAGGACGGCCGCGTGCTCGTCGGCGGGCGTGCCGTCCTCAAGCCGTCGACGCCGGTCGCGCCAGACGCCGAGATCGAGGTCGACGCCGCGGACGAATGGGTGTCGCGTGCAGCCCGGAAGCTCGTCGGTGCGCTCGACGCCTTCGACGTCGACCCTGCCGATCGTGTCGTGCTCGACGTCGGCGCGAGCACCGGCGGGTTCACCCAGGTGCTGCTCGCACGTGGTGCGCGCCGTGTCATCGCGCTCGACGTGGGCCACGGACAGCTGCACCCCACCATCGCGCTCGACGAACGCGTCGCCGTGGTCGAGGGGACGAACGCCCGGAACCTCACGCGCGCCGACTACCTGGCGCTCGACGACGCAGCCACCGACACGAGCCTCGTGGTGGGGGACCTGTCCTTCATCTCGCTCAGACTCGTGCTGCCGGCGCTGGCCGAGGCCGTCCCGGGGGACGAGTTCGTGCTGCTGGTGAAGCCCCAGTTCGAAGTGGGCCGCGGCGGTGTGCGCGAGGGCATCGTGCACGACGCGGGGCTGCGGAACGACGCGCTCATGAACGTGCTCTGGGCGGCGTGGGACCAGGGCCTCGGTACCAGCGGGCTCACCGCATCGCCGATCGTCGGGACCCACGGCAACCACGAGTACCTGGCCCGCTTCCAGCGCGGTGTCGGGGGCAATCCGACAGAATGGAGAGTCCGGGCGACCGAACTCACGGAAGGGTCTTCATGAGCGACGAACGGCACATCCTGCTCGTGTCCCACACGGGTCGCCGCGACTCGATCGACGCCGCGGTCGAGGTCTGCGACCTCCTGCACGCCGCCGGTCTCACGCCCGTCATGCCCTTCGACGAGTACGCGGACATCCGCCGCGCCGAAGCGTCGGTCGGCAAGGTCGACATCCTGGGCGTCGACGTCCAGCCGAACCAGCTCGAGATCGTCATCGTGCTCGGCGGCGACGGCACGATCCTCCGCGCCGCGGAACTCGTCCGGAACACCGGTGCTCCGTTGATCGGCGTGAACCTGGGGCACGTCGGGTTCCTGGCAGAGAGCGAGCGCGACGGTCTTGCCGAGACGGTCGCGCGTGCGCTGTCCGGCGAGTACAACGTCGAGGAACGCGTCACCCTGCAGGTCGACGTCGTCGTGGGCAACCAGATCGTCTACTCGAGCTGGGCGCTGAACGAAGCCACGATCGAGAAGGCGTCCCGTGAGCGGATGCTCGAGGTCGTGACCGAGGTCGACGGGCGCCCGCTGTCGTCCTTCGGTTGTGACGGTGTGGTCGTGTCGACCCCGACGGGCTCCACGGCGTACTCGTTCTCGGGTGGTGGCCCCATCGTGTGGCCCGATGTGGACGCACTGCTCATGGTGCCGCTGAGCGCCCACGCCCTGTTCGCCCGTCCGATCGTCGTCGGGCCGGACTGCACGCTCGCGATCGAGGTCCTGCGGCGCACGAGCGGCGTCGGCGTGCTCTGGTGCGACGGACGCCGCACCCACGACCTGCCCCCGGGCGCCCGCGTCGAGGTCCGGCGTTCGCCCGACCCGGTGCGCGTCGCCCGGCTCAAGGACGCCCCGTTCACCGACCGGCTGGTCGCGAAGTTCCAGCTGCCCGTCGCCGGGTGGCGCGGCCCCCAGAGCGACGAGGACGACCGATGAGCACGGAGGACGACCGATGATCGAGGAGATCGCGATCCGCGACCTCGGTGTCATCGGTGAGACCACGCTCGAACTCGGGCCGGGCTTCACCGTGGTCACCGGGGAGACCGGTGCGGGCAAGACGATGATCGTCACCGCACTCGGGCTGCTGCTCGGTGCGCGGGCCGACGCCGGTTCGGTTCGCCGTGGCGCGTCGAGCGCGGTCGTCGAAGGCCGCTGGCACGTCCCCGAGCAGGACGCGGTCGCCGAACGTGTCGAGGACGCCGGCGGCACCGTCGAGGACGGCGAGCTCATCCTCACCCGCACGGTCTCCGCCGAGGGGCGCAGCCGTGCCACGGTCGGCGGTCGCAGTGCCCCCGTCGCGGTCCTCGGTGAACTCGCCGACCAGCTCGTCACCGTGCACGGGCAGTCCGACCAGATCCGCCTGACCTCGGCCACCGCGCAGCGGGCGGCGCTGGACGGGTTCGGGGGATCCTCGCTCGAGAAGGCCCTTGCCCGGTACGTGGCCGCGTACGACGCCTGGCAGCAGCACGCCGGTGAACTCGAGGTCCTGGTCCGTGACCGGGACGACCGGGTGGCCGAGGCCGAGCGCATCCGTGCGGCCTCCGACGAGATCGAAGCCGCCGACCCGCAGCCCGGGGAAGACGTCGAGCTGGCCGAACGCGCCGAGCGCCTGGGGAACCTCGAGGAGCTCCGGCTGTCCGCTGCCCTGGCGCACGAGGCACTGTCCAGCGAGTCCCTCGACGGCGTCTCGGACGTCGTCGGCCTGGTCGAGTCCGCGCGCCGTGCCGTCGAGCGTGTGGTGTCGTCGGACAGTGCCCTGCAGCCGGTGCTCGAGCAGCTCACGGAGCTGGGCATCCAGGCAGCCGAGGCGTCGGCGAGCATCTCGAGCTACCTCGGTTCCCTGGAACCCGAAGCCGGGCACGACCTCGAACTCATCAACGAACGCCGGGCGTTGCTGGCCGGCCTCACCCGCAAGTACGGCGAGAAGGTGGACGACGTCATCGCCTACGGTCAGCGCGCGAGTGACCGGCTGCTCGAACTCGACGGCGACGACGACCGGATCGCGGCGTTGCAGCAGTCGGTCGAGCAGGACGAGCAGGCGCTCGAGTCCGCCGCCGCAGCGCTCACCACGGCGCGTACCAAGGCGGCGGCCGACCTGGCGAAGCGTGTGACGGCCGAGCTGAAGACCCTCGCGATGGGTGGCGCGACCCTGGTGGTCGAGGTCACCGACGCGGGGGAGTACCGCCGCCACGGCCGTGACCAGGTGACGATCCTGCTCCAGCCGCACTCCGGCACCGACCCCCGGCCGATCGGCAAGGGGGCGTCCGGTGGTGAGCTGTCGCGCGTGATGCTCGCGATCGAGGTCGTCATGGCTGGCAGCACCACCGTGCCGACCTTCGTCTTCGACGAGGTCGACGCGGGTGTCGGTGGGGCGGCGGCCATCGAGATCGGCCGGCGGCTGGCGAAGCTCGCCGAGCGCACGCAGGTCATCGTCGTCACGCACCTGGCCCAGGTCGCCGCGTTCGCGAACAACCACCTCAACGTCGTGAAGGATGCCAGCGGTGCCGTGACCTCGTCGAGTGTGCGACGGCTCGAAGGCGAGGACCGGCTGCAGGAGATGGCTCGGCTGCTCTCCGGGCTCGGCGACAGCGCCAGCGGCATCGAGCACGCCCGCGAGCTGCTCGACGTGGCCGGCCAGCGGGCCTGACGGTCGGACCGGCCTGGTCCCCCGGTGACCCGGTCACGGCCCGGTGACCGGGCCACGGCCCGGTGACCGGGCCACGGCACGGTGACCGGGCCACGGCTCGACGACCCGGCCACCCACCCGCGCAACGCCCACGGCGAACCGGGGTCGCGCCTCCCGGCAGTTCTGACGTACGATGGAATCCCGTGGCGGACACTCTCAGCGGCGGTACCAATTCTTCGAACTCGACCCCGAAGGTGACGAAGCAGATCTTCGTGACCGGCGGGGTCGTCTCGTCTCTCGGCAAGGGCCTGACGGCGGCCAGCCTCGGCAACCTGCTCACTGCTCGCGGCCTCAAGGTCGTCATGCAGAAGCTCGACCCGTACCTCAACGTGGACCCGGGCACCATGAACCCGTTCCAGCACGGCGAGGTCTTCGTGACCGACGACGGCGCGGAGACGGACCTCGACATCGGGCACTACGAGCGCTTCCTCGACATCAACCTGTCGCAGGCCGCGAACGTCACGACCGGTCAGGTGTACTCGACGGTGATCGCCAAGGAGCGTCGCGGCGAGTACCTCGGCGACACGGTGCAGGTCATCCCGCACATCACCGACGAGATCAAGCGCCGGATGCGCGAGCAGGCGCAGAACGACCCGCAGCCCGACGTCATCATCACCGAGGTCGGTGGCACCGTCGGCGACATCGAGTCGCAGCCGTTCATCGAGTCCGCCCGTCAGGTGCGGCACGAGCTCGGCCGCAGCAACGTGTTCTTCGTGCACGTGTCGCTGGTGCCGTTCATGAACGCCTCGGGTGAGCAGAAGACCAAGCCGACGCAGCACTCCGTCGCCGCGCTCCGCTCGATCGGCATCCAGCCCGACGCGCTCGTGCTGCGGAGCGACCGTCCGGTGTCGGAGTCGAACAAGCGCAAGATCGCGCTGATGTGCGACGTCGACGAGGACGCCGTGGTGAACGCCGTGGACGTCCCCTCGATCTACGACCTGCCGACGCTGCTGAACAACCAGGGTCTCGACCAGGTCATCGTCGAGGCGCTCAAGCTGGACGCCGGTCCGGTCGACTGGACCGCGTGGACGCCTGTGCTGAAGGCCGTGCACGAGCCGAAGAAGGACGTCACGATCGCGCTGGTCGGCAAGTACATCGACCTGCCGGACGCCTACCTGTCCGTCACCGAGGCGCTCCGTGCGGGTGGCTTCGCGCACGACGCGAAGGTCACGCTGAAGTGGGTCGTGTCCGACGACTGCACCACCCCCGAGGGCGCGGCGAAGCAGCTCGGCGACGTCGACGGCATCTGCATCCCGGGTGGGTTCGGCGTGCGCGGTATCGAGGGCAAGCTCGGCGCGCTGCAGTTCGCGCGTGAGCAGGGCATCCCGACGCTCGGCCTGTGCCTCGGCCTGCAGTGCATGGTCATCGAGTACGCCCGCCACGAGGTCGGTCTGACCGACGCGTCGAGCACCGAGTTCGACCCGGAGACCTCGACGCCGGTCATCGCGACGATGGCGGAGCAGGTCGACATCATCGCCGGCGGCGACCTGGGTGGCACGATGCGCCTGGGCCTGTACCCGGCGTCGTTCACGCAAGGGTCGCTGGCGGCGGAGCTGTACGGTGCACCCGAGGCCTCCGAGCGGCACCGTCACCGCTACGAGGTGAACAACAAGTACCGCGAGCAGATCGCGGATGCCGGCCTGGTCTTCTCGGGCACGTCGCCCGACGGCACGCTGGTGGAGTACGTCGAGCTGCCGCGCGACGTGCACCCGTTCTACATCGCCACGCAGGCGCACCCGGAGCTCCGCTCGCGTCCGACCGATGCGCACCCGCTGTTCGCGGGGCTCGTCGCGGCCGCGATCGAGCGCCACGAGGCGTCCAGCCTGTTCGACCCGCAGACCGAGGAGCAGGTCGCGTAACGCGAGTGGTCTCTGACTGGAGGCGCGGTGCCAGCTGGCACCGCGCCTCCCGTCCGTCTGGGGGCGCGTCCACGGCACCTGATTCCGGACACGGAACCACGGAATGACGCGGTGCTGTGTCCGGAACCTGGTTCCGACGGGGCGTCCGGCGCGCGCGTGCTTGGATGGAGCCGTGACAGACGCACCGATCGCCGACGAGTCCGCCTCCTTCGAGGTCACCGAATCCACCGTCGTCTACGAGGGCGCCGTCTGGGACGTGCGTCGCGACACCGTCGCGTACAACGGTGACGCGATGGTCCGCGAGTACATCGACCACACCGGCGCGGTCGCGGTGTACGCCGAGGACGACGAGGGCCGCGTCCTGGTCATCCAGCAGTACCGGCACCCGGTGCGGATGCGTGACTGGGAGCTGCCCGCCGGCCTGCTCGACATGGCGGGCGAGGACCACCTGACCGCCGCGAAGCGCGAGCTGGGCGAAGAGGCCGACCTCGAAGCCGACACGTGGGAGCCGCTGATCCGCTACAACACGTCGTCCGGCGGCAGCGACGAGTTCATCCAGGTCTACCGGGCGCGCGGCGTGCGGTCGACCGGGTCCGCGTTCGAGCGCGAGGCGGAAGAGGCCGACATCGTGACGCGCTGGGTGCCGCGGGCGGAGCTGCTCGACGGGATCCTGGGCGGTCGGCTCAACAACTCGGCCCTCGTCGTCGCGACGCTCGCGGTCGAGGCCATCGAACAGCGCAGCAAGTGAGCGGGGCAGCGGTCGACGGTCTGCGTGACCTGGTCGGCGCCGGTGCCTGGACGCACGAGCCGCAGGCCTCCGTGCTCGACGGCGACGTGTTCCGTGTCACCGCCGTCGAGGGCAGCGATGCCTGGCGGACCACCTCGTACGGGTTCGTGCACGACTCGGAGCACGCGCTGCTGCAACCGACCGACGGCCCGTTCTCGGTCGAGGCGTCGTTCGTGCTCGACTACACCGAGCAGTTCGACCAGGCCGGGGTGTTCCTGCGCGTCGACGAGCGGACGTGGATCAAGGCCGGTGTCGAGTTCTCGGACGGTGCTCCTCAGCTCGGCGCCGTGGTCACGCGTGGGTTCTCCGACTGGTCCGTGTCGCCCGTGCCGGAGTGGGTGGGCCGGGTGGTGACCGTCCGCGCGAGCCGCGACGGTGACGCCGTGACGATCCGGGCGTGGGCCGAGGGCGACGAGCCCCGGCTCGTCCGGGTCGCGTACCTGGACCCGGAGGCCGTCGTGTCCGCGGGGCTGCTGTGCGCCGGGCCGACGCGGGCTGGCTTGACCGTGACGTTCACCGGCTTCCGGGTGGGCGCGCCGGACGAAGCGCTGCACTGACGGGCAGGTGGCCGTTCGCCGGTTAGCCTGCTGAGGTGATGCCCCTCGATCGTGCCGTGGAGACGTACCTGCGGCACGTCGCGATCGAGCGGGGACTCTCGCAGCACACGCTGTCGGCGTACCGGCGGGACCTCGCCGTGTTCGCCGAGTGGCTCGGCGTCGCACCGGTCGTCGAGTCGGACGGCGCTGACCGGGCCGGAGGCTCCTCGGTGCTGCAGGACGTCGCTCGCCTGGCGCGGGCGGACGTCTCGGGGTTCGTCGAGCACCTCGCCACGCGACCATCGGGACCGTTGGCGCCGCGGTCGATCGCGCGCATGCTCAGTTCGGTCCGTTCGTTCACCGCCTTCGCCGCGGGAGAGGGCTGGCTGCCGCTCGACCCCGGCACCGCCGTCCGACCGCCGAAGGCTCCCATGCGGCTGCCGAAGGCGATCCCCGTCGAGGACATGGAACGGCTGCTCGGGGCGGTCTCCGTCGACGCGAACGACCCCGTCCAGCTGCGGGACAAGGCCCTGCTCGAGCTGCTCTACGCCACCGGTGCGCGGATCTCCGAGGCGGTGGGGCTGTCGGTCGACGACGTCACCACGCTGTCGGACGCCGCTGCCGACGCTCCGGGCCCGGGCCCGGGCCCCGGTGCGGACGGGCTCGCCGTCGTGAAGGTCACCGGCAAGGGCAACAAGCAGCGGATCGTCCCGCTCGGCAGCTTCGCGCGGGCCGCGATCGACGCGTACCTGGTGCGGGCACGGCCGGTGTTCGCGGCACGGGGAGCGTCGACGCCGGCGCTGTTCCTCGGCGCCCGTGGTGCGCGGTTGTCGCGACAGAGCGCCTGGCTCGTGATCCAGGCCGCTGCTGCCGCCGCCGACCTGGAGGCGCACGTGTCACCGCACACCTTCCGGCACTCGTTCGCGACGCACCTGCTCGAGGGCGGTGCTGACGTCCGCGTGGTGCAGGAGCTGCTCGGGCACGCGAGCGTCGCCACGACGCAGATCTACACGATGGTCACGGCGGACATGCTGCGGGACGTCTACCAGACGGCACACCCGCGGGCGCGGCGGTAGGCGGGCCCGCGCCCTCAGAACAGGTGGAACTGGGCCGAAGCGGCGATGACGGTCGTCGTCACGGCGACGACGAGGGCGCTCGCCGAAGCGCTCCGCGCCAGAACCGCCCAGGCGCCGACGGCACCGGGACGGACGATGCCGATGACGCCGCACGCCACACCGAGCAGCCCCGCCAGGCCCCAGGGGTTCGCGACGACCGAGACCACGGCGAGCAGCACCGCGAGCACCGTGAACACGCAGAGTCGACGATCGCGGGCGGTGCCCGATGCCCACGCGTCCGTCCGGATCGCGGCGGTCTGCACCGAGAACGACGGCCCCACCGGCGCGACGACGATCGGCGTGACCGGGTCAGCAGCGGCCGCGGGGACCCGCGTGGCTGCGCCCCAGGTGCGACCGTCCCACCAGCGCAGACGACGGGCGTCCTGCGGGTCCGGGAACCAGCCTGCGGCCGGCAGCGTCACGGTTTCTCCTCGAGGTGCGGGGTGGATCGACGCTCCCGAGCCTAGGAGCGCGGTCGGTCTCGCCCCAGTCCCCAGCCGGGTGTCAGCACAAGGGGGGACCGGGCCTGTGTACTACGGTCGGGGCGTGCCCTCGACGCTCGATGACTTCTGGACCGCGCGACGCCGCGAGCGTCCGAGTCTCCCGACGTCGGTGCCGGAGGCGTGGTCCTTCGGCGCGACCCCGGAGCAGGCGGACGCGCTCCTGCAGCTCGTGCTCGACGGGGTCAAGGTCGGCACGGCGTCGTCGCTCTGGGACTACGAGGCGACCGGTGACCCGCTGCCGGCCGCCGACGAGTTGAGCATCGTAACCGACGGCTCTGGTTCGCCCCGTGCCGTCATCGAGACGACGGCGGTCCGGGTGGTGCCGTTCGACCAGGTCGGCGCGGACCACGCCTGGGCCGAGAGCGAAGGAGACCGGACGCTCGAGCACTGGCGGAGGGTGCACGAGGCGTTCTGGCGCGCACACTCGGAGAACCCGCGCGGGTTCGCGCCGGACATGCCGGTCGTGTGCGAGCGGTTCCGGCTGCTCTGGCCGAACGGCTGAGCCCGAGCCCGAGCCCGAGCCCGAGCCCGATCTGGCGTCAGGCGGGGACGGGCTCCGCGTCGACCTCGGTGAACACGTCCTTCACGGCGGCGAGCAGCCGGGCGTTGAAGTCCACGCCGAGCTGGTTCGGCACGGTGACGAGCACGGTGTCGGCAGCCCGGACAGCCCGGTCGGCCGCGAGCTCCGCGACGAGCTGTTCGGGCTCACCGATGTAGGACCGCCCGAACCGGGCCAGTCCGCCGTCGAGGTGCCCGACCTGGTCCTGGCCCTCGACCTGTGCACGGATGCCGAAGTAGTGGCGCGACTCGTCGTCGATGATCGGGATGATGCTGCGCGAGACCGACACCCGCGGGGTCCGCTCCCAGCCCGACTCCGCCCACACCCGGCGGAAGCGCTCGATCTGCTCGGCCTGCAGCTGGTCGAACGGCACGCCGGTGTCCTCGGTCAGCAGGGTCGAGGACATCAGGTTCATGCCCTGCTCGGCCGTCCACTCCGCGGTGGCGCGGGTGCCGGCACCCCACCAGATGCGTTCGCCGAGCGAGTCGGACAACGGGGAGATCGGCAGCGATCCGACCGATCCGGTCATCTGCGGGTTGGCGTTGGCCATCGGCTCGCCGGCGATCGCACGGCGGAACACGCTCGTGTGCGCTCGGGCCATGTCGCCACCGTTCTCATCGGCGGCGTCGGGCCGGTAGCCGAACTGCTGGTAGCCGGCGAGGGCGCTCTCGGGTGATCCCCGCGAGACGCCGAGCTGCAGTCGCCCGCCGGAGATCAGGTCGGTGGCCGCGGCCTCTTCCGCCATGTAGAGCGGGTTCTCGTAGCGCATGTCGATGACGCCGGTCCCGATCTCGATCCGGCTCGTCTTCGCGGCGATGGCGGCGAGCAGCGGGAACGGTGCGGCCTGCTGCGGCGCGAAGTGGTGGACGCGGAAGTAGGCGCCATCGACGCCTGCTTCCTCCGCTGCGACGGCGAGGTCGATCGCCTGCACCAGGGCCTCTCGCCCGCTGCGCACCTTCGACCCCGGCACGTCACGCCAGTGTCCGAACGACAGGAACCCGATCTTCGTCATGTCCATGCGAACGCATCCGGGGGCGGGGTCATTCCGCCGCGACTACCGTGTCCGGGATGGAGGACCCCCGCCCCGCACTCGAAGCCGAACGCGCCCGCAACGAACGGCTGCTGACCGAGGTCGAGCGGAGCATGCGTGACGTCAGTGACGCCCGGCAGGATGCCAACTCCGACGACGAGCACGACCCCGAGGGTGCGACCCTGGCGTGGGAACGTGGCTCGCTCGGTGCGGTCCGCGACGGTGCGCAGCTGCGGATCCGCCAGGTGGACGCCGCGCTCGCACGGATCGACGAGGGCACCTACGGCCGCTGCACGGTCGGCGGCGAGCCGATCCCGGAGGCCCGGCTGGCCGCCGTCCCGTGGGCGGCGACGTGCGTCGCGCACGCTTGAGGCTCGGGGATTCCACTCGCAGGTGAGATTTCTTTAGTATTTTGCCGCCGACCGCGCGTGGCGTTCTTGTCGGCGCCTCGCGTCCCGCAATCATGACGCCATGACGCAGACCACCATCTACCGCACCGAGCCGATGGCGACTCGTGCCCTCGGCGCCGAGATCCGACACGATCACGAGCGGTTCGTCCAGCTCCTCGAGTGCGTGAGCGGCAAGCAGTTCGGCTCGTTCCAGAAGGTCGAGTGCGAGGTGCCACACAAGGACGTCGAGACCGAGCGAGGGAGCGTCCGTCTTGACGTGCAGCTGACCTTCGACAGTGGCTTGGTCGGGATCGAGGCGAAGCTCGACCACGAGCTGACCGAGCGGCAGGTGGACGCCCAGCTCGAAGCGCTCGGCGACACCGGCGCGCTGTTCGTGCTGGTGCCGCGTAAGGAGTCGCTCGCTCGCTCGGTCATCGAGCACGAGCGAGTCAGCGTTATCGACTGGGACGAGGTTCTTGCGTGCTTCGACGCCCCTCGGCTGGTCAAGGACGACATCGAGGGCGAGGGGCGCCTGCTGAAGACGACGGTCGAGGCCCGGCTGCACGGCCTCGGGCTCGGTGCGCGGATGCCTGGCTGGAAGGTGCGGGTGCAGCGCGGGGACGGCGGTATGCCGTCGATCGTCTTCGAGCGGCCGCTGCACGACGGCGAGGATGCGAAGTGGATCCGCGGGCAGATCCAGGTCCCGGGGCGCGGGATGCCGCCGTACCTGGAGGACACGCAGTTCGAGGGGTTTGTCGGAATTTCGGTGAACCACCTCGACGAAGCCGACTTCCCCGATCCAGAGGGTGATGAGCAGGCGCCGGCGTGGGTCCGGGCGCTCGAGGTCTTGGACGACCAGGTCTTGTCGGAAAACCCGGGCGGGATCGCGGTGAGTCGTGGGTCGGCAGGCAACGGTCGGAAGGGTCTCGGCAAGCACAAGCTGCCGCTCGCGAAGCGCCACCTGTCCGGGCGCACGCACCTGGCGAGGGGCTACACCGACTGGTCCATCGGCCCCAAGACCGAGCTCGTCGGCATCGATGACCTCGACGCGCTCGTCGAGACGATGGTCACCTGGAGCAACGGCTGGTTCAAGGCGCTGCAAGGCTCCCCGCTCGCGCGACCGGCGCAGTAGCGGCGACCACCTGCTGGCCTGGAGGCGCGGCGCAACCCCGCCCCGCGCCTCCCGGCCTGCGCACCCCGCGTCCACCGCGTGCGCCGCTGATTCCCAGCCGCGCGCCCTACGTTTTCGGCATGGACGGCGACCCGAACGACCGACCCGGCGACGCCCGGGCCGATGGTGCGGCCCGACAGCGCTTCCAGTGGTTCCACCGCCTGCGCGCCTGGATCCACGAGCGGCCGCACGTGCACCTGTTCTACAAGGTGCTTGTCGGTCTGGTGGGCGGGCTGGTCGTCATCATCGGGCTGATCCTGGTGCCGCTGCCGGGCCCGGGGTGGCTCGTGGTGTTCATCGGTCTCACCGTGCTGGCGAGCGAGTTCCACTTCTTCCACAAGATCATCACGTGGCTCAAGGCGCAGCTGCACCGCTTCTGGGACTGGGCCAAGCGGCACGGGCCGAAGCGTCTGCGCGATGCGGCCGACCGGGGCAAGGCCGACGTCGATGCTGCGCACACCGGAGCGGCGCGGACCGTCGGGGTCCGTGCGCGCGCTCGCGGGGCGAACTCGGCACACCCGGGCCACTAGTCGGGCCGTCGCAGTCGGCACCGTGCGGTGCTGGTCACCGCGTGCGAGGTTGACGCCTCCGTGCGGCGCTGCAGGCTCGCACCGAGCGATCAACCTCGCACCGAATGGGCAGCGCCGCACCGTGCCGGGCGCGCCTACTCGTCCGCGACCCGGACCGAACCAGTCGCGGTGCGCTCGATGACCTCGGCAGCGCGCTCCTCGACCTCGGCGGCGTCCTTCGACGACAGCTGCAGCACGAGGGCGACGACCGCGGCGAGCACGATGAAGCCGCCGTAACCAGCGATGACCGGGACGAGGCCGATCGACGGCTCGAGCAGGCCTCCAATGACCGAGGGCACCCCGAACGCCAGGTAGCTGACGACGTAGATCGTGGAGAGCAATCCGGCGCGGTGGGTCGGTGCAGCTGTGGCGAGCAGCATCCGCAGCGGTGCCTGGAACCCGGCGCCGAAGCCGACACCGGCGACGGCGCTGCCGACGACCATGCCCGGCAGGGAGTGCGCGAACACGAACGACACGGTGATGATCGGGCCGAGCACGAGCGCCACGAGCCCGAGCAGGACCGCACGTCGGGTGTCCATCCGCTGGATCGCCAGGCCGGTCAGGGCGCCGACGCCGGTGACGACCGCGATGAGCGCACCGGCGGCGAAGTGGTTGGTGATGCCGAACACCGCGCCGAGTGCCGAGGGGACGAGTGACAGGAACATGCCGCCCAGTGCCCAACTGGCCACGAGCGAGCCGGCGACGCCGCGGAACAACCGACGCGATGACCGCGGCACGCTGATCGTCGGGCGCAGGGAGCGGAGTGCTCCTGGGCGACGCTCCACCTGCTCGGGGACGACGGACAGCGCGAGGACGAGCAGCACGAGGAGCGCGCCGAACAGCAGGTAGACGAGCTGCTCCGGCGCCGGACCCCACTGCACCAGGGCGCCGCTCGACAGCGCGCCGGTGGCCAGGGCGATCGGCGGGATGACACCGTTCAACACACCCGCCATGGTCGGGTGGCGTTCGAGGGAGTTGTCGATGAGGGCCGCGCCGAGTGCACCGATGAGCAGTCCGACCGAGACGCCCTGCACGATCCGGTCCACGATGAGCGCGACGACCCCGTCCGCCGCCGCGAACAGGCCGAGCGACAGTGCGACGCCCAGCCCGCCGACGACGAGCACGGGCTTCCGGCCGACGTGGTCGGACAAGCGCCCCGCGATGAGCAGGCTCGCCAGCAGGCCGGCGACGTAGATGGCGAAGACCCCGGTGAGCATGAGCGGCGTGAGGTGCCACTCGGCGGCGTAGACCGGGTAGATCGGCGACGGGACGGCCGACGAGGCGACCGAGACCAGGAGCATCGCCGCCAGGATCCAGAACCCGGCGACCGAACGAGCTGACTGGTGCATGCGCACCCCTTTCCATCTCCGTGCAGTACGACTGCATTCGTACCGCACTCGAACAGTACGACGCAAGTCGTACAGCAAGCCGAACGGTGGTAGCGTCCCGTCCATGCCCGCGCACGTCGATGCTCCCGAACGGTTGCCGCAGCCGTCCGTGGCCGAGATGGACCTCCCCGTCGTCATGGACGCCCTGAGCGACCCGATCCGGCTCGCGATCCTGCACCGCTACCTGGTCGACGCGGCCGGCGGCGAGCGCAGCTGTGGGTGGGTCGGCATCGACCGGCCGAAGTCCACGCTGACCCACCACTTCCGGGTCCTGCGCGAGGCCGGGTTGCTCGAGCAGCACCTGGAGGGCCTGACCCGCGTCAGCCGTGTCCGGGTGGAGGACGTGCAGCAGCGGTTCCCCGGGCTCCTCGACCTGGTGCTCGACTGGCAGGTCCCATCGGCCCTGCTCCGCGACGGGCTCGCCTCGTGAGCGGCGAGCCCGACGCCGCCCCGAGCCCGACCGTGCACACGCTGCCGTCGATCGTCGCAGACCCCGCCGTCGCCACGGCGCTCGCCGCGGACCTGACGGCCGCCGGCTTCACCGTCGACCGGCTCGACTCCCTGTGGGGCGCCGAGGCCGCCGCATCGCTGCACCGCGGTTCGCGGGTCGCTGCGCTCCGTGCGCTCGCCGCCCGCGAGACCACGCCGCTCAGCACCCTGGCGACGCTGTTCGTGCTCGGGCTGCCGGTGGCGCGGGCTGAGGCAGCCGCCGCGTTCCCGACCGCCGGGCTCGACGCCGTCATCGCATCGGGTCTGCTGCGCAGCGAAGGCGAAGGCGACGGCGAAGGCGACGGCGGCGCCCCGCTCGTCCACCCCACCGTCGACCTGCGCCCCTACGCCTTCGTCGACGACCTCGGCGCCGGCAGCTGGTGGATCGTCTCCGACCTGGGCGAGCTCGCCCTCGGACACGAGATCAGCGAGGAACACGTCCTCGGCATCGGCGGCGCCACCACGACGCTGAGCGGCCTGCAGGTGCCCGTGCCGGTCGAGCGGGTGCTCGACCTGGGCACCGGCTGCGGGATCCAGGCCATGCACGCGCGGCGGTTCGCCGACCATGTGGTCGCCACCGACATCTCGCGCCGTGCCCTCGACATCGCCCGCTTCAACGCGCAGTTGAACGGCATCGACGGCATCGACTTCCGGTTCGGCTCACTGTTCGAGCCGGTCGCGGGGGAGCGCTTCGACCGGATCGTCTCGAACCCGCCCTTCGTCATCACGCCTCGTCGCGAAGGCGTCCCGTCCTACGAGTACCGCGACGGCGGCATGGTCGGTGACGCCCTGGTCGAGACGGTGCTCCGGGGCCTCGGGGACCACCTGGAGCCCGGTGGCACCGCACAGCTCCTCGGCAACTGGGAGTACCGCTGGGGCGTCGACGGCCTGGACCGCGTGCGCGCCTGGTTCGCCGACACCGGCCTCGACGTGTGGGTGATCGAGCGCGAGCGGCAGGACCCGACGTCCTACGCCGAGACCTGGATCCGCGACGGCGGCACCAAGCCCGGCACGGACGGGTTCGACACCCTGATGGGCGCGTGGCTCGACGACTTCGCGGATCGCCGCGTCACCGGCGTCGGCTTCGGTTACGTCGTGGTGCGTCGACCCCTGCCGGGAGGCCCGTCCGGCCTCCGCCGGTTCGAGCGCGTCCCCGAGGCGCTCGGCTCCAACCCCGCGGGTCTGGGGGCGACGGTCGCCCGCGTCCTCGACGCGGCCGCCTGGCTCGCTGCGCACGACGACGCCGCGCTCGCTGCCGCCCACCTGGCGGTGGCCGGTGACGTCACCGAGGAGCGGTACTACTGGCCGGGCAACGACGACCCCACCGTGATGACGCTGGTGCAGGGCGGCGGGCTCGGGCGCCGGGTGGACGCGGACACCGCACTCGCGGCGTTCGTGGGCGCGTGCGACGGTGACCTGTCCGTCGCGGCGATCATCGGCGCACTCGCGCAGATCACCGGCGTGGACGAGCAGGCCCTCGCCGCCGACCTGCTGCCGGCGGCGCGCGACCTGGTGCTCGACGGGCTGCTCGTCCCCGCTGCCTGACGATCAGGCGCGGTGGTCGCGCCAGCTGTGCTCGGGCGTGTAGCCGAGGAGTTCGCGGGCCTTCTCCGACGACAGCAGCGAGCTGACGCCGTCGATGTCCGCACGGCGCTCGATGTCCGGCACGAAACGCTCGACGAGTTCGATCGTCGGGGTGTCCATCACCGTGTCGGGGCTCGCGATGACGAACGCCTCGAACCCGGTGAGGTCCGCCTCGAGCGCACGGCGGACGGCCTGGGCCCCGTCGCGCGAGTCGATGTACGACCACAGGTTGAACGTCTTCGCCTCGGGGGTGGCGTCCCACGGGAACGCCGGGTAGTCGGTCTCGTCCATCACGTTCGAGAAGCGCAGCCCGATCATCTTCAGCTCCGGGTCCCAGCGCGTGAAGTGGCGGGCCATCTCCTCTTCCACCGCCTTGCCGAGCGAGTACGACGACTGCGGGCGGACGGCGAACTCCTCGTCGACCGGCAGGTAGGGCGGCAGGTGTTCGCCCATCGGGATGCCGAGCAGGGTCTCGCTCGACGCCCACACGACGTTCTTGATCTTCGCGGCACGGGCAGCGTGGAAGACGTTGATGGACGAGGTCACGTTGTTGGTGATCAGGGCCACGTCGGGCACCTGTCCCGGGGCCGGCACCGCCGCGAGGTGCACGACGGCGTCGACGTGGTCGTACCGGTCGTCGATGCCGAGCAGGGCGTTCAGGACCTGGCCGTGGTCGGTCAGGTCGATGCGCACGAACGGGACACGCTCGGGCTTGTCGGGCGAGGGGACACGGTCGAGCAGGACCACGTCGTACCCGTGCGCATCGAGGTCGCGCACCACCGCCCGTCCGAGCTTGCCGCTGCCACCGGTCACCACTACACGCGTCATCGCGTCACTCCACATCGTCGTCGGAACACACCCTGGCGGGCACCGACCATCCTGCCCCGCCTGCCCTGACACGACCAGGCCCTGTCCGTACCCCACTGCCGGGGCGGGGGTCTGTCAGGCGGTGGGGGCGACCTGGGCGATCGCCAGACGGGCGACGAGCTCGACGTGCTCGGCCATGTCGCGTGTGGGGTCGAAGAGCCACTGGATCTGCATGCCGTCGGACACCGCGAGCAGCACGCTCGTGAGCTCGTCGGGGTCGATGTCGGTCCGCAGCCGTCCGTCCTGCTGCATGGTGCGGAAGTCGGCGGACAGCACGCGGCGGCTGCGTTCGTAGCGCTCGCGGAAGTACTCGTGCGCCGGGTGCTCGGCGTCGGTGGCGGCCGCGGCGGACAGGTTGACGAACATCTGCACCAGCCCCGGGACCTCGGCGTTGTGCCGCACGATCGCGGCGAGCAGGGCTGCCGGGTCCGCGGCCTGCCAGTCGTGTGCCAGGTCGAGCTCGTCGCGGCGGCGGAGGATCTCCACCCAGAGCTCGTCCTTGGAGTCGAAGTAGTGCAGCAGGCCGGCCTGGGTCAGGCCCACGGCGTCGGCGATGTCCTTGATGCTCGTCCGCCGGAAGCCCTGCGACGCCACGAGGTCCAGCGCGACCGTGAGGATCTCCTCGCGCTTCGCGATGCCCTTTGCGTACGAACCCCGTCGTGCCATGGCCAGACTGTACCGCCCACGGGAGACCCCAGAAAACCAACCAGCGGTCGGTTTTGGGTGGTACGGTGCAGGAGCTGCCAGCGCGGGCGGCGAACCCGGTGGATGGTGGGTGTGGGCGACGAGGCCCCGGCCGTCCAGGCGGCGCCCCGCGGCCCTGAACGAGAGGACCGACCACCGTGACCACCGTGAACGACGCGAGCACCGCCTCCAGTCCGTCGACGCCGCTGACCGAGCGCATCGATGCGCTCCTCGGCCAGTTGACCACCGACGAGAAGGTGCAGCTGCTCACCGGACGTGACTTCTGGACCACCTGGCCCGTCGAGAAGATCGGGCTGCGCCGGATCCTGATGTCGGACGGGCCGTCCGGCGTGCGCGGCGAGGTGTGGGACGAGCGTGACCCGTCCCTGAACCTGCCGTCGGCGACCGCGCTGAGCGCCTCGTGGGACCGCGCGATCGCGAAGCGCTACGGCGCCGCCGCTGCCGTCGAGGCCCGTCGCAAGGGCGTCGACGTCGTGCTCGGCCCGACCATCAACCTGCACCGGTCCCCGCTGGGTGGCCGGCACTTCGAGGCGTTCAGCGAGGACCCCGTGCTCACGGGTGACCTGGCCGCGTCGTACGTCGACGGTGTGCAGGAGAACGGTGTCGCCGCCACCCCGAAGCACTACATCGCGAACGACTACGAGACCGACCGCTTCACCGCGTCGACCGAGGTGTCCGACCGCGCGCTGCGTGAGCTGTACCTGCTGGCGTTCGAGAAGGCCGTGACCGAGGCGCACGCCTGGGCGGTCATGTCGTCGTACAACGCGATCAACGGCGTGACGGCGTCGGAGAACGACCTGCTCGAGACCCCGCTCAACTCGGAGTGGGGCTTCGACGGCATCGTCGTGTCCGACTGGACCGGAGTGCGTTCGGTGGACTCCGCGAAGGCGTCGCAGGACGTCGCGATGCCCGGACCGAACCCGTGGTGGAGCGAGGGGCCGCTGCTCGCCGCCGTGCAGTCCGGCGAGGTGCCAATGGCGGCGATCGACCGCAAGGTCCGCCGGATCCTGACCCTGGCGGCCCGCGTCGGCGCGCTCGAGGGCTTCGAACCCGTAGCCGCGTCGCCCGTGCACGTCGAGGACGGCATCGCGTTCGTCCGCGAGGCCGAGGCCGAGGGCACCGTCCTGGTCCGCAACACCGGTGTCCTGCCGCTCGACGCCCCCGCCGTGTCGCGCATCGCGGTGATCGGCCACAACGCCGACCAGGCCCGCACGCAGGGCGGTGGCTCGGCCACGGTCGTGCCGTCGCAGGTCGTGTCGCCGCTGGACGGCATCCGTTCGGCGTTCCCCGGCGCGAGCGTGGACTACGCGATCGGCGCCGTCGTGCAGGAGGGCATCGCGGAGTTCCCGCTGTCCACCATCACGAACCCCGGCACCGGTGAGCCCGGAGCGCGGATCGCCTTCGTCAAGGACGGCGAGGAGCTGTTCGTCGAGGACCGCCGCGCGACGGCACTGTTCTGGTTCGGCGGTGACGCGCCGACGCGCGAAGCCGACCGGCTCGACATCACCACCACCTACACCGCCGAGTCGACGGGGACCGTGCGGTTCGGCATCGGCGCGGCCGGACGGTCACGCATGTGGATCGACGGCGAGCTGCTGCTCGACGAGGACGTGCCGTACGAGGGCGACCAGCTCGGCGCCGCGTTCCTGAACCCGCCGGCGCGGTCGGTGCCCGTGTCGGTGACCACCGGCCAGCAGGTCGCGATCCGGATCGAGTACGACGTCATCCAGGACGAGACGCTCGGCGGGGTGCTGGCGTACCAGTTCGGTACCGAGCCGTCCGACGACGATCCCGCCGTGCTGATCGACGCAGCGGTCGAGGCCGCTCGTGGTGCGGACGTCGCCGTCGTCGTGGTCGGGACGAACTCCAAGGTCGAGTCCGAGGGCTACGACCGCTCCTCGCTGGCGCTGCCCGGTCACCAGGACGACCTGGTGCGCGCGGTCGCCGCCGTGAACCCGAACACGGTCGTCGTCGTGAACGCCGGTTCGCCGGTCGAGATGCCGTGGCGGAACGACGTCGCCGCGGTGCTGCTGACCTGGTTCGGCGGGCAGGAGTACGGCAACGCCCTGGCCGACGTGCTGACGGGGCGGCAGGAGCCCGGTGGACGCCTGCCCACCACGTGGCCGGTCGCGATGGCCGATGTCCCCGTGCTCGACGTCACCCCGGTGGACGGCAAGGTCTCCTACGACGAGGGCGTCCACGTCGGGTACCGGGCCTGGCTGCGGGCCGGCACCGAGCCGGCCTACCCGTTCGGGCACGGCCTCGGCTACACCACGTGGTCGATCGACGGGGTCTCCGCGACGCCGACCGTGCGCGAGGGCGACGCCGTCATCGTCACGGCGACCGTCGCGAACACGGGCGACCGCGCCGGCAAGCACGTCGTGCAGGTCTACGCGTCCCGTGCGGAGTCGGCGGTCGACCGCCCGGTTCGCTGGCTGGTCGGGTTTGCCCCGGTCCGGCTCGGTGCGGGGGAGTCGACGGAGGTCTCGATCGAGGTCCCGGCACGCGCCTTCGCCCACTGGGACGGTTCGTGGCAGTACGAGTCGGGGACGTTCACGCTGCACGTCGGTGCCTCCGTCGTCGACGACGCCGGAACCGCGTCCCTCGAACTGGAGTGACGAAGTCGTCCGGTTTCCGCGCAGCTCCCGACTCTGTTCAGTAACATCGTCGTGCGCGAGTCGGCTGGTTACCGTCCGCGCACGCACCGACTACGGGGTCGCTGGGTGAGCGATTCGGCCTCCTGATCCGGCCGTTGTCGCCCTGGCTTCCCCGGTGCGTCCCAGAATGCGTCCCCGCGTCCGCGCGGGGGCGCATTCGTCGTTCCGGGTCGGAGCCGCATCGGTGCTCCGTGCCGGAACCTCGTTCCGCGGATCGTCCCGGACTCGGTGCGCACCGGTGAACCGGTTGCCGGACTTCGTGCCGGTTCGCAAAAACGAGTGACACTTGGTCAACTTCTTTGCTCCCGGGACGCAGATCGGTGTGACAAACCGGTCGGTAGGTGGAACGATGGGGGCACCATCTCGTGCGGATCAGGGACGAGATGGTCATCCGGCCGGGCTCTCGGGCTTCACCAACTCGATCAGAGCCCCGCCGGATGCCCTCGACTCTCGGTGGCGGCAGGGCCGCAGGCGATCAGGCTCCAGGCGTCTGCCCGCGTCGCTGGCCCTCAGGCCCGCAGCGCCGGAGCGACCTCCTCGGCCACGATGCGCAGGATCCGCTCGTGTGCCGCACGGTCGCCGTTCGCCGGCAGGGTGATGACGAGCTCATCGGTGGCGGTGACAGCCGGGTCGGCGAGCAGGGCGTCGACGATGGCCGCCGGTTCGCCGGACACGACCTTGCTGAAGCGGAACGGCGGCGTGCCCGACAGCGGTCGGCCCTCGTCGTCCATCCCGGACGCGTACCCGGTCAGGAACTCCTGGTGCACGGCGCGGTCGTGGTCGTCGAGGAGCGGCACCACGATCCGGCCCACGGCGACCTTGGACTCGCGGTGCGGGTGCAGCTCGGCGAACCGCTCGCGGTAGGCGGCGATCTGGTCGGCCTGCGCCTCGGCGAACGGCGCACCCGTGTCCTCGGTGTTCAGGGTCGAGCAGTGCAGCAGCAGCCCCTTCTCGGCCGTGCGCACCGCGGTGCCCATGCTGCCGCCACCCCACCACACGCGGTCGCGCAGGCCCGGGCTGAGCGGCTGCAGGGTCAGGTCGGCCCCGGCGGGGATGCTCTCGTAGCCCTTGCCGGCACTGCCCAGGGGTTCGCCCTGCAGGACCTCGAGCAGCCGTGCTGCGCGGGCCTCGGCCTCGTCGCGGAAGCTGCGGTCGACCGTGCCGAACACCGGGTCGAGGATCGGCCCGTACCCGGCGATGCCCGTGCTGATGCCGAGCTGCACACGGCCGCCGCTGAGCAGGTCGACCGTGCTGGCATCCTCGGCCAGGCGCACCGGGTCCTCGTAGCGCATGCCGAGCACGGCGGTGCCGAACGCGATGGTGCTGGTGCGCTGCGCGGCGGCCGCGAAGAAGGTCATCGGGCTCGTCAGGTACGGCTCGAAGTGCCGTCCACGCACCCAACCTGTGCCGTAGCCGAGGGACTCGGCGGTCTCGAACAGGCGCAGGCCGTCCTCCAGGGCGCCGGCGGCGCCGTCGGTGCCGCCGTGGTTCGGGACGAAGGAGAGGAAGCCGAGTTCGCGCATGGCGCGAGTCTATGCGCACGTATTGAAATGCGCCTGAGTCGGCGACGGGGCGGACGGGAGGCCCGTGGCGAGCTGGCACCGCGCCTCTCCCCACCGGCACGGCCGGTCCGCCGCTGGCGCGTCGCCCCGGGACCGGCGGCGTGGGCCCAGTCCGTCATGGCCGCACCTGGGAGGATGGGCGCATGACCGACGTCACCGCCCTGCCCCCGCTCGTCGCCGCGATCCCGGCGGCGGTGGACGGCGTCGTCGACCCCGACGAGGTCTACGAGGCCTTCGCGGCCTGGGCCGCCGAGGGCGGCCGGCCCCTGTACCCGGCGCAGGACGAAGCGGTCATCGAGCTCGTCTCCGGCGCGAACGTCGTGCTGAGCACGCCGACCGGCACCGGGAAGTCACTCGTCGCGGCCGGCGCGCACTTCGCCGCGCTCGCCGAGGGCAAGCGGAGCTACTACACGGCACCGATCAAGGCGCTGGTGTCCGAGAAGTTCTTCCAGCTCGTCGAGCTGTTCGGTGCGCAGAACGTCGGCATGGTCACCGGCGACTCGAGCGTCAACGCCGACGCACCCATCGTCTGCTGCACCGCCGAGATCCTGGCGAACCTGGCGCTGCGGCAGGGACCGGACGCCGACGTCGACGTCGTCGTGATGGACGAGTTCCACTTCTACGGCGACCCCGACCGCGGCTGGGCGTGGCAGGTACCGCTGCTCGTGCTCGAGCGTGCGCAGTTCCTGCTCATGTCGGCGACCCTCGGCGACGTCACCACCATCGCCGACGACCTGTCCCGCCGGACCGGCCGGCCCACCGCCCGCGTGACCGGTGTCTCGCGACCCGTGCCGCTCGAGTACCAGTACGTGATGACGCCCGTGCAGGAGACGGTGGAGCGGCTGCTCGAGGAGGGCAAGGCGCCGATCTACATCGTGCACTTCGCCCAGGCTGCCGCACTCGAACGGGCGCAGTCGCTGATGTCGGCGAAGGTCGCCTCGCGCGAACGCCGCGACCAGATCGCCGACGCCATCGCCGGCTTCCGCTTCAGCGCCGGGTTCGGGCAGACCCTGTCGCGCCTGATCCGGGCGGGCATCGGCGTGCACCACGCCGGCATGCTGCCGAAGTACCGACGACTCGTCGAGCAGCTCGCCCAGCGCGGCCTGCTGCCCGTCATCTGCGGCACCGACACCCTGGGCGTCGGGATCAACGTGCCGATCCGCTCCGTGCTGTTCACCGGACTGACGAAGTTCGACGGCACCAAGATGCGCCAGCTGTCCGCACGCGAGTTCCACCAGATCGCCGGCCGCGCCGGACGCGCCGGGTACGACACCGAGGGTGACGTCGTCGCCGAGGCCCCCGAGCACGACATCGAGAACGCCCGCGCCGTCGCCAAGGCCGGCGACGACCCGAAGAAGAAGAACAAGATCAAGCGGAAGAAGGCGCCCGAGGGCTTCGTGTCATGGGGGCAGGCGTCCTTCGAACGGCTGATCGCGGCCGAGCCCGAGCCGATGGCCTCGCGCATGCGGATCACGCACGCGATGGTGCTGTCCGTCGTCGCCCGTGGCGGGGACGCCTTCGCCGACGTCCGGTCGCTAGTCTACGACAACCACGAACCGCGCTCCCGGCAGCTCGCCATGGCCCGGCGGGCACTCGTCATCGCCCGGACCCTCATCAACGCACGGGTGATCGAGAAGGTCGACGGCGCCTACCGCCTGACCGTCGACATCGCACCGAACTTCGCGCTCAACCAGCCGCTGTCGCCGTTCGCGCTCGCCGCGTTCGAGTTGCTCGACCCTTCTTCTCCCACTTATGCACTGGACATGGTCTCGGTCGTCGAGGCCACGCTCGACGACCCGCGGGCGATCCTGTCGCAGCAGCAGTTCAAGGAGCGTGGCGAGGCCGTCGCCCGCATGAAGCAGGAGGGGATCGAGTACGAGGAGCGGATGGAGCTGCTCGAGGAGGTCACCTGGCCGAAGCCGCTCGACGAGCTGCTGACCGCCGCCTACGAGGCCTACGCCGCCGAACAGCCCTGGGTGCTCGACTTCCAGCTGTCCCCGAAGGCCGTCGTCCGCGACATGTACGAACGCGCGATGACCTTCGGCGACTTCGTGCGCTTCTACCAGCTCACCCGCTCCGAGGGGCTCGTGCTCCGCTACCTGTCCGACGCGTACCGGACCATGCGGCAGACCATCGCCGAGGAACAGCGGACCCAGGAGCTCGACGACCTGATCGAGTGGCTCGGCGAGGTCGTGCGGCAGACCGACTCCTCACTCGTCGACGAGTGGGAGGCGCTGCTCAACGGCGACGTCCTGCTGGCCTCCGAGGAACACGAGGAGATCGCGCCGCCGCAGCCCGCACGGCTCACCGGCAATCCCAGGGCGTTCCGGGTGCTCGTGCGCAACGCCCTGTTCCAGCGGGTGCTGCTCGCCGCGGCCGACGACATCGACGGGCTCGGGGAGCTCGACGCGACCGCCGGCTTCGACCGGTCGGCGTGGGACACCGTGCTCGAGGAGTACTACGAGGAGCACGACAGCATCGGCACGGACGCCGACGCACGGTCCATGCAGTACCTGGTGCTCGACGAGAGCGGTGCCACGGCATCACCGCGGGTCTGGAAGGCACGGCAGATCTTCTCCGACCCCGAGGGCGACAAGGACTTCGGGTTCTCGGCGACGATCGACCTGGACGCCTCGGACGAGGTCGGCGAGGCCGTCGTGCGGGTCACCGAGATCGGTCGGTTCGACGGGTGGGCCGAAGTCGACGTCGACTGATCCGCGCGGGGGTTGTCGGACGTGTACCGTCTGCCGCACCACCCCGACCCGAGAGGACTGCGTCATGCGCATCGGATCCAGCATCGCCCTGATCGTCATCGGCGCGATCGTCGCCTTCGCGCTGAACATCCAGCTCGCCGGCGTCGACCTGCGCCTTATCGGCTACATCCTGATGGCAGCCGGTGTCGTGCTGCTCATCATCAGCCTCGCCGTGGCCTTCGGTGGTCGCCGCACCACGACCACCACGCGCTCGGGCGTCGACCCGGCGTCGGGGGAGCAGATCACGCAGCAGGAGCGGCGCGACGGGACCTACTGACCCGCGCGAAGGGTCAGAAGAGGGTCGCGGGCGGGGTCGCGTCGGGCAGTGCGGACGGCTCCGGGACCTCGGCCCCGGGCCAGCCGGGACCGTGCGGCACGTCGGTGCCGTTCTGGAACGCGGTGGCAGCACCACGGGCACGGACGTCGGCAGCTTCGTTCATCTCGTGACCGACGTGGCCGCGGACCCACTCGAACGTGACCTTGCGACCCTGCAGTTCCGCGTCGAGTTCCTTGATGATCTCGACGTTGAGGACTGGCTTGCCGTCGGCCTTCCGCCAGCCCTTGCGCTTCCAGCCGGCGAGCCACTCGGTGCAGGCCTTGATGGCGTACTGGCTGTCGCACAGGATGTGCAGCGGCTCGCCGGTGTCCTTCGTGGCAAGGAGCAGCTGCAGCACGGCGGTGAGCTCGCCGATGTTGTTCGTCGCGCGGGGCCAGCCTCCGGCCGCCCACCGGTCGTCGTCGACGTACCAGGCCCATCCGGCGGGGCCGGGGTTGCCGAGGGCTGAGCCGTCTGCGGCGGCGACGATCGTCACGATGGGACCTCCTGGTGGTGCCGAGTGCTCGCGAGTGCTGGTCAACCGTAACCGACCGTACGGACGGGCTCCGCCCGGCGGGGCGGCGACCGGATCAGCGCGCTGCGGGATCCAGGTTGAGGTCGGCGTCCGTGATGAGCTGGTCGTCCGCTCCCGTCTGCAGCGACGGGTTCAGCCAGCGGAGTTGCGCGACGGTGATGCCCAAGCGCTCAGCGACCGTCACCTGCGCGTCGTCGCTCGACACCTGGTACGACACCGGCACGCCGTCACGTTCGTGCACCCAACCGTTCGCCCCGGGCCGCGATGCGCCCACGTCGACCTGCAGGTCCGGGTACGGGTCGGGGATCGTCCAGTGCAACGGAGCGATTGCGAGCACGGAGCCGATGCCGGTGCGTCCGGAATCGTCCCCGTCATCAGACGGCGCCGGCACGAGCGCGACGCTGTGCAGAAAGTCCGGAGTGGGGCCGGCGTCTGACAGCCCGACCGAGTCCGGAGCGCCGGTCTCCGGGTCCCAGATGACGACTCCGGCACGGTACCCGCTGGCGTCGCCGGCACCGTCAGCGTCACCTCCGCGGAACTCCAAGCTCATCCACTGCGGGTTCGTCGTCCGGTAGCCGGACAACTCGGCGTCGAAGGTGCCGCTCTCGTTCGCGACGACCCGCACGTGGATCCGGATGTCACCGCTCGCCGAGACGACATCGGTCTCGGCGGCGACCGTGCCGGCCGCCAAGACCTGCGGTGTGCTGACCTGCTGTGCGGCGGAGGTCGGGTCGGCTCCCGGGCTCCGGCTCGTCCCGTCGAGTGATGCCTGACGCGTCGGCGTCGGGATCGCTTCGTCGCCGCCGAACGCCGTGCACCCGGCGAGCAGCAGCCCCACCAGTGCCGAGCCGATCACCGCGGTGGTCGCGGTCCGTGTTCGTCGCATCGTTCCCCCTCGTCGGCAGCGTAGCGGGGGCCAGGGGCGTCATCGAGTGCGGGGAGCGGACCGAGCCAGACTCGTTACACGGGGCCGAGGACTAGCGTCCGCTGCAGGAGGAAACACCATGAGCGACAGCATCCCGAAGGCCCCCGGCCCCGAGCCGTCCGACGACCGAGCACGCAACGATGCGCTCCGCGACGCGGCGCACAGCGACGACGTCGACGGGGTCAGCGGCCGCGAGCAGCGGGCGGCGGACACGTCGTACAGCCCGTCGAGTGAGCGCGAGATGGACGCGTCCCAGACGAAGCAGCGTGACGACGACGACCTGCGTGAGGACGGCATCGACCCGTCCAAGGTCATCGCGGCCCCCGGGACCGGCGGCGCGGACGACGCCGGCGACGTGGAGCCCGAACCGGGCGACCTGCACCTGCCGTGGCAGTCAGAGGAGGACCGCCGGGGCTGATCCGGGCTACCGGGTCGCGAGCTCGAGTGCGCGCACGAGTTCCTCGCCGTTGCGGACATCCCAGAACGCCACGAGCTGCGGACCGAAGAATCCATCGAGTCCGGTGTTCGCGTAGATCTGCGTCTGCAGACCGCGGGTCACGCCAGCGAACGGACCGAACTGCTCCTGCCACTCGACCGTGCAGTGCCGTCGGTCGGCCGACCAGCGCGTCGTGCGGTCCGATCGGCCCACCGGGACGTCGCGGGTCCCACGCGCCGTGATGACCAGGGCGCGGCGGTCGGTCACGGCGTAGACCGTCGTCCGCTTCCGGTGGAGCTTCACGAGGAACCGGCCGAACAGCAAGTGGAGGCCGAGGACGAGGAAGAGCGGGAAGATGAAGAGCTCTGGCCCGATCTGACCGTCTCGGAGGACGCTGACGGTGCCGAAGCCGACGAATCCGCACCAGAGCAGCGAGAACGGAATGAGGAAGCCGTCGCGGCCCGAGAAGAGCTTGGCCGGGTCACTGGTGCCCGCCCAGTACAGGTGCTCGTCGGGGCGCAGGTGTTCACGGGCGGCCTGTTGAGGATCGATGACCCCTCGACAGTACGACCTTGCCCTCGCCGTGGCTGACCGGTGCGTACCCCGCCCGCTACGACACCGTGTCCGGGTGGGAGCCCGTCCGCTGCCCGGACTCGAGTGTCGCGATCGCCGCGAGCTCGTCGTCGGTCAGCTCGAACCCGTCGACGTCGAGGTTCGACCGGATCCGCGAGGGCGTGACCGACTTCGGCAGCACCACCACGCCCTGCTGGACGTTCCACCGCACGAGCACCTGCGCCACGCTCGCCCCGTGTGCGTCCGCGATGCCGGTCAGCACCGGCTCGTCGATCAGGCGCCCGCGGCCGAGCGGCGACCACGCCTCGGTGACGATGTCGTGCTGCTCGTGGAACGCGATGAGCTCGCGCTGCGGCAGCCAGGGGTGCCGTTCGACCTGGTTCAGCGCCGGTACCTCGCCGGTCTCGTCGATGAGTCGCTGCAGGTGCGGCACCTGGAAGTTCGAGACGCCGATGCTCCGAGCCCGCGCCGACTCGCGCAGTTCCACCAGTGCCCGCCAGGTCTCGACGTAGCGGTCGTTCGCGGCGGCCGGCCAGTGGATCAGGTAGAGGTCGACGGCGTCGAGCCCCAGTCGCTCGAGGCTTCCGTCGAACGCCCGCAGGGTCGCGTCGCGCCCCTGGTGGTCGTTCCACACCTTGGTCGTCACGAAGACGTCGTCACGGTCCAGCCCGGAGGCCCGGATCGCCTTGCCGACGCCGGTCTCGTTGCCGTACATCTCGGCGGTGTCGACGTGCCGGTAACCGGCGTCGAGCGCGAGGCCGACCGCCGTCTCTGCCTGGGTGTCGTCGACCTTGTAGACGCCGAAGCCGATCGCGGGGATCGAGCGGCCGTCGCGCAGGGGAACTGAGGTGACCATGCACCCATCCTGCCGGTGCCTGGCGGGCGCGCGCCGGGCCTCCAGGCCATCTGTGGAGAACGCGACCCGTACGCCGGGCGCACGTTCCTTCCCATACCGGCGGCGATGGCGAGTGGAAACGGGCGTACCTGCTCAGAACTTCCGACCGGGTACGCCCGATTCGACCAGGTACGCCCGAAAGCGTCCGCTCAGGTCGGCAGGTGCACCGGCTCGGTGTCGGGGAGCGGGCTGGCGTCGCGGCCGCGCAGGTCGGGCAGCCAGCTCCGCATCGCCAGGGGGAGCAGCACGCCCAGCCCGGCCATCACGGCGCCGACGGTGAAGCCGCCGACGGGGCCGCTGCCGTCGATCAGGAAGCCGGCGATCGCCGAACCGCCGGCCGCGCCGATCAGCTGGCCGGTGCCCATCCAGCCGTAGGCCTCGGCCGTGTCGGAGAACTTGACGGTGGCGGAGACCGAGCCGAACATCACGGCGAGGGCCGGCGCGATGCCCACACCCGCGATGACCAGGGCGAGGCACAGCCACCAGAAGCCAGTGCCGCCGAGGGCCAGGGTGAGGCCGACGAACACGACGGCCATGCGCGTCCACAGGGTGTTGCGGGAGATCGGGCGGTGGCCGAACGCCAGGCCACCGGCGAGCGAGCCGACCGCGAACACCGCGAGGACGATGCCGGCGTTCGGGCTGCCCTCGCCGAAGACGCTGGTGACGCTCGCCTCGACCGCGGCGCACGCCCCGATCAGGAGCAGGCCGGTCAGGGTGGCGACGACGACGGCGGGGCGCTTCAGCACGACACCGAAGGCGCGCTTCGAACGGGGGATGCGGACGCGGCCGAGCTCGGGGGAGGCGATGAACCACGCGCCGCCGACGACCAGGAAGACCATCGCGACGACGATCGCCTCGACCGTGCCGACCTGGGTGGCGACGAAGGTGGTGATGACGGGGCCGGCGACCCAGATGAGCTCCTGCGCGCTGGCGTCGAGGGAGAAGAGGGGTGTGAGCTGCGCCGACGTCACCATCTTCGGGTAGATGGTGCGCACCGCCGGCTGCACGGGTGGAACCGCCAGACCGCCGAGGAACCCGACCACCACGTAGCCCCAGAGCGGCATGACCACGAATGCGATCACCACCATGCTGACCAGCGCGACGATGCTCGTCAGGATGAGGACGGGGCGCATGCCCCAGCTGCCCATCCAGCGGCTCGTCAGCGGCCCGGCCAGCGCCTGCCCGACACTCGTCGTCGCGAGCACCAGACCGGCGGCGCCGTAGGAGTGGAACACGTGCTCGACGTGCAGCAGGTAGGCCAGCGACAGCATGCCGAACGGGAACCGTGCGGTGAGCTGTGCGGCGATGACACGACCCACGCCAGGGGTCTTCAGGAGGGGCCCGTACGTACTCACGAGACGAGTGTACGGACCGGCCGGATCGGGGTGTCCCCCGTCCTGGGGAGGGGGCCTTCGCGACACGCCGATGGGCTGATTCCACATCTGTGGATCGTGACTGTCCCCCGGTGTGGGGAAGTGTCGGTGGCCGGCCGCAGACTGGCGGAAACTCGGGCCTCCCGGGAATCCACAGACTGTGGAGGGCGTTGTGGAGAACTACACGGCTGTAACACTCCCTCTTGTGGTCGGTGCTGCGGCTAGCCACTAGATGTAGTGTGGAGACATCGCAGCGGCCCCTCCCGGACACGACTGCGGACAGACATCAGCACCACCTCCACAGCACAGCAGAAACCAGTAGGAACCAGGGGAGAACATGGCCGTCACCGTCTACACCAAGCCGTCCTGCGTCCAGTGCACCGCGACGTACCGGGCCCTCGACAACAAGGGCATCGAGTACGAAGTGCACGACGTGTCCACGGACGAAGCAGCGCTCGAGCACGTCAAGAGCTTGGGCTACATGCAGGCCCCCGTCGTCGTCACGGACGACGACCACTGGTCGGGCTTCCGCCCCGACAAGATCGCGACCCTCAGCGCCGAACTGGCGTAGTCGTCCTGCGGGCCCCGAAGGGGCCCGCAGGCAGGGCATCTCGGGAGGCGCGACTCGCCTCTCCTGGCCCGCCCGGTCCGCCTGTCCGCACCTTTCCACGAGGAGCGCACCATGAGCCGATTGGTCTACTTCTCGAGCGTGTCCGGGTACACCGCACGCTTCGTCGAGAAGCTCGGCCGCGATGCGGACCGGATCCCGATCTACCCGAGCGAACCGTTCCTGCACGTGGACGAGCCCTACGTCCTGGTGCTGCCCACCTACGGTGGCGGCAACGGCGACGGGGCAGTGCCCAAGCAGGTCATCAAGTTCCTCAACGACGCCCACAACCGCTCGCTCATCCGCGGCGTGGTGGTGGGTGGCAACACGAACTTCGGCGAGGCGTACGGCCTCGCAGGGGACGTCATCGCACAGAAGTGCAACGTCCCCCTTCTCTACAGATTCGAACTCTTCGGGACCCCTGACGACGTGTCGGCGGTCAACTCAGGATTGGATGCATTTTGGACGCAGCAGTTGCAGACGTCGATCTGACGTCGCCGCAGACGGGGATGGACTACCACTCCCTCAACGCGATGCTCAACCTCTACGACGCGGACGGGAACATCCAGTTCGACAAGGATCGTGAGGCCGCCAAGCAGTTCTTCCTGCAGCACGTCAACCAGAACACCGTCTTCTTCCACAACCTGAAGGAGCGGCTCGACTACCTGGTCGAGAACGAGTACTACGAACAAGCCACGATCGACATGTACTCGCTGGACTTCATCCAGCGACTCAACGACCTGGCGTACTCGAAGAAGTTCCGGTTCCAGACGTTCCTCGGCGCGTTCAAGTACTACACGAGCTACACGCTCAAGACGTTCGACGGCAAGCGGTACCTGGAGCGCTTCGAGGACCGCGTCGTCATGACCGCCCTCGGCCTGGCCCAGGGCAACGAGCAGCTCGCCATCGACCTGGTCGAAGAGATCGTCGCCGGCCGCTTCCAGCCCGCGACCCCCACGTTCCTCAACACGGCGAAGGCACAGCGCGGCGAGCTCGTCTCCTGCTTCCTGCTCCGCATCGAGGACAACATGGAGTCGATCTCGCGCGGCATCAACTCCTCGCTGCAGCTCTCGAAGCGCGGCGGCGGCGTGGCCCTGCTCCTCTCCAACATCCGCGAGGCCGGCGCCCCGATCAAGCAGATCGAGAACCAGTCCTCGGGCATCATCCCCGTGATGAAGCTGCTGGAAGACTCCTTCTCCTACGCGAACCAGCTCGGTGCGCGTCAGGGTGCCGGCGCGGTCTACCTCAGCGCCCACCACCCGGACATCATGAAGTTCCTCGACACCAAGCGCGAGAACGCCGACGAGAAGATCCGCATCAAGACGCTGTCCCTGGGCGTCGTCGTGCCCGACATCACGTTCGAGCTCGCGAAGAACAACGAGGATATGTACCTGTTCTCGCCGTACGACGTCGAGAAGGTCTACGGCGTCCCCTTCGGCGACGTCCCGATCTCCGAGAACTACCGCGCGATGGTCGACGACTCGCGCATCAAGAAGACGAAGATCAAGGCGCGTGACTTCTTCACGACCATCGCCGAGATCCAGTTCGAGTCGGGCTACCCGTACATCGTGTTCGAGGACACGGTGAACAAGGCCAACCCGATCAAGGGTCGGATCAACATGTCCAACCTGTGCTCGGAGATCCTGCAGGTCAACACCCCGACGACCTTCAACGAGGACCTGTCCTACAAGGAGATCGGCAAGGACATCTCCTGCAACCTCGGCTCGCTGAACATCGCGCTGACGATGGACTCGCCCGACTTCGGCAAGACCATCGAGACCGCCATCCGCGGCCTGACCTCGGTCTCGCAGATGTCGCACATCACCTCGGTGCGTTCCGTCGAGGACGGCAACGACAAGTCGCACGCCATCGGCCTCGGCCAGATGAACCTGCACGGTTACCTCGCTCGTGAGCGCGTCTACTACGGCTCCGAAGAGGGCATCGACTTCACGAACATCTACTTCTACACGGTGCTGTTCCACGCCCTTCGTGCGTCGAACAAGATCGCGATCGAGACCGGCGAGACCTTCGACGGCTTCCGCGACTCGAAGTACGCATCGGGTGAGTTCTTCGACAAGTACACCGACCAGACGTGGACCCCCGCGACGGCTCGCGTTGCCTCGCTGTTCGACAACGCGAACATCACGATCCCGACGCAGGACGACTGGAAGGCGCTGAAGGCGTCCATCCAGGAGCACGGCATCTACAACCAGAACCTGCAGGCCGTCCCGCCGACCGGTTCGATCTCGTACATCAACCACTCGACGTCGTCGATCCACCCGATCGCGTCGAAGATCGAGATCCGCAAGGAAGGCAAGCTCGGCCGCGTCTACTACCCGGCGCCGTTCATGACGAACGACAACCTGGACTACTACCAGGACGCGTACGAGATCGGTGCCGAGAAGATCATCGACACGTACGCCGCGGCGACGCAGCACGTGGACCAGGGCCTGTCCCTGACGCTGTTCTTCAAGGACACCGCCACCACGCGTGACATCAACAAGGCGCAGATCTACGCATGGCGCAAGGGCATCAAGACGATCTACTACATCCGTCTCCGCCAGCTCGCGCTGGAGGGCACGGAGGTCGAGGGCTGCGTCAGCTGCATGCTGTAGAGCTTCCGCTCTGCTCCCTGGAGGCGCGGTGCCAACCCGCACCGCGCCTCCAGTCCGTCACTTAGTCACCATCTCTGTAAGGAACACACGTTGGTCGAGAAGCTGAAGCTCATTGATCGGGTCCAGGCCATCAACTGGAACCGCATCCAGGACGACAAGGACGTCGAGGTCTGGAACCGTCTCGTCAACAACTTCTGGCTGCCCGAGAAGGTGCCGCTGTCGAACGACGTGCAGTCGTGGAACACGCTGACGCCGGCCGAGCAGACCCTGACCATGCGTGTGTTCACCGGTCTGACCCTGCTCGACACCATCCAGGGCACCGTCGGCGCCGTGTCGCTCATCCCCGATGCGATCACCCCGCACGAGGAAGCCGTCTACACGAACATCGCGTTCATGGAGTCGGTGCACGCCAAGTCCTACTCGTCGATCTTCTCGACCCTCGCGTCGACGCGTGAGATCGACGAGGCCTTCCGCTGGTCCGAGGAGAACCCGAACCTGCAGAAGAAGGCGTCCATCGTGATGGACTACTACCAGGGTGACAACCCGCTGAAGCGCAAGGTCGCCTCGACGCTGCTCGAGTCGTTCCTGTTCTACTCGGGCTTCTACCTGCCGATGCACTGGTCGTCGCGCGCCAAGCTCACGAACACCGCCGACCTGATCCGCCTGATCATCCGTGACGAAGCCGTCCACGGGTACTACATCGGGTACAAGTACCAGAAGGGCCTCGAAACCCTCACGCAGGCCGAGCGCGACGAGCTCAAGGACTACACGTTCTCGCTGCTGTTCGAGATGTACGAGAACGAGGTGCAGTACACGCAGGACCTCTACGACGAGGTCGGTCTGACCGAGGACGTCAAGAAGTTCCTGCACTACAACGCCAACAAGGCGCTGATGAACCTGGGCTACGAGCCGATGTTCCCGAAGAACATCACGGACGTGAACCCGGCCATCCTCTCCGCCCTGTCGCCGAACGCGGACGAGAACCACGACTTCTTCTCGGGGTCCGGCTCGTCGTACGTCATCGGCAAGGCCGTGAACACTGAGGACGAGGACTGGGACTTCTGATCCTGGACTGACTCGACGGGGACGCCCCGCTGGCTTCTGATGCGCGAGCCGGTACTTGGCCAAGCAGGAATGAGATGTGGTCAGCAGCGCGCGGTGGTTGGCCGAAGTTGCACAGTTCTGGTCAGTTTCGCCTGGTGTCCGGTTTTGCGCAGCGCCACCCGGTTTCCGTAAATGTGCGCTTGTTGGACCGTGGGAGGTTGATGTGCCGCGCGTGAGCCGTCCGCGGCCTTTGGACCTGTGTCCAACGCCCTGGCCTGAAGTGTCAAGCGAAGACTCGCTGGGCGAGTTCGGCCGGCAGTTTGTATTGCGGCTCAGGAGCGCGATCGGGTCGCGGTCCCTCCGGTCAGTTGCTCTGGAGGCGGAGGTGAATCCGCAGACATTAGCGAACGTGTTGGCAGGATTGGCGTGGCCGGATCTTGCGACGGTGGCGCGGTTGCAAATGTCTCTGCGGGTAACTCTAGTTCCGGGGTCGGAGACTGGGCGTGGGGCTGCCAGTAGCAAGTAGTCAGTACTTCATGAGCCGCTTTCCTCCTGGTTCGGGGGCGGCTGAGCCGGACGGATCCGACGCGCCGGCACCACCAGGTGTCGATGTATCGGGGGTCTGCCGACGTCGAGGCTGCCACTCGTTCCCCAGTGTGGAATGTGTTGACAGATCGACTTGATTGCTTCGAATCATTCGTCACGCTTGCGGCCAACTTGGGTGAAGGCTGTGTGGGGAACCGGCACACTGATATCCCGGTGCGAGCGAGTGCGCCACGAATGGGGAAGGACAAACGAATGACGGATGTGTCGCAGGAAGCAGAGCAGGACGACAGCGAGAACGAGTCAGAAGCCGATAGCGGTTCAGTGGCGGGAGCTGAAGCTATTGATGCTGTGCAGGAGAGCACCGCTGCGCTGACGGCAGCGGTAACTGCAACGACGGTCCCGAACCTGCAGCAGGTCTCGATCACACAGACGATGCGGTCCATCCAGTCAGCGATCCTTGCCATGCAGCCCTACGCAGCGCAGGCAGCGGTGTGGCGTGAGCAGATGGTTGAGCAGCTCGCACCGGCGTTGCAGATCATTCGAGACGCCGCCCCCGCAGCGCAGGCCATCGCGCAGATGAACCGTTCGGCTGCGCAGGCGATTGCTCCGGCGTTGGAGAGCGTGCGACAGTTCGACCTGAACTACGGCGAGGAGCTGCAACGCACGATCCGGCTCATGCAGCCGGCCATCTCCGCGTACGCGATGCGTCAGCAGACTCTTCGGCAGGTTCGGTTTGACAGCATCGTGAAGCCCTCGCTGGATGTCGCGGTTGCCGGGTACCAGGGCCGGAGCGCAACACGCCTCGATGGTCTCGGCATCATGTACGCACCGGTCGCGAAGTCACCGAGCCTGCTGCAGGCGACCGAGAACCTCGCGGACGCGTTGGCGACAACAGGCCCGCTGGGCGTGGACTACGCCCGTGTCCGGGTAGCTGCTGATGACTTCAAAGCGGCATACGACGCAGCACCCGAGCCGGTCCGCAGCGAACTCGAGGCGAGCCTCCCGGCCGCGCAGGATCAGCTCGGTGTCTCAGACGAGCTGGTAGATCGGACCCTCAGTTTCGCAGGTTTGCGCAGCTACCTCGAGCTGTGGGCTGGCGCTGCGCGGACACCGTTGGCGGTCGGAGCCGGAGTCGCAGCCGGCGCCGGCTGGGTACTGACCACCCTTGGCTCACCGGGCGAGGGCATTCTCGTCGGCGTCGACACGTTCCGCTCCGTCCGGACATACCTCAGCCGCTTCGATCGCGACGACGAACCCGAGTAGGTGGGCACACCAGCGTCACACCAGAAGTGGCGCTGAGAGCTGCCGTAGCGAAGGCGCAAGCCGCCTGAGACCTACCGACCCCCTGGTAGGCGGAGCACCGGGGCTTTGCGACACTGCTGCGCCGACGCTTCAAAGCCTCAGCGTTTCTTAGAAGAATCGAGAACACCGCCGGCCGCGAGCCGTGCGCTGTCCCGCGGGTTCATCAACAGCACGGTACCGGGCTTTGGCACAAACTTCGCCGACCCGGGTTTGAAGCCATCGAAAGTAGATGGATCCGCTGCGTCCCACTGCTCACTGATCGGCACACGGATATCCAGAGCGATTCGGCGCTTCGCCCACTCTGTCTCGATAACTGCGCCCACGCCGCTCACGACGAGGCCTGTTGACCGGACGCACTCTCGCATCGTCACCATTGCATCTTCTTCAAGGAGCATCGCTGCAGGCGAATCCGCTGATCGCACGGACTGCAGGTTGCTCATCTGCGGGTGGCGTTGCAGGTTCCGATAGACGGTCAAGCCTGTCTTCTTGTCACCCTCGAAGAAGACGTAACTTGCTGACTGTTCGCGATGTACGGCGGTGTTCCGAGCATCAAGCATCCAACGCAGCCAGCCGGGAGGCCCGGCGGACATGTATGAGCCGCGGATCCCGCGCAGAATCTGATGCTGCAGCTCGGCCACACGCTCCGGCGCCGACCTCATCGCCCTCTTCAGGCTCTGACTCCGACCTTCGGTCGGGAAGTCCGCATCGTCAGAGGTAGGCAAGAGCGCCGGCATCTGAGCCCGCCGAACGTTCATCTTCAACCCACTGACGGCGACGCAGACGGCAGCGGTGCAGTCAAGTGCGGCACCTAGCGCGGTGAAGAGCGCTTGCTGATGAGCGTTGAGCCGCGCGCCGAGCTCGTCGATGTGAGGTCCTCGCGGGATAGAGCCGGTGCGAGGGAGCGAGAGGATGAGAGCGTTGTCGAGCTTGTATCGTGCCTCGCGGTATGAAGCGAGCTGCACGAGCGCGCTATGCAGGTTCGACCGCACACTCCGAGCAGCGCCGAGAACGTAGTCGCGGAGATCCGCACCATCTGAATCGTGTGGGGCGTGACGCCAGATGATTGCGTGCAAATCGCTGGCGAGCATGGACTCCATCTGTTCGGAGGCGTCGATGCCCGGTTGGATGAGCGCTGTTTCGAGCACAGGTGACCTCTCGTCGTGTTGAAGCTCCGCCACGCATCCGCCTAAACACCCACCTAGGGCCGCCTTCGACGGGCTGTCCTGACTGTGGTGGGCCGGCGTGCCGGCCAGTGCTTGTCGAACCCAGAGGGTTCGTTGTATGCCCGGGAAGCCTTCGGTGATTGCACGGACGAGGTTCCGGGCTGCAAGCTGTCGTGACCGCTGCACGCGAGCGCCTTCGAGCGGTCCCGTGAGCTAAAGTGCCTACCTCGGCGAAATGGGGTTGTTCGGAACTTCTTGGAGCGTCGCCGGTTTGAGCCCGCACTCCGCAGCCCCGATCACCTCTGACCCGTCAACAGCAACAGCCGATGTGATTCTACTCTTCGGGTGCCCTATCCTCGAACTCGTTTGCTGCGGCGTCTGCGCTCATGGGTGAACCCAGTTTGAACTGTCCAGCACGCACGATCGCCAGCACCGGTGCGGGAACCCCCATGCGGGCGGCGGCAGTCTGTATCGAGGCCCGCAGATACGGGTAGACCGTGAAGAAGGCAACCCTCTCGGCGAATTCGGTTCGCAGCTCTTGGCTGACTTCGAGTCGCTCCGGTGTTTCGTACTGTGCTTGGAGATCGGCAATGAACTCGTTGCCTTGGCGGTCGTCGAAGGTCATCCGGAACCGAAAGCCGATTCCGAGTCCGTCGGCGCGGTCCGCAACGTTCATCACGTTCCGCACTCGAGGGACCTCGTCACCTTCGGTCTTCGTCTCGTCGATGCGGCGGCTTCGTTCCTCCCAGAGAAAGACGTCCTCCAGCTCAACCAGTTCGACCAGCTCATGGATGTCTCCGACGACTCGGCTGGACGCCAACTGCTCGTCACCGTCGACGCGGTCGTCACGCTGCAATGGCAAAGTCCGTTCGCTTCGAGTTGGCCAATGCTGTGTACGAGCCGGTCTGCGCGGTGAATCTCGCACCACTGGTGAGCTCGATTTCAACGGCGTCGCGCCCTGGCTCGTAGGTAGCATCAACGTCGCGGACGGAGTGCTCGATCAGCAGGCCGAGGGCATGTGCGTAGCGGCGGACGGTCTGCATCTTGGGTTCGGTCATCCCGCTCTCGAACTCGGAAACCGTTGCTTGGCTGATGTGCAGCATCCGTCCGAGTTCGGCCTGCGAGAGGCCGAGCTCAATCCGCTTGGCACGGATCTGGGCGATCAGTTGAAGGTCGGCGTCTGCGAGCTGTCGGGCAAGACGCTCGGACGGCGTCTCCTCTGCCTCGAACCCCAGCCCGTCGTCGAACTCGATGGTCATAGGCCGCAGCCTATATGGCACTGCTGTGAACCCGCCAGCGGTTACAGGAGCGAGGCTCCGCCCCACTTGCCACCGCGTCCCTCGAAGTAACGCTTGCGGGCGTGCTGCAGCTCCTCGTCTTGGCGGCTACGGACCTGCTTCGGGTCTGAGACGTCCTTGAGATGCATATGCAGCCCTACCACGGTGGAGCCCCCTACCTGAGTTAGGTCGACGGGCTCAACGTGGTAGACGCGTACCAGCACCTCGTCGATACCCTCGCCGCGGTACACCTGTGTTCGAACCTCGAAGAGGTCGATGCCGGTCACGGTCTCCATCGGGCCCTTCACGTGATGAATCGGCAGAAGCTTGCCTTGCACCAGTCGCTTCATGCGGGCCGAGACCTCACCCATGACGCGGTCCCGGTCCTCGCCCTCGAGTCCAGCCTCAGTGAGCAGTTGTCGGAGCGCCTGCGCCACGTTTTGGCCAGCAACGGTTCGGTGTTCTTGCGTGCCATCGGAGGCGTACCAATGATGGCGGATTGGAGCGCAGTCCTCCTTGGTGCACACGGACGCAGAACCATCGCTTTGCACCTTGCCGTCGGTCACAGCCTGAGTCTATGGTCAGCGGGCGACAGCGCCCGGAGGCCACCGGCCGGATTTCATCCCACCACCAACAAGTGACCCGCCCGTCCCACCTCGCCGTGGACCGTCATGAGGGCACCAGGTCGACGACCCATCCGCGGTGTTCGATGACGATACCGACGGCTTCATCAACGTAGGCCTCCGCCAGCGCAAGTAGTTCGACGACGGTGGGCTCTCGGGCGGGTAGCACCCTGCTGCCGACGTTTCAGTAAAGGATCGACTATCGGGCGCTCAACCCAGTGCGCTCGAACGCTCGACGCCGCTGCACAAGCTCCGCAACGTACGCGGCTCTGTTCGGCGACGAGTGAGCGAATTCGCGGTGCTGCACGATAGTTCTCTCTGCAGATGTCACTGACGTCAGATTGAATCGGTCCGCGGTGAGTGAGGTCGGGCGGCCCTTATAGGCAAGCAGTAAGCCGAGGGTTGGAGAGAGTGGCACGCTAAGACGTCTAGCGACGCCTACGCCTGCGCGGGCGTGCTGGCCCTGTGACCACTCCCACGTGCCTGGCTCAGCAAAGCGGTGCCCGAAGCCGGAGACGAGTCGGTCCCCAAGTACGAGCGACCGCTCAGGAAAGCGCTGGAGTGACCACTCGTAACCAGAGAACGCCTCCTTGTACTGCTGCCACCGCTCGGCGTTGTTCAGCCCGATGCTGAACCAGTCATCATCGAGGAGGGCAGGAAGGGATGCGGCCCACACCATGTAGTCCTGCTCCTCTTCCGGCGTCAGCGACCCGAGCTCAGCTTCAGTCTGCGTCCGAGCATTGTTCATGACGCTGGGCTGCCTCAGCATGTGAAGGGTGAGAAAACGCGTCATCACGTCGCGGTCCAACGAAGTCGCGACGGCACTCTGATCGGCCTCCCACCGGTGAATCACTCGAGAGGCGTCGGACTCAACTCGGCTGTGCGCCTGCTCGAAGAAGTCGGGCTCTACCGGTAGCCCGGTGATGCGGTGTGCGTTGTTGCGATGGAAAACATCCCTTGGGTTCGCGCGCCGCGGTGGCAGCTCCTCGACGACGTCGATGACGTGAACCTGTCCCTGCGCGTCGGCGAATTGACGCAGCACCATCTGCGATATCCAATGGTGGCGCTTGCTGCCTGGCATAAGCCGACCCTACATCTCGCCCCGACGACACATGCTCATTTCCGGTGTTCAACTGAATGACTGATGACCGATGGCTAGTCGAACGGCCTCCGCTCAGGAGGGGCGCAATGTTGCACTTATCCAAGCCGCTCAAGAGTAAGTTCTGGCCGGCGGGCCACCGCGGCGGGCCACCGCGGCGGGCTGGCCTAAGACAGGTTGAAGGACGGCCTAGGGGCGAGTCGAGATGCTTCCGCATCTGGAGAACCCAAGCGCAACCAGGAAGGAGCGTCCACGGACAGCAAGTGCTCTTCGACGCCGACGAGTCCCTCTTGCGCAACCTCATCGAGAGCGGCCTCAACCTCAGACACCTTGACGGAGCCATACTGCTCGAGTTTCTGCTGGATTCGCTGCGCGGCCGGATCGGGCTTAGCCCAGTAGGCCGCCATGCGGTCGTGGTGGCCAAGCGTGGTTATGGCCTCGGCGACGGCGGCAAAACCGTTCTTGTAGAGGCCCCAGAAACCGGTCGGATCTGCCAAAGTGACGACTATAAGTTTGTCTCCCGCAACTGTCTCCTGCCTCGAGACCCCTGAGGGCAGGTCGCGATGCTCGGGGACTATCGCTAGTCGGAGGCCCGGCCCTCCCGTCAAGGCTTCCTTATTGCTCTTGATCGTCACGGCGAGGTGACGATGACGACCCTCATCGCTGACAAAAAGGTCTGTCTGCCACACCTTCTTGAGCCGTGCGCCTAGATCTGCTTCGGCTGCCTCGCCCCGTGCCGCCTCACGAATCCACCGCGCGAACTTAGGCGGGTGCCCGCGTCCGTCGGCAAGGAGGACTGCTTCGTCAGCCGCGGTCTCGACGACCGCGTCGAGGAATCCGTTGTACTTTGCCCGTTCTTGGCCGAAGAGCAACGAGGTCGGCTTGTCGAGAGTCTTGAAGGCGCGAGACGAAGCCTGCATGGCTTCCGCCAGGGGGTCAATGACTCGCTTTTCACCGCCAGCGATCGCCTCGTGGACAGCCCACTCGAAACCGTCCCCAGCCATGCCCTTGTCACGATGCAGTCGAGACACGGCCGCAAGCTGATCCATCGTGAGGTCCTCTTTCGTGGACTGCACTACGTTGAGCGACCTCTGTGGAACTTGATCGACCATCGCCCGAAGCACCGATCGAACGATGGCGTGGAGTGCGCGGCCGGGCTCATCCACAGGCGCGAGCTGTGTCACGAACGAGACTCTGTTCTGAGCCTTTTCTTCCTTCGTTGCCATGGAATTCCCCCTCATGTGCTTCAGTCTGCGATGAGACTAGGGGAAATGGCGGGTCAGTGTCGACGACGAGCCGCCCGTCTCGCGTAGCAGTCCTGTAACGAGTTCAGCCCAATCCGACCGGTGCTTCCCTAGAGCAAGCCTGAAGTACGGACATTGGCCGACGCGGCGGCAGTCTCACATGGCTGGTCCGCAGCTCGTCTCGGTGATGGGGTGCCGTACGCGGACACGTCTCGGGCGTCGGTGTTCGCGCCTACGCTTCGTCCTGTGGGCCGTCGTGGTTCTGATCGTTGGGTGCCGTCTCAGCTGTTCTCGCTCGAGGTGGAGGCGCGTGGGGCGGAGGTGCGTGAGCTTGACAAGCCGGTGCCGGTCTACTCGTGTTCCGGTTTCCGGACCGGTTGATTCATCGGGATGACGCGGTTGCGCGGAGCATGACGCGGGACGCCGTCCGGGTGGAGGCGGGGCGCGGCGAATTCAAGGTTACGGCGTGGGTTTGGCGCAGCGGGGTGCACCAGAGGTCACCGCCGCTGCCGCCCTCTCCGGGAACACACGGTGGAAGCTAGCTGTCCGGGAACGAACAGTGTGAGCTAGCTGTCCGGATTTGGGACGCGGAGATGCGTATTCGGTGCCAGGTCGCGTTCGCGTGGCAGCCAGAGGTAGCCGGCTACCTGCTCTGCGAGTCCTTCTACGGCGTGTAGCGCAGGACGCAGCTTTGCAACAGCATCGTTGACTGCGACGACTTGTTGCTCGTAGAAGGCGGCCTGATACCAGGCGTGTCCGACCGTACTGAGCGTGCGGTCTCTACCGAGGGCGTCAGCTGGCCAGCTGCTCCATCGCCACTGGGACCCGATCCGGGAGATATCGCCGCAGACGTAGACGCGGTCAGCCCAGCCGAGGACCTCGAAGAGGTGTAGCTTCTCGAAGTCGCCGTCTGCGTTACGACGGGAGAATCGGCCGATGCCAGCCCAGGGGTTCCGATCCGTTCGGGACCGGAGGACGTCTTCTGCTTGCCCTAGGTTGTCGAGGCGCTCCCACTGCGCGTTCGTCTTGTGGTCGTGATACCAAAGCTCGTCGTCGTCCGACATGAGGGTGTTCCCGATCCGCGGAAGGACGTCCAGCGAATGATCAGCCTGCAGTATGAGGGTCATTGTGTCCGTCAGCTCGGCAGGTTGTGGCGGAGGTCGTAGCCGGTGTCGGCGAGGAACTGCAGCCGGTCGCGAACCTCTTGCAACGATGCTGCGTCGTCGTCATTGCGGAAGTCGGCGCGGAGGAGTGTGTTCGCGGTGATGATGTCGTCGGTGCGGTCCGTGTAGCCGGCGGCCGCTGCGGTGAGGGAGATCGTTGGGTCCGCGGGCCGGATGAGTTCGGTGCCGGCGAAGCCGATCGTGTCGGGTTCAAAGCCGAGCGCGGCCATGTCGACTTCTTGCTCGGAGAACGCGACGACCCGGTAGGGCATCTCGCGTTTGCTGATGGCGGGGTAGCCGGGCCGGTCGGAAATGGCGCGGCCGGAGATGCGGCAGCCAGCGTTGATGAGCCGTTCCGCCTGCTCGACCTGCGGCAGATCGGACGTCCACCGGGTCCTGACGCCGCCTGGTCCGGGATAGCAGGCAATGGTGAAGTCCACGAGGCCACCAACCCGCCGTGACTCCCACCCGATGTCGGTCCGGTGCACGCGTTTCCCGAGGCGTGCGAGCCCGTCGTCCACCTGTCCAGCCGTCAGCCCTGCCCGCATCAGCCCGTCGAAGGTGGCGCCGTTGACGGCGAGCATCCGTGCGACGGCGAAGGTGACGTAGATGGGGGCGGCGTCCTTCCATCGTTCCTTCGTCCCGAGGGCCTGCTTGCCGTCGATCCAGACGCGGCGTCGGTCGACGTCGACTAGCAGCACCGTTGCGGTCTGTTCTGCGAGCGCGATCTGCGTGGCTGTCACGGTGCGTGGTGCCAGGAGGAGCAGTTCGGCGTCGTTCGGTTCCTCGTCGCGGGGGCGTTGGATGAGGGTTGGGAAGCGTGCGCGGCGGCCGTCGGCGAGGCGGATCGTGTCGTGCGTCTCCACGACTGCGCGAAGCCCGGCGAGTTTGAGGACCGAGAGGGTGTTGGTGAGGTCGGTGGTGTCGCCGAGTCTGTATGGCATCGTGATCTGCGGTCTGCCGGCGTAGGCGGCGTTGACCCATTGGAGCCCGGGACCCATCAGCTGCGCTCGTCTGGGGTGTCGGGTTGGGTGATGGCGATGAGCCAGCGGGTTTCTTCGAGGAAGGGTTCCCATCCGGTGCGGGTGTCACCGTGTGCTGGTTCGCAGATGTTGCCGGTGTCGGTGCTGCGGATGATGACCTGCCGCAGCACGGTGCTGGGTGGGTCGCGGAAGAACACGTGCCCGTGCACCCCGGTGATGTCGTACGCGACGTTGAGGAGGAACAGGTCCGGCCTGGTGGTCATGGTCGCCACCGTCGTCCGCGGAACAGGGCGATGATCGTCGTCAGCGGCCGGCCTTCTCGCATCCAGTCCAGCGGTGTCAGGATCCGGTCGTCGACGGTGAGGAAGTCGAGGGGTGTGGTCATGAACTCGGTCATCGCGGCTGCGTCGAGGAGCGGTTGGGGGGCTGCCGCGTAAAGGACGTCGAGGCCGGGCAGCAGTGACACCAAGTCGCCGAAGTCGGGGAGGGCGGGTTTGACGAGTTGCCAGTCGGGGATGCGCTCTTCGCCGTCGAGGTCGAAGCTTGTCAGCCGGTTCGCTTCGAACAGCTCCCCGACCTCCTCAATGCTGATCTGCAGGGCTGCTGCGACTTCCGGTTCGGTGAGGGTGGTGTTGAGGAGGTTCCGGCGGATGCGGGCTTGCGTGGCCTGCCACCAGTCCTGGGGGACGTCCGCCGGACCGACGGCGGAGTGTTCGGGTTGGCGGGGGATCTGTCGGCCTTCGTCGGCGTACGCGGAGAGTTGTTCGCGGGTGACTTCCCCGCGGGCGTACATCCACAGCTGGGACTGCCACGGCATGTCGTCCGGGAACCCTTCCAAGTAGCCGGAGTGGATCACCGCCCGGACTGCTTTCTCCCGCTTCGCGATCTCGGACGCGGGGACGAGAAGGGTCTGCACGATACGGTTCGCTTCCCGCACCGCCGGCACGCTCAGGTCCGACAGGACCGTGTTGGTTCTGTCGTAGAGCTCGTACCCGGGCTCGACGTCGATGGCGCGGACAAGGATCTGCGCCAGGTGCGCATCCGGGTCCTCGGTGTCCTCAAGGAGGACATGCCCCCAGAGGATCCGGTCATTTGACATGCGCAAGGACACCAGACGCATCATCAGCAACAACCTCCGAAGGTGGGCATGAGCAGAGCGGGTCAGGGCTGGGGGAAGTCGGCGGGGGTGCGGCCGATGCGGTCGGGTGTGTAGCGGAGGAGGAACCGCATGATGCGGTCCGCCTCGACCATCGCCGACACCGCAGGATCTTGCGCCGTCGGGTCGACGTTCGTGAGCCGGAACCAGGGCGATTCGTCGGCGTGGTCGATGAGGACCGTCGCCGGCTCGTCGTCCGGGTGATCGGGGTCGGTGAACATGACAGACCCGAAAAAGCGGGCGTCGTCGTACGCCAGCGTCAGCGACAGCAGCTGCAGCTGCAGCTGCAGCTGCAGCATCAGCCCACCCCGCCCTCACCGCTGTTGGGGTGCCAGCGGAGGTCGTGGGCGAGGTCCGCTTGGAAGTGCAGCAGCTGCCGTAACCCGTTCACCGCATCCGTGTTCGCGGCCACCCAACTGTCTTCGTAGAGGACATGGGCGGTGATGAAGTCATCCGTGCAGCACCCTTCAGCGCTGGTCAGGACGGTGGTGTCCTGCGGGATGACGACCGACACCGTCGCCTCGTTTACTGTCGCGGGCTCGTAGCCGAGCGCTTGCATGTCGGGGTGCTGGGCGAAGAATGCCGTTAGCCGGTTCGGCGGGACGATGACGCCGGATTGATGCGCCGCCCACCGGTCCGACATCACCCCGCCGAGGCTGATGAGCTGGTCTGCTTGCGCGTCGATGGTGGTGTCGCGGCGCCAGCAGGTCCTGATTCCGCCGTACCCCGGGTACGCCGCCAGCGCCCAGTCGCAGAGGGCGGCCTGGTCGGCTGCTTCCCACCCGATCGGCGTGTGGAACACGTGCGTGCCGAGCGCTGGCATCGCTGCACGCACGTCGTCGAGTGGGATGCCGATGCGGTCCGCGATCGCTCGGGTGCCGCCGCCGTGGAGGGCGATGGTGCGGGCGATGGCGAACACGGTCCGCCATCGCGATGTTGCGTCCCGCTCCATCGACGACCCGTGCACCTGCTTGCCGTCGGCCCAGACGCGTTGCCGTTTCCCGTTCACGACCACCAGGTCCGGGTAGCGGCGGGCGAGCGAGAGCACACCGCCTTCCGACCCGCCGGGGATGACGATGAGGTCCTCGGTCCGTTCGGCCGGTGTGCCGTCATCGTTGATGGTCGCGGTTGGGTTCGGGGTCGCCAGGAACCCGGACCGGCCGTCATCGAACCGGAGCCGGTCGAACGCACGGAGGGGCTCCGGCGCAGTGTCCGCATACTCGCGATGCGACGCCAGAAAGATCTGGCGGCATAGGGGAGACGTGCCCTCCTGCAACGTCTCACGTCACGCCGAATGCGCTGAACGAGCTGTCCGACAACGAGCGCTTGAAGCCTTTACGACTGGATGTGGCATATGGCCAAGCGTCCTGCTGCTTCGGACTCAACGCGGATCGGCGCGGTGCCCCGAAGCGCCTCAGATCCATGTGGCCAACCATGGCCAAGTAGGCGTGCTGCGCATCAGCTTCGGCCGGCGGGGCGTCCTTCGTTCACCGGCCCCGCCGCCCGAGAGGCTTGCTGGCACCCCCGTCGAGGTTCAGCTCGGAAGGGGCGTCTGCGACCGACCGGTTCCACCTCGACTCAAGCAGGCGAGCGTCATCCCTTGACGGCCGAACCGGCGACACTCTGGATGAAGAACCGCTGGAACGCGAGGAAGACGATCAGGACCGGCAGCACCAGCAGGGTCCCGAAGGCGAACGTCTGTCCCCAGTCGACCGGCGTCTGGCCGGAGAACACGCTCATCTCGAGCGGGAGCGGGCGGGCGGTCGGATCGGACGTCACGATCGACGGCCAGAGGTACGACCCCCACGAGCTGAGGAACGTGAGGATGGCCACGGTCGCGAAGACCGGTCTGGCGTTCGGGACGACGACCCGGGCGAACGTGCCGAATGCCCCGAGACCGTCCAGGCGCGCGGCCTCCTCGATGCTCTTCGGCAGGTTGAGGAAGAACGTGTAGAACAAGAAGATCGAGAACGCGTTCGCCACGAACGGGATCATCTGCACGAACAGGGTGTCGCGCTGGCCGTTCAGCAGGAACAGCAGCGGGACCGCGACGGACTCGAACGGCACGATGATCAGCAGGACGACGATGACGAACACCGCGTTCTTGCCGCGCCACTGCAGGCGCGCGAAGGAGTAGCCCGCCATCGAGTTCACGACGAGCCCGCCGAGCACGATGACCAGCGAGATGGCGACGGAGTTGCCCATGAACCGCCAGAAGTACCCCGTCGCGTCCGAGTCGAGGGCTTTGAAGACCCCGAGGTAGTTCTGGAGCGACAGGTGGATGGGGAGGAAGCCGGTGAAGCCGTCGAGGACCTCGGAGCTCGGCTTGAAGCTGCCGATCAGCAGGTAGTAGATCGGCGAGAACATGACCGCCGACATCACGATGAGGATGGCGTAGGAGCCGGCCTTCGAGAGTCGCTTGCGGGTGGGTCGGATGGTGCTCAACTTTCGCTCCTCTGGCGCAGGACGGCTCGCTGGACGAGGGTGATGACGACGATGATCAGGAAGAGGACCACCGAGATGGCGGCAGCCTGGCCGACGCTGTTCTCGGCGAGGATCGCGTTCGTCGCCTGGTACAGGACCGTGCGGAGGGCGTTCTCGTTCCCGCCGGCGGTGGTGATCAGGATGTACACCTGGTCGTAGACCCGGAAGGCGAAGATCGTCGTGAGCAGCACGACGAAGATCAGGGTGTTCCGGACGCCGGGCACGGTGATGTAGCGGAACTGCTGGAAGACGTTCGCTCGGTCGAGTCGTGCGGCCTCGTAGCGCTCCTCGGGGATCTCCTGCAACGCCGCGAGGATGATCACCATCTGGAAGCCGACGCCCTGCCAGACCGACAGGACGATGACGGAGAGCATCGCCGTGTTGCCGGAGCCGAGCCAGTTGTGCGCGCCGACGGTCCCGCCGGTCACGGTCTCGACCGCGCTGTTCAGCAGGCCGTCCCCGCTGCGGTCGAGGATGACGCGCCAGATGACGGCGACGAGCGCCATGGGGAAGACGACGGGCATGAAGAAGAACGTGCGGAAGAACTTGATGCCCTTGAGCTGCTGGTTGAGCAGGACGGCGAACACGAGCGCCAGCCCGGTCTGCACCGGGATGACGACCGCGGCGAAGAAGAGGTTGTTGCCGAGGGCGCGGAAGAACTGCGGTGCCTCGACGGGGTCGGTGAAGAGGCGCACGTACTGCGTGAACCCGAGGAACGTCGGCGGACGCGGCGACCCGATCTGGACGTTGAAGAACGACAGCCCGATCGCGGCGACGAAGGGTACCGCGATGAACAGGACGATGCCGCTCATCGCGGGGAGGGCCATCAGCGGACCGGCGAAGGCGCCGCTCCGCTGCTTGCGCAGTTGTCGGGGAGCGCGGCGCTCCCGCGCCCTGGATGGCGTCGGCGGGGCATCCGACTGGGGACTGGTCGTGCTGGTCACTGGTGCTCCTGGTCGTCCTGTTCGGGGGCGGTGCCGGTGGAGACGTCGGGCAGGCCGACGTCTCCACCGCCGATCACTTGTAGTCGTTGCTGTCGGAGAAGGCCTGGTCGATGGACTGCGCCGCGGTGGTCAGCTGCTCCTTCGCGTCGGCGCCGCCCCAGACCGCGGAGAGCGCACTGGCGAACTTCGAGGTGATGACCGGGTAGCCCGGGGTCACCGGTCGGTAGACCGCGATACAGGAGTCCGTGATCGCCGTGGCGGGGCAGGACTGCTCGAGCTGTTGCCCCCAGAGGGCGAGGGCACCACCGGGCTGGTAGTCGGCCTGCTTGTCGAACACGGACTTCGTCGCTGCCGGAGCACCGTTCGCGTCCGTGATCGCCTTGACGCTGGTGTCGTTGAGCAGGTAGTCCATGAAGGCACCTGCGGCCTTGCCGTTCTTGGTGGCCGAGCTCATGCCCCAGGTCCAGGACCCGGCGCCGACCTTCTCACCCTTGCCGAAGTTCGGCAGCGGCAGGGCCACGAGGTTGCTGCCGACCGCCTTCGAGTAGGCCGGGTAGTTCCAGTGTCCGCTGAGGCTCAGCGCGACGCGGCCGTTCTGGAAGGCGTTGCCGTCCGTGTTCGCGTCGACGTAGGGCTTCCAGGACGCGATGTCCTCGAGGGCCTTGACCGAGGCGGCGGAGTTCAGCACACCGGTGGCCTTGTCACCCTGGACGAGGTTGCCCCCGGCAGACTGGACCATCGGCGAGAAGCCGTACGTGCCCCACTCGGCGTTCAGCGACGCTTCGGTGAGGTCGAGCGCTTTCCCTGAGGAGTTCGCCGCGGCGAGCTTCTTCAGCGCCGCCGAGAACTGTTCCGGCGTCCACGCAGTGGACGGCGAAGTCGGGAGCTGAACACCGGCGGCCTTGAGGAGCTTCTTGTTGCCGTAGAGGCCCATCGCCGAGCTGTACTGCGCGAGGCCGTAGAGCTTGCCGTCGTCGGTACCCTCGGCGATCGAGCCGCTCGTGGCGTTGCTGACGGTGGACTTCGACACGTAGTCGCTGAGCGGAGTGAGCTTGCCGTTGTAGACGTAGCTCGCGAGCGTCGGGCCGTCGATCTCGAGCACATCCGGCAACTTGTTCGTCGGGGTGTTCGTCACGGTGCTGGTGTAGGTGTCGCCGGAGATGAGCTTCAGGGTCGCCTTCACCTTCTTCTGCGACGCGTTGAAGCCCTTGACGGCGTTCTGGATGGCCGCGACCTCGGAGTCCTGGCCTTGGTGGCCCCAGACGACGATGCTGCCGGTCCCGCTGCCAGCAGCACTGCTGGAAGCGGAGCCGGAGGAGCAGCCGGTGAGGGCAGCAGCGGCGACCGCGGCGAGGGCGATGACCGTTCCTGTCCGGCGGACGAGGGACGTGGTGTGCATGGTTCTCCTTGAGTGGGATCGGGTGTCGGTCGGTGGGACGGCGCTCAGGGAGCGGCCGTACCGCTGCCGGCGGGGCAGGGTTGGGTCTGGGTCTGGGTCTGGGTCTGGGTCTGGGCCGTGGGCGTCGCTGGACGGAGGGCCAGCCGACCGTCGACGACGTGCACGTCGACCGGGTCGTGCAGGAAGCCGGGCAGGGGTTCTCCGGCGCGGCCGTTCGCGAAGGTCATCAGGACGGGTGAGCCGTCGCGACGACGGACGATCCGGCCCGAGTAGCACGTCACGTCGGTCAGCGGCTCGGCATCCGTCACGTCGAACGGACCGAAGGGCCCGTCGATCGGGACCGACCAGGTGCCCGGTGTCTCGTCGGCGCGTGGATTGGCCGTGCTGAGGGCGTCAGCGGGGCAGGAGAACACCAGGAACCAGGCGCCGTCGACCTGCACGACCTGCGGTACCTCGAGGTGGACGAAGCCCGATCCGGGTGAGGTCAGCGGTGGCTGTACCTCCCAGCGCTCGAGGTCGGTGGACGTCGCGTGTCCGATGACTCCGCGGTCGTCGAGCGCTCCCTCGGTGGAGCGGGCGGTGACGAGCATGTGCCAGAGGCCGCCAGAGGGGTCCTCGTGGACCCACGGGTCGCGCCAGGCCTCTTCCGGGAAGAGTGCGCCGTCGACGTCGGGGTCGTTGCCGAGGGTCTCGTACCAGCGGGGGTCGGAGCGCGTCACAGGGCCGGGCAGCTTCTGCCAGGTGACGAGGTCGTCGGACACGGCGACCCCGACCGTCTCGATGTTGGTGTGGACGGGCTCGTCCTCGAGGAACCGTGTGCCGGTGTAGAACATCCGCCAGCGGTCGTCCTGGCCGCGCACGACGCTCCCGGTCCAGGTCGTCGTCCCGTCGAACGCGTCGTCGGGACCGGGCCCGAACGGTCCGTCCAGGATCGCCCAGTCGACGAGGTCGTCGGAGACGGCATGACCGATGCGGGCTGCACGGTGTCGACGGTGCTCGTCGCCGAGTGACCGCGGTGCGTGGAGGAAGAACACGTGGTGGCGGTCGCCGTCGTCGGCGAACCAGAAGTCCCACACCCAGTGGTCGGGGAGCCTCAGCACGGGAGCACCGTTGCCCGGAAGCGGCGTTGGCCGTCGGTCGAGGGAAGGTCGTGCACGGGGTTCCACCACTCATCATCGAGGGGTCCACCGCCATGGTGAACCGGTTAATCACGTATGGTGTACCGGTTCACCACGGTCTGTCAAGCCCGTATGCTGGAGAGGTGCGAACAATGACGACGAGGTCGAGATGAGCGCCCGTCGAGTGACGCTCTCCGACGTCGCCGCTCGCGTCGGGCTGTCCAAGGCAGCCGTCTCGCAGGTGCTCAACTCCCACCCGGCATCGCGCGTTTCCGTCGACGCCGCAGCCCGCATCCGTGCCGCAGCGGGTGAACTCGGTTACCGACCGAACCTCACCGCACGGTCACTCACCACTCGCCGGTCCGGTGTCATCGGACTCGTCTCCGAGGCCATCACGACTGACCGGTTCGGGTCGGGCATGATCCGCGGCGCCCTCGCCGAGGCGAAGCGCCAGGGATACGTCCTCTTCATCACCGAGACCGAGGACCAGCAGGCCGGGATCGTCTCGTCGTTCGGTGTGCTCGTCGACCACCAGGTGGACGGGCTCATCTACGCTTCGATCCGACCGCACGCCGTCGAACTCCCTGAGATCAACGCGGACATCCCCGTCGTCATGCTCAACGCAGTCGCATCCCGTCCGACCGCCACCGTCCTCGCCGATGAGCACGCCGGCGGCGAGTCGATCGTGCGGCTCCTGCTCGACGCCGGCCACACCGAGGACGTCGTCATCATCGGCCGCGATCGGTCCGTCCGCCCGGCTTGGACCACCCGCGCGATCGAACGGCGCCTCGCCGGGATATCGGCGGCCCTCGCGGCCCACGACGTCGTGCCGATCAGTGAGATCGACATGCCCGAGTGGGATCCCGACCACGGCTACGAAGCCATGCGGGGCCTGCTCGCCAGCGGCCGTCGCCCTGGAGCGGTGATCGCCCTGAACGACCGGCTCGCCTTCGGTGTCTACCGCGCCCTGACCGAAGCGGGACTCCGGGTCTCCGAGGACGTCTCAGTCGTTTCCTTCGACGACGACGACATCGCGTTGTACCTCGAACCGACCCTGACCACCGCGGCGCTGCCGTACGAGGAGATGGGGGCCCTGGCGGTCCGCATCCTCCTTGACCCGGACTTGACCGTCGGTGAACAGCTCGTCCCGATGCCGATCCGGGTACGCGGTTCGGTGTCCGCAGTCCCGCAGGAGCTCAAATCGTTCGACAGGCCCCACTGAGTCGTCCAGCGACGGTCCGCGGCTCGGGACGTGCGGTCGCAGCCTGGGCCGAGCGGGCATCTCGTTCGTCGACGCCATGGTCCGTTCGGCGAGCGCCGAACCGCGAGCTGCCAACGTCGGACCAGGGGGGGGTGTGATGCCCCGACGAACCCACGTGTGCCACGCTCAGAGGAGCGCGGATCACGATCACCTCTGTCGCCGACGAGCACGTGGAGGAGCCCGCCTTGATCATCACGAAAACCAACGGGTCGGTCAGCAGTGTGCTGAACGACACGTTCCGACCGCTCCCGGACCAGGTGCGACGTAGCCTCGGCCTTCTCGACAACGACGACCACTTCGCGTGGCTCGTCTTCTCCGCGCCGATCGACGACCAGACCTGGCGCGCCGGCCCGCAGGCGGTCATCGACGAGTACGGCGACTCGTACCTGCAGGCCGGTGGCACCGCGGAGAAGATGACCGTGGAGCTACGCCGCCGTGCGGACGACGGCGAGTACCGCTTCTCCATCGTCGGCCGTGACCACGATCTCACCGAACCGCTCACGGAGACCATCGACGTGCAGGCGGCGCACGAGCCCCGGCATCCAGCCGAGCTGTTCACGGCCGATCAGGCGGCGCCGGTGTTCATGCACTACGTCGAACACCAGACGGTCCCCGACGGCTACGCGCTCCGTCTCGTCGCCGACATGTAGAAGATGGTGACGCCTCCCGTCCGTCATGTGTCGCGCGAGCGCGTGGAGTCTCGACGTGTTCTCGCCGGTGCCAAAGACTTCCGACTGCCCACGAGCGCTGTCCACGGGGTGCTTGAGGTGGGCTGATGTGACCGGTGGAGGCCTACGCGTTGAGCGTGCGCTCCAGCTCCGCGGCGATGGCGGTCATGCCGGCCTCGTTGGGGTGCAACGAGGACATGTCCAGGTGGAACGGCTGGATCCAGGGCTTCGCTGAGCCGAGCGCGTGGCCCTCGCTCAGCGCCGAGGCGAGGACGAGTTCGGCGCCGGTCCTCGATGCCGCGTCGCGGAAGACCTTGCGGATCGCCGTCTGTATGACCAGGAACTGATCCAGCTCGTCCTGGTCGAACGGCGTGTGCTCGAGCGAGTCGCCGTCCACCACCGTGAGGTAGTCGACAAGCATGATCCGCGCACGTGGTGCCTTCTCGCGGGCCTTCTCGACGACCTGCACGAGTCCCGCTGTCGCCGCTTCGACGGCCTCGTCGGTCGGTGCGGGGATGTCGTCCGGCAACATGGTGCTGAGCGTGGCGACCATGGGAGATTCCGGTGCCGTCCGGCGCAACGCCACGGAGAACATCGCACCGGCGAACTGCAGGTCGTTGCCGCCGGCGGTCACGGTGACCACGTCGGCATCGGCCGGAACGCCGTCGACCTGCGGCGGGTAGACGACACCGGACAAGGCTTGCTGCGGGGTGTCGAGGACATTCGCCGTCGTCGCGCCCGAGACGGTGAGATCGACGAGTTCCGCCGAGAGGCGTCCGGCGAGCTGGTGCGCGTAGTTCTTCGCGGACCGCACGGCGCTGGCGTCGACGATCGGCTCGATGCCAGGGCCGGCTGCGAAGGAACTCCCGAGTGCTGCGATGACCTTGGAGGGGGACATGGGACCAGCGTGTCACCGGGAGCACCTCGTTGCCGGAGCGTTCGTTCAACAATGACCATCCCGCGTCGGCCACACTGAACGGAGAACGAATCCAGATCACCTCGGTCAGCGCAACGAGTGAAGCGGCACATGATCATCGAAGAGACCAACAGCAGCATCAGCAGCATCCTGCGGGACACCTTCCGGCCGATGCCCGACCAGGTCCGCCGCATGCTGGGACTCCTCGACAACGACGAGCACTTCGCGTGGAGGCTCTGGTGGTGTCCCGACGACGCCGACTGGATGTTCAACCCCGACAAGACTGAGGAGCAGTACGGCAACTCCTACCTGCAGGCCGGTGGCACCGCCGAGAAGATGAGCGTGGAGCTGCGCCGCCGCGAGGACGACGGGGAGTACCGCTTCTACATCATCGGCCGTGCCCACGATCTCACCGAACCGCTCACGGAGACCATCGACGTGCAGGCGGCGCACGAGCCCCGGCATCCTGCCGAGCTGTTCACGGCTGACCAGGCTGCGCCGGTGTTCATGCACTACGTCGAACACCAGACGGTGCCAGACGGCTACACGCTCCGTCTCATCGCCGACATGTAGAAGGTGGCGACGCCACCGTCGTGTGTTCGCGACCGTGTACCGGACGGGAGGCGCGGTGCCAGCTGGCACCGCGCCTCCCGTCCGTCGTCTGTCACGAGATCGCGTGCACTCACGCGGCCAGCTTCCGGTGCAGGCGTCACGAGGTGCGGGTCGCACCGATCGCCCAGACGCGGGGCGGTTCGGCACCGTTGACCGCGTGGTCGCCGATGATCCGCGCCTTGAACACCCACGGGTTGTGGCTGCCAGCGGTGCGGGCGTTCCGCCAGTGCCGGTCGAGGTTCTTCGTCGTGCTCACCCCGGACGCCGCGAGCGCGTCGAACAGGTGCGACGTCGCCGTCGTCGCCAGCGTGGTCAGCGCAACCTGCGCCTGCGCGGTCGCGAGTTCGGCGCGGTCGTTGCGGCGCTCGTCCTCGGCGGTGTCGAGCCCCGCTCCCTCGTACGCTTCCTGCAGGGCTGCGGCGGCCCGGTCGACGATCGCGGTGGCGGCGAACCCGGCCGCCGACACCTCACCGACGACCTGCAGGATCTGCGGGTCTGCCGCGAACGTGTCGGCGTTGCCGTGTGAGAAGACGCGGGTGCGGTTGCGGACCTCGCGCGCGATCTCCCGTTCGGCTGCGAGGACGGACCCGGCGAGGACGCTCAACAGCACGCCCTGGTAGAACGCCGTCTGGTACTTGAACCGCTCGTCGAAGGGGATCACCGCGTCGGCCTGCACGACGGCGTCGTCGAAGGTGCTGGTGCCGGAGCCGGTGGTGCGCTGCCCGAACCCGTCCCAGTCATCGGTGTGCGTGACCCCGGGCTGGTGCGCGTCGACGATCGCGATGACCCGCTCGCCGGTGTCCGTGCGCTCAGCGTAGGTGTCGATCCAGTCGGCGAAGATGCTGCCGGTCGAGTAGTACTTCTGGCCGGTGATCCGGAACGTCCCGTCCGGCTGCGGGGTCACCTTCGTGACCACATCGCCGACCTGCACTGACCCGACCTCGGTCCACGAGTTGCCGGCGATCTCACCGCGGCCGAAGCGGTCCAGCCACCCTTCGCGTTCCCCGGACCGGGCGACCAGCCGGTCTTCCACCAGCGCGAAGTGACCGCGGAGCGCCTGGGGGATGTTGCTGTCAGCAGCGGCGAGTTCGGTCAGCAGGCGGAACAGCTGGGGCAGGGTCGCCCCGGCTCCGCCGCGGGCGACGGGGACGCGGACGGCGCCGAATCCGGCGGCGGCCAGTTCGCGGATCTCGTCGAACGGGAGGCGGTGGTCGCGTTCGCGCTCAGAGGCGCCGGCAGCGATGCGGTCGAAGATCGGACGGAAGCGGGCGAGGAGCTCGTCGTCGGCGCCCTCGTCGATCGTGCGGTCGGCGGTCTGGTTGCTGATGGTCACGAGGACTCCTTCGTGCTCTGGGTTGCTACCTGTCGCGTGGTGTGGCGCCGTGTGGTGTCGATTCGTCCGGTGTGGGCGGACAGCCCGACCAGATGTGCGCCATCGCGAGACTGTGGCATCGCCGAACGCCCGCGAGAAGGGGTGTGTCGATGTGTGTCGGAGGGTGACTTCCCATGACGCGTGACCACGCTGCGACGCCGTGTGCGTTCGCAGCAGCCCCCTTCGCGGTTCCGTGCGGGTGTGATGGCTGGGGAGCCGACGTTGGACGACAACGGGCATGCTCCTCAGAGGGACCCGCCTATGCCGCCCTCAGCGCAGCGCGCATCAACGAGGGAGCAAGCACCCGTCAACGGACTGGCCACTGCCTGGCCGGGTGTGGGCGAGGGCCTCGGTCCCGGCGTCGTTCACCCCGGTGACGTTCAGGCCGGCGGTGTCGTCCCTGCGCCTTCGGTGTCGTCCGCGCCCGCAAGACCTGTCCCGGCCTGGTCGAGGTTCTCGTGTGGGTCGCCCATGTCGCCGGTCGCAGCGCCGGTGCGGGACAGCCCGAAGTGTCCGCGGACGGCGTTCGCCTCGGCGGGGGACAAGGTGCGTCCGGCTCCGAGGGACGGCGCGCCCTTGATCGCGTCCTTCGTGTACCCGACGTGCACGTCCGTGCCGTCGAACGTGGCGTCGTCGGCGGGGACGAGCGCCTGGTGACGCCCGAGCAGTCCGGTCGCGACACAGACGTAGGCCGCACTGCCGTCCTCGTCGGAGGGGAACACCTGCACGACCTTGCCCACTGATACCCCGTTGCGATCGCGGACAGTCGCACTCTCGACCTTGTGGATGACGCCCTTGGTGATCATGAACGTAGTCAACGCCCCGAGTCTGACGCTTCGCAGACGCCGTCCCCCTGGTGGGCGGTCAGGACCCGAGCGCCGATGGTGACGGAGAGACGCCCTGTCGTGGTCGGCACCCCGGTGCCAACGTGCCTCGTCGGCGCAACCGCAGCCGCGCCTCCAGGCCGGACCGAAAGCCGCCCACGCGGCGGACGCAACACGAACGGCGGCTCTCCTCCTTCCGGAAGAGAGCCGCCGTGGTGTCTCGCAGCGGTCAGCGCGCCGACGGGACCGCCGTGCCGACGAGCTCAGCCCGTACGATGTCCGCACCAGCGGACAGCGCACCGAGCTTGTCCAGCGCCGCACCCCGCGCCAGGGGCGCCATCCCGCAGTTGGAGCTCGGGATGAGCTTGTCGGCATCGACGAACTCGAGCGCTCGACGCAGGACCTCCGCGACCTCTTCCGGGGTCTCCACGGTCTCGGTCGCCACGTCGATCGCCCCGAGCATGACCTTCTTGCCGCGGATCAGCTCGACGAGTTCAAGCGGAACGTGCGAGTGGATGCACTCGAGCGAGACGATGTCGATCGACGACTGCTGCAGCAGCGGGAAGGACTGCTCGTACTGCCGCCACTCCGCGCCGAGGGTCTCCTTCCACTTGTTGTTCGCCTCGATGCCGTAGCCGTAACAGATGTGCACGACGGTCTCGGCGCGCAGGCCCTCGGCTGCGCGCTCGAGCGCGGCCACGCCCCAGTCCTGCACCTCGTCGTGGAAGACGGTGAAGGCGGGCTCGTCGAACTGGATGATGTCGACGCCGGCATCCTGCAGTTCCCGGGCCTCTTGGTTGAGGATCGTGGCGAACTCCCACGCCAGCTTCTCGCGGCTCTTGTAGTGCTGGTCGGACAGCGTGTCGATCATCGTCATCGGGCCGGGGAGCGCCCACTTGATGGGGCGATCGGTCTGAGCCCGCAGGAACTTCGCGTCCTCGACGAAGACCGGCGCCCGGCGGCTCACGGCACCGACGACGGTCGGGACGGCCGCGTCGTAGCGGTCGCGGATGCGGACGGTCTCCTTGCGCTCCAGGTCGACGCCGTCCAGGTGCTCGATGAACGTCGTGACGAAGTGCTGGCGGGTCTGCTCACCGTCGCTGACGATGTCGATGCCGCGGCGTTCCTGCTCGTGGACGGCGGACCGGAGGGCGTCCTGCTTGCCCTCGGTCAGTGCCGCACCCTGCAGCTCCCAGGGGGACCAGAGCCGTTCGGGCTCGGCGAGCCAGGACGGTTTCGGCAGGCTGCCGACGATCGAGGTGGGGAGGAGAGAACGCATGGGTGTGATGGTCCAGTCAGTCGAAGGGCAGAGGAAGTCAGTGCGCGAGGGCGAGGTCAGCCCACCGGGCGAGGAGTGCGCGGTGCGGCCGCACCAGGTGCTCCTCGGTCCACCGGCCCTGCGTGATCCCGAGGCGGCTGCGCTCCTCGCGGTCGTACGTCACCGGGGTCGGCGTGAAGTCGGTGTGGTCGAGGGTGGGGCGGTAGGTGCTGCCGGCCGGGGTGTTCGCGGCGTAGACCTCCGGGCGGTAGATCTTCTGGAACGTCTCCATGGTTGCGATCGTGCCGATGAGCTGGAGGTCCGTGTAGTCGCCGGTCAGGTCGCCGCGCGTGTAGAACGCGAGCGGAGCAGCCGCCCCGGCTGGCTGGAAGTACCGGACCCGCATGCCCATCCGGCCGAAGTAGTCGTCGGTGAGCGAGGAGTGCTCGTGCTCGTACTCGGCGCCGAGGACGGGGTGGACGTACCCGTTCCGGCGGTAGGTCTGGCTCGTCGAGACGCTGATGCAGACGACGGGCTCGGCACTGAAATTCGAGTGGAACGCGGAGGACTCCAGGAAGCGCTGGAAGAGTGCCCCGTGCAGCGCCCCGAAGTCAGACGGCAAGCCCGGGGACGACGGCAGCAGCACCGAGAAGTCGTAGTCGCGCAAGTACGACGAGAAGTTGTTGCCGAGGATCCCCTGGTGGCGCTCGCCGGTGTGCTGGTCGACGATCGTGACGTCGAGCATCTCGAGCAACGGGAACTCGGCGTCCGAACCACCGTCTGAGAACTCCAGCGCCACCGAGACGATGTCGAGCTGCAGACGGTAGCGGTCGTGCGCCGCGGCCAGCTCGTTCGCGCGCCCGTCGATCATCTCCAGCGCAGCACGGAGGTTCTGCTGACGGCGCTCGCCGCGCGCCAGGTTGGCGAAGTTCGTGGTCAGCCGGGAGCTGTCGGCGGGGGAGTAGTCCTCGTCGAACCGGGTCCGGGTGATGCTGAAGGTGAGGTCGTTCGCCATGGTCGGCAATCTGTTCGTCGAGCGGCCCGTGGGCGCGGTGGGAAGGATGCATCGATCATGGCGGGAATGGTGAGCCATCAGGTAATACCGAGACGCTATGCACCGGTATAGCCTCGGCCTATGGCCCGGGTCTCGAACGACATCACCCTGCAGCAGCTCCGGTACTTCATCGAGGTCGCGACGGAGGGCTCGATCAGCGCCGCGGCCGACCTGCTCTACGTGTCGCAGCCGACGATGTCCGCGGCGATGAAGGACCTGGAGACGCGCATCGGGCGCCCGCTGTTCACCCGGTCGGCCCGAGGGGTCGTGCTCACCGTCGACGGCGTCGAGTTCCTCGGGTACGCCCGGCAGGTCGTCGAGCAGGTCTCCCTGCTCGAGCAGCGGTACGTCGGCGGCCAGCGGTCGCGTCGGCTGCTCGGGGTGTCCGCCCAGCACTACTCGTTCGCGGTGGAGGCCTTCGTCCGGATGGTCGAAGCGGCGGCTGCGGACGAGTACGAGTTCTCGCTGCGTGAGACGCGCACCTGGGACATCATCGAGGACGTCCGCACCCTGCGCAGCGAGGTGGGCATCCTCTACCGCAACGACTTCAACAAGCAGGTGCTCGGCAAGCTGCTACGGGACGCCGGGGTCGTGTTCACGCCGCTCTTCGTCGCGCAGCCGCACATCTTCGTGGCCCGGCGGAACCCGCTCGCGTCACGGGAGCGCGCGACCCTCGAGGACCTCGCCGACCTGCCTCGGCTCACCTTCGACCAGGGTGCCAACAACTCCTTCTACCTGGCCGAGGAGATCCTGTCGACGATGTCGAGCAAGCGGGAGATCCGCGTCTCGGACCGGGCGACGATCTTCAACCTCATGATCGGCCTGGGCGGGTACACGATCTCCACCGGACTCATCAGCGACGACCTCGACCCCGAGATCGTCGCCATCCCCCTCGACGTCGACGAACGCATCGAGATCGGCTGGATCGCGCATGCCTCGGTTCCCCTCACCGTGCAGGCGCAGGCGTACCTGGACGAGTTGCGTGCGGTGGTCACCAGCTACGGCGTCGAGCCGCTCGGGTAGGCAGGCGGCGAGTCCGGCGAGTCCGGCGAGTCCGGCGGTTCCAGCGATCGGCCTGGAGGCCCGACATGCGTCCGTCAGGAGGCTGCGGTCTCGATCATCGCCGTCACGTGCGGTGCGCTCCACCGCAGGAGCGCGTCAGATGGCGGGTCTTCGAGGTCCTCACCCCAGATCGCGACGGCGGCGCCCGACATCGGAGCCGCGAGCAGCGAACCGGAGTCGCCGTCCCACGTCCGGAGTGACCAGTTCTCGCGGAGATCGGCGACGGTGTACTCGCTGTCGGCCGGGTCGAGGTCGGTCGGTACCTCGTACAGGTAGTACGAGTTGTAGTTGAGCATGTCGATCCCGGCCTGCTGCAGGTCGACCGCACTCGCCCGTCGCGCTCGCCGTTCGCGCCGCTCGGCTGCGTCCTCGGTGTCGCCGTCGAAGCTCCAGTACGTGACGTGGATGCGCGGGTCCAGTCGCCCGACCGCGACCCGATCGATCCCGTCGTTCCAGGCCCAGACCTCGCGGTTGCCGAGAGCGGCCGCCATCGCGTTCATCCACGCGACCCGTTCGGCGGCCGAGACGTCGTCGCCCCACTCATCACCGCCGATGTGCACGGTTCGGCTGGCGGGGAAGGTCCGCTGCACCTCTGCGTACAGCTTCTTCGCCAGCGCGAGGCTCCCGGGCGTCGACGTGTCGAGTTCGTTCTCGCCCGAACGGATGCGGTCGACCCACTTCGTGCCGTGCTGCGCCTCGAGCAGGTCGAATGCCGCAGTCATGTGGCCCGGAGTGTCGATCTCGGGCACGATCGCGACACCCCGCCTCGCTGCGTAGTCGGAGATGGTGCGTGCCTGCGCGGCGCTCAGGAACGGACGACGGGTCACACGGCTCGTGTACACGCCTTCGTCGAGATCAGCGTTGGCGAGGGTCTGGCCGAGCACCGTGCTCTCGATCCCGACGTTCTGGTCATCGGTGAGGTGCAGGTGCAGGAAGCGCCCACCGTCGTCGGCGAGCAGGTCGATGTACCGCTTGATCAGCGCCACGGGGTAGTAGGCGCGAGCGACGTCGAGCATCACGCCCGTCTCCGGACGCGCGCGCTTCGTCGGCTTGGTGGTGACGGTCGCGGTCGACGTGCGGCACTGCTTCGCCGAGTACGCACCGGCGCAGGCGAGGACCGAGTACTCGCCGGCCGTGGCACGGGAGGGCGTCCCGCGGACTGCGGTGACGGACGTGCTCGAACCAGCGGCGAGTGCCTTCACCGCGACCCGGCCGAGTGTGTACTTCTTCGTGCCGGCGGACAGGTACAGCCAAGCGGAGGAAGCCGGCTTCCGCACGGCGGCAGTGTTCTTGATCTTGAGGGTGGTGCGAACGGCGGTGCCGGTGGAGCTGGCGGTGGTCGTCGCGGTGACCTGGGTGACCGTCACCGTCGAGGTGGTCGACCCGGCAGCTGACCCGGCGATCACATCGATGCCGATCAGGGCTGCCGCAGACACCGCGATCGCCAGACCGGCTGCGACCATTCGTCTGACGTGGTGTGGCGCAGGCGCTGTGGACGATCGGGACGAGGTCCTGTTCTGACGTGCCATCACGCGCTCCCTCTCAGCCCTGCACGTCGTCGACCCGCGAGACGGCGCCATCTTTCTACCGCAGGTGGATCACACGGCGCAGGTTCGTATCCGAACCACGTCGAAGGCGCATCGCGGCCCACCGACATCGCGGTCAAGCGGAGCCGTGAGCCGACCCCTCAACGCACCTCCGCGCTCGACCACAGCTCACGCGCAAGACCCCGGACCCGGCGAAGAACGGATTCCAGGCTGAGGACGGCCGCGACGAGCAGTGTGCCCGCCTGCACGACCAAGAACGCCACGAGCGCCACCGGGACGAACGCAGTGACGATCCAGGCGGCGGCGAGCCCCAGGAGCATCACCGTCAGGGCTCGAACCGCGGCGAACTCCCGCTGGCTGTGGAGGGCGAGCAACCCGCCCGCGGCGAACGCCAACGGGACGAGGGCCTGCATCGCGATCGACACGGGGAGCCACATATGGCTCTCGGTCGCTGGTGACAGCGCGGCCACGAAACCGACGACGGCGACGGCGAGGAGTGCGCGTGCCCCGTCGCGAGTGAGCGCGGCGCCCGCAGCGGCTCCCACCCCGGCCGACACGGAGACCACCGCGACGGTCGTGACGAAGCCCGCCGCGATGAGGTGTGCACTGACGAATCCGAGCAGGTTGTCGATCGCGAGCAAGGCGGCACCGATGGTCGCCATCATCAGGGCGACGGTGGTGGCTCTGCGCACCGAGAGCCCGAATCGTGGCGTGCTCATCGCTCGTCCCCGTTGAGCGGCCTTCGTCATGTTCTTCCTCCACGCGTCGTCGCCGAGATCACGGCGAACCCAGCCAGAGTGCTGCATATCAATACGAAGCACAACCTTGCAGGTGCGATCTGCACCTCGAGCAACTATCGCCATCAGACCACGAGCGCGCGGCGCTTCAGCACCTCTCCGGCGAGGCCGCTCCCGTAGCGTCGTTCCATGGATCGAGACGTACTGACGGTCGAAACAGCCACGTCCGCGGATGTCTCCGCGGCTCAGGCGCTCATCGACGGCGCACGGCAGTGGCTCCGCGCGCGAGGGATCGACCAGTGGCAGGACCCAGTTCCCGACGCCGTTCTCCTGCGCGACGCAGAGCAGGGGCGTCTCTTCGTGGTGCGCCAGGACCAGGTGATCGTGGCGATGGTCACGGTGTCCGACTCCGACCCGGAGACATGGGGAGCGGACAGCAGTCCCGCGGTGTACTTGCACCGGCTGGCTGTTGCTCAGACGCACCGGGGCAGCAGGCTCGGGCAACGACTGCTGGCGTGGGTCGAGGCACGAGCTGCCGACCGTGGGGCTGCCTGCGTTCGTCTCGACTGCGCGACGGACAACGCGGGTTTGCGGCGCTTCTACGACCAGCTCGGGTTCCGGCACGTTCGCGATGTGACGGTGACCTCCCTCGACGGCGGGCGCCAACTCGCTTCCAGCCTCTACGAACGCGGGTTGGCCCGGTAGCCGATGTTGAGCCGGACGCGAGTCCGACGGCCGCACCGGCGGGTTGTCCCGCCCAACCGGCCCGATGCCGACACGGCCATGACGGCCGCGTGCATCAGTAGTCGGGGTCCTGACGGTCCTGGTCCTGCCAGGGGAGCATCCGACCGGCGACGAGCGCGAGCACGCCCCCGAACAGGTACACGAGCGCGACGGCCCAGCACGGGTTGCGTCGGACAGGCTTCGGCTTCGGCTTCACGCCGCCAACCTACGGCGTCGCGGACGGCAGTTCGAGGCAGTGTGCCATGACGGCTTGCTGGACCGGCAGCAGCGCGGCCTTGAAGGCGTGCCCGACGAAGGCAGGGTGTTCGAGCGCATCGGTGCTGAACTCCCGACCGCGCACGAAGGGTGGACACGGGTCGAGCAGCACCCCTGTCGGCGCGAGGTCGAGCAGGGCCGCGGTGATCCGGAACGGTTCGAGGGCTCGGGCGTGCTGACCGGGGCCGTCGGTGAGGACCACGTCCGCTGACCGGACGGCGGTCTCCAGGTCGTCCGTCCACACCGCACCCGGGGAAGCGAGCTCGGCGGGGCTGCACTGGACCAGATCGAGCTGCAGGACCCGAGCCGCTTCCTGCCACGCCCGAGCGATGTTGCCGTCAGCACCCACGAACAGGTACCGGAGCGACGAGATGTCGCCTCGCTGCCGCAGCGCGTACAGGTCAGACAGCACCTCGCAGGGGTGGTTCTCGTCGGTCATCGCGTTCACCACGGGCAGTGCCGCTGCTGCGGCCAGACCCTCGATGACGGCGAGGTCGTGATGGCGCACGACGAGGATGTCCGCCCACGCCGCCAGGTACTGCGCGACGTCCGTCAACGCTTCCGGCTTGTCCAGCGTGGTGTCGGGGAACACGATCGGCTGCAGGCCCATCAGGGACGCGCCCCGTTCGAACGTGACCCGGGTCCGCAGGCTCGTGGACGGGAAGAACATCACCGCGGTGCCCGCCATCGTTGGTCCTCGGCGGTCGCGGTAGTCGTCGGCCAGGTCGAAGACGGCGTCGACGTCGGACCTGCTCCAGTCATCGAGCTTGGTGAGCGATCGCACCCCACCACCCTAGGGACGCGCCGGCGCGCCCCCGACGTGACCGGATGACGGCCTGGAGGCGCGTGGCGGCGCCGCCACGCGCCTCCAGACCGCCGTGTGGTCGGTCCGACAACGCATCAGCGCCGTCGGCACCGCTTGGGTGGTTCCCTTTCCACTCCCTCATGGGAAGGCGCGAGCAGGCGTCCTACTGTCGTCTCAACCCGAGGTGCCCCAACGCCGGCTGGGACGTCGGCGGCGGCTGCGGGGCTCGGCGGAGGTGAGGAGGAGAGCGATGCCCCTGCGCGTCTTCTTCCCCCTCGTGTCGCTGACGTACGGGATCGGGAACTGGTTCACCTACCTGGCGCTGATCGTCTACGTGCAGACCCAGGCCGGGTCGACCGCGAGCGCGGGGCTGTTCCTGGCGCAGACGGTCCCGGCACTGCTCGTCGCCGGTCACATCGCTCGAGCTGTTCCGATCGAGAGCGTCCGCACGGCGTGGATCGGTTGCCAGGTCACCCTGGCCGTGATGACGGTCGGCGCGGCGTTCTTCGTCGAGCACCTGTGGGTGGTCTACGTGTACGCGGGGTCGAGCATGATCGTCCGTGCGGTTGCGAATCCGCTCCTGCTGTCGCTCGTGAGCTCGTCGGTCACTGCCACTGAGCGTCCGGTGGTGCTCCGCTCGGTGAGCGCGACGTCGGCAGTGACCCTCGCCGTCGCGCCGGCCGTGGGAGGTTCACTGCTCCCAGTGATCGGGCCGACGTGGTTGCTGCTCCTGAATGCGCTGATGTTCGTCGGCGTCGGAGCAGCCATGTGGGCTCACGGCGGTGTCGGACGTGCGTTGCGAGCGGCTCGCGATCATGGCGGGAGGACGGCGACCGAACTGCGCACGGGGAGCTGGTTCCGCTTGCCGGGGTTCGCCGCCCTCGTTCGCGTGGAAGGGTCCGATCTGTGGGCCTGGCGACAGCCCTACACACGGCTGTGGATGCTCCTGCTCATCGCGGGCGCGGTCCTCAACATCATCGAGACGCCGCTCGTGTTCGAGGTCGTGAAGCTCGGTGAAGCCGCGTACGGATGGATGCTCGCCGCCTACGGATGCGGCGGCCTCGTCGTGCTGCTCAGTAACCTGCGCCGTGGTCGCGCTCAGGACCTGTCCCCCGGGAACGACCGTGTGCCCACGTCGATCTCAGCAGTGGCGCTGGCCGCAGGCTTCCTGGCGGTTTCGGTGCTCGCCGTGGCGAGACCGTCGGACGTCACCACGGTGGTGACGGCGGTCGGCGCGTTCTTCCTCCTCGGGTACGGATCGAGCTGGCTCTCGGGAACGTCGCGGGCGTGGCTGAACTCGTCGTTCCAGGATCAGGGCGACACCGTCACGAAAGCGATGTGGACCTGGGCTTCGCAGGTCACGCTCGCGATCAACCTCGTCGTCTACCTGGCGTTCTTCGTCGTCTACTCGATGGTCCCGACCGGAGCGTGGATGCTCGTGCCTGCCCTGGTCGCCTACGGCGCGCTCCTGGTCACCCTTGCGCGGACCCGATCGCCACGAACGCTCGTCGTGGGCTGAGCCGAGGGCCTGCGCGTCAGCTCGTCGTGTCCGCCGCAGGCCCCTGTGTCGTCAGCCCGTGCTCCGTCTTCTCCCAGTAGTGCGGCCGGGTCAGGAGCTGCCAGAGCGCCTTGTAGGCGGCGATGGAGTGCAGCGTCCAGTACACGGGGTTCAGGAGCGACCAGAGGATCAGGTGGAAGGTCCCGCGCTTGAACGGGCCCATCATCGACAGGTAGATCATGATCGCGTTGCCGACCAGGAAGTTGAACAGGCACAGCCACAGCACCCACACCGGGAACAGTGCGTCCACGGTCTCCCGTGGCAGGAAGAACGTGACGGCGGTGAGCGCGTAGAACGGCAACACGCAGAGGAACGTCGCCGGGGTGCCCGCGATGAGCAGGACGAACGCCGCGAACCGGACGATTCCGATCTCACGGACGAGTGCGAGCGGCCGACGGGCGTGGACCAAGCTGGTCTGCATGTAACCCTTGATCCAGCGGGACCGCTGCCGGATGAAGTTCGGCACCGAGGTGTTGGCCTCCTCCATGGTGGTGGAGTTGATGACGCCCACGCGGTACCCGACGGCGCTCGCCCGGATGCCGAGGTCGGCATCCTCGGTCACGTTGTAGGGGTCCCAGCCGCCGAGCTCGATGAGCGATGCCGTGCGGAAGTGGTTCGACGTGCCGCCCAGGGGGATCGGCAGGGACGCGTGGTCCAGACCGGCCAGCATGTAGTCGAACCAGTACGAGTACTCCAGCGTGAACATGCGGGTGAGGACGTTCTCGCGGGCGTTGAAGTAGTTCAGCGCCGCCTGCACGCACACCGTGGCCTCGCCACCGCGCTCGAACGCGATCAGTGCCTTCTTCAGCTGGTCGGGGTCGGGGGTGTCCTCGGCGTCGTAGATCACGAGGAAGTCGCCGGTCGCGACGTAGAGCCCGACGTTGCACGCACGTGGCTTCGTCTGCGGGTGCCCCTTCGGCACGCTGATGACGCGGAAGTGCGGCGGTGGGTTCGCCGCGGCGATCGCGTCCCGTGTCTCCTGGTCCTCTTCCTCGGTCAGGATGATGACCTCGAGCTTGTGTACCGGGTAGTCCAGGCCGCCGAGGTTGTCGATCAGCTGGGCGACGATGTTCGCCTCGCGGAACACCGGGACCAGGACCGTGTAGCCGGGGAGATCTGCGTCGTCCAGAGCGGCGACCTCGGTGTCGGTGATCCGTTCGACGACGTCGTAGCGGGCTCCCTGCGTGGCGACGACGAACTTGAACCCCGTCCCCGCGAGGAACACGAGGCTCGCTGCGATCAGTGCTGCGATGGCGGTCTGGACGGGCCAGACGATCCCGCACGCCACGGCGATCACGGCGAGGACGATGCCCGAGGCCTTCTGTGACCGTGAGAAGACGACGCGGGCGGAGAGCGTCGGGTTCCGGTCGTGGAGTTCGTTCGCGGCAGCGTCGGCGACGGCGCCGTGGAACTGGCTCAGCACGGCACGGCGGAGCGTCCAGCTGTCGACCGAGACGAACGTGACCGGAGCCCCGAGCTCCTCGGACAGCGCATCGCCGAGGGTGGCGTCGTCGGCTCGGCCGGAGGTGAGGACGAGGATGCTCCCGTCCTGCAGCACGCGCACCGGCATCCAGTCCTCGGCGAGGTACCGCTGTCCGGATCCGGGGCGCTGCAACGCCGGGTCGATCCCGGAGGCCTCGAGTTCGGTGAGTTCGTCGGGTCGGGACGTGGCCATGTGCCGGCCGAGCCCGGAGTGATGCGGGGTCGTCACGCGTCACCACCACCCGAGCGATGCACCGATGGCGGCCATCCACTGCAGCGTGATCGGCCGGTTGAACGCAGCCGCCCACGCGATCACGATCTGCGCTGCGCCCACTGCGGCGATCAGGCCGCTCACCCGGGTGGTCCGGGCGGCAGGGACCACGGCGATGCCCATCATCGTCATGATGAGGAACACGTTGCCCGCGGAGTTCACCGGGATGAGGCCGCCCACGTAGCCGATGATCAGTGCCCCGAAGACGAACACCGAGATCAGGACCGAACCGGGCCGCCGGCTCAGCAGCGCCAGGGCGCAACCGCTCACGACCGGGGCGAGGATGAGCAGCCCGTTGAGTGTCGTGACGAGCTCCGGGACGAGCGCCCAGAGCGCGGGGTCGTAGTGGACGGCGTTCTGGAACACCAGCAACGGGTTCCGTCCGAACAGCGCCTCGAGGAACATCACCGCCCCGAAGACCGCGATCGTCGGGAACAGCACGATGAGCACGTTCGACCATCGCGCCCCCGACTCGCTCCGCCGGGCGACGGAGAGCAGTGGGGCGGTGATCGCCGCCGCGACCACGAGGACGAGCCCCGAAGCATCCGCCAACGCCGCGAGCATGAAGAGGATCCCGGACTCGAAGCCCGCCTTGGTGTTCCGGCTGGAGACGAAGCGGACCATGTTGATCGCGCCGATCCCGAACAGTGTGATGCCGAGGAGCGCTTCGAAGTTGCCCGTGGCGGTGTACGCGAAGAGCGGGTTCGCGCCGATCGCGACGAGGAAGACCGTGCTCTTCCACCACGGGAAGCGTCGCTGGACCATGGCCTCGAGCAACTGCTGCAGCAGGATCCCGGCGACCAGGGCCCCGGCCGCCGCGAGGCCGGCGGCGCCACCGGGGATGAGCCGCACCAGGACCGTGCCCAGCGGCGGGTACAGCTCACCGAGCCACGAGACGTCCGCCCGGTCCCAACTCAGTGTCGCGACGTGGTCCACGACGGAGCGGTTGACGGTGACGTCGGCCACGGTGGGGTCGGCGCTGACGACGGCGAGGATCAGGAACGGGACGGCGAACGCGAGCCGGAGCAGCCACCGTGCGCCCGCGCGACTCGGGAACGGTTCCAGCCGTGTGCGCGCGTGGCCGTCCGCACGGGCGGCTTCCAGCTCGCGCCGCAGGGAGCCTGCACGTTCCGCTTCCAACAAGACCACTGGGGCCACCTCACAGCAAGGCCGACTCGGTCTTGTTTGACATCGATATCCGCGCACGACACGCAAGTCGTGGACGCCGCGGCAGTGCGGACGCGAGCGAATCCTCTCACCTCCAGCCGATCGCCGACCCGGGCCTCGGTCTGTCTGACCGCACGTGACGTCGAGCACGCGGCTGTCGGGTGCTCGTACCGGCCGGTCGAGGCGGTTCGACCGCGTCGTCGAGGCGATCGACGTGTTCGCCTCCCGCCCAGAGGCCGCCCGTGCGGGCATGCGTTCCGCGGCTATCGTCGAGGTCGCCCGACGGTCGTTCCGTCAGGCCTGACGAGTTCATTCACATCGGTCACTGACGACGGCTCGGGCACCGGATCGAACATCGCCACGCGGAGCGGAACACGACCATCGCAGTTCGGGAGCCCGGCGATCGAATCGACTCGCACCACTCCGTTGCCATCACGCTCGAGCCGGTACTCGACTCCGTACCCGGCATCGAGGCTGCCGAGCGATCGCCCCGGGGTCATGGTCCAGTTGCGCGCCTTGCAGCCGCGGACAGCTGCCACGTCCTCACCGTTGTTCCCGTTGCCCAGTTCGACCTCTGTGGGTGCGAACGGCCAGGGGCCGGCGAAGAGGTCGGTGTCGTGGTTCTGGCGGAGCGTCTCCATCGCCACGCTGGCGAGGCGATCGATGTAGGAAGGCGTCGCGCTGTGAGCGAGTTCGGGGATGCTGAAGTCGTTCCGGTTGCGCGCCACAGCCTCCGCTTCGAGCTCTGCGCGGACTGCTCGTACCCAGGGGTCCTTCTCGAGCGGCCCCGATGGTGCTGCGCCAACCCACCGGACGTCTGGGTAGACGGCCGGGGGCTCGTCTTCGGCGCATCCTGCGAGCGTGAGGACTGCGCAGCCGATCGCAAGCGGCACCCACACCACACGCCGCAGCCGACGACGTCTTCCGCGGCTCGAACTCCCCGATGCCACTGCTGCGAAGCGCTGTGTCCCCGACTTCCCCCAGGTCGCCATGGAGTCGAATCTACACACCGGGGTGTCCGGCCCGACGGTGCTGCGCCCCGAGATGCCCGCGCGGGTGCAGATCGTCACGGGACCACCTGACGGTCTGGAGGCCGCTTGCGGCGCCGCCCCGTGCCTCCTGTCCGTCATCTGGTCGCGCGGCCTGCGGCGACCACGCTCCAAAGCGCCCCGCCGACGAGGGTGACGGCGCAGGCGACGAACGCGGGAACGTCGTCGGCGCGTCCGAGTCCGACGGAGACCAGGCCCACGACCACCGTCGCGCCACCGGCGATGCTCGTCGGGACGACCGCTGCGCGGTGGCCGAGGAGCCAGTTCTCGTCGCTGCGCATGGTTGCCCTGGTGCGGATGCCGGCGATCCCGTTCCTGCCGATGACGCCGCGCGCCGGCAAGGCGACTAGGACGACGGTTAGCGCGGCGGCGACGATCTCGATGGCGATCATGTGCGGTCTCCTTCCGGGGTCGTTGCGCGCTCAAGCGGACTTGCAATGCACCCGCTGCGTCGCACGAGTCCAACCTGCCGGTATCCGGTGAAATACGCAAGGGGTTGAGTCGGCGAGAATTGGGCAGCGCGGCTGTGGGGGTACTCATTGCGCTGGTGCGAGGTCGTGCGCTTCGCTTGCCGAGACCGCCGGACCGTCGGACCGTCGGCGGCAGTGTGAGGGGTGCAGGTGCGGACGAGCAGGCTGCCGGGGCGTTCGCCGCTCCTGACGCGCACCCTCGCTACGACCATCGTGGTGACAGCTGGGCTGGCGCTGATGACCGGGTGCAGCTCGCCCGACCTGCCGCCGTCGTCAGCGTCTCCGGTCGAGGTGACGAAGGCGTACCTCGCTGCGGCCGAGGCGCAACGGTGTGACGTGACGAAGGCGTTGACGCTCGACAGCACGTGGGCGTGGTGCCGGAACCCGACGCTGCGGAATACACCGTCGCGGACAAGGCGGAATCGGTGCCGTTCAACCCTGGCCACACGACAGAGTCCTGCGTCGACACGACGGTGACGAGTCGAGCGTCGGAGGAATCGGAGCCGATGAACGGGACGCGCACCTGGAGCTTCTGCTTCACGAAGACGGCGTCCGGATGGCGCCTCACGGACCAGGGACAGGGCTAGGGCGTCCGCCCCTCCCGTGTCGGCCGGAAGGGCCAGGCGTCAGCGTGCGTGTGTGGCACCGCGACGACCTGGACCGCGTCCCGGTAGACGATCCGACCCGGCGAGCGGGTCACGAGCTGCATCCACGGGATCCCGTGGCGGTCGAGGAGTTCCAGGTACGGGCCGACCATCTCGAGCAGCTCGACGGCGTCGGCGGCGAACCAGGCCCGGGCCCCGGGGTTGCGGGTCTCGTCGTAGCAGTCGGGCTGCACCGTGGTCGGGTCCGTGTACATCGCGGTCGCGTGCAGGTTCGCTTCTCGGAGCCACCTGGTCTCGGCGTCGCTGAGCCTGCCGTCCCGCTGCAGACCGTTGGCGAGGGCGAAGACCCCCGGGAACCGCCCGCGACGGTTGGGAACGGCGCTCTGGTACCGGACGAACTCGCTCACCGCCGCACGTACCGGTGCTCCGGCCGCCCCGCGGCCCCGTACCGCAACTGCATCGCCACCGTCCCGTCGGCCGTCAGCTGCGCCAGGTACCGCTGCGCCGTCGCCCGCGAGACCCCGATCGCCGCAGCGACCTCGGCGGCCGATCGTTCTTCACCGGCGACGAGCTGCTCGAGCACCAGCGCAGCAGTGGCCGCCCGGGACGGGGATGCCCCACCGCTGTCCCCGGCGTGCAGGATCCGGAACGCCCGCTCGACGGCCTCCTGGTCGAGCGTCGACCGCTCGTCGAGCACGTTCCGCGACCGCGCGTACGCCTGCAGCCGCTCGGCCAGCACCCCGGCTGCGAAGGGCTTGATCAGGTAGGCGAGCGCTCCGCTCCGCATCGCCCGGCGCACGGTGCCGGAGTCCGAGGCCGCGCTCAGCACGAAGGCGTCGGCGCCGGTGTCGATCGACCGCAGCAGGTCGAGGCCGCTGCCGTCGGGCAGGTACACGTCGACGAGCACCAGGTCCACGGCTCCGCCCGACAGCGCGGAGCGAGCACCCGCGAGGGTCCCGACGGGTTCGAGCGCCCGGAAGCCCGGTACCTGGTCGACCTGCCGCCGGTGCAGGTCTGCGACGTGGAAGTCGTCGTCGACCACCAGCACGGTGAACACGGAACTCACGACACCACTCCTTCCAGTCGGGCGCAGAACACCGCGCCGTGGTCGTCGCCGCCGGGGGAGGCGAGCCACACGTCGCCACCGTGCCGCCGGGCGATCTCCCGCGACAACGGCAGTCCGATCCCGAGCCCGTGCACCTGCGCGACGTCACCGGACGCGGCGGTCGCCGCACTTCGGACGAACAGCGAGTCCGCGGCACCGTCCGGCACCCCCGGCCCGGAGTCCATCACCGACAGGTGCAGGGTCGTGCCGTCGTCGAGCACCTCGACCTCCACCCACGGGGAGCCCCCGTCCCGCGTGCGCTCGTCCCCGCGGAGGGCCGCCGTCACCGCGTTGTCCACCAGGTTGCCGAGCACGGTCGTGACGTCGCCCGGCTCGGTGATCGTCCCCTGCACGAGCGTCTCCGCCCCGATCCGCAGCAGCACCCCGCGCTCGGCGGCCTCGACGCCCTTCGCCCCGAGGAACGCCTGCAGGTACGGCTCGGTCAACCGGTCGGCGTGCTGCACCGGGTAGCGCAGCGGCCCGCGCTCCTGCACGTCCGCCAGGTACGCCCGCGCCCGTGCGGTCTCGCCGATGTCGAGCAGCCCCGAGATCGCGTGCAGTCGGTTCGCGAACTCGTGGCGCTGCGCCCGGAGCGCTGTGCTCATCGCTCCGACGGCGTCGAGCCGCCGGGTCAGGGCTTCGACGTCGGTGCGGTCGCGCAGGACAGCGACCCGGCCAAGGTCGCGTCCGTCGCGGGACACGGTGCGGACGTCGACGAGCAGCACCCGGTGTCCGGCGACGATCGTGGCGCTCGCCGGGGCCGCGGAACCCCCGTCGAGCAACGATCCGAGCGGCGCGGGCAGGTCGAGGGAACCCACCGGCTGCCCGACCGGGTCCGCCAGCCCGAGCAACTGCACGGCTTCGGGGTTGCAGACGGTGACGGCCCCCGACGGGCCGATCGCGATGACGCCTTCACCGACCCCGCCGAGCACGGCCTGCTGGTTCTGCACGAGCGTCACGAGTTCCTCCGGCTGCAGCCCGAGCGTCAGCCGCACCAACCTGCGTCGGATCAGGACCGACGCGATCAGCGCGAGCAGGACCGCCGCCAGCCCGGCACCGATCACCGGCATGCTGTCCTCGACCAGGGTGTCGTAGACGCGTGCCCGGGTGAACCCGACGCTCACCTCGCCGACGACGGTGGACTGCCGGGAGGCGCGGCTCGTCCCCGCCCCGCCGGCTGCGGGTGCGGAGACGGGCACCTTCGCCCGCGCCGACTCGCCGAGCGTGCCGCGGGCCCAGGACACGGTCTCGCGTCCGGCGAGTGCGGCGTCGGGGGAGGTGCTCACCATCTCGCCGATGCGGTCGACGTCGGGGTGGGCCAGCCGGACACCCCGGTCGTCGGTGACCACGACGAAGAGCGCCCCGGTCCGGCGCTGGGCGGCAAGGGCAGCACGCTGGACGGGCCCGTCGGCGAGGGTCGCTCGGTCGAGGTCGGTGCCGTCGACGCTGAGCCGGGCGACCGCGGCCCGGACGTCGGACTGGGCGGCGACGCTCTGCGCGATCGCCAGTGCGGTCCCCTCGGCAGCGCGCTCGAGCCGGGTGACCTCGATCCGGACGAACACGGCACTGGTCAGGGCGACGACGGCGACGACCACGGCGAGCTGCAGGACGAGCACCTGGGTGGCGAAGCGGAGCCTGGGGCGCCGTGAACGGTCGTCGGTCACGACCCCAGCGTACGGAGGGTGCGCCGACCTGCTTGCGCACAATGCGCAGAATGCGGTCAACGCGCGATGGTGCGCCAATGTGCAGAAGCGCGCCGCGCCTCCAGGCCGGGTCGTAGCGTGCCCGGACTGCCAGACACGGACGAAGGAGTCCTGATGCTCGTCATCCTCGGGTACGCGATGGTCCTGACCTTCATGGTCCTGATCATGACCAAGCGCATGTCGCCCATGCTCGCGCTGATCATCGTGCCGACCGTGTTCGGCCTGTTCGCGGGGGCGGGCCTGGGACTCGGCGACATGGTCACCGAAGCGATCGGCACCCTGGCGCCGACGGCAGCGCTCCTGATGTTCGCGATCATGTACTTCGGGCTGATGATCGACGTCGGCCTGTTCGACCCCCTCGTCCGGTTCATCCTGCGGGTGACCGGCAACGACCCGGCGAAGATCGTGCTCGGGACGGCTCTGCTGGCGGGCGCGGTCTCGCTCGACGGGGACGGCTCGACGACGTTCATCGTGGTGACCGCGGCGATGTTGCCCATCTACCTGAAGCTCGGCATGAGCCCGGTCGTGATGACGTGCGTCGCCGGTCTGACGAACGGCACGCTCAACATCGTGCCGTGGGGTGGTCCCACCGCCCGGGCCGCCGCTGCACTGAAGATCGACCCGACGGACATCTTCGTCCCGCTCGTGCCGTCGCTCGTGGTGGGGCTGCTGCTGTGCTTCACGTTCGCCTGGACGATGGGGCTGCGGGAGCGGAAGCGCCTCGGGCTGATCGAGTTCACCGAGGCCTCGCGGGGTGCAGGGGTGCCGGAGCGCGCGAACGCCCGGGCCGGGTCGCGCGTGCTCGCGGCGGTCGGCGGGACCGGCGGCGGGATGTTCACGAGCCCCACGGTCGCGCTCGGGCTGCGCGGCGGGAAGGCCGACGGCCGACGTGCGGACGGCGACGGCGTGGACGGAACCGGTGCGACGGACGAGGGCGCGGGCACCGGCACGATGGCCGAGACGATGCTCGACCCGAACCGTCCGACCCTGCGCCCGAAGCGCATCTGGTTCAACCTGGCACTGACCGTCGCCGTGATGGTGGCGCTCGTGATGGGCCTGCTGCCGCTGCACTTCGTGTTCATGATCGGCACGGCGATCGCCCTGCTCGTGAACTTCCCGCAGCTCAAGCAGCAGACCGCGCAGATCGTCGCGCACGCCCCGAGCATCGTCGGCGTGGTGTCGATGGTGTTCGCCGCCGGGGTGCTGATCGGGGTGCTCGACGGCACCGGGATGGTCGCTGCGATGGCCGACTGGCTCGTTGCGGTCATCCCGGACTCGATGGGCCCGTACCTGGCGGGCATCACCGGCATCCTGAGCATGCCGCTGACGTTCTTCATGAGCAACGACGCGTTCTACTTCGGGATCCTGCCGGTGCTGTCCGAGAGCGCTTCGGCGTACGGGATCACACCGGCGGAGATGGCCCGCGCCTCGGTCGTCGGGCAACCCGTGCACATGCAGAGCCCGCTCGTCCCCGCGATCCTGCTGCTGGTGTCGCTCGCCAACGTGAACCTCGGCGACCACCACAAGAAGGTGCTGTGGCGGGCCGCCGTGGTCGCGATGGCGATGCTCGTTGTGGCGATCGTGGTGCGGGTCATCCCGTTCGGGTGATCTGACCGCCGCGCCGGAGTGCGCCGGGCCGGCTCAGGCGGCGTCGAGCTCGCGCGTCAGGGCTGCGACGAAGTCGTCGACGTCCTGCTCCGAGGTGTCGTACGCGCACATCCACCGCACCTCGTTGCGGCTGGCGTCCCAGTCGTAGAACCGGAAGTGCTCCCGCAGCCGGTCGGCCACGCCGGCGGGCAGGGTCGCGAAGACCCCGTTCGACTGGGTCTGCTGGCTGAAGCCGACACCTCGGATGCTGCCGTCGGCGATGCCGGCCTCCAGCGCACCGCGCAGTCGGGCGGCCATGGCGTTGGCGTGCCCGGCGGAGCGCAGGTACAGGTCGTCGCTGAGCAGGGCGATGAGCTGCGCTGAGACGAACCGCATCTTCGACGAGAGCTGCATGTTCATCTTGCGCAGGTAGTGCAACCCCTCGGACGCCGAGGGGTTGAGCACGACGATCGCCTCGCCGTAGAGCATGCCGTTCTTCGTCCCGCCGAAGCTCAGCACGTCGACGCCGGTGTCGGTGGTGAAGTCGCGCAGGGGCACCCCGAGCGATGCCGCGGCGTTCGAGATGCGGGCGCCGTCCATGTGCAGCGTCATGCCGAGCGAGTGCACGTGGTCGGCGATCGCCCGGATCTCGTCCACCGTGTAGGCGGTGCCGAGCTCGGTGGTCTGGGTGATCGACACGACGAGCGGCTGCGCACGGTGCTCGTTGCCCCAGCCCCAGGCCTGCCGGTCGATGCGCTCGGGGGTGAGCTTGCCGTCCGGTGCATCGACCGTCAGCAGCTTGATGCCCCCGATGCGCTCGGGTGCTCCGGCCTCATCGGTGTGGATGTGCGCGGTCGAGGTGCACACCACCGCACCCCAACGCGGCAGCATCGACTGCAGGCCGACGACGTTCGCGCCGGTCCCGTTGAACACCGGGAACGCTTCGGCCTGCGACCCGAAGTGCTCCCGGACCACCTCGTGGAGACGCGCCGTGTAGACGTCCTCGCCGTACGCGGTCTGGTGGCCGTCGTTGGCCTCGGCGATGGCCGCGAGGATCTCGGGGTGCACGCCGGCGTAGTTGTCCGAGGCGAAGCCCCGCAGGTCCAGGTCGTGGAGTCGGAGGGTCACTCGCTCATCCTAGGTTCGGGGGATCAGGTGCCCTGAGCGACGGTCGCACCCGCGTCGCGGGCCGCGTGATCGGTACGGTGGTCGCCATGGCCCGATTCACGCCCCCTGCTGCCGACGCGATGCGCGCACGACTCCTGCTCGCCGCGCGGGACGAGTTCGCCGCGGTCGGACTGGCCGCCGGCAGGGTCGAACGGATCGGCGCGGCGGCGTCGAGCAACAAGGCGCAGGTCTTCCACTACTTCGGCAGCAAGGAGGGCCTGTTCGACGCCCTCGTCGCGGAGACCATGACCGAGACGTTCGCCGACGCCCCGCTCGACACCGCCGACCTGGCCGCCTGGGCCGGCGGGGTGCACGACTCGTACGTCCGTCGCCCCTGGGCCCAGCGGCTCGCGACGTGGCACCGGCTCGAGCGTGCCGACATCCCGCTCGAGTCCGTCGCGACGAGCTACGCCGACGCGGTGGCCGAGGTCGAGCACGCCCAGCGCGCCGGGGTCCTGCCGCGGGCGTTCCGTCCCGCGGTGCTGCTCGGGCTCGTCCTGCACACCGCGGCGTTCTGGAGCGCGACCGCTCCGGAGTACGAGCCGCTGGTGCAGGCCGTGACGCCGCCGCGGCGTCGCCAGGTCGTGGTCGACGCGGTGACGGCGCTGCTCGGCGGGAAGTCCTGACCGAGGGCTCGACCGGCACCAGCGCGACCGCGATCGGACCGGGCGGGCGGGACGGAGCCGCGCCGGGCCTCCTGGCCGTCCCTCAGCCGGCTGCGCCGGCGGCGACCCGCAGCGTCCGCTCCGCGTCGTCGAGGTAGTCCGCGAGCAGTGCCGAGGCGGCGTCCTGGTCGCCACCGCGCAACGCGGACACGATCGCGTCGTTGCGTTCGACGAAGTCGGCGTGGAACGACGCCGGGTCCGCGGTGGTCAGGAACGCGAGTCGCATCTCGGCGAGCAGGCCGTCCATCAGGGCGTGGATCCGCTCGCTCGGCACCGCGCGCACGAGTTCGGTGTGGAACCGGATGTCGGCGGTGCCGACGGCGCCCCAGTCGCCCGCGGCTGCTGCGGCCCGGGCGTCCGCGACCGCTGCGGCGGCCGCGGCGAAGGCTGGCGAGTCGGGGGAGCAGGCACGCACGGCGGCTTCTTCGAGAACCCGCCGGGCCGCGTAGAGATCGGTGACGTCGGCGGCGGAGAGGCGTCTGACGAACACCCCGCGGTTGAACACGTGCTCGACCAGTCGGTCGCGGGCGAGCAGCCGGAAGGCCTCGCGCAGGGTGTTCCGCGACACCCCGAGCTGATCGCTCAACCGCTCCTCGGACAGCTGCGCCCCGGGGGAGAAGTCGCCCGACGCGATCATGGTGCGCAACCGCGTGGCCGTGGAGTCAGCGCCGCCGACGGTTCGGGTCATGGCACCGATCCTGGCACGGGCGGCGTTTGTGAAGGGCGTGTTACAGAGCAGAACCGGCTCTTGCGATTGTTGAACAATGCGGTCCAGACTGTCCCGCATGTTCGTCCTCATCGGCGTCGCCGTCGTCATCGTCGGCTTCGCGCTGCGCGTCAACGCGCTCCTCGTCGTCACGGTCGCGGGCATCGTGACCGCGGCCATCGGCGGGATCGGTCCCGTCGGCATCCTCGACGCGTTCGGCAACGGGTTCGCCTCGAGCCGGTCCGTCACGACCTTCGCGCTCGTCCTGCCCGTCATCGGCCTGATCGAGCGCTACGGCCTGCAGGACCAGGCGAAGCGTCTGATCGCGAAGCTCGACAAGCTCACGACGGGTCGTCTGCTCGCCGGCTACCTGGTGATCCGGCAGGTCACCGCGGCGGTCGGCCTGACCAGCATCGGTGGCCCGGCGCAGACCGTCCGCCCGCTGGTCTACCCGATGGCCGAGGGCGCGGCGACGAAGAAGTACGGGCGGATCGACGACCGCATGCGCGAGAAGATCAAGGGCTACTCGGCCTCGTCCGACACCGTCGGGGTGTTCTTCGGCGAGGACGTCTTCGTCGCGGTGGGCTCCATCCTGCTCATCACGACGTTCGTCGACGCGACCTACGGGCTGTCGCTGGAACCGATCGACCTGGCCCTGTGGGCGATCCCGACGGGCATCGCGGCGCTGATCGTCCACGGCGGACGCCTGCTGCTGTTCGACCGCCGACTCGACAAGATGGCGGCGGACGCCCGTGCCGACGCTCCGACCCTGGGGGCCGCAGCGTGATCACCAGCGAATGGCTCTACTGGCTCATCGGCGCGTTCTTCATCGCCGTCGCCGTCCTGATCGTCACCGACACCGCGCACGCGAAGCGCCTGGGCAACGCCGCGTTCTGGGGCATCCTCGGCCTGTCGTTCTTCGCCGGCACGTTCGTCGCCGCTGGCAGCATCCCGGCGTGGACGCTCGGCATCGCCGTCCTCGTGATGGTCGCGCTCGCCGGACTCGGCTTCACCGGCACGACCAGCCGCACCCGGGTCGCGAGCATCCCCGGCGCCGGTACCGGTGCGGAGACCGGCCCCGCCGAACCAACCGGCGTGACGCAGAAGATCACGAGCGCGGGCAGCGGCAGCACGAGTGTGCTCGCCACCACCAGCCCGGACGAGCGTGCCGCGTTCGCGACGAAGTACGGCAACCGGCTCTTCATCCCGGCCTTGGTGGTGCCCGTGGTCGCCGTGCTGGTCGCGACGCTCGGCCCGCTCGTCTCGTTCGGCGGCGAACCGCTGCTGGCCGAGGGGAGCGCGACCCTGACCGGCTTGGGCATCGGCTCGGTCCTCGCCGTGGTCGTGGCCGTGTTCGTCCTGCGCCCGCCGAAGATCGCCACCCCGATCCGCGAGGGCGGTCGGCTCCTGCAGGCGATCGGCTGGGCGGCGCTGCTGCCGCAGATGCTCTCGACCCTCGGCATCGTCTTCACCCAGGCGGGGGTCGGCGACGCGGTCGGCACGATCATCAAGTCGGTCCTCCCCAACGGCTCACTGCTCGCCGCAGTGGTCATCTACTGCCTGGGCATGGCCCTGTTCACGATCATCATGGGCAACGCGTTCGCCGCGTTCCCGATCATGACGGCCGCGATCGGCTGGCCCGTCCTGGTGCAGGGCTTCGACGGCAACCCGGCCGCGATCTTCGCGATCGGCATGCTCGCCGGCTTCTGCGGCACGCTCGTCACCCCGATGGCCGCGAACTTCAACCTGGTGCCGGCCGCCCTGCTCGAGATGCGGGACAAGTACGGCCCGATCAAGGCGCAGATCCCCACCGCCGCCATCCTGCTCGTCGTCAACATGGGAGTCATGTACCTTGTCGCATTCTGATGCCGCCCCGATCGACCTGACCCGGGCGGCCTGGGCCGACCGCTTCGCGGCCGTCGCCGCGGACAACACGACCCGTGAGTACCCGTACGCCGCGCACCACGCGACGTCCGGGCCGGACGACCGGGCACTGCCCGTCGAGCTCCACCCCGCCTTCGCCACGTCGTACGACTGGCACTCGTCGGTGCACATGCACTGGCTCGCGGCGCGCCTGGTCGCGCACGGTCTGCCCACCGACCTGGAGGCCCGGCTCACCTCGATCCTGCAGGCGCACCTCACGACGGATCACCTGGCGACCGAGGCCGCTTACCTGCGCGAGACACCGCACTTCGAGCGCCCCTACGGCTGGGCCTGGCTCGCACGGCTCGCCGCCGAGGTGTCGGCATCCGAGGCGCCCGCCGTCCGGGCACTCGCACCGGGGTTCGCGCCCGTCGTCGACGTCCTCGAAGACCTGGTCGTCCGGTGGATCGACGGCGCCGCGCACCCGGTCCGGCACGGCGTGCACTCGAACTCGGCGTTCGGGCTGCTGCTCGTGCTCGAGGCCGCCCGGTCACTCGACCGTCCGGCCCTGGCGGCAGCGGTCGAGGGGGCAGCACGGGACTGGTTCGGCGCGGACGCCGGGTGGCCGTTCGCCTGGGAGCGGAGTGGGCACGACTTCCTGTCCGCCGGTCTCGCCGAAGCCGACCTGATGCGTGCGGTGCTGCCCGCTGCGGAGTTCGCGACGTGGGCCCGTGGCTTCTTCGCCGCGGTGCAGCCGGGCGACGCGATCCTGCGGTCGACGGTGGTGCGCGACGAGAACGACCCCCAGCAGGTGCACCTGTTCGGGCTCGACCTGTCGCGGGCGGGATCGGCCCGGCGCATCGCGGACGCACTCCGTGCCGGCAGCTCGGACGACACCGGCATCGCGGACCTGCTCGACGACGCGGCCGACCGGCTGCTGACCTCCGGGCTCGCGGCGAGCGTGGGCGAGGAGTACTACTCCACCCACTGGCTGGCGAGCTTCGCCTGGGACGCCATGGAGGCCCGGGAGCACGCCGCTCGATGAGCGGCTTCGGGGTGGTGATCGTCTGCGGACACACTGAGGATCCGGAGGTACCTTCGGGGCCATGAGCGATCCGAAGGACGACGAGACCCTCGACGACTTCCGCGAGGCGCAGGAGACCGACTACGAACCGGAGCCGACCGTGCTCGACCCCGACGACCTCCCGGTGGTCGACGACGCGGACGACGAAGTGCTCCCCGACGACGAACGGCCGGTGCCGCTCGACACCGACGACGACGTGGTCTGACCGACCGCGGCCGACGCCGACCCATGCGCCGTGGGGCGGCGCCGGTGTCGGCTCAGTGGAGCGGGATGGTCCGCGCGAAGGTGCGGGTGACCGGTGTCGCTTCGAGGAACGGTGCCATCGCCGGAGCACCCTCGGGCGTCGCACGCCAGGCCACGTACGTGTCGTGGTCCGCGGCGGTCGTCCACGACTCGACGACGACCATGCGCGCCGGGTCCTCGTCGTCGACCAGGACCTCGAGCGACTCCAGGCCGTGGAACGACGCGGTCTGTTCGAGCGTCTCGCGGATCGCACCCTGGAGCGCGTCTTCGGGGGCGTCGCTCTGGAACTGGACCTCGAGCAGGACGGTGATCGACATGGGGAACCTTTCGTCAGCGGTGTCCAAGCCAACTCCGGACCCCCTGCGCTTGTTCCGGGTCGGTCAGTCGAGGATGCGGAACCGGAGCGGATCACCAGGCCGGAGCTGCGCGGCACGGTCGACCGACCGGGGCGTCAGGACCGCGACGACCGGGTAGCCGCCGGTGACCGGGTGGTCGGCGAGGAACAGCACGGGGAACCCCTCGGGCGGCACCTGCAGCGATCCCGTCTCGACACCCTCGCTCGGCAGCTCGCGTGTCACGGAGCGGGCGAGCGGCGTCGCAGCCGTGGTGCGTACCCCCACGCGGTCGCTGTCCGCACTGACGGTGAAGTCCTGACCGGTCAGGGTCGATCGCCACTCCGGGGTGAACCAGTCGTCGCGCGGCCCGGGCACCACGTCGAGCACGACCGGCTCGTCCGGCCACCGCGGTTCGGGCTGCGGCACCGCGTCGACGACCGGCCACGAGACCCGGGCTCCGCCGACCGGCAGGAGGTCGCCGGCCGACAGCGGCGGCGGACCGAGGCGCGCCAGGGAGTCCCACGAGCGGCTGCCGAGCACCGGTTCCACCGCGAAGCCCCCGAGGACCGCGATGTAGGCGCGCAGGCCCACGGTCGCGGTGCCGATGCGGAGCGTGTCGCCCGGGGCCAGCAGCAGCACCTCGTGCGAGGCCGCCCCGCGGACCGATCCGTCCGCCCGCTCGACCTCGACCGGGCAGGCCGCGCCGGTGGCGGCCGCCACCACGTACGCGTCGGTGCGGAGCGTGACGGAGCCGAGCACGGCCTCCAGGACGGCCGCGTCGGCACGGTTGCCGACCAGTCGGTTGGCGAGTGCTGCGGACCCGCGGTCGGCCGCGCCGGCCGCCCCGAGGCCCATGTCGCTGAAGCCCGGGCGACCGAGGTCCTGCGTGGTCACGCCGTAGCCGACCTGCACGACGGTGAGCGCGCTCATGCCGCACCCGCCACGACGAAGCGGACGAGGGTGCCGGCTGGCGCGAGCGCCGGGGGCGTGCGCTCGAGCGACCACATCGGCACGTCGGTGCGGCCGATGAGCTGCCAGCCGCCGGGCGATGTCCGCGGGTAGACGGCGCTGAACTCTCCGGCCACCGCGACGGCACCGCTCGGGACGGCCGTGCGGGCGGTGCTGCGGCGGGGCAGGTCGAGCGGTCGATCGCTGCCGGTCAGGTAGCTGAAGCCCGGGGCGAAGCCGCAGAAGGCGCTCGTCCAGAGCTGCCCGGTGTGCCACGCCACGAGTTCGTCGCGCCGCATGCCGGTCAGTTCGGTGACGGTGTCGAGGTCATCGCCGTCGTAGGTGACGGGGATGACGAGCGGTTCGGTGTCGTGCGCTTCGAGCGTGGCGCTGACCGGGATGACGTGCGCCAGCTCCGAGCGGAGCCGACCGGTGTCCGTCGTCGCGGGGTCGAACCGGAACAGCAGCGTCCGGGCGCCGGAGACGACCTCGGTCAGGCCGGGCAGGGAGGCCTCGTCGAGCCCGGCGCGGAAGGCGACGACCTCGGCGAGCGACTCGAACGTGGCGAGGAGTGCGGTGCCGCCAGCGGAGCGGACGTCGGGACCCGTCACGGCGCGAGCGGTGCGGGCAACACGAACGGCGCGATCGTCACGCCGTGCTCGGTCAGGAGTGCTCGGATCGCACGGGCCATCGCGACGGCGTCGGGGGAGTCGCCGTGCACGCACACCGAGTCGGCACGCACCGCGATCTCGGACCCGTCGACGGCGATCGCGACGCCGTCGGTGACCATGCGGAGCACCCTCGCCGCGACCTCGTCCGGGTCGTGCAGCACCGACCCCGGCTGCTTCCGGGACACCAGCGAGCCGTCGGGTTCGTAGGCACGGTCGGCGAAGGACTCGCTCACGGCGCGGAGCCCGTGACGTTCGGCCGCCAGCAGCAGTTCCGACCCGGGCAACGCCAGCACGGCGAGCGACGGGTCGACGTCGGCGACGGCGCGGACGACCGCCTCGGCCTGCACCGGGTCGGCGCAGGCGGTGTTGTACAGGGCGCCGTGCGGCTTGACGTAGGTGACGGCCGCGCCGGCGACGTGCGCGGTGGCCGCCATCGCCCCGAGCTGGTGGACGACGTCGGCGTACAGCTCGTCCGGTGTGACGTGCACGGGGCGGCGGCCGAAGCCGATCAGGTCGCGGTAGGCCACGTGGGCGCCGATCGCCACACCGCGTTCCGCGGCGGCGCGGGCGGTGGTGAGCATGATCGTCGGGTCGCCGGCGTGGAACCCGCACGCGACGTTGGCGCTCGAGACGACGTCGAGCATCGCGGTGTCGTCGCCCATGGCCCAGGCGCCGAAGCCCTCGCCGAGGTCGCTGTTCAGGTCGATCGTCGTCACGGGTGCTCCCTGTCGTCGCGGGTTGTTGAACAATCTACCGAGCGCCCCGGCCCGTGTCATCCGCTTCCCCCGCTCGGACGGTGGATTCCGAGGCGGGGCACGTACTGTCCGAGTCCTCAGTACCCCGGTGGCGGTGCCGCCGGGTCGATCCCTGCACTGGAGCAGCTCATGACCGACAGCAGCAACACGCACGACGCCCCGAAGAACGACCCCGAGGGCACCGAGAAGCCGGGCGGCCTCGGCGACGACAACACCATCCCGAACAACCCCGACGGCCTGGCCGCGGGCCACTCGGGCGACGACTCGCACTTCAACCCGGAAGAGGACGGCGAGCAGTAGCGGCTCCTTTCCGGCCTGCGGGTCGATGCAGAACGACACCGTCGTTGTCCTCCGACAACGGCGGTGTCGTTCTTCGTCGGCACGCATCCGCACCGACGAAACAATCAGAGCAAAACCTTCCGGCCTGCGGTTTCCGGTGCTACAGTCCCGATCACCTAGCAGCGCTAGGTATTCGAGGGCCCCGAAGCCCCCTATGACTCGAGGAGGAGTCATGTCGACACCGTCGTCGAAGGAAGAACCCACCCGCGGCATCGCCGGGACCGCGTCCCCCGCGGTCACCGCAGCCGCCGGAGCCACCGCCACGGACGCTGCTGCGTCCCGAGCGTTCTCGGTCGAGGGCATCACACAGTCCGTCAGCACCGTCCGGGTGGGTCGCGGGTACCTCTGGGGCCTGAGCTTCGCCCAGTTCGGCCTGTTCGTCGCCCTGCTCACCCCCGTCTTCGTGAGCATGTCGATCAAGGCCACGGAGCTGAACCCGACGAGCCCCGAGACCGTCGTCGGCTCGGTCCTGCCGTTCGGAGCGCTCGGTGCCCTGTTCGCCAACCCGCTGTTCGGTGCGCTCTCCGACCGCACCCGAACGCGGTGGGGTCGTCGTCGCCCGTGGATGGTCGGCGGCGTCGTGGTCTTCGTCGGATCCCTCGCCTGGCTCGCGTTCTCGCCCGACGTGCTGCAGCTCACCCTGGCCTGGGTGCTCGCGCAGGTCTCCGCCAACGCGGTGCTCTCGACCCTGACGGCGAGCTTCGCCGACAACGTGCCGGAGTTCCAGCGCGGCAAGGCCTCGAGCGTCATCGCGCTGGCGCAGAACATCGCGATCCTCGCCGGGCTCTACCTGGCCGTGTACCTGGTCGGCAACCTGCCGGTCCTGTTCATCGCACCGGGTGTCCTGGCGATCGTCGCGGTCCTCGTCTACTCGTTCGTCGCCCGTGACGACCTGCCGACGACTCCGGTCAAGCCCTTCAGCTGGGTCAACCTGATCAGCTCGTTCTGGACGAACCCGATCAAGCACCGCGACTTCGGGCTCGCCTGGTGGGGCCGCTTCCTCATCACCTTCGGCACGTTCATGTTCACGACGTACCGACTCCTGTACATGCAGGACCGCATCGGGCTCCCGCAGGGCGAGGCGGTCGGGGTCGTCGCGTTCGGCGTGCTCCTGTACACGATCGCCCTGCTCGTCAGCGCAGCGGTCTCCGGCTGGGTGTCCGACCGGATCCAACGTCGCAAGGTCTTCGTCTGGGGCTCGACGGCCATGACCGCCGTCGGTCTGGTGATCCTGGCCCACGTCGAAACGGTCGGCGGGTTCTACTTCGCCGAGATCGTCCTGGGCTTCGCCTTCGGCATCTACGCCGCCATCGACACGGCCCTGGTCGTCGACGTGCTGCCCGACCCGGAGCGCCCTGGCAAGGACCTCGGCGTCATCAACATCGCGAACGCGTTGCCGCAGTCACTCGCCCCCGCCGTCGGCCTGTTCCTGCTCGGCATCGGTGGCGGCCAGAACTACACGCTCATGCTCTGGGGTGCCGGCGTCGCCGTCATCCTGGGTGCCCTGGTGATCCTGCCCATCAAGTCGGTCCGCTGACCGACGCGACCGCCTGGAGGCGCGACCTGCGTCCGTGACGCACGCCGCGCCTCCAGGCGGTCACCTGCACCGCCGGTGACCGTTTCAGCGGGCGCCGTGCTGGCGCAGTGCGACGACGACCTCGTCGAGGAAGTCGTCGACCTGCCCCTGGTCGTACCCCTCGCGGAACTTCGTCGGCTGGAACCGCACATCCATGACCTGTTCCGGCGTGAGCGGGTCGACGGGCCGCCGCTGCTCGTACCCGGTCAGGGTGGCCTGGATCCGGTCGAGGAACGCATCGACCTGGCGCTGGTCGTACCCGTCGCGGAACTTGGTCGGCCGGAACCGCTTCTCGGACACCTCTCGTGCGAGCATGTGCTCCCCCTTCTGTCTGTCCGGCAATGCTCCCACGGGCCGGTTGCCGAGGGTCAGCGCTGCGGCGTCCGCTTGCCGAACAGTGCGTCGAGGAACCGCGAGAACCGGGACTCCGGCTCGTGGATCGTCTCGATCGAGCGGGTCGGCGACCGGAACGCCAGGTCGTGCAGCATGTTCCGCTTCGAGCCGTCCCAGTTCGCGAACAGGTAGGTCCCGCCGATGAACGACATGCTCCGGACCGGCGCGCGCTTCCACGAGTCGGCAGCCACGTAGTACCCCGCGTGGCCGGCGCGGATGTGCTGGATCACGGTGTCCACGTCGATGACACCGGTCGGTGTCACGACGGCGGTGATGCCCGTGCGGTCGCGGGCGACGTACTCGATGAGGTGTTCGGTCACGATGGAACTCTTCGTCACGGTGGTGAGGCGCCACGGGGGGGAAGCGTGGCGAAGGGGATTCGGAACCGCCGTTGCTTCCGTTTCCAGAGTACGTCCGCCTCGGGCGCGGCGTTCCCCGATGTCCGCCGTTCGTCCGTGGAAGAGCGCTCAGCGGATGGGCGTGTGGTGGTCGGGCGTCCGGTGGTCGGGTGTCCGATCCGCCCACGCGGCGATGCGGTCGATCGCGTCGTCGAAGTCCCGCGTGCCGGGTCGGTTGAGGAACGCGTGACGGCTGTCCGGCAGGACGTGGCGTTCGACGGGGACGCCCGCGTGCTCGAGCTCGCCCGCGAAGCGTTCACCCGACACACGCATGACGTCCCGCTCGGCGTCGACCATCAGGGTGCGAGGGAACCGGGTGAGGCCGTCGGACGCCGGGTAGACCGCAGCGGGGTGGCCGCCCGCGTACGCCCGGTTGCTCAGGTCCAACAGCACCGGGGCGTGCGTGAACCACCGGTGTCCGCGGACGAGTCGCCGCACCGCCCGGTCGCGGGGGAGTCGAGCGTGGAAGAACCCGTAGGTCAGCACGAGGCCGACCAGTGCCGGGGCGGTCGCGACCGCGGAGGCCGCCAAGCACGCACCGGCGCTCGCCCCGCCGAGCAGCAGGCCCGAGGGTGCCTCGTCGCGCAGGTGGTGGAGGACGGCGACGATCTCGTCCCGCGCGTGGGGTGCCCGCCGTCGCCCACGTGGTCCACCCCGGCCGAGCCAGGGCAGCCCGGGCAGCGGTCCGAGGCGGTAGCCGACGGTCACGGCCGGCAGGCCGCGCTCCGTGAGTGCCCGTGCGACGGCGTCGGACTCGGGCAGGTCGAGGTCGCCTCGGAAGAACCCGCCACCGTGGACCCAGACCAGGGTCCGGGCTCCCGTGCTGGCGCTCGGATCGGCCGGTCGGTACCGACGGACGGGGACCGGCCCGTGTGGTCCGTCGATCTGGTCGTCCCGGACCTCGACCCGGACGGTCCCCTGGTGCATCCCCCGCATGGGAGCAGTGTGGCAGCACGCCGGCGGACGACACAGTCGCACCGCTGCAGCGTCCGGAGGGACACATCCCGGTAACGATGCGGGCGACCGTTCGGCGGCGCAGGCAGCGTGGAGGGATGCGCCTGACGAGAACCGCCCTGATCCTGACCACTGCGACCCTGGCCGCACTGCTGACGGGGTGCTCCGGCGCGGACGGGGCGGACGGCAGCGCGGCGACCCCGACCGTGACCGAGACCGTCACCGCCCCGCCCTCCGTCGCCGCGAGCACGCCGACGCCGACCCCGACCCCGACCTGCGGGCCGACGAGCGGCGCCGAGGCTGCTGCCGCGGGCATCGCGGCCCTGCCGCTGCCCGCCGGACTGGAGGACGCGAAGTGGGACGCCGCGAACGCCGACTACTCCGGCTACGACGCCTGCGCGCCGCTGTCCTGGTCCGTGGTCGAACCCGAGTTCGCCACGGCCGGCTCCCCGTACGCGATCCTGCTGTTCCACGAAGGCCGGTACCTCGGCACCGCCACTGCCGAGCAGTACGCCTTCGAGCCGACCATCGAACGACGGAGCGAGTCGGCCGTGACGGTGACCTACAAGTTCGCGAAGGCGGGCGAACCGAACGCAGCACCCTCCGGCCGGACCACGGCCACCTTCACCTGGAACGACGAGACCGGCCGCGTCGACATGACGGGTGACACCCCGCCCGCTCAGTGACGATCGGGCGCTGCCCGTCGCGGTGACGCCCGTTCCGCGAGCGCGGCATCTGCCGGCACGACATGCTGTCCTCATGCAGTCCGTCCGTGCAGCCGCCCCCGGTGTCGCCCTCGCCGTCGCGATCGGCATCGTCGCCACCCTGGTCGGCCGGGTCGTCCCGGTGGTCGGCGGCCCCGTCCCCGCCGTCCTGATCGGTGCCGTGGTGGGGTGGCTCGTCCGGCGTCGCACCGGTGGCACACTCGCGGTGCTCGCCCCCGGGGTGAAGTTCTCGTCCAGCCGGGTGCTGCAGTTCGCGGTGGTCCTGCTCGGCGCGCAGCTGTCCATCGGCGAGGTGCTGCGCATCGGCGGTGAGACCCTGCCGGTGATGCTCGCGACGCTCGTGGTCTGCCTGGTGGCCGCGTGGGGGATCGGTCGACTGCTCCGGGTGTCGGGCGCGCTCCGCACCCTGATCGGTGTCGGGACCGGCATCTGCGGTGCCTCGGCGATCGCCGCCGTCACGCCGGTCATCGGCGCGGTGAGCGCCGACGTCGCCTACGCGATGTCCACGATCTTCCTCTGCAACATCGCCGCCGTCTTCGCCTTCCCGCTGCTCGGGCACGCCCTCGGCCTCAGCCAGCACGCCTTCGGCGTCTTCGCGGGCACCGCCGTGAACGACACGTCGTCCGTCGTCGCCACCGCGACCGTCTACGGTCGCCAGGCGACCGACACCGCGGTCGTCGTGAAGCTGGTGCGCACCCTGATGATCATCCCGATCGTCATCGGGCTGGCCGGACTGGAGGCCCGCCGCGCCTCCCGCGAGCAACTCGCCCCCGCCTCGGGGTCGGGCCGCGGATTCCGCGTGTTCCGCTTGGTGCCGTGGTTCCTGATCGGGTTCCTCGTGGTGGTGCTGCTCCGGACGGTCGGGGTCCTGCCCGCGTCCGTGGCACCGGGGTTCGCGACGGCCGCCTCGTTCCTCATCACGGTGGCGCTCGCCGCGATCGGCTGCTCGACGGACTTCGCGGCGCTGCGACGTGCCGGGTTCCGTCCGATGCTGCTCGGCATCGCGCTCTGGGTCCTGGTGGCGGGGACGAGCCTCGGCGTGCAGGCGGCGTTCGGGCTGCGCTGAGCCGACCTGCTCGGATCAGGCGAAGCCGCGAGATCGTGCGATGTCGTGCACGGATCGCCAGACGGTCTGCGTGCTCTGCTCGAACGTGCTGTCGATGCCGATGAGCGAGGTCCGGATGCTCTTCGCGCCCAGGTAGATCGCCTCTTCGTTCCACTTCAGGTACTCGCTCGGACCCTTGCCCTTCTCGCTCGTCAGCCACATGCCCCGCACGTTCGCGACGTACTCGATCGTCCAGCACAGGGTGTAGAAGGCATTCGTCAGGTCGGGCTGTTTCGCGTGAGCGAACGACGGTCGCTCCTCATGGGACTTCGCCTCGAGCGTGCCGGCGAGATGGCGGGCGGCAGCGACCTCGCCTGATGTCATCTGGAGGTGCGCGTCGGTCATGGCGGTCCGGCGCCCGCGGTCGTGCTGACCTTGGAGGAGCTGTTCGTCACGCTTCTTGTTCTCCCGCGCCATCCGGAAGCTCAAGAGAGCAACGATTGCGGAGGCGCTAGCTGCGATCGCGGAGAAGGCTGGAGCGAACACTGCGAGATCGAGCTCGCCTGCGACTGAAAACGACACAGGCTCATCATGGCAGAGCATGTTCCAGGTGCGCCAGGCGGCTGGTTGCGGATGAGGGCTCTCTGGGGTTGCGGCGAAGTAGACATATCGTTTATCGTTCCATCGAAATTCGATGGTATCGATGATCGACAGGGGAAGCAGCCATGACCACACCCGTCTACGAACCGCCCCGCGGGCGGAACTCCTACTTGGCCTACGTCGTTTCGTGCGCCATCGGCATCGTGTTCGTCGTCTGGCGGTACGTCGAACAGCTCGTCCAGTCGATCACCTCGGGCACGGTGGCGGTGCCGATCCGGATGCGTGAGACGAGGGCCATCCCGCAGCCCCCGGGTGGCGCGACGGTGACGTCCGACCAGCTCGTGCTCCGGGCGCCGGTCGCCGACGTGCCGGGTGGTGCGATCGGGTGCATCCGCGTCGGCGACGCCCTCGAGGTCCTGCTCGTCAGCGTCCTGATCGCCCTGGTGGCGGCGGTGGCCTGGAAGATCTCGCGCGGCGGGCTCTTCGACCGCTCGACCACCCGGATCCTCGACTGGCTCGCCGGCGCGGTGCTGGCCGCCGGGTTCCTGCCGTCGTTCGTCCGCCGGATGGGGTGGAACTGGGTCGTGTCCGGGCTCGGCTGGGACGGGTACCTGCCCACGCCGGTGGTCGATCACCAGTTCCTGCCCGTGTACCTCGGCCTGCTCGTCGTCGTCTGCTTCCGGTTCGCGCTCACCGCCTCGCAGCGGATGGTGCGGGACCAGGCCGGGCTGGTCTGATGCCCCCGGAACAGGAGGACGGCCACGCGGTCGTCTGTCACCTCGACGATCTGCTGGCCGCGCAGGGGATGACCCTGACCGAGCTCGCCGACCGCGTCGGTGTGACCGTCGTCAACCTCTCGGTGCTCAAGAACAACCGGGCCCGCGCGATCCGGTTCTCCACCCTCACCCGACTGTGCGAGGTGCTCGGCTGCCAGCCGGGCGACGTCTTCTCGGTGCGCACGGACTGAGGATCCCCGCCCGTGCCTCACGTGATCCGGGAGTCGATCACCGCCCGGTCGCCGCGGTACCGCGAGAACCCGTACTCGACGGGTGTCCCGTCGGCCAGGCACATCAACCGTTCGATGTGGAAGATCGCCTGGCCGGGATCGATGTCGAGCAGGTCGGCCGTCCACTGGTCGGCGTTCACGGTGCTCAGGAGCAACCGTCGTGCCTCCGGCCGCGCGCCGGCCTTCCTGACGAGCACGTCCGGCACGTACTCGGTGAGCGGTTCGGCGACCAGGTCGGGGAAGCGCTCGTGTGGGACCCAGCTCGTCCGGACCCGGCTCGGTTCGCCGTCGAACGAGATGAGGCTCTCGACGAAGAAGGCGCTGCTGCCGGTCATCTCCAGGTTGCGCCGGACGGTCTCCGGCGCGGTCACCTGCTGCACGCACAGGTGCACGATGCTGAGCCGGGGCGACTCGAACACGCTGCCCCCTGCCGTCTCGCCGTAGATCGTGACCTCGTCGGACGTGCGGGCCAGGCTCACCGAGGCGACGGGCCGCACACCGAACGTGCCCGATCGCGGCGCACGGGTGAGCAGCCGTTGTTCCTTGAGCAACGCGAGGGCAGCCCGCAGGACGTTCCGCGTCGTGCCGTACAGGTCGAGCAACTCCCACTCGTACGGCAGCGGACCGGTGAACCGCCCCGCGACGATGTCGGCCCGGATCAGGTCGGACACCTGGCGGGCCGCGTCGGAGCGTCGGTTGAACCCGATCCAGTGACCCGGTGCCGACGGAGTCGTCCCGACCCCCATGTCGGTCCAGGCAGCGGACGCGGCGAACCCCTCCGGCACGGTCCCGGTCACGAGGCCACCCCCACCGTCGACAGGTCGCCGGTCCAACCGGCCCACCGCAGGAACTCCCGGGCCAGCCGCACCGGGTAGTCGGGCGCCCGGATGTCGAGCGAGACGAACACGCGTCGGTAGAACGTCGGCCCGCCGAGCAGGTCCACTGCGATGCCGAGGTCGACGTCCGGTCGCAGATCGCCCGCGTCCATCGCCCGCTGCAGCATCGCGTTCACCCGGAGCCGCCGGTCCAGGTGCCACTCGGCCACGGCCTCGGCGACCCGCGGCTCGTGCGACGCGGTCTCCACGATGAGCGGGAGCGCCCGACCGACCGGCGTCGCGACGAGGGCGTGCACCCATCCCCGGGTGAGGCCCAGGACACCCGCGGCGATGGGGGCGTCCTGGATCGTCGGGATGTGCTCCTCCATCAGACGGATCACGGTCTCGGTGAGCAGGACCTCCTTGCTCGACCACCGCCGGTAGATCGTCGCCGCACCCACGCCGGCCGCGTCGGCGACGGCCCGGATCGTGAACGCCCGGGGGTCGCCCTCGGCCAGGATCTCGACACAGGCGGTGTACACGGACTCGCCGACGGCAGCGCTGCGCGGCCGGCCCCGGACCGGCGCCTCGATGCGCGTCGTGGTGCTCATGCCGCGTCCCAGTGCTCGAGCACCTGTTCCATCGGCCAGACCTCGCCGATCTTGGCGGCGATGTCGAACAGGTTCGCCTCGTGCACGCTCGGCAACCGGTCGCCGACGGCTTCGCGCACGACGATCGGGACGAAGCCGTGCTGCATGGCGTCCGTGGCGGTCGCGCGGATGCACCCGCTCGTCGACAGCCCCGCGATGAAGAGCGTGTCGACGCCGCGGGCGACGAGGTCGGCGGCCAGCGACGTGCCGAAGAACGCGCTCGGGTACTGCTTGGGCACCACGGTGTCGCCGTCGAGGGGTTCGAGCCCGTCGACGAACGCTCCCGTGGACGCGCCGGGTAGGTACGCGGCGAGTGCCGGCACCTTGCGGAAGAACACGCCGGCGTTGGAACCGTCGGCCGAGAGCGCCATCGTCGTGATCGCCACGTGCACCCCGGCTGCCCGAGCGGCGGTCGTGAGCTCCCGCATCCGTTCGACGGGTTCCTCGACGCCGGCGTAGAGCCCGCAGTCGGGGTCCACGTACGCGCGGACCGGGTCGACGACGACGAGCGCAGCGCGTCGTCCTGGCTGCAGCGTGCCGGTGAAGCCGGCTGCCGCGTAGTCCTGGTGGTCGTCGGTCATGGTGTCCTGCTTCCGTCGTGGGTGGTCGTTGCCAGGGTGAGGACGGTCACGTGGACGCCCCCGGCTCGGGGAGGGGACCCGACCTGTCGGGTCGGAGTGGCGCCTCCCGGTCGGGAGGCCCGAACGGACCGAACGCGACGATGAGCGCCCCCAGGGCCGCGCAGCCGGCGAACGTCAGCGCCGCGGCGCGGACGCCGTCGACGAACACCTGGACGTCGCCGGACGGCAGGCTGAGCAGGCTGCCGTCGTAGGCCGCGGCCGCCTGCGCCGCGGACAGGCCGCCCGTCGCGATCGCGAGGCCGAGTGCCGTCGAGAACAGGAAGCCGGCGTTCTGCAGGGCCGACCGGATGGCGTTCGCGATGCCGCGTCGGTGCTCCGGGACGCGGGTCATCAGTGCCGACGTGCTCGGCGTCATGAACACGCCCGTGCCGACCCCGACGGCGCCGAGGCCGGTGGCGGTGACGGCGTAGGCGTCGCCGTCGGCGAGGGACACCGCGAGCACCGCGGCGCCGAGCGCGATCAGGAGCATGCCGATGGTCGACAGCGTCCGCGCGGCGACCCGGCGGGCGAGGAACCCGGCGCTCACCGCCGCGACCGTCGTGCCGATCGGCGTGGGCAGCACCCAGAGGGCGGCGTCGACGGCGTCCTTGCCGTCGACCGCCTGGAACGACAGGGAAGCCAGCAGGACCAGTGCGTAGCTGGACAGGGCGCACAGCCCGGCGGCGGAGAACAGGGTGATGGTGGTGCGGTCGCGGAAGATCGCCGGGTCGACCAGGGGGTGCGCGACCCGGCGTTGGGTCCACACGAACACTCCGCCGAGCACGACCGCGCCGGCGGTCATCGCGACGACGGGGACGGCCGACCAGCCGACCGAGCCGCCGGTCGAGACCGCACCGACGAGCAGTCCGACGGCGGCGACGGACAGGACTGACCCCGGCACGTCGAGGCGCTCGCCGGAAGGGGGACGCGTGCTGTGCGGGATCAGCCGGAGCGACCAGATGAGTCCGGCCAGTGAGATCGGCACGCCGGCGAGGAAGATCCACCGCCACCCGAACGACTCGGCGACCAGCCCGCCCACGACGGGCCCGATGACCTGGCCCACCGCGGCGACCGTGGCGTTCAGGCCGAGGCCGAGCGACAGGATCGACTCCGGGAAGACATCGGTGAGCAGCGCGGTCGTGTTGGTGACGATCGCTGCCGCCCCCACGCCCTGCACGAGTCGGGCACCGAGCAGCACCGCGGCGTCCGGGGCGAAGCCGCAGGCGAGGGAGGCGAGCAGGAAGACGAGGATGCCGGCGATGTACAGACGGCGCCGACCGACGAGGTCGGCGATGCGCCCGAAGACCAGGATGAGGGTGGTCGTGGTGAGCATGTAGCTGAGGAGCACCCAGCTGGACTGCACGGCGCTGGCGTCGAGGTCACGGCTGACGTCGGGGAGCGCGATGAGGAGCGCGCTCGAGGAGATGAAGACGAGGACGACGCTCAGGCTCGACGCGCAGAGCACCTGCCAGGCGCGTCGCCGGGCGGCGCCCTCGTCGATGGTGCGGCTACCGATCGGTCGGCCCTCGCACGGCGGACGACGGCGGCACCAGGCGGTGGTGCGTCGTGACCCGCTGGAAGGCGGCGGCCGCGGACAGCACGAGGCGGTCGTCCCACGGCCGCGCGACGAGCTGCACACCGACGGGCAGGCCGTCCGGCGCGGTGCCCGCCGGCATCATCAGCGCGGGGAACCCGACGTAGTCGAACAGCCGGGTGTTCCGGGGGATGACGTCGTGCAGGTTGAACCGCTCGCCGTCGACCGACATCGTCAGGTCGTCGAGCCGCGGGGCGGTGGCGCCGATCCCGGGGGTGAGCACCACGTCCACGCCGGCTTCGTCCATCCGCGCGACCATCGCGGCCTGCACGAGCGGGCGACGGCGGAGTGCCCGGAGGTAGTCCGCCGCGGTCGGCAGGAATGACACGTCGAACCGGGCGCGGGTGCCGGCGTCGAACAGGTCGGCCGTGTCGGCGTTGGCCTCCTGGTTCGCGGCGAGCTCCCCGTAGAACACCGTCCAGCACTCGGAGTCGATCGACTCCAGGTCGTCGAACTCGATCGGCACGAGTGTCGCGCCGAGCTCGCGGAAGCGCTCGACCGCCGCGGCGTGTGCGTCGAGCACCGCGCGGTCGACGCGTTCGGTGAACCAGTCGAGCGGGACCCCGATCCGGAGCCCCTCGACCCGTTCGGGCGCGGCCTCGATGAGCGGCACGGTGGGGAACGTCGTCGGGTCCTCGCCGTCGGAACCGGCGATGACCGCCAGGACGAGGGCGAGGTCCTCGGCCGAGCGTGCCATCGGGCCGACGTGGTCGAGCGTCCACGACAGGCTCGCGACCCCGGTGCGCGGCACGAGGCCGTACGTCGGCTTGATCCCCGTGGTCCCGCAGAGGGCGGACGGGACGCGGATCGATCCGCCGGTGTCGGACCCGAGCGCGAGCGGGATGATCCGGGCTGCGAGCGCCGAACCCGACCCGGTCGAGGAGCCACCGGTCCAGCGCTCGGGGTCCCACGGGTTCCGCACGGCGCCGTACCGGGCGTTGTGCGGCCCGCCGCAGGCGAACTCGGTGGTGGCCGCCGTGAACACCGGGATCGCGCCGGCGGAGCGGAGCCGAGCCACGACGGTGGCGTCCTTCGGGGCCACACGGTCACCGGTCTGGAGCGAGCCGCTCGTGACGATCGTCCCCGCGACGTCGATGATGTCCTTCACCGCGAACGGGATGCCCTCGAGCGGTCGGGCCTCGCCGTCCGCCCAGCGGCGGGTGGACTCGGCGGCGGCTTCCTCGGCCCCCTGCACCAGGCGCAGGACGGCGTCCGACCAGACGTCGTCGCTCGTCCAGTGCGGGGCGAGTGCGGCGAGGACCTCGGAAGGGGTCGTGGTGCCGGACCGGTACGCGGCGAGGAGTTCGACGACCGAGGCGCCAGCGGGGTCGGTGGCAGCCCGGGACGCCGCCAGGTCGTCGTCCGGACCGGCAGCGGTCGGCGCCGGGGCCCCGTCGATCGCCGCGCCGAGGAGCCGGCCGAACAGCTGCGCGCTGTGGGCCGGTTCCGCGGGCAGCGCCGACGGGGCGGCGGGCAACGGGTTCGCGCGGCTCGCGGCCAGCGCGCGGTCGAGCTGCGGTGCGATGGTGCCGCGGACCAGGGCGGCGACGTCCGTCACGCGGGGACCGCCGCCGCTGCGTGGGCGTCGGCGAGGTACCGGAACACCCCGGGCTGCCGGTCACGTCCGAGCGGGAAGTCCCGGCGGGCTGCCGCGACCTCGCCGACGTCGATGGTGGCCCGGATGATCGGCCCCGCCTGGTGGGCGGGGGCCGAGACGACCAGGTCACCCCGTGGTGAGACGACCGAGGACCGACCGAAGTAGCTGACGGTCTTGCCGTCGACGGTCTCTTCGCCGCCGCGGTTCGGGGCGAGGACCCACGTCTGCGTCTCGAGCGCGCGGACCTGCAGTTCCTGGGTGAACAGGGTCTCGCGGAAGCCCATCGACGACACGAGCACGAGCATCACCTCGGCCCCGGCGGCACGTGACGCGAGCCAGTACTCGGGGAAGCTCCGGTCGTAGCAGATGAGCATGCCGAAGCGGGTGCCGAGCGCGTCGAACACGACCGGTCCGGCACCGGCGGCGAAGTAGTGCTTCTCGTCGACGTCGGAGATCGCGTTCGTCGGGATCGACGTCTTGCGGTACGACGCCACGCGGTCGCCGTGCACGTCGGTGCCGTGCACGAGCGTGCCGTCGGCGTCGATGAGCACCGCGCTGTTGTACTGCGCGTCGCCCGCGTCCTCGTAGAGACCGAAGGCGACGGCGGTGCCCAGCCGCTTCGCCGCGCTCGCGAAGCGGGCGGTCGCCGGACCGGGGACGGGTTGTGCCCAGGACTTCCGGCTGTCGTTGACCACGCCGCAGAAGTAGGGCGTGGTGCAGAGCTCGGGGAACACGACCAGGTCGGCACCCTCCGCGGCCTGCTCGAACAGGGCGATGAGTTCGTCGAGTGCGGTGTCGCCGTCAGCGGGGGTCTCGCCGGCCTGGACGACCGCGACCTCGATGACCGGTCGGCTCGCGGCGGCGCTCATGCGGTGACCGCGCTCGGAGCAGCGGACGCGACGCCCTCGCGGGTGCGCATCAGCGGCTGGATGCGGGTGCCGAAGTCGTCCATCCCCTGCAGGAAGTCGTCGAACACCAACATGATGCCCTTGGTGCCCTCGACGGCGGCGGCTTCGTCGAGCATCGCGGCGACGTGCTCGTAGGAGCCGACGAGCGTGCCCATGTTCATGTTCACGGCCCCCTCGGGCAGCGAGATCCGCTTGGCCGTGTTGCCGTCCTCGCCCTCGGCGTCGGTGAGCGCCTGGCCGGTCATCCAGGCGATGGCCTCGACGTCGACCCCGTCGCTGTACCGCTCCCACTTCGCCTGGGCGGCCTCGTCGGTCTCGTCGGCGATCACCATGAAGAGCACGTAGGAGCCGACGTCACGGCCGGTCTTCTCGCGTGCCTCGAGCAGGGCCTGGTTCTGTTCGGCGTAGGCGGTCGGGGTGTTCACGCCGACGCCCATCGAGAAGTTGTAGTCCGAGTACTCCGCGGCGAACGCCATGCCCTGGGACGACTGACCGGCCGAGACGATCGGGATGTGCGACGTCGGTCGCGGCAGCATCCGGCAGTCGTCCATCTGGAAGTACTCGCCGTGGAAGTCGCTCCGGCCGGTCTCCCACAGCTCCTTCATCACCTGCATGTACTCGGTCTGGTACGCGTAGCGGCGCTTGAAGTGCACCTCGTCGCCCGGCCACAGGCCCATCTGGTCGTACTCCGCCTTCTGCCACCCGGCGACCAGGTTCAGCCCGAAGCGGCCGTGCGAGATCGAGTCGACGGTCGCCGCCATGCGTGCCGCGATCGCCGGCGGGATGGTCAGGACGGCGGTCGTCGCGAACAGGCGGATCCGTTCGGTGCGGGCAGCGAGACCGGCCATCAGGGTGAAGGACTCGAGGTTCTCGTCCCAGAAGCCGCTCGGGCCACCGAAGCCGCGCAGCTTGATCATCGACAGGGCGAAGTCGAAGCCGTACGCCTCGGCCTTCTGCACGATCTCGAGGTTCAGGTCGAACGACGGCTTGTACTGGGGCGACGTGGTGGAGATGAGCCAGCCGTTGCTGCCGATCGGGATGAAGACTCCGATGTCCATGGGGAACTCGCTTTCTGTGGTGGGTGTCGAAGGGGGAGCAGGGTCAGGGACGCTTCGCGGCGGCCTTGGCGGCGGTCGCGACGGAGTGCCGCCGGATGGTCTGCGAGACGGCGACGGCGACGATGAGGGCGCCGCCGTAGAAGAGCTGCTGCACGAAGTTGTCGGCGCCGAGCATCTGCAGACCGACCACGCCGGAGAACAGGAAGTACACGGCGATGAACGTGCCGATCGCGTTGAAGCGCCCCGGGACGATCGCGGTCGCACCGAGGTAGCAGGCGGCGAACGCGGGGAGCAGGAACGACTGTCCGCTCGACGGGTCGGCGCCGCCGAGGGTGCCGGCGTAGACGACCCCGGCCACCGCGGCGGTGAAGCCGGCGCCCACGAACGCACCGACCCGGAGCCGTCGGACGTTCAGCCCGGAGAGTTCCGCGACGGTGCGGCCGGTACCGACGAACAGCAGCCGTCGGCCGACCGGGGTGGCGCTCAGGACGACCAGGACGACGACCGTGGCGATCAGGCCGTAGACGAACGCGAGCGGCAGGCCTGCGAGCCCGCGCCACCCGACCGTGGCCTGCACGAGCGCCGGGTCGATGCCCGTCACCGAGGACGACACGCTCATCCACTGGATGATCCCGATCATGAAGGTCGACGTGCCGAGGGTGACGATGAACGAGTCGATGCGGAACCCGACGGTCAGCAGCCCGTTGACCAGGCCCACGACGACGCCGATGACCAGACCGGCGGCGATCGCGGGCACGAGCGGGACGTCCATCTTCGCGTTGAGCACGGCGATGGTCATCGCGGAGAGCGACATCGTCGAGGCGCCGGACAGGTCGAACTCACCGGCGGTGAGCGGGAACAGGAACCCGAGCGCCAGGATGAGCAGCACCGACTGGGACCCGAGGATGTTCTGCAGGTTGCCGAGGGTCGGGTACGTGTCGGGCAGCGCGATGCTGAACGCGATGACGATGACGAGCCAGGCGCCGAGCAGCGCGTACCGCTCGGTGTGTCCCCACGAGAAGCGCGGGCGGGTCGGACGGACGATCGAGGTCTCGAGGACGGGGTCGGCGGTGGTGGACATCAGGCGTTCTCCTTGACTGCGGAGGAGGCATCGGGGGAGGACGAGCCCGCGGGGGACGGGGACCCGGTGGGTGACGCCTGGGCATCTCGGTCGACGAGGCTCGCCACGACCGCGGCCGCGATGACGTCGCGGTCGACGCGGTCGTCGGTCAGCACGTCGTGCACGCGACCCTGGGCGAGGACGACGACGCGGTCGCAGACCTGCGCGAGCTGGTCGTAGTCGGTGGAGGCGCAGACGATGGTCACGCCCTGCTCGGCGCTCCGGCGGAGCATCGAGAAGATCGCGGCGCGTGCCCCGACGTCGATGCCCTGGGTCGGCTCCTGCAGCAGCACGAGCCTCGGGGCGTCCTGCATCCACTTGGCCAGGACGGCCTTCTGCTGGTTGCCGCCGGACAGCGTGCCGAACAGGGCGGCCGGGTCGGCTGGTCGGACGTCGTAGTCGCGGACGAGTCCCGCGACGTGGGCGCGTTCCCGCGCGGGCGAGAGGCCGAGCAGCCCGCGGAGCTTCCCGAGGACGGGGAGCGTGACGTTCTGCTCGACGGACAGGGTGAGCGCCCCGCCCTCGCGCTTGCGGTCGGCGGGGACGTAGACGACGCCGCGGGCGATCGAGGAACCGGGCGTCACCCGCGTCAGGTCGACCGGAGCGGGTGTCGCCCCGTCGTGCCGCACGGTGAGCGAGCCCGTCGCGGGGCGTGCCCCGTACAGGCCGGGCAGCACGTCCTCGACACCGGAGCCGGCGAGCCCGGTGATGCCGACGACCTCGCCGTCCGCCACGTCGAACGACAGACCGTCGACGACGCCGACCCGCAGGTCCCGCACCGTCACGACGGCGTCGCCGGTGGTCGCCGGGCGCGGAGTCCTGGCGGCGGGACCGTCCAGTCCGCGTCCGACGATGAGGGAGACGAGCTCGTCCGCCGTCGTCGTGGCGGTGTCCCGGTGCGCCTGGACCCGGCCGGCCCGCAGGACGGTGACACGGTCGGCGTGTTCGAGGACCTCGGACATGTCGTGCGACACCAGCAGCGCCGAGGTGCGGCCGTCCGCGACCAGGTCCTGCACGACCCGGAAGAGCAGGTCGGCGTCCTCCTTCGGCAGGAAGACCGTCGGCTCGTCGAGCACGATGAGCGCCCGGTCGTCGCCCAGCTCGGCGACGGCCCGCAGGATCGCGACGAGCGCCTTCTGGGTGTCGGTGAGTTCGTCGATCCGGGCCCGTGGGTCGATGTCGACCCCGTACCGCGCGAACAGCTCGGCCGCGGCACGGTGCTCGGCGCCCCAGCGGACGAAGGGTCCACGCCCGGCCACCACGGTCGCGAGCCGCAGGTTCTCGGTCACACCGAGCGAGGGCACGAGTGCGAGGTCCTGGTGGACGAAGCTGATCCCCACACGGCGGAAGTACCCGGGAGGCACCGGTAGTGGCAGCCGGGCGCCACGGACCTCGATCGTCGCGCCCGGTTCCGGCGCGTAGGTGCCGGACAGGACCTTGATGAGGGTCGACTTGCCGGAGCCGTTCTCGCCGAGCAGCGCGTGCACCTGGCCCGGCAGGACCTCGAGGTCGACGTCGTCCAGTGCGGTCAGCCCGCCGAAGCGCTTCGTGAGCCCGCTGATCCGCAGGACCGGCGCTGTGTCCGCACCCGTGCCGACGACCGCAGCCGACGATGCGGAGCCGAGCCGTGCCTCCCGGGTGGCGGTCACTCGGCCGCGCCCCAGATCGCTTCGTACCCGGTCTTGTACGCGTCGCCGTAGCCCTTGCTCGGCGCCGGCGGCGTGCCGGTCGCGTCGACGTTGTCCTTCGTGAAGACCTTGAGCGGGGTCTTCTCGTCGCCGTCCTCGATGATCGGCGTGCCGGTCAGGACACGGCCGGCCTGGTCGAGCGTCGCGTAGGCGAGCCACTCCATGTTCTCGCCGATGTCCATCGTGAGGACGCTGCCCTCCTGCAGGATCTTCAGCACCGCGGGGGTGCCGTTGTACGAGGAGGTGAAGACCTGGCCGGTCTTGCCGGCAGCGGTCACGCCGGCCTCGACGTAGAGCGTCATCGAGTCGTAGACCGGCAGGACGTAGTCGAGGTTCGGGTCGGACTGCACGGCGGACTGCACGGTCGACGAGATCTTCGTCGCCCAGTCGGCGACGGGGACGTTGGTCACCTTCACCTTGCAGCCGTCGCACTGCGCCTCGAACTCGTCCTGCATCGCCGTGACGATGCCGTCGGACGGGGGCACCTCGGACGACGTGATGATGAGGACGTCGCCCTGACCCTTGGTCTCCTTGATGGCCCAGTCGGCGTTGAGCTTCGCGGCTTCGTGGAACGGGGCGGTCACCTGTGCCGCCACGAGCCCCTGCAGCTGGTCCGGCAGCGCTTGCCCGGTCTGGTAGGTGTGGCTGATCAGCACGGGGATCCCCGCTGCCTTCGCACGCTTCAGTGCCGGGACGATCAGTTCGCCGTTGACACCCTGCGCCAGCACGATGATGTCGGCTCCGCGGCTGATCGCCTGGTCGATGCCGGCGGAGTGCTCGGTGGGTGTGCCCTGGTTCGTGTACTCGATCCACTCGGCGCCGTACTGCTCGGCGACCTTCTCGCCGGCCTCGTCGACCGCGGTGATGAACGGGACGGCTGACGAGTTCGGGATGTTGAAGATCGTCTTGCCGGCGATCCCCGACATGTCGAAGCGCGCGCCCTCGAAGGTGAACGCCGGGTCGACGCTGGCGGCCTCGATCTGGCTCGTGGCGTGCTCGACGCCGGCGGTGACGTCACCGGAGCTCGTCGACGCGGTCGAGGTGGCGGAGCATGCGGACAGGAAGAGCACGCCGGAGATCGCGGCGGCGAGGAGCACGGGACGCGACGGACGCGTTCGGGACGGAGCGGGGGACGACATCGGTCGGGGACCTCCTGGACGGGTGGAGCAGGGAAGGTGCGGGGGGCGGGGGAGCCGGCGCGGGGACGGGCGGCGGGGACGCCGAAGGCCCCGCGGCGCGGGGTGGAGCGTGCAAGGGAGCCGGGGACGGGCGGCGGGGCATCGGATCGGGGCGGGGCCGACGGTGTGGCGGATCGCCGGTGACGCCGGCCGCTGCAGTGGGGCTGATGCGAATGTAACGGCCAGGGCGTGCCGACAGAGGGTCGCCCGGTAACGGTCCTGTTAGGCGTTTGTTTCGCTGGTGTTAGGCCACCTGCGGCGCCCGACGCGGAGGGGCGTTCGACCCACGGATCCGGGGCGGACGACTGCGCCACCGACCCGCGTGCAGGGGCGGATCCGGGCGGTCACGGGCCGGCGACGGCGGGGCGAAACACGCCGGACCCATCCGAGGCGACTTCCGGAAACGCCGCTCTCACAATTCGGCGCGGTCAGTGGGGACCGTGCCTGGCGGAATGGCCGGGAGACCCGGACGCGCAGCCCCGCTGACCGGGACATTCGGGTGCCGCGGGGCAGGGACAGCTGGCGTAACCCAGCCGATACGGACGCGGTACGGCGGCGAAACGAACGAGCGGTGGACTGCACCAAGCACCCACCACCCGCCCATCGACAGGAGCACCCCGATGATCACCACCGTCGTCGCCGGCAACCCCAAGCCGGCCTCACGGACACTCGACGCCGCGACGGTCGTGCTCGAGCGGCTCACCGGCCGGGCCCCGGACCACGTCGTCGACGTCATCGACCTCGGTGCCGGACTGCTCGGCTGGGGCGACCCCGCCGTCTCGGACGCCGTCCGGACCGTCGCCGGCTCCGACCTCGTCGTCGTCGCGTCGCCGACGTTCAAGGCGACGTACACCGGCGTGCTCAAGCTGTTCCTCGACCAGTTCGGCACCGGCGACGGACTCGCCGGCGTCGTCGCGGTGCCGCTCATGCTCGGTGCCGGTCCGGCGCACGCCCTCGCTCCGGAGGTCTTCCTCAAACCGGTGCTGGTCGAACTCGGCGCGACCGTCGTCGCCCCAGCCCTGTACCTGAACGACAAGCACTACTCGGACCCCGCATCGACCGACGTGTGGCTCGCCCGCTGGCAGGACGTCGTCCTCGCCGCCGCCGCTCACCAGGAAGGAACCGCGTCATGATCAGCCCCTACTCCACCGAGGCCCCGGACCGCTCCGCGCTCAAGCAGGCGTTCTCCGGGTTCCCGTGCGGTGTCGCCGCGCTCTCCGCCGTCGTCGACGGCGAACCGACCGTGCTCGTCGCGTCCTCGTTCACGGTCGGCGTCTCACAGGACCCACCGCTCGTGATGTTCGCCGTGCAGCACACGTCGACCACGTGGCCGGTACTCCGCGACGCCGGCACGATCGGGGTCTCGATCCTCGGTGAGGGGCACGCGCAGGTCACCCGGCAGCTCGCATCGCGGGACAAGTCGATCCGGTTCGTCGGTGTCGACACGACGGTCGCCGAGACGGGCGCGGTGTTCCTGCAGGGGGCGCCGATCTGGCTGGAGTGCTCGGTCGAGCACACCTACCCGGCCGGCGACCACGACATCGTGGTGCTCCGGGTGCTCGGACTCATGTCCGACTTCGCGCACAATCCGCTGGTCTGGCACCGGTCCGCCTTCGCGACGCTGACCGCCTGACCGGCGCCGGGCAACGGACGGGAGGCCCGCCCCACGTGAGCAGGTCTGCTCACGCTGGGCGGGCCTCCCGTCCGGGGCAGCCGGGTGCGCCGGGTGCGCTGGGTGCGCCGGGTGCGCCGGGTGCGCTGGGCCTGCCGGTCCTGCGGCGTCAGCCGCGCAGCGCCTCCGACAGCTTCACGCGACTGCCGGTGCGGAGCAGCGCGTTCTCGTAGACGCGGGCACCGATGACCACGACCGCGACCACCGAAGCGGCGACGATGACGAGCGACAGGATCGGCTCCCACCACTCGGCCGTCCCCAGGAAGATCCGCATCGGCATGCCGATCGGGGCGCTGAACGGCACGTACGACATGATGCCGAGGATCGTCGGGTTGTCGTACGCGACGATGATCAGGAAGTACGGGATCATCACGAGCATCATCACCGGGGTGGTGACGCTGCCGACGTCCTCCTGCCGGGACACCAGCACGGCGGCGGCCGCGAACAGGGACGCCAGCAGCACGAACCCGATCGCGAAGAAGCCGATGAACCACAGGATGCTCGGGCCGAGCATCGCGAACGTGTTGTCCTGCCCGGTCACCGCCAGGGTGACGATGGCGGCGACGGCCACCGCGACGATCTGGGCGAACGCCATGATGCTGTTGCCGAGCACCTTGCCGGCGAGCAGCGCCCGGGCCGGGATCGCGGACATCAGGATCTCGACCACCCGCGTCGACTTCTCCTCGACCACGCTCTGCGCGATCGACTGGCCGAACGTCACCGCCGACGCGAAGTACACGACGCCGAACGCGATCGCGATGAGGTAGACCAGCCCACCCGGCAGCGCGTCCGGGTCGAGCAGCTCGATGCGCGGGGTGACGCTCAACGCCGAGACGACCTCGGACGGGGCCTCGTCGAGCCCGACGACCTTGTAGCCGAGCGGGTCGTCCGACGGCACGATCGCGGCGTCGACGTCGCCCTTCGTGACGAGCCGTTCGGCGTCGTCGACCGATGCCGACTTCGTGACGTCGAGCCCACTGGTGGTCGGCAGCGAGACGCCGTCGACGACCGCGACCGCGGTGGTGTCGTCGGCGGTGGCCTTGCTCACGATCCCGCCGACGACGATCGAGGCGACCACCATGCCGATCAGGATGAGTGCCGAGACCACGAAGGCCTTGCTGCGGATGCGTGCCTGGATCTCGCGAGCGGAGACGAGCCGCACGGCCTGCACGAAGGAGCTGTTCATCGGACGACCTCCCGGAAGACCTCGCTGAGCCGCGGCACCCGCGGCGAGAACGACCCGACGGAGCCGTGCTGGACGGCACGCTGCAGGACGCGCTGGGCGGTGGCTGCGTCGGCCTCGAAGACCGCGTAGCCGCCGTCGAACTCCCGCACGGCCACACCCGGCTCGTCGCGGAGCCAGGCGACGTCGCCGTCGACCAGCAGCTCCCACGCGGCGGGGCCGGCCTGCTTGCGGAGTTCCTCCTGCGGACCGGCGGCGCGGATCGTGCCACCGGCGATGACCACGACGTCGTCGCACAGCCGTTCGACCACGTCGAGCTGGTGGCTCGAGAACAGCACCGGGACGCCACGGGCGGCGGTCTCGCGCAGGACACCGAGCACCGTGTCGACGGCCATCGGGTCGAGGCCCGAGAACGGCTCGTCGAGCACGAGCACCTCGGGGTCGTGGGCCAGCGCCGCCGCGATCTGCACGCGCTGCTGGTTGCCGAGCGAGAGCTTCTCGACGGCGTCGCCGGCGTGCTGCGTGAGCTCGAGTCGTTCGAGCAGTTCGCCGGTGCGGGTCGTCGCGGTGCGCTTGTCGACGCCGTGCAGCCGGGCCAGGTAGGTGATCTGCTCGGCCACCGGCATCTTCGGGTACAGGCCGCGTTCCTCGGGCATGTAGCCGAAGCGGCGGCGGTCGGCGGGACGGACCGCGGTGCCGTCGATCGAGACCGTGCCCGCGTCGGCCTGGAGCACGCCGAGCATGATGCGCATGGTGGTGGTCTTGCCGGCGCCGTTGCCGCCGACGAAGCCGGTGAGGCGGCCGCTGCCGACCGTGAACCCCACGTCGTCGAGCACCCGGCGGTCACCGAAGTGCTTGGTCACCCCTTCGATGGTGAGCATGTCGTTCCCCTTCGTCACGACGCTGGTCGTCGCTGCGCTCGACGCTATTGGCCGGGAGGCACGCCCCGCCTCCGCCGCCAGGCGGGACTTGGGTGGGGGCCGGCTCCACCGCGTGGGGGAGGAGCGTGCGGGGTGGGTGCGGGGTGCGTGCGTCGAGTCGGCACGGTGCGGGCTTGTTCGGCTCGTGCGGGTTTGGTTGCTCGGTGCGTCGTGCTGGCGGGGCACGGTGCGGTCAACGCTGCACGGGTTGAACGATGGCGCACGGTGCGGGCGTGGGGTGCGGTGGTGGGCACGGTGCGGGCTTGTTGGGCTGGTGCGGGTTTGGTTGCTCGGTGCGTTGTGGTGGCGGGGCACGGTGCGGTCAAGGCCGCACGGGTTGAACGATGGCGCACGGTGCGGCGATGTCTGCGAACTCGGCACCGTGCGGACTTGTCCCGCCGGTGCCGGATCGGTCGGGCTCGGTCAGCCGGCGACGCCGTGCTCGAACGCCCAGACGACCGCCTGGATCCGGTCGCGCAGTGCGAGCTTCTGCAGCACGTTCGACACGTGGGTCTTCACGGTGGCGTCCCCGACGTAGAGCTCGGCGGCGATCTCCGCGTTGCTCAGGCCCCGGGCGAGGAGCCGCAGCACCTCGGTCTCCCGCTCGGTGAGCCCGGCGGCGGTGAGCGCATCCCGGCCGGACGTCGCTGCCGTCGCGGTGGTCGCCGGCTCGGGCCGGGTCTCCGGCAGCGTCGTCGCCGTCGCCCGGCTGATCACCCGCCGCGTGACGTCCGGCGCGAGCAGGGCGTCCCCGGCGGCGACGGTCCGCACCGCGTCGATCAGCCGCTCGGGGGAGGCGTTCTTCAGCAGGAACCCGCTCGCTCCCGCCTCGAGCGCCTGGAACAGTGCGTCGTCGCTGTCGAACGTCGTGAGGATGAGCACCGCCGGCGGGTCCGGCAGCGCCGCGATCCGCCGCGCGGCCTCGAGCCCGTCGACGCCGGGCATCTGCACGTCGAGGCAGACCACGTCGGGGCGAAGCGCCTGCACGGCCTCGACCGCCCGCGCTCCGTCCGAGGCCTCTCCGACCACCCGGAAGCCCGGCTCGGACTCCAGGATCACGCGGAACCCGGCACGGACGAGTTCCTGGTCGTCGGCCAGCACGATGGTCAGGTCGGCCGTCCCGTTCACGTCGTCGGCAGCCATGCACGCACCAGGTAGCCTCCCCGGGCGCGTGGCCCGATCTCGATCCGTCCGTCCGCGGCGTCGACGCGTTCCCGCATCCCGACGTGTCCGAGCCCGCTGCCGGAGGTGCTCCGGGCTGCACGGGCACCGAGTCCATCGTCCGCGACCTCGACCTCGACGCTGTCGTCCAGGTACCGCAGCCGGACGTCGGCGCGGGCGGTCGGTCCGGCGTGCTTCAGGATGTTCGTGACCGCTTCCTGCACGATCCGGTACGCCACGGCGGCCACCGTCGGTGGCACCGGGCGCTCGGTACCCACGACGACGTACTCGGCGGGGTGGCCGGCCACCCGGGCCGACTCGGCCAGTTCGGCAATCCGCGTGATGCCCTCGGTGCTCGGCCCGTCGCCACCGGTCGTCCCGCCGCCGGCCGCATCGTCGTCGGAGCGCAGGGTACCGAGCATCCGCCGCAGCTCCTCCACCGCGGTACGGGCGTTCTCCTCCACCACCTCGAGCGATGCGGACGCCTGCCCCGGGTCGCGGTCGAGCACGCGCCGTGCCGCACCCGCCTGCACACCCATCAGCGACACGTGGTGGGCGACGACGTCGTGCAGCTCGCGGGCGATCCGCACCCGCTCGATCGTGACCGCTTGCGCGGCCGACCGTTCCCGCTCCGCGGCGAGTTCGGCGGTGCGCTCGGCGAGCTGGTGCCGCGCGACGGCGGAGGCCCAGGCGCGGTTGCCGGCGTACCAGGCGGCGCCGAAGTAGATCACGTTGATGAAGATGTTGAGCAGCGAGAACGCCACGTACGGCGCCACGGGCGAGTCCGTGTCGTTCGGCAGGGAGTTCGGTGACGCCCACCCGAACGAGATCGCGATGAACAGCCACGCGAACATGCCACCGATGACGACCCAGCGCACCGCTTCCGACCGGACCCGGTCCGAGCACCACGCTCCGACCGTGTACAGCGCGATGAAGAGCGTGAAGTTGACGAGGAAGACCTCGGGGACACGGAGCAGCTGCGTCGCGGCGAACGCCACCGCCGACACCAACGCCACCGACATGGGGAACCTTCGGCGGAACGCGATCGGTGCCGCGTTCGCGACGATCATCAGGGCCGAGACCCACCAGGCGGCCTGGTCGTCGCCGTACGTGCCGGCCGACCCGTACAGGAACGTCGTGAGCGCGAGCCCACCGGCCAGCACCACGGCGAGCACCGTGTCCTGTCGGTACTCGTGCCGCCCCACCGGCAGTCGCGACCACTCCGCCGTCGTCCCCACTCGCGAAACGCTAGCGGAATCCCGGTGCGATGTCGCCATCGCGCTGGACTGCTCGGCGTCCGCTCGCTTCACGGTGCTCTGGTCACCCGTCGGGTTCGGCGATCGCCAGGAGGACGGCGACGTGCCGCTCGAACGCATCCCGTCCTGCGTCGGTGAGGGCGAGCCAGCTCCTCGTGCTCCGCCCCACGCGAAGCCTGCGGACGCGGAGGAACCCCGCCTCGCCCAGAACCGCCGCTGCTTGGGACAGTGTTGAGTCGCTGACCTCGAGTGCGTCCCGGACGACACCGAACTCCGCTTCGTCCACCGTCCTGAGCAGGGCGAGCAGTGAGAACCGCACCGGCGAGTGGATCCGGTCGTCGAGTTCGTGCCGAGGGTGGGCGCCGCTCGTCATCGGCGCCGCGGCCGAGCCTGCGCTGCCGCCACGATGAGTGGAGCTGCGACGACGAGCGAGGTCGCTCCCCATGCCATCAGCGACGTCGACCCGTCGAGTCCTCGGAGCACCGCGGCGTCGAGCGGAGCAACGGCGAGGACGTAGAGGACGCCGGTTGCGACCCAGGCGACGGTCATCAGTCGGTTGCCTCCGCGGGGGACGACCCGCCGGGTACTCGCGACGAGCCACAGTGCGGTGACGGCGACAGCGGCAATCGCGAGGACGGGCAGCCGCGGGGCACCCAGCCCCTCGGCCACGAACACGAAGGACGCGACCAGGGCGGCACTGCACAGGAACACCGGCGTCTGCCAGCCGCGCCCTTGCCTGAGGCGAGTCCCGGCTGCAGCTCCTCGAGTGGAAGTGTTCATGTTCACAGATGGTAAACGTGAAACTGCCGCATCCGCGGATGTCCCAGTGGAACCGCAGCTTCGGGGCGAAGGGGTCGGTCGGTGCGCGGCGAGAGTAGCCTCCCGCCAACGAGCAGGGGAGACGCCATGCAGTTCCTCGTCAACGTCATCGACGACGGCCAGGCCGCCGCCGTCGGCAACACGTACTCCGCGACCGACGCCGAAGCCGCCGCGGTCGACGCCTTCAACCAACGGATGGCCGACGCGATCGTGTTCGCGGCCGGGGTCTCCGCACCGGCCGACGCCACCCTGGTCGACGCCCGTGCAGGTGCGGGCGACGCGGCCACCGGCCCCGCGACGGCCGGGCGCGCCACGACCGGACCCGCGACCGGCACCGACGAGTACGTCGCCGGCTTCTGGGTCATGGAGCTCCCGGACGCCGAGACGGCGGCCCGGGTGGCGCACCAGGCGTCGCAGGCGTGCAACCGGAAGATCGAGCTCCGCCCGCTGCTCTGACGGCACGCAGGTCGCCCGGCCGACGGACCACCCCAGGGACGGCGCTCGCCGCGGTCACGACGGCCCCGACCACGAACGTCGCGACGAACCCGATCGCACCGACGAGCGCTCCGGCACCCGCCGCGCCGACGGCCTGCCCGAGCACGAGTGCGACGAACAGCATCGACGTGCCGGCCGACGACCGCTCGGAGTCGATCTCGGTCGTCCACGCGATCAGCGCCCCGGTCGCCGCCGTGTAGCCCCAACCGAACACGGCACACGCCAGCAGTGCTGCGACCGTCGACTGCGGCAAGGCCCCCAGCACGACGACGGCGACGGCGACCGAGCCCGCCGTGACCGCCCAGAGGGTCCGGGCGTGCAGTCCGTTCGTCCACCGCGCAGTGACCACGACGGCCGCTCCGCCGACCCCGAGCGCGATCCAGGCCGACACCGAGACCACGACCGACGCACCGGCGTCCACCAGGGCCGAACGACCGTAGGTCCAGACGACGGCGGACCCGGCCCCGAACAGCAGCGCCAGCACGATGACCCCTCGGTGCGCCGCGAACCACGGAGCACCGGGCAGTGGGGGCCGGGATGTCGCCGCACCACCCCGGGACACCACGAGCAACAGGGTTCCGACGGCCAGGGCGAACACCGCGGACACCGCCCAGGCCGTCCGCCAGTCGGGCAGCAGCACGAGCGCGAGGACCCCGGCGCCCACGAGCCCCGGTCCGGTGCCGGCGTTCACGACCGCCTGCGCTCGACCGAGCAACGCGGACGGCACCTGCTCCGCGACGAGTCGCACGAGTGCGGGGGACGCGAGCCCGGCGCCTGCCGACGCGAGCACTGCGCTGACACCGAACGGCACCGGACCGTCGGCGGTGGCCATGGCGATCGCACCGACCCCCGCCACCAGCGTGGCAACCGCGACGAGGACCCGGGGCATCCGTGCGGCGAGCAGGAACCCGGCGACCGCACCGACGCAGTACAGCGCCGAGGCGCCCGACGAGACCCATCCGGCGGCGTCGGACCGGAGCCCCAGGTCGCGTTGCACGTCGGGCAGGAACAGCCCGTACGCCAGCCGCACCAGGCCGTAGGTGGCCGCGATCAGGCCGAGTCCGCTCACGAGGAGCAGTCGATGTCGCAACGAAAACGATCGTTTCACTTTTCAGACCCTAGGGTGCTGTCATGGTGATGCGCCCAGGAACCGAGCAACGGCTGCTCGACGCCGCCGAGGAGCTCTTCTTCTCGCAGGGGATCGCCGCCACCCCGATCGACGCCGTCCTCGAACGGGCCGGGGTCTCGACGGCGACGCTCTACCGCGGCTACGCGAGCAAGGAGGCACTCGTCGCCGCGGCCCTCACCCGTCGCCACGACGACTGGATCGCCACCTGGGACCGTGCGGTCGCCGCCGAACGGGACGACCTGGGCCGGCTGCTGGCCGTGTTCGACGCCCTCGACGAGTACCGCTCGACGCCCACGGGCTCCCGCTGGTGCGCCTTCCTCGGCACCGCCGCCGAGTACGCGGACGCGCCAGCCGAGGTCCGGCAGGTCCTGGACCTCGAGACCACCACGTTGCGGCAGCGGCTCGTGTCGCGGGCCGCGCCGGTGGTCGGTCCCCGTGCCGAGGCCCTCGCCGACCAGCTGCTCCTCATCGTCTCCGGTTCCCTTGCGATGCGGTTGCGCGACCCCGCGCTCGACACGACGACGGCACGGTCCGTCGCCGCGTCCCTCATCCGGGAACACACCACCCCCGACGGAACGGCGCCCACCCCATGACCCGATCGCGTGCTGCCACGATCACCCGCCGTTCCCTGCTGATCGGCGGGACGGGCGTCGTCGCCGCGGGAGCCGTGGCCGAGGCGATCAACCTCGGACTGCTGCCCGGGCGCTCGACCATGTACCGGGTCCTCGGTCTGGACGGCACCGACGGCACGGTCCCCGACGTCGAGCCCGTCCCCACGACCTCCGGCACCTTCGTGTCGGCGGCGCGGAAGGGCCGCACCGTCGGCTGGACGATCGCGGCACCGGCGTCCGACACCCCCTTGCCGGTGGCGGTCGCGCTGCACGGGTACGGCGACGACCACACCTCGTTCTTCGGGCGCAGCCTGGGCTACGACCGGTTCCTCGCGGCGCACGTGGCCGCCGGCGGAGCCCCGTTCGCGATCGCCTCGATCGACGGTGGCAACCGCTACTGGCACCCACGAGCCGACGGGGACGACCCCGCCGCGATGGTCGTCGACGAGTTCCTGCCCCTGATCGCCCGCCGCGGGTACGACACCGACCGCCTCGCCGTGACCGGCTACTCGATGGGTGGCTTCGGCGCGCTCCGGCTCGCAGGGGTTCTCGGCGCCGCGCGCGTCCGGGCCGTCTCGGCCATCAGCCCCGCGCTCTGGAAGTCGGCCGCCGACACCGCCCGCGGTGCCTTCGACGACGCAGCCGACTTCCGCGCGAACACCGTCCTCGGGCGGCAGCGTGCGCTCGACGGCGTCGCGGTCCGCGTCGACTGCGGCAACGGCGACGGGTTCGCGCCGGCGGTGCACGCCTACGTCGACGGCTTCGCCGAGCCGCCGGCCGGGGGCTTCGCACCCGGCGGCCACACGCACGGCTACTGGCGCCGTCTGGCGCCGCAGCAGCTCGCCTTCCTCGGCCGGCACCTGGGTCGCTGACCCGACCCACGCCCCGGACGCACGTCGAGGCGGACGGGAGGCCCGTGGCGGCCCCGCACCGCGCCTCCAGGCCGTCGACCGGTCGCGGCAACCGCCCGTGCCGGGTGACCAGGACCGCTCAGGCGCGCCCGCGGTTGCGGCGCCGGATCTCCTTCGGAGCCCGCCCGGCCACGAAGGACCGCGCAGGATCGACGAGGAAGCCCTGCCGGAGCGCCTCGCGCCCGACGAGCATCCGGAAGCCCATCTGGTCGCGGTTGCTCAGCGTGACCTCGGACTCGACGACGCGCCCGGCCAGGGCGATCTGCGTCAGCACCACGATGCGTTCCTGGGTGTGCCCGGTGGAGCTGCGGACGACGCGCCGGTCGTGCACGTCGCACTCGATCGTGGCGGCGTCGGCATCGGTGTCCTGCCAGGGGTGCAGCGAGAACCGGACCCGCTCGCCGGGCAGTTCCTCGAGGTCGAAGGCGTGCAACGCGGAGCTCCGGGCGCCGGTGTCGAGCTTCACCTTGATCCACGGCACGCCGAGGTCCGGCAGGCCCGCCCACTCCCGCCACCCGGCGACGACGAGCCCGCGGTCGGAGGACTTCGGAGCTCGGGCCATGTGCCCATCCTGTCGCATGCTCCGCGGCCACGTCCGCATGCTTTGATGGAGCGTCGCCGTCGATCCGACCCAGCGGAGAACCCCTCGATGAAACTCGCCATCCTGTCGCGTGCGCCCCAGGCGTACTCGACCCAGCGCCTCCGCGCAGCGGCACTCGACCGCGGGCACGAGGTCAAGGTGCTCAACACGCTGCGCTTCGCGATCGACCTGTCCGGTGACGACCCGGACCTGCTCTACCGCGGCAAGCTGCTGAGCGACTATGACGCCGTGCTGCCGCGCATCGGCAACTCGATCACCTACTACGGCACCGCCGTCGTGCGGCAGTTCGAGCAGATGGACGTCTACACGCCGAACACGGCGAACGGCATCACGAACTCGCGTGACAAGCTCCGGGCGAACCAGATCCTGTCGCGGCACGACATCGGCATGCCGGCGACGACGTTCGTGGCCGGCCGCAACGACGTGCGCGGCGCGATCGAGCGGGTCGGCGGCGCGCCCGTCGTCATCAAGCTCCTCGAGGGCACGCAGGGCATCGGCGTGATCCTGGCACCCGAGGCGAAGGTCGCCGAGTCGATCGTCGAGACCCTGCACTCCACCAAGCAGAACGTCCTGATCCAGCGGTTCATCGCCGAGAGCCGCGGCCGGGACATCCGTGCCCTGGTCGTCGGTGACCGGGTCGTCGCGGCGATGCGCCGGACCGCATCGGGTGACGAGTTCCGGTCGAACGTGCACCGCGGCGGCACCGTCGAGAAGGTCACGCTCACACCCGAGTACGAGGCCGTGGCCGTCCGCTCGGCGCAGATCATGGGCCTGAAGGTCGCCGGCGTCGACATGCTCGAGGGCAACGACGGGCCGCTCGTGATGGAGGTCAACTCCTCACCGGGGCTCGAGGGCGTCGAGCGTGCCACCGGCCTCGACATCGCCGGTGCAGTCGTCGACTTCATCGCGAACCAGGTGGCGTTCCCCGAGATCGACGTCCGCCAGCGGCTGTCCGTCTCGACCGGCTACGGCGTCGCTGAGCTCCTCGTGCACACCAACGCGGACCTGGTCGGCAAGACGATCAAGGAGTCCGGCCTCTGGGACCGTGACATCACGGTCCTCACGCTGCACCGCGGCTCGAACGTCATCCCGAACCCGCGCAGTGGCGTCGCCCTCGAGCCGGGGGACCGCCTGCTCTGCTTCGGCAAGCTCGAGGAGATGCGGTCGATGATCCCGGAGCGCCGCAAGCGGCGCGCGAAGGTGCGGAAGCTGCCGAAGGACGTCTGATCCGGAGCCGTCCAGCGCATCCGGATCGCGCACACAGGCCAGATGCGGAAGTATGTGTCGGTGACGATCATGACGGAACGGCCGGTCGACCAGGCATCGAGCAGTGAACCGGAGCAGCCCGGCAACGCCACGGCGAAGCACCGGAACGTCTCACTGCTCTCCGTGGCGACCACCACGGCGGAGCGTGTGACGACCTCGGCCGACATCGAGGCCAAGCTCCGTGGGGTCCTCCGTCGACTCCGTCTGCCGATGGGGCTGCTCGAGCGCGTCGCCGGGGTCATCGAACGTCGCAACTGGGGCGAGGGCCAGACCTTCCAGGACGCCGCGATCGACGCCGGCCGCCGTGCCATGGCCGAGGCCGGGGTGCGTCCGGACGAGATCGGCCTGCTCATCAACACCTCGGTGACCCGTCCGCACCTGGAGCCGTCGGTGGCCGTCCGCCTGCACCACGGGCTCGGGCTGCCGTCGTCGGCCATCAACTTCGACATCGCGAACGCGTGCCTCGGGTTCGTCAACGCCATGAGCGTCGCCGCGGGCATGATCGACTCCGGGCAGATCAAGTACGCGCTCGTCGTCGACGGCGAGGACGCCGACCAGGTGCAGCTCAACACCATCGACCGCCTGAACCAGGGCGGGCGGAACCGCAAGGACTTCATGAGCGAGTTCGCCAGCCTGACCCTCGGGTCCGGCGCTGCGGCGGCCGTGCTCGGCCCGGCGGACCTGCACCCCGAAGGACACCGGATCGTCGGCGGCGTCACCCGCGCGGCGACCCAGTGGTACGACCTGTGCGTCGGCAGCGTCGACGGCATGTTCACGGACGCCAAGATGCTGCTCAAGGGCGGCATGGAGCTCGTCGTCGCCGCCTGGACCGAGGCCCGCGCCCACTTCGACTGGGCCGACATGGACCGCTACGTGCTGCACCAGGTCTCCGACGTGCACACCAACGCCTTCGTCGAGGCGATCGGCATCCCGCGCGACAAGGTCCCCACCACCTACCAGCGGTTCGGCAACGTCGGCCCCGCGTCGATCCCGATCACCCTGGCCGACGAGGTCGCCTCCGGCGGCATCCGTCGCGGTGACCGCGTGTTCCTGGGCGGCGTCGGCTCCGGCATCAACACGGCGATGATGGAACTCCACTGGTGAGGTCCCGGTTGCCCCGCGTCGCCGCGAGCACGGCTCCGGCGACGCAGCCACCCTCCCTGCCCGGCCTCGACCCGGCGTGGTCGCGTCTGGTCACGGTCCCCGCGTGGTCCGGAGATCGCAGGGGAGGAACGGATCGCGCCGCGCGCACCTGGCACCTCCTCGACACGGCCGGGTCCCTGGCCGCGCTCGGCGTGGAACCGGTCGGCACCATCCTGTGCGTGCACGGCAACCCGACCTGGTCGTACCTCTGGCGGTCGGTGCTCCGCACCTCGCTCGAGGTCGCCCAGGCCGGCGGCCCGGCCTGGCGCGTGGTCGCCGTCGACCAGCTCGACATGGGCTTCTCGGAGCGCACCGGCGTCGAGCGGGGGCTGCCGCAGCGCGTCGCGGACCTCGGTGCCCTGACCGACGAACTCGGGCTGACCGGCCCGGTCGTCACCCTCGGCCACGACTGGGGCGGTGTGGTGTCGCTCGGCTGGGCGGTCGACCACCCGGACGTCCTGGCCGCCGCGATGACGTGCAACACCGCGGTGCACCAGCCCGACGACGCCCCGATCCCCGCCCCGCTGCGGCTCGCCCTCGGCCCCGGCATGCTCGGCCGCGCGACGGTCGTGACCCCCGCGTTCCTCGAGACCACCCTGGCCATCGCGCACCCGAAGCTCGACCGTGCCACGGCCGACGGCTACCGGGCGCCCTACCGCGGTGCCGCGCGGCGCGGTGGCATCGGCGGCTTCGTTGCGGACATCCCCGTCGACGCCCGGCACCGGAGTGCGCCGGAGCTCGACCGCATCGCTGCGGGTGTGGCGGCGCTCGACGTGCCGGCGCTCCTGCTCTGGGGTCCACGCGACCCGGTGTTCCTCGAGCGCTACCTGGACGACCTGACCGAGCGGATGCCGCACGCCGACGTCCACCGGTTCGAGGGCGCCGGGCACCTGCTGCCTGATGACGCCGACGTGGCGGGCGCGGTGTTCGACTGGCTCGGTGACCGCCTGCCGGACGGTGGCCGTCCTGCACAGGCCGACCCGGGCCTCCAGTCCGGACCCGTGGACACGGACCGGCCCGCCGCGGCGACGCCGCCGCTCTGGGCGCGGCTCGACGAGCTGCGGGGGAGTGACGAACCCGCCCTGGTCGAGATGGCCGCCCCGGGCGGTCCTCGCACGATCACGTGGCGGCTGCTCGCCCGACGGGTCGACGAGATCGCCGCCGGGCTGGACGACCTGGGGGTCCGGAGCGGCGACCGTGTCTCGCTCCTGGTGACCCCCGGTGCCGACCTGACCGCCGTCCTGTACGCCTGCGTGCGGATCGGGGCGGTCGTCGTCGTCGCCGATGCCGGTCTCGGCCTCGGCGGCCTGACCCGCGCGGTCCGCGGTGCCCGACCCCACTGGATCATCGGCGCGCTGCCCGGCCTCGGTGCCGCGCGTGCCCTCGGCTGGCCGGGGCGACGCATCGCGACGGTCTCGCTGCCCGCACCGGCACGGAGGGCGCTGCGCGTCGAGCACACGCTTGTCGACGTCGCCCGACGTGGTGCGCGTCGTCTCGCGCACGGGGCGGAACTGCCGGCAGCGCCGTCGCCGAACGCGCCCGCCGCGGTGCTGTTCACCTCGGGATCGACCGGCCCGGCGAAGGGCGTCGTGTACACGCACGGGCAGCTGAGCGCCGTCCGGGACGCCCTGGCGACCCAGTACGACGTCGGGGTCGGCACCGGACTCGTCGCCGGGTTCGCACCGTTCGCGCTGCTCGGCCCGGCACTCGGCGCCAGGTCGGTCGCGCCCGACATGGACGTCACCGCGCCGCGCACGCTCACGGCGAAGGCGGTCGCTGCGTCGGTCGCCGCCGCCGATGCCACCGTGGTGTTCCTGTCGCCGGCAGCGCTGGCCAACGTGGTCGAGACGGCGTCGGAGCTCACCGATGCCGACCGTGCGGCGCTGCGGGGCGTGCGGCTGTTCCTGTCGGCCGGCGCTCCCGTGTCGGCCGCGCTGCTGACCGCGGCGACCGAGCTGATGCCGAAAGCCACTGCCCACACCCCCTACGGCATGACCGAGGGGCTGCTCATGACCGACGTCGACCTGGACGGGGTCCGCGCCGCCGGCCGGTCCTCCGACGAGGGGATCTGCGTCGGGGTGCCAGCGGCGAACGTCCGCGTCCGCATCGCGCCGCTCGACGGTTCCGGTCGCGCGACCGGAGCCCTGACGGACGCGCCCGGGGTCACCGGCGAGATCGTCGTCGCGGCACCGCACGTGCGCGACCACTACGACCGGCTCTGGCGCACCGACCGGGTCTCGCGCCTCGGCGTCGACGACCCGCGCGGGCACCGCACCGGGGACGTCGGACACCTCGACTCCGCGGGACGGGTCTGGGTCGAAGGCCGGCTGCAGCACGTGCTCACCACGCCCGACGGGGTCGTCACACCGGTCGGGCCGGAGCAGCGGATCGAGGGCGTCGACGGTGTCGGACGTGCCGGGGTGGCGGGCATCGGTCCGATCGGCACGCAGCAGGTTGTGGCCGTCGTCGAGACCGAACCCGCCGGGCGCCGGCCGGGTCTGGCGTCGCCGCAGCTCGCCGCCGCGGTCCGCGCTGCCGCCGGGGTCCGGCTCGCCGCGGTGCTCGTCGTGCCCGTGCTGCCGACCGACATCCGGCACAACTCCAAGGTCGATCGCACCCGGCTGTCGCGCTGGGCCGGCTCGGTGCTGTCCGGCGGACGGATGGTCCGGCCGTGAAGGTCCTGGTCACCGGGGCAAGCGGGTTCCTCGGGCAGGCCACAGCCGCGGCCGTGCGGGACGCCGGGCACGAGGTCCGCACCTTCCAGCGCCGTCCCTCGGGCGTCGCCGGCGTGCAGGACGTCGCCGGCACGATGACCGACGACGCTGCGCTCCCCCGCGCGGTCGACGGGGTCGACGCCGTCGTGCACCTGGCCGCCAAGGTGTCGCTCGCCGGTGACCCCGCCGACTTCGCCCGGGTCAACGTCGACGGGACGCGATCGCTGCTGCGAGCCGCCCGTGCCGCCGGGGTCGCGCGCTTCGTCTTCGTGTCGTCGCCGTCGGTCGCGCACACCGGGTCGTCGCTCGTCGGGGCCGACGCCGGACCTGCCGAACCGTCCCGTGCCCGTGGCGACTACGCCCGCACCAAGGCCGCGGCGGAGCTGCTGGCACTCGACGCCGACGCCCCGGACTTCGCCGTCGTGGCGGTCCGGCCGCACCTGGTGTGGGGGCCGGGTGACACGCAGCTCGTCGGACGGATCGTCGAGCGGGCCCGGGCCGGACGACTCCCACTGCTCGACTCCGGCGCCGCGCTCATCGACACGCTCTACGTCGACAACGCCGCGACGGCCATGGTCGCGGCGCTCGAGCACGCCACGGACGACGGCGTCCACGGCAACGCGTACGTCGTCACGAACGGTGAGCCCCGCCCGGTCGCCGACCTGCTCGCCGGCATCTGCACGGCATCGGGCGTCCGACCGCCGCAGTGGCACGTGCCGGCGGCGGTCGCCCGGATCGCGGGATCGGTGGTCGAGGCCGTCTGGCGTGTCCGACCGGGTGAGGACGAGCCGCCGATGACCCGGTTCCTGGCCGAACAGCTCTCGACCGCGCACTGGTTCGACCAGCGACGGACCCGGCAGGACCTGCGGTGGACCCCGTCGGTGTCGATCGACGAGGGGCTCGGACGGCTGCGCGTTGCGGCTCAGGCTTCGTCGGCCGCCACGTAGACCCAGGCCGTCCAGCCCGAGGCCAGCGTGACCTGGATGCGCTGGTAGTCGGCGACCTCGTAGTCGTCGACCGCGCGGAGCTGCCACTCGTACCCGAGCGTCAGGGCCACGCCCTCGACGACGTCGCCCGCGGCGCCGCGGCGCAGGATCGGGTGCCGGTCGGAGCCGCTCGTCCGGATGACGTCCGGGTCGGTGATCGTCACCCAGTCGAGTCGCCAGCCGGGCAGGGAGTCCGCGGTCGTCGGGACGTGGTCGCCGAACAGGGACTCCTGCACCAGGGGCTGCTGGAGGGTGCCGTACGAGAAGACCCGGTGCGTCGCTCCGGGGCGCGGCGTCGGACGCTTGACGGGACGCGGCGCGATCGCCGGGGTCGAGGTCCAGACGAGTGCACCGGCCAGGCCGGTCAGGCCGAGGTGCAGCAGCCCGATGATGCCGACGACGCCGCCCCAGGGGAAGCCGACCGCGAACGCGATGATCCCGACGACGAGACAGACGAGCGCGAACGCGCCGAGACCGATGACCCAGCGCTGGCCGGGGGAGAGACGCTTCACGTCGCGAGGCTAGCGGACGGGCGGTGGACCGGCGGACCACCCGGGTGGGCCGACGTGGTCGGGTGGGGCGGGCCTCCAGGCCGGGACCGCGTGCACGACGTCAGCCGGTGAAGCGGTTCCAGAGGTCCGTGACGATCGGCCAGACGTCGCCGGCGCGGTCGGCGGACCCGACGGCGACCAGGACGACGGGGACCAGGGTGACGGCCACGCTCACCAGGACGGCGAGCACGACGGCGGTCGTCGCGGTGGCGGTGTGCCGGCGGGTCAGGGCGAGCAGGAGCAGGGCGAGCACCACGACCGCACCGAGCAGTGCGATCAGGGTGACACGGACGAACGGGAACGGCACGAGGCCGGCGGTGGTCGCGGTGACCCCGCCGAGGAACCCGACCAGCGGCAGGAAGCCGCCGACCGCGATGGCGAGCACGAGGAAGACCCCGATGCCGCCGGCGATCCAGACGCCGCGGGGTCGGGGGCGCCGGTCGCGGGACCGGCGCCCTCCGGACCAGGCGGTGGTCACGGCTGGTCCCGGTGCCGCGGTGCCGCTGCGGCGTCGGCGGCCGAGTCAGCGGCGTCAGCGGCGTCGTCAGCCGCTTCGGCCGCGGCACCGGCGGCGTCGGCGGCCCGGTCGCGGGTCGTGCCGGCTGTCTCGACGACGACGTCGCGGGCCTGTTCGGCGGCGTCCTTCGCGGACGATGCCGCGTCGGCGGCCTGCTCCGATGCGCGGGCGAGGGACTCCGAGGCGGAGTCGCGAACACGCTCGCCGGTCTCGGCAGCGGCGTCGACGGCACGCTTCGTCGTGTCGGCGGTGGCGTCGGCAGCGCGCTTGGTGGCGTCGGCGGTGGCGGACGCTGCCTGCTTGGTGGCGTCAGCGGTGGCGTCGGCAGCCTGCTTCGTCGCGTCCGCCGTGGCCGTGGCAGCGCGCTTCGTGGCGTCCGCGGTCGTCTCGGCGGCCCGCTTGACGGCGTCCCCGGTCGACTCGGCCGCCTGCTTGAGGGCGTCGGTCGTCTGCTCGGCGGCGCGACCCAGCGGGGACTGCTCGTCGTCGAACGGGCCGTGCACGTCGAGGACGCGCACGTCGACCGTGGTGTCCAGGTCGGACAGCTGGCGCGTTGCTGCGCTCACCTGCTGCCGGACCTCGGCGGCGACGTCGAGCACCGGGTGCGGGTAGCTGACGACGACGGCGACCTGGACGCTGAGCTCGCCGTCCTGTTCGTCGACCTGCACGCCGGCGGTGCCGGCCGAGCGGCCGAGCTGCTTCCGCAGCTGGTCGGCGGCACGGGCGGCGATCCCGCCGAGGTGGTGCACGCCGGGCACGCCGAGCGCGGTCTCCGCCGCGGTGCGCGCGACGATCGTCGCGGTGCGCGCGTCGTCGGGCAGCGGCTCCGTCAGTGCTGCGGGCAGGGCCACCTCGGTGACCTGCGTGTTCGCATGGGGGTCGTGCTGCATGGTTCCTCCTCGTTCGGGATCAGCGCGGGGACGCGTCGGGGCACCCGTTCGACGGGTGCCCCGACGCGGTCGTGCGACCTACTTCTTGAAGACGTCCTTGACGTCCTCGCCGGTCTGCTTCGCGCTCGCAGCGGTCTGGTCCTTCTTGCCTTCGGCGACCTTGGCGTCGTCGTTGGTCAGGTTGCCGACGGCTTCCTTCGCCTTGCCGGCGAGGTCCTGAGCGGCGTTCTTGATCTTGTCGTCGAGTCCCATGACGGGTCCTTTCGTGGGTGGGCGTGTGCCCGGTGGTGTGGAGGTGGGCCGGGAGGCCCGGGGGTGCGTCCGGCTGACGGGTGTCAGTGGACGCGGGTCGACTTCGCGAGCGCGGAGCGGGTACCGCCGGTCAGGTGCACGAGCACCGGGACCGGACGGCCGAGGGTGCGGTCGAGGACCGCGACGGCTCGGTCGACGGCGTCGAGCACGGTGACGGCGTCCCCGCCGCGGCGGACCGCGACACGGATCCGTGCGGCGCGCTGCCGGCGGACGAGGTAGGTGTCGACGCGGGAGCCGACCACGTCGCGGACACCCGCGAGTTCGTGTTCGACGACGTCCCGGACGAGTGCGACGTTGATGGTGACCGCGTCGTCGCCCGAGCGTTCCCGGACGGCGACGGACGTGCCGCCACCACCGCGGGTGGACGCCCACACGAGTGACAGGACGACCACGAGGGCCGCGGCCCCGGCGACGATCCACAGCGCGGACGCGGGCACGTCGAGGCTGCGGGGGAGGTCGACGTACGGCTTGAGCGCATCCTGGACGGCGGGCAGGACACCCGCGCCCATCGCGATCCCGACGACGACGGCGACCAGGCCGAGGACGAACAGGATGATCCGGTTGAGGGTCCGGTTGCTCTTGGTCATGCGAGGGTTCCCTTCTCCTCGACCCGGACGCGGACGCGTCGGCCGAAACGCTCGTCGAGGCCGCTCAGGCGCTCCACGACGGCGGCGCGGACGGTCGCCTCGTCGACCGGCACACCGGTGACGGGGACGATGCGGACCTCGGTGGAACGGCCGCGGGCGGTGGCGGAGGCGTTCCCCTCGGGGACGCCGGCCGCCATGCCGGCGGCGTTCGCCGCGGTGGAGGCGACGATGCGGGAGTCGATGACGACCGCACCACGCTCGTGCTCGACGACCGATCGGTGCTGGCGACCGGGCTTGAGGGCCAGGACGACCAGCACGACGCCGAGGACGACGAGCACGCCAGCGATGACCTCGACGATGGTGACGAACGCGGCGTCCGGGCGGAGCGCCGTGTCGACCACGGTCTGGGGGTCGGCGACGAGCGGTGGGCGTCCGATGGCACTGAGCACCGACTCGGTGCCGATCCAGGCGGCCACCAGGGCGAGCACCACGAGGGCCACCGCCACTGCTGTGGAGCGGGAGCGGTGCACGCTCCGACGACGGATGCGTCGTTCGACGGAACCGTTGCTCATGATGGCCTCCTAGCGGGCACGGGACTCGTGCTCGCGCACGATCCCGGTGAGTTCGATGTGGGCACTGCCGACGCGGCGCCCGGTCAGGTCGCTCACGCGGCCCTTGACCTGGTCAGCGATCCGGATCGACCCGGAGACGATGTCGTCGCTCGCGGCGATCGGCCCGGTGATGTCGAGGGACAGTGCTCCCGACGCGTCGCCGAGGCCGACGCGCACCCGCTTGGCGGGGGCGCCGAGCCCTTCGGCTGCGACGGCCCGCGCCAGCGAGGTGAGCGCGCGTGCGGTGATCTCGACGCGGCCCGGGACGTCCGGGCCGGCGTTCACCGGGAGCTCCGGCGTCCGGTCAGCACGTCGGTCAGGGCGCCGCGGTCGATGCGACCGGTGGCGAGGGCGGCCACGAGGGCCCCGATCGCACCGAACACGATCACGAGCACGAAGCCCCAGAACCCGAACTGCAGTGCCACGACGGCGAGGACTGCGCCGATGAGGGCGCCGATCAGCGTGTTGCTCATGCGACTCGCGCTTCCTTCTTCTCGTCGTCGTTGTCGTCGTCGTCACCCGGGATGTAGACGTCCTGGACGGTCACGTTGACCTCGGCGACCTCCATGCCGACGATCTGCTCGAGGGCACGGGCCACACCGGTGCGGACACCGTCGGCGACCTGCTGGAGCGACACCGGGTACTCGGCGACGATCACGATGTCCGCGGCGACCTGCTTCTCGCCGACCTCGACCTTGACGCCCTGACCGAAGTCGCGCTGGCCGATCGCGTCGCGGATGGCGCCGATGGCACGGGCTGCGCCGTTGCCGAGGGAGTGCACGCCGTTGACCTCGCGGGCGGCGATGCCGGCGACCTTCGACACGACGGTGTCGTCGATGACGGTCTTGCCGGTGACGCCGCTGGTGCCGGCGTGCGAGGTGGCACGGGTCGCCGTGGTGGCCGGGGTGGGGGTGGTGGTGTCAGCCATGGTTCATTCCTTCCGTTGACCCGCCGGGCGTTCCCAGCGGTTGCTGTTCACGGATGAGACGGGCTGTGGAAGAGATTCGTCACACACGACTTCTCGGATTCGGGAAAAATCCAGGGATCCCCGGAAATCCGGGGATCTGCGTGTACCCCCGGGGCGTTCCGTCAGGCCGTTTCGCCGATTCCGGCCGCGTCGTTGCGTTCGGCAGCGGCCCGCATGGCGCGGACACAGGCCATCGGGGACTCGCCGCGCTCCTCGCGGAAGAGCTGCTGCAACCGACGGGGGAGCACCCCTGCGGCGGCTGCGATGTCGTCGAGCGTGAGCGGGTCGTCGAGGTGCTGTTCGATGTAGGACACCGCACGACGGACACGCCACGACGCCCTGCCGGCCTCCGGCTGCGCCGCGAGTGCCGCGCGCTTCGTGGTGGCCGGGTCCTCGCCGAACCGTTCGCGGTAGGTCTCGGCGAACCGGCCGGGGTTCGTGAAGCCCCACCGCCGGGCGATCACGGCGATCCCCGACGACACGAGCGGGCAGTCCGCTGCAGTCGCGCCGCCGCGGTCCGCGCGCAGGAGCTCTTCCCGCACCCGGTCCAGGCGGTGGTCGCGGAGGAACCGGTGCGGAGTGGTGTCGAGCGTCCGGGCGAAGACGTCCTGCAGCCCACGCTGGCTGAGCCCGCAGGCGGCGGCGATGGTGGGGATCGAGGGGCGTTCGGCGGCGTGCAGCTCGATGAACCGGACGGCGTCACGCAGCCGGTTCGCCACGGGGACGTCGTCGCCGCGGTTGCGGATGGGGAACGTGTCGAGGATGACGACGGCCAGCCGACGGTTCAGGGCGGTCCGCATCGGGCCGAGCACGCGGTCGTCGACCAGTGCCGGGCCGAGTTCGCGGATGAGGTGCCGGAGCGGTTCACGCCGGGCGATGACCTCGTCCTGCTGGTCGAACAGCAGCGGACCGTCCGGCAGCCGGTAGCCGAGGTCGCGGCCGACGCTCCGCAGGAAGCGGTCGGACACGTGCACGCCGTTGTAGACGGTTCCGTCGGACTCGAACCGGTACGCCTCGGACGCCGAGGCGATGTACGGGCTGCCCGGCTCGACGACGCGGGTGCGGTCGGCGAAGTGCATCTCGAGCCGGCCCTTGGTCAGCCAGAACACCACGTGGTCGTCCCGCACACCGATGACCCCGCCGCGTCGCCCGCCCTCGGCACGCATGGTGCGGAGTGACAGGTCGTCGTCGCCGACGACCGTGTACTCGTACCGGGTGTCGTCGGTGGCGAAGGTCTCCGAGGCGAAGTCCGAGCCGCCGTACTCCGCGGCGAAGATCTCGGAGTAGTCGGAACCCTCACCGTCGGAGAACCGCAGCCGGCGGAATCCGTTCGTCGTCGAGGTGTCCATGCGCCGATCATGCCATCAGTTGCACCAGACAAGGAAAGGAATACCCTAGGGGGGTACCGTATTGAGAACGGTGGAGGCGGACATGCACGAACACGTCGGGTACATCGGCGACAAGGACGACCTGCTCAAGCGACTCCGTCGCGCCGAGGGGCAGGTGCGCGGGATCGCGCGGATGGTCGAGGACGAGACGTACTGCATCGACGTCCTGACCCAGATATCCGCGGCGAACCGGGCGCTCGAACGCGTCGCGCTGTCGTTGCTCGAAGACCACCTGGCGCACTGCGTCGCCGAGGCCGTCGCCGAGGGCGGGGACGCCGCCGACGAGAAGGTGCGCGAGGCCAGCCAGGCGATCGCCCGGCTCGTCCGCTCCTGACCCCTGACGATCGATCAACCAGAAGGAGACACCATGACCACCGAGACGCTGCTCGTCGAGGGCATGACCTGCGAACACTGCGTGATGAGCGTCACCGAGGAACTCTCCGAGGTGGACGGGGTGACGGGCGTCGACGTCCGACTCGTCCCCGGCGGCTCGTCCGAGGTCACCGTCAGCTCCGCGGCGCCGGTCGATGCGGACGCCCTGCACGCCGCGGTGGCCGAGGCAGGCTACGAGGTCGCGCGCTCGTGACGGACCGCACCGTCGAACTCGACATCACCGGGATGACCTGCGCCTCGTGCGCGAACCGCATCGAGCGAAAGCTCGGCAAGCTGCCCGGCGTCACCGCCACCGTGAACTACGCCACCGAGAAGGCGCAGGTGCAGATCGCGGCCGACGGCACCGCCGACCCCCAGTCGCTGATCGCCGCGGTGGAGTCCGCCGGTTACGGCGCCACGGTGCCGGCACCGCCCGCTGCCGCCGACGCCGAGCCCACGGCCGACCAGGACCGGGCGGAACCGCTGCGACGACGCCTGGTCGTGTCCGCCGTGCTCGCGGTGCCCGTCGTGGTGCTCTCGATGGTGCCGGCCCTGCAGTTCCCGAACTGGCAGTGGCTCGCCCTGACGCTCGCGGCACCCGTCGCGGTCTGGGGAGCGCTCCCGTTCCACCGTGCCGCGTGGGTGAACGCACGCCACGGTGCCGCCACCATGGACACCCTGGTGAGCGTCGGGGTCCTCGCCGCGTTCGGGTGGTCGCTGTACGCCCTGTTCCTCGGGGACGCCGGCACGACCGGCATGCACATGACGTTCTCGTGGTTCGCCACCGACCCCGAGGCCGCCGACCTGTACCTCGAGGTCGCGACCGCCGTGACGGTGTTCATCCTCGCCGGCCGGTACATGGAGGCCCGTGCGAAGACGCAGTCCGGTGCCGCACTCCGGGCGCTGCTCGAACTCGGTGCGAAGGACGCCGCGGTCCTGCGCGACGGTGCCGAACACCGCGTGCCGACCTCGTCCCTCGTCGTCGGCGACGTCGTCGTCGTGCGACCCGGCGAGCGGATCCCGAGCGACGGCCTGGTGCAGGACGGCTCCTCGGCCGTCGACCGCAGCATGCTCACCGGCGAGTCCGTGCCGGTCGAGGTCGGACCGGGCGACCGGGTCACCGGCGCCACGATCAACGTCGGCGGCCGACTCGTCGTCGCCGTCACCCGCATCGGTGCCGACACCGAGCTCGCCCGCATGGGGCGCCTGGTCGAGGACGCCCAGACCGGCAAGGCCGAGGTGCAGCGCCTGGCCGACCGCGTGTCGGGCGTCTTCGTGCCGATCGTCATCGCGCTCGCCGTGTTGGCCTTCGTCGGCTGGCTCGTGCTCGGCGGCTCGGTCACGGCGGCCTTCACCGCCGCCGTCGCCACCCTGATCATCGCGTGCCCGTGCGCCCTCGGGCTCGCCACGCCCACCGCGCTGCTGGTCGGCACCGGTCGGGGCTCGCAGCTCGGGATCCTGATCGGCGGCCCGCAGGTGCTCGAGCGCACGCGCGGCGTCGACACCGTCGTGCTCGACAAGACCGGCACCGTCACCACCGGGTCGATGACCCTGCGGTCCGTGACCGTCGTCGACGAGACCGAGGACGCCGTGCTCCGGCTCGCCGCCGCGGTCGAGGACGGCTCGGAGCACCCCGTCGCCCGCGCCGTGACCACCGCGGCCCGCGCCCGGGCCACCGACCTGCCCGCGGCCGAGCAGTTCACCGCCGCCGCCGGTGCCGGGGTGCAGGCCGTCGTGGACGGTGACGTCGTCCTGGTCGGCACGACCCGCTGGCTCGCCGACGCATGGTCGATCACCCTGCCGCCGGTGCTCGCCGACGCCGTGGACGGCGCCGAGGCCGACGGGGCCACCGCGGTCGTCGTCGCCCGGAACGGCAGCGCCCTGGGCGTGGTCGTCGTCGGCGACACCGTGAAGCCCGAGGCCGCCGACGCGATCACCCGCTTCCGCGCGCTCGGCCTGCGCCCGGTCCTGCTCACCGGCGACAACGACGGCGCAGCACGTGCCGTCGCCGCCCGGGTCGGCATCGACGAGGTGCACGCCCGCGCGACCCCGGCGTCGAAGCTCGAGACCGTCCGCCGGCTGCAGTCCGAGGGCCGGAGCGTCGCGATGGTCGGCGACGGCGTGAACGACGCCGCCGCGCTGGCAGCCGCAGACCTCGGCATCGCGATGGGCGCCGGCACCGACGCGGCCATCGCGGCGAGCGACATCACGGTCGTGAGCGGTCGGCTCACCGTGGTGGCCGACGCCGTCCGGCTGTCCCGCGCGACGCTCGGCGTCATCAAGGGCAACCTGTTCTGGGCGTTCGCGTACAACGTGGCGGCGATCCCGCTCGCGATGGCGGGGCTGCTGAACCCGGTGCTGGCGGGTGCGGCGATGGCGTTCTCGTCGGTCTTCGTCGTGACGAACAGCCTGCGCCTGCGCCGCTTCGCACCGCAGTCGTGAACCCGGCCACAGTCGTGAACCGGGCAGGCCGACCGCAGCCCTGAACCCGGCAAGCCGACCGCGGCGATGAACGCGACCGGCCGGGAGGCGTGACGCGCGCAGCGAACGCGAGCCGCGCCTCCCGTCCGACTGTGCGCACCACCTGCCGGAGCGCACTACGCTCGAAGACGGTCCGCGACGCAGCGCTGCGTGACCCGCGGGCTGTACGTCTCGAACGTGATCCCCAGGAGGACCGAAGTGACCGAATCCGCTCCCGTCGACCCCACATCGACCGAAGGCTGGAAGAAGCTCGACAGCATCGCTGCCGGCTTCACCCCGGACCTGCGAGGGTGGTTCGACAGCGACCCCGGTCGTGCCGAGCAGTACACCTTCCAAGCTGCCGACCTGACCGTCGACCTGTCCAAGGGCCTGGTGACCGACGAGATCCTCGCCGCGCTGCTGCAGGTCGCCAAGGACACCGGCGTCGCCGAGCGCTTCCAGGCGATGCTCGCCGGTGAGCACATCAACGTCACCGAGGACCGCGCCGTGCTGCACACCGCCCTCCGTCGTCCGAAGTCGACCGAGGGCCTCGTGCCGGCCGCGCCGCTGAGCGTCGACGGCCAGGACGTCGACGCCGACGTGCACGCCACGCTCGACAAGGTCTACGGCTTCGCCGAGCAGGTCCGCAGCGGCGCCTGGACCGGTGTCACCGGCAAGCGCATCGAGACCGTCGTCAACATCGGCATCGGTGGCTCCGACCTCGGCCCGGTCATGGTCTACGAGGCGCTCAAGCCCTACGTCCAGCCCGGCCTCGAGGCCCGCTTCGTGTCGAACATCGACCCGGCGGACATCTACGAGAAGACCGCGGACCTGGACCCCGAGACCACGCTCTTCATCGTCGCGTCGAAGACCTTCGGCACGCTCGAGACCCTGACGAACGCGCGCCTCGCCCGCCAGTGGCTGTGGCAGGAGCTCGGCCTGACCGACGCCGCCGACGACGAGAAGAAGAACGCCGTCGCCAAGCACTTCGTCGCCGTCTCCACCGCGCTCGACAAGGTCGAGGCGTTCGGCATCGACCCCGAGAACGCCTTCGGCTTCTGGGACTGGGTGGGCGGCCGCTACTCGGTCGACTCAGCCATCGGCACGAGCGTCGTCATCGCGATCGGCAAGGAGAACTGGGAGCAGTTCCTCGCCGGCTTCCACGCCATCGACGAGCACGTCCGCACCACGCCGCTCGAGCAGAACGTCCCCGTCCTGATGGGCCTGCTCAACGTCTGGTACACGAACTTCCTCGGTGCGCAGAGCCACGCGGTCCTGCCGTACACGCAGTACCTGCACCGCTTCGCCGCGTACCTGCAGCAGCTCACGATGGAGTCGAACGGCAAGCGCGTCCGCTGGGACGGCTCGCCCGTCACCACCGAGACCGGCGAGGTCTTCTGGGGCGAGCCCGGCACGAACGGCCAGCACGCGTTCTACCAGCTCATCCACCAGGGCACCCGCCTGATCCCGGCCGACTTCATCACGGTCGCCAACCCGGCCCGTCCGCTGCAGGACGAGACCGGCGACGGCAAGGGCGTCGCGCCCGGCACCGACGTGCACACGCTGTTCCTGGCGAACTTCTTCGCGCAGACCAAGGCGCTGGCGTTCGGCAAGAGCGCCGACGAGGTCCGCGCCGAGGGCACCACCGACGAAGGAATCGTCGCGGCCCGCACGTTCCCCGGCAACAAGCCGACCACGTCGATCATCGCGCCGGAGCTCACCCCGAGCGTGCTCGGCCAGCTCATCGCCCTGTACGAGCACATCGTGTTCACCGAGGGCACGATCTGGGGCATCGACTCGTTCGACCAGTGGGGTGTGGAGCTCGGCAAGCAGCTGGCGCTGCAGGTCACGCCGGCCGTCGAGGGCGACCAGGCCGCGCTCGACGCGCAGGACCCGTCGACCAAGGCGCTCATCGCGAAGTACCTGGAGCTGCGGAAGTAGCGCACGCCCCCACCTGACGGACGGGAGGCCCGTGGCGGATCCGCCACGGGCCTCCCGTCCGTCGTGTGCGTGCGCTGCGGCCGCGGGCCGGTCGCCGGGCCGGTTTCGCGCTCAGCGACACCTCATGCGCGCGCCGTCCCGTGCGGTGTCGCTCAGTGCGGAACGCGGCTGGTCGCGGTGCCCCGCCACCGCGACGGACGGTCCGCCGGTGTCGGTCGGAGCGGCTACGGTCGAGGGCATGGAGCGTTCGGAGATCCTCGCCGCGGCTGCCGCCGCGCACGCCGCCCGCATCGCAGCGGCGGGTGGTGACGACGCCGCGGCGCGTGAACGGGCCGACAGTGTCCGGCGCCGGGCCGACGGGCTCACCGACCGGTACGACACGGTCGAGGGCACGGACACCGAGTCCGACGCCCGTGACGCCGCCCGCCGTCGTGCGGGAGAGGCGGACCGCGCGGCCTCACGCACCGAGGGCGTGCTGTCCGACTGGCACCGGATGGGCACTCGTCGTGGCGTCACCCCGGACGCGCAGGTCCGCACGGCCTGGACCGTGACCGGGGTCCCCGAGCGGGGTGACGCCCGTGCGCTGGCGAACGTGCTGCTCTCGACCGCGGGGCACGCGGGCCGCGTCGCCGACGCCGCTCGGCGCAACCCCGCCCTGTCCGGCGCCGCCAGTGCGGCCGCTCGACGCACCGTCCGCCGCTACACCGACCACGGTGCGGACATGGCGTCGTTGGGGGACGTCCTCGGCGACGGCCCCGTCGACGACGACCGCTGACGCTGCATCGCAGATTGGACCGCTCCCGTCCTCATCAGGTGTTCTGTGGACCGATCCAAACGACCTGACGACAGAATGTCCAATTGACAGGACATGGAATCGGGTTACGATCGGTCCACGCACTGACGCGCGATCACCGACGAAGGAGTCACCGAATGGTCGACATCAAACCGACAGCCCCGACTGTCGCACTGCCCCCGTTGGGGACCGGGCCGCACCGCCGACGTCTCGGCGTGCTGGCCCTCGTCGCCACGTTCGGCGGGTTGCTCTTCGGGTACGACACCGGCGTCATCAACGGCGCCCTGAACCCGATGAAGGCGGAGCTCGGCCTCACCAACTTCACCGAGGGTGTCGTCACGAGCTCGCTGCTGTTCGGCGCCGCGATCGGTGCCATGCTCGGCGGCCGCATCGCCGACGGCTGGGGTCGCCGCAAGACGATCATCCTGCTCGCCGTCACGTTCTTCGTCGGCACGCTGATCTGCGTGTTCGCGCCGACGTTCGAGGTCATCGTCATCGGTCGTGTGCTCCTCGGCCTCGCGGTCGGTGGCGCGTCGACTGTGGTGCCCGTCTTCCTCGCCGAACTCGCCCCGTACGAGATCCGCGGATCCCTGTCCGGCCGCAACGAGCTGATGATCGTCATCGGCCAGCTCGCGGCGTTCGTGGTCAACGCGGTCATCGGCAGCGTGTGGGGTGAGGGCAACGGGGTGTGGCGCGTCATGCTGGCCGTCTGCGCGCTCCCCGCGATCGCCCTCTTCGTCGGCATGCTCCGGGTGCCGGAGTCGCCGCGCTGGCTCGCGTCGAAGAACCGTTACGACGAAGCACTCTCCGTCCTCGAGCAGGTGCGGACCACCGACCGTGCCCGTGCCGAGCTCGACGACATCAAGCGGAGCAACGACATCGAGGCGAAGGTCGAGCGCGTCAGCGGGTGGCAGACGCTGCGCGGGAACAAGTGGCTCATCCGCATCGTGCTCATCGGCGCCGGACTCGGCGTCGCGCAGCAGCTCACCGGCATCAACTCGATCATGTACTACGGCCAGACCGTGCTCATCGAGTCCGGGTTCCAGGCATCGGCAGCCCTCATCGCGAACATCGCACCCGGTGTGATCGCCGTGGTCGGTGGCGTCATCGCCCTGTACAACATGGAGAAGATCAACCGCCGGACGACGCTGATCCTCGGGTTCACGCTGACGACGACCTGCCACTTCCTGATCGGCATCGCGTCGGTCGCACTGCCCGAGGGCAACCCCGCTCGTCCGTGGGTGATCCTGTTCCTGGTCGTCGCGTTCGTCGGCTCGATGCAGACCTTCCTCAACATCGCCGTGTGGGTCGTCCTGTCCGAGATCTTCCCGACCCAGATCCGTGCGCTCGGCATGGGCATCTCGGTGTTCTGCCTCTGGATCGCGAACGCGTTCCTCGGGCTGTACTTCCCGACCATCGTCGCCGCGACCGGCATCACCGGGACGTTCTTCGGCTTCGGGATCGTCGGGCTCCTCGCCCTGCTCTTCATCTGGAAGTTCGTGCCGGAGAGCCGCGGCCGCACCCTGGAAGAGGTCGAAGAGGGCGTCACCACCGGCAACATCTTCACCGTCCCCGTGAAGGCGTCGCGCCGCTAGGCCGCACCACGCTGCACCGAGTGCGCAGAAGACGTCGGGTCGCCCCAGGGCACCCGGCGTCTTCTGCTCATTCGGTGTGCGACGAAGCACGCAGACGGACGGGAGGCCCGGTGCCAGCTGGCACCGGGCCTCCCGTCCTGTGGTCGCGTTACGGGCGCAGGAGCACCTTGCCGACGCGGCCGGCGGTGTCGCTGGCGCGCACGGCGTCGCGGACCTGCTCGAAGGCGAAGGTGTCGGCGACGGGGAGCGTCAGCGAGCCGTCGAGCACGCGGGTGATGAGCTCACCGAAGAGCTGGCCCTTCGTCTCGGCGGGCATCGTCTTGCTGACGACGGAACCCCAGAAGCCCTTCACGGTGAGCTGGCCGAAGATGACCTTGCCCGACGGGATCTCGAGCGTCGGCGACGCCATCGCGCCGAAGACGACGAGGGTGGCGTTCTCGCCCAGCACTGAGGCGATGTCGCCGGCGGCCTTGCCACCGACGGACTCGACACCGGCGATGATCGGGGCGCCGCCGGTGATCGCGGCGACCTGGTCCTGCCAGTCGTCGGCGTCGGTGGCGACGATGCGCTCGATGCCCTGCTCACGGAGCTCGTCGACACCGGCGGCGCGACGGACGAGTCCGATGACGTTGATGCCGCGTGCGGCACCGAGCTGGGCGACCATGCGACCGACCGCACCGTTGGCGGCGTTCTGGATGATCCAGTCGCCCTCGTGCAGGTCGAGCGAGTGCAGCAGGCTGATGGCGCTGAACGGCATCGAGACGAGCTGCGCGGCGGCCTCGTCGGTCATCGCGTCCGGCACCGGCACGAGGCCTGCGGCGTTCGCGGTGTAGTACTCGGCCCAGACGCCGAAGGCACCACCGGCGACGCGCTGGCCGACCTGCAGGTTCGTGACGCCCTCGCCGAGCGCCTCGACGACGCCGAGTGCCTCGGTGCCCGAGGCGGCGGGCAGCTCCGGCTTGAAGCCGTAGGTGCCGCGGACGGTCCACAGGTCGTGGTTGTGGATGGGGGAGAGGACCGTGCGGACGAGGACCTCGCCGGCGGCGGGCGTCGGGACGGGGCGCTCCTGCACCTCGAGGACGTCGGCGGGCTCGGCGAACGTCTCGTGGACGACGGCGCGCATGGTGGTGGGAGTGGTGGTGCTCATGGGTCAGTCCTCCGAGACGACGATGGTGACGTCGATGTTGCCGCGGGTCGCGTTCGAGTAGGGGCAGACCTGGTGGGCTGCGTCGGCGAGTGCCTGGGCCTGGTCGTGCTCCAGGCCGGGGATGACGACCTCGAGCATGACGGCGAGCTGGTAGCCACCGTTGCCGTTCGGGCCGATCTGCACGCGACCGCCGACGGACGAGTCGGTGATCTTCACCTTCTGGCTGCGGGCGACGCCCTGCAGTGCGGAGTGGAAGCAGGCGGCGTAGCCGGCTGCGAAGAGCTGCTCGGGGTTCGCGCCGTTGCCGGAGCCACCCATCTCCTTCGGGATGGCGAGGTCGAACTCGACCGTGCCGTCGCTCGTGGCGACGTGGCCGTTGCGGCCTTCGCCGGTGGCCAGGGCCTCGGCGGTGTAGAGGGCTTCCATGGGGTTCCTTCCTTGTGGGGCGGATCGTGCAGTTCGGGGTGTGCGGCGTGCTCTCGCGCTCAGTGACAGTTCACGGGCACACGTGGCAGTGAGGTGTCGCTCAGCGCGAAACGGCGCCGCCGTCGGCGTCAGCGGCGTCTCGCTCGGGATCGGCCGCCGTGTGCATCGTCTCGGTCAGCCGGTGCAGCGTCGCGATGAGCTCGGCAGCGGCACGTTCGTCGGCCAGGCCCATCCCGGCAGCGATGCGTGCGGGGATGCCGCTCAGCTCGGACCGCAGTTCGCGGCCGCGCTCACCGACGGTGACGGTGACGACGCGCTCGTCGGTGCTGCGGCGCTCGCGACGGACCAGGTCGCTCTGCTCCATGCGGCGGAGCAGCGGCGAGAGGGTGCCGGAGTCGAGCTGCAGGTGTTCCCCGAGGCTCGAGACGGTCTGGTCGCCCTCGACCCACAGGGTGACGAGCACCAGGTACTGCGGGTACGTCAGGCCCCAGGGTTCGAGCATCGTGCGGTACGCCTGCGTGGTGGCGCGGGACGCCGCGTAGAGGGAGAAGCACACCATCTCGTCGGTCACGGGCATGTGTCCACACTGTCACGCAACCCAGTTGTGCACAACTCGATGCAGCGGATGCCCAGCTGACGAACACGCCGACGGCCCGTGCGGTTAGGCTGACGTGACCCACGATGACCAGCTGCGACCTCGACAACACCACGACCCCCGGCAACGGATCGGCGTCGTCCCACGGCAAGACGATCCTGATCGGTGAGCACGCCGTGGTGTACGGCGCACCCGCTCTCGTCCTGCCGGTGCTCGACGCGCGGGTCGTGGCGACGGTCACCCCGGTCGCCGCCGACGCCGAGCAGCCCGGTCACAGCCTGCAGTCCACCGTGCACACCGGCCCCCTCGACCTGGCCCCCGCTGCCGTGATGCCGACCGTCACCGCGGTCACCGCGACCCTGCGGCACTTCGGGGTCACCGACCGGCACTTCCACGTCCGGGTCGACAGCGAGGTCCCGACCGCCCGCGGCATGGGCTCGAGCGCGGCGGTCGCCGCGGCCGTGACCGCCGCCGTCGCCGACGCGCTGGGCGAGACACTCGACGTCGAGACCCACCACGAACTCATCCAGGAGTGCGAGCGCGTCGCCCACGGGCGTCCGTCGGGCCTCGACGCCCGGGGCGTCGTCGCGTCCGCGCCGGTCTGGTTCGAGGCCGGGCACATCGAACCCGTCGCGCTCGGCGCCCGGTTCACCTTCGTCGTCGCAGACACCGGCGTCCCCGGGCACACCAGGGAAGCCGTGTCCGCGGTCCGAGCACGCCACGACCAGGACCCGGCCGGTGTCGGCGCCGTGATCGACCGGATCGGCGCGCTCGCCCGGCGGGCACGGGGGACACTCGAGGACGGCGATGCCCAGGCTCTGGGTGTCACCATGGACGCCGCGCACGACCTGCTCAGCACACTCGACGTGTCGAGTGACGACCTGGACCGGCTCGTCGACGCCGCACGCGCTGCGGACGCCCTCGGCGCGAAGCTCACCGGCGGCGGGCGGGGCGGGTGCGTCCTCGCGCTCGCCGCGGACGACGACCACGCGGACCGCATCGCGGCCGCACTCCGCGCTGCAGGGGCCGCAGCCACCTGGACCACCACGATCGGAGCCCGCGCTTGCTGACAGCCACCGCCGTCGCGCACCCCAACATCGCCCTCGTCAAGTACTGGGGGAAGGCAGACGCGCAGCTCGCGCTGCCCGCCACGGGCAGCGTCTCGATGGGGCTCGACGTGTTCCCGACGACGACCACCGTCACGGTGGACGGCGGACGGGAGGCGCTGGGCGCACGGGGAGACACGTTCACGCTGAACGGTCACGTCGTCGACGACGGGGCGCTGGTGCGCGTGCAGCAGTTCCTCGACCTGGTGCGGGAGCTCGCCGGCAGCGACGCCCGCGCGTCAGTCGTCTCCGAGAACACCGTGCCGACCGGTGCCGGGCTGGCCTCGAGCGCCTCCGGCTTCGCAGCGCTGGCCACCGCGGCCGCCGCGGCGTACGGCCTCGACCTGTCGCCGCGCGACCTGTCGCGTCTGGCCCGTCGTGGTTCGGGTTCGGCCACGCGCTCGATCCCCGGCGGTGTCGCCGTCTGGCACGCCGGCGACGACCAGGGCTCCTTCGCCGAGCCGATCCCCGCTCCGCCGATGGCCATGGTCGTCGTCACGATCGACGCCGGCCCGAAGCCGATCGGGTCGCGCGAGGCCATGCGTCGCACCATCGCCACGTCGCCCTTCTACCCCGCCTGGGTCACCTCGACCACCGAGACCGTCGGTGACATGCTCACGGCCTGTGCCGCCGGCGACTTCACCCGCATCGGCGAGATCACCGAGAGCAACGCGCTCCGGATGCACGCCACGATCGAGGGCGCGTTCCCGCCGATCCGCTACCTCAACGCCCGCAGCGTCGCCGTGTTCGACGCCGTCGCCGAGCTGCGTGCCGGCGGGGTCGAGGCCTACGCCACGGCCGACGCCGGCCCGAACGTCGTCGTGCTCACGAAGCCGCAGGACCGGTCGGCCGTCGCCGGGGCGCTCGCGTCGCTGGGTGACGTCATCGAGTCCGGCACCGGACCTGCCGCGCGGGTGCTCCGCTCCGAAGAGACCGGGAGCAATCCCGACCAGAAGGAGTCCGCGCAGTGATCGAGTTCCGTGCACACGGCAAGCTGTTCGTCGCCGGCGAGTACGCCGTCGTCGAGCCGGGCCAGCCGTCCGTCCTGATCGCCCTCGACCGCGCCATCACGGCGAAGGTGCGCGAGGGCCACGGCGCGGGCAGTGTGCACTCCGAGGAGTACGGGCACCTGCCGCTCACGTGGACCCGTGCCGAGGACGGCCTGGCGCTCGACCGTGAGCACCACCCCTACGACTACGTGATGGCCACGATCGACCTGGTCGAGAAGCTCCGCGCCGAGCGCGGCATCGCCCCGCGGTTCCACGACCTGCGCATCGAGAGCCAGCTCGACGACGCCAGCGGCCGGAAGTTCGGACTCGGGTCCTCGGCCGCGGTGACCGTCGCGACCGTCGGTGCCCTCGACCGCTTCTACGGCATCGGTCTGACGCAGCGCCAGCGCTTCCAGGTCGCCCTGCTCGCGACGATCCGGGTCAACCCCCGGGCCTCGGGCGGTGACCTCGCCGCGAGCACGTTCGGCGGGTGGCTGCGCTACAGCGCCCCGGACCGCGAGCGGCTCGCCGCCATGCTCGGGGACCACGCGGTGTCCGCGATCCTGGCCGACGCGGACGCGTGGCAGGGCTTCGACGTCCAGCGGCTCCCCGCCCCCGAGAACCTGCAGCTGCTCGTCGGCTGGACCGGCTCGCCCGCGTCCACCACGAAGCTCGTCGACGTGGTGCGTCGGCACCGCAACGGCGGGTACCAGGCGTTCCTCGACGAGAGCCGCAGCTGTGTCGACGACCTGACCACGGGCCTCCAGACCGGCGACGCCGAGCGCACGCTCGATGCCCTCAAGCGTGCACGCGTGCTCATGCAGCGTCTCGGTGACTCGGTCGGGTCGCAGATCGAGACCGAGCGGCTCGCGACCCTGTGCGACGTCGTCGAGGCGGCTGGCGGGGCGGCGAAGCCGTCCGGTGCCGGCGGCGGCGACTGCGGCATCGCGCTCGTCCCGGCGGACACCGACCCCGCCGGCATCCACCGCGCCTGGGAGGCGCACGACATCAGACACCTCAGCGTCGCGGTGCGAGCACCAGAAGGAGCCCTCGATGAGTGACCTGCTCACACCGATCCCCACCAAGTGGGTCGGCCCGATCCGCGTCAGCGGCAACGCCGTGCAGGGGGAGCACGAGGTCCCCCTTGCCACCTACGAGTCGCCGCTCTGGCCGTCCGTCGGCCGCGGTGCCCGCATCTCGCGCATGGTCGAGGACGGCATCGTCGCGACCGTCGTCGACGAGCGGATGACCCGATCCGTCGTGGTCCGTGCCGACAGCGCCGCCGCCGCCCACGTCGCCGCCGGGCAGATCCTGGCGCGCCAGGACGAGCTCGCCGCGATCGTCGCCGGCCAGAGCCGGTTCGCCAAGCTCATCGAGGTGCACCCGGAGATCGTCGGGGACCTGCTGTTCCTGCGCTTCGCGTTCACCACGGGCGACGCCTCCGGCCACAACATGGTCACCCAGGCCGCGGACAAGCTGCTGCCGGCGATCCTGGACTGGCAGCCGGGCCTGCGGTACGTGTCGGTGTCGGGCAACTTCTGCACCGACAAGAAGGCCACCGCGGTGAACGGCATCCGCGGCCGCGGCCGCAACACCATCGCCGAGATCGTGATCCCGGGCGAGGTCGTCGAGAAGCGCCTGCGGTCGAGCACCGCACGCATCGTCGAGCTCAACATCGCGAAGAACCTGATCGGGTCGACGATCGCCGGCGCCATCCGCTCGGCGAACGCGCACTACGCCAACATGCTGCTCGGCTTCTACCTGGCCACGGGCCAGGACGCCGCCAACATCGTCGAGGGCTCGCAGGGCATCACGAGCGCCGAGGACCGCGACGGCGACCTGTACTTCGCGACCTCGCTGCCGCACCTGATCGTCGGCACGGTCGGCAACGGCAAGGGCGGCGACCTGCCCGTCGTCGAGGACGCCCTGGTGCGCCTCGGCTGCCGCGACGACCGCGAGCCGGGGGCGAACGCCCGCCGCCTCGCCGGTCTCTGCGCCGCCACGGTGCTGTGCGGGGAGCTCTCGCTCCTCGCCGCGCAGACCAACCCGGGCGAGCTGATGGCCGCCCACGTCGCCATGGAACGCCGTGGCACGAAGCCCGCAGGCGGTGCAGCATGAGCGGCGTCGGCATCCACGACATCGCGATCGCGACCGGGCACCACGTGCTCGAGCTCGACGACCTGGCCGAGCGGCTCGGCGTCGACCCGGCGAAGTACCACGTCGGCATCGGGCAGGACGCCTTCAGCGTGCCCGCGCCCGACGAGGACATCGTCACGATGGGCGCCGCGGCCGCCAAGGAGCTCATCGACCGGCACGGCGTCGACGGCATCCGCACGGTGCTGTTCGCCACCGAGTCCGGCGTCGACCAGTCCAAGGCCGCCGGCGTCTACGTGCACGGTCTGCTCGGGTTGCCGAAGGCCGTCCGCGTGGTCGAGCTGAAGCAGGCCTGCTACGGCGGGATGGCCGCGGTGCAGCTCGCGCTCGGCATCGTCGCCCGCGCCCCGCACGAGCGGGTGCTCGTCATCGCCGCCGACGTCGCGCGCTACGACGTCGACACCGCCGCCGAGCCGACCCAGGGTGCCGGTGCCGCCGCGATCCTGGTGTCCGCCGACCCCGACCTGATCGAGATCGAGCCGGCCGCCGGCGTCTACACCGCCGACGTCGACGACTTCTGGCGGCCGAACGACCGCTCCACCGCGCTGGTCGACGGACGGCTGTCCGTCAGCGCCTACGTCGACGCGTTCGTCGGCGCGTGGGACGACCTCGCCGAGCAGGGCGGGCCGGCGTACGAGGACATCGTGCGCTTCGTCCACCACCAGCCGTTCACGAAGATGGCGCTCAAGGCGCACCGGAAGCTCACGCAGCACGTGGGCGTGCCGTTCGACGAGTCGGAGCTGTTCGTCGGGTTCACGTACAACAAGCAGACCGGCAACACGTACACGGCGTCGCTCTGGATCGGGCTCGCCGCACTGCTCGACCTCGACGAGCACCTGGCGGGGGAGCGCATCGCCCTGTTCAGCTACGGCTCGGGCAGCGTCGGCGAGCTCATCACCGGTGTCGTCCGGCCCGACTACCGCGAGCACCGCCGGGTCGGTCGGGTGCGCGCGCTGCTCGGCGCACGCGTCCCGCTGACGGTCGACGCGTACCGCGAGCTGCACGCAGCCGGCGCCGCCACCAGCGAGGACGTCGAGCGTCCGCGCGTCACGACCGCGCCGTTCCGGTTCGCGGGTGTGCGCGGTGGCGCGCGCCACTACGAGGCGACGACGCAGCAGGCGTAGCCGGCGTAGCCGGCGTCGCCGGGCTGCTCCCGCCCCGCGGACCCGGCGCACGTGCCGGCACCTGTCGCTTCCGCGGACCGGACTGGAGGCCCGTGGCGGCGCCGCCACGGGCCTCCAGTCCGTCCACCGGTCACGCCGGCGGTCTCGTGCACGAGGGCGAGGTGCCGGTAGTCTTGCCGCGGAGATCGGAGGGTCGATGGCGGAGCAGCTGGGCGCGTCCGGCGCCGTCCGTGCCCTCGTCGCCACCCTGCCCCGCGCACCGCACCTGTCCGACGTCGTCACCGGCGTCGGCACGATGGTCGGCAAACCCACTCGCGTCGTCGACGTCGACGGTCCGAGCTGGGGGCCGCTCACGGCGCTCGTGTCGCAGTTCGAGCACGAGAACCTGGTGCTCGTGCCCGCCGGGGCGTCGCCGCTCTACCGCATGCACTGCGTGCTGCACGAGCTCGGGCACCTGGTGCACGGCGACGTCGGCACGCCGACCGCGTCGTCCGTCGCCGAGTTCGCCGCCGGGGGCCACGTGTGCCGTCGTGCGCTCGACGCCGACTCGGGGCTCGTGAGCATCTCGGACGACGACGAGCACTTCGCCGAGCGGTTCGCGTACGAACTCGCGACCGTCCTGCTCGCCGGTGCCACGGGCGCGGACGAGCGGGCCTACGGCTGATGGCAGCACTGCACGCCGCAGCCTTCTGGTTCGCGGCGCTGATCTTCCTCGCCCGCACGCCGTACGTGCTGCGGAACCCGCGCGGCCGGGCGGCCTGGGGTGCCACGGGTGTCGGCGCACTCGGGCTCCTGACCCTGGGCAGCGTCGTGCCGCAGACCGTGCTCGACGGCGCACTGGGCGGCTCGAACCTGATCAACCTGGTGCAGAACGTCTGCGCGACCGTGGCGTTCTGGCTGATGCTGCGGGCGAGCACCGACGACCTGCCGGAACGCCCGATGCTGGCGAAGCCGGTGGCGCTGCTCGTCGTGGTCGTGGCGTTCACCGTGCCGTTCCTGCTGGTCGAGGAGCGCGGCGGTACCGACTTCGACTTCATCGTGCACGGGATCGCACAGACGCCGATGTGGTTCTACGCGACCGTCTACATGGTGAGCGTGGGGCTGATCGCCGCGACGACCCTGCGGCGTGGCGTGCTGCAGAACCCGGTGGCGCTCGTGGTGTTCCGCGTCGGGCTGGCCCTGGTGGTCCTGGCGAGCGTCGACGAGGTCGCCTCGCTGACGGCGGACCACTTCGGGGTGTTCCCAGCCGGGGTCCGTGACGGACTGCGTCTGGCCTTCGACCCGCCGTTCTACCTGGGCATCGTGTTGATCGTCGTCGCGATGGCCTCGTTGACGTTCCGGCGGTGGGGGCGTGACCTGCGGCACCGCGGGCACCACCGCCACCTGCGCCGCATCGTGCGCCGGCACGAGGTGCGCGCGGTCGAGCGGCCGGGCGACCCGCAGGCCCGGACTTACGACCTGGTCATCGCGATCCGCGACGCCGAGGTGCAGGGACGGACCCTTGACGATGCCGAGCTCGCCCAGGTGCGGGCGGCGGAACGGACCCTGACCCGGAGCCTCGGAGGATGACGGCGTGACGATCGTGTGGTGGGTGCTCGGTGCGCTCGTGGTGCTGGCGGTGGCGGCGCTGCTCGTCCTGCTCGTGGTGCGGAAGGTCGTCGGACGGATCGTGCTGCCCGGGGGCGACCGCTGGACCCCCGTGCTCGGGTCCGACGCCGACTCCGTCCGGCTGCCGATCACCGACGACACCGTGCGCCCGGGGGAGTACGGCCTGTGGCACGACGGCCCGGGCCACACCACCGTCGGGCCGGTGCTCGAGATCGACGAAGCCGCCGGGTCGGTGCGGCGGGCCGTGGTGCGGACGACCGGCGCGGTGTCGTCGCGGGTGCGGTGGAGTGGGCACGTGCACCCGGACCCGGCGGCGATGGAGGTCGACTGGTCCGAGGTGTCGCTTCCGACGCCGGTGGGGCCGGCACCGGCGTGGGTGGTGCGGCCGGGCCCCGACGGCGCGGCCGACGGCCGTGCGGGAACGGACGGCACCGCCGACGGCGTTGCCGACCGCGATGCCGCCCGGACCTGGGCGGTCCACGTCCACGGGATCCGGACGACCCGGGTCACCGCGCTCCGGACCGTCCCCGCGGCGCTCGAGCTCGGCTGGACGTCGATCGTCCCGTCGTTCCGTGGCGACGGCGAGGCCCCGTGGGAAGGCCGGGCCTCGCACCTCGGTGCCCGCGAGTGGGCGGACGTCGAAGCGGCGCTCGACCACGCCGTCGCGAACGGCGCCGAACAGCTCGTCCTGGTCGGCTGGTCGATGGGGGCGACGATCACGCACGAGCTCCTCGCCCGCTCGGCGCACCGCGACCGCCTGGCCGGGATCGTGCTCGTCGCCCCCGCGCTGGACTGGTCGGTGGCGGTCCGGTCACAGGCCCGCCGTGCTGGTCTCCCCGGCATCGTCGTCTCGGCCGCCCTCGGTGCGATGGCGACCCCGGTCATCTGCCGGCTGGTCGGGCTGCGGGAAGCCGTCGACGTCCGGGCCCTCTCCTGGTTGCGCGCACCCCGGGCGTTGCCACCGACCCTGCTCATCCACTCCGCCGGCGACACGACGGTGCCGTTCTCGGCCAGCCAGGAGTTCGCCGAGGCACACCCGGGCACGGTGACGCTGGCGGTCAGCGAACCGGCCGAACACGCGTGGGAGCGCAACGTCGACGCCGTCTGGTTCGACCGGACGATCACGACCTGGGCGTCGAACCTCGCGCACACCGCGGCACAGGAGTAGAAGGAGCCATGGGTCAGCTCATCTACGGCGGGCAACCGCTCGACCTGCGGATCGACGACCGCGCGCTCACACACCTGCAGATCGTCATCGTCAACATGCTCCGGCGCGACCACCGTTTCGCGTTCTCGTGGAAGGACGACGTCATCCACGGCAACGGTCGCAGCACGATCTGGTTGCATCCGAGCGTCAGCCTGCACTTCAAGTTCACGGGGAGCCGGGTGCCGTCGATCAACCGCAGCTGGCTCGAGGACCTCTACGCATCGGCCACGTCGGGGTCCGGGCTCGTGCTGACACCGGAGCCGACGGACACCAGCACGGCCGACGACTCGGCGTGGTCACGTGCCGTCGCACCCGGGGACGCGGACGACGCCTCGAGCACTCCGAGCGGTACCACAACACGCTGATCTGGGTCAACGGGTTCCGGTCAGTCCGTCCGACCCGTACGCTTTCTGTACCGCGGTACAGAGTCGTCCCCCGCACCGGAATCCAGGGATCCGGTGTTGACCTGTCCCGCGGCAGGAGGGGGACCCGAATTGACCGTGACGCACTGCGAGTCCGGCACCGACCAACCATCGGTGCTCTGGGCGAGCGAGCGAGGTGAGTCCCGGATCAGGGGATTCGCCGCTCATGCGACCGGCGCCGTGCGCCGGGACCGCCGCGTCACGGTGCTGGGCTCGCCGATCGGTCTCGACCGACCGGCGCTCCTCCGGGATCGCCCCGGCCATCGGATTCGGGTTCCGTGGCCGGGGCGGTCTCTCCGCTCGCCTCAGTAGACGTCGCGCACGTACCGCTTCGCGCGACGCATGTCGGCCAGGTACGCCTGCGCGTCGTCCTCGTCGCGCCCGCGGCCGGTGCGGATGACCTGCAGCAGCGCGGCCTCGACGTCCTTCGCCATGCGTGAGGCGTCGCCGCACACGTACACGTGGCCGCCGTCCTCGAGCCAGGCGAACAGCTCCGCCGACCGTTCGAGCATCCGGGTCTGCACGTAGACCTTCTCGGCCTGGTCGCGCGAGAACGCCAGGTCGAGGCGGTCCAGCACGCCCTGTTCCTGCAGCTCGGCGAGCTCGTCCTGGTACACGAAGTCGGTGTCCCGGTGCTGGTCGCCGAAGAACAGCCAGTTGCGCCCGGTCGCACCGGACACCGCACGCTCGTGCAGGAACCCGCGGAACGGCGCGACCCCGGTGCCCGGTCCGATCATGATCATCGGCGCCGACTCGTCCGCCGGTACCCCGAACGACGCGTTCGGCTGCAGGTACACGTCGACGGTGCCGTCCGGGTCGACCCGGTCGGCCAGGAACGTCGACGCGACGCCGGCGTACATCCGGTGCGGGTCGCCGTAGCGCACCGACGCGATGGTCAGGTGGATGCGATCCGGGTGCGCCAGCGGGCTCGACGAGATCGAGTACTGGCGCGCCTGCAGCGGCCGGAGGTTCGGCAGCAGCTCGTCGAGTCCGGGGGCAGCCGACCCGGCGTCGCGGAGCAGGTCGAGGACGTCACGTCCCCACAGCCAGCGGTCCAGCTCGTGCTTGTCGCCGTGCGCCACGACGGCTGCGAGCTCGCTCGACGGCGCGCGCTGCACCAGGTCAGCGATGAGGTCCTTCGAGGGCGTCCGGATCTCGCGGTCGGTCCGCAGGACCTCGCTGATCGGCCGGCCGTCGAACGCCTCGCCGCCGTTCGCGCCGACCTGCTCGAGCAGGTCCGCCACGAAGACCTCGTCGTTCACCGGCACCACCGCCAGGGCGTCACCGGCCGCGTACTCGATCCCCGAGTCGCCGAGGTCGAACTCGTAGTGCCGGATCTCCTTCGCGCTGCGCGGCGAGGAGAGCAGCCGGTTCTCGACCAGGCGCGACGGGTACGGGTTGCGCTTGTTCCACTGCGACCCCGGCCGGGAGGCACGGCTCGCGCCCGCCCCGCCGGTCGCGGCTGCACCGTCGCCGGTGCCACCGCCAGTGGCAGCGTCGGGTGCAGCCGTCGCGCCGGTCTCGGCGGCCAGGCGGTCGAGGACCGCAGCGGTCCACAGTGCGGCCGCGTCCTCGAAGTCGACGTCGCAGTCCACGCGGTCGTGGACCCGCGTCGCGCCGAGCTGCTCGAAGCGGGTGTCGAGGAGCTTGCCGGCCTGGCAGAACTCGTCGTAGCTCGTGTCACCGAGCCCGAGGACGGCGTACTGCAGCCCCTCGAGCCGCGGCACCGTGCTGGCCTGGATCGCGTCCCAGAACAGGCCGGCGTTGTCGGGCATCTCGCCCTCGCCGTAGGTCGAGGTGACGACGAGCACGTGCGACATCTCGGCGAGCTGCTCGGGCGTGACGGCGTCGAGCGCGCTGGAACGGCCACCGAGCCCGCGGGCCCTTGCGCCGGCGACGAGCTCGTCGGCCAGGAACTCGGCGTTGCCGGTCTGGGTGCCGAAGAGCACGTCGATCGTCGTCGTGGGCGCGCTGGCCGCGACCTTCTTGCCGGCGGCGGCGATGCCCGCGATGAACCCGGCGAGCCAGGACTCCTGGGCGGCGGAGAACGGTGCGTCGACGGGGATCAGCGACCCGGTCGGGGGGAGCAGGCTCAAGCGGTCACCGCCTCGGTCGGCGCCTGCGGTGCACGGCGCGCGATGTCCTCGAGCGCCGCGGTCGCGAGCAGCTCGTCGAAGCGTGCCTCGCGGACGCGGCCGTCGTTCTGGGCGTTCTGGTGCATGATCCACCCCGCGGTGCCCGGCGCGTCCATGCTGCGGTTGTTCCGCTGGGTGAGCGCGCGCTTGTAGTCGTCGAGCCGCTTGATCGCGATCAGGGTCGCGAGCTGGTCGTCGGCGAACCGGTCGAGCGTGCCGCGCAGGTACTTCACGACGCGCTGCTTGACGGAGAAGTCCTCGGTGAGCACGAGGTTCTTGACGGCCTCGGCGACCCGCGGGTCGGCGGCAACGAACGCGCCGGGGACGCGCTCGAGGGCGACGTCCTGGGCGACCCCGAGCACGGTGTACGACGACAGCAGCGAGAACATGTCCTCGCCCTGGTCGCCGAGCGCCGGGGCACGGCCGTCGAGCACCGTGCGCTGGTCGCGGTAGTCGAGCTTGAACGCGCGGAGCTTGTCGGTGGCGATCGAGGTCGCGAGCTCGTCGAGGAGCTCCGGCCGGGTCGCCGCCGCCAGGATCTCGCCGGCGTCCTGCGTGAGCAGCAGGGCGCGGGGCATGCCGACGAACACGTGCGCGCGCGCGGTGTCCCACTCGGCGAGCAGCCGCTCGGCCAGGGCCGAACCGGTCGCCTCGAGGTGCCACTCGAGCAGCAGGCGGGCGGCGGCCTCGTGGAACGCACCGCGCCCGGTGTCGGTGACGGGGAACACCAGGAGCGAGTCGGTGCTGGCACGCTCGGCGACCTGGCCGGACGGGTCGTACTGGTACAGGAACCCGCCGGACATGCCGTTGCCGAGGCCCTTGCCGAACGCGCCGAGGTTGAACACGGCACCGCCGGTCATGTACTCGCAGCCGAAGTCGCCGAGGCCCTCGACGACGGCGGTCGCGCCGGAGTTGCGGACGGCGAACCGGTCGCCGGCCTCGCCCTCGACGAAGGTGCGGCCGCCGGTGGCCCCGAAGAGCGCGAAGTTGCCGACCAGCACGTTGCCGCCCTGTTCGGCACTGCCGCCACCGGGGGCACGGACGATGATCCGTCCGCCGCTCTGGCTCTTGCCGACGCCGTCGTTCGCGGTGCCGGTGTGCTCGAGCACGACGCCGTCGTTGTTGAAGACGCCGTAGGACTGCCCGGCTGATCCCTGCGTGCGGATCGTGACCGCGCCGTCCACCAGCCGGCGGCGTCCGCGGTCGTCCGTCGTCACGGCGGGCAGGCCCTGTACGTCCTCGGCGCGGAGCTCGTGGTTGAGCAGGCGCTCGAGGTCGATGCCGAGCTGGCCGCCGACCGACTTGTCGCTGTTGCCGAGCAGGACGCCGTGCACGAGCACGTGCTCCTGCGCGTGGTCGATGAGGGCGGTGCGGACGCGCTCGAACAGGGCGTCGTCGGTGTGGAAGTCCTTCTCCAGGTACTCCGGGTCGGTGACGACCTTCTCGGGCACCTGGGCGAGCAGGGCGCGGGCGTCGAGCCGGCCCACGCTCGCCGGGTGGTCGAGGAGCTGCAGCAGGTCGGTCCGGCCGCGGGCCTCGCGCAGGGAGCGCAGGCCGAGCCGGGCCAGGATCTGCCGCACGTCGTGGGCGATGTTGAGCAGGTACTGCGCGAGCGCGCGGGGGTCGCCCTCGAACGCCTCGGCGTTCGTGGTCAGGCCCGCCGGGCACTTCACGTTGCAGTTCTTCGCCATCACGCAGCCGAGCATCATGAGCGCGGTCGTGCCGAACTCGAAGCTGTCACCGCCGAGCAGGGCGCTGGTGACGACGTCGCTGCCGGTCTGGTGCGCACCCGAGCAGCGGAGCGTGACCTTCTGGCGCAGGCCGTTCGCGACCAGGGCCTGGTGCACCTCGGCCACGCCGATCTCCGCGGAGCGGCCGGCGTACTTCAGGCTCGTGACGGCCGCGGCCCCGGTGCCGCCGGTGTTGCCCGCGACGTTGATCACGTCGGCGCCGGCCTTCGCGACACCGACCGCGATGGTGCCGATGCCCTCGGACGAGACGAGCTTCACGATCACCCGGACGCGGGCGGCCTTGCAGTCGTGGATGAGCTGCGCGAGGTCCTCGATCGAGTACGTGTCGTGGTGCGGCGGCGGCGAGATCAGCTCGACGCCGGGCGTGCCCCCACGGGCCGCGGCGATGTCCACCGTGACCTTGGGTGCGGGCAGCTGGCCACCCTCGCCGGGCTTCGCACCCTGGCCGATCTTGATCTCGAGCTCCTCGAGCATGGGGTCGGCGAGGTAGCCGGCCCAGATGCCGAACCGGCCCGAGGCGAACTGCTTGATGCGCGAGCCGCGGATGGTGCCGTAGCGGGAGTGGTGCTCGCCGCCCTCACCGCTGTTCGACATGCCGCCGACCATGTTCGTGCCGTGCGCGACGGCCTCGTGGGCGGTGGCGACGAGCGCGCCGTGGCTCATCGCGCCGGACGCCAGGGTCCGGGTGATCTCGTGGGCCGGCTGCACCTCGTCGAGCTCGACGCTCGCCGGGGCGCTCTGCAGCAGCGCGAGCAGCGCGACGGCCGCACCGGTGGCGCGGAGCGTCACCTGGGTGTCGTCGACGGCGTCGACGTCGATCTGCCCCGGGTGGAGCAACGCGAGGCCGTCTGCCAGGGCTGTGTGGCGCAGTGCACCCGTGGTCCCCGTCGACGTGAGCTCCAGGCGGAACCGCTCCGTTCCTCCAGGCAGGTCCTGGTCGTCCGACGGACGCGAGCCGGAGAGCCCGCGCACGGTGACGCTGGCGTTGCCGCTCGTCGAGAAACGACCGAGCTCGCGCGCGAAGTCCTCGGCCGTGTCGATGCCCGTGACGTCCGCGGGCAGGGCGAGCACGTCGCGGAGCGCGGCGGGGCGGCGGGACCGCTCGTCGTGCGTGGTCTGCAGGAACGTGACGTAGCCCGGCGTGATGCGGTGCGCGTCGATCTCGGCCTCGCTGAGGCGGTCGTACCCGGTGTTCCGGTACGCGGCGTCGGTGATGCCGAACGAGTCGTCGAGCTGGCGGAGCGTGAGCAGCCGCAGCGCGTCCGAGTCGCCGGAGCGCTCGAAGGCCGGGCGCTCCTCGGTCATGCCGCCGAACCCGCGGACGCTCGCGACGCCGAACGAGTGGCCGGCGCCGTCGGAGCGTTCCTTGAACAGGCCGAGGAGCGGGACCTGACCCTCGGACGCCACCGAACGGGCACGCTCGTGCCAGTCCGTCGCCGCCTGGGCGATGCGCACGAAGCCGACGCCGCCGACCGGGGCCTGCATGTGCGGGAAGACCCGTGCGAGCACGTCGTCGCCGGTGTCGAGGTAGTTCGGCTCGAAGAACTCGCCGCCGATGTAGCTCTCGGCGGTGCACAGGCCGACGCGGCCCATGGTCTTCGCCAGGGCCTTCTCGGCGGCCTTGCGGAACTGCTTGAGTGCCAGGTCGGTCGCGGTCAGCTCACCGGCGGGTGCGGGCGCGGCGGGGTACTTCTCCTCCGCACGCAGCCGTGCGCTCAAGCTGTACACAGCGGCGGCACCGAAGCCGAGCGCGGTCGCGACGTGGTGTGACGATGGCAGCTGACCGCTCTCCGCGACGACGGACACCCGCAGGCGCAGACCGGTCTCGATGAGTCGCTGGTTGACGGCCGCCACGGCCAGGATCACGGGGAGGGGCGCATGGGTCGACGACACCTCGCGGTCGGTCACGACCGCGATCCCACCACCACGCGACGCGAACGCCTCGATCGCGTCGCACAGGGCGTCCAGTGCGCCGCGCATCGCGTCGGCGTTCGCCTGCTCGTCGGCGGGCACCGGCACGTAGAGCATGTCGAAGCGCTCGAGCGGCACGATGTCCTGGTCACGCAGCCGCACCATGTCCAGGTGCCCCAGGATCGGCGACTGCACGACGAGCTGCCGGCCCGTTGTGCCGGTGCCGTCCGGCTTGGCGCCGAGTGCGACGCGCATCGACATGCCGTCGGCTTCGCGGATCGAGTCGAGCGGCGGGTTCGTCACCTGGGCGAAGCGCTGCGAGAAGTACTTCGCCATGCCGCCCTCGGTGTCGCTCAGGGCGTTGATCGCGTTGCCGTAGCCCATCGCCGAGATGCGCTCCGACCCGTTCTGCAGCATCGGGTCGAGCATGAACCGGAAGCTCTCCTGGTTCAGCGAGTACGCGACGTACCGGCCCGCGAGCGACAGGTCGCCGTCGTAGCCCAGGGTGTTCCTGGTGCGCTCGTAGGCCGGCGCGGGCAGGTCGTCCAGGTTCACACGGGCCGCGTCGAGCAGGGTGCCGTAGTCACGGCGGGCCGCGAGCATGCGCAGCACCTCGCCGGTGCGCATGCGGGATCCGGTGCGGTGGTCGACGACGAGCATGCCGCCGGCCTCGATGCGGCCGCGGTGCACGACCTCGTCGGCGGCGAACTCGACCTGGCCCGCCTCGGACGACACCATCAGGTACTCGGCCGTCTCGACGGTGCGCAGCGGGCGCAGGCCCAGACGGTCCAACCGGGCACCGACGACGTCGCCGTCGCTGAAGATCACGGCCGCGGGGCCGTCGTTCTTCTCCTCGTACAGCGAGAAGTACTCGAGCATGTCCCGGACGTCGGGGGTCAGGGTGCGGTCGTTCTCCCACGCCGGGGGCATGAGCGAGACGACGGCCTCGACGATCTCGAGCCCGTCGTCGAACACACGGCTCTGCAGGGTCTGGTCGAGCCGGCTCGAGTCCGACTGCCCGGGCGGACGCACGATGCTCCGGGTGCGGGCACGCGCGAGCGCCTCGTCCGACAGCCGGTTCTTCCGGTCGGTGTTCAGCTCGCCGTTGTGCGCCATCAGGCGGAACGGCTGCGCCATCGTCGGGTGCGGCTCGGTGTTCGTCGAGAACCGGGTGTGGAAGTACAGCGTCCGCACCGAATGCCGGGGGTCACGCAGGTCGGTGAAGTACCCGATCACCTCGCCGGAGTTCAGCCGGCCCTTCAGGATCTGGGTCCGGGCGCTGAGTGACAGCGGGTACAGGGCGGCGTGCTCGGCACGCTCGGCGGCGGCCTGAGCGTAGGACACGGCCTCGATGGCGAGCAGGGCACGGTTCGCGGCGGCGTCGACCTCGGTGCGGTCCCAGTCGGACGGCGCACGGAAGACCCACTGCACGATCGGCAGCTGGTACTGCTCGGCCTCGGGACGCGCGACCGAGTGGTCCACCGGGACGTCACGGACCAGCAGCAGCTCGAAGCCCTCGGCCGCGATGGCGTCCGAGACCGTCTGCTGGGCCCGGGTGCGCTCGTCGGCGCCGTCCGCTCCGGTGCCACTCGGCACGAAGCAGTTCGCGACGCCGAAGTGCCCGGCGCGCAGCTGCTCGCCCGTGATGGCGCTGAAGAACTCCACCGACAGGTCGATGCTGACGCCCGCGCCGTCACCGACACCCTCGGCGGACTTGCCGCCGCGGTGCGGGATGGAGCACAGCGCTTCGTCGCCCTTGCGGATGACGTCGTGGCTCGGCGTCCCGTCGAGACGGGTGATGAAACCGACGCCGCAATCGCTCGATTCGCGGGCAGGGTCGTAGAGACCGAAGGGTGTGGGGTTCACGTGCGGGTCCAGTGGGGCGTTGCCGGCAGCGGACGGCGCGGGCTGCATCGATGGAGCGCTCGCCGCGGGCAGACCGATGGTGGCAGTCGGGCCCTGTGGGGTGGTGGTGCGGTAGGGCGATGCTACGGCTTGGTATACCGACCGTGCAACACGGGTGGTCCGGGCGTGTGACGGGGTCGCACCGTGTGGGTCTGTTCGGCTGGTGCGAGGTTGCACGCTCGGTGCGAGTTCGTAGCGCTGCACGGAGCGTGCAACCTCGCACGGGATGGCCGACGCCGCACGGTGCGGCGTGCCGCGGGCGCCGTGCAACCTCGCACCGGGTGGGTAACCCGGCACGGTGTCAGGCTGCTCGCTCACCGGTTCGGTCGCTCACCGCGATCGGCTCCGTGACCGCCGTGCTCGCGTCGGCGGCCGGGGTCGTCCCGGGGGTCGTCCCGGGGCCGACGAGCTCCGGGTGACGGCGGCCGGTGCGGAACACCCACGCCTTGAAGAGCACGAAGCGCACGCACGTCGCGAACAGGTTCGCGGCCGTCAGCACGAGGATCTCCGTGCCGTGCGAGGCTCCCGGCGTCGTGCTGTGCAGCACCACGAGCGACCCCGACGTGATCGCCCAGGCGACGCCGAAGACCACCAGCCCCTGCACGTGGTGTCGCCCGGCTCCGGCGCGGCCCCGCACGCCGAACGTGAACCGCCGGTTGAGGGCGGTGTTGCCGATCGCCGTCAGCAGCAGGGCCAGGAAGTCCGCGGTCTGCGCTCCGATCGCCGGCCGGAACAGCGCGTAGAGCACGGCGAACGCCACCGTGGAGAGCACCCCGATCGCCCCGAACCGCAGCAGCTGCCCGAGGAACCCGACGTGCGGTGGGGTGAAGGGGCGGCGGCCGATCGCCTCGTACACGGCGCCGATGGGAACCCGACCCGTGGCGATGCCCCGCGAGACGCGCCACATGCCCTTCAGGTCCGCGGTCGCGGTCGACGCGATGTGCACCGACGAGTTGACGTCGTCGACCCAGTCCACCGGGACCTCGTGGATGCGCAGTCCGGCGTGCTCGGCCAGCACCAGCATCTCGGTGTCGAAGAACCACGCGTCGTCCTCGCAGAGCGGCAGCAGGTGGTCGGCCGCGCGCTTGGTGACGGCCTTGAAGCCGCACTGCGCGTCGGAGAACGACACCCCCATCGTGGACCGGAGCAACAGGTTGTACGAGCGGGAGATGAACTCGCGCTTGCTGCCCCGCACCACCCGCGACGAATCCGCCAGCCGCGTCCCGATCGCCAGGTCCGAGTGCCCGGAGAGCAGCGGCGCGACGAGCGGCTCGAGGGCCGCCAGATCCGTCGACAGGTCCTCGTCGACGTACACGAGCACCGTCGCCGGGGACGCGGCCCACACGGCCTTGAGCGCACGACCCCGGCCCTTCTCGGGCAGGTGGACCGCGTGCACGCCGGGGAGCATCGCCGCGAGGTCGTCGGCGATCCGGGCGGTGTCATCGGTCGAGGCGTTGTCCGCGATCGTGATGCGCCACGAGTGGTGCAACGACGTCCGGCAGAACGTGTGCAGCCGCCGCACGTGGGCGGCGAGTGTGTCCTGCTCGTCGTAGCAGGGGACGACGATGTCGATGTCGAGGGGCTGGTCGGTCTCCGTCATGCCGCTCATGCTCGGGAGCCCGGCTACGGGGGCCGAAGCAGGGCCCTGTGTCCGGGGTAAGAACGAACACCACGTGAACGCAGCGGACACGACACCTGTTGTCCGGATACGTTCGACGCACGATGACGACCGAGCGCGACGACGCACGACGGACGGCCGTGCTGCTCCCGGGGGAGCGGCTGGGTCTGGCGCTCGACGAGCGGTGCCCCGAGTTCACCGAGCTGCTGCTCGCGCCACCGTTGCACGGCATCCGTCCGGACGGACACGACTGGCTCCGGCGGCGCTACGAGCAGATCGTCCCGCTCGTGCTCCCTGCAGCGCTGCGGGCGGTCGAGCACGGTGAGCCGCTCGACCCCGACTGCCTCGTCCGGCTGCGCGAGGTCGCCGCCGCCAGTGCCGGTGATCCGCACGTCGACGTGTCGGTCGTGCTCCGCGGCGCCCTGCCCGCCATCCGCGTCTTCGCGCTCGTCATGCACACGGCCACCCGCGAGCACGCGACGACGATCGACCACGCGGGGCGGACGATGCTCGCGATGAGCCGGGCGTCGCTCGTGGCGCACGAGCTCGGCTCCTGCTGGGCCGAGGCTTGGGCGCAGCAGCGTGGCGGTCCGTCAGAGGACGCCGCGGCACCGCTCGGCACCGACGACATCGACCTGGTGGCGTCCGCGCCCGGCCTGGACGAGACCGAGGAACGGATGCTCGCGCTCGCCGCCAGCGGGCTCTCGAACGACGCCATCGCCAAGGAGACCGCCTACAGCCGGCAGGCCGTCGCCTGGCACCTCGGGCGGCTCATGAAGTCGTGGAAGGCGCCGAACCGGACGGCGCTGGTGTCGGTCGCCTTCGTCCGGGGCTGGATCCGGTCGCGGCGCCAGCTCGGCCTGGCGGCGGGGACCCGGCCGTTGGGGATCGAAGCACCGCCAGCGCACGACGACGCCCCCTGAGACCGGGGTCCCAGGGGGCGTCGTCCGCCGGAGCCGGAGTCAGCCGCCGTTGACGTGGATGACGTTGTCGATGCGCTCGATGTTGCCGAACACACCCCAGTTCAGCCAGCCGCCGTCACCGTTGTTGGTGACCTTGCCGGGGCCCTTGAACCAGTAGATGACGTAGTTGCCGCCCTTGATGTCGATCGACTGGGCATCGGCGACGTCGCCCTCGACGGTGATGTCCTGGTTCTTGTTGACCACCGCGACGGTGAGGCGGTCGGGGTTGCCGGCGTTCCAGTACCCGACGTCGAGTGCCGCCTGCACGGCACCGCCGCGGTCGCTCTGGTCGTTGACGGCGTCCTTGATCGCGTTGACGATCGCGACCGGGTCGAGGTTGACGTTGACGCTGCCCCCGACGGACGACGAGGTGCTGGGCGCGGGCTCGGCGGCCTGCGCAGGGGCTGCGACGAACGCCCCGGCGATGACGGCGCCACCGAGGGCGGTGCCGGCGAGGAGCTTCACGGACTTGCGCTTGAACGAGTTCATGATCGTGTTTCCCATCTCTGCAGTGGTGACCCGTTCGGGTCGTCTTGCTCGGACAAGACCCAGCCTGCGGGCGCTCCGCCACGGATGCACGCGATCGGGTTCGACGTTGGTCGATCGTCTGACGATCCGGACCGCGCACGACTTTCGTGCTCAACGACACCGCACGCGGCCAGTGGTGCGTGAGGTGTCGCGGGCGCGTGAGCACGCGTCCGAGCGCCTGACGAGCGGTTCAGCGGGGCAGCAGGATCTGCACGATCGCGACGACCACGAGCGCTGCGATCGGGACGCCCGCGATCCACACGCCCGCCCGCATCTGCGTCCGGCGGATCGTGGGGGCTGCGTGCGATGACCGTGCGAACTCGGTCGCGGCCACGAGCTCCGGCGCCGCGGCGGGCGGTGCGGGCTCGGGTTGGGGCCGGTCGTCCTCGAACGCCGGGACCTCGACCACCAGGTCGGCGGGGTCCGGACGGCCGGGCAGCTTGTCGTACGCGTTCGTCACGGGGCCTCCTCGTCCGACGTTCTCCGACCAGTATGCGACCCCGTGCCCGGCCCCGTGCCCGTGCCCGTGCCCGTGCCCGTGCCCGTGCCCACGCCCACGCCCACGCCCACGCCGACGGCAGCGGCAGGCAGGTCCACCGTGAACGCCGTCCGCCCCGGCTCCGACGAGACCCGGACGCTGCCGCCGTGCGCCAGGACCACCGCTCGGACGATCGCGAGCCCGAGGCCACTCGTCCCCTGCCCCGGCGAACGCGTCCGCGAGGCCTCGCCCCTGGTGAAGCGGTCGAACAGGGTGGGCAGGGTCTCCGTGGGGATCGGCGGCCCGTCGTTCGCCACGACGAAGCGCGCCACGGAGCCACCGGCCCCGTGGCCCTCGTCGACGCCGTCCAACGCCTGCAACGACACCACCACGGTCGTGCCGACGGGTGTGTGCGTCCGCGCGTTCGCGAGCAGGTTCGTCACCACGCGGCGCAGTCGTGCGGTGTCCCCGGGCACCACGAGCGGGTGGTCGTCGACGACCTGCAGCGTCCACCGGTGCTCCGGCGCGGTGGCGCGGGCGTCCATCGTGGCCTCGACGACGAGCGAGGTGAGGTCGACGGGCTCGGGCACGATCGGTGGCGCGGTGCCGAGGGCCGAGGCGTCGAGCCGCGCGAGCAGCAGCAGCTCGTCGACGAGCTCGCCCATCCGGAGGGCCTCCTGCCCGATCCGGTCGACGTTCCGGTGGATGGCGTCGAGGTCCGACGAGCCCGCGGTCAGCTCGGCGTAGGCGCGCACGGTCGCGATCGGCGTGCGGAGTTCGTGCGACGCGTCGGCGACGAAGGTGCGCATGCCCGCCTCGGCGTCGCGTCGGACCGTCAGGGCCCGGGCGACGTGGCCGAGCAGGCGGTTCAGTGCGGTGCCGACCTGGCCGACCTCGCGGTTGGCTGTCAGGTCGGCGTCGGCGACCCGCACGGGGATGTCCGTGTCGCCGCGCTCCAGGTCGAGTGCCGTGACGTCCGAGGCCACGGACGCGACGCGCTCGAGCGGTCGCAGGGACCGTCGCACGAGCAGCGCGAGTGCCCAGGCGGCGACCACCAGGCCGAGCACCGTGACGATCCCGATCACGAGCAGCAGGCGCGCGATCGCGGCGTTCAGGTCGCCGAGCGGCAGGGCCGTGACGAACACGTCGCCGTCGTGCCCGACCGCCTGCACCCGGTAGGCGCCGAGGGGTCCGAGGTCGATCGTCGCGGGGTCCGCGCCGATGTCGACCGCGGTGAGCGTCTTCCGTTGCGCCGACGCCAGCCCGTGCTGGCCTCCGTCGCTGTCGGTGTACCCGCCGAGCACGACGGTGCCGTCCCGCACGATCGCCACGACCGTGCCGGCGGACTGCCCGGGTGCACCGATGAAGGCGTTGTCGGGATCCGGACGATCCGACGACGAGGACGACGACCCGGGCGGCGGTCCGGTGGGCGCGTCCGCGCCGTCCCGTCCGCCGACGGTCCGGTTCGCGGCCGTCGACAGTTCCGCGTCCAGCCGGTCGACCAGGTACCCCCGGAACGCGACGACGGTCACCGCCCCCACGACGACGTTCGTCGCCACGAGCAACAGCGCGACGGCCGCCACGACCCGCCACCGCAACGACGGCACCCGTCCGGCGCGGGGTCGGCCGTGACGGTGGGGAGAGGCCCGGATCACCCTCGCCGATCGGCTCACGTCGTCGGCCGCAACACGTACCCCGCCCCACGGACGGTCTGCAGCATCGGCTCGCGCCCGACGTCGAGCTTCTTCCGCAGGTACGACACGTACATGTCCACCAGGTTCGACGACGTGCCGAAGTCCATGCCCCACACGCTCGCCAGCAGCTGCTCGCGGGACAGCACCCGGTTGGCGTTCCGTGCCAGGTGCCGCAGCAGTTCGTACTCGGTCGGCGTGAGTTCGATCGGGTCCCCGACGCGGCTGACCGTGCGGGCGTCCTCGTCGAGCCGCAGGTCGCCGACCACGAGCCCGGTGCTCGCCCCGGCTGCGGCGACCCTGGCCGAGGTGCGCGCCAGGATCCGCGCACGGACGAGCAGCTCCTCGATGCCGAAGGGCTTGGTCAGGTAGTCGTCGCCGCCGCCGGTCAGCCCGGCGAGCCGGTCCTCGGGGGCGTCGCGTGCGGTGAGGAACAGCACCCGTACGCCGTCGCGGGCGTCGCGGAGCCGTTCGAGCACCTCGAACCCGTCGATGTCGGGCAGCATCACGTCGAGCACGATGACGTCGGGCTGGAACTCCCTGGCCGCGAACAGCACGTCGCGACCACGGTGCACGGACCGCACGGCCCAGCCGTCGCCCGCGAACGCCAGGGCGACGGCATCGGCCAGGGCGTGCTCGTCGTCGACGACGAGGGCGCGGACGGGGGAGCCGTCGGTGCGCTGCAGCGGGTGGCCGGGCATGTCCCGGAGCCTATCCACCGCGCCCCCGTCGCCGGTCACTCCGTGCTGCTCAGGTCGTAGACGGTCTGGCCGCCGACCGTCGTCGACCCGTAGTTCGCCGCGACCCACTCCTGGATCGCCGACGCGGTCGAGGATCCGCCGCCCATCCCACCGCCGGAGCCGGACGAGACGTAGTACCCGATGTCGCCGTCGGCGACGGCGGCCTTGAACTGCGCGAGCGTCGGAGCCGGGTCGCTCGACCAGCCGCCGATCGCCATCACGGCGGTGTCGGTGTCGAGTTCGAGCTGCGCGGCCGACTGCGATCCGTTCACCGCGGCCGCCCACGTCGCGTCGGATGCCTCGAGCAGCTTCCGCAGCGCCGACGAGGTCGACGTGCCGCCGCCTGTGCCACCACCCCCGGCCTGGAGGCCCGTGCCCGACCCCGCCTCGGAGCCCGCGCCGTCGGATCCCTCCGTCGTACCGCCCGGTGCCTGCCCGGTGGTGCCTTCCGGCGCCTCGCCGGAAGCGCCCTCCGGCGGGGTCCCGCCGGGACCCTGCTGGGAGTCGGACGTGCCGTCGGAGCCGCCGTCGTCGGAACCGGAGGCCGGTCCACCCGGTCCATCCGTGCCTCCCGGCATGCCACCGGTGCCACCGCCGCCCGTCCCACCGGAGCTGCTGCCCGCCGGACCGACGCTCGGGATCGAACCGGAGTGCGCGACGGTCGTCGTGGCGAGGGCGTAGGCGGTGGTGCCGGACAGCCCGAACAGGGTGCCGGCGAGGACGCCGACCGTGACGAGCCTGCGCAGCGACGGCACACTGCCGATGACGATCAGTGCCGCGGACAGCAGCCCACCGGCGAGCATCACCCAGCGGAGCCACGGCAGCCACGTCGGGTTCTCGTTCAGCAGGCACCAGCCCCAGAACGCGGTGACGCCGATCATCGCGGCGAGGCCGAGGCGGCCGAGGAAGCGGGCTCGTGCGTGCCAGAGCAGGGCGCCGCCGGTGCCGACGAGTCCGGCGATGGCCGGGGCGAGGGCGACCGTGTAGTACGGGTGGATCGTGCCGGACATGTACGAGAACACCAGGCCGGTGACCAGGAGCCACCCGCCCCACAGGACGAGCCCGGCACGGGCGGGGTCGGCCAGGTGCCGGCGGCCGATGACGACCAGGCCGACGACCAGGGCGATGAGCGCCGCGGGCAGGAGCCACGAGATCTCGAGCCCCATCTCGGACGAGAACAGCCGGTTCAGGCCCGTCGAGCCACCGAAGGAGCCACCCGCGGTACCGCCGGTCATGCCACCGCCTCCGCCACCGTTGCCCGAGCCGCCGAAGATCCGACCGAGGCCGTTGTAGCCGAACACCAGGTCGAGGACGGTGTTGTTCGTCGAGCCGCCGATGTACGGGCGGGACTCGGCGGGCCAGAGCCACACGGCGACGACCCACCAGCCGGCGGCCACCACGAGGGAGCCGGCGGCGACGACCAGGCCGATCACCCGCCGGCCCCATCCGGTGCGGGCGGCGAACAGGTACACGAGGCCGAAGGCGGGCAGGACGAGCAGGCCCTGCAGCATCTTCGTCAGGAACGCGAAGCCCAGGGCGACCCCGGCGAGCGCGATCCACCTCCAGCTGCCCTTCGGGAGTGCCCGCACCGTGCAGTACGCCCCGGCGGTCATCAGCAGGACGAGCAGGGCGTCCGGGTTGTCGAAGCGGAACATCAGGGCCGCTGCCGGGGTCGCTGCGACGACGAAGCCCGCGAGCAGGGCGCCGACGTTCGCGGTGGTGGCACCGAGCCGGGCCAGGGTGCGGCGGACCGTGCCCCAGACCAGGGCGACGGAGCCAACGGCCATCAGCGCCTGGGGGAGCAGCAGACTGGTGCTCGAGAAGCCGAACAGCCGGGCCGACAGCACCATCACCCAGAGTGAGGCGGGTGGTTTGTCGACGGTGATGAAGTTCGACGAGTCGAGGGAGCCGAAGAAGAACGCCTCCCACGACTTCGTGCCGGCCTGCACGGCGGCGGCGTAGAAGCTGTTGGCGTACCCGGAGACGCTGAGGTCCCACAGGTACACCACGGCGGTCACGGTGAGGAGCGCCCAGAACGCGGGCCGGAGCCAGCGGGCGTCCTCGCGCTCGCCGAGGAACAGCCGGGCGAGGGGCGGGCGGCGCCGATCCCGCGCGGCACTGCGCGCGGGGTCGCGTCGGTCGGTCACGGGTACCGGGTAGGTGGTCATGTCGATGAGCATCCGGGGCGTTCCCCGACTGCTGCACTGTGCCGGCTGTGGGCGAGCTAAGGACGCACGGTGCGAGGTTGGCCGGCGGGGAGAGCGCGGGCGGCGCGGGCGCACGGTGCGCTGTCGTCCGGTCGGTGCGGGGTCGCCTGCTCGGTGCGCGGTTGTAGCGCTGCACGGGGCGGGGAACCTCGCACGGGGTGAGCGAGGGTGCACGGTGCGGCGCCGGCACCCGGGTGGGCAACCTCGCACGGGGTGAGCGAGGCCGCACGGTGCGCCGCTGGCACCGGGGCGGGCAACCTCGCACGGGGTGAGCGAGGCCGCACGGTGCGAGGGGTCAGGCGTACCGCTGCGCCGCCCGGAGCGCGGCCCCGGTGTACGAGCCGCCGAACAGGAACACGTGCAGCAGCAACGGCGCGAGCTGGTGGAGCTCGACGCGCTCCTGCCAGCCGTCGGCCAGCCGTGACTCCCGGTCGTAGGCGGCGAGCACCGTCTCGAGCCGGGGCAGCCCGAACAGCCCGAGCAGCGCCAGGTCGGTCTCCGCGTGCCCGCCGTGCGCGATCGGGTCGATGAGCACGGCGCCGGTGGGTTCGGACGAGTCCGTCGGCCAGAGGACGTTGCCGGCCCACAGGTCACCGTGCAGACGAGCGGGGCGGTCCCCGACGAGCGCGGGCTGCGGTGAACCGAGGGTGCCGTCCTGTACCCGCGACGCGACCCGCTCGAACACGGCGGCCTCGGCGTGGTCGAACCCGCCGGCGTCGACGATCCGGCGGACGAAGTCGCGGATCCGGTACTCGGCGAAGAACTCGCCCCAGGTCGCCGGTGCCTGTTCGGCTGCGACGAACGGCGTGCGCGAACGGCCCATCCGCAACGCCGCTCCTCGGGTCCAGCCGGCGGGAGGTGCGCCCCAGTGGTCGGCACCGGCGGCGTGCGTGTGGGCGAGCGATCGGCCGAACCGCTCGGCCTGGGCGGTGGTGGGGGAGCCGTCGGAGATCAGTTCGAGGTCGAGCACGGTCGGACTCGGGCGCCCGAGCACGCGGGCGATGCGGGTGCCGCCGGCGTCCTCGGCCTCGGCGAGGCAGGCGAGCCCTGCGGCCTCGGCTGCCGCTTCGTCCGCGGTGGTGAACGTCTTCACGTGCGTCTCGGCCATCGGTCCATCCTGCCGAGCGGACATCGCCGACCGTTCAGACGACGCTCACCCGGTCACCCGGTGGGCTGTCCCCACCCCGTCCCGCCCCGCCGCGCCGCGTGCACGACGAGCGCGAGCTGCACCCGGTTCTCGACGCCGAACTTCTCGTACACGTGCCCGACGTGCGTCTTCACGGTGGCCAGGCCCACGTACAGGTCGGCGGCGATCTGCGCGTTCGACGCCCCGTTGGCCACGGCGAGCGCGACCTCGCGCTCGCGCTCGGTCAGCAGGGCGAGCAGTCGACGTTCCTCGGCACCGTCCGCAGTGGCGCCGCCCGTTCCACCGGCTGCGGGGCCCGAGCGTGGCCCGGCGGCGAACGCGATCACCCGGTCGAGCACCGAGGGGGACAGGATCGAGCGCCCGGACGCCACGGTCCGTACGGCCTGCACGAGTTCGTGCGGCGGGGTGTCCTTGAGCAGGAACCCACGGGCGCCGGCCTGCAGCGCTCCGAGCACGAGGTCGTCCCCCTCGAACGTGGTCAGCACCAGGACGGCCAGGTCGGGCCGCCGTCGCAGTTCGCGTTCGGTGGCGACGAGTCCGTCGCACCGGGGCATCCGGATGTCCATGAGCACGACGTCGGGCGCGGTCGCGGCGATGACACCCTCGGCTTCGAGCCCGTCGCCCGCTTCGCCCACGACCACCAGACCGTCGTCGCCGCTGAGCAGCATGCGGAGCCCGACGCGGACGAGCTGGTCGTCGTCGACCAGGACGACCCGGACGGGAGCGGTCACGGCGTCCACGGCAGCACCGCCTCGACCACGTGCACGCGTCCGTCGTCGCTGCCGGCACGGAAGCTCCCGCCGACGAGTCGGGCGCGTTCGGCGAGCCCGCGCAGACCGTGCCCTGCGACGGAGCCGGCGGCGTGCCCGGCACCCTGCCCGGTGGCGGCGTTCGTGCGCGCCGGCTCGTCGGTCAGCGTGTTCGACACCACCACCCGGATCGCCGGACCGCCGACGGTCTCGACGACCACGTCGACGGGCTGTCCGGGGGCGTGCCGACGGGCGTTCGTCAGCGTCTCCTGCACGATGCGGTACGCATGTCGCCCGACGGCAGTCGGCACCGCCGCGGCGTCGGAGTCGACGCGCGCCCGGACGGTCGCGCCCCCGGAACGGGCCTGGTCGAGCAGGGCGGGCAGGTCGACGAGTGTCGGCTGCGGAGGCGCGGTGCCGGTCACCTCGTCGCCGGCGTTCGCGGCCGGGTCGCGCAGCACCCCGAGCACGTCGCGCAGGTCGGTGAGCGCGGAGTGCGCTTCGGCCCGCACGACCCCGGCCGCTGCGGCGGTCTCGTCCGGGGTGAGCCCCGGGCCGCGGTACTCGAGTGCTCCGGCGTGCAGCGCGACGAGGGAGAGCCGGTGGCCCAGGACGTCGTGCATCTCGCGGGCGATGTGGGCGCGTTCCTGCTCGCGGGCGCGGTCCTCGCGCAGCTGCTGGTCGCGCTCGAGCAGGTCCGCGCGCTCGCGCAGGGAGAGCAGGAGCGCCCGGCGCTGCCCGATCCCGACGCCGATCGCGACGAGCAGGGCGATGCTGACGGTGCCTGCGAGCACGATCTGCCAGAACGGCACGGATTGGTCGGGGGCAAGGACGACGTCGTAGAGCACGGTGGCGCCGAGCAGCACCGCACCGACGACGGCGATCTCGACGGCACGGCGCCGGGTGGCGAGCGAGACCGTCGCGATCGCGGCCGACCCGACCGCCAGCGTCGACACCGAGCTGAGGGCACCGATGACGACCGTGACCACGAGCGGTGCCCGGTGCCGGAACGGCAGCAGGACGAGGGCGACCAGGCCCGCTCCCATGTCCCCGAGGATCAGGGCGCCGACGTGCAGGTCGCTCCAGCCGCGGGTGTCCGTCGTCGGCCACACCAGACCGGCGGTGAACAGCCCGGTCAGCGCCGCGACGGCCACGCGCCACGTCTGGGACCACACACGCTGCCCGAGGGGCACGGCGGGGAGCGCGGTCGAGGTCATGCCCCGAGCCTAGGGAGCCGCGTCGACGAGCGGATCCGCCGAAGGTCGGAGCCGCCGGAGCCGCCGGAGCCGCTCGACCGGCGACCCGCCCGCCCGCCTCAGACCGCGTCGACCAGCGCCCGCGCCAGGGGGTGCCACGCACGGGACGACGGCCCGCTCAGCACCAGGGTGCGCTCGAGCCGCCGGGCCATCGGGATCATCACGAGGTCCGGCGGCAGCATCCCGCGGCCCAGGGTCGGCACGATCGACACGCCCTCGCCCCGCTGGATCATCCCGAACATCGTGCTCATCTCGCGCACCCGGTGGGCGTACCGGAACGGCCGGCCGTCGAGTTCGTGGAGCTTCTGGACCTGGTACTCGCACCCGCCGCCGCCCGCCACCAGGCCGTCCTCGTGCAGGTCGTCGAGGGTGAGTGCTGGCAGCTCGGCGAGGGGGTGGTCGCGGCGGATCACCGCGGCCATCTCGTCCCGCGCGACGACCACGCCACCGTCGGGCACCGGCGACGGGTCGACGAGCACGGCGGCGTCGACGGTGCCGGCCTCGAGCCACTCCGGCATCTCGTCGTCGTCCCCCTCGTAGACCTGCACGTCGACGTCCGGCAGGGTCACCGCCCACAGCTCGCGGAGCCGCGGCAGCAGCCCCTGGCAGACGGTGGGGACGGCGGCGAGGCGCACGGTGCCGCGCGCCGTGCCGGGCCGGACCACCGCCTCCAGGGCTTCGACCGAGGCGAGCACGCTGCGGGCGTGGGCCAGCAGGCGGTCGCCGAGCGGGGTGGGGGCGGCGACCGCGCCGCGGTGCACGACGGAGCCGCCGACCTCGCGCTCGAGCCCCGCGACGGCGTGCGACACCGCAGACTGGCCGACGCCCAGGGCGGCGGCCGCGGCGGTGAAGGACCCGGCGTCGAGCGTGGCGACGAACGCGCGCAGTTGCTGGACCGAGACGGTCATGCGTCCTCCTCATGTGGGCATGAGCGACATGCGTTTGCCGCATGTCGCTCGGTGGTCCGACACTAGGCCACGTGAACGCCCTCCTCTACGTCCTCGTCGCACTGACCTGGGGCTCGAGCTTCCTCTTCGCGAAGATCGGCCTCGACGGTCTCGCCCCGCAGCAGGTCGCCACCGTGCGGACCGTGCTCGGTGGGGTCACGCTCGTCGTGGTGCTCCTGGCGACCCGTCGGCGCTGGCCCCGGGAACCGCGGACCTGGGCGCACCTGGCGGTCGTCGCGGTGTTCCTCAACGCGGTGCCGTCGTCACTGATGGCGTGGGCGGAGCAGACGGTGCCGTCCGGCCTCGCGAGCATCTACAACGCGACGACCCCGATCATGACGCTGGCCGCGCTCGCGGTGCTCGTGCCGTCCGAACGCCTGCGCGGACGGCAGGTGCTCGGGATCGTGCTCGGCATCGTCGGGGTGCTCGTGCTGGTCGGCCCGTGGGACGTCCTGACCGACCCCGAGGTCCTGGCGAGCGTGCCGGGGCAGGTCGCACTGCTCGGCATGACCGCGTCCTACGGCATCGGGCTCGCCTACCTGCGGCGGGTGGCCGTGGCGAGTGCGTACGACCCGGTCACGCTGGCGACGGTCCAGCTGACGCTGGCCTCCGGGATGCTGCTGCTGGTCGCGCCCGTCATCGCGACCGGTCCGGTCCAGCTGGACGGGAGGATCGTGGCCGCGATGATCGCGCTCGGTTGCGTCGGCACGGGGCTGGCCTACGCCTGGAACACGCGGCTCGTGCAGGCGTGGGGCGCTGGTCGCGCCTCCACCGTCACCTACCTGACGCCGGTGGTCGGGGTGGCGCTCGGGGTGCTCGTGCTGGGGGAGCGGGTGCGGTGGAACGAACCCGTCGGCGGACTCGTCGTGCTGCTCGGGATCGCCCTGGCGTCCGGGGTCCTGGTGCGCCGGAAGGTCGCCGCGCCGACCGCTGCCTGACCGGACACCCGTGCGGCGACCGCCCCGGACGGGTGTCGTCGGGGCACGCGCGACGCGGCAGGACGAGCCGTAGGATCGGCTGCGACGACGACGAGGTCGTCGACGACGACGGAGACCGGCATGCACGACACCCACACCACCCGCGCGACCGCATCGGTCGCAGCGATCCTCGCCGAGTCGGCGGCACGGTACCCCGACGACGTCGCCGTCATCGTCGGCGACGTCCGCACCACCTACGCCGAGCTGTGGGCCCAGACCCTGTCCTATGCCGGAGCGCTCCGTGCGCGGGGCGTCACCGAGGGGTCGAAGGTCGCGATGCTCGTGCCGAACGTCGCGGACTTCCCCCGCGTCTACTACGCCACACTCGCCCTCGGCGCGGTGGCCGTGCCCGTGCACGCCCTGCTGAAGCGCCGCGAGATCGAGTACGTCCTGCGCGACAGCGGGGCCACGTTGCTCGTCTGCGCCGCACCGCTGCTCGGCGAAGGTGCTGCCGGCGCCGAGCTGGCCGGGGTCGACGTGGTGACCGTGCTCGCGCCGGCCCTTGCGCAGGCTCCGACCGGCGACCAGTCCGCGGCCGGCCCCGACCGGCTCGAGGCCCTGGCCGCGCAGAGCGAACCGCTCGACACCTACGTCCCCAGGCACCCGTTCGACACCGCGACCATCCTGTACACGAGCGGCACCACCGGCCAGCCCAAGGGCGCCGAGGGGTCGCACTTCGCACTGCTCGAACAGGTCAACACCAACCTGATGACCACGTTCGACATGCACCGCGGCGACGTCCTGCTCGGCGCGCTGCCGCTGTTCCACACGTTCGGGCAGACCTGCACGATGAACACCGGGTTCCGCACCGGCGCGACGCTGGTCATGCTGCCGAAGTTCGACGGCGACTCGGCGCTCGCCGCGATGGTCGAGCACGGCTGCGGCATCTTCATGGGCGTCCCGACGATGTACATGGCGCTGCTCGACGCCGCGACCCGGTCCGAGGCCCGTCCGACGCTCCGGTACGCGATCTCCGGTGGTGCCTCGCTGCCGCTGGCGGTGCTCGAGCGGTTCGAGCAGGTCTTCGACGCCCCGATCCACGAGGGGTACGGCCTGACCGAGACCTCGCCGGTCGCCACCTTCAACCACGTCGGACAGCCGCCGCGGCCCGGCACGATCGGCACGCCGGTGTGGGGCGTCGACGTCGAGATCGCCGACCCGGAGGTCCGCGACGCGATCGTCATGCTGCCGCACGGTGCGATCGGCGAGCTCGTGATCCGCGGCCACAACCTGATGAACGGGTACCTCGACCGGCCCGAGGACACCGCAGAGGCCATCGTCGACGGGTGGTTCCGCACCGGCGACCTGGGGACGAAGGACGACGACGGCTACCTGACGATCGTCGACCGCACCAAGGACATGATCATCCGCAACGGCTACAACGTGTACCCCCGCCAGGTCGAGGAGGTGCTCGCCACCCACCCCGACGTGGCGATGGCCGCGGTGTTCGGCGTGCCGCACGCGGTGCACGGGCAGGAGATCGAGGCGGCGGTGGTCCTGCGCTCCGGCGCGACCGTCGAGCCGCAGGTCCTGGTCGACTTCGTCGCCGCCGAGATCGCCGCGTACAAGTACCCCCGGGTCGTGCACGTCCTCGACGCGCTGCCGCTCGGCCCGAGCGGCAAGGTACTCAAGCGCGAGCTCGTCGACCGCTTCGGCGTCGAGGTGACCGCGGTCCCGTGACCGGCCCCACGACCGCGCAGGAGCGATCCGTACGCTGACCGGGTGACCGCCAGCAGCGCCCCGTCGACCGCACGACTGCTCTTCGCGTCGTCGCACCCCGGGCCGACCGTCACCGTGACCGTCCTCGCCGCGGTGGTCGCCGCCGCCGTCGGACACCCGGTGTGGCTCGTGGCCCTGGTGGCGCTGACGGTCGTCGCCGGGCAGCTGTCCATCGGGCTGGCGAACGACTGGATCGACGCGGACCGCGACCGGGCCGTCGGACGGCGCGACAAGCCCGTGGCCCGCGGCCTCATCGCCGTCGGCACCGTCCGTACCGCCGCGTACGCCAGCGCCGGGATCGCCGTGGTGCTCTCGACGTTCCTCGGACCGGTCGCCGCGATCGCGCACCTCGTGCTGGTCGCCGCAGGCTGGGCCTACGACGCCGGCCTGAAGCGTTCGGTGTGGTCGGTGGCGCCGTTCATCGTCGCCTTCGGGCTGTTGCCCGTCGTGTCCGTCGCGGCCGGGCCGGAGGGACAGTGGCCGACGTGGTGGGCGATCGCGACGGGGGCCGTCTTCGGCATCGCGATCCACTGCACCAACGTGCTGCCCGACCTGGTCGACGACGCCGCCACCGGTGTCCGGGGGTTCCCGCACCGGCTCGGGCTCCGCGGCGCGGGGATCGTCGCGTTCGCCTCGCTCGTCGTCGCGGCCGCCCTGGTGCTCGGCGGACAGGTGCTCGGTGACGACCCGGTGCGGGGCGTCGGGGTCGTGCTCGCGGTCCTCGGTGCCGTCGTGGTGCTCGTCCTCGCCGTCGTCGGCGTGCGGCTGGTGCTCGCGGGACGGGCGTCGCGCACCCTGTTCCGGCTGGTCATCGCGTCGTCGCTCGTGCTCGTCGTCGAGCTCGGCTTCGCGGGCGCGCGACTCGTCGCCTGACGTGAGCCGTCAGGCCCAGCGCATCGCGTAGAGCCGGGCCAAGCCGTGCGCGGTCGGCAGCGACAGGGCGGTCCGGAGCAGCGCCTCCCGTCCGGTCGTGCTGACGGGGCCGAGCGGACGACCGAGCGCCATGTTCGCCTCGGCCTGGCGAGCCGCACGACGGGCGGCTGCCTGGCGGCGGGCGGCGTAGCCCGGCCACGGCCCGGCCGTGCCGGTGCGGACCGCTCCGGCGAGCAGCGGCGCCAACTCGGCGGCGTCGAGCCACCCGAGGTTCATGCCCTGCCCGCCGATCGGGCTGATCTCGTGTGCGGCGTCCCCGACGAGCACGACCCGGCCGGCACCGACGCGGTCGGCCGTGCGGCGACGCACCCGGAAGCCGCTGGTCATCGAGCAGGTCGCCGGGTCGGGGACGACACCGGTGCGCTCCGCGACGAGTGCCGCGAGACGGGCGACGAGCGCGGGGTCCGGGTCGCGCGTCGCGCCGCGTTCCGCTGCGGCGAACGCTGCGTCGTCCGGCACCAGGGCGACGTACCGGCGACGCGCGCCCGGCAGCGGGAAGGACTCGACCACGCCGTCCGGGCCCACGTCGACCAGCGCGGCGGACCGGGCCGACGGAGCCTCGGGGTCGGCGAAGTCGCCCATCACGTAGCGGTCCGGGTACTCGCGTCCGGTCGTTCCGATGCCGAGCAGGTCACGGACGACGCTCCGAGCGCCGTCCGCACCGACGACGAAGGCCGCACGGACCGTCACCACGTCGCCGTCCGGCCCGGTCCCGGTGGCATCGACGTGGTCGGTGTGCCGGGTCAGGGCGGTCAGGGCGGTCCCGGTACGCAGGGCCTCTGGCGCACCGGTGTGGAGCCGGTCGCGGAGCAGGGACTCGGTGCGGTGCTGGTCGAGGGTCGCCACGTACGGGTGGGTCGGCGAAGCCCGGTCGAAGCGCAGCGTGCCGAGGGTCCGACCGCGGCTCCTGGCCACCCCTGCACGGACGAGCGACGCCTCGGCGAGCACCGCGGTGTCCAGGCCGATCGCGGCGAACGCGTCGAGGGACGGCGGGTGGATGCCGATGGCCCGCGAACCGGTCGGCGGCTCCGCGCGGCGTTCCCACACCCGGACGTCGACGCCCCGCGCCGCGAGGAGCGCCGCCACGAACAGCCCGACGGGTCCGCCGCCGACGACGAGGACGTCCGTCCGTTCCGAGTGCACGGGGGCGAGCCTACGGTCGGCGTGCGCCGGGGCACTCAGTGAGCAGAAGACGTCGGGTCAGCGCGCCGTACCCGACGTCTTCTGCTCACTCGACGGCGCACGCACGGGCGCGAGCGCAGGCATCGGCGCGGATGCGCTGCGTGCCGCACGAGCCCGCGCGCGGAACCGCTCGACCGGCACCTCGACGGCGTACGCAGCACCGATCGACACGATCACCACGGCGCCGACCAGGCCGACCGTGCCCCAGGGGCCGATCGCGAAGGTGCCGAGCAGCGCGATCACCAGCGGGTGCCAGAGGTACGCCGAGTACGACACCCGGCGGCCGAACCACGACACCGGCGTCCAGCCCAGGGCCGCGGACACGGGGGACCGGACCGAGACCAGGCCGCCGATCGCCACCGCCGAGACCAGTCCGGTCGCCGGCAGCACGATCCCGAACGTCGACGCGTGCTCGGTCCAGTCGTCGCCGATGCCGAGCAGCACCGCGACCAGCAGCACGAGGCCGACCCAGGTCGCCAGGTGCCCCAGGACCCCGGCGACCCGCACCCGCACGCGTTCGTCGTCGAGCAGCAGGGCGAGTCCGCAGCCGATCGCGAGCGGCATCACCCCGAGCACGGGCGAGAAGTAGACGTCGGGCGTGGTCCCGCCGCTCGGGGTCCGGTAGCTCGCCCACGACACCGCCGACGCCCCGACGACCAGGACGCCGAGCCCCGCGAGGAGCCAGCGACGCCGCACCCTGAGCGCGGCCAGCAGCACCAGGACCGGAGGCCACACCAGGTAGAACTGCTCCTCCATCGACAGGCTCCACGTGTGCGCGAAGACGCCCTGCGAGGTGTCCCAGAAGGCGCGGAACAGGTTGCCCGTGTAGGTCAGCGCGATGAACGCCGCTTCACCGGAGTGCAGTGACGCGCCCTTGTAGTCACCGACCCAGTTCCAGAGCAGCAGCCCGACCACGACGAGCGCCAGCAGCGCCGGGTACAGGCGCAGCAGCCGCTTCACCCAGAACGACCCGAGGCGCACCCGCCCGGTGCGGCGCCGTTCGCCGAGCAGCAGCGTCGTGATGAGGAACCCGGAGAGCACGAAGAAGACCGTGACCCCGATGAAGCCGCCCTCGAACTGCGGCACGTGCAGGTGGTACAGGACGACGACCAGGATGGCGAGCGTCCGGAGTCCGTCGAGCGCGGGCGCACGGTGCGTCAGCGGGGGCGGGGGCGGCGGAGCCTCGGGCGCACCGGTTCCGGCGCGTGCCGGGGCGGCCGTGCGGTGCTGCGGTCGCGCCGGTGTCGGCGCGTCCGTCGGCGCGTGTGTCAGCGTCGTCGTCGCCATGGTCCCTCCCCGCGCTGCTCGGTTGCGTGTCGCCGACCAGGGTGCCTCTCGCGGGTAAGAGGAGGCTCAACGAGCGGGGTGTACCAGGCTCGTCAGTGTCGACGCCGAACGTGCGGACCATCGCGCTGCGCGCACAGCGACCATGTCGCTGTCGTACGACGGCGACATGGTCGTTCCGCGTCGGCGCCAGCCCCGCGCACCACGCGTCGGCCAGGAGGCCCGTGGACAGCCCGCACCGCGCCTCCAGACCGTCGCGCCCAGCGTCCACCGCACGCACACCGTGAGCAGGAACGGTCGGGTCCGACGTGCGGACCCGACCGTTCCTGCTCACGAAGCGAGCGCGCGAGCGCGCGAGTGGACTCGGCGGCTACTCGGCCTTCTGCAGCTGCCAGGGGTCCGGCTCGCGGTCGCCGTTCGGGCGCACCGGGCGGACGTCGCCGACGATCGGGATCGAGCGCTTCCGCATGAACCACACGTAGCGGACGAAGAAGTGCGTCAGGGTCGACATCCGGTTGCCGGCGCCGAGCAGGCTCGTGATGTGCACGAACACCCAGGCGAGCCAGGCGACCGGGCCGACCATCGTGATCCCGCCGCGCAGCTGGGCGACCGCGGCGTTCGTGCCGATCGTCGCCATGGTGCCCTTGTCGAAGTACTTGAAGCGCTCGGTGGCCTTGCCCTCGAGCAGGCGCACGATCTGCCGCGCCGAGTGCCGGCCGCCCTGCAGTGCGGGCTGGGCGAGCTGGGCGAGGGCGTCGTCCTGCGCGGCGATGTCGCCGGCGGAGAAGATGCGCTCGGCGCCCTTCACGCTCAGGTCGTCGTTCACCTGGATGCGGCCCCCGTGGGTCTGCGGCAGGCCCCAGCCGGAGACCTCCTTGTGGGCGGCGACACCGGTCGCCCAGACGACCTGCGACGCGGGGATGAACTCGCCGTCCGCGGTCATCACGCCGTCGGGCTTGACCTCGGAGACGCCCGTGTTCAGCCGGAGCACGACACCGCGCTTCCGCAGCACCTTGGCGGCGTAGCGACGCAGGCGCGGGGCGAACGGCTTGAGCAGCTCACCACTGCGGTGCACGAGCGTGATGGAGATGTTGCCCCGCTCGATCTCCGGGTACGCGCCGACGAGGGCCTGGTCGCGGAGCTCGGCGAGCGCGCCGGCCATCTCGACGCCGGTCGCGCCGCCGCCGACGATGACGATGCGGATCTCGTCGGGGCCCTGGTTCGCCGCCGCCTCTTCGAGTCGGGTGAACAGCTCGTCGCGGATGCGGAGCGCCTGCGAGCGGGAGTACATCGAGTACGCGTACTCGTACGCGCCGGGGGTGCCGAAGTAGCTCGTGTTCACGCCGTTGGCGAGGATCAGGTAGTCGTAGTGCAGGTGTTCGCCGTCGGACATCTCGGCGATGCGCTCGTCGGTGCGGATGCCGGTGAGCAGGCCGTGGCGGAACTCCGCGTTCGACTGCCGGGCACGGAGCGAGCGCAGGAAGTACGTCACGTCGCCGGCGTTCAGGCCGCCCGTCGCCACCTGGTACATCAGGGGCTGGAACATGTTGTAGACGTGGCGGTCGACCAGGGTCACCCGGACCGGCGCGTCGGCGAGCTCACGCATGGCGGCCACACCGGCGAATCCACCGCCGACGATGACGACGTGCGGGCGGGTGTCCTGGGTCATGCTTGCTCCGGTGTTCCTCGGGTGCGTGTGGTCACCCACGAGGGTACGCGCGGTTCGGCAGGGCGCATGACGGGCAGGGGCCGGGAGGCCCGTGGTGCGTCCGTCAGGCGTCGAACCGCCCGTAGGTGTTCAGCACGTTCCCCTTGCTCGTCACGGTGCTGTCGACCAGACGCAGGCGCGTGGGCGGGTCGGTCGGTTCGAACAGCCGCCGGCCACGGCCGGCGATCGCCGGGTGGATCATGAGCTGCAGTTCGTCGAGGACCCCGGCGAACAGCAGGCTGCGGACGAGCGTGACACTGCCGCACACGGCGATGTCGGCTCCGTCGCGCTGCTGCAGGTCGCGGACGAACGCGGGGACGTCGCCCGGGATCCGGGTGCTGTTCTGCCAGGTCAGGTCGTCGCCGAGCGTGGTGGAGGCCACGTGCTTCTCGATCGGGTTGATCCACTGCCCGAAGGGGTCCTCCGGGTGGGCCGGCCACCAATCGGACCACTCGAGGTAGCTGTTCCGGCCGAGCAGCACGGTGTCGGTGCGGGCCGTGAAGGCACCCATCGCGGCACCGAGCTCGGCGTCGAAGCTGTCGTACTGGAACTCGTAGGGGTCCTGCACGACGCCGTCGACCGACGTGAACAGACCGGCAGTGGTCTTCCGCATGGTCCGGACCGTACGCGCTGGTCAGCTCCCGGTGCCGTTGCCCGGGAACCGGTCCGTGCCCGGCACCCGGGTCGTGGACTGTGACCGATCGGCGCCGATCGCGTGGCCGACGGCGAACCCGACGCCGCCACCGACGAGCAGCGCTGCGAGTGCGACGGCGGCGGCGAGCACCGGCCAGAACCACGGGGGCTTCGGGCCGGTGCTCCGGCGGTCGCCCGTGGTTCCGGCTCCGTACCAGGGGGTGGTGCCGTTCGGGGCGCCGGGGTTCCAGGCTCCGGTGTCGGCGCGGTACGGCTGCTGCTGCTGCTGCTGCTGCGGCTGCGGCGGCTGTTGCTGCGCGAGCGCGGGCCCGTCGAGCGTGGCGGTCGACGTCGGGGTGGCGTCCCAGCCGGTCGGCGTCGTCGCCCGGTTCGCCGGGACGGAGCCGTCCGGTTCGTGGCCGTTGGTGGGAGTGGTGTCGCTCATGCCAGCACTCCACACGGCCCGGCTGTGGGCAGCCGATGACCAGGCTGACCCGGTGCTGCGAACCGCCGCGTAGCCTCGGCTCGTGCGCGCTGCTGTGGAGACCGTCCGGATCGACGGGCTGCCCGTGCGCCTGCACACCATGCCGTCGCGCGGGCCGCTCCGCGACGAGGCCGACCCCTCCGTCGTGTTCGTCCACGGCATCGGGATGTCCCACCGGTCCTTCGCCCGGTCGCAGCGCGCCGTCGCCGCCGAGCACCACACGATCAGCGTCGACCTGCCGGGGTTCGGCTGGTTGCCCGCGGCCGGTCGGTGGCTGTCGATCGAAGAGCTCGGCGACGTGGTGGTGCGGGCCGTCCGACACCTGGTCGACGATGACCTGGTGCTCGTCGGGCAGTCGATGGGCACGCAGGTCGTCATCGAGTCCGCCCGCCGTCACCCCGACGCCGTCACGGCGATCGTGCTCGTCGGTCCGGTGATCGACGCCGAGCGGCGATCGCTCCCGATGCAGGCGCTCGACCTGGGCCGCGACGGCTTCGTCGAGGGGTCCGGATGAACACGGTCCTGGTCACCGACTACCTCCGGAGCATGCGCCAGTACCTGCGCGAGCTCGGGCCGATGCTCCGCTACCCGGCCGAGCAGACGATCACCGAGGTCACGCAGCCCGTCCTCGTCGTCCGCGGCACCCAGGACCCCATCGCGCGGCACGACTGGTCGGCCCGGCTCGCGGCCGCTGCGCCGGACGGCACCTTCGTGGAACTGGCGGGGCCGCACCACGTGCAGGAACGGCAGCCGGACGCGCTCGCACGACTCCTCGAGACGTTCCGCAGCGCCGAGCGCCTGGAGGGACTCCGATGACCCGGCCGGCCACGTCGGGGACCGAGGCGGCGCGGACGACGCGATCCGGGCCTCCAGGCCGTGTCCCGCTGGTGCGGCGTGCCTGCTGGGCCGCACTCGACTGGGGGTACGCGGCCCGGTGGCAGGTACGGAGCCTCGGCCCGACCACCGCGGACGACTACCGGACCGGCGACGGGCAGCCCGTCGTCGTGGTCCCCGGCGTCTACGAGACCTGGCACTTCATGCGGCCGCTGATGGACGCGCTCCACGACCGGGGACACCCGGTGCACGTGCTGCCGGTCCTGCGGCACAACCTGCGACCCGTGCCGGACTCGGCGCGTGCGGTGATGGCGTACCTGCAGGAACAGGACCTGCGGAACGTGCTCGTGCTCGCGCACAGCAAGGGCGGGTTGATCGGCAAGTACGCGATGACGCAGCTCGACCAGCACGAGCGGATCGACCGGATGGTCGCGGTGTCGACGCCCTTCGCGGGGTCGGTCTACGCGCGGTTGGCGCCGGTGCCGCACCTGCGGGCCTTCCGGGCGGCGGACCCGGTGTTGGCGGGACTGGCGCGGGAACTCGATGCCAACGCGCGGATCACGTCGGTGTACGGGGTGTTCGACACGCTCATCCCGGAGGGCAGCGAACTGCAGGGCGCGACGAACGTGCGGTTGCCGGTGGGCGGGCACTTCCGGATCCTCGGCGATGCGCGGACGCGGTCGGCGGTGCTGGCGGCTGCGGCTGACGGCTGTTCCGGCCGAGACTCGGCCTGACGGACAGTTCTCGCTGTTCCGAGGGCGCCGACTGTCCGCCGGGCCGAGACTCGGCCGACGCGCTCAGCGGGCAGCGACGCTCGCGCGCTCGACGATCCGGTGCGGCACGACGACGGTCTCCGGCGCGGCACTGCGGTCCGCGATCCGCCGGGTCAGCAGGTCGAGCGCCGCCGTCGCGAAGGCCCGACGGTCGAACGACACCGTGCTGAGCGACGGGATCGCGTACGCGGCCGCGTCGACGTCGTCGAACCCGATGACGCTGACCTGCTCGGGCACGCGGACGCCGCGGTCGGCGAGGACGTGCAGCACCCCGAACGCGATCGAGTCGGTGAAGGCGAAGACGGCGTCGGGCAGGGGGTGCTCGTCGAGCCAGGCCGCGAAGGTCGTCGCCGCGGCGCTCGTGGTCCACGCCGGCAGCGGGACGCGGAGCGACGGGTCGGGTGTGATGCCTGCTGCGGTGAGCGCTGCGGTGTACCCGCGTTCGCGGAGCTCGCTCGTCGCCGTCGCAGCCCCCTCCGGTGACGCGCCGACGATCGCGATGCGCCGGTGCCCGTGGGCGATGAGGTGTGCGGTGACCTGCTCGGCCGCCGCACGGCTGTCGACGTGCACCTGGTCGACGTGCTCGGGCTCGACCTCGCCGATGACGACGGTCGGCGGCAGCCCCTCGGTCGAGGCCAGGACACTCGCGCTGAGCGACACCGGGTTGAGGATCAGACCGTCCACCAGGTGTGCGCGGGCGCGGGACACCAGTTCGCGTTCGAGAGTCGGGTCGTTGCCGGTCTGCTCGAGCTGCACGACCCAGCCGCGTTCGCGGGCGAGTTCCACGAACGACTGCGCGAGTTCGGCGGAGTAGGCGCTGCCCATCTCCGGCAGCGTCAGCGCGATCGCTCCCGAGCGGCCGTTCCGCAGCCCGCGGGCGGACAGGTTCGGCACGTAGTCGAGCTCGGCGACCGCGCGCTCGACGCGTTCACGGGTCTCCGGGCGCACGACGACGCCGCCGTTGACGACGTTGGAGACGGTCTTCGGCGACACCCCGGCGAGGGCGGCCACGTCCCGCACGGTTGCGCGCATCGGGACGAGCGTAGCGCGGGGGCGGTGCTCAGTCCGCGACCTGCACCGGGACCGTCCGGCCCGTCCGCACCGACTCCTGTGCCGCCAGCACGATCGACAGCGTCCGCAGGCCGACCCCGACGTCCGGCTGCGGCTGCTCCCCGGACACCACGGCCGCCAGGAACGTCCGGAGCATCGGCACGTCGTGGTCGGGCCCGTACCGGAGCTCGATCGGCCGGCCGCCCAGCGCGTCGAGCCCGCGAGCAGCCGCCCCGAAGAAGTCCACCGACACCGTGCCGCCCGTCCCGGCGACGTCGAGCGTCAAGCCGCCCCACACCGGCGACGTGTCCGGTCGGCTCCACGAGCAGTCGATCGCCGCGATGGTGCCGTCGTCGTACGTGATGGTCACCAGGCCCGCGGTCTCGGCGTTCGCTCGGTCGGCGTGCAGCACCTGGTTCGCGACGGCGGTGACGGACACCGGCGTCGCTCCGGTCAGCCCGTCGATCAGGTCGGCGACGTGCACGACGTGGTCGACGAGGGCGCCGCCTCCGCTCAGCCGGACGTCGGTGAACCAGTCGCGGGCGAGCGGCAGCATGCCGTTGTTCGCGCCCCGCACCGAGAACACCGTGCCGAGTGCGCCCGAGTCCCGCGTCGCCCGCAGCCGGTCGAACGCCGAGGCGAACCGCACCGGGAACGCCATCATCAGCAGCACTCCGGCGCGGTCCACGGCATCGCGGATGGCGAGGCCGTCCTGCCACGAGGTCGCGATCGGCTTCTCGCAGAGCACGTCTGCCCCCGCTGCCGCCGCGAGCTCGACGAACTCGCGGTGCCGGGCGTTCTCGCTCGTGACGATCACCGCGTCCGGGCCCCAGGCGAGCAGTTCGTCGACGGAGTCCGCGTACCCGGCGCCGAGCGCGCGTGCCAGTTCGGCTCCGCGCAGGTCGCCGAGTTCCGTCCCCGTGGACACCCCGCCCGGGTCCGTGCCGCGCACCTCGACGTCGGGCATGGCCGCCAGGGCGCCGAGGTAGCTGATGGCGTGCGTGTGGGCGAACGAGAGCACACCGATCCGGAGCGTCACCGTGCGACCTCGACCGGCTGGCCGGACTCGATCGACTCGATCGCCGCGTTCGCGATCCGCACCGCGGCGACGCCGTCGTCGACGGTGACCCGGGGTGGCCGACCGCCGTCGAACGCGGCGAGGAAGTCGGTGAGCTCCAGCGCGTACGGGTCGGCGGCCGGGTCGACCGGCGGCAGGAAACCGTCGACGGACGCCGGCGCCGCCAGGTCGCTCCGGGTGTCCTCCTCGGCCCGGGAGGAGTGCGACAGGCTGCCGAGCGTCCCCGTCACCGAGTACTCCGTCGTGAAGGCCAGGTGCTGCGGCCCCCACAGCCCGGCGACGTGGCTGATCGCGCCCGACTCGTGCGTGAGCAGGACGTGCGCCGCCTCGACCGGCTCCGCCTCGGACCCCGCGCGGACGCTCACCGCCGACACCCGGGTCACCTCGCCCGCCACCCAGCGCGCGATGTCCAGGTCGTGGATCATCTGGTCCATCACGATCCCGCCCGACAGCGCGCGGTCGCCGAACCAGGAGACGTGGGTGGGGAAGGCGCCGGACCGCGAGAACCGCAACACCGCCAGGTCGCCCAGGAGGCCCGTGGTCGCGGCCTCGTGCAGGCGCGCGTACGCGGGGAACCAGCGCACCACCTGGGCCGGGTAGAGCTGGACGCCCGCGTCCGCAGCGCGGGCCGCCAGGTCCGCCGCGTCCGCGTCGGTCCGGGCCAGGGGCTTCTCGGAGACGACGTCCTTGCCGGCGGCGATCGCCGCGCGGACCACCTCGGCGTGAGCGTGTGTCGGGACCACGACGTCGACGACGTCGACCGCGGCGAGGAGCTCGTCGAGGCTGTCGGCGACGGTGATCGTGCTGCCCTCGGCGCGGGCGGTGTCGGTGAAGGCGTCGACGAGTTCGTGGGCGCCCTCGCGAGCGTGCACCACCACATCGCCCAGGCGGAGCAGTCCGGGCAGGTGCGCGACGGAGATGCCGCCCGCGCCGACGAGCCCGATGCGTTTCCGGGCGAGGGGCTCCGACTGTGGCGTCATGGGGTCAGCGTAGGAGATGCGGTCCGAGGACGGGCAGGGTCAGCCGAGCCAGCCAGGGTCGGTGAAGAGCTCCTCGAGCTCGCGCAGCAGCCGGGTCGTGTGGAAGCCGTCGGCAGCGGCGTGGTTGACGTGCAGCGCCAGGGGGAGCAGCGTCCGGTCGCCAGCGGTCCGGTACCCGCCGAGCGTGATGATCGGCAGCAGGTGGTCCCAGCCGTCACGCACCTGCAACGAGAACCCGGTGAACGACGCCCCCGGCAGGGTCGACACGTCGAACACGTTGCCGGGGCGGTCGTCCTGCGGGAACATCCGGGTGTCGTCGCGGTGCCGCTCGATCGTCGACACTGCGGCATCGTGGAAGGTCCCGAAGTCCTCGTCGTACGGCACGACCAGGGCGGAGAACGTCTCGGTGTCCGGGTGGAACACGGTGAACATCGGGTGGACGCGGTCCCACACGGCGGGGGAGCCGTCGTCCAGCAGCTGCATCCGGAACTCGTCGTGCCGGTTCACCACGGTCGCGATGGCCCAGAGCTGTGACGCGTAGGTCCGTCGGCCGGTCGAACGGACGCGTTCGACGAAGGCGGTGACGTCGAGCTCGACGGTCACCTCGTACGCGCACGGCACCCGCTGCCGGTAGTGCTCGAAGTGCTCGCGGCGGGCCCACTGGTCGACGTCGATCGCCCGGAGTTCGGTCATGGCTCCACCCTCGTGCGGGATCGCTTCCCTACGGTGGAGCCATGCCGACGCTCGAACGTGTTCCCGCCCTGGTCGCCACCGGATTCCTCGCGATCCCCGTCGCTGAAGCCCTCGTCGCGTTGCCGAGCGACGTCCTGACGAAGATCGAGGGCGCACCGATCGACGCCGACCTGGCCGACACCGCCGCGTTCTCGGAGGCGTACGGCTACCCGCTGGCCGGCGGCGCCAACTGCATCGTCGTCGCGGGGAAGCGCGGCGACGAGGTCCGTTACGCCGCCTGCGTCGTCCTGGCATCGACGAAGCTCGACGTCAACCGCGTCGTGAAGCAGCTGCTCGACGTCCGCAAGGCGAGCTTCGCCCCGATGGACGAGGCGGTCGAGCTGACCGGCATGGAGTACGGCGGCATCACGCCGATCGGACTGCCGTCGTCGTGGCCGCTCTACATCGACGCGCGCGTCCTCGACGCCCCCGAGGTCGTCATCGGCGCCGGGCGCCGCGCCGCGAAGCTGTTCCTGCCCGGCGCCGCACTCACCGCGCTGCCGAACGTCACCGTGGTCGAGGGCCTGGCGACCGAACCGGTCAGTCCGACGGCCGGATGAGGCAGAACGGGTGGCCCGCGGGGTCGAGGTAGACGCGGAACGTCTCCGTGCCCGACCCCGTGGCCGTCGCGCCGATCGCGAGCACCGCGGCCTCGCCGTCGTCCAGGTCGTCGACCTTCACGTCGAGGTGGCTCTGCTGCGGGACCGTCTGCCCGGGCCATTCCGGCGGCTGGTAGTCGTCGACCTGTTGGAACGCCAGGATCGGACGGTGGTCGGTGAACGGGAGGGCGAGCTCCGCCCAGTCCTCGTCGAAGCCGACGATCTCCCCGCCGAGCAGCTCGGCGTAGAAGCGGGCGAGGGCGCGGGTGTCCGGGCAGTCCAGGACGACGACGTCGAGTGTGCCGATCATGGCCGACACGGTAGACCCATCAGCGCGCCGCGGTCAGGGCCTTCGTGATCCGCTGCAACGAGACGGTCTCGGCGGTCCCGAGTTCCTGCGCGAACAGGCTGAGCCGGAACTCCTCGAGCATCCACCGCGCGTGCACGAGCTCCGGGTGCGCCCCGACCGCGGGCGGGAAGACACCGCCAGCGTCGGTGTAGCGGTCGGTCGCCACGGTGACCTCGCGCATCCACGTGGCGTCGCGCCCGGGATTCTGCAGCAGCTTCTGCACGCGCGCCTCGATGCCCTGCAGGTACACGCGGATCCGACGCAGGCGGTCGAGCCCCGCGACGGCGACGAACCCGGGGAACACCAGGCGCTCCATCTGCTGCCGCATGTCGCTCAGGGCGGCGAGCAGCGACATCGAGTTCGCCTGCTTGAGCGCTCGTTCGGCGGAGCGTTGCGCGGCGAGCACCGCCGCGACCTCGGACACCGCGGTGAACATCGTGTCGACGACGGTGGCCGACACGGCATCGCGGACGGCCTCGAACCCGGCCTTCGTGAAGACCATGCCGTCCGGGTGGGCCCGACGGATGCCGGCGTCGACCACGGCGGCCAGGACGTCGTCGAACAGCGCGGCGGTCGACGGGTAGGGGCTGGCGGCGAGCGCGAGCTTCTCCTGCGCGGTCAGGTGCGACTGGATGTACGACACGGGCGACGGCACCGCGTGCATCACCAGACGACGGACCCCGGCGGGCATCCGGACGACGCGGTCGGAGGGAGTGGCGAGGAGCTGCACGCCGACGGTCGCCTTCGGACCGGTGCCTTCCTCGACCAGGGACGGGTAGGCGCGGATGACACCGCCCGCCTGCTTGGTGTCGAGGGTCTGCGGCAGGTCCTGGTCGGGCCAGGCGGTGAGTCCGGACTGTTCCAGCGGACGACCGGCACCGGCGGACGCGACGCGAGCCGCGCCTCCTGACCGTCCCGTGCCCTTCGCCGTGGCGGAGGCGACGCTCTGCTGGGTCCGGTCCTTGAGCTTGGTCTGCAGGGCCCCCAGGTCCTTGCCGGTCTCGACCCGGCGACCGCGCTCGTCGACCACCGCCCACGTCGGCAGCAGGTGTGCGGGGACGCGGGTCAGGTCGAAGTCGGACTCGGAGACCGGCACGTAGGTCATGCGCTGGATGGCCCTGGCGAGGGTGGCGCGGAACGACTCCGTCGGCTCGGTCGGGGCGTCGTCGGGCAGTTCGGCGACGATCTTCTCGGCCCAGTCGGCCGCCGGCACCACGTTCTTGCGGATCTGCTTCGGCAGCGACTTGATGAGCGCGGTGACGAGTTCTCTCCGGAGGCCACGGACCTGCCAGTCGAAGCCCTCCTCGCGCATCCGGGGCAGGAGCGCGAGGGGGACCTGCACGCTCACGCCGTCGTCCTGGGCGCCGGGCTCGAAGCGGTACTGGATGGCGAGGCGCTGGTCGCCGCTGTGCCACTGGGTCGGGTACTCGACGTCGTCCTCGGCCGCTTCGGCTGCGGATTCGTCCAGCAGGTCCGACCGGCGCATCGTGAGCAGGTCCGGCTGCTCGCGGCGGGTGGTCCGCCACCACCCCTCGAAGTCGCGGGTCGTCGCGACGTCGGCCGGGATGCGGGCGTCGTAGAACTCGTAGACGTTCTCGTCGTCGAGCAGGATGTCGCGGCGACGGGTGCGTTCCTCGAGCTGCTCGAGTTCCTTGCGGAGCTTCCGGTTGGCGCGGTCGAAGGCCTGCTGCGATTCCCACTCGCCCTCGACCAGGGCGTGCCGGATGAACAGCTCGCGGGAGTGTTCCGGGTCGATCCGCGAGTACTGCACGCGGCGGCGCTGCACGATCGGGACGCCGAACAGGGTCACGCGCTCGTAGGCGACGACCGCGCCCTGCTTCTTCTCCCAGTGCGGCTCGCCGTAGGTGCGCTTGAGCAGGTCACCGGCGAGCGGTTCCACCCACGCGGGGTCGATCCGGCCGACGGTGCGGGCGAAGAGCCGGCTCGTCTCGACGAGCTCGGCGGCCATCACCGCGTCGGGCTGCTTCTTCGCGAGCACGCTGCCCGGGAACACCACGAACCGGGTGTTCCGGGAGCCGAGGTAGTCGCGCTTCTCGCGGTCGCGCAGCCCGATCTGGCTGAGGAGTCCGGAGAGCAGGGCCCGGTGCACGGCGTCGCCGTCCTCGGAGCGTGCCTGCCCGACACGGACGTCGACCTGCTTCGCGGCGCGGGAGAGCTGCCGGTACAGGTCCTGCCACTCGCGGATGCGCAGGTAGTTGAGGAACTCGGCCTTGCACAGCCGCCGGAACGCGCTCGACGACAGTTCCTCCTGCTGCTCCTCGATGTGGTTCCAGAGGTTCAGCAGGGTCAGGAAGTCACTCGTCGGGTCGGCGAAGCGGGCGTGCAGCTGGTCGGCGTGCGCACGCTTCTCGAGGGGGCGCTCGCGGGGGTCCTGGATGCTCAGGGCGCTGACGATGGCGATGACCTCGCGCCCGACGCCTTGGCGCCCGGCTTCGAGCACCATGCGACCGAGGCGGGGGTCGATCGGCAGCCGGGTCAGCTGCCGCCCGGACTTCGTGATGCGGCCGTCCTTGTCGACGGCGCGGAGTTCGCGCAGCAGGTCGAGGCCGTCCTTCACGCCCCGGCTGTCCGGCGGCTGCAGGAACGGGAACGACTCGATGTCCCCGAAGCCGAGCGAGATCATCTGCAGGATCACCGCGGCCAGGTTCGTCCGGAGGATCTCGGGGTCGGTGTACTCGGGGCGACGGCCGAAGTCGTCCTCCGAGTAGAGCCGGATCGCGATGCCGGCACTCGTGCGGCCCGCTCGGCCGGAGCGCTGGCTGGCGCTGGCCTGCGAGATCGCCTCGATCGGCAGACGCTGCACCTTGGCCCGCGGGGAGTACCGCGAGATGCGCGCCGTCCCGGTGTCGATGACGTACTTGATGCCGGGTACGGTGAGCGAGGTCTCGGCGACGTTCGTGGCGAGGACGACACGACGGCGGACGCCCGGGGTGTGCCGGCGCTCGAAGACGCGGTGCTGGTCGGCGGCGGACAGCCGGCCGTACAGCGGCAGGACCTCGGTGCCCGGGTAGCGCTTGCCCTCGATCGCGTCCTGCGCGTCGCGGATCTCGTTCTCGCCGGACAGGAACACGAGCACGTCGCCCGGGTCCTCCTGCGCCAGCTCGTCGAGGGCGTCGGTGATGCCCTGCAGGGTGTCGCGGTCGTCGGCAGCGTTGCCGCTGTCACCGGTGCGGGAGTCCGACTCGTCGTCGGCGTCGTCGTCCTGGTCTTCGGCGACGAGGGGGCGGTACCGGATCTCGACCGGGTAGGTGCGGCCGGACACCTCGATGATGGGGGCGTCGTCGAAGTGCTTCGAGAACGACTCCGGGTCGATCGTCGCACTCGTGATGATGAGCTTCAGGTCGGGGCGCCGGGGGAGCAGCCGCTTCAGGTAGCCGAGCAGGAAGTCGATCGTCAGGGACCGCTCGTGCGCCTCGTCGATGATGATCGTGTCGTACCGCTTGAGGTCGCGGTCGAAGTGGATCTCGTTCAGCAGGATGCCGTCGGTCATCAGCTTCACGCGGGTCTCGGAGCTGACCTTGTCGGTGAACCGGACCTGGTAGCCCACGAGTCCGCCGAGTTCGCCGCCGCCCAGTTCTTCCGCCACACGCTCCGCGATGGTCCGGGCTGCGATCCGACGGGGCTGGGTGTGCCCGATGTGCTCCCGACCGAGCTCGAGGCAGATCTTCGGCAGCTGGGTCGTCTTGCCCGAGCCGGTGGCCCCGGCGACGATGACCACCTGGTTGTCACGGATGGCAGCCGCGATGTCGTCCCGCCGCTGCGAGACCGGCAGTTCGGGCGGGTACGTGATGACGGGCAGCGGAGAAGACATGAGCATTCCAGGATACAGGCGCGCCGGGAGGGAGGGGCGTCAGACGATCTGCCCGGCCAGCGCGTCCGCCGACCGGGACGGCAGGTCACACACCCGGTCGTGGCAGACGTACGCAGCGGGGTCGAGCACATCGCGTCCCTCGAACAACGAGAACCCCGCCGCGGCCCAGTCGCGGGCCTGTTCCGGCGTGGTGGTGGCGACGACCGTGCCGGGGCGCCGAGCACGGTGTGCAACGGCCTGCATCGGATCGTCGGTGCTGCTCGTGACGACGACGATCTCCCGTGACGGGCGCTGCAGGGCGAGGGCGACACCGAGGGCGTCCGCGTGGCCCAGGGGGCGTTCGGTCCCGGTGCGGGCCCGGTCGGCGACGAGTCGTGCCGCGGCGGTCCGCAGTTCCTGGTCGCCCGTCAGCGCCCCGAGTGTCGCGGCGGCCGATGCCAGCGCCACCGTGCCGGACCGCATCGCGGTCTGCGGCTGTTCGCCGGTGGCCGTCCCCGCAGCGGCCAGCACCGGGTCGACGTCGAAGCGCTCGGCCAGACCGTCGTCGACGAGCGAGCGTGCGACGGTCGCGTAGGAGACCTCGCCCGTCACCAGGGCCAGTTCGAGCAGCCCTTCGGCCAGCAGTCCGACGTCCTCGACGGTGGCCGGTGCCGAGGACACCCCGCGCGGTGTGCTGGACCGCACCGACACGTGGCCGTCCTGCACGTGGGCGGCGAGGACCGCGTCGGCCGCACCCCGGGCGAGCGCGACGAGTTCCGGATCACCGTGCCGTGCGCCGGCGATCGCGAGCCCCCGGATCGCCAGGCCGTTCCACCCCGTGAGCACCTGGTCGTCCAGCGGTGGTGGGTCGAGCTGTGCGCGCTCGGCGATCGGTCGGCGGTACCACTCGCCCTCGACCCGACGGCCGTCGATGGTCGATTCGCTGTCCTGTGCGGCGACGAACGCCCCGTCGGCGCGGCGCAGGGTGTCCCGCAGGAAGTCGGCGATGCCACGGGCCTGCTCGGCACCGGCGACCGCGAGCAGCCCCGCGTTGTCGGAGAGCATCCGTTCGTAGTGCGGCACGCTCCAGTCGCGCCTGGTGGCGTACCGGAAGACACCGCCGTCGGCGTCGGTCAGCTCGGACGCGCGGATCGCGTGCAACGAGCGGTCGAGCAGCCCGTCGGCCTCGGCGTCGCCGTCGGCCGCCGCGTCGGCGAGGAACTCGAGCAACGGCGTGCTCGGGAACTTCGGCGCGCCGCCGAAACCACCGTAGGTGGTGTCCTCTGCTTGCAACAGCTGGCTCGTGACGGCCCGGACGGTGTCGACGGACGGGAGGCCCGGGTCGGCTCCGGCACCGCTCTCGCCCGAGCGGGCGGTCGCGTCCGCCACGGCACCCTGCCGGATCGCCGTCGCGATGGCCGAGGCGTTCGCGTCGACCTCGTGCCGACGTTCGGTCCAGGCGTCGAGCACTGCTGCCAGGATCTGCCGGAACGCCGGGACCTGCCCGACGGGAGTGGGTGGGAAGTACGTCCCCGCGAAGAAGACGTGGCCGTCGGGCGTCAGGAACGTCGTCAGCGGCCAGCCGAGCTGCTGCGTGAACGCACTCGCCGAGGCCATCAGGCTCGCGTCGACGTCCGGCCGTTCTTCGCGGTCGACCTTGACCGACACGAAGTCCTGCCGGAGCAGCTCGCCGATCTCTGGGTCGGCGAAGCTCTCGCGCGCCATGACGTGGCACCAGTGGCACGTGGCGTACCCCACGGACACCAGCACCGGGACCCCGCGCTCGCGTGCTTCGGCGAAGGCTTCGGGGCCCCATTCGCGCCAGTCGACCGGGTTGTCGGCGTGCAGCCGCAGGTAGGGGCTGACCGAGGTGCCGAGGCGGTTGTCGTTCATGGCTCCAGCGTGCCCTCAGGCGACTGGACGGACCACCGCTCGGGGGGATCTGTGGACGAGCTGCGCGCTGTGCACAGGCTGCGCAGGGGGATCAGCGCGGGAGCCATCCCGTGAGCGACGCGAGCCGTGCGGCCACCTGGGCGGGGCTCTGGCTGTCCGTGTCCACCCGGGTGACGGTGTCCGCGGTGGCCGAGTCGAGCCTCCCGGCCGTCCGCGTGCTGTGCGCGAGCTGCGCCTGCGGGACCGCGCCACCCGCCCGTCGTGCGAGCCGGTCGGCGGTCGTGTCGTCCGCGGCACGGAGCAGGACGACACGCACCAGCGGGTCGTCGCCCATCGCCGCAGCGAGGCGCTCGTGTTCGAGCACGGACACGGTGTTCGTGTAGACGAGCCGGTGGTGTCCGATCGCCCGGTAGCCGGCCCAGAGCGCGGCGAGGTTCCGCTCCGTCAGGTGCGCCTCGGGGTGTTCGACGTGCGGTGCCGGGTGGGCCAGGTCGAGCAGGTCGCCCTCGATCACCGCGTGCCGGACGTCCGCCGCGACGAGCAGGTCGTGCAGCGCCTCGGCCGCCGTCGACTTGCCCACGCCGGAGCGTCCGCCGATGAACAGGACCTCGGACCGGAACACCGTGTCAGCCCAGGTCGAGGGAGAGGAGTGCGAGTGCGGCGTCCTCGGGACCGTAGTCGAACAGGTGCTCCCAGAAGGGGTCGTCGGCCCACGGCACGTCGCCGTCCGCAGGGGTGGCGCGGGCGGTCTCGACGAGCCAGTCGAGTTCGGGGAGGACGGCGGTCGCGAACTCCGGCGGTTCCCATCCCAGTGCACGTGCCGCCGTGGTGTCGAGGACGAACGGCGGTCGTGACGACCACGGCGTGCCGCCGACGAAGGCGGGCGCGTCCTCGTCGAGCAGGACCTCGTCGAACCGGTGGTCCAGGTGCCCGCCGATGGTCCGGACGATCTCGAGCGCGGTCGGGGCCGAGGCGTCCGCGACGTTGAGGATCCGGCGGTCCGGCGCGTCCGCGACCACACGGACGAGCGAGCCGATGCCGCTCGCCGCCGTCGTGTGGTCGACGCCGCGGCCGTGGTCGGCGAGCAGGACGCGTTCCCGGCCGTCGAGCACACGGCGGACGACGAACCACTCCCGTGGGCGGCCGATGCCGACGCCGTACACCTTGGACGGGCGGAGCACCGTGACCGGGGCACCGTGGTCGAGCAGGACCTGCTCGGCCGCCACCTTCGCGGCGCCGTAGCCGTCACGACTCGTCGGGTCGCCGTCGCCGGCGGTGACCGTGGGCTGGATCTCGGTGACCGCGCCGCCGAACACCGGCTTGTCGAGCGAGTTCGCGTGCCGCCCCTGCTCGTCGGCGTACACCGACCTGGACGACACGAAGACCGTCGAGCCGACGTCGTCGAGGAACGGCAGGAGCTGCTGGGCGTCGTCACGGGTCAGGCCGACGGTGTCGACGAGCAGGTCGGCTCCCGGGCGCAGCAGGTCGCGCAGGACGGACCGGTCGCGGCGGTCGCCGGACGTGAACGTGGCGCCGGAGGCGGTCAGAGCGTCCGCAGCGGGGCCGCCCCGGCGGGCCAGGACGTCCACCTGCCAGTCGTCGCCGCCCCGGCCGGACGCGTCGAGGAGCTCGCGTGCGACCGCCGAACCGATGCCGCCGGTGCCGCCGAGGATGACCGCGCGTCTGGTGCTCATGGTGCAACGGTAGTGCGGCGCGGCCGTCGGCCGGCGGCAGTCAGCCGGCCGCAGTCAGTCGGCGGCCGCCGGCCAGGTGCGGCCGTCGTTCCGCGATCGGATCGGTCAGGACGCCAGTTGCTCGTGCCGCCACCAGTCGGCCAGCGAGCCGTCGTAGACCTGCACCCGGTCGTGCCCGAGCACCGTCAGGGCCAGGGCGTCGACGCACGCGGCGCTGCCCACCCCGCAGTAGGTGACGATCTCGTCGGCGCCGATCACCGCGGCGAAGGCCCGCTCGAGTTCGGCCCCGCGCAGGTACGCGTTCGTCTCGGGGTCCACCAGCGAGTCCGCCGTGATCGGGGTGCTGCCCGGCACGATCGGCGGGTGGTCGTCGCCCAGGGCAGCCCACGAGGCGGCGAACACCAGGGACGCCGGCTCTTCGCCGGAGACGGCACGGGTCACGCGGTCGTGGTCGGCCCAGAGCGCGCGTTCTTCGCCGGCCAGGAACGCGCCGGCGTCTGGGCCGGACGGCGCCGCCGGCGCGCGGAGTGCACCCACGCGGACCGGCCGGCCTTCGTCGCGCCACTTCGTGAAGCCGCCGTCGAGCACCGCGACCGAGTCGAAGCCGAACGAGCGGAAGATCCACCACAGGCGCGCCGACCACTCACCGACGCTGTCGTCGTAGATGACCACGGTCGACGTGTTCGTCACGCCGAGCTGCCCCGCAGCGGCCTCGAAGCGCTCGGCACCGGGGCGGGTGAAGGGGACGTCGGCGTCGGCGGCCGAGAAGGCGTCGATCAGGTCCGCGAAGCGGGCGCCGGGAACGTGGCCGCGCTGTTCGTGGGCGTCGCGTCCGGGCAGCCAGGTGGTGTCGAACCCGGCCCCGACCGTGTGCACCGAGGCGTCGAGCACGACGAGCTCGTCAGCACCGAGGTGGTCTGCGAGCCACTGCGTCGACACGAGTGGTGAGGTCAGGACGGGGGCCATGCGGGCCACCATAATCCGCACCCCTGACGTGGGCCAGAGTCGTGGACACACGGCGCAACCGGGGGTGCGTGTGTGGGCGGTGACCGACGGTGCACCAGCCGTTCGACGAGTGGTCTGTCGGAACATGCGTGGGCACCGAGTGCGTGCGCATCCGTCGACGATGCACGCGTTGTTCGACAGGTGGATCGTCGTGAAACGGGTGTCGCCGCAGCCCCCCCCCGCACAACGGCCTACCCCGGCAGTACCGGAGCGGGCCGAAGCGCAGCGCGAGCGTCAGTGCGCGGCGGCGGGGATGCTCCCGGTCGTCGCGGACCCGGCGCGGGCGAGCCGCTCGAGCCGGACCGACTGCCGGTTGATGAGCAGTCCGCCGGCCAGGGCGACGAGCACGAGCACGCCGGCCGAGATGCCGAACGCCACGTGGTACCCGTCGAGCGTGGCCTGGGCCTGCTGCAGCTTCGTCGGGGCGGCGGACAGCCCGGACAGGCTGTTCGACACCACGTCGGCGAAGATCGTCGACAGCAGGGCCGTGCCGATCGAGCCACCGATCTGCTGCATGGTGTTGACGGTTGCCGAGGCCACACCGGCGTCGGCCCGGGCGACCCCGGTGGTCGCGGTGTTCATGGCGGACGAGAAGATCGTGCCCATGCCGAGACCGATGACGATCAGCGCCGGCAGGACGGTGCCCGCGTAGGAGCTGTCCAGGTCGGTGCGGAGCAGCAGGAGCAGTCCGGTCGCGGCGACCAGGCCACCGGCGAAGATGAGGATCTTCGGCCCGACGCGCGGCAGCAGGCGGCCACCGATCTGCGTCGCCGAGATCATGATCGACAGCGGCATCGGCAGGAACGCGAGACCGGTCTGCAGCGAGCTGAAGCCCAGGGTCTGCTCCAGGTAGTAGGTCAGGAACAGGAAGATGCCGAACATGCCGATCGCGACGAGGCCGATCGCGATGAACGAGCCGCCGCGGTCACGGTCGAGCACGACGCGCAGGGGCAGCAGCGGGTGGGCGACGCGGGTCTCGATGAACACGAACGCGGCGATCAGCACGACACCACCGGCGAGCATGGCGATCGTGACGGGGGAGTCCCAGCCGTTCGTCTCGGCGTTCGAGAAGCCGTAGACGACGCCGACCAGACCGAGCGTGATGGTGATGACGCCGAGCACGTCGATGCGCGGACGCTCGACCTTCGGCGGCTTCTCCATGAAGACGAGGGCGCCGATCACGCCGAGCACGGCGAAGACGACGTTGACGTAGAGGCACCAGCGCCAGGACGCGTACTCGGTCAGCACGCCGCCGAGCAGCAGGCCGATGGCCGCGCCGGAGCCGGCGATGGAGCCGAAGATGCCGAACGCGCGGCCACGTTCCTTGGGGTCGCGGAACGTGGTGGTCAGCATGCCGAGTGCGGACGGGGCGAGCAGCGCGCCGAAGACGCCCTGCAGTGCGCGGGCCGCGACGAGCAGGCCGAACGAGTCGGCCAGGCCACCGAGCACCGAGGCGACGGCGAAGCCGACGAGCCCGATGATGAAGGTGTTCTTGCGTCCGAACAGGTCGCCGAGGCGCCCGCCGAGCAGCAGCAGCGAACCGAAGGCCAGCGAGTACGCGGTGACGATCCACTGTCGCTGGTCGGTGCCGAAGTCCAGGTCGGCCTGGGCCGAGGGCAGGGCGATGTTCACGATGGTCGCGTCGAGCACGACCATCAGCTGTGCGAGGGCGATGACCGCCAGGGCGATCCAACGGTGGTTGCTCTTGGCGGGGGTGGTGCCCGGAGTCGTGGGTGCTGTCCCGGTGGGGGTCGGCACGGTGTGTTCTGCCGTCACGGCAGCCTCCTCGAGAAGGTTGGAGGGTGAGGTGGAGGTGCGCGCCGTCGGGCACTCCGGTGGTGTGGTGGTGACGAAACCGGATGCGAGGCATCCGTTTGTGGCCAGTGTAGACCGAAACGGAAGGATGGCATCCACTTGTTCCCAGAAAGTGCAACTACGGTCAGATCGTGAGCACCACCGAGTCCGCGTCCGACCTCGAGCGACCGCTGCGCGCCGACGCTGCGCGCAACCGCGAGCTGATCCTGCAGACGGCACGCAAGTGCTTCGCGGAACGCGGACTCTCCGTCACGCTGAACGACATCGCGCACGAGGCCGGTGTCGGCGTCGGCACCGTCTACCGCCGGTTCGCCGACAAGGACTCCCTGATCGAGGCGCTGCTCGCCACCAAGTTCGAGGCCATGAACGACGCCGCAGCGCGCGCCGCGGACGTGTCCGACCCGCGTGAGGCACTCCGGGTCTACCTGATGGGCGTCTTCGCGTTCCGCGCCCGCGACCGTGCCCTCGCCGACGCCATCGTCCGTGCCGGCAAGGCCCGCCCGTCCATCGTGCAGGAGCGCGACCGGCTCGAACGTCAGGTCGCCGCGATCATCGGCCGTGCCGAGACCGCCGGCGTCGTCCGGACGGGCTTCGACTACCGCGACCTGCCGATGCTCACGGCGATGGTCGGCGCGGTCGCCGACGCCACCCGCGAACACGACCCGGACGCCTGGCGCCGCTACGCGGAGCTCCTGATCCAGGGTGTCCTGCCGGGCACGGACGACACCGCGCCGATGCTCGGCGACCCGCTCGACCGCGAGTCCATCGAACGCGCGCTGCACGCGCAGTCCTGACCACTGCGGTCTGGAGGCCCGTGGCGGCGCCGCCACGGGCCTCCAGACCGGCGGTGGTCGCCACCAGCGCGCCCACCGCGACGGGCGCGGCCGGACCGGCCGGACCTGCCGGCTAGAGCCAGCTGGGGATCCAGTAGTGCGACCGGACGAAGTCCCACGGCACCTGCATCGCCGTCCACATCGGGTACCAGTAGACCGAGGCGAGCACGACGACGCCCAGGTACACGCCGATCCACAGGATCGCCCGCGACCGGCGTGACCGTTCGTCGCTCCGCCTGCCGAGCACCAACCCGATCGCGGCGGCCAGCGCCATCACCATGTAGGGCTCGAAGGCGATCGTGTAGAACTGGAACACCGTCCGGTCGACGTACATCAGCCAGGGCAGGTACCCCGCCCCGACGCCGAGCAGGACGAAGCCGTACTCCCACTTCCGGCGCAGGACCCAGAGCACGAGCAGCGCCACCGTCGCGATGACCGAGGCGTACCAGATGAACGGGTTCGCGATGCCGGTGATCGCCTCGCCGCAGCGGTCCGCCCAGCAGCCGTCCTGCCCGGCGTCCGTGCCGACGTAGAACATCGACGTGGGGCGCTGCATCACGAGCCAGAGCAGCGGGTTCGCCTGGTACGAGTGCGGGGTGTGCAGCCCGATGTTGAAGGCGTAGATCTCCGACTGGTAGTGCCACCAGTTCTGCAGGCTGTCCGGCACCCAGGCGAGGAGCCCCGTCCACCGTTCGCCGCCCGACGACAGCCAGTTGCGGTCCCAGCCGTCCTTCGACACGAACCATCCGGTCCACGACGCCACGTAGGTCACCGCGGCGATCGGCACGGTCAGCAGGAACGACACCGGTGCCTGCTGCAGCAGCGCGCTCGACGACCAGAACTCCACCCCGGCCCGGCGGCGCATCATCAAGTCGCTCAGCACCGAGTACACGGCGAAGAACGCCAGGAAGTACATCCCCGACCACTTCGTCGCCGCCGCCAGCCCGAGGGCCAGGCCCATCGCGAACAACCACGGTCGCCACCAGAGCACCGGCCCCCACAGGGTGGTCCGGCCGGCGGCGGCGCGGTCGGCGACCCACGCGTCGAGCCGTCGTTGGCTGTGCCGCCGGTCGAGCAACAGCGCGCCGAAGCCCAGGATCACGAAGAACGTCAGGATGCCGTCGAGCAGCGTCACCCGCGACATCACGATGGCCTGCCCGTCGATCGCGAGCAGGAAGCCGGCGAGCGTGCCGATCATCGTCGAGCGGAACAGCGACCGGGCGATCACCGCGGTGAGGAACACCGTCGCGATGCCGAGCACGGCCACCGTGAAGCGCCAACCGAACGAGTTGTCCGCCCCGAACAGCAGCATCCCGAGGCCGATCAGGTACTTGCCGAGCGGCGGGTGCGCGATGAACTCAGCGGCACTCGTGAAGACGTCCGTCTCGCCGCGGACGAACCGGTCGTCGGTCGTCGGGGCGCCGTCACCGCTCGGGTTCGCGGGCCAGGTGCCCTCGTACCCCAGGTGCACGATCGACCAGCCGTCCTTGACGTAGTACGTCTCGTCGAACACGAGCGAGTGCGGGTTGCCGAGGTTCACCAGCCGCAGCACGGCGGCGAGGAGCGTCACGGCGAGCGGACCCGTCCACCGCCACACGGCGACCCGCTGCGACGTGGAGAGCACCCGCCCCCACCAGTCGTCCAGGCGCGAGCCGATCGGCCCGTCGGGCACGGCCGTGCGGTCGTCGGTCAGCTCGCTGGTCATCGCTGAGCATCCTACGGATCGACCTCTGTCCCCGCTGCGACGGGCGTGCACGCGCCGCGCGGCCGCGCTGGACGACGCCGGTGTGGCTGCGCCGGGCCGCGCCGGCGTCGCCGTGCGGGGGACAATGGGTGCGTGATCGTCCTCGCAGCAACCCCCATCGGCAACCTCGGGGACGCCTCGCGCCGTCTCGTCGAGACCCTCTCCAACGCCACGGTCGTCGCGGCGGAGGACACCAGGACCGCCATCCACCTGATGCGCGCCCTGGGCATCGAGAACCGTCCGCGGCTCATCGCCCTGCACGAGCACAACGAACGGGCGAAGGCGTCCGAGGTCGTCGAGCTCGCCCGTGACGAGGACGTCGTCGTCCTCACCGACGCCGGCATGCCCGCGATCAGCGACCCGGGCTTCCCGCTCGTCGAGGCCGCAGCCGCAGCCGGGGTCACCGTCACCGCGCTGCCCGGGCCGTCGGCCGTGCTGATGGCGCTCGCCGTGTCCGGGCTGCCGACGGACCGCTTCACGTTCGAGGGGTTCCCGACCCGCAAGGCCGGGGAACGCCGCCGCGTCTTCCAGGCGCTGGCAGGGGAGCAGCGGACCATGGTGTTCTTCGAGTCGCCGCACCGGCTGGCCGAGACCCTGGCCGACATGGCGATCGGGTTCGGGGGCGACCGCCGCGCCGCGGTCTGCCGTGAGCTCACCAAGCTCTACGAAGAGGTCCGCCGCGGGCCGCTCGACGAACTCGTCACGTGGGCGTCCGAGGGCGTGCGGGGCGAGATCTGCATCGTCGTCGCCGGGGCCGCCGAGGCCACCGAAGAGGCAACGCTCGACGACGGGGTGCGCCTGGTGCTCGAGCGGGTGGCCGCCGGCATGCGCATGAAGGAGGCCGCCGCGGCGGTCGCGGACGCGACCGGGCTGTCGAAGCGCGACCTGTACGAAGGGGCGCTCGCGGCGCGCTGAGCGGGGCTCGTCACGTTCGCGTCCGCCGGTCTGGAGGCGCGGGGCGGGCCCGCCACGGGCCTCCCGGACCCGGTTCTCCACAGTCCACCGCAGCACGCGTCATCAGCGTTCGGAGCGCCCGTAGGATGGTCCGCATGTCCGCCGGGTCCTCGTTCAGCATCACCACGCCGATCTTCTACGTGAACGACGTGCCCCACATCGGGCACGCCTACACCGAGGTCGCCGCGGACTTCCTCGCGCGCTGGCACCGGCAGCGTGGTGACGACACCTGGCTGCTCACCGGCACCGACGAGCACGGGCAGAAGATCCTGCGCACCGCCTCGGCGAACGACGTCTCGCCCAAGGAATGGGCCGACCGCCTGGTCAACGACGCCTGGAAGCCACTGCTCGACACGGTCGACGTGGCGAACGACGACTTCATCCGCACCACCGACGAGCGCCACGAGCGTGGCGTGACGGCGTTCCTGCAGAAGCTCTACGACGACGGCTTCATCTACGCCGGTGAGTTCGAGGGCTTCTACTGCGTGGGTTGCGAAGAGTACAAGCAGCCGAGCGACCTGGTGGCCGGCACCGGTGCGTACGAGGGCCAGCAGGTCTGTGCGATCCACTCGATCCCGGTCGAGGTCCTGGCCGAGCGCAACTACTTCTTCCGGATGTCCGACTTCGAGCAGCGCCTGCTCGACCTGTACGAGTCGAACCCGCTGTTCATCCAGCCCGAGAGCGTCCGCAACGAGATCATCTCGTTCGTCAAGCAGGGGCTGCGCGACCTGTCGATCTCGCGCTCCAGCTTCGACTGGGGCATCACGATCCCCTGGGACAGCGACCACGTGCTGTACGTGTGGTTCGACGCCCTGCTCAACTACGTCACGGCGCTCGGCTACGGCACCGACGACGACGAGGCCTTCCAGCGCCTCTGGCCGAGCGTGCACATCGTCGGCAAGGACATCGCCCGGTTCCACGCCGTCATCTGGCCGGCGATGCTCATGGCCGCGGGGCTGCCCGTGCCGGAGCGCGTCTTCGGCCACGGCTGGCTGCTCGTCGGCGGCGAGAAGATGTCCAAGTCGAAGCTGACCGGCATCGCACCGTCCGAGATCACCGACACGTTCGGGTCCGACGCGTTCCGCTACTACTTCCTGCGCGCCATCACCTTCGGGCAGGACGGCAACTTCAGCTGGGAAGACATCTCGGCGCGCTACCAGGCCGAACTCGCGAACGGCTACGGCAACCTGGCGTCCCGGCTGGTCGCGATGCTGCAGAAGTACTTCGACGGCGAGGTCCCGGCGCGCGGTGCGCTGACCGAGTCCGACCGGGCGATCGATGCCCTGGCCGTGTCGGTCACCGAGCGTGCCGACGCCGCGATCGCCGCCTTCGCCCCGCACGAGGCGATCGCCAGCGTCTGGGAGCTCGTCGACGCCCTGAACGGGTACATCACCGAGCAGGCGCCCTGGGCCCTGGCGAAGGACGACGCCGAGCGCGAGCGCCTCGGCACGGTCCTGACCACCGCGCTCCGCGGCCTCGGCACCGTCACCGTCCTGCTGTCCCCGGTCATGCCGAAGGCGACCGAGAAGCTCTGGGCCTCGATCGGCGCCGGCGGGTCCGTCGCCGAGCAGCGGGTCGACCGCGCGTACGAGTGGCAGGGTGCGTCGCACGTGGTGCCACTGGAGAGCGGGCTGTTCCCCCGGATCGAGCAGGTCTCCGAGTGACCGACGCCGAGTCGCACGTCCGGTCCCGCAGTGACGGGGCGTCCGGGGCCTCGAAGCGCGACCTGACGTACCCGCCGCTTCCCCAGGCGCTCGTCGTGCCGGTGTACGACAACCACACCCACATGGAGATCGCCGACGGTGTCGGCGACGGGGGTGACGGTCCGCTCGAGTACCGCGAGCACCTCGACCGTGCTTCCAGCGTCGGCGTCCGCGGTGTCGTGCAGGTCGGCACGGACCTCGCCACCTCGGAGTGGTCCGCGTCGATCGCCGCTCGGGAGCCCCGGGTCCTGGCGGCCGTCGCGCTGCACCCGAACGAAGCGCCCGTACTGCAGGAACAGGGGCTGCTCGACGAGCACCTCGCCGGCATCGAACGGCTCGCCGCGCTGCCGCGGGTCCGGGCGATCGGTGAGACCGGCCTCGACTTCTTCCGCACCGGCGAGGACGGTCGCGACGCCCAGGTCCGTTCGTTCGAGGAGCACATCCGCATCGCGAAGGAGCACGACCTCGCGCTGACGATCCACGACCGCGATGCGCACGACGCCGTGGTCGAGGTCCTCGACCGCGTGGGTGCCCCGGAACGCACCGTCTTCCACTGCTTCTCCGGCGGACCGGACCTGGCCCGGCTCTGCGCCGAGCGCGGCTGGTACATGTCCTTCGCCGGCACCGTGACGTTCAAGAACGCCGCACTGTTGCGTGAAGCCCTGGTCGTTGCCCCGCGGCACCTGATCATGGTCGAGACCGACGCGCCGTTCCTGACGCCCACCCCGTTCCGTGGTCGTCCGAACGCGCCGTACCTCATCCCGCTCACCCTGCGGTCGATGGCAGACACCCTGGGCACCGATGCCTCGATGCTCGCGGCCCAGATCGCCTCGAACACCGAGCTCGTCTACGGTGCGTGGGACGCCGAGCCCGTGACGGTGGACGAGTAGTCGTGGGTGCCCTGCTCGGCCCGGCAGAGATCCGGGAACTCGCGGCCGAACTCGACGTCACCCCGACGAAGAAGCTCGGCCAGAACTTCGTGCACGACGCCAACACCGTGCGGCGCATCGTGTCCGTCGCCGGCGTCACCCCGTCGGCGCAGGTGCTCGAGATCGGCCCGGGGCTCGGGTCGCTGACACTCGGGTTGACCGAGACCGGCGCCCCCGTCACCGCGGTCGAGATCGACAAGCGCCTGGCCTCCAAACTGCCGTCGACGGTGTCGTCGATGCAGCCCCACGCCAGACTGACGGTCGTGCAGCAGGACGCCATGACCGTCGCCGCCACGGACCTCGACGTCGAGCCGACGCACCTCGTCGCGAACCTGCCGTACAACATCTCGGTGCCCGTGCTGCTGCACCTGCTCGCGACCTTCCCGTCGATCGAGCGGTCGCTCGTGATGGTGCAGGCCGAGGTCGGGTACCGGCTCGCCGCCGGCCCCGGCAGCAAGGTCTACGGTTCGCCGAGCGTCAAGGCCGCCTGGTACGGGTCGTGGAGCACCGCCGGGCTCGTCAGCCGGCAGGTCTTCTGGCCGGTGCCGAACGTCGACAGCGTCCTGGTGGCCTTCGACCGGCACGAGCCCCCGGGTGACGAGCGTCTGCGGTCGCGGGTGTTCACGCTGGTGGACGCCGCGTTCCAGCAGCGGCGCAAGATGCTGCGGCAGAGCCTGTCCGGGGTGCTCGGCGGTAGTGCGCACGCGTCCGAGGTGCTGACGGCGGCGGGCATCGACCCGACCGCCCGGGGCGAGGCGATCGGTGTGGACGACTTCGTGCGGCTCGGGCGGACGGTCCTGGCGGCTGCGGAGTAGTCCGTCCCTCCCCGCGAGCGAAATACGGAATGTTTCGGGGTGTCCGGTCGGTGCTCCTACGGTTGATCGCATCAACCAAGGAGGCATCATGGGATCCACCGAGTCGCCCCTCTCGCCCCGCCGGGTGCCGAGCCCGTCCACAGCAGCCGAGCGCCGAGCGTTGTTCGCACGGACGCCTCGGCCTGAGGGCACGTTCGAAGAGCGCCGCGAGCGTCGGCGGCGTGCGATCGAGGCGATCGATCCGGACTGCCGCGTCGAGCCGATCGAGCGTCTGCGCCGGGTGCCCTGACCGTGTTCGAGTCGCTCGGTTCCGATGACTTCGACGAGCACCGGGTCCTGGAGTTCCACAGATGCTCCGGCCGACCCGCCGCGGTCCTCGTGGAGACGAGTTTCATCGAGTGCGTTCTCCACCGTGCGGAGCCACAACATGCCCGAGCTGCGGCGTTCTGGGATCACCTCGACCTGGCCGACACGAGCATCGTGTACAGCGGGTTCGCCGAGTTCGAGATCTTCGAATCAGCGCATCGCAAGGGACCGCGGGCGGCACGTCAGCACAAATCGGCCTGGCGGGACCTGCTGAGTTCGACCCAGATGCACTGGGCCAGTGTCGACGCGGTCGCCGATGACGTCCCCGGCCTGATGGAAGAGTTCGGCCTGACCGCTGCAGGTGCCGTGCATGTTGCCACGGCTGAGCACTGGGAGGTCGACGGCTTCGTGACCGTCGATCCTTCGTTCGGTGTGGTGGACCGGGCACGCCTCCCGCTGATGATCGACGTCGAGGGCGCTCAGTTGGCGCGACGCCTGCGTACCAGCTGACCGCGATGGTGCGAGGTTCCGTGGTCCGGTGCGAGCCGAAGTGGCTCGCACCGACCACAGAACCTCGCACCATTCGAGGCACCCGGGTCAGTGCTCGCGGGACGCCATCATCTCGAGGATCTGCTGGTGGTTGCCGTTCCGCTCGGCGAAGCGCAGCGGGTGCACGTTCTGCACCAGGATCTCCGGTGCAGCACCGGACTCGATGAGCGCCATGACCTCGTCGGCGAAGGCGTCGAGCGGCATCCCACCGAAGTCGGCGCCGCCCATCAGGTCGGTCATGACGGCCGGCGGGGCGAGCTCGAGCACCTCGAGCGACGAACCGACGAGCTGCTGGCGCAGGGCCTGCGTGTAGGCGTGCACACCGGCCTTCGTCGCGCTGTACGTCGGCGACGCGGTGAGCGGGACGAACGCGAGACCGGACGTCACGGTCATCAGGGTGGCCGAGGGCTGGGCGAGCAGGTGCGGCAGGAACGCGTCGATGAGCCGGATCGTGCCGACCAGGTTCGTCTGGACGAGTTCGAGGGCATCGTGGATGTGCCCGGGGTCGCGGAGGTCTTCGTCGCGCATGATCCCCGACATGGTGATCAGGGCATCGAGCGACGGGTAGGCCTCGAGCACCGAGGTGGCAGCGCCTTCGATCGACGACGCATCGGCGACGTCGATCTGCACGGTGCCGAAGCCGTGCTCGGCGGCGAGGGAGTCGAGGAGAGCCTGGCGACGGCCGCCGATGACGACGGTGCTGCCGGCGGCCTGCAGGCGCTGGGCGAGCGCGAGACCGATGCCCGAGGTCGCGCCGGGGATGAAGACGGTGGAGTTCGTGATGTCCATGACCACCACGATGCTCCGCGGACGGGGTCACAACCAGAGCGCGGTCATCGGGGGATCGGCGATCCCTGGCACCTCGCCACGAACCGGACCATGATCGACCCATGGACCGTGCCGCACTCGCCGACTTCCTCCGCCGTCGCCGCGAGCTGCTGCGCCCCGAGGACGTCGGCCTCGGGCAGGGCCCGCGACGCAGGACTCCGGGGCTCCGCCGTGAAGAGGTCGCTGCCCTCGCCGGCATGTCCGTGGACTACTACACGCGACTCGAGCAGCAGCGTGGCCCGCAGCCGTCCGAGCAGATGATCGCCGCGATCGCCCGCGCCCTGCGGTGCAGCCTCGACGAGCGCGACCACCTGTTCCACCTGGCCGGGCAGAACGCCCCGACCCGGATGCACCGCGCCGACCACGTCGACCCGGCGATCCTGCGGGTGCTCGACCGGCTCGAGGACACCCCGGCGATCGTCGTCAGCCATCTGGGCGAGACCCTGGTCGAGAACCGGCTCGCGGCGGCACTGCTCGGGTCGTCCGTCAGCCTGCCCGGCAACGAGCGCTACCAGGCGTGGCGGTGGTTCGTGACCGGGAACGAGCTCGCGAAGTACGCGCCGGAGCAACACGAGCGACTGGCCCGGGTCGTGGTGGCGTCGCTGCGGGCGGCGGTGGGGCTCGCGGGCCCGGGCGATCGTCGGGCGACCGAACTCGTCGCCGAGTTGCAGACGCGCAGCCCCGAGTTCCGCGACCTCTGGGCCAAGCACGAGGTGGCCACCCGCTGGTCGGACAACAAGACCATCGTGCAGCCGGAGCTCGGGCGCATCACCGTTGACTGCCAGGTGCTGCACACCGACGACCAGGCGCAGGCACTGCTGTTGTTCACCGCGCCTCCAGGATCAGAGGACGCGCAGAAGCTCGAGCTCCTCGGGGTCGTCGGACAGCAGACCTTCGCCGGCTGACGACCTCGCACGGTGCGCGTTCGCTCGGCTCGTGCGAGTTTGGTCGACCCCGCACGGTGCGAGGTTGGTGAGCCCGTGCATCGTCGACCGCTTGGTGCCGCCCTACAGTCCGCCACCGAGCGACCAACCTCGCACCGACCGGACAAGCGCGCACCGTGCGACCCGCCCCGCCCGCCCGCCCCGCCCGACCCGCCCCGCCCCGCCCCGCCACCGAGAAGCAACGCCGCGTCACACACTTGGCCGCGTGCGGTATACCGTGCCTAGGGTGGGGGCGTGAGCACTCCGCGCGTGTACGTCATCCACGAGAACCCCGAGTGGTTCCCGCCGCTCGCCGCCGCCTTCGAGGCCGAGGGCGTCCCGGTCGAGGAGATCCTGCTGACCGAGGGGCAGATCGACCTCGCGGCCGAGCCGGCACCCGGCGTGTACTGGAGCCGCATGTCCGCGAGCTCCCACACCCGCGGCCACGAGCACAGCAAGGAGTACACCCGCGCCGTCCTCGGGTGGCTCGAGCGAGCGGGTCGCCATGTCGTCGGCGGCAGTCACGTGCTCGAGCTCGAGGTGTCGAAGGTCGCCCAGCACGGCCTCCTGCAGCAGGCCGGCTTCGACGTGCCCCGCACCACCGCCGTGTTCGGCACGACGACGCTCAAGCAGGCGGCGAAGGACTTCACGAACGGCCAGGACGTCCCGTTCATCACGAAGCACAACCAGGGCGGCAAGGGCCTGGGCGTGCGGCGCTTCGACTCGCTCGCCGAGTTCGACGCCTACGTCGACAGCCCCGAGTTCGAGGCCCCGGTCGACGGCATCACGCTGCTGCAGGAGTACCTGACGGCGCGCGAACCCTTCATCACCCGCGTCGAGTTCGTCGGCGGCGAGTTCGTCTACGCCGTCCGCGTCGACACCAGCGCCGGCAGCTTCGAACTGTGCCCCGCCGACGCGTGCGAGGTGCCCCAGGTCATCGCCGGCGCCGTCTGCGACGTGCCCGGTACCGAGACCGCCGGTGCGCCCCCGGCGTTCGCCGTCCGGACCGAGATCACCGCTGGCCACCCGCTGGTCCAGCAACTCCGCACGTTCCTCGCCGACCAGCGCATCACCATCGCGGGCGTCGAGTTCATGGAGACCACGGACGGCCGCACCGTCGTCTACGACATCAACACGAACACGAACTACAACCCTGCTGTCGAGGAGTCCGCGCCGGCCTCCGGCCCGCGTTCCATCGCGGAGTACCTCGGCGGCCTGCTGACGGCCGAGTACGCGGCAGAGCTCACGGCCTGAGACCGCAAGGACCACCGGACTGGAGGCCCGTGGCGGGCCCGCCACGGGCCTCCCGTCCGCCTTTCCCACACCCCCAAGGAACCAACGTGCGATTCGGATACTGGACCCCGCTCTTCGGCGGCTGGCTGCGCAACGTCGACAACGAGAACATGCCGGTCACCTTCGACTACGTGAAGCGCCTGGCGCAGCGCGCCGAGCGGATCGGCTTCGACCTGACGCTCGTGCCGGAGCTCAACCTCAACGACATCAAGGGCACGGCGGCGCCCTCGCTCGAAGCGTGGTCCCTCGCGGCGGCCATCGCGGCGACGACCGAGCGCCTGGAGATCATGGCGGCGATGCGTCCCGGCTACCACCTGCCCGCGGTGACGGCGAAGCAGGCGGCGACGATCGACGACATCTCGTGCGGCCGGTTCACCTTCAACGTCGTGAGCGCCTGGTGGGCGGAGGAGGCGAAGCAGTACGGCGGGATCTTCTCGGAGCACGACGACCGGTACAAGCGCACCGCGGAGTTCGTCGAGGTCATGAAGGGCCTGTGGCGCGAGACCCCGTACTCGTTCTCGGGTGAGTACTACGACATCGAGAACGCCCACCTCGAGCCGAAGCCCCGCGTGACGCCGCGCATCTACGCCGGTGGTGAGAGCGAGGCCGGCAAGGCCGCGATCACCGGGTACGCCGACGCCTACCTGACCCACGGCGGCACGGCCCCGGAGCTCCGCGCGAAGATCGACGAGATGAAGCGACGCCGCGTCGACGCCGGGCTGCCGCCGTTCGAGGCGTTCGGCATGGCCGCCTACGTCATCGTCCGGGAGACCGAGGAAGAGGCGCAGGCCGAGCTCGCCCGGATCACCGACGTGCAGCACGGCACGGCGTACGAGTCGTACCAGGACTTCATCTCGAAGTCGCAGCTCGAGCACGTGCCCTCGCTCGAGGACTACTCGGTGTCGAACCGCGGCCTGCGCCCCGGGTTCGTCGGCACCCCCTCGCAGGTGGCCGACCGCATCAAGGAGTTCGAGGACGCCGGCGTCGACACGCTCCTGCTGCAGTTCTCGCCACAGCTCGAGGAGATGGACCGCTTCGGCGAGCAGGTCATCCCACTCGTCCGGCCGACGGCCCCGACGCCGACGACGGCCCCGACCACCCCGACCGCCGCGGGTGTCTCGGAGCCGGTCTCGTGAGCACCGAGGACGACTGGGCCTTCGAGACCCGCCAGATCCGCGCCGGCTTCAAGGCCGACCCGGGCTGGGGCGCGAACGTGCCGCCGATCGCACAGAGCGCCGCGTACGTGTACCCCTCGGGCGAGGACGCGGCCGCGCGCTTCATGCTCGACGCCCCCGGCCACACCTACACGCGGGTCAACAACCCGTCGGCGGCAGCGCTCGAGCGCCGGATCGCCGACCTCGAGGGCGGGATCGGCGCGCTGGCGCTGGCGTCCGGGCAGGCGGCGACCTCGCTGGCCGTCCTCGGTGTCGCACGCGCCGGCGACCACCTGGTGTCGAGCGCCTCGCTGTACGGCGCGACCTACACGCTGTTCGCGTCGACGCTGCGGGACCTCGGCATCACCTTCACGTTCGTGCAGGACCCGACCGACCTGTCCGAGTGGGCGGCGGCGGTGCGTCCGGAGACGAAGGCGTTCTTCGGCGAGTCCATCCCGAACCCCCGCGGGGACGTCCTGGACTTCGCCGGGGTCTCCGGCGTCGCGCACCGGGCAGGTGTCCCGCTCATCGTCGACAACACCATCGCGACGCCGTACCTGGTCCGCCCGATCGAGCACGGTGCCGACATCGTCGTGCACTCGGCGACGAAGTACCTGGCCGGACACGGCAGCGCCATCGCCGGGCTCATCGTCGACAGCGGGAACTTCGACTGGGCGGCCCACGCCGACGCCTACCCGCAGCTGGCCACGGCCGAGCAGTCCGGGTTCGCGAACACGAACTTCGCCGAGAAGTTCGGGCGGCGGGCGTTCATCCAGCGCACCCGCTCGAAGCTCTCCGCCGACCTCGGGCCCGCGATCGCACCGTTCAACGCGTTCCTGGTGCTGCAGGGCGTCCAGACCCTGTCGCTCCGCATGGACCGGCACGTGTCGAACGCCGCCGCCGTGGCCACCTGGTTGGACGCGCACGACCAGGTCGAGCACGTGCACTACGCCGGCCTGCCGGACTCGCCGTGGCACCACCTGCAGCAGCGCTACGTGCCGAAGGGGCCGTCGGCGGTGCTGTCGTTCGACCTGGCCGGCGGGGTCGCTGCAGGCCGGCGGTTCGTCGCGGCGCTCGAGCTGTTCGACCACGTCTCGAACCTCGGGGACGTCCGCTCGCTCGTCGTGCACCCGGCATCGACCACCCACGTGCAGATGACCTCCGCCGAGCGGGCGGCCGCCGGGGTGGGGGACGGACTCATCCGCCTGTCGATCGGCCTGGAGCACATCGACGACATCACCGCCGACCTGGCGCGGGGCTTCACGGCAGCTGCAGCGGGATAGGTTGGGGGCATGACCACGTTGGCCGCCCCGACCCGCGTGCGGACGCGCGCCCCCGGCAAGATCAACGTGTTCCTGTCCGTCGGGGCGCTGCAGGACGACGGCTACCACGACGTCGCCACGGCGTACCAGGCCGTGTCCCTGTACGAGGACGTCACCGCCGAGGCCGCCGACGACTTCTCGGTCACCTTCACCGGCCCGATCGACACGCGTGCCGTGCCGGTCGACGAGTCGAACCTGGCGATCCGTGCGGCCCGGCTCGTGGCCGACGCGGCCGGACACCGCGGTGGGGTGCGGCTGACCATCGACAAGCAGGTGCCCGTCGCCGGCGGCATGGGCGGTGGCTCCGCAGACGCGGCCGCGACACTGCTCGCGGTCGACACGCTCTGGGGCACCGCGCTGGGGCGTGAAGAGCTGCTCCGGCTCGCCGCGCAGCTGGGCGCCGACGTGCCGTTCGCCTTCGCCGGCGGCACCGCCGTGGGCACCGGGCGCGGTGACGAGCTGAGCCCGGCGCTTGCCAAGGGCGAGTTCCACTGGGTCCTCGCCCTGAGCGACGACGGCCTGTCGACCCCCGCCGTCTACCGTGCGCTCGACGAGCACCGGGAGCGGTACCGCGCCGACATCTCCCCGGCGCCCTCGCACCCCGTGGTCGAGGCGAACGTGCTGCAGGCCCTGCGCGCCGGCGACCCCGACCTGCTCGCGGACTGCGTGCACAACGACCTGCAGGCGCCCGCCATGCGGCTGCAACCGCGGCTCGCGGCGACGCTGGAGCTCGGTGAGAAGTCCGGTGCCCTGGCCGGCCTGGTGTCCGGCAGCGGCCCGACCGTGGCGTTCCTGGTGGGGGACCGCGACGCCGCGCTCGAGCTGCAGGTCGAGCTCAGTGCCGCAGGGCTCGTCGCACTCCGTGCCACCGGACCGGTGCACGGCGCACGCGTGGTGCACTGACCCGTCGCTCGACCCGGTCGGCCGACGGTCGGCGTCCCACCGTCAGCGGCTGTACTTCCAGAGGATGACCGTGCCGGTGTGCCAGTAGCGCACGACGTGGAAGCCCTGAGCCACGAGCGTCTCGGTGACCTGCGGCCGGATGTTCCGTGACTTGCCGCCGACGAACCACACGGTGTCGATGCCGGAGAGCCGCGCGGGTACCGTCTCCGCGACGTCGCCGTTGACGTCCCAGAGCTGCCCGCGTGCGGCGCCGGTCTCCGTGACGGCGAGGTCCCGCATGCCGGTGAACGCGTCGGGGTAGGTGTCGGCGATGACCTGCGCGGTGGTGGTCGGGTGCCCCCAGACGCTGCCGAAGACGACGCCCTCTTCCTGGTCCGTGCGCCAGTCCCGCTCACGATCGATGATCGCCGCCGCGTTCGCCCAGTGCGAGTCCTGCTTGGCGTGGGGCAGGCGGACGGTCGTGCTCGTCGGCGCCGACACCAGCAGCATGCCGACGACCGCGAGCGCCACCCACCGGCGGGGACGGATCGCGGTGATCGCCAGGCCGATGAGCAGCGCGACGAACGGCAGGCTCAGGCTGGCGTACTTCGGCGTGTACAGGTGCTCGCCGGCCGCGGTCGCGCCGACCAGCAGCGCGGTGGGCAGGATCGTCAGCGGGACTGCGACGCGGACCGCCTGCATGCGCAGCGCTTCGCGGGCCGCGGGGGCGGGGCCCCGGGACGCGCGGACGGCGAGCACGACGGCGACGGCCATCAGGACCCACCCGAGCGCCGCGTACGGCCACACGGCCCCGAACCAGGCGGTCGCGACGACCTGTCGCACCGTCGCCCAGCCGACGCCGGTGATCCAGCCGACCTGCTTGGCCTGCCCGGCCGCCAGGACGATGAACGGTGACACCACGAGCGCGGCCCCGACGGCGGCGACGCCCCAGCGGACGAACGCCGCGCGGTCCACCATCGGCGCCGGCACCGGACCGGTGCGCTCGGACAGCACGGCGTCGCGCCGCGCGGCACGGTCGGCGACGGCCGTCCAGAGCAGCACGACCCCGTGCGTGACGACGGCCAGGGCCAGGTACACGTTGAACAGCACGGCCAGCACGGCGAGCAGCCCGTAGACGACCCACCACCGGGTCGCGTGGTGCCCGGACCGGCTGCGTCGGACCGCGGTGATGCCGACCAGGGTCAGCGCGACGGCGAAGGTCGTGACGGTGGCGTACGGGCGTCCTTCGCCGCCGGCCCAGGCGACGCGGGGCAGCAGCAGGAACACGATGCCGGAGACGACGCCCAGGCGGACGCCACCGAGCCGCCGGCCCAGGGCGACGACGAGTCCGGCGGACACCCCGATGGCGAGTGCGCTCGGGAACCGCAGGGTGAAGGGGGAGTACCCGACCAGGGTGAACCACACGTGCATCACCGCGTAGTACAGACCGTGCACCGCGTCGACGTTCTGCAGCTCGGCCCAGAGCGCCGGCCAGCTCCGCTGTGCGCTCGCGACGGTCGCGGCCTCGTCGTACCAGACCGACGGCACCCAGGCGAAGGCGGCCACGACGACGACACCGAGCGCGCCGACGGTGATCTCGGGCGTCCGTGCGAGGGCCCGGACAGCGGCGACGACGAGCGCCCAGGCGCGTGCGCGCACCGACGAAGCCGACGTCGTGCGTCGGATCGGGACGGTGCCGGTACGCGGGGAACTCACGCCCGCGACCGTACCGATCTGCTCTGGGGATCCGCCGCGTCCGGGCGCTGAACTCTCACATGCACGAGTTCGGTGCGACGGGCCAGAATGACGGGATGGAACCCCTCGTCGCCCCTGTCTCCGAGCTGTCCCCGGGGCGGGCGCAGCTCGGTTCGCGCACCGCGGCGCTCGCCGACGTCGGGACGACCGGGCTGCGACGCCTGGCCACATCGCGCATCCTCGTCGTCGGGGCCGGCGGGCTCGGGGCGCCGGTGGTCGCGTACCTCGCCGGGATCGGTCGGCTCACGGTCGTCGACCCGGACGTCGTCGACGCCTCGAACCTGGCCAGGCAGACGCTCTTCACGGCGGCCGACGTCGGCTCGCCGAAGGCGCGGGTCGCGGTCGCCCGGGCCGTCGCCGTCGACCCGGAACTCGACGCGGTCGCGGTGGTCGGGTCGTTCACGCCGGACCTGGTCGCCGGGCACGACGTCGTGGTCGACGCCGCCGACTCGGTCGTGGTCACCCGCGCCGTCTCGGACGCCTGCGCCGCGGCCGGTGTGCCCTTCGTGTGGGGCACCGTGCTCGGCCACGACGGGCAGGTCAGCGTCTTCCGCGACGCCGGACGAGACGGTGTCGACTTCCACGACCTGCACCCCGACGCCCTGCCGGACGAGGGGTCGTGCGCCCTCGACGGGGTCGTCCCCGCCCTGTGCGGTGCAGTCGGTGCGGTGATGGCCGGGCAGGTCCTCGCGCTGGTCACCGGCACCGGCGACCCCCTGCTCGGCCGCGTCCTGACCGTCGACGCCCGCCGCTGGCGCTGGACCGAGAGCCCCGTCCGTCGCGGCCCCGCCTCGCGTCGCCCGGCACCCGCGGCCGCCGCCACACCGCCGCGCATCGCGCCGTCCGCCCTCGCCGCCCGGGTGGCGGACCCGGCGGACCCGCTGGTCGTCGTCGACGTCCGGACCGCCGAGGAACGCGCGGCCGGCGTGGTCGCCGGTGCCGTCACCGACGACACCGGCGGGGACGAGGTCGTCGTCTACTGCGCACGCGGACCCCGTGCGGACGCGTGGGCGGCCAGACAGCCGGCCGGGAGGCGCGTGGCGGTGCTCGACGGCGGGTTCGAGGCCTGGCGTCGCGAGGGGCTGCCCGTGGCGATCGAGCACCGGTCCTGACCCAGCCCGGTCACCAGCACTGCCCGGTCGCCGCATCCGCGGCTAGAATCGGTGGACCATGACGCAACTGCGGGTACGGGACGCTGCGGCCTTCCTCGGGATCAGTGACGACACCGTGCGTCGGCTCGTCGACGGCGGCACCTTCACCCGTGCCACGGACGACGCGGGGCGGGCGGTGGTCGACGGGCGCGAGGTCGCTGCGTACGCCCGGGAACGCAGCTCCGAGCTGACCGACCCGGCAGCGGCGGTGACGAGCTCGGCCCGCAACCGCTTCGTCGGGATCGTCACCGACCTGGTCGTCGACACCGTGATGGCGCAGGTCGAACTGCAGTGCGGCCCGCACCGGGTGGTGTCCCTGATGAGCGCCGAGGCCGTCCGCGACCTGGGGCTCGAGATCGGGTCCGTCGCGGTGGCGTCCGTGAAGGCCACGATGGTCGCGGTCGAGGCGCCCACCCGACACGAGGACGAGCGATGAGTCGTCGTCGCCTCCGGTCCGCCGCCGCACTGGTCCTCGCGGTCGCCGTCTCGACCGGGCTCGCCGCCTGCACCGCTGCAGACACGGGCCCGGGCGCGTCGACGCCGTCGGGCTCCGGGACCGAGGGACCGACCGGCTCGATCACCGTCTTCGCCGCGGCGTCGCTCCAGCAGACCTTCACGACCCTGGGCAAGGAGTACGAGCAGGCGCACCCCGGCGCCTCGATCCGGTTCTCGTTCGCCGGGTCGAGTGACCTCGTGAGCCAGATCCAGAACGGCGCTCCCGCCGACGTGTTCGCGTCGGCGGACGAGGCGAACATGGCGAAGCTGTCGTCGGACGACCTGGCGAGCGGATCGCCGCAGGACTTCGCCACGAACACGCTCGAGATCGCGGTCGCACCCGGCAACCCGAAGGGCATCTCGGGGCTCGACGACCTGCGCGCCCGGGGGGTGCAACTCGTCACGTGCGCCGCCCCCGTGCCGTGCGGTACCGCGGCCGCGAAGGTCGAGCGAGCCGCCGATGTCGACCTGCGCCCGGTCAGCGAGGAGCAGTCCGTCACCGACGTCCTCGGCAAGGTGGAGTCCGGGCAGGCTGACGCCGGGCTGGTCTACGTGACCGACGTGCGCGGCGCGGACGGCAAGGTCGACGGCGTGCCCTTCGTCGAGTCCGGGGACGCCGTCAACACCTACCCGATCGGCGTGCTCCAGCAGTCCGCCGACCCGAAGCTCGCCCAGGCGTTCGCGGAGTACGTCCGCTCCGCCGACGGGCAGCGCGTGCTGTCCGCCGCGGGCTTCGGGAAGCCCTGACCCGTGGCGCCGCGCGCTGACGGACGGCCGCCGGTCGCGTGGTGGCTCCCGCTGCCCGCGGTGCTCGGCGGACTGTTCGTCGTCGTGCCGGTGCTCGCGATGCTCGGTCGGGTGGACTGGTCGTCGTTCGTCGGGCTCGTGACCTCCACCGCGTCGCTGACCGCGCTCGGGCTCAGCCTCGGCACGGCGCTCGCGGCCACCGGGGTCGCGTTCGTCCTCGGGTACCCGCTCGCCGTGCTGTTCGCGCGGTCGCGCTCACGCTGGGTCGGTGTCGCACGGGCGGTCGTGCTCCTGCCGCTCGTGCTGCCGCCGGTGGTCGGTGGCCTCGCGCTGCTCGCGGCCTTCGGTCGGCTCGGGGTGGTCGGAGCGTTCCTCGACGACCACGGGCTGCACATCGCGTTCACCACGACCGCGGTGGTCATCGCCCAGACCTTCGTCGCGATGCCGTTCCTGGTGTCCTCGGTCGAGGGGGCGCTCCGTGTCGAGGGCGACCGGTACGAGCGGGTCGCCGCGACCCTGGGCGCCGGGCCGACCCGGACCTTCCTGACCGTCACGACGCCGCGGGTCCTGCCGGGGATCGTGTCCGGGCTCGTGCTCTGCTTCGCCCGGGCACTCGGCGAGTTCGGGGCGACCCTGACCTTCGCCGGCAGCCTGCAGGGGGTCACCCGGACCCTGCCGCTCGAGGTCTACCTGCAGCGCGAGGTCGACCCGGACACCGCGGTGGCCCTGGCCGTCGTGCTCGTGGTGGTCGCCGTCGTGGTCATCGGGGCGTCGTCGATCCGCACCCGCGGAGCACTGGCGTGACGGGCGCGGAAACCGTGGCCGTCCGGGCGCACGTCGTCGTCGGGTCGCGGGACGTCGACGTCACGATCGAGGTCCGCGCGGGGGAGTGCGTGGCGGTCATCGGGCCGAACGGTGCCGGCAAGTCCACGGTGCTCGAGGCCCTGGCCGGACTGCTGCCGATCGACGCCGGCCGGATCGAACTCGACGGCGTCCGCGTGTCGGACCCACGGCACACCGTCCCCGCACACCGCCGCCGGACCGGGCTCGTCGCACAGCGGTCCGACCTGTTCCCGTTCCTCGACGTCGTCGGGAACGTCGCCTTCGGACCCCGTGCCGCCGGAGCCGGTCGCGCCGCCGCCCGGGAGCGTGCCCGCGATGCGCTCGACGCCGTCGGGATCGCCGACCTGGCCGCCCGCGACCCCCGGACGCTCTCCGGCGGTCAGGCGCAGCGCGTCGCGATCGCCCGCGCGCTCGCCACCGACCCCGCGGTGCTGCTGCTCGACGAACCGACCTCGGCGCTCGACGTCGGCTCGCAGGACGAGGTCCGCGCAGCGCTCCGGACCGCGGTCGCCGGCCGGCCCGCCGTGCTCGTCACGCACGACCCGGTCGAGGTCGTCGCCCTGGCCGACCGCGTCGTCGTGCTCCAGGGCGGCCGGGTCGTCGAGCAGGGCACCCCCGCGGCCGTGCTCGGCCGTCCGACCAGCGCGTTCGCCGCGACGTTCTCCGGGCTCGCGCTGGTGCGCGGGACCGCCACCGGGGGTGGGATCGCGATCGACGGCGGGGGTGCGCTGGCGTCGGGGACGCACGCCGTGCCTCCCGGCCGGCCCGCCCTGGCCGCCTTCCACCCGACGGCCGCCGTGCTGACGCGGGACGGCGCCGGAGCCGCGCGCACCGTCTCGTCGCTCGAGCCGCGCGACGGACTGGTCCGCGTCCGCGCCGGCGACCTGGTGGCGGACCTGACGCTCGCCCGGCTGACCGCGCTCGGCATCGTCCCCGGCGACGCGGTGTGCATCGACGTCCCCGCGGCCGAGGTGGCGGTGTACGCGCCCCGCGGTTGAGACAATGGTCCGATGACCTCCTGGTTCCCCAAGGTGTGGCCCGTGGCCACGCCGATCCTGGCGGCCGTCGTGCTCGCGTTCTCGTACGGCCGCTACGGACTCGGCACCGCCGTGGTGGTCGTCGTCGCCGTCGTGCTCGCGGTCACGGTGCTCGCGGCCGTCCACCACGCCGAGGTCGTTGCACACCGGGTCGGGGAACCGTTCGGGTCGCTCGTGCTGGCCGTCGCCGTGACGATCATCGAGGTCGCGCTCATCATCTCGCTGTCGAGCTCCGGCGGTGCGCAGGCCGAGACCCTGGCGCGCGACACCGTGTTCTCGGCGGTGATGATCACGATGAACGGGCTCGTCGGCCTCGCGATCCTGATCGGGACCCTGCGGCACAACACCGTGCGCTTCAACCAGGAGGGCGCGAGCGCCGCCACCATGACGGTGGCCGCGCTCGCCGTGCTGACCCTCGTGCTGCCGACGTTCACCACCGGCACCGACGACGCGTCCTTCACCGGGACGCAGCTCGTGTTCGTCGCCATCGCGTCACTCGTGCTCTACGGGTTGTTCGTCGTCACGCAGACCGTGGCGCACCGCGACTTCTTCCTGCCGGTCAACCGTGCCGGCGGGGTGCTCGTCGAGTCCGAGGACGCCCACGCCGCACGCCCGTCCGGCCGCACCACGATGGTGTCGCTCGGGTTGCTCGTCGTCGCGCTCGTCGCCGTGGTCGGACTCGCCAAGGTGGAGTCGCCCGCGATCGAGGCCGGGGTCGCCGCCGTCGGGTTCCCGCCGTCGTTCGTCGGTGTCGTCATCGCGCTGCTCATCCTGCTGCCGGAGGGCATCGCGGCGTCGAAGGCCGCCGCACGGAACCGGATCCAGACGAGCCTGAACCTGGCGATGGGGTCCGCGATGGCGTCGATCGGGCTGACGATCCCGTCGATCGCGGTCGCGTCGCTGTTCATGCCGGGGACCCTGCTGCTCGGCCTCGGGCCGTCGCAGATCGTGTTGCTCGCGTTGACGATCGTCGCGGCGGTGCTCACGGTGCTGCCCGGTCGTGCGACGCGACTGCAGGGTGGGGTGCACCTGGTGATCTTCGCCGCGTTCATCGTGCTGTCCGTCTCGCCGTAGGGCGCGGGCGGGGCGGGTGCCTGGTCGAATCGGGCGTACCTGGTCGGAAGTTCCGACACGGTATGCGCGGAAGCACCAGGTGTCGCGGGTGTTCTGGGAAGGAACGGGCGCGCCGCTCAGCCGCCGAACTCAGCCCCCGGCGAAGGGCGGCATGACGTCGACGACCTCCACGCCCGACAGCGAGGTCGCCCGGTCGCGCGTGGTCACACCGTCGACCAGGTACGAGCAGCGCTCCTGCAACGCACTCCAGCGCGCAGGGTCCGCCACGGCAGCCGTGTCGATCGCTCCGAGGGCCGCGTCGATGGTGGCGCCCGACGTGGTCAGCGAGTCGACACCCACGGCAGCCCGGGCCGCGGCGAAGAACCGGATCGTGGTCATGGCTCAGCCGCCGATCGCGCTCATGCCGCGGGTCGGGTGCACGAGCTCGTCGCTGTCGTCACCGTGGTCGCGGGGCTTCGCCCACATCGCGAGCCGCCACAGCTCGGCGACCTGGTCGTCGTCCGCCCCGGAGCGCATCGGCCCGAGCACGTCGGTCTCCTCGTCGGAGAACAGGCAGCTGCGCACGTGGCCGTCGGCCGTGAGCCGGGTGCGGGTGCAGTCGGCGCAGAACGACTCGGTGATGCTCGCGATGATCCCGACGGTGCCGAGCGGTTCGCCGGTGACGGCGTCGTGCACGCGGTACCGCTCTGCCGGGGCGCCGTCGCGCGGGGCGTCGTCCGGCGTGAGCACGAACGACGTCGCCAGCAGCGCGCGGGTCTCGGCCGCGGTGATCATCGAGGTGCGGTCCCAGGCGTGGTCGGGGTCGAGCGGCATCTGCTCGATGAACCGCAGCTCGTAGCCACGCTCCAGGCACCAGCGGAGGAGCTCCGGGGCGGCCTCGTCGTTGATCCCGCGCAGCAGCACCGCGTTCACCTTGATGTCGAGCCCGGCGTCGTGCGCGGCCGACAGCCCGGCGATGACCTTGTCGAGGAACGGGCGTCGGGTCACGGTGGTGAAGACGTCGGGGTCGACGGTGTCGAGCGACACGTTCACGCGTCGCAGTCCGGCGTCGTACAGGCCCTGGGCGCGGTGGGCGAGGCCGATCGCGTTCGTGGTGAGGGACAGCTCCGGGGCGTCGGGCAGTGCGGCGCACCGGGCGATCACGTCGACCAGGTCGTGCCGCAGCATCGGCTCGCCGCCGGTGAACCGGACCTTGCGGACACCGAACCGCGCCGAGCCGATCCGGACCAGCCGCTCGATCTCGGTCGCCGTCATCAGGGCCTCGTCGGGGGCGAACGGCAGCCCGGCCGCGGGCATGCAGTACGTGCAGCGCAGGTTGCAGCGCTCGGTGAGCGACACCCGCAGGTCGACGGCGCGACGCCCGAAGCGGTCGACGAGCCCGGTGGGAGCCGGGTCCACGGAGCCGGTCGTGCCGAGCAGGGTCGCGGGTGCCATGGTCGTCAGCGTACGTGCTCCACGCGCCGGAACGTCAGCCGCTCCCACCACCGGCGCCAGTCCGACCGGCTCGTCCGCAGCAGCGTGACGACCACGATGACCGCCACGGCCGCGAGCAGCCACCACCGGTAGGCGTCCGCCGACGGCCACACCCCACGCAGCGCGATGGCCAGACCGATCGACAACCACTCCCACCGCCCGGACAGCACCACGAACGGGATGAGCAGCAGCGCGTACCAGGGGTAGCGCGGGGTCACGGCGAGGAACGTCACGCCGATCATCAGGACCTCGCCGGACCAGGGGCGCGCCGGGTCCGACAACCGCCACGCGACGAACGCCGCCAGCAGGACCAGGAGCCCCACCACCAGGGTCCCGGCGTCGCCCTTGACCACGAGCGACACCAGCGCGAAGCGGGAGCCGTCCTCGTAGCCCTCCTCGTTCAGGTAGCCGGGCAGGTACCCGAGCACGTCGAGTCCGGTCGTCAGCACGTACGGCACGTAGAGCAGTCCGAACACCGCGATGCCGATCGGGATCGCCCACCACGCCCGCCCGCGGCCGAGCAACGGTGGGTACACGATCGCCGGGATGAGCTTCGTCGCGGTCGCGGCCCCGAGCGCGATCCCACCCCAGATCGGCCGGCCGAACGCGACGAGCACGACACCGGCCGTGGCGAGTGCGGCGCCGACGACGTCGACGTGCGAGTTGGTGACCGCCTCGGACGCGACGAGCGGCGACCAGGCCCAGAGCGCCGCCCACCAGGTCGGACGGCCGATCCGGCGGAGCACCACGACGAGCCCGATGGTCACGCCGAGCGACACGAGCAGGCCGGCGACCTGGAACGGCAGGTACTGCGCCGTCGCCGGCACGAAGAACCGCACCGCCGCGAACCACAGCTGCGCCATCGGCGGGTAGATCGTCGTGACGTCCGGCCGGTTGATCGCGGTGCAGTGTCCGTCGGCGCCGTCGCCGAGTCCGCGGAACCGGGGCTTCAGCGGGTCGCACGTGCCGTCCACCTTGTCGGGGAACAACCAGTCGGGTCGGAGACCGGACAGTGCCGCGGACTGGGGGGTGTGCGCGTACGGTGAGACACCGGCATGCTGGACGATGCCGTCCCACGCGTACCGAGCGGAGTCGGTGCTCGTGTTCGGCGGGCCGACCAGGGCAGCGATGCCGATCACCACCGCTCCGCCGATGACCATGGTGGTCATCCACCGGACGGGCACGAAGCGCACCGCGAGCACGGCGATGACGAAGACGGTCCAAGCGATCAGCGTCCACGCAACGAATGCAGAACGATGGCCCGATCGGAGGAACCCCAGATGCGTGACGCCGACGGCGATGACGCCCGACAGGGCCAGCACTCCGACGACGGCCAGCACGGTGCCGATCCGCGCGGCGGTGCCGTCGGCCAGGGACGGTCGGAGGGCACGCAGTCGGTCGCTCATGGTGCGTCGAGGCTATCCGGCGTCCAGCGTCTGCTGCACGACGGACGAGCAGCTCTGGCGTCCCCCAACCGCAACGCCCGTTCGGCGGTGGTGCTCGGACGCCTGCTCGGCATCGCGTTCCTGATCTGCTTCGGCACCGGGATCTACAGCCACCTGCTGCAGGAACCGCTCGGCTGGATGCGGTTCCCGACACGGCCGACGCAGCTGTACCAGTTCACGCAGGGCCTGCACATCACGACCGGGATCGCGATCATCCCGCTGCTGCTCGCGAAGCTCAACACCGTGATGCCCGCCCTGGTGCAGGTACCGCCGGTGCGCGGCGTGGTGCACCTGCTCGAGCGGCTGTCGATCGCGGTGCTCGTGTCGGCGTCGATCATCCAGGTCGTCACCGGCCTGCTCAACACGTACCAGTGGTACCCGTGGCCGTTCCCGTTCCGCCAGGTGCACAACGCGATGGCGTACGTGATCATCGGCTCGCTGGCCATCCACATCGCGGCCAAGCTGCCGGTCATCGCCCGCTACTGGCGGAAGCGCGACTCCTACGACGTGCACGGCCGGTTCATCGCGGACCCCGCGTCCGGCAGTGAGCTGCTCCCACCGGGCCTGGAGGATCGTGGTGCGTCCGCCCCGAGCGCTGCGGTCGCCGAGACCGCCGGGTCCACCGCCCCCGGCCTGCTGGGCCGCGTGTTCCGCTGGATCGACGGCGTCGACGCCGCCCCCGGCGGCGCCGAGTCCCGTCCCACCGGACCGGACGCGGCCCCGGATGCCCGCGAGGTGTCCGAGGAGCCGAGTCCCGCCCAGCCGACGGCCGACGTGCCGGAGCCGGACCGGGCCTCCAGGCCGACGCCGGAAGCAGCCACCGGACGACGCCAGCGCATCGCCCGACGCGGGTTCTTCGCCGGTGTGACGGCGGCGACCGTGGGGGTCGTCGCGCTCACCGCGGGGCAGTCCTCGAAACTCGCGGAGCCGTTCAACGTCTTCGGCGCCCGTGGGCGTGGCATCGGCGCGAACGGCCTGCCGGTCAACCGCACCGCGCGTGCCGCCGGCGTGCTCGCCAGCGCGACCGCAGCCGACTGGACGCTCACCGTCGTCGGCCACGACGTGAGCCGGACCTTCGTCCGTGCGGAACTCGTGGCGCTCGGCACCGCGCAGGTCGACCTGCCGATCTCGTGTGTCGAGGGCTGGAGCCAGATGGGTACCTGGAAGGGCGTGCGGATGCGCGACCTGCTCGACGCCGTGCAGGCGCCGCAGGGATCGCACGTGCGGGTGACGAGCCTGGAACGGCACGGCGGCTACCGGATCATGGACATGGGGCCGGAGTACGCCGAGGACCCGACGACGCTCGTCGCCCTCGAACTGAACGGCGCGACACTCGACCTGGACCACGGGTTCCCGGCGCGGATCATCGCTCCGGGGCGGCCCGGTGTGCTGCAGACCAAGTGGATCGAGAAGATCGAGGTGCTCCGGTGAAGGCCGCGCGGATCGTGCTCGTGGTGATCGGTGTGCTGGTCATCGCGTTCGGGGCGTACGTGCTCGTGACGTCCGTCACGCCGAAGCGCATCGGCGGGCTCGGGGTGTGGCTGCTCGCGGCGGTGGTGCTGCACGACGCGATCCTGTCGCCGTTCGTGGTCGGTGCCGGGCTGTTGCTGCGTCGGGCCGGACGCTCGCTGCGGGCCTGGGTGCTCGTCGTCGTGCAGGCGGCGATCGTGCTCGGCAGCGTGCTCGCCCTGGTGGTGCTGCCGGAGATCGCGGCCAAGGACCACGGGCAGAAGAACCCCACTGTGCTGCCGTTCGACTACGGCACGCGGCTGCTGCTCGTCGAGGGGGCGCTCGTCGTCGTCGTGGTGGTCGTGCTCGTGGTCGGGGTGCTGCGGTCGCGTCGCGAAGGTGGGCCGTCTGGTTCGTCCGCGGCGCGCACCACTGGTTAAAGGGACAACCTTTCGGTATGATCAGGCCATGATCGACGAGACCCCGTGGCTCACCCGCGAGCAGCTGCGCGCGTGGATGAAGCTCGTGGCCGTCATGGAACTCCTGCCGGCGGCGCTCGACCAGCAGCTCCAGCGTGACGCCGACCTGACGCACTTCGACTACATGGTCATCGCGATGCTCTCCGAGACCGACACCCGGACCCTGCGGATGTCCGCGCTCGCCTCGGCCACGAACGCCTCGTTGCCGCGGCTGTCGCACGTGGTGTCCCGGCTCGAGAAGCGCGGGCTCGTCACCCGGTGCCCGTCGACCTCCGACCGCCGGGCCACCGACGTCCGGCTGACCGACGCCGGCTACGCCACCATCGTCGACGCCGCTCCGGACCACGTCCGCACCGCCCGCCGGGTGGTCATCGACGCGCTCTCCGACGAGCAGGTCGCGCAGCTCGACGGCATCGCGGCGTCGCTCCTGACACGCCTCGACCCCGAGGGGCGGTTCGCGGCGCTGACCTACCCGCGCGAGGACGACGACACCGCGATCTGCGAGCAGCGGCTGACGGGTGCGGCGACGGACTGAGCGGCCCTGCGCGGTGCGCTGCGGACGATCGTCGGTCGTGGTGCTTGCAATAGGCTCGCCGCATGACCGACCCCGCCGCGCCGTCCGACACGTACTCCTACCTCGGACCCGCCGGCACCTTCACCGAGGCGGCCCTCAAGCTCGTCGAGGCCGCCGCCGGCAAGCCCTGGCGGAGCGTCAACAACGTCGGTGAGGCCCTGGACGACGTCATGTCCGGCCGCTCCGTCGGGGCCGTCATCGCGATCGAGAACAGCGTCGACGGCGGGGTCAGTGCCACGCAGGACGCCCTGGCCCGGATCCCCGGTGTGCGGATCGTGGGGGAGTACCTGGTCCCCGTCGACTTCGTGCTCGTCGCCCGACCCGGCACGACCCTGGCCGACGTCCGCACCGTGAACGCACACCCGGTCGCCTACGCGCAGACCCACAACTGGCTCGAGGCGAACCTGCCCGGCCACGGCCACATCCCGGCGTCGTCGAACGTCGCCGCGGCCCTCGCCCTGCTCGAGGCGGACCCCACGGCCGACGCCGCCGTCGCGCCGCCCGGCATCACCGACCACCACGACGTCGTCGTGCTCGCGTCGTCCATCGGGGACAACGCCTCGGCGGTCACCCGGTTCGTGCTCGTGTCGAAGACGCTCGCGCTGCCCGAACCGACCGGAGCCGACAAGACCAGTGTCATCGTCGAGCTGCCCGCCGACCACCCCGGCGCCCTGGTCGACATGCTCGAACAGTTCGCGACGAGGGGCATCAACATGGGGCTGCTGTCGTCACGGCCGATCGGTGACGAGCTCGGCCGCTACCGGTTCGTCATCGACCTCGACGGGCACGTGCGCGACGAGCGGGTGGCGGACGCCCTGCTCGGCCTGCGGCGGTTCAGCCCGCGCGTGACGTTCCTCGGGTCGTACCCGCGGGCCGACGGTGCCCGCCCCGAGGTCCCGGCGCGCTACTCGGACGCCGCGTTCGTCGAGGCGCGCGACTGGCTACGCGCCATCGTGTCCGGCGAGCCCGGGGCGCGGTAGCGCGGCCCGCGGCCCGCGCGACAGGGTCAGGCTCAGGGCACCTGGCGCGAGCCGTGGCGGTCGTCCGCCGGGTCCGGCACCCGCACAGAGAGCCCCATCGGGTCGATCCGCGAGCGGAAGGCGATGACCTCGCCCACCGGGTCGCCGTCGATCTCGAACTCGTCGGGGCGCTCGAGCCGCGCCGTGAACTCCTGCCCACGCAGGTAGCGCAGGGGCCGTTCCTCGCGCGAACGCGACACGATCTTCTTGCCGACGGCGGTCTTGCCCAGGTTCGACCGGCGGAACGCCCGCAGGATCCCGTTCTCCCAGAACACCCGCGCCCCGATCCGGACCCAGCCGAAGAACCCGCGGGGACGCATCACGGCGATGTCGAACACGCCGTCGTCGATCTCGGCGTCGGGCAGCAGGATCGCGCCGGCCTGCAGCATGCCGCAGTTGCCGACGATGAGCGAGTGCGCCCGAAGCGAGTGGTTGCCGTCGTCGTCGAGCTGGTAGCGGAACTCGAACGCGTTCGCGTCGCGCACCGAGCGGAACAGCGAGTCGACGTAGGCGAGCCAGCCGACCTTCTTCTTCAGCTCGGGCCGGGTGTTCACGAGCATCCGGGCGTCGAGCCCGAGGCCGGCCATCACCAGGAAGCCGAAGCGTTCGCGCTCGCCGCCGGGACGCTCCACCTTGAGCATGCCGAAGTCGATCTTGCGGTCGTCGCCGTGGAAGATCGTCCGGACACTCGCAGCCAGGTCGTCGAGGGGCAGCTTCATGTTGCGCGCGAGCAGGTTGCCGGTACCGCTCGGCAGCAGGGCCAGGGTCGAACCGGCCTCGTGCACGACCTCGGCGACCGCACGGACGGTGCCGTCACCACCGGCCGCCGCGACGACGTCGGCACCGGCCTCGATCGCTTCGCGGGCCATGCCGCCGCCCGGGTCTTCCTCCGAGGTCTCGAACCACAGGGTCTCGGCCCAACCGGCCTGCTCCTGGTGTTCCTGGACCGTGCGCTTGAGCGTCGGCAGGTGCACCTTGACCGGGTTGTAGACCACCGCGGCCGTCCGCTGCTCGGTGGGGAGGGCGTCCTGGTCCGCGGGCGCGGTCTCCGAAGGGCTCGACATACGTCCACGCTACCGATCGAGGCTGCGTGCGGTTGCCCCTGTCTAGGATGGAGCGGTGATCGATCCACAGCTGCTCCGCGACAACCCGGACGTCATCAAGGCTTCACAGCGGGCACGCCGCGCCTCCGAGGCCGCCGTGGACGAAGCCGTGGCCGCCGATTCCGCCCGCCGCAGCGCGATCACCTCGTTCGAGTCGCTCCGCGCCGAGCAGAACGCGTTCGGCAAGACCGTCGCCAAGGCCCCGAAGGACGAGAAGGCCGCGCTCGTGCAGCAGGCTCAGGCCCTCGCCGCCAAGGTGAAGGAGGCGCAGGCCACCGTCACCGCGGCCGAGGACACCTTCAACACCGTCGTCCGCAGCATCCCGAACGTCGTGCTCCCCGGGGTCCCCGAGGGCGGCGAGGACGACTTCGTCACACTCCGCACCGTCGGCACCAAGCCCGAGTTCGACTTCGAGCCGAAGGACCACGCCGACCTCGGCGAGCACCTCGGCATCATCGACATCCCGCGCGGCGTGAAGGTCTCCGGCTCACGCTTCTACTTCCTGCGCGGCATGGGCGCCCGGCTCGAGATCGCGCTGATGTCGCTCGGCCTCGACCGTGCGATCGCCGCGGGCTTCGAACCGCTCATCACCCCGACGCTCGTGCGCCCCGAGACGATGGCCGGCACCGGGTTCCTCGGCGAGCACGCTGCCGAGGTCTACCGGCTCGAGGCCGACGACCTGTACCTGACGGGCACGAGCGAGGTCGCCCTGGCCGGCTTCCACGCCGACGAGATCCTCGACATCGAGAAGACCGCGCACCGCTACGCCGGCTGGTCGACCTGCTACCGGCGTGAGGCCGGGTCGGCGGGCAAGGACAACCGCGGCATCCTCCGCGTGCACCAGTTCAACAAGCTCGAGATGTTCACCTACGTGCACCCCGACCAGGCCGAGGCCGAGCACGAGAAGCTCGTCGGGTACCAGGAGCAGATGCTGCAGGACCTCGGGCTGCACTACCGCGTGATCGACGTCGCGGGCGGTGACCTCGGCACGAGCGCCGCGAAGAAGTACGACATCGAGGCCTGGGTCCCGACGCAGGGCACGTTCCGCGAGCTCACCTCGACGTCGAACTGCACGACCTACCAGGCCCGCCGCCTCGACATCCGCTACCGCACCGAGAGCGGCAAGACCGCCCCGGTCGCCACCCTGAACGGCACCCTCGCCACCACCCGCTGGATCGTCGCGATCCTCGAGACGCACCAGCAGGCCGACGGTTCCGTCGTCGTGCCGGAGGTCCTGCGCCCCTACCTGGGCGGCGTCGAGGTGATCGAGCCCCGATGAGCACCCAGGGGCGGTTCGTGGACGGATCCGAGCAGGGCGCGGGCGCTGAGGCACCCGCGCGCACCAAGCGCTGGCTGGTCGCGCTCGACATCGACGGCACCACCATGCGCGAGGACGGTGTCATCACACAGGCGGTGGTCGCCGCCGTCCGGAACGCCGAGGCCGCCGGCCACGAGGTCATGCTCTCGACCGGCCGCAGCGAGGGCATGACCGTGCCCCTGCTCGAGACCCTCGGCATCCGGCCGAAGTACCTGGTCTGTGCCAACGGTGCGCTCGTCCTGGCCCGTCGCGCCGACGGCTCCTACGTGCGCGAACACGTCGAGCGGTTCGATCCGTCCGAGGTGCTGCAGACCATCCACGGTGCGCTCGAGAACGCCGCGTTCGGCGTCGAGGACGAGACCGGTCACTTCCTGCTGTCCGGCAACTTCCCCGACGACACGATGACCGTCGAGGGTGAGCACGTGCCGTTCGAGCAGCTGCTCGGCGTCGAGGCCACCCGCGTCGTCGTCATCTCGCCCGGCCACGACACCGAGGACTTCCTGCAGATCGTCGAGCAGATGGGCCTGCACAAGGTCTCCTACTCCGTCGGCTGGACGTCGTGGCTCGACATCGCCCCCGAGGGCGTGACGAAGGCCACCGCCATGGAACGCGTCCGCGAGTGGCTCGACATCCCGCGTTCCCGCGTCTTCGCCGCGGGTGACGGCCGCAACGACATCGACATGCTCCGCTGGGCCTCGACCTCCGGTCGCGGCATCGTCATGGGCCAGGCCCCCGACGACGTCGTCGACGCCGGCAACGAGCTCACCGGCGGCATCGCCGACGACGGCTTGGCAGCGGCGCTCGACTCGCTTCCGCGCTAGTCCGCCTCCGCGCGCACCCCTGCCTGGAGGCCCGTTAGACTTCCAGGGACGCGATCACGTCTCGCCACGTGGTCGCGTCACTGGAGGGTTGTCCGAGCGGCCGATGGAGCCTGTCTTGAAAACAGGTGGGCAGAGATGTCTCGTGGGTTCGAATCCCACACCCTCCGCGATGGACACACGGTTGCGCCCACTCCGCCTCGACGACGCGGCCGTCCTGGCTGCGGTCATCACCGAGAACGCCGACCACCTGCGACCGTGGGAACCGTCCCGAGCGCCGTCGTACTTCACCGAGTCCGGGCAGCGGGACGTCATCACGCAGGCCCTCGCCGCGCAGCGGTCCGGCAACGCGGTGCCCTTCGTCATCGAGTCGACCGACGGGGAACTCCTCGGCCGCATCACGCTGAGCGGTGTCGTCCGTGGCGCCCTGCAGTCGTGCGCGATGGGGTACTGGATCCGCGCCGACCGCACGCGCCAGGGCCACGCGTCCCGCGCTGTCCGCGCGGCCGCCGATCACGCGTTCGACGTGCTCCGTCTGCACCGCGTGCAGGCCGAGACCCTGCCCGAGAACGTCGGCTCGCAGCGCGCGCTCGAGTCGGCCGGCTTCACCCGGTACGGCTTCGCGCCGGAGTACATCAAGATCGACGGGGTCTGGCGCGACCACGTCATGTTCCAGCTCCTCGCGCCGACGCCGGCCCCGTGATCGAGGTCGTCGAGTACCGGGCGGAGTGGCCCGAGCGGTTCCGGCAGCTGCACGATGCGTACGCCGCCGCACTCGACGACGCCGACGTGCCGTTCCGGAGCGTCGATCACGTGGGCAGCACGTCCGTGCCGGGCCTGGCGGCGAAGCCCGTGCTCGACGTCGACGTCGTGGTGGACACCGATGACGTGCCGGCCGCGGTGGCGGCGATGGCGACGATCGGGTTCGCGCCGCGTGGTGACCTGGGGGTCCCGGGGCGGCAGGCGTTCCGGGCTCCGGAGCGCTTCGCCCCGACGAACACCTACGTCGTCGCAGCCGGGTCGCTCGCGCTGCGGAACCACCTGGCCGTCCGCGACGTGCTGCGTGCCGACCCGGCGCTCCGCGACGAGTACGCCGCCGTGAAGCGCCGGGCAGCCACCGAGGCCGAGGACATCGACGACTACATCGAGCGCAAGAGCGAGGTGCTGGGACGGATCCTGCGCGTCGGCGGCCTGTCCGACGACGAGCGCGCCGCCATCACCGCCACGAACCGTCGGATCACGGACCGCGGCGCGGGCGGCTGACGCGATCGGGGCGGGTGACGGTTCTGGTTCACGAATACGGGTGTTCGCGAACCAGAACCGTCAGCGCCCGAACGGGAACAGGTCTCAGGCGCTGGTGAGCATCGGGTAGAGCGCGGTGAGCGGGGCGCTCAGGCCGGCACGGACGTCGCGGCTGACCTGGTCGGCGAGGACCTCGTGCTCGCCGGCCTCGACCGCGTCCCAGATCGAACGGACGATGTCGGCGGGGTCGGACTTCTCGACGTCGAGGTCGGCGATCATGCCGGTGTCGGTGTAGCCGAGGTGGGCGCCGACGACCTGGGTGCCCTGGGGCGCGAGCTCGAGGCGCAGGGAGTTCGTGATCGACCAGAACGCAGCCTTCGACGCCGAGTACGCGCCGGCGAGGGCGACCCAGCTCAGCGCGGAGTGCACATCGATCAGTGCACCGTTCGCGATCGAGGGGGCGAAGGTCTTGGCGACGCGGAGTGCGCCGAAGACGTTGGTGGCGAAGATGCGCTCGACCTCTTCGACGGAGACGTCGACGAGCGGGTCGGAGCCGGCGATCCCGGCGTTGTTCACGACGACGGTCACGTCGGCCGCGGCGCGGGCTGCGGCGTCGACGCTCTCCTGGCTCGTGACGTCGAGGGCGAGCGGGACGATGCGCTCGTCGTCCCAGGTGCGCGGGTTGCGGGCGGTCGCGTAGACCTTGGTGGCGCCACGCTCCAGTGCCTGGCGGACGAACTCGGCGCCGAGGCCGCCGTTCGCTCCGGTGACGAGGACGACGGCGTTGGTGAGGTTGGTCATAGGTGCTCCAGAGAAGAGAAGATGAGTACGGAAACCGAACCTAGCACGTTGTGTCCGGAAATCGAACCCAGCTAGGATGAACACATGCTCGGCATCCTCGGCGGCGACGAGCGCTGCCCCATCGCACGCTCCCTCGACGTCCTCGGTGAGAAGTGGACGCTCATGATCGTCCGCGACGCCCTCGGCGGCTCGACCCGCTTCAGCCAGTTCCAGCAGAGCCTCGGCATCCCGCGCGAGGTCCTGACCGCACGCCTGGCCTCACTCGTCGACGGGGGAGTGCTCGAGCGCACGACCTACAAGCCCGAGGGAGCCCGTGCCCGCGAGGAGTACGTCCTGACCGGCGCCGGCCGCGACCTGTCGCTCGTGCTGCTCGCCCTCGGCGGCTGGGCGGACCGGCACCGCCCGTCCGAGCGGCCGTCGGACCTGCGCTTCGTCGACGCCGACAGCGGCGAGGCGGTCGAGGCCGCCGCCGTGACGGTGGATGCGCAGCAGCGCATCCCGACCGCGCGCCTGCGCGCCGTCATGGAGCCGGCGCCCTGAACGCGACCAGCTGACGGACTGGAGGCCCGTTGCGGCCCCGCCCCCGAACCTCCAGTCCGCTTTTGGGTGCGTCAGCGACGCACGTCGCACCCGCAGCTCGCGCCGAGGACCAACTCGGCGGGGACCAGGTCACGGTGCCACTGGTTGTCGGCGTCGAGGCCGAGCACGCGGTCGACCGCGGCGACCGCCATCGTCTCGATCGGCTGCCGGACCGTGGTGAGCTGCGGGTTCGTGTAGTCCGCTTCGGCCGCGCCGTCGAACGAAACGATCGCGACGTCCTCGGGGACGCGCAGACCGAGCTCCCACAGTGCCCGCATGACGCCGATCGCCTGCATGTCCGAGCTGACGAAGACGGCTCGGGGCCCGGTCTCGTCGGCGAACATGCGGAGTCCGGCTTCGTAGCCACCGCGGCGGGTGAAGTCGGTACGGACGATGGGCCCGTCGGGCAGGCCGGCCTGGCGCAGGGCACGCATCCAGCCCTGCTCGCGGAGCTCCATCGATCCGGTGTGCCCCATCACCAGCCCGATCGAGGGGTAGCCGTGCTCGACCAGGTGGCGGGTCCCGTCGAGGGCGCCGCGCAGGGCGTCGACACCGATGCTCGCGTACTCGGGGACCTCGAAGAACGTGTTGAGCAGGACCATCGGCAGGCCGGGGTCGGTGACGGTCGACAGGTCCGGGTGGGTCATGATGCTCGTCACGATGACGCCGTCGACCTGGCGGGCGGAGAGGCTGCGGAGCCGCTCACGCTCTTGGGCGGCATCGCCGTCGCTGTTGGCGAGTAGGACGTCGTAGCCGCGTGCTGCGGCGGCGTGCGTGACGGCGACGGCGAGCTCGGACCAGAAGGGGTTGTCGAGCTCCGGAACGATCAGGCCGAGCATCTTCGACGAGCCGGTGCGCAGGGCCTGGGCGCTCGCGTTCGGGCGGTAGCCGAGGACGCGGATGGCCTCGCGGACACGTGCGGCGGTGGCGGCGGCGACGGGGCGGGGGCCGTCGTGCACGACGTAGCTGACGACGGAGGTGCTGACACCGGCGTAGCGGGCGACGTCCGCGCGGGTGACCGCCCTCGGGTTCGTCGGGACGGTCACGGGTGCCACCTTCGTCGGGTCCGGGAGCGTCGTTCGGGTGCCGGCCCTCGACGGACCGGCACCCGAACGACACGTGTTACTCGGACGCGATCGTAGCCGACGACGTGCTGCCGGCTGACGTCGGTGCGCTCGTCGGCGTCGCGGGCGTCGCTCCGGCGTTCGTCGTCTCCGGGGCGTCGCCGAAGTCCGGCACCTCGAGCCGGGCGCCGCCCTGCAGCGCCGACTGGTGGGCGATGATGCCCGGCAGGGTGAAGCGCGCGGCGGTCCAGGCGTTCACCGGCGGCAGGGTCCGGTCGACGACGGCGCGGACGAAGTCGTCGGCCAGGAACTGGTGGCTGCCCTCGTGCCCGGTCGGCACGCCGTCGTACTCGGCGGGCAGACGGTCGGTGTCGTGCACCTCGGCGTAGCCGGACACGAACGCGTCACGCAGGGACGGGTCGACGTCGGCCAGGCGCGGGTCGTCGAGGGACATCGTCGCCTGGGTGTCGATCTTGTCGCTGATGTCGTACGAGTCCTCCTTGTCCTGCCACACGCTCGTCTTCGCGAGCTGCTCGAAGCTGGCCTCGGTGCCGAAGTAGCGGAACCGCGACTCGCGGATGTGCGACGGGTAGCCGACGCGACGCATCTCGTTGATGCGCATGACCCCGCCGTTGTCGAGCTCGAACAGGGCGGTCGCGTTCGAGAAGTCGTTGTCGAACTGGCTGACGTCCTTGTCGAAGACGCCGTCGCCGCGGTCGTCCTTCACGCCGATGCAGCTGACGCTGACCGCGTGCCCGGGGATCGCGCCGAGGACCCCGCCGACGGAGTGCGTCGGGTAGAGCATGGGCGGGTAGCTGGCGGTGCGCTTCCACTCGTCGCCCCCGCTGTACTGGTACGCGGCGTAGAAGCCGAGGTCCATGTCGTGCACGTAGTCGCCCTCGGCGTAGAAGACCCGACCGAAGGCGCCGGCGGCGACCTGCTTGCGGGCGAACACCGTCGCGGGGTTGTAGTAGCTCGTCTCGCCCATCATGTAGGTCCGGCCGGTCTCGCGGACCGCCTGGATGATGTCGCGGATCTCGTCGACCGAGATCGCCATCGGCACGGCGGAGTACACGTGCTTGCCAGCGCGCAGGGCCTTGACCACGAGCGGGCCGTGGGTCCAGCGCTGCGTGAAGATCGCGACGGCGTCGACGTCCGAGGCGAGGACGGCGTCGAAGTCGTCGAAGGTGCCGTCGAGGTGCTGCGTCTCGACGAGTTCGGATGCCCGCTCGTCGACCAGGTCCGTGACGTAGACCCGGTCGACGTCGGGGTGGAGCTTGAACAGCTTGGCGAACTGGGGGGCGAACTGGCCCGCGCCGACCATTCCGACAGAGATCATCAGTGACCTTTCCAGGGGTGTGGGATGCGTCGCCGAGCGGGTCGCTCCGATGCGATCGAGCGCCATCCTGACACACGCTGTCTACACGTGACAACCCCTGTCCACGGCCCGGAAAAAGCCTCTTGCGAGCCGTGGTCCCCACGTGTAGATTCCCGGCTCACGGACTGCTGCACGTCAGTCCACCGCAGACGAAGGAGTCGCGATGGCAACCGAGAGCCCTGTGTCGTCACCCTTGACGACCGCCAGCACGAGACGGAGGAGTCGGTCCGCCGACCTCGCCCGTGCCCGCACCACCGTCCCGCGGCGCCGCCCCAGGAACGACCTGTGGCTCGCGCTCGTCTTCATCGCACCGGCAGCCGTCGGGTTCGCGGTGTTCCTCGCCTGGCCGACCGTGCGGGGCATCTACCTGAGCTTCACCTCGTACAACCTGCTCACCGAGCCCGAGTTCACCGGCCTGCAGAACTACGCCCGACTGGTGCAGGACTCGATCTTCTGGCACTCGATGGTCGTGACGATCGAGTACGTCCTCATCAACATCGTCATCCAGACCGTCGTCGCGCTGTTCATCGCCGTGATGATGCACCGGCTGACCAAGTCGACGTTCGTGCGTGGCATCGTGCTCGCGCCCTACCTGGTGTCGAACGTCGTCGCCGCCCTGGTCTGGCTCTGGATCCTCGACACCCAGCTCGGCATCGGCAACGAGATGCTCGCAGCGCTCGGCCTCGACCGCATCCCGTTCCTGCAGAGCGACGTCTGGGGCATCCCCTCGATCGCGCTCATCAACGTCTGGCGACACGTCGGCTACACGGCGCTGCTCATCTTCGCCGGCCTGCAGTCCCTGCCCGAGACCGTGTACGAAGCCGGGCGCATCGACGGTGCGAGCGAGTGGAAGATGTTCTGGCGCATCACGGTGCCGCTGCTCCGCCCGATCCTGTCCCTGGTGCTCATCATCACCGTGATCGGGTCGTTCCAGGTGTTCGACACCGTCGCCGTCACCACGCAGGGCGGCCCCGCGAACGCCACGAACGTCGTGCAGAACTACATCTACAACCTGGCGTTCGGTCGGTTCCAGTTCGGCTACGCGTCCGCGGTCTCGGTCGCGCTCCTCATCGTCCTCAGCATCATCACGATCATCCAGTACCGACTCACCCGCTCGGGTGAGTCCGACCTGGACTGAACGGAAGCGCCATGACCACGACCCTCACCCGCTCCGTCACCACGTCGCGCCCGCCCCGGATGGGCGCCGGCCACCGTCGCCGCCCGTCGCTCGGCCGGGTGCTCGCCTGGGTCGCGATGATCCTCGTCATCGTCGTCACCCTGTTCCCGTTCTACTGGATCCTGCGCACCGCGCTGTCGTCGAACACCGCGATCAACTCCGACCCCACCTCGCTGCTGCCCGTCGGGTTCAGCCTGGGCGGGTTCGAGCGGGTCTTCGGCCTGCAGTCCACCGAAGAGGCGTTGGCGCAGGGCGGCTCCGGCGCCGCGCTGAACTTCTGGCGGTACCTGCTCAACTCGATCCTGGTGTCGACGCTCGTCACCGTCGGCCAGGTGTTCTTCTCGGCAGCGGCGGCCTACGCCTTCGCTCGGCTGCGCTGGCCCGGCCGCGACAAGGTGTTCGGGGTGTTCCTGGCCGGGCTGATGGTCCCCGCGATCTTCACGCTGCTGCCGAACTTCACGCTCATCAAGCAGCTGGGGCTCGTCGACAACCTGCTCGGCATCGCCCTGCCGACGATGTTCATGACCCCGTTCGCGGTGTTCTTCCTGCGCCAGTTCTTCCTCGGCATCTCGAAGGAGGTCGAAGAGGCGGCGCTCATCGACGGCGCCGGCAAGGTCCGCGTGTTCTTCCGGCTCGTCATCCCGATGGCGGCGGCCCCGATCGCCACCCTCGCCGTGCTGACGTACATCACGAGCTGGAACGACTACTTCTGGCCGCTCATGGTGTCGTACACCGACAGCTCGCGGGTGCTGACCGTCGCGCTCGGCGTCTTCAAGTCGCAGACCCCGCAGTCCGGCACCGACTGGGCCGGGCTCATGGCCGCGACCCTGGTGGCGGCGCTCCCGATGATCCTGCTGTTCGGCGTCTTCGCCAAGCGGATCGTCAACTCCATCGGCTTCTCCGGGATCAAGTGACCCGGCTGTCGGACAGGACGAACACCATGACGAACCAACTGACCCGCCGCACGCTCTTCGCCGGCGGCGCCTCCGCCCTGGCCCTCGGTGCGCTCGCCGCCTGCTCGTCGCCCGGTCGGCGTACGACCAGCCGATCGGGTGCACGGACCGTGAGCTACTGGCTGTGGGACGCGAACCAGCAACCCGCCTACCAGGCCGTCGCCGACGCCTTCCACCGCGCGAACCCGGACATCACCGTGAAGATCACCCAGCTCGGGTGGAACGACTACTGGACCAAGCTCACCGCGGGGTTCATCGCCGGCACCGCGCCCGACGTCTTCACCGACCACCTGACGAAGTTCCCGCAGTACGCCGACCTCGACGTGCTCTACAAGCTCGACGAACTCGACGCGACCAAGGGCATCCGCGACGACGACTACCAGTCCGGGCTCGCCGAACTGTGGAAGGGCCAGGACGGCCACCGCTACGGCTCCCCGAAGGACTGGGACACCGTCGCGATGTTCTACGACAAGAAGGCGATGGCGAAGGCCGGGGTCTCCGCCGAGGAACTCGGGTCGCTCGAGTGGAACCCGGACGACGGCGGCACGTTCGAGCGGATGCTCGCCCGGCTGACGGTGGACTCCAAGGGCCGACGCGGCGACGAGGACGGCTTCGACAAGGACGACGTCGCCGTCTACGGCATCTCGTCGAACGGGTCGGGCGGCGACGGCTTCGGACAGACCCAGTGGTCGCCGTTCACCGGGTCGGTCGACTGGTTCTACACGAACGAGAACCCCTGGGGTGACAAGTTCCGCTACGACGAGCGGGTCGTGCAGGACACCCTCGCCTGGTACTACCGGCTGGCCGAGAAGGGCTACATGGCGAAGTACGGGGTGTTCTCCACCACGACCGGGCCCGAGGTCCAGCTCGGCGCTGGCAAGTGCGCGCTGTCGTTTAACGGCTCGTGGATGATCGGCTCGTACCTCGGCATGGACGACCTCGACGTCGCCGTCGCCCCGACCCCGATCGGTCCGGCGGGACACCGCGCGTCGATGTTCAACGGGCTCGGCGACTCGATCACGAAGCAGGCGAAGGACCCCGAGGCCGCGGCGAAGTGGGTGGCGTTCCTGGGCAGCGACGAGGCGCAGCGGATCGTCGGTCGGAGCGGGATCGTGTTCCCCGCTCGTCCCGCGGGCACCGAGGCCGCGGTGGCGTCGTTCCGGAAGCGCGGCCTGGACGTCTCGGCGTTCACCCGGCAGGTCGAGGAGGAAACGACGTTCCTGTTCCCGGTCACGAAGAACCCCGCCGACGTGCAGGCGTTGCTGCAGCCCGCCTTCGACGACGTCTACGCGAACGGCAAGCCGGTCTCGACGCTGACCGGGGTGAACGAGCAGGTGAACAACCTGCTCGCCCTCACCTGATCGCGCACGGTGCAGGCGGCCGCGGGCCTCCGGTTCGGCGGCGCGCACGGTGCGTGTGTGGTGACTGGGTGCGGGGTTGGTTGCGTGGTGCGGCGCTGTGAGCGCGCACGGTGCGGGCAAGCTCGCACCGGGTGGCGNGGCGCGCACGGTGCGTGTGTGGTGACTGGGTGCGGGGTTGGTTGCGTGGTGCGGCGCTGTGAGCGCGCACGGTGCGGGCAAGCTCGCACCGGGTGGCGGTGGGCGCACGGTGCGGTGGCCGGGAGGCGCGGTGCGGGCCGGCCACGGGCCTCCCGTCCGGCGGTGCGCACGGTGCGTGTGTGGTGACTGGGTGCGGGGTTGGTTGCGTGGTGCGGCGCTGTGAGCGCGCACGGTGCGGGCAAGCTCGCACCGGGTGGCGGTGGGCGCACGGTGCGGCGGCCGGGAGGCGCGGTGCGGGCCGGCCACGGGCCTCCCGTCCGGTGGTGCGCACGGTGCGTGTGTGGTGACTGGGTGCGGGGTTGGTGGCGTGGTGCGGCGCGGTAAGCGCGCACGGTGTGGGCAAGCTCGCACCGGGTGGCGAAGCCCGCACGGTGCGGTGGCCGGGTGGCCGGGCGGCGCGGCGCAGCCGACGGGTCAGAGGTCGTGCAGCTCGCGGTCGCGGAACCACTTCAGCAGCCAGGCCGCACTGGTCCGGTCGAACGAGCGCGGGAAGTCCATCGTCCCGGAGAGGAAGGGACTGAAGCCCGCTTCTGACCGGATGTCGGAGTCGTCGAGTGCTCGGTACGCCATCGACCAGCCGTCGAAGCGCCGGCGCTCGATGTCCTCGCGCACGAGCGACTTGACCTCACCGTGCCGCCGGTCCTTCGCGATCACGTCGTACCGGTCCTGCACGCTCCACGCCGGCCCCTCGAGCAGCTGCATGAACCGGCCGCCCTTGGCGAGCAGGAGCCCGGAGACCCCGAGCGCTTCGTTCCGCAGCCGGGACTCAGCGAGCAGCACCGCCATGGCCTGGTCGTTGAAGGGCACGACGGCACGACTCATGTAGACGATGGAGACGAGCACTCCTCCATACTGCTGGGTGGCAGGCCGTTGCGCGAAGTGGATGTCCGCAACGCGCCCCACGGATCGGCGCCGCGGATCAGCCCTGCGGCAGCTCGTGCGCGGTGACGTCCTCGTTGCGCTTCTTCCGCCAGGGTCGAGCCGGGGTGTTCGGGCCGTCCCACACCAGGATGGCGCCCCATGCCGCGGCGATCAGCGGCACCGAGATGATCGCGCCCGTGATGCCGGCGAGCACGGTGCCGGCGGTCAGGCCGATCAGGATGACGAGGCCGTGCAGCTTGAGGGTCCGCCCCATCAGGACGGGCTGCAGCAGGTTGCCCTCGAGCTGGTTCACCAGCACCACGATGCCGATCACGATGAGTGCCTGCACCGGGCCGAGCGCGACGAGCGCGACGAGGGCGGCGAGGATGCCGGCAGCGGTCGCACCGACGATCGGGATGAACGCCGTGATGAAGACGACGACGGCCAACGGCAGGGCCAGGGGCACGCCGAGGATCGCGATGCTGACCCCGATGCCGATCGCGTCCACCGCGGCGACGGTGGCGGTGCCGCGGACGTAGCCGCCGAGGGTCGAGACGACCCGGTCACCGACACGACGTGCACGGGCGTAGCGCTCACCGGTGAAGGGACGGAGCAGGAACTCCCAGATGCTCGGGCCGTCCTTCAGGAAGAAGAACAGCACGACGATCATCAGCACGAGCCCGGTCAGGAAGTTCGCGGTGGCCGACGCACCCGCCAGCGCACCGGAGCCGAACTGGGCGCTCGTGACGAAGTCGGACGCCGACGCGACCGCGTCGTCGATCTGCTTGTCGGAGATCGAGAACGGCAGGTTCTTCGCGAACTCCTGCAGCTGCTGGAAGCCGTCGACCGCCGACTTCTGCAGCTGCGACCACTGGTTCTCGACCGCGACGACGATGAGCCAGCCGATCAGGCCCAGGATCGCGAGCACGCCGATCAGGACGGCGAGGGTGGCGAGCACCGACGGCACGCGGTGCTTGCGCAGCCACGACACGACCGGGTGCATCGCCGACGCGATGATGAGCGCGAGGAGCACGGGGATCGTGACGACGCTCAGGATGTTGCTCGCCCAGACGACCCCGGCGACGACCACCACGACGATGATCAGCTGCAGGCACCGGGTCGCGAAGTGCCCGGCGGAGTCGGACCATGCGGCCTGGACCCTGGACGGCGGGGCTGGGGTGGTCGGGCGCGGAGCGTCGCGGAAGAACGGCATGCGCCAGACGCTACCGACCAGCGGGCCGCCGCGCCGCTTCTGACGGGCAACGCGTCGAGGGCAGCACGTCCGCGCGCCTAGGATCGGGCGCATGGCGACCGTCCTCCTCGTCCGTCACGGACGCACCACCGCGAACGCCACCGGCGTCCTGGCCGGACGCACCGCCGGCGTGCGACTCGACGCCGTCGGGCGGACCCAGGCCGAGCGGACCGCGGAGCGCATCGCCGCGGTGCCCGTGGTCGCCGTGGTGTCGAGTCCGCTCGAGCGCTGCCGACAGACCGCCCGCGCGATCCTCGACCGGCAGCCCGGCCGGCAGCCCGGCCGCCAGCCCGACCGGCAGTCCGGCGCGTCCGATCTGCTGATCGAGCGCGCCATCACCGAGGCCGACTACGGGCAGTGGCAGGGCCGGAAGCTCGCCGACCTGGCGAAGGAGCCCCTCTGGCGCACGGTGCAGGCGAACCCCAGTGCCGTCGTGTTCCCCGGCGGCGAGTCCATGCAGACGATGCAGTCCCGTGCCGTCGCGGCCGTCCGGCGCATCGACGCCGAGGTCGAGGCGGAGCACGGACCCGGCGCGGTCTGGGTCGCGGTGAGCCACGGCGACATCATCAAGAGCGTCCTGGCCGACGCGTTCGGCATGCACCTGGACCTGTTCCAGCGCATCGGCGTCGGGCCGGCCTCGGTGTCGGTCGTGCGGTACGGCGAGCACCGCCCCGAGGTCGTCGCGACGAACACCGAGTCGGGCGACCTGTCCTGGCTGCGCACCGCCCCGGCTCCCAGCGGGGAGGCCGCGGTCGGCGGCGGCGCAGGACATCCGGAACCCGATGCGCACACCGGCACCGGGCGTCCGGCCCCCGACGCGCCCGGCTGACCTGCGCGACCCTGAACGGGCGGAGCCGAGCGCTCCTACAATGCGGGTATGCCCACCATCGTCCACGGCTTCGACTGGCCGGACCGCCTCGTCGTCGGCACCATCGGCCGTCCGGGTGAGCGCGCCTTCTACATCCAGGCCCGCTCCGGTCGACGCGTCACCAGCGTCGCGCTCGAGAAGGAGCAGACCTCCGTGCTCGCCGACAAGATCGACGAGCTCCTCGACGAGGTCGCGACCGTCGACGACAACCGCTTCAGCGTGCCGCCGTCCGTGCCCGCCGAACTCCGCGACCCGGAGCCCCTCGACCAGCCGGTCGAGGCCGAGTTCCGCGCCGGAGCGCTGAGCTTGGGCTTCGACCCGTCCACCGCCCAGGTCGTCATCGAGGCGTACCCGATCGACGACGAGGTCGAGATCGTGTCCGAGGAGAGCGAGGACGGCGTCGAGATCGAGGCCGTCGTGGAGATCCCCGAACCCGCCGAGCTGTTCCAGGTGAAGATCCCGGTCGGCACCGCCCGGGCATTCGTCGAGCGCACGCGTGAGGTCGTCGCCGCCGGTCGTCCGCCCGGCGACGCATGAGCGACGGATCGCTCTCCGTCCGGGCGCGCATCCGTGAGGCGTCCAACGCCACCTTCCTCGCCGACCTCGACGGCGCGACCGTCGTCTACAAGCCCGTCGAGGGCGAGCGCCCGCTGTGGGACTTCCCGGACGGCACGCTCGCCGGCCGCGAGATCGCCGCACACCTGGTCTCCGAGGCGTTCGGCTGGGGCGTCGTCCCGCCCACGTGGATGGGCGACGGTCCGTTCGGCCCCGGCATGGTGCAGCGCTGGCAGGACGTCGACCCCGAGCAGGACGCCGTCGACCTGGTGGCACCCGAACTCGCCGAGGCGGACGGTTCGCCCTGGCTGCCCGTGCTCGAGGCCATCGACGAGCGCGACCAGCCCGTCACGCTCGTGCACGAGGACTCCGAGGCCCTGCGCCGGATGGCCGTCTTCGACGTCGTCGTGAACAACGCCGACCGCAAGGGCGGGCACGTGCTCGCGATGCCCGACGGCCACCGCTTCGGCGTGGACCACGGGCTCACCTTCCACGTCGAGCACAAGCTCCGGACGGTCCTGTGGGGTTGGATCGGCGAGCCCCTCGGGCCGGACGAGCTCGAGGGCCTCGACCGCGTGTCCGAAGCCCTGCGCGGCGGGCTCGGCGACGAGCTCGCCGAGCACCTGACGGACGAGGAGATCGACACGCTCCGGGCGCGCTGCGCGGCCCTGCGCGCCGTCGGGATCTTCCCGCCGCCGCCGGGTCACGGCCCCGCCGTGCCCTGGCCGCTGTTCTAGACGCACCCAGGTACGGACTGGAGGCCCGTGGCGGTCTCGCCACGGGCCTCCCGGCTGTCCGTGGCTGGCTTCAGAGCCCCCAGTCGTCGCGGAAGAGCGCGCCGCCGGCCCCGCGACGCGAGCCGAGGTACGAGCCGACCACGGCGACCCCGAGGTCGTCGTTCTCCGGCGCCACGACGCTGCCGTCCACCCGCTTCGCCATCGCGTCGATGAACCGGGCGAGCCCCGGGTCCTCGCCGAGCCGGAAGAACGTCGTCTGGGCGCCGAGGCGTCCGGCGTTCTCGAGCTCCCGCACGGTCAACGCGATCGTCACCGGGTCGGGCGGGTAGTCGAACCAGACCTGCCCGTTCGGCTCGAGGTGCGAGGTCGGCTCGCCGTCGGTGACGATGAGGAGCACCGGTTGGGCCGTGGGGTGCTTGCGGAAGTGCCGGTTGGCGAGCAGCAGGGCGTGGTGCAGGTTCGTGCCCTTGTCCCACATCGCGTCGAGCCCGACGAGCTGTTCGACGTCCATCACCTCGGCCTCGCGACCGAAGGCGATGAGCTGCAGGTCGTCGCCGCGGAACCGGGTCGACACCAGGGTGTGGAGCGCCAGGGCCGTGCGCTTCATCGGGACCCAGCGGTCCTCCATCGCCATCGAGAACGACGTGTCGACGAGCAGCGCGACGCAGGCCTGGGTGCGGGCCTCGGTCTCCTGCACCTCGACGTCGTCGATGCTCAGGTGCACGCCGGCTCCCTGCCGACCGCTGGCCGCCGTCCGCACCACGGCGTTCGTAATCGTGCGGGGGATGTCCCACGGCTCGGTGTCGCCGAACGCCCACTGCCGTGACGCCCCTGACGGTTCGCCCGCGGCGCCCGAGCGACGGAGGTCCCTGGCGCCCTGGCGACCGGACATCCGCTGGGCGACGTCCTTGAGCAGGCTCTTGCCGAGCTGCCGCATCGCCTTCGGGGTCAGCCGGAGCTGCCCGTCGGCACCGCGGCGCATCGCCCCCGAGTTCCGGAGCGCCTGTTCGAGCCGCTGCAGGGTCTTCGCGTCGACCGCCGCTTCGTCGCCCAGCTGCCGGGACAGCGCGTCGAGGTCCAGGTCGTCGAGTTCCGAGCCGGGGCCGGACTGGGCGAGCTGGTCGGCGAGCGCGTCGAGGTCCGCGATGTCCTGGAACACCCCGGTGCCGTCGCCGAGCCCGAGGCCCTGCTCGCCGTCCATCCGCGCCGACCCGCCCCAGTCCTCGCCGGGCCGCAGGGACCGCAGGTTCCCGTCGAGCTGGGACAGCTGCCCCATCAGGTCCGGGGAGCCGAACGCCTGCTGGGCGAGGGAGTCGAGTTCGTCCCGCTGCTCCTGGGTCATCGAGTTCCGCATGCGCTGCGCCGCGGCCGCGCGGGCTGCCAGGTCGTCGAGCAGCTCGTCGACGTTCGCGGGGTCCGACGGGAAGTACTCGCCGTGCTGGTCCATGAAGTCGTCGAACTGCTGCCGGGTGTCCTCACCGCGGGCGTGCGCCTCGAGCAGGGCGTTGAGGTCCTGCATCATCGCGCTGACCGCGGCCCGGTCCTGTTCGGTGGCGCCCTCGAGCGCCTGCTTCATGCCGGCGAAGCGCTGGTCGAGCACCTCGCGGCCGAGCAGGTCCTTGATCTCGTCGTACTTCTGCCGGGCCTCGGGGCTCGTCCAGTCGTAGCCGCCGAGCTCCTGCACCGCGGCGGCGGGGGAGGGCGACAGGCTGTCGAGCTGCAGTTCGGCCAGCGCCCGGTCGCCGTCGTCGAGGTCGACGTTGCGGGCGAGTTCGCCGCGTTCGGCACGGAGCGCCTGGTCGAGCAGTTCGCGGACCTGCTGCAGGGTGCCGTCGAGGTTGTTCCGGCTCGTCAGTTCGCGGCGCCGCTCGGCCACCTGGCGGGCCAGGTCGTCGAGGCCGCGCTGCGTCCGCCCACCACGTCGCAGGAACTCCCGCATCGCGCGCTCGGGCGACGTGCCGCCCATCACGTCCTGCCCGATGGCGTCGAGCGCCTCGGCCAGGTCGACCGGGGCCGCGAGCGGGTCCGGCCCGTCGGTGTAGGCCCCGTAGCGGGTGTCGCGCGTCAGGCGTCGGTTCTGCCTAGCCATAGACGGCTTCGCCCCCGCCGGACTCCTTGCTGATGCGCCGGGCCAGGAACAGGCCCTCGAGGGCGAGCTCGATCGCGCCGGCGCGTTCGCCGTCGTTCGTGGCACCCATCCGGTCGCACACCTGGTCGTACAGGTCGGACTCGCCGATCGACGGCAGCCCCTCAAGGAACGCCCGGGCGCTGACCTGCTCGCCCGTGGTCACCATCGTGCCGCCGTCGAGCGCGTCCACGAGCACCGCGAAGTCGAGACCCCTGAACCGGGCGCGCACGGTCTCGGCGGTCGCGGTGCGGAGCAGGTGCTCGAGGACCTCGTCGGCCCGGTCCTCTTCGCCGTTCTCGAACTCGATCTTGCCGCCGAGGACGTCCACCGCGGTCTCGAGGTCGATCGGGCGGGCGACCGCCTCGTCCTCGCCCTGGCGTGCTGCGCGGTGCACGGCGGCGGCGGACACCGTCTCGGCACCCGCGATCGCGAACCGGGCGCTCACGCCGCTGCGCTGGTCGACGGCGCTCGACGAACGGAGCGCCCGGGTGAAGCGGGCGAGGATCTCGATCAGCGCGTCGGGCACCTCGGCCGTCAGCTGCGCCTCCTGCCGGATGACGGCGATCTCGTCGTCGAGCTCGATCGGGTAGTGCGTGCGGATCTCGGCGCCGAAGCGGTCCTTCAGCGGCGTGATGATCCGGCCGCGGTTCGTGTAGTCCTCGGGATTCGCACTCGCCACGACGAGCACGTCGAGCGGCAGCCGCAGCACGTAGCCGCGGATCTGGACGTCGCGCTCCTCCATCACGTTGAGCATCGCGACCTGGATGCGTTCGGCCAGGTCGGGCAGTTCGTTGATCGCGACGATGCCACGGTGGCCGCGCGGGACGAGCCCGAAGTGGATGGTCTCCGGGTCGCCCAGGCTGCGACCCTCGGCGACCTTCATCGGATCGACGTCGCCGATCAGGTCGGCGACGCTCGTGTCCGGCGTCGCGAGCTTCTCGACGTAGCGGTCGTCGCGGTGCCGCCAGCTGATCGGCAGGGCGTCACCGAGCTCGTCGGCACGACGGATGCTCGCCGTCGTGATCGGTTCGTACGGGTGCTCGCCGAGCTCGGAGCCGGTGATGACCGGCGTCCACTCGTCGAGCAGGCCCTGCAGGGTGCGGAGCAGGCGGGTCTTGCCCTGGCCGCGCTCGCCGAGCAGGACGACGTCGTGCCCGGCGATCAGGGCGCGTTCGAGCTGGGGGATGACGGTGGTCTCGAAGCCGTGCAGGCCGGGCCACGGATCGGTGCCCTGGCGCAGGGCGGTGAGCAGGTTGTCGCGGATCTCGGCGCGGACCGTCTTCTGGACGTGACCAGAGGTGCGGAGCTCGCCGACCGTGCGGATGTCAGGTCGGGTCACGTTCTGGACGTTACGCCTTGTCGGACGGGAGGCTCGTGGCGGGGCCCGCCACGGGCCTCCCGTCCGTCCGCTTGTGGGTTTCCATCGCACTTGCGATCATTGAGATCCCGGCGACGGAGCCGGATTCGAAGTAGGGGGATCCGGCTCCGCCCCCGGTTGCTCGTACCGCATCTGAACCACATCGGCGATCTCGGCGTACGGTCCCCTTTCGTGAGCAGCGCGAACGCAACCATCAAGAGCCTGGTGCCCGCCAGGATGGACCGCTTGCCGTGGACCCGGTTCCACTGGAGCGTCGTCGTCGGACTCGGCGTGTCCTGGATCCTCGACGGTCTCGAGATCCAGATCGTCTCGAACGCCGGGTTCCAGGCCGACCTGAACCTGTCGACGCAACAGGTGACGTTGCTCGGCACGATCTACCTGGTCGGGCAGGTCGTCGGCGCCCTGGTGTTCGGGCGGATGTCCGACCGGCTGGGCCGCCGCAAGCTGTTCATCCTGACGCTGGCCATCTACCTGATCGGTTCCGGCATCGCGGGCCTCGCGCAGGACTTCTGGTTCCTGGCGGCCTTCCGGTTCGTGGCGGGGTTGGGCATCGGTGGCGAGTACGCGGCGATCAACTCCGCGATCGACGAACTCATCCCCGCGAAGTACCGCGGGCACGTCGACATCGCCATCAACGGCACGTACTGGGGTGGCGCGGCACTCGGCGCCTTCGCGAACATCTACCTGCTCGACACGTCGTACTTCGCCGAGGACATCGGCTGGCGCATCGGGTTCTTCCTCGGCCCGGTGCTCGGCATCGCGATCATCTTCCTGCGCCGGCACATCCCGGAGAGTCCGCGGTGGCTGATGACGCACGGACGTCAGGAAGAAGCCGAGGCCACCGTCTCCCGCATCGAGGCGTCGGTGGAGCAGGCGACCGGCAAACCGCTGCCCGAGGTCGACCAGTCGAAGGCGATGACCGTCACACCGACCGACCGCGTCGGGTTCCTGACCATCGCGCGCGTGCTGCTGAAGCAGTACCCGACGCGGACGCTCGTCGGCGCGACGATGATGATCACGCAGGCGTTCCTGTACAACGCGATCTTCTTCACCTACGCGCTCGTGCTGACGAACTTCTTCGGCCTGAAGACAGCGGAGACGGCGGTGTACTTCTTCCCGTTCGCGATCGGCAACCTGCTCGGGCCGATCATCCTCGGGCGCTTCTTCGACACCTGGGGTCGTCGCCAGATGATCTTCCTGACGTACCTGGTGTCCGGGCTCGTGCTCGCCACGTCGGCGTTCCTGTTCCGGGCCGACGCGATCTCGGCCACGGTGCAGGTCGCGTTCTGGTGCGTCTCGTTCTTCTTCGCCTCGGCCGGTGCGTCGAGTGCGTACCTGACGGTCAGCGAGATCTTCCCGCTCGAGCTGCGGTCGCAGGCCATCTCGTACTTCTTCGCGCTGGCGCAGATCTTCGGTGCGGTCGCCCCGGCCATCTACGGTGCCTTCATCGGGGACGGGTCGTCGCGGGAGCCGCTGTTCTGGGGGTACCTGCTCGGATCCGCGGTGATGATCGGCGGCGGCGTGGTGGCCCTGATCTTCGGGGTCGACGCCGCGCGGAAGGGGCTGGAGGACGTCACCCAACCGCTCTCGGTGCTCACCGGGGATGCGAAGTCCGACCGGAAGTGAGCACGGTGGCGGCAGCCTGACATTCTGTATGCAGAGTGTTTAGCGCCGCCGCCGCAGCGCTGTCACTGTGCTTGCATGGCACTCCTCCACAGTCCGACACCGGCGACGATCATCCACGACAGCGGCCGCCCGCTCCCCGGGGGCTTCGCCCGTGCGTGACCCTGGGGTGATGGAGCACACCCCGATGCGCGCCGCGGCCGGCGACCTCGATCCCCACGGCCTGCGCCGCAGCCTGCTGCGCGACGCGGTGTTCCTGCGCCTGCTCGACAACGTCCTGCGGGGCGAGTACCGCCGTGGGCAGCGGCTGCGGCTCGACACCCTGGCATCGGACATGCGGGTGTCGCGGACGCCTGTGCGCGAAGCCCTCGTGACCCTCGAATCGCTCCAGCTGGCGACCGTCCAGCGGTACGTCGGGGTCGTGATCTCGCACTGGTCGGTCGACCAGATGACCGAGCGCCTCCGGATCGCGCAGACCATGCTCGCCGATCCTCCGTCGAGCGCCGTCGGCTACCAGGACCGGTTCGACAAGGCGTGGCTCCGCGAGTGCTGGACCGAGGCCGGTGCCTTCGTCGAGCTCGGGTCCTGGTACCTGCGGCGCCGCGGATCGTCGGTGAGCGGCGACTGGTTGCTGTCGCAGCGCATCGTGCTCGACATGTTCTTCACCGATGACGTCGCCCTGGCGAACGGGATCGACGCCGTGGTCGACCGGCGCCGACGGGTCGAGATCGTGGAGCGAGCGGTGGACGCCGCCGGCCGAGATGCCCTCGACGACTGCGCCGCCGCACTCCTCGAACTCTCGACCGCCCTGATCGCCCTGCCGGACCGCTTCCGGGTGGTGGTGTCGGCCTGACGCGGCGTCGGCTGCGGATCCGTTCAGGTCCGTGCCGACCGCCGCGGATCCGCTGGTCGCGATGCCGTTCACCGAGCATCGCCGGTGTCCCTCGCACCGGATCGTCAGGAAACGTCGTGGCAGCCTTGACCGGTTGCCGTCCCCGGCGTGTCCACCGACGACAGGAGTGCCCGTGAACGACGTCCGCGACCGATCCCACCGCTTGAACCGAGCGTCCGGGATCGCACGGCACGGACGTCTCCGGCGCTCGAGCCCCCTCGCGACCGTGGCCAAGACGGTCTCCGCTGTCGTCGCGGTGGCGCTCGTGAGCTCGGTCTCGGTCACGGCGATCGCGGCGAAGCAGGTCACGGACGACCTCGGTGACGGGGTGGAGATCCAGGGCCAGCCCGCGCCGCAGGCGAAGGGTGGTCCCAAGCCCCTCAGCGCCTTCAAGGGCGGGTTCAACATGCTCGTCGTCGGCACCGACAACGACCCCGACCAGAGTGCTGCGTTCGGGGAGCGCGACGCGACCCTCAACGACGTCAACATCCTGCTGCACGTCTCAGCGGACCACACCAACGCCACCGCGGTGAGCATCCCGCGTGACCTCGTCACACCGATCCCGGCCTGCAAGAAGACCGACGGCACGGGCACCGCCCCGGCGATGGCGGCGCAGCCGATCAACACCTCGTTCGGCGAGGGCGGCCTGAACTGCGTGACCCAGACCGTGTCGGGCCTGACCGGGCTCGACATCCAGTACTCGGCGGCGGTGTCGTTCAAGGGCGTCATCGAGATGTCGAACGCGATCGGCGGCGTGCCGGTCTGCGTCGCCCAGCCGATCACCGACTCGTACACCGGGCTGAACCTGCCCGCCGGCACCTCGACGCTGCAGGGTGACGATGCCCTGGCGTTCCTGCGCACCCGGCACAGCGTGGGCGATGGGTCGGACCTCGCCCGGATCTCGAGCCAGCAGGTGTTCCTGTCGTCGCTGCTCCGAACCGTGAAGTCGAACGACACCCTCGGTTCGCCCGCCCGCCTGTACAAGCTGGCCCGGGCGGCGGCGTCGAACATGCAGCTGTCCCAGAGTCTGAACGACATCGGGACGATGGTGCAGATGGGCCTGGCGCTGCGGGACCTGCCGCTGGCGCAGGTGAACTTCGTGCAGTACCCGGGCACCACGGGCGGCACCGGGGTCTACGCCGGCAAGGTCCAGCCGACGACGTACCTGGCCGACCAGCTGTTCGCGAAGATCAAGGCCGACCAGTCGTTCTCGCTCGGGGCGGACAGCACGGGCATCGGGTCCGAGACGAACCCGACGCAGACGGGTCCGACGCAGCCGACCGCTGCACCGTCGTCCCCGGCCGCTGCGCCGAAGCCCGCGACCCCCGCGCCCCCGGCAGCACCGTCGTCCGCTGCGCCCCGCACCCCCTCGGCGACGCCCGAGACCATCGACGGACTCGAGGGCCAGTCCGCCGATCAGCAGACCTGCTCCAAGGCGTTCGGGTACTGAGGCGCGGCTGGCCCTCGCTGGCCCCGAGTCTCGGTCGGGCGGACTCTTTGCGGCCTTCAACGCCCGTGGAATGTCCGTGGGGACGAGTCTCGGCTCGGTAGCTGCCTGCCCCCGAGCGCAGGAACGGGGGCGCGGTGGTGCGCCGCGCCCCCGGGGAAGTCGCTCCCCGTCGGGCACCACGCGATCGGGCGCGCCGGGCCCGCGCGGAGAACGACGTCGGGTGCTGTGTCGCGACGACGGGGGCGAACCCCGGAACGTGATTGCCGCGTCCCGACGATGCTATGCAGTGGGGTACGCCCCGACAACCCCGATGTGTCCCCACTTCGGGGGACCGCGCTATCCGGCCCGAGCCACGCGCGGGCGTGCGTCGGGTCGAGAGTGGCGCGGTCCTCCTGTATGGTGGTCGGAGCGCTCGCGAGAGTGCTTGGAGACGTCGCATAGTCCGGCCGAGTGCACCACCCTGCTAAGGTGGAGTCCCCTTTGAGGGGACCGAGGGTTCAAATCCCTCCGTCTCCGCACTGTACGAACAGCATGACGAAACCCCGGTCCGATCGGACCGGGGTTTCGTCGTTCCCGGGCGCCTCGCACGGCGGTCGACCCCGCCGGAACCAGGTTCCGCGGCTCGAGCGCGATCAGGCGCGCGGCGGCCCCGTCGTCGACCGCACCACGAGCGTCGGTGGCACGAGCGTCCGGATGGGACCCGCCGGGGCTCCCGCAGCCGCGCCGATCCGCTCCACCAACCGCGCAGCCGCCAGGCGCCCGACCTCGTCGTTGTGCGGGTCGACCGTCGTCAGGCGCAGCAGGGGTGACGCGGCGAGCGGGGTCTCGTCGTTGCCGATCACCGAGACGTCCTGCGGCACGCGGAGTCCGGCTTCCTGCACGGCGGCGATCGCACCCATCGCCATGACGTCGTTCGCGGCGAACACCGCGGTCAGGTCGGGGTGCTCCCGGAGTGCGAGCCGCGTGCCCTCGTAGCCGGTGGCTTCCGAGGTGGGGCCGGAGCCGGAGACCAGCGGCTCGATGCCGGACGCGACCAGCTGTGCGACGGTGGCGTCCCGGCGGAGCGCAGCCGGGCCTCCCGAGCCGGTGACGTGGACGATGCGGCGGTGACCCAGCCCGATCAGGTGATCCGCTGCCAGCCGTCCGCCGGCGGCTTCGTCGGATGCGACCACGTCGAGTCCGCCTGGGACGTCCTCACGCGCACCGGCGACCACGACCGGGGTGTCCGCGGGGACGACGACGTCGGGGAAGCCCTCGGCGGCGAGCACCACGCCGTCGACCCGCAGGGAGACCAGGTCGTCGAAGGGCGAGGAACCGAGGTGGGCGTTGGCGCGGGTGTCGGCGAGGGTGAGGCGGAGTCCGTGCGGGGCGAGGGCCTCGCGGATGCCGTCGAGCATCGGGACGTACCAGGGGTTCCGGAAGTCGTCGACGATGACGCCGATGGTGCGGGTCCGGGTGCCGGCGAGGATCGCGGCGGCGCGGTTCGGGCGGTAGCCGAGCTCCGCGACGGCGGCGAGCACCGCGGAGCGGCGGGCGGGGGAGACCCCGGGGTCGTCGCGCAGCACCATCGACACCAGGGACTTCGAGACGCCCGCGCGTGCGGCGACGTCGATGATCGTCGGCGGGCGAGGGGTCACGCTGAGCCTTTCCGGCACGGTGCTTGACAGGACATGGGCTGGTGCGGCTACAGTCTACCGAAACGTTCTGGAACGTTCCAGAATCGGATCCAGCGACCTTCTCGAAGGAGAGAACATGAGCGACAGCATCGGCGTCGCCGTCATCGGCGCGGGCATGGCGGGCAAGGCCCACATGGCTGCGTGGCGGAACGCACCCTCCCTCTTCACCTCGACGCTGCCGCCGGTCCGGCTCGTCTCGGTCGGCGACGTGTACGAGCCCCTCGCCGCCGAGGCCGCACGGCGCTTCGGCTACGAGCGGCACGACACCGACTGGCGGGCCATCGCGGCAGCGGACGACATCGACGTGGTGAGCGTCGTCGTCGCGAACACGCTGCACCGCGAGATCGTCGAGGGGCTGCTCGCCGCCGGCAAGCACGTGCTGTGCGAGAAGCCGCTGTCCGACTCGCTCGACGACGCCCGCGCCATGGCGTCCGCCGCTGCCGAGGCCGAGCAGCGCGGAGTCCTCGGCCGCATCGGTTTCACCTACCGTCGCGCTCCCGGGCTCGCGGCCATCAAGGAGCTCGTCGAGGACGGCACGCTCGGCCGGGTCCTGCACGTCTCGGGTCGGTACTGGACCGACTACGGCGCCTCGCCCGACGTCCCGTTCTCGTGGCGCTTCGCGGGGGAGCCCGGGTCCGGGGCGCTCGCCGACGTCGGCTCGCACCTGTCCTACGTCGCCGAGTTCCTCGCCGGACCGGTCCGGAGCGTCAGCGGTGGGACGTTCACCACGTCGATCACCGAGCGACCCGTGGCCGCCGGACACGCCCTGCGGGGGCAGGCGGTCCCGCTCACCGGTGCGACCGCGGCTGTCGGGAACGACGACTACGCCACGTTCAGTGCACGCTTCGGTGACGGCACGGTCGTCGGGTCGCTCGAGGCCTCCCGCGTCGCGGCCGGGCATCCGAACGGACTCGTCATCGAGGTGTTCTGCGAGCGCGGGGCCGCCCGGTGGGACCAGGAGCGCGCCTCCGAGATCGGCCTCGCGCTGCAGTCCGACGGCTCGCGTACGGGCGGGTACCGCCAGGTCGTGCTCGGCCCGGACCACCCCTACGTCGCGGGCGGCATGGCGATGGACGCCCCGGGCGTCGGTTGGGGGCAGAACCAGATGTTCGAGTACCAGGCGCGGGCGTTCCTCGACGAGGTCGCCGGGCTGTCCGGCGACGTACCCGACGCCCTGCCCGCGAACGCCACGTTCGACGACGGCGTGCACAACATGGAGGTCCTCGACGCGGTGGCACGGTCCGCCGCGGCCGGGGGTGCGTCCGTCGACGTGGCCGACGCCGTCGTCCCGACCACGGAGGGTGTCCGCGCATGAAGCTCGGTCTCTACAACGCGATCCTGCACGACCGCCCCCTCACCGACGCACTCCGGGTCATCGCGGCCAACGGCCTGACCGGCATCGAGCTGAACACCGGCGGCTTCCTGCCCCCGGTGCACGTGCCAGACATCGACGCGATCCTGGTCGACGACGCAGCCCGTGACGCCTTCCTCGCGCAGTTCGAGGACACCGGCGTCTCGATCGCCGGCCTCAACTGCAACGGCAACCCGTTGCACCCCGACCCCGCGATCGGTCCCGCCCACGCCGAGGACGTCCGACGCAGCATCCGCCTCGCGGCCCGCCTCGGACAGGACCGCGTCGTCACGATGTCCGGGCTTCCGGCGGGGGAGTCCGGCGGGACGCGGCCGAACTGGATCGTGAACGCGTGGAACTCGGCCGCGCTCGACGTCCTCGAACACCAGTGGAGCGTCGCGGTGCCGTTCTGGCAGGAGATCGACGCCCTGGCCCGGGAGCACGGCGTGAAGGTCGCGCTCGAGCTGCACCCGCAGAACCTGGTGTTCAACCCGGCGACGATCCGCGAGCTCGTCGAACGCGGCGGGCTGACGAACGTGGGGGTCGAGCTCGACGCCTCGCACCTGTTCTGGCAGCAGATGGACCCGGTGGCGGTCGCCCGCGACCTCGGCCCGCTGGTCTTCCACGCCGCCGCGAAGGACGTCCGGATCAACCCGCACGCCGCGATCAACGGCGTGCTCGACAACTCGTTCCGCCGGTTGTCGACCGACGAGCCACGCACGAACCTGGGCGGCGACGAGTGGGCGAACGAGTGGCCGAAGCCGTCGGCGTGGGACTTCGTCGCGCTCGGCAAGGGCCACGACGAGGCGTACTGGACGACGTTCCTCGAGGCCCTGCGCGCGATCGACCCGGACATGTGGGTGAACATCGAGCACGAGGACACCGAGCTCGGGCGCGAAGACGGCGTCGCGGTCGCCGCGCGCGTGCTGCGCGCCGCGGACGCGGCACTGCCGCACCGGGCCTGACCCTCCGGCGGCCGACCCGCACACCGCCTGGAGGCCCGTGAGCCGTTCCGCGCACGGGGTGACGGATCCGCTCGTGGTGCGCAGTGCCTCCCGGCCGCACCCTGCGCGGATCGGCCACCGGTGCGCGGAACGACCAGTCGGTGCACCCGTGCCGGGTGCTGTCACCGGGCCGGGGTAGCATGCACGACACCTGTCCTGTGACGATGGAGCCCTGCGTGCCGGAACCGACCGACCCCGCCTTCCCGCTCGAACACGTGCGATCGGTGGGCGACGACATCGTGGCCTCCGTCGCCACGGTGATCGACGGCAAGACGGAAGCCATCCGAACCGCCCTGACGGTGATGCTCGCCGAGGGGCACCTGCTCGTCGAGGACGTCCCCGGGGTCGGCAAGACCGTGCTCGCCAAGGCGCTCGGCGCCTCGGTTGGCGGGTCGGTGAACCGCATCCAGTTCACGTCGGACATGCTGCCGTCCGACGTCACGGGCGTGAACATCTTCGACCAGTCGTCCGGCACCTTCCGGTTCTCGCCCGGCCCGGTGTTCGCGAACGTCGTCATCGGCGACGAGATCAACCGCACCAGCCCGAAGACCCAGTCGGCCCTGCTCGAGGCGATGGCCGAGTCACAGGTCACCGTCGACGGCGTGACGCGGCAGCTGGACCGTCCGTTCATGATCGTCGCGACGCAGAACCCCATCGACATGGAGGGCACGTACCCGTTGCCCGAAGCCCAGCGCGACCGCTTCATGGCGCGCATCGCGATGGGCTACCCGAGCGTCGACGCCGAACGGCAGATGCTCGCGAACCGCGGCGGCAGCGACCCGCTGTCGCGCCTGCGGCCGATCGTCGACGTCACCACCCTGCGGCAGATCATCGAGACCGTGGCCCACGTGCACATCGCCCCCGACGTCGAGGCGTACATCATCGCGATCGTCCGGTCGACGCGCACGCACCCCGACCTGGTGCTCGGTGCGAGCCCCCGTGCGACGCTGCACCTCGCGCAGGCCGCGCGTGCGCACGCTGCGCTGGCCGGCCGGCCGTTCGTCACCCCCGACGACGTCGCAGCGCTCGCCCCGATCGTCCTCGCACACCGGCTCGTGCCGGTCGCCCGCGGGCTCGGCGGCACCGGCGAGGACACCGTGCGCGAGATCGTTGTCCGCATCGTCTCGGACACCGCCATCCCGTTCACGGCCACCCCCGTCCGCTCCTGATGGCGCGTCCACCGGCACCGCCGTCGCTGCTGCGACGCGTCGGTGCCGCGCGGTCCACGGCCGCCCGGTTCGGTCGCCGCGGGCTCTCGTTGGCACGCCGGACCCCGTTCCCGCGTCCGACGGTCCGCGGCTGGACGGTCATCGCGGTCGGCATCGGCCTGGTCGGCGGCGGCCTGGTCGGCTCCACGAGCGTCGCGGTCACGGCAGGGCTCCTGCTGCTCGTGCTCGTCGTGCTCGGCATCGTCATGGCGTTCGTCGTCGCGACCCCGCTGCGAGGCAGCCGCAGCACCGCCCGGGCGATCGTGCAGGTGGGCGAGGTCTACCGCGAACGCATCACCCTGGGCGGCACCAGCCTGCCGTTCGGGCCGCGGGCGACGCTGCTCGTCCGCGAACAGCTCGAGGACGCCTTCGCCAGCCTGGCCGAGGCGGAGACCTACGCCGAGGTCGGACCTGGCCTGCCGCCGGCGGTGCTCGACGTCGAAGCGCTCGCGATGCACCGCGGCCGCTCGCTGGTCGGGCCCGTCACGATCCGGGTCGAGGACCCCTTCGGCCTGCTCCGGATCGACCGTCCCGTCGTCGCGGCCGAAGAGATCGTCGTCGTGCCGGCCTCGGCGCCGCTCGGGGCGATCGACGCCGGAGCGCTCGCCGGTGCCGTCTCCGCCGACGAGGGCCGGGTCGGACAGGGCGGTTCGGCCGACGACAGCGAACTCCGTCCGTACCGACCGGGTGACCCGATCCGCCGGGTGCACTGGGCCCAGAGTGCGCGCCGCGGGGAACTCCACGTCCGCCAGACCACGCAGGCCCAGCCGCCCGAGGCCGTGATCGCGCTCGACGTCCGGCGCGAGTCCTACCAGCGCCTCGGTCGGGAAGACCTCGCCGAGCTCTCCGACCTGGGCGGCGACCAGGCCTTCGAGCACGCCGTGGTGGTGGCCGCCAGTGTCGCCCGCGCGCTCGCCGCCCGGACCTCCCGCGTCGTGCTCGTGTTCGACGGCCCCGAAGGCGCGACCCGGCACGCGGGCGACGTCGGCGGGCTCACCGACGTGCTCGTCGGGCTCGCCGACGTCCGGCTCCGCTCCGATGCGCGACAGGTGACCGACGTCCTGCCCGAGGTCCGCGGCCGAGACGTGCACGGGATGACCGCCGTCGTGACCGGTACCTGCACCGCGGAGGAAGCCGCCGAGCTCGTCAGTGCGACGAGTGGGTCGAGCCGCGGCATCCTGGCGACCATCGTGCCGCCGGACCCTGCCGTCCGGGGCATCCTCGACCGCGGTGGCTGGCGGACCCTCGTGGTGCCGGTCGCCGGTGCGACTCCGTCCGGAGCAGCGCGGTGACCGGGGCGACCGCACCGGTGCGTGGCCGCGTGGACGTGCGCGAGATCCTGGAGCGGGACGACCTGCGTGACGTCCCGAGCGCCTGGGTCGTCGCCCTCGCGCCGGTGCCCGTGCTCCTCGCCGCCCTCGCCATCCGGCCGCTCGTGCAGGGCATCGCCTGGTGGGTGTCCGGTGTCGTCGTCGTCGCCGTGCTCGTCGCGGTGATGCTCGCGGTGCGCCGGCAGACGCCCGGCATCCGCTTCGTCGTCCTGGTCGGCACGGTCATCGCCTGCTCGTGCGCCGCCGCCCTGGTCAACGACATCCAGCCGCTCGGGTGGCTCGACGCCGACGGGGCCCTCGGGCAGACGCTCGCCGCGATCCGCCTCAACCCGGCACCCCTGCCACAGACCGACGCGATCCGGCTCGTGGTCACGGCGTCGATCGGGTGGGTGGCGGCGGTCGCACTGTTCCTCGCCGCCATCGCGCGGATCCCGTCGCTCGCCGCGGCCCCGGCCCTGGTGATCCTGATCGTGCCGGGCGTCATCACCGGCCAGCCCGCCGGCACCCCGCTCGTCATCGCCACGTCGGTGGCGTTCCTTGCCCTGCTGTGGTTGTCGGTGCGCCCCGTGCAGCGCGCACTGCCCGCCGCCGTCGTCGGTGCCATCGGGCTCGTCGTCGCCATCGGACTGCCGACGATCGTGCCGCTCAACGCCAGCTGGCTGTCCGGTGTCACCGGTGCGATCCAGTCCCCGATCCAGCCCGGACGGCCCGGCACGCTGCTCGAACTCGGCAACGACCTGCGCCGCCCGAGCGAGCTCGAGGTCTTCCGGTACCGCTCGTCGGACGGGCAGCCCGAGTACCTCAAGCTCGCCGACCTGGACGAGTTCGGCACGGGGGACTGGGTGCCGACCGTGACGAACGCGGCCGAAGCCGACACCGCCGACGAACAGCAGTGGGCCGAGGGCGTCAACCCGCGCCTGGCGAGCCGCGGCGACGTGACCGTCCGGATCACCGGGCTGTCGAGCACCTACCTGCCGGTGCCGTCGGGTGCGGTCTCGATCGAGTCGCAGTCCACCAACCTCGACCTGTCGCAGTGGCGCTGGATGGGGAACTCGAGCACCGTCCGGTCGACCGGCGCCGCGACGGCCCGGGGTGCGATGTACGAGGCGTACGGCGCCTCGACCTTCGCCAACGACTACCTCGACGCGGTCGCCGCCTCGGGGGTGCTCGCGCGCTCCGACGGCCGTGGCTTCCGGGAGCCCAGCCGCGAGCAGCTCCGCACCGACCTCGCCCTGCCCGACGACCTGCCGGCGAACATCTCGTCCACCGCCACCCGTGTCGCCGCAGCCGCGACCGACGACTACGGCCGGGCACGGGCGCTCGAGCAGTGGTTCCGCAGCGACCTGTTCACGTACTCCGAGACCGCTCCGGTGGAGCAGGGCTACGACGGTGACAGCATGGACGTCGTCTCGACGTTCCTGCGCGTGCGCGACGGGTACTGCGTGCACTTCTCGTCCGCGATGGCCGTGATGGCCCGGACGCTCGGCATCCCCTCGCGCATCGCGGTGGGGTACCGGGCCGGGTCGCCGCAGCCCGACGGCGAGTACGCCGTGTCGAACCGGCAGCTGCACTCGTGGCCCGAGCTGTACATCGAGGGTGCCGGCTGGGTCGCGTTCGAGCCGACGCCCGACTCCGACGAGGCCGCTCCGTCCGAAGAACCCTCGGCCTCGCCGACGGCAGCGGCACCGGAGACCCCGCTGCCGGCGCCCGAGCAGACCACCCCGGCGGAAGAGGCGGCGTCGTCGACTCCGTCGGAGTCCCCGGTTCCGGGTGCTGCGGGTGCGTCCAGCACCGGCGGCGGCGGTGGCCCCGTCGGTCTGCTGGTGGGCCTGTTGCTCGTGCTCGCGGTCCTGGTCGCCCCGGGCTTCGTGCGTGCCGTTCGTCGCCGCTCCCGGCTGTCGGCGATCGCCGCCGGTCGGTCACCTGCCGTGCAGGCGTGGCGGGAACTGCTCGACGACGTCGCCGACCACGGGTACGCCCCGGGCCTCGCGCCGCCGGGTGACGCCGCCGCCGTGGCCCGGACTGCCCGAGCCGTGCTCGGACGCCTGCGGCCCGGACTGCCCGCGTCGGTCGTGCCGCACCTGGAGGCCGCCGTCGACGCGGTCGACCGTGAGCGCTTCGCCGCCGACGGGGCCGCATCGGCGGACGGTGCGGCGCTGGGCAGCCACGTCCGACAGGCCCGTGTCGCCCTGGACGAGTCGGTGCCGAGCGTGCGCGTCGTGCGGTCGCGGCTGCTGCCACCGAGCCTGTTGCCGTCGTCCGCCTGGTCCCACGACGGGCCGAAGCCCCGCCGTCGGGATCGTCGCTCGGCCTGACGCCGGCGCGGGCGCGTGGTGCGAGCCTCGCACGGTGCGGGGTTCGTCGGGCGCTGCGGGGTTSGTCGGGTGGTGCGTGGTTGGTGGCTCGGTGCGGGGCTGTRGGCGTGCACGGGGCGGTCGAGCGGGCACGGGGTCGCGAACCTCGCACGGTGCGGGCTCCGTTGGGCGATGGCTCGGCGGATGTTGCACGGTGCGGGGTTSGTCGGGTGGTGCGTGGTTGGTGGCTCGGTGCGGGGCTGTGGGCGTGCACGGGGCGGTTGAATGGGCACGGGGTTGCGAACCTCGCACGGTGCGAAGCCCCGACCGCCGCGCCCGACCGCCGCGCCCGGCCGCCAGGCCCGCCCGCGGGCCGCGGCAGCGTCAACGCCGGCGGATGACCGCCTCGAGCAGGGTCGCGACCAGCTCGCCCGGGTTGACCCCCGGCAGCGCCGGCGCGTCGAACACCAGGCCGACGTTCGCCGCGATGAGCACGTTCGCGAGCTCCTCCGGCGTCATGCCCACGTCGACCTCGGGGTGGCCACCGAGCCACAGCCGCACCAGTTCGAGCACGCCGTCCTGCAGCACCCGGCGCTGCCGGATGAACTCGGGCAGGAACTCCGGGTGCCGGACGGCGTACCCGCGGAACGTCGACAGCAGCGCGAACTGTTCGCTCTGGTCGTTCTGACCGAACGCGACGCGCAGGACGTTCCCGACGTCGACGGAGTCGATGTCGGCGTGCACGAGTTGCCGCAGGGAGCCGAGCACCACGTTGGTGGACCGCTGCATGACCTGCCCGAGCAGGTCTTCCTTCGACGAGAAGTTCGAGTAGACCGCACCCTTGCTGAACCCGGCGCGCGCAGCGACCTCGTCGAGCCGGGCGCCGTGGACCCCCTGTTCGGCGAAGACGGCCGCACCGGCGGCGAGCAGGCGTTCTCGGACCTCGGCGCGCGGGATGCGCTGGGCGGGGGAAGCGTCGTCGCTCATCGGTTGGTGCTCCGACCTGTGCTGGTGGTCGTCGGGGAGAGCATCGTGGAGGAGACCTGCCGCGCCGCGCGTCTGATCCCGCGCGGCATCAGCGAAGCCCCCATCCCCACGTCTGCTCGGAACCGCCGCGTTCGGGTCGCGTCGGTGCTGTGCGGACAGCGTTCACCGGGATCGCACCGGCAGAACCACCAGGACGATACCCGGCGGTACTGATCGTACCGTCGCGGAGCCGCGGATGACAGCCCCTCAGTCCTCGTGCTCTTCCCGGACGCTGCCGGCACCGGTCCGACGCCCCGGTCGACGGAGCAGTCGGAGCGCGTCCGGTCGCAGGCTCCGACCGCGCCGGAGCAGCGAACCCAGGGTCGACTTCGGCTGCCAGTCACGACCGTTCGGCAGTCCCCAGCCGCGGCGGACCGCGCCCCAGCGGAGCCCGAGCGACAGGGTGATCGCGAGCAGGATGCCGATCGAGGGTGACCCGAGGGCCGAAGCGATCACCATCGTGGCCGACGCGGCGACGGCCACGGTGGCGTACAGCGCGTTCCCGCCGAACACCGCCGGCACCCGTCGCAGCAGCAGGTCGCGCATGGCCCCGCCACCGACCGCCGTGATGGTCCCCATGATGATCGCGGCGGGCCAGTCGAGGCCGGCGTCGTAGGTCCGCTGCACGCCGACCACCGCCCAGAACCCGATCACGGCGGCGTCGAGCACGGTGAACAGGCGGTCCCAGGTGATCTCGGAGAACGACACGAGGAACGCGATGAGCGCCCCGGCGACGGCGACCGGCACGTACAACGGGTCGACCAGTGCGACGGGCGGCCCGTTCTGCAGCAGGGTGTCGCGGAGCATCCCGCCACCGAGTCCGGAGACGAACCCGACGACCAGGAACCCGAACAGGTCGAAGTCCATCGCGCGGGCGATGGAGCCGCCGAGCAGGGCGGACGCGAAGACCCCGGCGAGGTCGAGCACGTTCGTGACCGACGCCAGGCCGTCGACGGACAGCAGGTTCATGAGAACCATCAAACATCACGTCGCACGACTGGCGGGCCGATCCGCGGTTAGGTTAGCCTCACCTTCGTCATGCTCGCCACTCTCGTCATCGGTCTCCGTGAAGGCCTCGAAGCCACGCTCATCGTCGGCATCATCGCCGCGTTCCTGCGTCGCAACCGCGTCCCGCTCGCCCCGATGTGGTCGGGCGTCGGGCTCGCGGTGCTGCTCAGCATCGCCGTCGGCTTCGGGCTGCAGGCCGTCGAGCAGGCGCTGCCGCAGGCGCAGCAGGAGGGCATGGAGGCGGTCATCGGCATCGTCGCCGTCGTCTTCGTCACGGGCATGATCGTCTGGATGCGCACGCACGCGCGCACCCTGACCGCCGACCTCGAAGCGAGTGCGACCGCCGCGCTCGGCCGCGGCACCGCCTGGGCGCTCGCCGGCATGGCGTTCCTCGCCGTCCTGAAGGAGGGCTTCGAGACCTCGGTGTTCCTCCTCGCCACGTTCCAGGCGTCGTCGGACACCGGCCTCGCCGCGCTCGGCGCCGTGATCGGCATCGCCGCCGCGGTCGCCGTCGGCTTCGGTATCTACACCGGTGGCGTCCGCCTCAACCTGTCGCGGTTCTTCACCGGCACCGGGGTCTTCCTGGTCTTCGTCGCCGGCGGCCTGGTGCTGACCGTCCTCCGCCGCGCGCACGAGGCCGGCTGGATCGTCATCGGCCAGCAGCGCACCGTCGACCTGTCGTGGCTCGCCCCGAACGGTTCCGTGCAGGGCGCCCTGGTCACCGGCGTGCTCGGCATCCCGCCGGACCCACGGGTCATCGAGGTGCTCGGCTGGGTCCTCTACGTCGTCCCGGTACTGGCCCTGACCCTGTGGCCGCGCGCCTGGCGTCCGTCGCCGGACCGCGTGCCCCGGGTGCGCGCCGTCGTGGCCGGCACCCTCGCCGTGGCGGCAGCGGCGCTCGCGATCGCCGTGCCGACCGGCGGCGTCGACCTGCCCCGCACCACCGCGGTCGGCGGCGACGCCAGCTCCGTCTCCGCCAGCGTCGACGGTGCGTCCGGCGTCCTCCGTGTGGCCGGCACCGGAACCGGCCAGGAGGCCCGACTCGCCCTGCCGACGTCGGCCCACCGCCGCGTCACCCGCGCGGGCGTGGCCGCCGACCGGTGGCGCGTCGTGCAGGCCGGAACCGGTGCGCAGGGGAGTGGTGCCGACCGTCCGTCGAGGCTGACCCTCGACGACCTCGTCACACTGTTCGGCCGACTGCCCGTCGGGGTCTCCCCGTCGACGAACCCCGGCCCGTTCGCGGCCCGCTGGGCCGTCCGCGACACCGTGACCCTGTGGACGGTCCGGGGTGGGGTCCTGGACGCCACCCGCCACGAACGCGACGTGCTGACGCTGAGCGGTGGGGGCCTCCCGTCCGCACGCACCACGACCCTGGACCGCACCGTCTGGTCCGTCCCCGACGCCCGCGTCGAGCGGTCGGCCGCCTCGGTGGCCGCGGCCGACGCCCGGTCAGCCGACCTGCTGCTCTGGAAGGCCTGGCTGCCGATCGCCCTCGGCACCGCGGCCGCCGCACAGGCGCTGCTGGCCCTGCGTGACCGCCGCCGTCGGCGGCTCCCCACGACCCGCACCCCCGAACCCGTCCCCGCTCGTGGCCCTCCGGCCGCGGACCCTGCAAGGAGCACCGACCATGTCCTTCGGTAAGCCCGTCCGACCCCTGATCACCCTGGGCGCCCTCGGCGTCGTCACCGCCCTCGCACTCTCCGGATGCTCCGGCGGGTCCGCCGAGACCGGCGGCTCCGGCACCGACGCGAAGGTCTCCCGCGTCACCGTCACGCTCACCAACGACGGGCAGGACGCCTGCGCGGTGTCCGCGACGAAGGTCCCCGCGGGCCCCGTCACGTTCACGGTGAAGAACGAGTCGTCGACCGCGATCACCGAGGTCGAGCTGCTGCAGGACCAGCGGATCCTCGGCGAGAAGGAGAACCTGGCACCCGGCCTCGACGCCGTCCGGTTCACCGCCACGCTGACCGGCGGGAAGTACCAGGTGTACTGCCCCGGTGCCGAGACCGAGCTGACGGACTTCACCGTCACCGGCAAGGCCGTATCCACCGCGAACAGCAGCGCCTCGACGCTGCTCCGTGACGGGACGAAGGGCTACGCGACCTACGTCGACGGCCAGGTGACCGACATGGTCGCCGCGGTCGAGCAGCTGCAGAAGCACATCGACGCCGGCGACCTCGACGCGGCGAAGACCGACTACGCGAACGCCCGTCCGTTCTACGAGCACGTCGAGAGCGACGTCGACGGCTTCGTCAAGAAGGGCTTCAAGGCCACCGACAACGCGGGCAACCTCGACTACCTGATCGACATGCGCGCCTCGAACCTCGACCCGGCCGTCGGCTGGAGCGGGTTCCACGCCGTCGAGAAGGACCTGTTCCAGGCGGGGAAGATCACCGCGTCGACGAAGCAGACCGCCGCGGACCTGACCGAGGACGTCCAGCTGCTCGCGAAGCTCGTGCCGACGCTCGACTACAAGCCGGAGGACCTGGCCAACGGTGCCGCCGGGCTGCTCGAAGAGGTGCAGTCGAACAAGATCACCGGCGAGGAAGAGGCCTACAGCCACATCGACCTGGTCGACCTCGCCGCCAACGTCGAGGGTGCCCGCCAGGCCTTCGCGTACCTCAAGCCGGGGCTGACCAAGCTCGACCCGACTCTGACGAAGCAGATCGCGAAGCAGTTCGACGCCACGAACACGCTGATGGACGGCTACCGCGACGCCGACGACCTGGGCGGCTTCGCCAGCTGGGACGCCGCCACCAAGAAGTCCGACGCGAACACGATCTCGCAGCAGATCCAGGCGCTGCAGGACCCGCTGTCCCGCCTGGCCGAGAAGGTCGCGACCGCGTGACCGAGCCGGATGAGGGACCCCGGGCGGACGAGGGACCCCGGGCGGACGAGGCACCCCGGGCGAACGTCTCGCGCCGCGGACTGTTCGGCGCCGGCCTGGCCGTGGCCGGTGCCGGGGTCGGCGCGGCCGCGGGCATCGGCGGCGCCACCGCGGCGACCGGGGTGAACCCGTTCACGGCGGCGACGAACGGCGACGAGTCGATCGACCTGTCCACGAGCCACCCGTTCTACGCCACCGCGGCACGGCAGCCACAGGGCGGGATCCGCACCACCCCGCAGCGGCACTGCGTCTACATGACGTTCGACCTGTCGACCACCGTGACGACCGAGCTGCAGGTGCTCCTGGCCCGCTGGTCGGCCGCGATCGCCCAGCTGCAGGCCGGCAAGACCGTCGGCAGCGTCGAACCTGCCCACGGCAACGGGGTCGGTGCCGACACGGGCGAGGCGCTCGACCTCGGTCCGGCGTCCCTGACCGTCACGGTGGGGCTCGGCCCGGGCGTCTTCGACGAGCGCTTCGGGCTGGCCGACCGGCGTCCGGCGTCGCTCGCCGACATCCCGACGCTGCCGAGCGACAACCTGCAGCGGGGCCTGACCGGCGGCGACCTGTCGCTGCAGGCCTGCGCGGACGACCCCCAGGTGGCGTACCACGCGGTGCGCGACCTGGCGCGGATGGCCCGCGGCACCGCGACCGTCCGCTGGACCGTGCTCGGCTTCGGTCGGGCATCGGCCGGGCCGGACCAGAGCACGCCCCGCAACCTGATGGGGTTCAAGGACGGCACCCGGAACATCACGACCGACGCCGACCACGACCGGTTCGTCTGGCTCGACCGCGACGCCGGGTGGATGGCCGGGGGCAGCTACCAGGTGGTGCGGAAGATCCGGATGAACATCGAGACCTGGGACGCCGACGTCGTCAGCGACCAGCAGCGGGTGTTCGGGCGGACGAAGATCCAGGGGGCACCGCTCTCCGGCGGACAGGAACACACCACCCCGGACTTCCACGCGAAGGACGACGACGGTGCGACGAAGATCGACGCGACGTCGCACATCGCCCTCGCCGCACACGAGGCGAACGGCGGCGTGAAGATCCTGCGCCGGCCGTACAACTACACCGACGGGCTCAACGAGTACGGCCAGCTCGACGCCGGGCTGCTGTTCATCGCCTACGTGAACGACCCGGACCACTTCACGCGGTTGCAGCGGAAGCTCGGCGCCTCGGACCGGCTGAACGAGTACGTCTCGCACATCGGCTCCGCGGTGTTCGCCGTGCCGCCGGCACCGCGCAAGGGGTCGTACATCGCCGAGCAGCTGTTCCGCTGAGCTGAGTCGCCGACAGGACCCACCGACGCAGAAGGGGTGGGCGCCCTCCGCCGTTTCCCTGGAGGCGGAGGACGCCCGCGTCGCGGAGTCTTGTCGAACGGAACCACCGCCGACTTGCTGAAAGCGACCCGGCACGACGCGTCGCGGTGCGACAACCCCGAGAGTACCGCGTGGATCCGCGGATCCGCAGTGTTCGACCGGGATGGGACAGCAACCGTGGCGGCCGGCTCGCGCGACGCGTGCGCCGGACGCGCCCCGGGCCTCCTGACCGACGCGAACGGGCCGCCTCACCATGGTGAGACGGCCCGTTGCGGTGTGCGCTCGGGAGGCGCGGGGTCAGTCCGTCAGGACCATCGCAGCACGTCGTGCACGGTTGCGGCGGAGGACCACGAGTGCTGTGGTCCCGGCGAGCAGGAGCAGGCCGGCCGCGATCGCCGGAGCGGTCAGGTCCGCACCCGTGTAGGCGAGGTCGCCACCGGCGCGCGGGTCGTCGTCGGTCCCGCCGACGCCGCCGATGCCGGCGTCGTCACCGGTTCCCGCGCCGGGGCCGGGGGTGACCCCGCCACCGGTGCCCGGGGTCGGGTCGGCCGGGTCCGTCGGGTTCGTGGGGTCGGTCGGGTCCGTCGGATCGGTGGGGTCGACCGCCGCGGCGACCGGGATCGTCACGGCGAGGGTGACGGTCTGATCACCCGGCAGGGAGACCACGAGCGGTGCGTCGGTCGTGGCGACCGGCTCCGCCACGGCGGCGAGCGAAACGGACCCGGCGGTGCGGGCGGCAGCGCGTGCAGCCGGCGCCTCGATGTCGGGGACCGTGACGGTCAGGGTCGCGCGACCCTGCTCGTCGTTCGTGTCGATGATCGTCGGGTCGATGGCGGCCGACGCGAGCTCCTTGCCGTCCGCGCTGACCGAGACGGTGCCGGCCTTCGCGGGGTCCTCGCTGCTGAACACGAGCGACGACAGGTCGAGCTCGATCTCGTCGCCGGGCTGGAACCCGTCGGACGGGGTCGGCGTGACCGTGACCCCGACGGCGCGCTGGTCGGTCGGGGGCGTGACCGTCGGGTTGGCGAGGAAGTAGTCCACCTGGGCCTGCAGGTCGACCTGGCCCGAGTCGGCGATGTTCGTGCCGGTCGCGAAGGCGCCGAAGTTGTCACCACCGGTCGACAGGAACGAGTTGACGGTCACCTTGAGGGTGTCGGTCAGCGCGATCGGCTCGCCGTCGAGGGTCATCCCGGTGATGCGGTCGCCACGGCCCTTCGACGGGTCGTAGGTGTACGCGAAGCCGTCCGAGACGCCGAGCTTCAGGAACGGACGCGGCAGACCGTCCGGCTGCCACTGCTGCTCGAGGGCGTTCTTGATCTGCTGGCCCGTCATGTCCTCGGTGACCAGGGTGTTCGCGAACGGCTGGACGAGCGCGGCTTCCTTGTAGGTGACGGTGCCGTCCGGGTCGCCGGCGCCGCTCGACGCGGCGATCATGTCGGTGCGGAGTCCGCCGGGGTTCATGAAGGCGACCTGTGAGCCGTTGCGCTCGGTGGCGCTGCGCTGGACCTCGGCGATGTAGTTGCCCAGGACGGATTCGCCACCGCGGTTCTCGGTCGTGCGGTCGGACTGCACGGCGCGACGCAGGTCACCCGTGATCGTGCCGAGTTTCTTGCTGCCCTCGACGTCGGCGACGGCCTTCGCGGCGGTCACGATGTCGGCCACCGCGTTCACCGAGGTGGGGTCGGTCGGCACACGGGTCTCGCCGTTGACCGACTTGACCTCGCTCGTGATGCCGGTGAGCTGCTTGTCGGCGTCCACCGTGAGCTGCAGGTGCCCGAAGGCCACGCCGTAGGACCCGGCCTGGATCACCGGACGCTTCGTGCCGTCGGGGCCCGCGATCGAGTGGTTGTACGTCGCGTGGGTGTGCGCTGAGACGATGGCGGAGACCTTCGACGAGACACCCGAGGTGATCTCGCCGAACACACCAGAGCCGGTGGCGTCGGCGAGGACGTTCGTCGGTGCGCCCTCGTGGACGAGCAGGACGAGCACGTCGGCCTCGTCGTTGTCGTCCTTACCGTCGGTGAGCTGCTCGGCGTACTTGTTGACCTGGCTGACGATCGGGGCCATCGCGAGGCCCTCGACACCGCCGGGGCTGACGAGCCCGGGGATGAGGTCCTCGGTGGTGGCGCCGATGAAGCCGATCTTCACGCCGCCCTTCTCCACGATGGAGTACGGCGTGAACGCGGGGTCCGTGGTGCCGGCCTTGACGATGTTCGCCGAGACGTAGGGCCACTCGGCGCGGTCCTCGATGCGGCCGGTCAGGTCGCTCTGGCCCTTGTCGAGCTCGTGGTTGCCGATCGCGCTGACGTCGAGGTCCATGGCGTTCAGGGCGTCGATCGTCGGGGTGTCCTGCTGGATGAGCGACGTGAAGGTCGAGGCCCCGACGTTGTCGCCGACGCTGGCGAAGATCGTGTTCGGGTTGGCCTCGCGGTACGACTGCACGACGCCGGCGAGCTTCGCGGCGCCCGCGGCCTTGTCGGCGGCGGTGCCCTCGGACTCGATGCGACCGTGGAAGTCGTTGACGTCGATGATGTCGATCGTCGTGTCGCCCTCGGCGGCGACGGCTGCGGACGGGACGGACAGTGCGACCAGGACCCCGGCGGTGGCGAGGGCCGCGCCGACGCCGAGGCGCCGTCGGGTCGTCGCACCGGCGGATCCGGTGGTGTGGGAAGTGTTCATCGCCGTCGAACCTACGAAGACGCACAGGCGACTCGCCAGACCCCGTCGCAACTCGTCACACGACGTTCACATCCACGATGTCGAGCTTCAGCGGATCTCCCGCCAGGTCGTCTCGGCCGCGCTGCCGATCACGGCCTCGATGATGTCGGCGGAGCGGGCGCCGTCCGCGAAGGTCGGCAGTCCGTCTGGTGCCACCCCGGTGCGGGCCGCGGTGTAGGTGTCGGCGACGAAGGCCGCGAACGCGTCGAGGTACCCCTGCGGGTGTCCGGCCGGCACGATCGCCAGCCGGCGCTGGTCCGGGTACCCCTGCGAGGGGTCGCGCACGACGATCTGCGCGCCGCGCTCGTTGCCGAACCACGCGGACTCGGGCTGCTCCTGGTCGAACGCCGCGCTGCCGCGGGTGCCGTCGACCTCGAACCACAGGCGGTTCTTGCGGCCCGACGCGACCTGCGAGATCACGACGTTGCCGATGCGGCCCGTGGCGGTGCGGAAGGTCGCCACGGCGGTGTCCTCGGTGGTGACCTCGGCACGCTCCGCCGCGTCCGCCACCGGGTCCGGGTCGGGGGAGCCGGAGAACGACGGACCGGACGCCGCAGGCCGGGTGGGGTAGACGATGTCGGTCGCCGCGGACACCGAGGCGAAGCGCTCACCCGTGACGAACTCGACCAGGTCGCACCAGTGCGAGCCGATGTCGGCGAACGCGCGGGACAGCCCGCTCGAGGTCGGGTCGACCCGCCAGCTCGAGGCGTCCTCGTCGAGCATCCAGTCCTGCAGGTAGTGGCCGTGCACCGCGAGCAGCCGGCCGAGCTCCCCGTCGGCGATGCGCGCCCGGATCTCGCGGACCATCGGGTGGTAGCGGTACACGAACGGCACCGTGGCCACGACACCGGCGTCGGCAGCGGCGGCGACGAGCTCGGCGGCCTGGGCGGGGTCGATCGCCAGGGGCTTCTCGCACACGACGTTGATGCCGGCCGCGATCACCGCGAGCGCCTGCGGGTGGTGCTGGTCGTTCGGGGTGCAGATGTGCACGACGTCGGGGGCGTCGGCGATGACCTCGTCGAGCGAGGCGTAGCCACGGGGCAGGTCGAGCTGCGAAGCCACCTGCTCGGAGCGGGTGGCGTTCCGGCCGAGGACACCGAGGACCTCGGCACCGGAGGCCCGGGCCGCCCGGGCGTGGACGCCGGCGATCATGCCCGTCCCGACCACGGCGACACGGAGGCGTCGCCCTTCGTACCCATTGCTCATGGTGCTCCCTCGCGCCGGAATGACACCACCGTAGCGGCCCGGTCATCCACCGGGGCCGATGAGTACCGTCTGCAGCATGTCGAGCCTCCAGACCAGCCTGCTCATCCTCGGAGCCAGCGGCGACCTGTCCAAGCGCCTGCTCCTGCCCGGCCTCGCGACCCTGCTCCAGGTGAAGGACGACTGGGACGTCCAGCTCGTCGGGGCCGGTGTCGAGGACCTGTCCGACGCCGACTGGAAGGCGCAGGTGCGCGAGTCCTTCGAGAACGCGCAGGCGTCGAAGAACGAGGAGGACGAGGGCGCTTCCGGCGACACGGCGCTGCCGGAGCGACTGCAGGCCGTGGTCGACGCCTCCACCTACCGGAAGGCCGACGTCACCGACCCGGACGACCTGCGGGCACTGCTCGAAGTGTGCGACCACGACCCGGCGATCTACTTCGCGCTGCCGCCGGCCGTCACCGAGAAGAGCTGCGAGCAGCTCGCCCACCTCGACCTGCCCGCCCGCACCCGGCTGGCGCTCGAGAAGCCGTTCGGCACCGACGCCGACAGCGCCTCGAAGCTCAACGACCTGCTGCACTCGTTCATCCCCGAGGAACGGATCCACCGGGTCGACCACTTCCTCGGACGCTCCACCGTGCTCAACCTGCTCGGGCTGCGCTTCGCCAACCGCATCATCGAGCCCCTGCTGTCGTCGCAGCACGTCGAGCGCGTCGACATCGTCTACGACGAGACCCTCGGGCTCGAGGGTCGTGCGCGCTACTACGACAAGGCCGGCGCGCTCACCGACATGATCCAGAGCCACCTGCTGCAGGTGATGGCCGTCGTCGCGATGGAGGCCCCCGCCTCGATCAAGGCCGACGACCTGCGCACCCAGAAGGAGCTCGTGCTGCGGGCCGTCCGGCCCTGGGGTGGCGACGTCGTCACCGCGGGCAAGCGCGCCCGGTACACCGCCGGCACCGTCGGCGACCGCCAGCTGCCGTCGTACGTCGACGAGGACGGCGTGGACCCGTCGCTCGGCACCGAGACCCTCGCCCAGCTCACCCTGGAGATCGCGAACTGGCGCTGGGCCGGCGTCCCGTTCACCCTGCGCTCCGGCAAGGCGCTCGCCGCACAGCGCCGCGAGATCGTCATCACGTTCAAGGACTCCCCGCACGTGCCCGAGGGACTCACCGGCACCGAACTGCCCGACCGGCTGCGCATCTGGATCGCCCCGGACGAGATGCAGCTCGAGCTCAACGTCAACGGCGCCGGCGACCCGTACACGATCGACCACACGAGCCTCGAAGTGACCTTCAACCCCGGGCGCCTGAGTGCCTACGGCGAGGTGCTGGCCGGCGTGCTCGAGGGTGACGCGACGCTGTCGGTCCGCGGCGACAGCGCCGTGCAGGGCTGGAAGGTCGTCGGGCCGTTCCTCGACGCGTGGAAGGCCGGCGGGGCGCCCCTCGACGAGTACGCAGCGGGATCGGTCGGCCCCGACGGCTGGGACAACATCGAGGCCTGAGCCCGACGGGCGGCGTAGCGTCGGGCGACGTGAACACCACCGACGACGTCCTGCAGACCGTTCCCGAACCCGCCGGCGCCGACATCCGTGTCGACGACGTCTCCTACGACCACGAGGGCACCGAACTGCTCGGTGTGCTCGCGAAGGACGCCGCGATCGCGGGCCGTCGTCCGGCCGTCCTCGTCGTGCACGACTGGCACGGCGTGAACGAGCACGTCGAAGCCCGGGTGACCATGCTCGCCCGACTGGGCTACGTCGCGTTCGGCGCGGACGTCTACGGTGCGGGCGTCCGCCCCGGGGACGACACCGCGGCCCAGGTCGCCGGCGGTTTCTACCAGGACCTGCCGCTGCTGCGGGCCCGCGCCACCGCCGGACTCGAGCGACTGCTCGCCGACCCGGACGTCGACCCCGCCCGCGTCGTCGTCATGGGGTACTGCTTCGGAGGCTCGACCGCACTCGAACTCGCACGGACCGGGGCCGACCTGGTCGGTGCCGTGTCGTTCCACGGCGGGCTCATCGCGCACGACCCCTCGGACGCCGCCGACATCCGGGCGAAGCTGCTCGTCCTCACCGGGGGCGCCGACCCCGTGGTGCCGGACGAGGCCGTGCACGCGTGGCAGGACGAGATGCGCGCTGCGCCGGACGTCGACTGGCAGGTCGTGACGTACTCGGGCGCGATGCACGCGTTCGCGGTGCCCGGCACCGACGCCCCGGACCACGGTGCGCAGTACCAGGAGCGCGCCGACCGCCGGTCGTGGCAGGCGCTCCGGGTGTTCCTGGCCGAGGTGTTCGACGAGGAGCCCGCGGCACGGTGACCGCGCGGCCGCCGGGGGCTGCTCGCGACACGCCGGGCACGGGGGCCGGAGCGCCTCGATTGGCGCCCGGGCCGCACCTGTTGTAGAGTCTTCCACGGCCGCAAGGCCACGCGCTCGTAGCTCAATGGATAGAGCATCTGACTACGGATCAGAAGGTTGGGGGTTCGAGTCCCTTCGAGCGCACAGTACGAAGAAGGGCCCCGGTGGACACCACCGGGGCCCTTCTCCGTTCCGGCCGGCGAGGGCCAGAGCCCGGCGAGGGTCAGCCCGCGGCGTGGTGCGGGTACTCGGCGGAGCGGCCCTGGAACGCCAGGATCGCGGGGTTGCGGATGTGTCCGTCCCCGATCTCGATCGCCCGGCGGATCGTCTCCGACCCGGCCCAGGCGTCGGCGCCCGACATCACGGTCCGCAGGAACGGCAGCAGCGCCTCGCTGATCTCCCAGGTCGACGAGTTCCAGAGCAGCGACGGGCTGTGGTCGACCGCGTAGTAGTTGGTGGTGCCGCCGACGGTGGCCATCGGTTGTGCGAAGGACGTCGGGTGCGCCCAGCTGAACCCCATCCCCTCGTCGACGGAGACGTCGACGACGAGGCTCCCCGGACGGAAGGCCGCCAGGTCCTCGGTGCGCAGGAACACCAGGGGCGCGTTGGGGTCCTGGAGCGTGCAGTTCACGACGATGTCGTTCGCGGCCAGGTACGGCGCGAGCGGGACCGGCCCGTCCGGGGTGCTGACCACGCTGTCGAACGGCGGTGCGTCGGTCTGCCCGAAGTGCAGGATGTCGACGGAGGGGATGGGTGAACCGACGGCCGCGATGTCCCGGTTGGTCAGGACGCGGACGTCGTGGATGCCGTGTGCGTTCAGGGCGGTCACCGCACCACGGGCCGTGGCACCGAACCCGATGACGACCGCGGTGAGCCGGCGCCCGTAGTCGCCCGTCGACCCGCAGAGCTGCAGTGCGTGGATCACCGAGCAGTAGCCGGCGAGCTCGTTGTTCTTGTGGAACACGTGCAGGCCGAAGCCACCGTCGTCACGCCAGTGGTTCATCGCCTCCCACGCGATCAGCGTCAGTCGTTTGTCGACGGCGAGCTGCGTGAGTTCCCGGTCCTGCACGCAGTGCGGCCACCCCCAGAGCACCTGACCGTCACGCAGGTCCGCCAGGTCGGACGGCAGGGGCTTGGGCAGGAGGACGACGTCCGCGGTCGCGATGACCTCGTCACGGTCGGCCATCGCGCCGACGAGTGGTTCGAGCTGGTCGTCCGGCACGCCGAAGCGAGCGCCGTACCCGCGCTCGAGCGTCATCGCTCGGCGAAGGTCCGGATCGATGCGCTCGAGGTGGGCCGGGTGGATCGGCAGGCGGCGCTCGTCGGCCTTCCGGGAGTCGGCGAGCACCCCGAGGTGGAGCAACTGGTGCGCTGGCGCTGTTTCGGTCATGGTGCACTGTACGGTGCAGGCCGACCACGGGTGCGCCGGACGGGACGACCGCTCAGGAACCGGGCGAGTACGGCCGGGCCGCGTCGATGATCTCCGGGGCACGCTCGATGCCGAACGACGTGAAGAGCGGCGACCACAGGGCCTTGAGCTGCGCGACGAGTTCGTCGTCGGTCAGCTGTGTCGAACCGTCCACCATGCCCAGTGTCGTGTTGAGGAGCAGCAGGACCGACGGCTGGACCTCGGCCGCGTCGACGTCAGCGGCCGCCACCCCGGCGCTGACGAGCTCGCCGCGCGTCATCTCGAACCAGTCGAAGCCGCGCGGCACCGGCACGCCGGCCTTGCCGAGTTCGTGCAGGAGCCGCACGGCGCCGCCCGCGACCGAACCCCTGCGGACGTCGATCCCGGTGGTCAGGAGGAACACCGTCAGGCGCTCGAGCCCGGGCTCGGCGGGCAGCGCGTCGAACAGTTCACGCCAGCGCTGCTGCTGCAGCTCGATGACCGCCGTCGCCAGGTCCTTCTTCGACGGGAACAGGTGGTACCCGATCGCCGACTTCGGCTTGCCCATGGCCTCGGCCACGCGGGAGAACGTGGTCGCCTCGTAGCCGAAGGCCGCGAACTGTTGTCCTGCGGCGTCGATGATGGCTCGTCGAGACGCCTCCATGGCGAGCTGCCGCTGGTTCATCTGGCGCGGTGTCCTTCCTCGCCCGGGATCGAGCGGTCAGTGAACACCACATCCTAGGGCCGCTCACTCCTGCGGCCCGTCACCCCGTTCGGGTCAGGCGGCGCAGAACGTGTTCCACGCCACGTCGATCCCCTTCCGGTGCAGCGAGTCGAGTCCGGCGTCGAGGTGCGTCCGCTCCGCGTCCACCAGGTGCGCGCACCGGTGGTCCTGGGCCACGGTCTGCAGCTGGCCGAGCGCGGTCACCAGGTCGGTGTCGATCGCGTCGAGCTGGGGCCGGATGGTCGCCAGGTCCGGTGCCGTCGTCGGTGCGGTCCACGGGTTGTGCGTCCAGTGGTTGATGAGGCCGCGCTGGACGACCTTGCTCGCGGCGATCTGTGCGCGGACCACCCGGGTCACCAGGACGGGGTCGACGCCCTGCTGCTCGGCCAGGGTCACCGCTTCGTCGACGACGGCCTGTTCGCGCACCGGGTCGGCGACCGGCTTGCCGCTCAGCCACTTCGACTCGGCCACCGGGTCGGCGAGCTCGAGTCGACGCAGGATGAGCGCGCCGAGGGTGTCGAGCTGCGCCGTCGACGCCGCGGGACCGGAACCGTCGTGGGAGATGGTCATCGTGGAACCCGTCGGTTCAGCCGAGGTGGACAGGGTGTCGGCGTTCGCCACCGACGTGGGCAGTGCGATGCCCGCTGCGAGCAGGCCGAGGGCGAGCGCGGTCGCGGCGCTCCGGCGGGCGCGCTGACGGGCGGAGGTCGAGGTGGTGGGGTGTGCGGTGTTCACGGGGTTTCCTTCCCGAACCGGCGCCGGAAGCGTCGGGTCAGATCGTCGATGATCGGTTTGATGACCTCGTCGTAGAACGGGTAGACGCCGAAGTGGTCGGCGCCCTCGTCGCAGTAGCAGTCCATCGAGATGGCCTCCTCGAAGTTCGAGAAGACGTAGGTGGCGCGGTGCGGGAACACTGCGTGCGGTTCGTCGTCACGCGGGGTCGTGGTGGTCACGGCGGTGCTCGATCCCGGTCGGCAGCCGTCAGCCGGCCAGGCGAGCCGCGGGGACGCCCGGGTCGCGCCCGGAGACCACCACGGCATCGATCTCGGTGGACCCGTTCCCCGACCCGACCGTGCGGTTCTGGATCTGGTTGAGCGCCCAGTTGCCCGGCAGGGGCTCGAGCTGGTTGCCCGCCCACGCCGGCGACATCCCGGCGACGAACGAGAAGTGCGCGAGTCCGGAACTGCTCACCGCGGTGCACGTGGCACGGGATCCGTAGACGCCCTGCTTGTACAGGTTCCCCCGGTCCCGCAGGCCGGCTGCGACGCCGCGGAAGTACGGCACCACGAGCGACTCGTCCTGCGCGGCGGTGGCGTCGAAGTCGGCGGCGAAGTAGATGGTGGTCTGCTTGGGGATCCCGAGTTCCCGAGCGGCGTCGTGGGCGCGGTGGGCGTCCTTGACACCCTGCTCCTCGGTGAACCACGAGGCGGCGAACCCGCCCTCCTCGAAGATCGGCCACAGCCCGAGCCCGGCGCTCGCCATCACGCGCAGCTCGTCGGGCGTCAGGGCCTTGTCGAGCGCCCCCGACCGCTGGTGGTTCGTCAGGTAGCGGCCGACGCCGGTGGCGCCGGATGCACGGACGGCTGCAGCGCGCGCGTCGTCGAGGCGCACGGCGGTGTCGGCCCCGGTCGTGGCCCGGTCGGGGTCGCCCGTGCTCGCTGCCAGCGCCGCCCACGTGCCGGCGTCGCACGTCCCGGTCTGCTCGGCGGGCGGGAACGCCTGGAACTGCTGGAACGCACGGACCACCGCGGCGTCCGCCGCCGAGTAGGCGCTGCTGAACACGACGCGCTCACCGTTCAGCACCAGGAGCGCCTTGACGAGCAGCACCCAGGCGCCGGTGGCCCCCACGCCGACGACGCTCGGTCCCGCGGCGCGGAGTGCAGCAGCCGTCCCCGGACCCCAGGCTCCGTCGACCGTGACGCCGACCGCGACCTGCACGGCGCGGATCGCTGCCGCGTACGTGCTCGTGTCGACGACCCCGCTCGTGCTGCCGTACGCACCGCCGACCGCCTCGGCGTACGTGCGGTTGAGGTACTGCTGGACGGTGCGGACCGATCGGGACCCGCCGGAGGCGAGCCGCACCGGGTCGACGGTCAGGAGTGCGCCGAACAGGTGGGCCGACAGCGGGAGCCCGCCGGGAGCTGCGCCCAGGTCGGACCGCAGGGCCTCGGCGGCCGCGACGGTGGCCGCGTCGAACTCGCCGGTGAGCGAGACGGTCGACGCGCCCTTGCAGATGAGTCCCGCCTGGACGAGCCCGCGCCAGGTCTCGGCGTCGTCGCCCGTCTCGGCGCCGACGTCCCCGTGCTGCTCGAGTTTCTGCCGTGTCGTCGGACCGAACGTCGCGACGACGGGGGAGATGCCGAGGAGCGACTGGGTGGCCTGCACGATCCCGAGCACGGTGCCGCTGCCGGTCAGTCCGTCCTCGTCCACCTGCACCCATCCGTGCACGTGCCCGAAGGTCTTGTTGAGCCAGCGCTGCACGGCCAGGACACCCGCGTCGGCCGAGCCGGAGGAGCCGGTCGACCCGGGGGAGCTGGCCGAGCCGGAGGGGGTCGCCGCGTCGGCCGGGGCCGCGAGCGTGGTCGTGACGAGCGGGACGGCGGCGGTGATGCCGATGAGCGCAGTTCGGCGCGAGATGTGCACGGGGGTGCCCCTTCAGTTGCCTCGAGCGTCCGCTGGCCACCGATCACGCTGTGCGATGCTGATGGCTGCGGCATGGTCCGAGCAACTTCGTCCCTCAACTTGGGACGGTCCTGCATTTCAATAGACGATCGACTGATGAAGCGCTCAGTCCGACAGAACGGACGGGAGGCCCGTGGCGGTTTCGCCACGGGCCTCCCGTCCGTTCCGTCCGTTCTGTCGGTGCGTCGACTACGCGACGGTCGCGCGCGCCTCGGCGAGCGACGGGTAGTCCGTGTAGCCCTCGGCGGTCGCGCCGTAGAAGAGCTCCGGACGCGGCTCGTTGAGCTCGGCGTCGTGCTCCCAGCGGTGCGCGAGGTCCGGGTTGGCGATCGCGGCGCGGCCCACGGCGACGGCGTCGGCGTGGTCGCCGTCGACGAGCGTGATGGCCTCGTCGCGGGTGGTGAGCGACGAGAAGCCGGAGTTCACGATGAACGGGGCACCGGTGGTCCGGCGGATGTGCTGCACCAGGTCGCCGGTCGGCTCGGCGTGCAGGACGTCGACGAAGGCGAGCCCGAGCGGCGCGAGGCCCTCGGCGACGGCCGTGTAGGTGGCGCGGACGTCGTCGGCGTCGTCCTCGATGACGCCCTGGATGCCGTGCTCGGGCGACAGGCGGATGCCGGTGCGCTCGGCGCCGATGGCCTCGGCGATGGCCGTGGTGACCTCGATCGCGAAGCGCGCGCGGTTCTCCGGGGAGCCGCCGTACTGGTCGGTGCGGGTGTTCGACACCGGCGACATGAACTCGTGCACCAGGTAGCCGTTGGCACCGTGGACCTCGACCCCGTCGAGCCCGGCGGCGATCGCGTTGCGGGCGGCCTGCACGAAGCCCTGCACGGCCTCCTGCACCTCGGCGGTGGTCAGCGCGTGCGGGACGGGCATGTCGGCCTTCGAGCCGTCGGCCAGGTGCGTCTGGCCGGGAGCGGCGACGGCGGACGGGCCGACGATGCGCGGCGTCTGCGAGATGTCGGTGTGCGAGACGCGGCCACCGTGCATGAGCTGCATCACGATCGTGCCGCCGGCGGCGTGCACGGCGTCGGTCACGCGGCGCCAGCCGGCGATCTGGTCGTCGGTCTCGATGCCGGGCTGGCCGGGGTAGGAACGGCCCTCCTGCACGGGCCAGGTGCCCTCGGTGATGATCATGCCGAGGCCGGCGCGCTGCCGGTAGTGCTCGACGAGCAGGTCGTTCGGGACGCCGTGCTCACCGGCGCGGGTGCGGGTGAGCGGGGCCATGACGACGCGGTTCGACAGGGACAGGGCACCGATGGTGGTGGGTTCGAAGAGCTTCACGTCAGGGGGAACGACGAGTTGTCCGATGCAATTCCGTCTCGGAGCAGTTCTTCAGGCAGCGCCGTCAGTCGCGCGGGCACACCAGCGTCGACGAGCGCACCTGACCCTCCGGCCGGATCACCTGGTGCTGGGAGAGGGGCTTGCCGCACAGGGGGCAGCCCCGGTCGATCGTCCGGTCGTCGATGCCCTCGGGGCGGCCGGCGCCGATCTGCGAGGGGCCCATCTTGTCGATGAGCGTCGTGTTCCATCGTTCGTACCACTGGCCGAAGCGTCCCACGGTGCATCCTTTCGTTCGTGCACGAACCATTATGGCACTGATGGTCGCGGATCACACCTGGTCGACGCGTTCCAGCAGCTCGGTCAGTTCGTCCTTCAGTGACTCCAGGCGAGCGAGTGGCCACCCGAGCCGGTCGGCGACGGCCAGCGGCACCGCCTGGGCGCGGTCGCGCAGGGCGTGTCCGGCGGTGGTCAGCGAGACCTCGAGCTGGCGTTCGTCGGCGGCACTGCGCGTGCGGCGGACGTAGCCGGAGGCCTCCAGTCGCTTGAGCAGTGGGCTCAGCGTCGCGGAGTCGAGTCGCAGCTCGCCGGCGATCTCGCGCACCGACCGCGGGTCCCGTTCCCACAGGGCGAGCATCACGAGGTACTGCGGGTGGGTCAGGCCCATCGGTTCGAGCAGGTCGCGGTACAGCCCGATGACGCTGCGGCTCGTCGCCGCCAACGCGAAGCAGAGCTGCCGGTCGAGCGCGAGCGGGTCCGGTGCGGTCTGGGTCATGCGCCCAGGGTACTTCGTTCGTGCACGAAGTGGTCTGAGGCGCGGTGGTGGCGCGTTCATGCAGGGACAGATATCGACAGAACACCAGTCGATCGACGCGTGTTCTGTCGCGTTGCGGACGCATCAGGTGCGGACGCATGCGTCGGGGCGGTGGGCGCAACGGCCTGGAGGCCCGGTGCCGGTCTCGCCTTGGCCTCCCACCAGCAGTGCGAGTCGACCCGGGTGCATCCGGGAGCGGCGCCGGGCGCGGACAGGCCGAGCACGGCGCGTGCGGTGACGGTCTTGCCCGAGCCGGACGCGGTGGGAGCGCTCGAGCTTCGCGCCCTCCACGTCGACGTCCGGCACGATGCGGTCGAGCCACTTCGGGAACCACCAGGCGCTCTTGCCGAGCAGGTGCATCGCCGACGGGATGAGCAGCATGCGGACGACGAAGGCATCGATCAGCACACCGAACGCCAGCCCGAAGCCGATCGGCTTGATGGTGGACGAGTCCGAGAAGATGAAGCCCGCGAACACCGAGATCATGATGATCGCCGCTGCCGTGACCACCGCGCGACCCGCGTGCAGACCGCGCTGGACGGCCACCTTCGCGCTCGCGCCGTGGGCGTAGGCCTCACGCATGCCGGACACCAGGAACAGCTGGTAGTCCATCGCCAGACCGAACAGGATGCCGATCTCGATGATGGGCAGGAAGCTCAGGATCGGTGCCGGGTCGTGCACACCGAAGACCGAGCCGAGCCAGCCGAACTGGTAGATCGCGGTCAGACCACCGAACGACGCCAGCACGGACAGGATGAACCCGGCGGTGGCGGTGATCGGCACGAGGAACGACCGGAACACGATGATCAGGATGATCAGCGACAGTCCGACGACCACCACGAGGTAGAGCGGCAGCACGTTCGACAGCTTCTCGGAAACGTCGATGTTCGCCGACGCGTTGCCTGCGACGCCGAGCGTGACCTTGCCGTCGTCGGTGGAGACGGTCTGCTCGCGCAGGTCCTTCACGACGTTCTCGGTCGAGACGCTGTCCGGGCCACCCGAGGGCTTCACCTGGAACGCGACGATGTCACGGTCCTTCGATGCACCGATGGGCAGCACGGCCTCGACGTCGTCGTTCTTCGCGATCGCCTGGCCGATGGTGACCTCGGTCGCGGTGACGTCGCTCTTGCCGATCGACTCCGGCAGGGTCGCCACGACGAGCAGCGGGCCGTTCTGGCCGGCGCCGAACTCCTTCTCGAGCGTCTTGTAGGCCTTGTACTGGCTGGAATCAACGGCCTCGGACGATCCGCTCGGCAGGCCGAGGCGCATCTGGGTCGCCGGCAACGCGATGGTGCCGAGCACCGCGACGCCGAGGACGAGCGTGATGACCGCGCGCCAGCTCGACATGGGCTTGTTCGGGATCCGCGTGGAGTCGGTGTTGCCGATCTTCGCGCGCTCCTTCTTCCGCAGGATCCGCATGCCGATCAGCGACAGCAGGGCCGGCGTGAAGGACGTCGCGATGAGGATCGCGAAGAGCACCGCGACCGCACCGACCGTGCCCATCAGGCCGAGGAACGGGATGCCGGTGATGTTCAGGGCGAGCAGCGCGACGATGACGGTCGCACCGGCGAACACCACGGCGTTGCCCGAGGTGCCGTTCGCGAGCCCGATCGACTCGTGCACCTGCATGCCCTGCTTCAGCTGGGTCCGGTGCCGGTTCAGGATGAACAGCGAGTAGTCGATGCCGACCGCCAGGCCCAGCATCACCCCCAGCACCGGCGTGACCGAGATGAACTCGACCACGCTCGAGAACGACAGGGCGGTGAGCGAGGCGACGCCCACGCCCAGGACGGCACTGACGAGCGGGACCGCGGCGCCGATGACCGTGCGGAGCATCAGGAGCAGCACGATAGCGGCGATGATGACACCACCGATCTCACCCGGTCCGAGGATCGACGGCACACCCTGCGCGATGTCGTTCGAGACGTACACGTTGACGCCCCGGATGTCGGCCGATTCGGCGTCGTCCGCGATGGCGGTCTTGGTGTCCGCGGGGACCTCGTAGGTCGACGTCGTGAACTGGACGGTGCCGATCGCGGCGCTGCCGTTGTCCGACACGAAGCGGATGTCCTTCGACAGGTCGAGCAGGTCCGAGCCCTGTTCGAGCTCCCGCTCGTTGTCGTCGAGCTTCTGCTTGTTCGTGTCGATCTTCTTCTGGGCGTCGGCGATCTGCTGCTCACCGGCGTCGATCTGGGCCTGCTGGGCGTCGATCTGCGCCTGGGCCTGCTGGAGCTGGGCCGCTGCGGCCTGCGCCTGCGCGGCGGGGACGGCTGCGCCGCCGGCTGCCTGCGCCTGGGCCTTCTGCGCGTCGAGCTGCGCCTGCGCGTCCGCGATCTTCTGCTTGCCGGACTCCAGCTGCGCCTTCTGCGCGTCGAGCTGGTCCTGGCCGGTCTCGATCTTCGCGCGGCCGGACTCGATCTGCTCGCGACCGTCGACGATCTTCTGCCGCTGGTCGTCGAGCCGGTCCTGCGTCGCGAAGCCGCTCGTCGTGCCCTTGACGCCGTCGAGCTTCTCGAGGCTGGTCAGGAAGTCGTCGATCTCGGACTGCTGCGAGGACGAGAACGCCTTGCCGTCCTTCGTCTCGAAGACGATCGTGCCGTTGCCGCCGTTCGCCGACGGGAACTTGTCGGCGAGCTGGTCCTGCACCTGACTGGTCTTGGTGTTCGGGATGGTGATCGACGACGAGATCGTCCCGGCGAAGAGCGTGTACGTGACGCCCGCGACGGCCATGATCACGACCCAGGTGATGATCACGAGCCAGTGGCGTCGTGCGGAGAACCGTCCGAGACGGTAGAGGAGACCGGCCATGCGGAGTGCCTGCGGTCCTTTCGTTGTCAGGTGCTGGTGGTGCGGGGTGCGCCGGTGGACCCCTGGGGGACGAGGAGGTGGGGTGGTGTCAGTCGTCGGCCATGTAGCCGCTGCGGACGCTGTGCACGAGTCGGGCGAGCAGGTCGTCCCACGCGTCGAGGGCGGGCTGGTCGAGATCGGGGCCGGAGGTCGCCAGCCAGTGTTCCGCGATGACGACGATGCCGCTCATGAGCCCTTCGACGAGCAGCGCTGCATCGAGGGGGTCGGCGGCCGGGTAGCGACGGGCGACCTCGTGCCGGAGCCGTTCGGTCACGCGTGAGAACGCCGTCTGGGTCAGGACTGCGGCCTTCGGGTCGTCCTTGCCGGGGTCGCCGAGGATCCGGTACATGCCGGCGATCGCCGGGGCCAGGTCGGCGCCGCGGGCCGCGGACTCGAGCTCGTCGAACATCGACGCCCGGCTGCCGTCGCCCACCGGCGTCCGGGCCATGTCGGCGAGGAACCGGTCGATGATGACGGACAGCTCCTGCTCGCAGACGGCCAACAGGACCTCGTCGAGCGAGGCGAAGTGGTTGAACACAGTGCGCCGGGCGATGTCGGCCCGGGCGGCGAGGTCGTCCACGCTGAAGTCGCGTCCGCCGCGCTCGTCGATCAGGTCGCGGGCGGCCTGCAGGATCGCCGCGCGGTGCTTCGCCTTGAGGGCGGCACGGCGGTCGGTCACGATGGTCACGAGAGGGAACACTAGGTGCATCGATGCACTCGGTGCAATGAGGCTCGGTGCTTCCCCAGGTTCGTCCCCCGGCGTGAACGTCTGTGCTGCACCGGTGTTCAGGCGGAGGTGTCCGGTGCCAGACTGGACCGACGAACCACCGTCGTACGAAGGAGTACCCGATGCCCGTCCGCCTGTCCCCGGAGACCCTCGACGAGATCGCCGCGAGCGGTGTCGCCGTCCCCACCTACGACCGCGCCGGCATCACCGCCGGCATCGTCCACTTCGGCGTCGGCGGGTTCCACCGCGCGCACCAGGCGATGGTGATCGACCGGCTCCTGCAGCAGGGCGAGGCCCGCGAGTACGGCATCTGCGGCGTCGGCGTGCTCGAGCAGGACCGCCGGATGGCGACTGCCATGGCCGAGCAGGGCGGCCTGTACACGCTCGTCCTCAAGCACCCGGACGGAACCCGCGAGTCGCGCGTCGTCGGCAGCATCATCGAGTACCTGCTCGCCGTCGACGACCCCGACGCCGTCGTCGAGAAGATGGCGCACCCGGACACGAAGATCGTCAGCCTGACCATCACCGAGGGCGGCTACAACTTCGACCACGTCACGGGCGAGTTCGTCGCCGACGAGCCGGGTGTCGCCGCCGACCTGCGCGGCGACGGCCCGCCCCGCACGGTCTTCGGCCTGGTGGTCGAGGCTCTGCGCCGCCGACGGGACCGCGGGCTGGAACCCTTCACCGTGATGTCCTGCGACAACATCCAGGGCAACGGGCACGTCGCCCGGTCGATGTTCACCGCCTACGCCCGGCTGCAGGACCCGGCCTTCGCCGACTGGATGGACGAGCACGTGTCGTTCCCGAACTCGATGGTCGACCGCATCACCCCGGTCACGGCCGACGAGGACCGCGCCTGGGTCCGCGACGAGCTCGGCATCGACGACGCCTGGCCCGTCGTCGCCGAACCGTTCTTCCAGTGGGTGCTCGAGGACGACCACCCCGCGGGCCGGCCGCCCTACCAGGACGCCAACGTGCAGATCGTCGAGGACGTCGAGCCGTACGAACTCATGAAGCTCCGGCTCCTCAACGCCAGCCACCAGGGGCTCTGCTACTTCGGGTACCTGTCCGGCTACCGCTACGCGCACGAGGCCACACAGGACCCGGCGATCGCGACCTTCCTGCGCCGCTACATGGACGAAGAGGGCGCACCGACGCTGCACCCGGTGCCCGGCATCGACCTCGATGAGTACGAGTCGACCCTGATCGAGCGCTTCCAGAACCCCGAGGTGCGCGACACCCTCGCCCGGCTCTGCGCCGAGTCGAGCGACCGGATCCCGAAGTGGCTGCTCCCCGTCGTGCGCGAGAACCTGGCCGCCGGTCGGCCCGTCACGCTGTCCGCCGGCATCGTCGCGTCCTGGGCCCGCTACGACGAGGGCACCGACGAGTCCGGCGAGCCCATCGAGATCGTCGACCGGCTCGCCGAGCCCCTGCACCGCATCGCCCTGACCCAGCGCGAGGACCGCCTCGCCTTCATCGCGAACCGCCAGGTCTTCGGCGACCTGGTCGACGACGAACGGTTCGTCGCCGCCTACCGCGACGCCCTGGACGGGCTCATCGCGGACGGCGCGCACGCCACCGTCACGCGCCTGTCGCGGTCCTGAGACGCGACCGACGAACGGACGGGAGGCCCGTGGCGGCGCCGCCACGGGCCTCCCGTCCGCCTGCTGGCGGCTGCCGTCAGACGCTCACCGCGCGACGTCGTCCCACGGCACCGGAGTGGTCTCGCCCGTCTCCCAGTCGCGACGCAGCACGCCGTAGCCGACCGACCCGACGGCCGGGCCGCCGTCGACGGGCCACGCCTCGCGGTAGTGGGCCTCCTGCACCCAGCCGGCACGGACGAAGACCCGGCGCATGGCGGTGTTGTCCTCGCGGGTCTGGCCCTCGAAGCGTGTGATCGCCGGCATCGTGGTGAACACGTGGTCGGTCACCGCACGCAGGGCGGGGACCCCGAGGCCGCGGCCCCGGAACCGACCGGCCAGGCGCAGGTCGAACAGGGGGACGGGGTCGGCGAGGTCCTCGAGGCGGACCAGCCCGATGCGTCCGAGTCCGTCATGGTCGAGCCAGGACGTGTCGTGCTCCTCGTCGCGGTAGGCGCCGGAGTCGACGGCGCTCGCCGCGTCGGCCGCGCTGATGCGCCGTCGGACGTGGAACGGGAACTCCTCGGACGTCAGGAACGCGAGCAGCTCCGGGCGGTCGGCGCCGGTGGGGTCCAGGCGGGTGAGTCGGACGGCAGGAGCTGGCATGCCGCTCAGGGTAGTTGCACGGTCGTCGGGCAGGCTCGGGGCGTGCGAGGTGGGACGGGGACGACGACCACAGCCCTGACGGCCCTGGTGCTGGTCGGACTGGTGGGGTGTTCCGGCGAGCCGGGGGGTGCGTCGGCTTCTGCTTCTGCTTCTGCCGCTGCGTCGGCTCCGGGTGCAGCGGCGCCGTCGACCGACCCGGCGACCGACCCCGCAACCGCGCGGGCCTTCGCGTCGCTCGAGCGGCGGTACGACGCTCGGCTCGGCGTCGCCGCGGTCGACACCTGCAGCGGCCGGACCCTCGTGCACCGTGCAGGGGAGCGGTTCGCGTTCGCGTCGACGGTGAAGGTGTTCATCGCGGCGGCGGTCCTCGACGGCTCGTCCGACGCCGACCTGGCGACCGTCGTGCACTACGACCGCGGTGACCTGCTCGAGTACGCGCCCGTGACGAGCGAGCACGTCGACACCGGGATGACGGTCCGGGAGCTCATCGACGCGGCGCTCCGGTCCAGCGACAACACCGCGGCCAACCTGCTGGTGGAGCGGCTCGGCGGCCCGGACGCCGTCGAGCGGTGGCTGCGCGGCATCGGGGACCGGACGACGAGCGTCGACCGGGTCGAACCCGACCTGAACCAGGCGACGCCGGGCGACCGGCGTGACACGACGACGCCGGAGCGGTTCGCGGCCGACCTGCGGGCGGTGCTGCTCGGGGACGTCCTCGACGCTGCCGACCGGCGGGTGCTCCGCGACGCGATGCTCGGCAACACGACCGGGGACGCGACGATCCGTGCCGGGGTGGCCCCGTCGTGGCGGGTCGCCGACAAGACCGGCACGGCGTCCTACGGGGTCCGGAACGACATCGCGGTCGTGACGCCGCCGGGACGAGCACCGATCGTGCTCGTGGTGATGACGAGCCGGGCCGATGCCGCCGCGGAACCGTCGGATGCACTGGTCGCCGCGGCGACCCGGGCCGCGGTGGCCGGGCTGACCGGCTGAGCCGCACGCCTCGCGGAGCGTCGCGGGACTACCGGAGTGTGCTCGCCCAGCGCTCGATGGTGTCGTACGCCCGTTCCCGGACGTCCGGCGCGGACAGGACGACGTCGTGCAGGGCCCCCGCGAGCCGGCGGACCGTGACCTCGTCACCGAGGGAGAGCGCACGGTGCGCCACCGTGTCGACGTTCAGGGCGACGTCGGCCCGCGCCATCCCCGGGTCCCACCGCGGCTGGAGCATGCTCTTGTCGCTCAGCATCACCAGGGTCGGGACCGTGATGCCGAGCCCCTTCTCGACCTCTGCCTGACCGTCGAAGACCGCGGCGAGCCACCCGGGGTGCAGGGGGAAGCCGCGCTCCGGCCGCCACTGCTGCTCGTAGGTCCACGACCCCTCGCCCTCGGCCGAGACGGTGCGCGTGTAGAAGCCGGGGTCGACGGCGGGCATCGGCGCGAGCGGGTTCCGGCGCGCGCCGAGCCTGATGACCGGTGCGACGATGGCCCGCCCCACCGCGGTGGCCTGGAACTCGAGCCACGGGCTGTTCAACACCAGGCCGTGCACGAGCTCCGGGTGCCGGGCCGCCCACAGCGACAGGGTCAGACCGCCCGTGGAGTGGCCCATCGGCACGAGCTTGCGGCGGTCCGAGCCGGGGTGCTCGGCCGAGATCGCGTCGAGCGCTGCGGCGATGTCCTCGTCGTACACGGCCAGGTCGTCGACCATGCCCGGGGTCTGGTGCGGACGCAGACTCCGACCGTACTTCCGCAGGTCCAGCGCGTGGAACCGGGCGCCGAGCCGCTCCAGGCGTTCGGCGAGCTCGACCTGGAAGAAGTAGTCCGACCAGCCGTGCACGTAGAGCACATCGACCCCGTGCAGGGGCCCGCGACCGTGCAGCAGCAGGTCCGTCGGGGTGTGCCGTCGGCGGACCAGGGTGGCGACGACGGGGCCCTCGGAGTCGGTGCCGAGCGGCAGTTCGAGCCGCTCGTACGGTGCTCCGAGCACGTCCTCGTGCCACCTCTGGTCCGTCATGCGGCGAGCGTATCCGGCGCCGGTGCGGGCGGTGCTGCTGCGGGGTCGTGCACCCGTCACCCGGCCAGGACCACCCGCTCCCTCAGACCCCGGTCAGTTGTACGACGCGAGTCGGTTCGGTGCGGTGTTGCCCGCAGGTGTGGGAACCGCGCCGCCGACGCCGTTGATGATGCTCGAGATGGTGCCCGTGTCGCCGAGCGAGACGGTGACGAGCCCGTGGGCGCGGACGCCAGCGGTCTGCGGGACCTCGAACGCCCGGTCGGCGTGCACGGACGGGTTCGTGTTGAAGAAGGCGTAGACGCCGCCGCCCCAGATCTCGTGCTTCGTGACCGAGGACGCCACCTTGTAGGCCGCGTAGCCCGCGCCGGTCGGACTCTGCCAGGATGCGTTGTCCGGCACGTCGTACGGCATCTCGTTCTGGAAGAAGATCGTCCTGCCGTTCTCACCGTTCCAGAGCACTTCGTACTTCTGGTAGTGCTCGACGAAGAGCCCGGTGGCGAGCACGTCGTTGCCGTTCACCTCGACCCCGGTCGCGCCGATGTTGACGTTCCAGCCCGTCGGTGCGCCGCCGTGGTCGGCTCGCCAGGCCCAGATGTGGTCGACCAGTGTGTCGTCGGCGTTCACCTGCAGGGTGGTCGTCGCCTTGCCCTGCACGCTCGAACCGACGCGGAAGAAGACGTCCTGGATGCTCTGCGGATCTCCCGCGTGGTCGACGTGCGACCCAGCGCTGCCGAGGCGGACGAGCTGTGCGCTGTTCTGCGCACCGGCGTCCACGACGAGGTTCGACACGTTCACCCCGGCGACGTCCGTCGACGTCAGAACGGCGTTGCCCCTGGTGGGAACGAGGGTGGGGAAGCCGATTCCCGTCACGACGGTGTCCGCCCTGGTGACGGCGATCGGCGAGTCGAGCTCGTACGTGCCCGGCGTGAAGAAGAGGTTGAGGCCCTGCGCCAGAGCGGCGTTGATCGTGGCGGCCGAGTCGCCCGGGTGCGCGACGTAGAAGTTCCGCATCGGGAGGTCGGTGCCGGCGGTGTTCGGCCACGTGACACCGCTCGCGTTCTGCTTGAGCGAGGGGACGAACACGTGGTACTTGTTGGACGAATCCACGTACAGGTACGGCTTCTCCCGTGTGGTCGGCGTGGTGGCGAGCGTCGTGTAGCTCTTCGAGAAGTCGTTCGCCGGGGCGCCCTGGACCCCTGAGAAGGTCATGTTCCAGTTGCCGCCCTGCCACGACCCGATCGTCGAGTTCCGCGTGTACCACTGCTGCTGGGACCCCGAGGTCACCGTGCCGTCCACCTTCGTGTCGGCGATGTAGCCGCCGGACGAGTACCCCTGTCCACCATCCTGGTTCGACGGACCCATCGTCAGGTTGCCCTTCACGTGGACCCGGCGCATCGGGGCGGCCTGGGACACCGCCCACCGGTCGGTTCCGCTCTCGGGCGCGATCGCCACGTTCTCGACCGACCGCCAGAAGTTCTGTGTCGCGTTCTTCTCGTCGCCGGCGTTCCACCCGGAGTCGACGTTCACCGCGCCGTTGATCGTGACGTCGTCGGGGTTCTTGCCGAGCCCAGCGACCGACGTGTAGAAGCCGAGGTTCGCCCAGATGCGGCCGTAGCTGCCGGGCTTGAACAGGAAGACGTGCCGCTGCGTGCCGAACTGCGCCGTCGTGCTGCGGAGCTGGCTGGTGAACGCCGCGTCGACGTCGGCCTGGATGGTCGACGCCGGCACCGTGGGGTCGTAGACCTTCACGTTGCTGCCGAAGTCCGGGGTGTCGCTCGTGGCGACTGCCTGGGCCGAGATCGCCGGAGCCAGTGCCCCCACGACTCCGACGCTCAGGGCGAGCGCGAGGATCCGCTTCATCCGTCGTTGCATGATGCTCGATTCGTCATCGTGCGGCGTCGTTGCCGCACGGGACAGACCGTAGACCCGTTGCCGCGCTCGGACAGTCGGGAGAAAAGGGGACAAGTGCCCCGGCGGCGGGGACTAGCTGCGTGGCGCCCGGACGAAGAACAGCGTGAGGGCACCGAGGACGACCGCGGCGACGATGAGCGCCCAGGCGAGCAGGACGACCGGCCCGTCCCAGGGGGAGAAGAGCAGTCCGACCCCGATCACCAGGGCCACGGCGGCGCCGATCAGGGCGAGGCGGTGCGGTCGTACCGGAGCGGTGCGTGTCACGGCACCCAGGGTACGCGTGCGCGGCCGGTGGTGCGGAGCGAGCAGGGACGATCGGTCACACGGTGGCGCGCATCACCCACCGCCACTTCGCGATGCGGCGGTCGCGCACGAACCCGAACTGCGTGAACAGTTCTTCCGGTCCGGTGTGCAGGTACGCCCCGCGCTGCGGTTTCCGCTCGACCGTCTGCTCCGGGTAGGCCTCGACCGTCCCGCCGCCCGCCCGGCGGATCTCGTCCAGGGCCGTGGTGACCGCGGCACGTGCGACACCGTGGCCGCGGTGCCGGGACTCCACGAACACGCAGCCGATCCGCCAGTCCGGCGGGGTCGAGGCGTCGCGGGCGTACGCGCCCGGGTTCAGGATCGTCGGCAGCTCGGCCGGGCGTCCGAACTGGCACCAGCCGACCGCGGTGCCGTCGGCGTAGACGAGCACCTGGTGGTTCGTGCCGTCGCGCACGTGCCGGTGCTTCGCCTCCTGGTGGGACACCGTGGGGTCCGGTGTGCCGCGCGGGCCGTCCGGGTGGAAGCCGATGCACCAGCACCCGCCCCACACACCGTTGCTGCGGGTGACGAGCGCGGCGAAGTCGGGCCACGTCTCCTCGGTGAGCATCGCCGTCGAGTACTCCATGCGCCGATCATGCTCCGCACGGGCGGCGAGCGCCGAGCGGCGACCGACCCCGGCACTTTCCCAGCGGACACGACGGTGTTCCGCGGGGAAGTCCCGGCGGCCACCCGAGCAGGACTGCGAGCCTCTCCGGACCGCGCCGACGGTGGCGCGGACGAGGGGGAACGACATGACGATGCGACGTGCAGGGGGAGCCGCGCTCGGCTTCGTGGGTGGCAGTGTGCTCGCCGGGTTGCTGGTGAGCGTCGGGGTGACGCCGGTGATCGCGGTCGCCGGCGTCGGCACGACCTCGGCGATCGGGGTGTTCGAGTCGTTGCCGGAGGACATCGAGATCGGGCAGCTCCCGCAGCGCAACCAGATCTGGGCGTACCGCGGCGGCGAGCCGGTGCACCTGGCGAACGTGTGGGACCAGGACCGCCAGGAGCTCACGCTCGAGCAGATCAGCGACCACCTGGAGCACGCCGCGGTGGACGGCGAGGACAAGCGGTTCTACGAGACCGGCGGCGTCGACGCGACGTCCGTCGTCCGGTCGCTCGTGAGCGTCGCCACGTCCGGGACCGAGGGCGGGTCGGGTGGTTCGACCCTGACGATGCAGCTCGTGCGGAACATCAAGATCCAGCAGGCCAGCGAACTGCCCACGGCCGAGGAGCGCGAGGCCGGGTACGAGGAGGCGACCAGGCGGACGCCGCAGCGCAAGCTCGCCGAGATGAAGCTCGCGATCAGCCTGGCGAAGCAGTACACGAAGCGGCAGATCCTGGCGGCGTACCTGAACATCGCCTACTTCGGCGACCAGACCTACGGCGTGCAGTCGGCGGCGCAGCACTACTACGGCAAGTCGGCGAGCGACCTGACCCCGGCCGAGGCGGCGTCGCTCATCGCGATCGTGCAGTGGCCGGAACGACGGGACCTGTCGACGCCGGACCACCACCGCGACAACGCCGCCCGGCGGAACGTGATCCTGCGGTCGATGCACGAGCAGGGGCACCTGTCGGCCGAGGAGTACCGAACGGCTCGGCTGTCCCGTGTCGCCGACTCCGTGCACCTGACGGCACCGCACCAGGGGTGCGAGGCGGTCGAGGTGGGCGCCGCGTTCTTCTGTGACCACGCGGAGACCATCGCCCAGCGGCTCCCGCAGCTCGGCGCGACGAAGCAGCAGCGGGCGGACGCCTGGCGCACCGGCGGGTACCGGATCCAGACCACGCTCGACCTCGACCTGAACGCGGCGCAGAAGCAGCTGCTCGACCGGTACGACCCGAAGACCGAGACCCGGCTGGCACTCGGGGCTACGTTCAACACGGTCGAGGCAGGGACGGGCCGCGTGCTGACGATGGCACAGAACACCGACCACGACCGCTCGTCCGACGCGCCCCGCACCGCGACCTCGCTGAACTACGCCACCGACGAGGCGGACGGCAGCTCCACCGGCTTCCAGACCGGGTCGACCTACAAGATGTTCACCCTGCTCGCGTGGATCGAGGCCGGCCGCAGCCCGGACACCGTCGTGGACGGCACGCCGCACCCGCACAGCGAGTGGACCGCGTGCGGGGAACCCGCCTCGGCGTTCTGGCAGCCGAAGAACGACTCAGCCGGGCAGCGTGGTCCGTACTCGGTCCGGTCGGCGACGGCGCAGTCCGTCAACGCCGCGTACCAGTCGATGGCCGAACAGCTCGACCTGTGCGACATCCGCGACGTGGCCGAGCGGCTGGGCGTGCACCTGGCGAGCGGCGGCGAACTGCCGTGGAACCCGGGGTCGTTGCTCGGCACCGAGAGCATCGCCCCGCTCACGATGGCCTCGGCCTACGCCGGCATCGCGAACGGCGGGCGGTTCTGCGCACCCGTGGTGATCGACCAGGTCGTCGCGCCCGACGGTGAGGAGCTCGGCGGACAGCCCCGCTCGTGCACGCAGGCGGTGTCCCGGCAGACCGCGGCCACCGCGTTCGACGTCATGCAGGGCGCCTTCCGCGGCGGGACGGCGAGCGGTGGGCAGACCCCCGACGGCGCGACACTGTTCGGCAAGACCGGCACCACGGACGCGGCCGACCAGGTGTGGTTGGTGGGCGGGACCTCGCGTGCCGTCACCGTCTACTGGCAGGGCAACACGGACGGCGCGAAGCACAACCTGCGGTCGTTCTCCAACGGCCAGGGCGGTACCTACGCCGGGTCGCGTGCGGCCGTCTGGCGCGACGCGCAGACGGCGGTGAACGCGGCGCTGCCGGTCGGCTGACGGCCCGGAACGCAGCCACGAACGGCCTGGAGGCGCGGTGCCAGCTGGCACCGCGCCTCCAGGCCGGTTCTCGGTTGCGTCCTACGACAGCTTCTTGCTGTCCTCGAGCCAGCCTGCGAGCTTGGTCATGTAGTCGGCCTGCGACGTGTAGTCGAGTGCCGGGAACGTCCAGCTGTGGACCTGGCCGGCCTTGAGCGCGGCGTTGTCGGCGAAGGTCGGCTGCTTCTCGAGGTCGGCGACCTGGTAGCCCTGCTGCGACAGCAGCAGCACGTCACCGGTGATCTGACCGGCGTTCTCCCACGAGTAGATGCCCCAGTAGAAGCCCTTCGGCTTCGGGTTGACGAAGTCGACCCCGTACGACGCGTACATCTGCAGCGACGGCTCGTCGGTCGGGCGGGTGACGTACGCGCCGTCACCGTCGGCGTACATCGAGACGACCGACAGGTCCGTGTCCTTCGAGACCTTCTCGAGCTCGTCGGCGGCGGTGTCGAAGCGCTTCTCGGCGGCGTCGACCGTCGACTCCTTCGCGCCGAGCGACTCGGAGAGCTTCGCGATCTCCTCGATGACGTCCTCGCCCTTGCCGCCCCACTTCACCTCGGCGACCGGCGCGATCGCCTTGATCTGCTTCTCCTGCGCCTTGTCCTTGAAGCCGTAGCCGGGCTGCGTGGTGTCGAGCGTGCCCTTCGCGTCGGTCGGGTAGACCGAGGTCACGACGAGGTCGGGCTTCAGCGCGGCGAGCTGCTCGAGGTCGATGTCGCCGTAGGCGGTGCCGAGCTGGGTGATGCCGTCGGTGTCGAGGCCCTTGAACCGGGCGTCCTTCGCCATCGTCAGCTGCCCGAAGGTGCCGACGGGCTTGAGGCCGTACTCGATGAACGACAGGGCGATGTCGTTCAGCACGACGACGCGCTTCGGCGTGTGGTCGACCTTGACGGTCGCGCCGGTGGCGTCCTGGTACGACCACGCCTTCGACGCGGCGGTGCCGCCGTCTGAGTCGGAGTCGTTCGAGTTGCCGGTGCTCGAGCAGCCGGTCAGGAGGAGTGCCGAGACGGTCACGGAGGTCAGGAGGGCGGCGCGCAGGTGGCCACGTCGGGAGGTCTTCACATTAGGAGAGGCTAACCTAACTTTGCGGCACTCGCCAGCACGTCTTCGGTTTTCGTGCGTGTGACGGTGTGCTCGGCCGGGGCGTGCGGGACCGGGTCGTGCTCGTCCGCTTCGGGCACGATCATCGGCGCACCGGTCACGGGGTCGGGGAACACCCGGGCGTGCAGGCCGAACGCGTGCTCGAGCAGTGCCGGGGTGAGGACCTCGTGCGGTGTGCCGTCGGCCACGACCCCGCCGTCGTGCAGCACCACGAGCCGGTCCGAGTACCGCGCCGCCAGCGACAGGTCGTGCAGCACCATCACGATCGTCGACCCCTGCTCGCGGTTCAGCCGTCGGACGAGCCGCAGGACCTCGAGCTGGTGCGCGAGGTCCAGGTAGGTCGTCGGCTCGTCGAGCAGGAGCGTCTCGGCCTGCTGCGCGACGACCATGGCGATCCAGGCGCGCTGGCGCTGTCCGCCGGACAGGCTCGTGACGTCGCGGTGCGCGACCTCGGTCAGTCCGGTGGCGGCGATCGCGTCCTCGGCGACGGCGGCGTCCTCGGCGGTCCACGGCTTCGCCCACGACTGGTGCGGGTTCCGGCCGCGCATCACCAGGTCGAGCACGCTGGTGCCGGCCGGGGCGACGGGGGACTGCGGCAGGATCGCGAGCTTGCGGGCGACCTGGCGGTTCGGCTCCTTGCGGATCGGGGCGCCGTCGAGCAGGACCTCGCCGGCCTGCGGCTTGAGCACGCGGCCGAACGCCTTGAGCAGGGTCGACTTGCCGCAGCCGTTCGCGCCGAGGAACGTCGTGACGGTGCCGCGCTCGATGCGCAGGTGCAGGTCGCGCAGGACCGGCTGGCGGTCGTAGCCGACGGACAGGCCCTGGGCTTCGAGCACGCTGTCGTGCTCGTGCTCGTGCTGGTGGTCGCGGTCGTGCGCTGTTGTCATCGGGACATCTCCTTGCGGTGACGGACGAGGAGCCAGATCAGGTACGGCGCCCCGATCACGGTGGTGATGATGCCGACCGGCACCTGCCACGGGAACGCGGAACGGGACAGCAGGTCGGCGGCGAGCACGAGCACGGCTCCCAGAGCACCGGCGAGCAGCAGCGGCGGCCGGTTCGTGCCGGCGAGCCGGAGCCCGACCTGCGGCACGACGAACGCGACGAAGCCCACCGGTCCCGCGGCGGCCACGGCGGCGGCGGTCAGCACGACCGCGAGTGCGATGACGAGCAGCCGGTGTCGCTGGACGCCGAGTCCGACGCCGGTCGCGACCTCGTCGCCGAGCTGCCCGATGCCGAGTGCCGCACTCGTCGCGAGTGCGATCGGCACCGCGACCACGGCCACCAGGAGCAGCGGCCAGACGCTCTCCCACGAGGTGCTCGACAGGCTGCCGACCAGCCACTGCGAGGCCGCGGTCGCGACCGTGATCTTCGCCCGGACGAGCAGGTAGCTGGTCACGGCGTCGAGGGTCGCGCTCACGCCGATGCCGACCAGCACGAGCCGGTAGCTCTGCGCGCCACCGCGCCAACCCAGGCCGTAGACCAGGACCGCTGCGACCAGGGCGCCGATCGTGGCGGCCACCGGGATCCCGCCACCGAGCACCAGGGACGACACCGAGTACGTCCCGCCGCCCAGCACGATCGCGGCGACCGCACCGACGCTCGCGCCCGCGGTGACGCCGATGATGTCCGGGGTGCCGAGGGGGTTCCGCGTGAAGGTCTGGGTCAGTGCCCCGGCGACCCCGAGGGTCAGGCCGACGAGTGCGCCGGTCAGCACGCGGGGCAGGCGCAGGGTGGTGATGATGAAGGCGTCGGGACCGGACTCCAGCCCGAGCAGGGACCGGATGACGACCCCGGGCGCGATCCACGTCGAGCCGACCGCGGTGCCGAGGACGATGAGCACCAGGACGGTGGCGAGCGACGCGACGGTGTACCAGAACACCCGGGGGCGCCAGGCGAGGCCGACGGGGCCGATGCGGATGCCGGCACGGCCGGGGGTGCGGGCCGCGGGGCCGTTCGTGCCCGGCGCACCGGGTGTACTGCCGGGCATGCCGGTGGTGCTGCCGGGCGTCCTCCCGCTGCTGCGCACCGCTGCCCCGCTCACAGTGACACCAGCGATCGGCGGCGGGCCACGGCGACGAACACCGGGCCCCCGATGACGGCGAGCACGATGCCGACCTCGACCTCGGAGAACCCGCCGATCAGGCGACCGATGACGTCGGCGACCAGCACGAGGGCGGCGCCGACCAGACCGGACACCGGCAGCGTCCAGCGGTGTCCGGTGCCGACGAGCGCGCGGGCGACGTGCGGGACCGTCAGGCCGACGAAGCCGATCGGGCCGGCCGCCGCGGTCGCCCCGGCGGCGAGCAGCGTGATCCCTCCCAGGCCGACCAGCCGGGCGACGAGCACGTTCTCGCCCAGGCCCTTCGCCAGCTCCGACCCGAGCCCGAGGGCGTCGAGGGCGCGGACGTTCAGCACCGCGAGCACGAGTCCGGCGGCCAGGAACGGCCACACCGCCCCGAGGATGTCGAGCTGGCGTGCGGCGAGCGACCCGACGACCCAGAGCCGGTACGCGTCGAGCGACGCCTGGTCGGTCAGCACGACGAACGAGGTCAGGGCGGCGAGCAGCGCCGAGACCGCGGCGCCGGCGAGGGCGAGCGGCACCGGGCTGGCCGTGCCGCTGCCGGCGATCGTCACCGAGAAGACGACGACGCTGGCGACCAGGGCCCCGACCAGTGCGAACCAGACGGTCGCGCTCGTGCTCGTCACCCCGAACACGTAGACGCCGAGCACCACCGCGAGCCCCGCGCCCGACGAGACGCCGAACAGACCGGGGTCGGCGAGTGGGTTGCGGGTGTGTCCCTGCATGAGCAGTCCGGCGATGCCGAGGGCCGCGCCGACCGCTGCGCCGATGAGCGTGCGCGGGATGCGGGAGCCCCACACGATCGCCTCGTCGGTGCTCGATCCGGTGCGCGTGAGCCCCGCCCACACCTCGGCGACGCCGATGCGGTTGCTGCCGAGCAGCATGCTCGCCACGGCGACGAGGACCAGGGCGACGACGAGGCCGATGATGACCGCGGTCCGTCGCCGCATCGCGGTCCGGTGCACACCGAGGGCGCGGGACGCGTCGCCGTCCCGGGCGCTGGACACGACGGGTTCGGGGGCCTCCGGACCGGAAGCCAGAACGGGATTGGGGGCTGGCACGGAAGTCATCTTAGGTTAGCCTTGCCTCATGGCGAAGACCCCGCGGCTCCTGCCGACGAACCCCCGGCTCTTCCGCGCCCGTGTCCTCCGGACCCAGCGGGTGACCCCCTCGATGCAGCGTGTCACCGTCACCGGCGACGACCTGCACGAGTTCGGCTACCTCGGTTTCGACCACTGGTTCCGCCTGTTCGTCCGGCGCCCCGACCAGGACGCCTTCCGGATGCCCGACCTGGACGGCAAGAAGTGGTGGCCGACGTTCCTCGGCATCCCCGAGGACATCCGCCCGCACTGCGCGAACTACACCGTCGCCGCGTACCGGCTGCTCGCCGACGGCACCGCCGAGCTCGACATCGACTTCGTCGTGCACCTGGACCACCGCGGTCAGCTCGAGGGCCGTGCCGCGATCTGGGCCTGCTCCGCCCGCCCCGGCGAAGAGCTCGCGATGCTCGACCAGGGCTGCATCTTCGACGTCCCGGCCGGCACCAGCGAGGTCGTCGTCGCGGCGGAGGAGACCGGCCTGCCGGGCATCGTCGGCATCGCCGCGTCGTTGCCGCGCGACACCGTCGGCCGCATCATCCAAGAGGTCCCGACCGCCGCCGACATCCGCGACCTCGACGCCCCCACCGGCGTGCAGGTGACGTGGATCGTCCGGCAGCCGGGCGCGGTCCCCGGCAGCGGCGCCCTCGCGGAGCTGCAGCGGCACGTGCCGTCCGACGACAGGGGCTACGCGTTCGTCGTGGGGGAGTCGAAGCTCGCCACCGAGGGCCGCCGCCACCTGCACCGTGCGGGTCTGCCGAAGTCGCGCATCACGTTCTCCGGGTTCTGGAAGCACGAGACGAAGGTCTCCGTCCCCGCCTGACCCGCGCGCTGCCTGGCAGGTGTGCCCGGTCCCGCCAGGTACGCCCGCTCTCGCCAGGCACGCCGCGCCCGTGGCGCGACCAACGGACGGACGGGAGGCCCGGTGCCAGCTGGCACCGGGCCTCCCGTCCGTGGTGGGGCCGCGTCAGCCCTTGAGGCCCGAGCCCGTCACGCCCTCCACGATCTGCCGCTGGAAGATCAGGTAGAGGATGATCAGCGGCAACGCCGCCAGGAGTGCACCAGCCTGGATGTCGGCGTAGCGCTGCCCGAAGCTGCCCTGGACCGTGGCGAGCCCGACCGGGATCGTCATGAGGTCCGGGTTGGACAGCACGAACAGCGGCAGCAGCAGGTTGTTCCACACCCCGACGAAGGTCAGGATCGTCACCGCTGCGATCACCGGACGCGACAGCGGCAGGATGACCGACCAGTAGACCTTCCAGATGCCGGCGCCGTCGATGCGCGCAGCCTCTTCGAGCTCCTTCGGGATGCCGTCGAAGAACTGCTTGAAGATGAACACCGCGATCACGGCGGGCACCTGCGGGAAGATCACCGACCAGTACGTGTTGAGCAGGCCGACCGCGTTGAGCTCCTGGAAGATCGGGATGATCAGGACCTGGGTCGGGATCATGATGCCCAGGATGATGAGCAGGAACGCGATGTTCCGGCCGCGGAACACCAGCCGCGACAGCGCGAACGCCGCCATCGAGGCGAACAGCACGGTGAGCACCGCGGTCACGACGCTCGTGATGCCGCTGGCCAGGTACCAGTTCCAGATGTCGCCGGCCTGGAACAGCGACGCGTACGAGTGCAGCGTCGGGTTCCAGTTCGACAGGATCGAGTTCGCGCCGAGCGCGGCGACACCGTTGTCGGACAGCGACGTCTTCAGCGCGAACACGCTCGGGATGAGCCAGATGATCGCGAAGATCGTCAGGATGATGCCCGACGCGATCGTGAAGCCGCGCCCGCTGACACCGATCTTGGCGGCGCTCGTGGGAGCGGCGGACGAGACCCCGGTGCGGAGCTTCCGGCCGGTGGTGATGCTCTCGGTGGCGGTCATGTCAGGCACCGATCTCTCGCTTGGCGGCAGCGCGCTCGACGAGCTGCCGGATGACCGCGATCGCCACGATCACGATGAACAGGAGGACCGACGCAGCCGACGCGGCACCGAGTCGGTTGTCGGTGAATCCGACGCCGGTGATGAGCTGCAGCGAGACCTGGGTGGAGATGCCCGGGCCGCCGTTCGTCATCAGGTAGACCTGGTCGAAGATCTTCAGGCTCGCGATGATCTGCAGCAGGATGACGAGGGTCGTCGTGCGGCCGAGCAGGGGGAGCGTGATCGACTTGATCTGCTGCCAGTTCGAGGCACCGTCGACGGCGGCGGCCTCGTACAGTTCGCGCGGGATCTCCTGCAGGCCGGCCAGGTAGAGCACGAAGTTGAAGCCGAGGGTCCACCACACGGTGGCGATGGCGACACCGATCATCGCCGTGTTCGGGCTGGCCAGGACACCGGCGCCCGGAGTCATCCCGAGCAGCGACTGGACGCTCGCGAAGAGACCGGTGCTCGGCGTGAAGATGAACACCCAGATGAGCGAGATCGTCGCCGACGGCAGGATGAACGGCAGGAAGAACGCCAGACGGAAGAACCACTGGCCGCGGTTCATCCGGTTCGTCAGCACGGCGAACACGAACGCCAGGATCACGAGCGGCGGGGTCGTGTACAGCGTGAACTGCAGCGTGTGCCAGAGCGAGGACCAGAAGTCGTCGCGACCGAGCATCTCCGCGTAGTTCGCGAACCCGGCGAAGCTGCCGAGCCCGGTGCGGACCGTCGAGGTGTTGAAGAAGCTCGTGACGATCATCCAGACCGTCGGACCGAGCAGGAAGGCGATGTAGAACAGGCCGAACGGGGCGAGGAACAGCCAGCCGCTGCGGCCCTGGCCGCGGGTCAGGCTGGAGCGGTACGGGCGGAGTCGTCGCGGCGCGCTCGCCGCGTCCGTCGGGCGGTCGAGGACAGGTGCTGTGGTCACGTCATCGTGCCTTTCGCAGGGTGTTCACGTCGTTCGTGGTGGTCGCAGGCCCGATCACAGCGGGCTCGGCGTGTTGAGGTAGGTCGACAACTGGGACTTGATCGCGCTCATGGCCGCGGCGGGGGAACTGCTGCCCTGCTGCACGAGGGCCAGCTGGGCGCCCACGGTGTTCTCGAACGTGGACCCGGAGCCGCCGTACCAGGCGGCGTCGTCGAACACCGCGGTCTCGGCGGCGGAGGCGTAGTTCGACTGCGGCGTCAGCTTCTTGTAGGCCGAGCTGTCGTACGTCGGCAGGTACGCCGGCACGTGGCCACCCTGTGCCCAGGTCAGGCTCTGCTCGAGCATCTGCTTGATGAACAGCATCGCCGCCTGCTTCTGCTCCGGCGTGCGGTCCTTCTTCGGCAGGATGAACGTGTGCGAGTCGGCCTGGGTCGCCGGCTTGTCGAAGAGCTGCGGGACCGGAGCCATCCCGAACTTCAGCCCCTTGATCGACTGGGCGGTGCTGATCTCCCACTCGCCCTGCATGAAGAAGCCGGCCTTGCCGGTGAACATGAGCGTCTGCGCGGTGGCGTAGTCGAGGCCCTTGTTGAGCCAGCCCTGCTTGACCCACTTCTGGGTCATGTCGGTGACCTTCGTGTAGGCGTCCTCGTTGACCGTGAGCTTGGAGCCGCCGTCGCTGATGAACGGCGTCGCACCCTCGATCTGGTTGTACATCGTCCAGAAGAAGCGCCACGGGGTCGCGACCTCACTGACGTTCGCGACGTTGAGCGCCGTGCCGCCGGTGACCTTCGAGACTGCCGCCAGGGCCTTCTCGAAGGCGTCGATCCCCGTCAGGTCCTTGAGGTTGTCGTCGCTGTCGAGCAGGCCGGCCTTCCGGCACACGTCGACGTTGTAGAACAGCACGAAGGGGTGGGTGTCGAGCGGCACGCAGATGTTCTTGCCGTCGGTCTTCTGCGCCGTCCAGGCCTTCTGGTTGAAGTCGGCGGCGCTCATACCGACGCCGGCGAGGTCCTCGGAGGTGATGGGATCGAGCAGGTCACCGTCCCACAGGGGCTTCGCCCGGGTCAGGTGGGAGATCGCGACGTCCGGCGGCTTGTTCCCGACGGTGGCGAGTGTGACCTTCGAGTAGTACGGGTTGCCCCACGCGAACGTGGTGGCCTGCAGCGCGCTCGATCCGCCGTGCTGCTTGGCGTAGCCGGCTTCCATGTCCTGCATGCGGACGCCGTCACCGCCGCCGAACAGGTTCCAGAAGACGAGGGTCTCGGGGTTGAGGGCACTGCCGGCGAGACCGGCGGCGAGGGGACTGGAGCAGGCGGCGAGCGGCAGGACCGTCGCGGCCGCTGCACCGGCGGCGAGGAAGCCCCGCCGCGAGAGGCGCGACGCAGGTGTTGCGGGTGGGATCGGCATGGCATCACTCCATCGGGATGGGCCGGGCTCGGGAACAGGGTCGGTGCTCCCGCCGGAGCATCGCTGCTCCGGACCCGGAGCACTGCTGCTCCGGACACGGAACGACCTTCCGGTGCTCCGTGAGCGCTCACATTAGCGCTCGCCCCTGTCATCCGCCACCCCTTTCGCGACGGCGTGGAACCCGGTAGCGTTTCCGTCAGGTGAGCGCTCACTTTCGTGACGGCCCGCTTCGGTTCCCGTACGCGCCCCCACCGCTCCCCGCACGAACCGCACTGCCACGATCGAAGGAGATCCATGCCCCGCACACACCTCGTCCTCGACGCCGCGTTCACCGTGGGGCCGGTGCGACGTCGCCTGTTCGGCGGGTTCGTCGAGCACCTCGGCCGCCACGTCTACGACGGCATCCACGAGCCCGCCCACGAGACCGCCGACGAGCACGGCTTCCGGGGGGACGTCGTCGAACTCGTCAAGGAACTCGGCGTCTCCGCCATCCGCTACCCCGGTGGCAACTTCGTCTCCGGCTACAAGTGGGAGGACGGTGTCGGCCCCGTCGAGCAGCGCCCCCGCCGCCTCGACCTCGCCTGGCACTCGACCGAGACGAACGAGGTCGGCCTGCACGAGTTCCAACACTGGCTCGACCGGGTCGGCTCCGAGCTCATGCTCGCCGTGAACCTCGGTACCCGCGGCACGCAGGAGGCGATCGAGCTCCTCGAGTACGCCAACATCGACGCCGGCACCGCACTGTCCGATTACCGTCGTTCCAACGGTCGCCAGGAACCCTTCGCCATCACGATGTGGTGCCTCGGCAACGAGATGGACGGCCCGTGGCAGCTCGGCCACAAGAACGCCGACGACTACGGCAAGCTCGCCGCCATGACCGCCAAGGCCATGCGACAGATCCAGCCCGACCTCGAGCTCGTCGCCTGCGGTTCCTCCGGGGCGTCGATGCCGACGTTCGGCGAGTGGGAGCGCACCGTCCTCGAGCACACCTACGACGACGTCGACTACATCTCCGCGCACGCCTACTACGAGGAGGACGACGACCTGCCGTCGTTCCTCGCCTCGGGCGTCAACATGGACCACTTCATCAAGACGGTCACCACGGCCGCCGACCACGTCCAGGCGCAGAAGAAGTCCGACAAGCGCATCGACATCTCGTTCGACGAGTGGAACGTCTGGTCGATCAAGAAGTGGGAAGCCAAGGCCAAGACCTTCACGCTCGACGAGTGGCCCGTCGCCCCGCGTCTGCTCGAGGACGTCTACACCGTCGCCGATGCCGTCGTCGTGGGTGGCCTGCTCATCTCGCTGCTCCGCCACGCGGACCGCGTCGCCTCGGCCTCGCTCGCCCAGCTCGTCAACGTGATCGGCCCGATCATGACCGAGCCCGGCGGCCCGGCCTGGCGCCAGACGACGTTCTTCCCGTTCTCGGTCACCTCGCGCCTGGCACAGGGGACGTCGCTGCAGGTCAAGGCCTCCGGCGACACCGTCGACGGTGGCAAGCACGGCGAGGTCCCGGTCGTGGACTCCGCCGCCACCGTGACCGAGGACGGCAAGGCCGCGGTCTTCCTGGTGAACCGCCACCCGTCCGAGCCGACCACGGTGACGATCGACCTCGCAGGCATCGGTGCGTCGGGCGACGTCCACGCCGAGGGTGTCTGGGACGACGACCTGCACGCCGTGAACGACCTGGAGAACACCTCGCGCGTGGGGCTGCGCACGAACGAGTCGGTCCGCCGCGAGGGCGACACCGTCACGATCGAGCTCCCGCCGGTCTCCTGGACCGCCGTCTCGATCGGCTGACAAGACGCCTCGGCGCGCGCCACGGCGGGCGTCGAGTGAGCACAGAGGACGTCGGGCGCTCGCGCCCGACGTCCTCTGCTCGTTGCGGGGGCGCGGCGCGCCGCGGGCCGCGGCCGAGTCTCGTCTGGGCGGACAGGGCGCGGCACGCGGATGGCGCAGCCTGTCCGCGGGGCCGAGTCTCGGCACGAGCGCGCCGCGTCAGCGCGCCGGCGGTGCCGCCGTGCTCGCGCGCTCGACGAGCCGCACCGGCACCAGGTCCGACGCGACGCTGACCCGCTCGCCGTCGATCTGGGCGAGCAGCGTGGCGACCGCTCGGCGGCCGACCTCGTCGAAGGACTGGTGCACGGTGGTCAGCGGCGGCCAGAACGAATCGGACTCGGGGGAGTCGTCGAACCCCACCACGCTGAGCGACGACGGCACCGGGCGTCCGGACTCGTGTGCGGCGCGCAGGACCCCGAGGGCAGTCTGGTCGTTCGCGGCGAACACCGCGGTGATCTCCGGCCGTGCGGCGATCTCGAGCCCGGCCTCGTACCCGTGCTCGGTCGTCCACCCACCGCGGAACACCGGGGGGACGGGCCGACCGGCGCGCGACAGGGTGTCCTGCCACGCGGCGAGGCGACGGGCCGCCGAGTACGACGAATCCGGACCGGCGACGTGCCAGACGGTCTCGTGGCCCAGGTCGAGCAGGTGCTGCGTGGCCTGCCGGGCGCCGTCTGCCTGGTCGGTGTCGATCGCGGGGTGGTCCGTGCTGCCCGTGGAGTCGACGATCACCATGGGGACGCCGTCGGGCAGTACGACCTCGGCGGTGTCGATGATGTGCGACTCGATGATGATCACGACGCCGTCGACGGCCTGTTCGTGCAGGCGTGAGAAGGCGGACCGGACGCCCGCCTCGGTGCGCGAGGCCATGGGCAGCAGGGTGATCGTGAAGTCGGCGACCCCGGCGGCGTCGGCGATCGCCTCGAGCGTGCGCATGTTGCCGAAGGACGCGAGCGTGAACATGATCACGCCGATGGTGCGGAAGCGGCCCGAGCGCAGGGCGCGGGCGGCACGGTTCGGCCGGTAGCCGAGGGACTCCATCGCGCGCTGGACGCGGTCGCGGGTCTCCGGGCTGACGTTGTCGAAGCCGCGGGCGACCCGCGAGACGGTCTGCATCGAGACCCCCGCGGCGTCGGCGACGGCGGCCATCGAGGGGGCGCGGCGGGTGCCGGCGGGGGACTCCATCGTCACGCTGGCGCTCCTTCCGGATCGAGGGGCCGAACGGTCGGCCTCCCCGGACGCTAGCGCATGTTGACGTTGCCATGCTATCGTCGCGACGTTCGATGTTGACGTCAACATCGGTGACCGCCCGGACCCCCTGATCCGGCCCGGGCCGAGCCGCCGACATCGACCACCCGAACGCAGCAGACGAAGGAGTCACATGAGCACGCTCGCAGCGCGCCCCGGTGAGGCAGCACCCCGCCCCACCGCCGAGCGCCCCGCCGGCCGCCGCCCCAAGCCGCGGGGACGGTTCACCGGATGGCTGTTCGTCGGCCCGTTCGTCGTCGTCCTGGTCCTGATGCTCATCGTGCCGATCGGGTACGCGCTCTGGCTCAGCCTGTTCCGCGACCAGCTCATCGGCGGCAACCAGTTCGTCTGGTTCGCCAACTACGTGCAGCTCTTCCAGGATGCCAAGTTCTGGTCCGGGCTCGGTCGGGTCGCGATCTTCCTGGTCGTCCAGGTGCCGATCATGCTCGGCCTCGCGCTCGTCGCCGCCCTGGCCCTCGACAGCGCCCGACTGTGGGGGACGAGCTTCTTCCGCATCGCGGTGTTCCTGCCCTACGCGGTCCCCGGTGTCGTCGCAGCCCTGATCTGGGGCTTCATCTACGGCAACCAGTTCGGTCTGACCGGTGCCGCGAACGACGCGCTCGGCATCGACCTGCTGCAGCCGTTCAGCCCGAGCTGGGTCCTGACGTCGATCGGCAACGTGGTCACGTGGGAGTTCCTCGGCTACAACATGCTGATCTTCTACGCCGCACTCCGCACCGTCCCCGGTGAGCTGTACGAGGCGGCGGAGCTCGACGGCGCCGGCCCGATGCGCACGGTCCTCTCGATCAAGCTCCCGGCGCTCCGCGGCCCGATGGTCATCGCCACGATCTTCTCGATCATCGGCAGCTTCCAGCTCTTCAACGAGCCGAACCTGCTCAAGACGCTCGCCCCGAACGTCATCGGCAGCGCCTTCACCCCGAACATGTACGCCTACTCGCTGTCCTTCAGCGGCCAGCAGTTCAACTACTCCGCCACGGTCGCGATCGTGATGGGCGTGATCACCGCGGTGATCGCCTACGTCGTCCAGGTCCGCGGCACCCGCGAGGAGAACCGATGAGCACCATCCAGCACCCCGCCGGGCCCGCAGCGGCCACGGTGACCGAGGCGACCACGACGCAACGCGCGCCGCGCACCCGCTCGATCCGCGCCTCCCGGCAGCTCCGCACCGCGGAAGGCGGACGCAAGCCGAAGCGTTCCGGCCTGCTGACCGCGGTCATGGTCGTCTTCGTCGTGTACTCGTTCGCGCCGCTGTTCTACCTGCTCGTGAACAGTACGAAGACGCAGTCGTCGCTGCTCTCCACCTTCGGTCTGTGGTTCGGCGGGGACTTCAACCTCTGGCAGAACATCGTCGACACGGTGACGTACAACGACGGCATCTTCCTGCAGTGGTTCGGCAACACGCTGCTCTACGTGGTCGTCGGCGCCGGCGGGGCCACCCTGCTCGCCACGGTGGCGGGCTACGGCATGGCGAAGTTCCAGTTCCCGGGGCGCCGTGCGGTCTTCGCCGTCGTCCTCGGCGCCATCGCGGTCCCCGGCACGGCACTGGCCGTCCCGACCTTCCTGCTCTTCTCGCAGGTGGGCCTGACGAACACCCCGTGGTCGATCATCCTGCCCTCACTGATCAGCCCGTTCGGCATGTACCTGATCTGGACCTACGCGGTCGACGCGATCCCCGCCGAATTGCTCGAGGCCGCCCGCATGGACGGTGCCGGCGAGTTCCGGATCTTCTTCACCATCGCGCTCCGCCTGCTCGCTCCCGGTGTCGTCACGGTCCTGCTGTTCGCCGTCGTCGCGACCTGGAACAACTACTTCCTGCCGCTCATCATGCTGAGCGACCCGAAGTGGTACCCACTGACGGTCGGCCTGAACCAGTGGAACGCGCAGGCCACCGGGTCCGGCGCGCAGCCGATCTACAACCTCGTCGTCACGGGATCGCTCCTCACGATCATCCCGATCGTGGTCGCGTTCCTCTTCCTCCAGCGCTTCTGGCAGTCCGGCCTCGCAGCCGGGTCGGTCAAGGCCTGACCCCTCGGACACCAGGCGCACGGCGACCCCGCCACGCGCCGCCCGGTCCGGCACACAGCAGCACCACCCCCTCCACGAAGAAGTGAAAGGCACTCCCATGAACAAGCGTCTCCGGCGCGGGCTCAGCGCCCTCGCCATCGGCGTCACCGCCGCGATCGCCCTCGCCGCGTGCGCCTCCGGCAGCTCCGGCTCCGGCGGTTCGGCCGACGACATCGACAAGGCCCTGAAGGACGGTGGCACCCTGACCTACTGGTCGTGGACCCCGTCGGCGAAGGCCCAGGTCGCCGCGTTCGAGAAGCAGTACCCGAAGGTGAAGGTCAAGCTCGTCAACGCCGGCACCGGCGCCGACCAGTACACCAAGCTGCAGAACACGATCAAGGCCGGCTCGGGTGCCCCCGACGTCGCCCAGGTCGAGTACTACGCCCTGCCGCAGTTCGCCCTGTCCGAGTCGCTCCTCGACCTGTCGAGCTACGGCTTCGACTCGCTCGAGAAGGACTTCGCGAAGAGCACCTGGAGCTCGGTGTCGATCGACGGCAAGGTCTACGGCCTGCCGCAGGACTCCGGCCCCATGGCGCTGTTCTACAACAAGAAGGTCTTCGACAAGCACGACATCGCCGTGCCGAAGACGTGGGACGAGTACGTCACCGCGGCCAAGAAGCTGCACCAGGCCGACCCGAAGGCGTACATCGCCGCGGACTCCGGCGACGCCGGCTTCACCACGAGCATGATCGCCCAGGCCGGCGGCACCCCCTTCACCACCGACGGTGACAAGGTGACCATCAACCTGCAGGACGCGGGCTCGAAGAAGTGGACGAGCACCTGGAACGAGCTCGTCGAGCAGGGCCTGCTGTCGAAGACGGTCGGTTGGACCGACGACTGGTACAAGCAGCTCGGCAACGGCGAGATCGCCACGCTGATCACCGGCGCCTGGATGCCCGGCAACCTGGAGTCCGGCGTCGCCCAGGCCTCGGGTGACTGGCGTGTCGCCCCGATGCCGACCTACGACGGTGGCACCGCCCAGACCGCGAACAACGGCGGCAGCGCCGAGGTCGTCATGAAGCAGTCGAAGAACCCGGCACTCGCCGCGGGCTTCCTCAAGTGGCTGAACTCCTCGAAGGAGTCCACGAAGGTCTTCATGGAGTCCGGCGGCTTCCCGTCGACCACCGCTGACCTGGACTCGTCGGCCTTCCTCGACGAGAAGCCGTCCTACTTCGGCGGCCAGCAGATCAACAAGGTGCTCGTCGACGCGTCGAAGTCCTCGGACAACGACTTCACGTACCTGCCGTACCAGGTGTACGCGAACAGCGTCTACGCCGACACCGTCGGCCAGGCGTACGAGAACGGCACCTCGCTCGACGCCGGACTGCAGGCCTGGCAGAAGGCCCTCGCCAAGTACGGCAAGGACCAGGGCTTCACGGTCTCGACCAAGTAGTTCCCGGTATCCCCGCGGGGCCGTGCGGACACGTCCGCACGGCCCCGCTCCACGCCCGGCTCCGGCCGGCCATGAGAAGGTCACACCATGCGCTTCGCCATCGGCGACACCGACTTCCTGCTCGACGGCGAGCCGCACCGGGTCCTGTCCGGCGCGATCCACTACTTCCGCGTGCACCCCGACCTGTGGGCCGACCGGATCCGCAAGGCCAAGCTGATGGGCCTCAACACCATCGAGACCTACGTGGCGTGGAACGCGCACGCGCCGTCGCCGGGGGAGTTCGACCTGTCCGGAGGCCTGGACCTCGGCCGCTTCCTCGACCTCGTCGCGGCCGAGGGCATGCACGCCATCGTCCGCCCCGGCCCCTACATCTGCGCCGAGTGGACCAACGGCGGGCTGCCGTACTGGCTCTTCGCCGACGGCTCCGTGGGGGTCCGCCGAAACGAGCCCGGGTTCCTCGCAGCGGTCGAGACGTACCTGCAGCACCTGGCCCCCGTGCTGGTCCCGCGGCAGATCGACCAGGGCGGGCCCATCGTCCTGGTGCAGGTCGAGAACGAGTACGGCGCCTACGGCTCCGACCCCGAGTACCTGCGCGCGCTGGAGCAGATGCACCGCGACATCGGGCTGACCGTCCCCTTCACGAGCGTCGACCAGCCGATGGGCACCATGCTCGAGGACGGCTCGCTGCCCTCACTGCACAAGACCGGTTCGTTCGGCTCCCGCTCCGCCGCCCGGCTCGAGCGCCTGCGGCAGGCCCAGCCCACCGGCCCCCTGATGTGCTCGGAGTTCTGGGACGGCTGGTTCGACAGCTGGGGCGAGCACCACCACACCACGCCGGCGTCCGCCAGTGCCGAGGACCTGGACGTCCTGCTCGCCGCCGGCGGCTCGGTGAACATCTACATGTTCCACGGCGGCACGAACTTCGGCTTCACGAACGGCGCGAACGACAAGGGCGTCTACCGTCCGATCGCGACGTCGTACGACTACGACGCCCCGCTCGACGAGGCCGGCCGACCGACGTCGAAGTTCCACGCGTTCCGCTCGGTGATCGCGCGCTACGCGCCCGTGCCGCCGCTGCCCGCAGCGATGGAGCCGGGTGGGTCGGGTCGCCTCGGTCCCGTGGCCGCGTCCGGCGACGGCCTGGAGGCCCGGATCGCCCCCGCCACGGACCTCGCCGTCCGGCTGGACCGCGTCGCCTCGCTCCGTTCCCTGCTGCCCACGCTCACGACGTGGTCCGCGCACGACGAGCCGCCGACCTTCGACGCCCTCGGAGCCGCGAGCGGCTTCGTCGTCTACCGCGCCGAGGCCGACCTGCCCGCCGGAGGGGTGCTGACCGTCGGCACCGAGGTGCGTGACCGTGCGATCGTGTCGGCCGACGGTGTCGTCGTCGGGGTCCTGGAGCGCGAGCACCACGACCGGGCCATCACCCTGCCGCCGGTGACCGGCCCGCTCGAACTCCTCGTCGAGGACCAGGGCCGGGTCGACTACGGCGTCCGCATCGGTGAGCCGAAGGGCTTGATCGGGGGCGTCTCGATCGACGGCGTCCCGGTGGCCCGCTGGACGGCGTCCCCGCTCGCACTCGACCCGATCGCGCCGGCAGCCGTCACCGCACTGGCCGAGGTCGCTGCCTCCGGCGGGGACGTGCTCGCGGGGCCGACGTTCGCCGCGGGGTCGTTCGACCTCGACACCGTCGACGACCGGTACCTGTCGCTCGACGGGTTCCGCAAGGGAGTCGCCTGGGTCAACGGGTTCTGCCTCGGTCGGTACTGGTCGCGAGGCCCGCAGCGGACCCTGGCGATCCCGGGCCCGGTGCTCCGCCACGGTCGCAACGAGCTCGTCGTGCTCGAGCTGCACGCCGCCGCGTCCCGCACCGCGTGCCTGCTCGTCGAGCCCGACCTGGGCCACACCGAGGCGTAGCCGCGCGGCCGCCCTGGTCAGATCGGGCGTACCTGGTCGAATCGGGCGTACCCGGTCGGAAGTTCCGACCAGGTACGCCCGATTCCGCTTTCCAGCGCGGGCGTCATGGGAAGGATCAGTCGCTGTCGAGGGCGTCCAGGTCTGCCAGGGCCCGCTCGGCGTCGGCGATCCGGTCGGCCTCGGGGCGACTCCACCACTCGGGGCCGCGCTCGCCCAGGCCGTGCTTGGCCAGGCCGTTCCGGTGCCGCGCCGCCGCCAGGGCCTCGTCGTCGCCTGCGCGCTTCGCGGTCTTCACGGCGTTGCGCCCGCGCCCCAGGTGGGAGCGGAGTGCGGCGGCGAGTTCCTCGGGCAGGGCGGGGTCGGTGCGGCGCCAGCGTCGGCCGTCCACGACGAAGAAGTGGTCGTCGGGTTCGGCGGTCATGGTCCGAGTCTGCTCCGTCGGTGGTGCCGGGTAGACAGGAGCCGATGAGCCACGAACGCGTCCGCCCGATGCTCGACGTCCGACGCATCTACGCCGAGCCGGCCGCCCTCGAACTCCAGCGCGGGCAGGAGATCGTCGGGCGCTGGCCGGACGCCGAGATCGTCCCGGTCGAGTCGCACTGGAACATCCCCGAGGTGCACGGCGACGAACGGAACGTCCAGCGCTGGGTGCGGATCAAGACCGAGGCGCTCGTGCTCGGCGTGAAGAAGTCGTTGGTGACCCGGCCGAATGGTCGCTCCGCCGACTTCATCGCACCGTCCACCGCGAACGGCTGCGCGATGGCGTGCGCCTACTGCTACGTGCCGCGGCGCAAGGGCTACAGCAACCCGGTCACCGTGTTCGCAAACATCGACCAGATCACCAAGCACGTGGCGCGGAACATCGCCAAGCAGGGGCCGAAGACCGAACCGAACCAGTGCGACCCGGAGTCCTGGGTCTACGACATCGGCGAGAACAGCGACTGCTCGGTCGACGCGATGATCAGCGACAACGTCCGCGACCTCTGTGACCTGTTCCGGATGACGCCGACGGCCAAGGCCTCGTTCGCCACGAAGTACGTCAACCGCGACCTGCTCGACTGGGACCCGATGGGCCGGACCCGGATCCGCTTCTCACTGATGCCGCACGAGACCGCGAAGGTCACCGACATCCGCACGAGCCCGATCGCCGAGCGCATCGCCGCGGTGAACGACTTCGTCGACGCCGGCTACGAGGTCCACCTGAACTTCTCGCCGGTCATCCTCACGCCGACGTGGGAGTCGGACTGGGCCGAGCTGCTCCGGCAGGTCGACGACGTGCTGTCCCCGGCCGCCAAGGCGCAGCTCGCGGCCGAGGTGATCTTCCTGACCCACAACCAGCCCCTGCACGAGGTCAACCTCGGGTGGCACCCCCAGGCCGAGGAGCTGCTGTGGCGTCCGGACCTGCAGGAGCAGAAGGTGTCCCAGAACGGTGCCGTGAACGTGCGCTACCGGTCCGGCATGAAGGGGCAGCTCGTCGAGCGCTTCCGCGAACTCGTGGCCGAGCACCTGCCGTCGTGCCGGATCCGGTACGCCTTCTGACCGGCCCCCGACCGATCAGGGGATGAGGCGGTCGGCCCGGTACCGGGCGAACAGGTCCGCGAAGGCCTGCTCGGTCCGCCGGAACGCCGTGAACCCGGCGTCGCGGCTCTTCCCCATGTCGGTGACGACCTCCATCGCACGACCGAGGTCGGCGTCGGTGTGCCACCACGAGGCGAGCCGGGTGATGTCGGCCTCGGCGAGACCGTGGCGCTCGGCGATGCCGGCCCACTCGGACTCGTACGGCGCCATCTGCTCCTCGAGCGGTCGCGGAGCGTCCTCGTAGCCCACGACGCGCGCGGGGTCGACACCGAGGTGCGCGGCCAGGCGCGGCCACATCCAGCGCCACCGGAAGACGTCACCGTTGACGATGTTGAACGACTCGTCGGCACCCTCGGGTGACGTCGAGGCCCACACCATGTGCTCCGCGAGGATGCCGGCGTCGGTCATGTCCGTCAGGCCGTTCCACTGTGCCTCGCTGCCCGGGAACACGAAGTCCAGGTCGAGTTCCTTCGCCAGCGTGGCCTGCACGGCGAGTGTGAGGCCCATGTTCATGGCGTTGCCGACCGCGTGCCCGATCACGGTGTGCGAGCGGTGCACGGACCAGGTGAACCCCTGGCGTTCGGCGGCTGCGAAGAGCTCGTCCTCTTGCGCGTAGTAGAAGTTCGGGGTGTCGAGGCGCGGTTCCTCCTCGTGGAAGGGGGTGTCGGGCATCTCGCCGGCGGCGTACGCCTCGAACGGGCCGAGGTAGTGCTTCAGGCCGGTGACCAGGGCGACGTGCTCGAGCGGAGCGTGCGACAGCGCCGCGAGCAGGTCGCGGACCATGCCGCCGTTCACGCGGATGTTCTCCGCCTCGGTGTCCTGCCGCTGCCAGGCGGTGAAGAAGACGTGGGTCGGGTGCTCGTCGGCGAGTGCGGCCGCCAGGCTCTCGGGGTCGCGCAGGTCGGCCGCGACGGTCCGGACGCCCTGTTCAGCGAGCGGTCGGCGGGAGAGCGCCGTCACGTCCCAGCCGAGGTCGAGCAGGTGGCGCACCAGGGCGGAACCGGTGATGCCACTGGCTCCGACGACCAGGGCTTCGCGGCGGGCAGAGGTCTGTTCGGTCGATCCGGTTGCAGTCATCCTTCGATGCAACCGACGTTGGACGACACGTGTTCCCTCCTCACGTACCGTCGCGCGCTGAGTGTGCACAAAAACGCCCCATGTGTACCGCTGATCGGTACACTTCTTGCGGAGGCATCGACATGCAACTCGTGAAACCACTCGCCACACTGCTGGGGGCCACGCAGGCTGACGCGCTCCGCGTCCTCGCCCGGACCGATTCCGGCATGACCGGACGCCAGGTGGCGCGGGTCGCGGGCGCTGCGCAGCACACCGGCATCAAACGCGCGCTCGACAAGCTCGAGGCAGCAGGGCTCGTGCAGGTCGAGCGTGGTCTCCAGCACTCCGCCTACCGGGTCAACCGGGAACACCTGCTCTGGCCAGCGGTGGAACTCGGCCTCGAAGCAGGCGACGAACTCGAACGTCGGATCGGCGCCTACGTCGAGTCGGCGGAGGCCGGGGTCCTCTCGGTCTCGATCTTCGGGTCAGTCGCCCGGGGCACCGCGACGCCGGCGTCCGACCTGGACCTCCTCGTCGTCTTCGAGCAGACCGTCGACACCGACGTCGTCGTCCGCCTCGGTGACCTCGTCCGGCGGTGGACCGGCAACGAGTGCCAGGTGTTCGACGTGACCCGCGCTGATCTCCGTCGGTTCGTGGCCGAGGGAGACCCGCTCGTCGGGTCGTGGCGAGAAGAAGCCCGAACAGTCTTCGGCGAGGAGATCAGGACGTACATCTGATGGGCGCCCGCGTGCGCGCCGTCGACAGGGCCGCAGTCGCGATGCGCCGAGACGAAGCGCAGTCCTACCTCGAGGTCGCGCTCCTCTACGTCGAGTCGACGAGTCACGCGGACTGGAAGGCCGCCGGTGCGAACGCTGTGCTCGGCGGGATCGCGGCGTCGGACGCTCTTTGCGGTGCGATCCTCGGCTACCACCACCTCGGTGACGACCACGCTGCCGCTCGTCGGCTGCTCGACCAGGCCTGCGCACCGGACACGCGACCCGGCCTGCACTTCAAGCGTCTGACCGATGAGAAGACGAACTTCCAGTACTCGACGTCGCGCGTGACCCAGGAGAAGACACGGGCGCTGGTGACCGCGCTCGAACGGCTCATCCGCACGGTTCACGAGCGCACCTGAAACAGGCGCGCCGCGACCCGGATCACCGCGGACGGCGGATGCGGATCGGTCCCTTGGCGGTCGACGGGTCGACGACGGACCCGCCCTGGGTGATCTCGACCTCGCCGCGCGCGACCATGCGCCGGGCGGCTCGCCGTGCCGGCTCCATCAGCGGTCGCCAGTCGTCCGGGTCCAGCGAGCGTGCGACCTCGGACGGGCAGATGCTCGAGGTCCGTGCCCGGGCTGCGAGCAGTTCGTCGATGCGCTGCTCGAGGGCCCGGTCGGTGTCGTCGAGACCGTGCCGGCGACAGGCGCCCGAGCACCACTTCGCCTCCGGTGCCGCCGAGGACGGCATCCGCCGACCGCACGAGGCGCAGGTCCGCTCGGCGTGCGCCGACTCCGACGCCGAAGCATCGGCTTCCGTCCTGATCGCCCGTCCCATCACCCCATCCTCGTCCTGCCGTCCGCGGGGGTACACAGCGACCACGCACCCGGCCCAGGTGCACCTGGCAGCATCGGAGCGGTGAACCCCGACACCGCCCCCACCCGTCCGTCCGAGCCCGCCTGGGCCCAGCACGTGATGTGGTGGCACGTCTACCCGCTCGGCTTCGTCGGCGCCGAGGTCCGTCCGACCACGCCGGTGGGGGAGCGTCCGCTCGAACACCGCCTCGACCGCCTGACCGGGTGGCTCGACCACGTCGTCGACCTCGGTCTGAACGGCCTGTTGCTCGGCCCGGTGTTCGCGAGCTCGACCCACGGGTACGACACGGTCGACCACTTCCGGATCGACCCGCGCCTGGGCGACGACGCCGACTTCGACCGTCTGGTCACCGCGGCGCACGAGCGTGGCGTGCGGGTCCTGCTGGACGGGGTGTTCAACCACGTCGGCCGTGAGCACCCGGCCTTCACCGCGTTGTCGGAACAGGGCCCCGAGGCACCGACCGCCGACCTGTTCGCCATCGACTGGTCCGGCTGGCAGCCGGGACGGCCCGTGCCCGTCGGGCTGTTCGAGGGGCACGACATCCTCGTCGCGCTCGACCACGACAGCCGCGCCACCGAGGACCTCGTGGTGCAGGTCATGACGCACTGGTTGGAGCGGGGGATCGACGGCTGGCGGCTCGACGCGGCGTACGCGGTGCCGCCGGCGTTCTGGGCACGGGTGCTGCCACGGGTGCGGGAGCGGTTCCCGGACGCCTGGTTCAGCGGTGAGGTCATCCACGGCGACGCGGCGGCGATCGCACGCGACTCGACGATGGACTCGCTCACCCAGTACGAGCTGTGGCAGGGGATCTGGCACGGCATCGCGGACGGCAACGGCCACGAGCTCGCGCACGCGATCGAGCGGCACGACGCCCTGCTCGTCACCTTCGCCCCGACCACGTTCGTCGGCAACCACGACGTGACCCGGATCGCGAGCGCGGTGGGGGAGCGGTTCGCCGGGCACGCCGCCGCGGTGCTGTTCACGGTCGCGGGGACGCCGGTGGTCTACGCCGGTGACGAGTACGGCTGGACCGGTGTGAAGGAGGAACGCGAGGGCGGCGACGATGCTGTCCGCCCGGTGTTCCCGGCCGAGGTGCCCGCGCCGACGGACCTGACGCACGCGTACGAGGCGCTCATCGCCCTGCGCCGCCGGAACCCGTGGCTGCACCGGGCACACACCGACGTCGTGCACCTGACCAACACCGCCGTGGTGCTGCGGACCGCGACGGCGGACGCTGCCGTGGTGACCGCCCTGAACCTGGCGGACGATCCCGTCGAGGTGCCCGTGGCCGACGCGACGCAGGTCGAGGCGGGCGGGGCCGATGTCGGGGACGGGACCCTGCGCCTCCCGGCCGGGGGGTGGGCCGTCCTGTCGCGTTCGTGAGCAGAAACGGTCGGGTCCCCATCGAGGACCCGACCGTTTCTGCGCACCAAGCGAACGCGAGCGAACGCGAACGCGCGCTCCCTACTTGCGGGCGGACGCCGCCCGGCGCTTGTTGAACACGTCGAACGCGACGGCGGCGAGCAGCACCAGGCCCTTGATCAGGGACTGGAACTCGGTGCCGACACCGAGGATCGACATGCCGTTGTTCAGCAGGCCGATGATGAGACCACCGACGATGGCGCCCGGCACGGTGCCGATGCCGCCGGTGACCGCAGCGCCACCGATGAACACGGCGGCGATGGCGTCGAGCTCGAAGCCGTTGCCGGCGCCCGGAGCCGCCAGGTTGAGCTGGCCGGTGAAGACCACGCCCGCCAGGGCCGAGATGACACCCATGTTGACGAAGAGCAGGAACGTGACCCGCTTCGTCTTCACACCCGACAGCTGCGCGGCCAGCGCGTTGCCACCGATCGCGTAGATGTGGCGGCCGAACACGGCACTCCGCATGACGACCGAGTAGATCACCACGAGCGCACCGAGCACGACGAGCACGATCGGGGTGCCGTTGTAGCTGGCGAGCAGGAGCGCCACGTAGATCACGAGCACGGCGCCGAAGGCCGTCTTCACGATGAACCAGGCGAACGGCTCGCTCTCGAGCTGGTACTTGCGACGCGTGATGCGACCGCGGAACGCTGCGATCACCATGACGGCCGCGGCGGCGAAGCCGAGGATCATCGTGAGCGGCTCGTACCCGGTGGTGCCGAAGGACGGCAGGAAGCCGGAGCCGAGCGAGCGGAAGCCGGTCGGGAACGGCGAGATCTGCTGGTTCTGCAGCACGATCTGGGCCGCGCCGCGGAAGGCGAGCATGCCCGCCAGCGTCACGATGAACGCCGGGATCCCGAAGTAGGCGATCCAGAAGCCCTGCCAGGCACCGACGAGGGCACCGACGACCAGGCAGAGCACGACCGCGATGGGCCACGGGATGTTCCACTGCGTGATCATCACGCCGGCCATGGCACCGGTGAAGGCGACCACCGAACCGACCGACAGGTCGATGTGCCCGGCGATGATGACCATCACCATGCCGATGGCCAGGATGAGGATGTAGCTGTTCTGGACGATCAGGTTCGACACGTTGATCGGGGCCAGCGTGATGCCGTTCGTGGTCACCTGGAAGAAGATGACGATGACGATCAGCGCGATGAACAGGCCGATCTGTCGGAGCTGCCCGGTGAGGTAGCCGACGGCGGACTTAAGCGCGTTCATTGACAGGGGTCTCCCGTTCCTGGGTCATGTACTGCATGAGGACCTCGGGCGTCGCCTCGGAGCGCGGGACGTCGGCCGTGATGGTGCCCTCGGAGAGCGTGTAGATGCGGTCGCAGATGCCGAGCAGTTCGGGGAGCTCGGAGGAGATCACGATGACCGCCTTCCCCTGGTCGGCGAGCTGGTTGATGATCGTGTAGATCTCGTACTTCGCGCCGACGTCGATGCCGCGGGTGGGCTCGTCGAGGATGAGCACGTCGGGGTCGGCGTACATCCACTTCGACAGGACGACCTTCTGCTGGTTCCCGCCGGAGAGCTTCCCCGTCACGACGTCGACGTTCGGCGCCTTGATGTTGAGGCTCTTGAGGAACTGGCTCGCGACCGTGGTCTCCTCCGAGGAGTTCACGAACCCCCAGTTCGCGAGCTTCCCGAGCGCCGACCCGGAGATGTTCCGCTTGATGTCGTCGATCAGGTTCAGGCCGTAGCGCTTGCGGTCCTCGGTGACGTAGGCGATGCCGTTGTCGATCGCCTGCGAGACGGTGTGCGTCTTGATCGGCGTTCCGCGCTTGTAGACGGTGCCGCTGATGCCGGTGCCGTACGACTGGCCGAAGACGCTCATCGCGAGTTCGGTGCGGCCGGCACCCATCAGCCCGGCGATGCCGACGACCTCGCCGGCCCGGACGTTCAGGTTCGCCCGGTGGATGATCTCGCGCGACGAGTCGAGCTGGTGGTGGACGGTCCAGTCCTCGATGCGCAGCAGTTCCTCGCCGATGACGGGGTGCTCGCGCTCGGGGTACCGGTTCGACAGGTCGCGGCCGACCATCCCGCGGATGATGCGGTCCTCGGACACGTCGTCGGCGCGCATGTCGAGCGTCTCGATGGTCTTGCCGTCACGGATGATCGTGACCTTGTCCGCGATCGCCTTGATCTCGTTGAGCTTGTGGCTGATGATGATCGCCGTCATGCCCTCGGCCTGCAGCGAACGGATGAGCTCGAGCAGGTGCGCGGAGTCGTCGTCGTTCAGCGCGGCGGTGGGCTCGTCGAGGATGAGGAGCTTCACCTCCTTCGAGAGCGCCTTCGCGATCTCGACGAGCTGCTGCTTGCCGACACCGAGGTCGACGACCTTGGTGACGGGGTTGTCCTTCAGCCCGACGCGCCCCAGCAGCTCGGCTGCCGTCAGGTTCGTCTTGTTCCAGTCGATGAAGCCGCCCTTGGACTGCTCGTTGCCGAGGAAGATGTTCTCAGCGATCGACAGGAAGGGGCTGAGGGCCAGCTCCTGGTGGATGATGACGACGCCGGCGGCCTCGGAGTCGTTGATGTTGGCGAACCGCACGGGTTCGCCGTCGAGCAGGATCTCGCCGTCGAAGGAGCCGGCCGGGTAGACCCCCGACAGCACCTTCATCAGGGTCGACTTGCCTGCGCCGTTCTCGCCGCAGATCGCGTGGACCTGGCCGCGCTCGACCTCGATCGTGACCCCCTGCAGGGCCTTGACGCCGGGGAACGTCTTGGTGATGTCCCGCATCTCGAGGATGGTGTCCGCCATGTGGACGCCTTTCCGTCGTGCGCGCGCGTGCGCGCGCTGGTGGAGACGGACTGGAGGCGCGGTGCGCAGCTGGCACCGCGCCTCCGGTCCGAGAGATGGGCCCTGACTACTTCAGGTCGGCTTCGGTGTAGTACCCCGAGTCGACGAGGACTTCCTTGTAGTTGTCCTTCGTGACGACCGTCGGCTGGAACAGGAAGGTCGGGACGACCTTGACCTTGTTGTCGTAGCTCTTGGTGTCGTTGACCTCGGGCTTCTTGCCGGTGAGCAGGTCCTCGGCCATGGTGACCGACTGCTTGGCGAGCTTGCGCGTGTCCTTGTAGATGGTCGAGTACTGCTGCCCGGCGATGATCGACTTGACCGAGGCGGCCTCGGCGTCCTGGCCCGTGACGGTCGGGAGCGGACGGTCGCTCGTGCCGTACCCGGCACCCTGCAGTGCCGAGATGATGCCGATCGAGATGCCGTCGTACGGGGAGAGCACGCCGTCGAGCGTGGTGCCGCCCGAGTAGGACTTGGCGACCAGGTTCTGCATGCGGGCCTTGGCCGTGGCCGGGTCCCACTGCTGCGTCGCGGCCTGGGACAGCTTGTCCTGGCCGGACTGGATCTTCAGCGTGCCGTCCTCGAGGTACGGCTTGAGCGTCTTCATGGCGCCGTTGAAGAAGAACCCGGCGTTGTTGTCGTCGAGCGAGCCGGCGAAGACCTCGATGTTGAAGGGGCCCTTCTCGCCGGTCTTCTTGCCGTCCGCGTCGAGCACACCCAGGCCGGTGAGCAGGCTGTTCGCCTGGTCGACGCCGACCTTCTCGTTGTCGAAGGACACGTAGTAGTCGACGTTCTTGTTGCCCGTGAGCAGGCGGTCGTACGAGATCACCTTGATGCCGGCCTTGGCAGCGGCGTCGAGCTGGTCGGAGAGCGCGCCACCGTCGATCGACGCGATGATCAGGACCTTCGCGCCCTTGGTGATCATGTTGCTGACCTGCTGGGCCTGCTGCTGGACCTTGTTGTCGCCGTACTCGAGGTCGACCTTGTAGCCGGCCTTCTCGAGGTCGCTCTTGACGGCGTTGCCGTCCTTGATCCACCGCTCGGAGACCTTGGTGGGCATGGCGACGCCGACGAGGGCGCCCTTGTTGTCGCCGCTGCCGCCACCATCGGTGGATGCACGGCCGCCGGCCGAGCAAGCGGCCAGCGAGATCGCGATGCCGACGGCTGCGACGCCCGCGATGATCCTGCGCTTCATCATCGAAGTACCTCTGTTCCTTCGCGTCGTCCTCGACGCGGTCGGGTGCCGGGGCTGCTGTGCCCCGCGGGATGCGCTCGTGTGAGCGCTCACATCTTGTGGGTTCCGTGACGGGGTGTCAACTCAGCGTCGCCGTTTCGTGATCTTGCCGCGGTGGCCGGACCGAGCGGTACGGTTGGCCACGTGAGCACCAGGACCGCCCCCGAGGGCACGGGCGGCAAGCGCCGGAAGGCCCCGACGATCTTCGACGTCGCCGAACGCGCGGGCGTGTCCCACCAGACCGTCTCGCGTGTCATCAACGGTGACCCGACCGTCCGCGAGCAGTACCGGACGCAGGTCACCGACGCCGTCACCGCGCTCGGGTACCGGCCCCGCGCCGCCGCCCGGGCACTCGCCGGCGGGCGGAGCAAGGCGCTCGGCATCATCACCGCCGGCGACGCGCTGTACGGACCGTCGAGCACCTCGATCGGCTTCGAACGGGCCGCGCGGTCCGCCGGGTACCACGTGCTGCTGTCCACCCTGCCCGAGGAACCGACGCCGTCCGACCTGTCCGGCGCGCTCACCACGCTGCTCGCGCAGGACGTCGCCGCGATCGTGCTCGTCGCCGCCGACAACCGGGTGCTCGACGCCCTCGCCTCGCTCACCGTGCCGGTCACGGTGCCCGTCGTGGTGTCGAACGCGGTGCAGCGCGACGCCGTCCGGAACCCGGTCGCGCCGAGCGTCGCCGCGGTCGCGATCGACCAGGCCGCCGGCACCTCGCTCGTGATGCAGCACCTGTTCGGCCGCGGACACCGCCGGATCGTGCACATCGCCGGACCGCACGTGTCGCAGGAGTCCGAGGTCCGCCGTGCCACCTACGTGCGGATCATGCAGGACGCCGGGCTCGAACCCGTCGTGCTCGAGGGCGACTGGACCCCGGCGAGCGGCTTCGCAGCTGCCCGGCACATCGACGTGGGGACGGTCGACGCGGTCTTCGCGGGCAACGACCAGATGGCGCTCGGGGTGCTGCACGCCTTCGCCGACGAGGGGCTGCGGGTGCCCGACGACATCGCCGTCGTGGGCTTCGACGACGTCCCCGAGGCCGCGCACTTCACGCCGCCGCTGACCACCGTGCGACAGGACTTCCGGGCGATGGGGGAGCGGGTGCTCGACACCGTGCGGGCCCTGGTCGAGGGGGAGCCCCGCGACGAGACGCTGCTCGCGCCCGAGCTGGTGGTGCGGCGCAGCACGTAGCGCCCCCTCGCACCGTGCGGCGGTGTGCGGCCGGTGCGAGGTTGATCGCTCGGTGCGGCGCTACAGTCCCGCACCGAGCGATCAACCCCGCACCGGTTGAGGGGCCGCGCACGGTGCGAGGCCGCGCACGACCCCGCACGGACCGAAGGGCCGCGCACGGTGCGAGGCCGCGCACGACCCCGAGCTGACCCGACCGTCAGCCCTTCAACGCCCCGGACGAGAGCCCGGCGACGTAGAACCGTTGCAACCCGACGTACAGCGCGATGCACGGGATCATCGCCACCACCGACCCGGCGACGAGGTTGCCGTACGACACCTGCCCGTACGCCCCGGTCTGCAGGTTGAGCAGCGCGACCGGCAGCGTGTACAGCGAGTCCTTCGTCAGGAACGTCAGCGCTCCGAGGAACTCCGTCCACGACGCCAGGAACGCGTACAGTGCCGCGGTCGCCGCCCCGGGCAGCAGGAGCGGGCGGAGCACCGACACGACGACCCGGAAGCGCGAGGCCCCGTCGACGAAGGCCGAGTCCTCGAGCTCGGTGGGGATCGACTCGAACGCGTTCCGCATCACGAACACCCCGAACGGCAGGTTCACCGTCGTGTAGAACAGCACGAGCCCGAGCAGCGAGTTCGTCAGCCCCATCGCGTTCATCTCGAGGTACAGCGGCGTGAGGATGGCCTGGAACGGCACCATCATCGTCAGCAGCACCAGGCCGAACACGACGCCGGATCCCCGGAACCGGAAGCGGGCGAAGCCGTAGCCGGCCATCGTCGCGATGACCGCGGTCAGCACCGCCGTGGCGATCGACACGATGAGCGAGTTCACGACGCCGGTGAGCAGGTGCGACGACGAGGCGAACACGGCGGCGAAGTTCTGCCACCCGAGCTGGAAGAACGTCGCCGGGTCCGGGGCCTGCGTGATGACGGCCTCGGACTGGAACGCCCGCAGGATCGACCAGATGAGCGGGACGCCGAACACGAGGGCCGATCCGATGCCGGCGATCGCGTAGAGGGTGCGCTTCACGGTGGTGTCGCGCGGGTGCTGGACGCTGCCCTGCTGGTGGCGACGACGTCGGCCGTCGCCCGTGGTGGTCAGGGTCCTGGTGGACAGGTCCGGCGCCGCGAGGGCCGCACGGGAGGTCGTGGTGCTCATGGCGTCAGTCCTTCTCTCGCAGTGCCCAGAACTGGAACACCGTCACGGCGGCGATCACCACGACGAGGGCGATCGACTGGGCGGTCGCGGCCCCGAGCTGCAGGTTCACGAACCCGCGGTTGTAGATCGCGTTCACGATGGTGGTGGTCTCGGTGCCCGGCCCGCCCTGGGTCAGGATGTAGAACTGGTTGAAGGCCAGCAGCGACCCGATCACCGAGATGATGACGCTCAGCGCGACGGTCGAGCGGATCATCGGGAACGTGATGAGGCGTTCGGTCTGCCACCAGGACGCCCCTTCGAGCTGCGCGGACTCGTAGACCTCGTCGGGGACGCCCTGCATCGCCGACATGAGCAGCACCATCGTCAAGCCCGACACCGCCCAGACCACGAGCACGCAGATGAGCACCGTCGCCAGCGGGCCGTTCACGAGCCACGCGGTGCTGCCGTCGGTGATCCCGAGCCACCTGAGCACCATGTTGACGGCCCCGGAGTTCGGTTGCGCCTCGAGCACGAGCATGAACGAGAGCGTCGTCAGCCCGACCACGTACGGCAGGAAGAACACCGTCCGCAGGATCGTGCTGCCCCGGCGGCGGGCCCGGACGAGCACGGCGAGGAAGTACCCGAGCGCCAGGATCGGCAGGGTCACGATCGCCGTGTACAGCAGCGTGTAGCCGATCGCGTGCACGAACGTCGGGTCCTGGAACAGCGTCAGGTAGTTCTGCAGCCCGATGAACCGGTACGGGCCGATCAGGGGCCAGTTCGTGAACGAGATGTAGAGCGCGAACACGAGCGGGACGAGCACGAAGACGGCGACGAACAGGATCGCCGGGGCGACGAGGACGGCGCCGGTGCGCGGCGGGTGGGTGAGCGAGTTGCGGGTCCGGGCGGAGCCGCCGCGCCCCGGGCCGCGGCCCACGGTGGGACGGCCCGGGCCGGTCCGGCCGGCGGGACGCCGGGTGGAGATGGTCGACATGCGTGCACCTCTCTGTGCATCAACAAGAGCGAGACGAGCCAGAGCCCGAGACGAGCGAGACGAGCGAGCAGGCAGGCTCAGGCCTGCACCTGGTCGAGGATCCGCTGGTAGTCGGACTGCGCCGTCCGCATGGCGGCAGCGCTCCCCGACCCGAACACGGCCTCGCGGAACATCGCGAAGTACGGCGACGACGGCTGGTTGTTGAGCAGGTTGTACGCCAGCGTCTGCGGCGCGTAGCCCTTCTCGATGGCGTCGAGCGGGCCGTACGCCAGCGGGAACCGCTTGCGGTACTCCGGGGTGGCGGCGTCGGACCGCGTCGGGAAGTACCCGCCGTCCGGCAGTGCCTGCTGCTGTTGGAGCGCGTTCGCGTACTGCATGAACGCCCACCCACCGGACGGGTTCGCCGCCCCGTTCGGGATGCACATGTTGTCGCCGCCGTCGAAGAACGACCGCTGGCCGTCCCACGACGGGATGAGCACCGTCTGCATCTTCGCCCGCATCGCCTTGGTGGCCGCGGGCACGGTCGCCCCGTACGAGGTCGGGAAGATCCCCACCTTGCCGGCCCGGAAGTCGGCACCCCACGTGGTGCCGGCGTCGGAGTACGTCGCCTTCGACAGCACGCCGTCCTTCCACAGCTGCCGGTAGAACTCGAGCATGCGTTCGAGGGCCTCGTTGCCGGTGATGTTCGGCCGCTGGGAGCCGACCTCGCCGGTCATCATGTCGACGCCGGTCGCCCAGACGTGCGGCTGCGTGACGAAGCCGATGATGCCGGCGGCGTTGCCGGAGATCGACCAGCCGTACACGTCGTCGTCGAGCTTCCGGATGGCCTTCGCCGCGTCGAGCAGCGTCGACAGGTCCCTCGTCGACTCCTCGACGTCGAGCCCGGCACGCTCGAACAGCTCGGTGTTGACGAACAGCTGCGAGTTGTCCGCCAGGTACGGCAGCCCGTAGTACCGGTCGCGGTACTCGAGCAGGCGCAGGTGCCCCGGCGAGATCGCATCGAAGTAGTCCAGGCTCTTGACGACGTCGGTCAGGTCGGCGAACGCCTCGCGGAAGATGAACAGCTGCGAGTTGATGTCGTCGATGTCCACGACGTCCGGCGGCTCACCGCCGCGGATCGCGGTCGCCAGCTTGGTCACGTACTGCGCGTCCGGCACCGGGGTCAGCTGGACCTGCAGCTCCGGGTTCGCCTTGTTGAACCCGGCGACGGCCGACGTCAGGCCGGCCTGGGTCGCCGACCGGCACCACACCTGCACCGTGCCGGTCGCGTCCTTCCCGAAGCTCGCGGGCTTCGCGACGACCTTCGGCAGGGTGCCGGAGCACCCGGCCAGGGCGAGGGCTGCCCCGCCGGCGACGCCGCCGACGAGGAACGCACGGCGGTCCACGCCGGTCACCGCGCCAGCGGGAGCCAGACGCGCATCGGCGCGGCTCCCCGGTTCGCCCACGCGTAGTACGGGACCGCGGTCGCGGTGACGTCGTGGACGTCGCGACCGGCCTGGAGGCCCGTGGTGGCGCCCTGCAGACCGGCCACGTCGTCGACGTTGGTCGCGTCGCGGGCCGTGGTCGCGCCTCCCGGCCCGTCCAGACGCTGGTACGGCCAGGCCGGCTGCACGTGCTCGGCCGGGGCGTGCCCCGGGATCCGCAGCGTGACGACGCCGTCGAGCAGGTCGTCGCGGTGTTCCTCGGTGATCGGCGCGTCGGCGTCGACCGTCAGGTCGTCGACCGTGAAGCCCCGCTGGTCCGCCTGCTCGACCGCGTACACGAGCGGGCCGCGCTCGATCGCGACCTGCCCGCGGGCGGCGTCGATGCGGGCGTCGGCGACGTACCGGTGCGGTGTCGTGTCGAAGACGAGCTCGACGGTGTCGCCCGCCGACCACTCGCGGTCGACGACGTGCAGCGTGCCCGCCGTGGGGTTCGCGGACCCGTCCGGACCCGTGACGGTCGTGGTGTCCGACCAGGCCGGGATCCGCAGGCCCAGGGCGAGCGGGCCGTCCTCGGTGACCGTGACACGGACGCGGCCGTCGTGCGGGGAGTCGGTGTCGACGCGCACCGGACCGAGGTCCGCGGTGGCGTACTGGTGGATCTGCAACCCGCCGTCCGTCGCGGTCGCCAGGTAGCCGTCGAGGCTCGCGAAGGTCCGCATGATGTTCGGCGGGCAGCAGGCGCAGTCGAACCAGCCGCGACGCCCGTGGGCGGGGGAGCGGTTCTCGTCCTGGTGGGCGTGGTCGCGCTGCTGCAGCGGGTTCACGTAGAAGTACTCGGTGCCGGCCAGGCTCACCCCGGCGAGGAACGCGTTGTAGAGCAGGCGCTCGATCGCGTCCGCGTACACGGGCTTGCCGGTCGCGAGCAGCAGGCGCCAGGCCCACTGCACCCCGCCGATCGCCGCGCAGGTCTCGGCGTAGCCGCGATCGGTCGGCAGCTCGTACGGGTCGCCGAACGCCTCCCAGTCCCAGCGAGCCCCGAGGCCGCCGGTGATGAACGCCTTCGTCGCCATCATGTCCGCGAACTGCGTCTCGCTCGCGGTGAGGAGCTCGGTGTCCCCGGTCTCGATCGCGACGTCCACGGCACCCGCGGCCAGGTACACGGCGCGGACCGCGTGGCCCTCCACCGTCGTGGCTTCGCGGCTCGGCACCCGGTCGGAGAAGTACGTCGGTTCGCCGCCGGCGCGCTCGATGATGCCGTGGCCCCGGGCATCGACGAACCAGTGCGCCAGGTCGAGGTAGGCGCGGTCGCCGGTCTCGCGGTACAGCTCGACCAGGCCCATCTCGACGACGGGGTGGCCGTCGACGTCGCGGGTCTTCGGCGTGCCGTCCGGGGCGGTGCCGTCGCCGAACGTGCGGACCAGGTGGTCGGCGTTCTTGATCGCGACGTCGAGGAGCCCGGTGTCGCCCGTCGCACGGTGCTGGGCCACGGCCGCCTGGTACAGGTGCCCGGCGCAGTACATCTCGTGGCTCCACTTGAGGTCCGTGTACCGCTCGCCCTTGCCGCGGACCTGCTGCACGGAGTCCAGGTAGCCGTCCTCGGCCTGGGCTCGGGCGTACAGCGCGGTGACCTCGCGCTGCAGGTCGAGCAGGTCCTCGGCGGGGGCGCGGCCGTACTCCCACGCCACGGCCTCGAGCCACTTCGTCACGTCGGAGTCCATGAAGATCGGGCCGACGGCCTCGCCCTCCTCGAGCCCCGCGGCGATGCGCAGGTTCCGGAAGTTGCCGGCCGTCTCGAGCTGCTGGTAGCCGCTCCGCACGGCGTCACGGCCGTTGCGCTCCTGTCGGAGCGCCCAGAAGCCGCCCGTGATCCGGGCGTCGCCGGTCGGCAGCGGCCGGAGCGTGAGGTGCGCGTCGGCGGTCGGGAGGACCGGGGTCGCGGTGTGCGCGCCGCGATCGGTCGCGAGCGTGGTGGTCATGTCGCCTCCTTGCGATGTGACTCGGGCCGTCCGGGTCGTCATCGATCCGGAAAACGGTTTCTGCGGTGGACGCTACGACACGGGGCGCACGTCGCGCAAGAGCATTCCGGTGCTTTTGTGTAAGGTCATCGGCACGTCCTGGTCATCGGAAAGGTGGTTGCCGTGACGCTCGAACGCACCGGACAGCCGATCCGGATCACCGACGTGGCGGCGCTCGCCGGAGTGTCGATCGGCACCGCGTCGAAGGCGCTGAACGGCACCGGACAGCTGCGGGACGCCACCCGGCTGCGGGTGAAGGAAGCAGCCGAGAAGCTCGGGTTCGTCGGCGACGCCCGTGCCCGCGCGCTGTCCTCGGGGCGGACCTACACCGTCGGCATGATCACCACCGACTCGTTCGGCCGGTTCTCGATCCCGGTGCTGCTCGGTGCCGAGGACGCCCTGTCCGCCGGGCGGATGGCCGTGCTGCTCTGCGACACCCGCGACGACCACGTGCGCGAGGCCCACTACCTGCGCTCCCTGGCGGCCCGCGGTGTCGACGGCATCATCGTGACCGGCCGCTCCGCCGACGCCCGGCCCCCGATCGACGCGTCCATCCCCGTCGTCTACGCCTTCTCGCCCTCGACCGACGACAGCGACGTGTCGGTCACGCTCGACGACGCCGCCGGTTCGGCACTCGTCGCCTCGCACGTGCACTCGCTCGGGAGGCAGCGGGTCGCGATCGTGACGGGGCCGGCGCGGCACCGGTCGGCAGCGCGTCGCGTCGCCGGTGCCACGTCGGTGCTCGGGTCGCACCTGGTCACCGAGCCGCTGTACGGCGAGTGGTCGGAGCGCTGGGGGCGGCAGGCCGTGGACGTGCTGGCCCGGCAGTCGCCCGACGTCGACGCGATCGTCTGTGGCAGCGACCAGATCGCCCGGGGCGTGTGCGACCGGCTGCGGGAGCTCGGGCGTTCGGTGCCGGGAGACGTCGCGGTCACGGGCTTCGACGACTGGGACGTGATGGCGCTCGCCTCGAGGCCGCCGCTGACCACGGTCGACCTGCGGCTCGAGGAGCTCGGGCGCGTCGCGGGGCAGGCGCTCCTCGCCCTGATCGACGGCGGGACCGCGGCGTCGGCGGCCGTGACGCCGTCGCTCGTCATCCGCGAGAGCACCGTCGGGGCCTAGGTCGGTCACGACACCCCGTCCGCCGTGGTCGAGTGGTCACGAACCGTCGCTCTGCGCGCCGCCAGCCGACCGTTCGTGACCGCGCGGCGGGGAGGCAACGGGGCGTCGTGACCGTCCCTGGCGCCGCCGTTCGGGGTGTCGCGGGTCCGGCGGGTCGGCGCTCCCGGGTGTGGGGCAGCGAGGGGTCAGGACTCGCGCGGGTGTGGGGCGGCGAGGGGTGGCATGTCGTCGTCGCCCTCGTGCGTCGCGCGGTCACGACCCGTCGTGCGTGGGACGTCGAGTGGTCAGGAACGGTCGGCTGCAGGTGCGCCGGACGACGGTTCGTGACCGGTCGGCGGAACTGAGCGGGGAGTTTCGACCGGCGGGGGAAGCGGGCGGACGAGTGGGACGGGCAGGACGGGCGGCGCGCCGCCGCGTTGCGTGTGTGAGCGCTCACGTGCCAGGATGTGAGCGCTCACTGAGGACGACGAGGTTCTGGAGGAACGCATGGGCGACGACCGCCGACAGCGGATCGTGGACGGCCGCACCACGCTCGGGATCGAGCTCGGCTCCACCCGCATCAAGGCCTGCCTGGTGGACGAGGACCTCGTCCCCATCGCAGCCGGCTCCCACGAGTGGGAGAACGAGTACGTCGACGGGCGCTGGACCTACTCACTCGATGCCGTCGAGATCGGACTCCGTGCCGCGTACGCCGCCCTGGTGGCCGACGTCGAGTCGCAGTACGGCGTGACCCCGACGACCTTCCGCGCGGTGGGCGTGAGCGCGATGATGCACGGCTACCTGGCGTTCGACGCCGCGGGCGAGCTGCTCGTGCCGTTCCGCACCTGGCGCAACACCTCCACGGGTCCCGCAGCCGAACGACTCAGCGAGGCCCTCGGGTTCAACATCCCGCTGCGCTGGTCGATCGCGCACCTGTACCAGGCGGTCCTCGACGACGAGCCGCACGTGGCCGAGATCGCCGGTGTGACGACCCTGGCCGGCTACGTCCACCGTCGTCTGACCGGTCGGAACGCGCTGGGTGTCGGTGACGCCAGCGGCATGTTCCCCATCGAGGGCGGCCCCGTCGACAGCGGCCCCGGTGACCCCGGTGCCAAGGACTTCGACCCCGCCATGCTCGCCACCGCGCAGGACCTGATCGGCCTGCCGGACCTGCGGTCCCTGCTGCCCGAGGTCCTGGTGGCCGGCGCCGAAGCGGGCGAGTTGACCCCCGAGGGTGCAGCCTGGCTCGACCCGACCGGCACGCTCGAACCCGGTGCGCCGCTCTGCCCGCCCGAGGGGGACGCCGGCACCGGCATGGTCGCGACGAACGCGGTCGCCCCGCGCACCGGCAACGTCAGTGTCGGCACGAGCATCTTCGCGATGGTCGTGCTCGAGCAGCCGCTGACCACCGCGCACGAGGAACTCGACGTCGTCACCACCCCGGCCGGGGACGCCGTGGCGATGGTGCACTGCAACAACGGCGCGAGCGAGATCGCGAGCTGGGCCCGGGTGTTCGGGCGCTTCGCCGAGGCCTCGAGCGAGCGGACCGGCGCGACGCCGATCGGCATCGACGACGTCTACGCCACGCTGCTCGCCGAGGCCGTCGCCGACGACACCGACCCGGACGCCGGCGGTCTGCTCTCCTTCAACTACCTGGCCGGCGAACCGGTCACCCACGTCGAGGACGGCCGGCCCCTGCTGCTCCGCACCCCCGGCGCACGCTTCACGCTCGGCAACCTGGTGCGCTCCGAGGTGCACGGCGCCTTCGCGACCCTGGCCATCGGCATGGACGTCCTGCACGGCGAACAGGTGCAGGTGGACCGGATGACGGCGCACGGCGGGCTCTTCCGGACGCCCGGCAGCCCGCAGCGGCTGCTCGCGGCGGCGTTGCGCGTGCCGATCGCGCTCGAGGAGACCGCGGGCGAGGGCGGCGCGTGGGGGATCGCGGTGCTGGCCGCCTACCTCGAGCACACCGACCAGCAGCTCGCCGACTACCTGTCGGACACCGTGTTCGGCGGGGACGCCGTGCACGTGGCCGAACCCGAGCCGGCGGACGTCGCCGGGTTCCAGACGTACCTGGAGCGCTACCGGGCGGCACTGCCCGTGCAGGACGTCGCCGCGGCGGCGACCCGCCCCAGCGCGACCACAGGACCGACCGACGAGACCGACGGCGCCGACCCGCGCCTCCAGACAGAGGAAGTGACCCGATGACGGACGCGATCGACGAGACCACACGCCAGGCGGTGGCGACGACGCGGGAGCGCGTCGCGCGCCTGCACGGCGAACTCGTCCGCTACGGCCTCGTGATCTGGACAGGCGGCAACGTCTCCGAGCGCGTGCCCGGAACGGACCTGTTCGTCATCAAGCCGAGCGGGGTGTCGAGCGACGACCTGACGCCGGAGAACCAGGTCGTCTGCACGCTCGACGGCGTGCCGGCCGAGGGCTGGGGCAACGCGCACGGCCCCTCGAGCGACACCGCCGCGCACGCCTACGTGTACCGGAACATGCCCGAGGTCGGCGGTGTCGTGCACACCCACTCGACGTACGCGACCGCCTGGGCCGCCCGCGCCGAGGCGATCCCGTGCGTGATCACGGCGATGGCGGACGAGTTCGGCGGACCGATCCCGGTCGGCCCCTTCGCGATCATCGGCGACGACTCGATCGGCCACGGCATCGTCGACACCCTGAGCGGTCACCGCAGTCGTGCGGTCCTGATGCAGAACCACGGCGTCTTCACGATCGGCAAGGACGCGAAGGACGCCGTCAAGGCCGCCGTGATGTGCGAGGACGTGGCACGGACCGTCCACATCGCGAAGCAGGGAGGCGAGGTCGTCCCGATCCCCGAAGCAGACATCGATCGACTCTTCGATCGCTACCAGAACGTCTACGGACAGAACCCCGAAGGAGCCATGCGATGACGCAGGACACCACCGTCGACCCCCAGGCCACGCTCGACAGCTACGAGGTCTGGTTCCTCACCGGCTCCCAGGGGCTCTACGGCGAGGAGACCCTGCGCCAGGTCGAGGAGCAGAGCAAGGCCGTCCACGCGGAGCTCGCCGGGCACCTGCCGGTGCAGCTCGTCTGGAAGCCCGTCCTCAAGGACGCCGACGGCATCCGCCGGGCGCTCATCGAGGCGAGCGCCGACGACAAGGTCATCGGTGTCACCACGTGGATGCACACGTTCAGCCCGGCCAAGATGTGGATCGGCGGCCTGCAGGCCCTGACCAAGCCGCTGCTGCACCTGCACACGCAGGCGAACGTCACGCTGCCCTGGGCGGACATCGACTTCGACTTCATGAACCTCAACCAGGCCGCGCACGGCGACCGTGAGTTCGGCTACGCCCTGGCCCGCCTGGGCGTCCGGCACGCCACGGCCGTCGGCCACGTCTCGGACCCGCGCGTCCAGCATCGCGTCGCGAACTGGACCCGTGCCGCCGCAGGTGCCGCGGCCGTCCGCGAGCTGAAGCTCACCCGCTTCGGCGACAACATGCGCTACGTCGCCGTCACCGAGGGCGACAAGACCGAGGCCGAGATCGAGCTCGGCGTGCAGGTCAACACGTGGGCGGTCAACGAGCTCGCAGCAGCGGTGGACGCCGCAGCAGCGGACACGGCAGCGGTCGACGCGCTCGTGGCGACGTACGAGCGCGACTACGACGTGGACCCGTCACTCCGCAGCGACGGTGGCGAGCGTCACGCCGCGCTCCGCGACGGCGCCGCCATCGAGATCGGCCTCCGCACGCTGCTCGCGCAGAACGGAAGCGCCGCCTTCACCACGAACTTCGAGGACCTCGGCTCGCTCAAGCAGCTGCCGGGCCTGGCCGTGCAGCGCCTGATGGCCGACGGCTACGGCTTCGGCGCCGAGGGCGACTGGAAGACCTCGGTCCTGGTCCGCGCGATGAACGTCGCCGGCGCCGGCCTGCCCGGTGGTGCGAGCCTGATGGAGGACTACACCTACGACCTCACCCCGGGCGCCGAGAAGATCCTCGGGGCGCACATGCTCGAGGTCTCGCCGACGCTCACCACCACGAAGCCGACGCTCGAGATCCACCCGCTCGGCATCGGCGGCAAGGACGACCCGGTCCGCCTGGTCTTCACCGCCGACTCCGGCGAAGCCGTCGTCGTCGCGCTCTCCGACACCCGCGACGGGTTCCGCCTCACCGCGAACGTCGTCGACGTCGTGCCCCCGACCGAGGCCCTGCCGAAGCTTCCCGTCGGCCGTGCGGTCTGGGAGCCCCGGCCGTCGTTCCCCGTCGCTGCCGAGGCCTGGCTCACCGCCGGCGCCGCGCACCACACCGTCATGACGACGGCGGTCGGCCTGCAGGTCGTCGAGGACTTCGCGACGATGGTCGGCACGGAGTTCCTGGTGATCGACGAGCACACCACCGCACGCGGGTTCCGCGACGAGCTGCGTCTCCAGCAGACGTGGCACCGTCTCGACCGCGGCTTCTAGGGGAGTCAGGACCCACGATGGACGACGTGATCGCGGCCGAGCGCACGCGCACGAACTGGGCGGGCAACGTCACCTACCGCGCCTCGGCGCTGGCCCGCCCGACGTCGGTGGACGAGCTCCAGCAGCTCGTCGCCTCGACGCCGCGCCTGACGGCGCTCGGCTCGCGACACTCGTTCAACACCATCGCCGACACGGATGCCGTCCAGGTCTCGCTGTCGGACCTGCCGCCCGTGCTCGACATCGACACGGCCCGGCGGGTGGTCCGTGTGGCCGCGGGCATGACGCACAGCCAGGTCGCGGCCGGCCTGGAGGCCCGTGGCTGGGCCCTCGGGAACCTCGCGTCCCTGCCGCACATCTCCACGGCCGGTGCCGTCGCCACGGGGACGCACGGCTCCGGTGTGCGGAACCCGTCGCTCGCGCAGGCGGTGGTCGGCCTCGACGTGGTGCGCGCCTCCGGCGCGCTCGACCACGTCGACGCTGCGTCGCCGGACGGGCTGCTCGACGCCCACCGCGTGGGGATCGGCGCGCTCGGCGTCGTCACCGCGGTGGAGCTCGCGATCGAGCCGACGTTCCAGGTCGCCACGACGGTGCACCTCGACCTGCCGTGGGAGGCCGTGGCCGCGCAGTTCGACCCGGTGATGTCCGACGCGTACTCGGTGTCGATGTTCACGTCGTTCGACGACCGGGGCGCCCGGCAGGTCTGGGTCAAGCACCGCGTCGACGAGGCCGCACCGACGGTCGACCTCGTGGCCCTCGGAGCACGTGCGGCCTCGGGTCCGGTGCACCCGGGTGAGAACGACCCTGCCGGGGTCACCGAGCAGGGCGGCGTGCCAGGGCCGTGGGCCGAGCGGCTGCCGCACTTCCGGTCCTCGTTCACCCCCTCGACCGGGGCCGAGATCCAGGCCGAGTACCTGATCCCCGCGGCCTCGGCCGTGGCGGCACTCGAGGCGCTCCGACCGCTGGCGTCGCTGTTCGCGCCGATCCTCATCGCCGCCGAGGTCCGCACCATCGCGGCCGACACCGCCTGGCTCGCGCCGTCATCCGGCCGACAGTCGGTCGGTCTGCACTTCACGTTCCGCCGGGACGCCGCCGCCGTGGCCGCGGCGGTCACCCGGATCGAGGACGTCCTCGAGCCCTTCGACCCGCGGCCGCACTGGGGCAAGGTCTCCGCTGCCGGCGCCGAGCGGCTGCACGAGGCGTACCCGCGGCTGTCCGACTTCGCCGCACTCGCCCGTGACCTCGACCCCACGGGGCGGTTCCGCAACGCGTTCCTCGCGCGCATCCTGTCCTGACGCGATTGACAGGTGTCCCGCACCACCGGCTGTGGTGCGGGACACCCGGGTCCTCAGTCCTTGCGGGACAGGTCGATCAGGAGCCTGACCACGGTCACGAGCAAGCTCGCGATCCCCAGCCAGGGCACCCGACGCCTGGACCGATCATCGGCGTCGTTCGACATCGCTGACCTCCTGGTGTCGTCGCCGGCTGACACGAGGAGCTTCGGCCGAGGGATGCGTCGCCGAGCGGGCTCGGCTACCATCGGTTCCGAGCGTTGGAATCGGGATGGTTGATGCATCCCTTGGCTTTCCACTCGGAAGGCGAATCGAGGCCCGGAACTGTTGTCGCAGTCCCGGGCCTCACGCTTTCGCCCAGGTCGCGCTCCGGCGGTGACGCGACCGGAGCCAGCCTACGTGCATGTGTCCGCTGATATGCAGATCGACTCTCACAGGGGATCCCCATCGGATGCCCCGGCGAACCCCCGCTCCGGTACCGGTCGTCCACATGTGAGGACGCAAAGGTCGGGGCATGGCGAACCTCAACCGCATCATCGGCATGGCCTCGAAGGTCATCGACAAGCAGCTCCAGAAGCGTGGGCAGGGGGGAACCGCGCCCGGCGCCGGATCGCAGCAGGGCGGAACCGACTGGCGTGGCATCGTGCGGAGCGCCGCGGACAAGCTGACCGGCGACGACCGGGGCCAGCAGCAGCCGCCGCAGGAGTACGGCCAGCCGCAGCAGTACGGCCAGCCACAGCAGTATGGCCAGCCACAGCAGTACGGCCAGCCACAGCAGTACGGCCAGCAGCAGCAGCAGCAGCAGCCCGCAGGCACGCCGCAGCACGGGGCCGACGCCGACAAGGTCGCCCTGGCGAAGTACGATTACCTGCTCCGCACCTCGTCGCCGGAGCAGCTCGAACAGGTCCACCACGACGCCTTCGCGCGGCTCACCCCCGGGCAGCGCCAGCAGGTCCGCGACCGCCTGAACTCCGAGCTCCCGCCCCACGAGCACCTGCGCGACGACTCGGCGGGCGGCATGGCCCGTGCGATGACCCGCGGGGAGATGTCGCGTCCGGGTCTGGTCCGACGGGTCCTCGGGGGTTCCGGCCGCTCGGGCAACGCCAACGGCAACGGTCGCGGCCGCGCCGGGGCCTTCGCCGGCGGTGCAGCGGTCGGCGCTGGCGCGATGGCGTTCGGTGGCCTCGCCGCCGCGGTGGCCGGGGGAGCGGTGCTGAGCGCCGCCGCCGGTCCGGTGCTGGCAGGGGCTGCCGACCTCGGCGTGGACTTCGAGGGCATCGCCTCGGGCATGGGTGACCTCGGACTCGGTGACCTCAGCGGTGGCGTCGATGGACTCGCCGGTCAGGGTGAGCAGCTCCTCGGTGGCTTCGGTGAGCAGGCCGCGGGCTTCGGTGAGCAGGCGTCCGGTCTCGGCGAGCAGGCGTCGAACCTCGGCAACGACTTCCTCGGTGGGCTCTTCGACCGCTGACACACGACGGTGCGAACGCATCGGGAATAGCGGGACGGCGTCCGGCGCTTGCAATGTTTCGTCGTGCGTCGTCCGACGCACGCGAGATTCGGACGGGCCACCGTCGCGGTGTCAGGATGGATGCCGCCCGGCGGGTGGACCGTTCCGCCGTCGCAGCGACCGCCACCGCGATCGCGCCCCCTTCCCCGAGGAGCAGCCCCGTCATGAGACGCCCCAACCGCCTGACGATCACCGCGGCCGTCGCCGCAGCAGCAGCCCTGGTCCTGACCGGCTGCTCGGGTGGGGGCTCGTCCGACGACGGTGCCGACGGCACGGCCAAGGGCGGCACGCTCAACATCCTGACGCCGCAGACCTCGTTCCACCTCGACCCGGCGACCAGCCAGAGCCTCGGCATCACGTCGATGGGGCTCGTCGCGCGTCGACTCACCACCTGGGACGTCGAGCCGGGCAAGACGGCGAAGGTCGTGCCCGACCTGGCGACCAACACCGGCGTCTCGAGCGACGACGGCAAGACCTGGACCTACACGCTGAAGGACGGCGTCGAGTTCCAGGACGGCACGCCGATCACCACGAAGGACATCAAGTGGGGCATCGAGCGCTCGTTCGCACCGACGCTGAGCGGTGGCCTGAGCTACCACAAGTCGCTCCTGGTCGGTGGTGACTCCTACAAGGGCCCGTTCGAAGGCAAGTCGCTCGACAGCATCGAGACCCCGAACGACAAGACCATCGTCTTCAAGCTCAACGCCGCGTACGGCGACTGGCCGTGGCTCGCGTCGATGCCGGCGTTCACCCCGGTGCCCGAGGGCGACGGCAAGGACACCGGCGCCTACGACCTGAAGCCGGTCGCGTCCGGCCCGTACCAGGTGCAGTCGAACACGCAGGGCTCGCAGGTCACGCTGGTCCGCAACAAGAACTGGAGTGCGAAGACCGACGAGGTCCGCACGGCCGGCCCGTCGAAGATCGTGTTCAAGGAGAGCCAGGACCAGTCCACGGCCACGCAGACCCTGATCGCGGACAACGGCGACGCCAAGAACTCCTTCGGGGCGATCTACCTCGGTGCCGCGGAGCTGAACCAGGTGCGCAGCAACCCGGCCGCCCAGGACCGCCTCGCCACCTCGAAGGCCGGCCCGATCAGCTACATGGCGATCAACACGCAGCGCGGTGCGCTCAAGGACCTCAAGGTCCGACAGGCCCTGCAGTACGCCGTCGACCGCAAGTCGTTCCGGATCGCCGCAGGCGGCGCGATCGCCGGGTCGTACGCCTCGACCCTGATCACCCCGGGCATCGCGGGGCGCCAGGACTACGACCTGTACAAGACGAAGGCCACCGGCGACGTCGACAAGGCGAAGCAGCTGCTCAAGGAGGCCGGTGTCTCGGGCCTGAAGCTGACCCTCGTCACGCAGAACGACCCGACGTACCTCGCCCAGGCGCAGGCGCTGCAGTCCGGCCTGAAGCGTGCCGGCATCACGGTGACGCTCAAGCCGCTCGACTACGACTCCTTCACGCAGGCGACCACCAACGGCACCGACTTCGACCTGTCGCTGTCGAGCTGGCAGCCGGACTTCCCGAGCGCGAACGCCAACCTCCAGCCGCTCTACGCCTCGTCGCAGATCGGTGGCGGCGGCTACAACGTCTCGAAGTACCGCAACCCCGAGGTCGACGCCCTCATCGCGAAGGCGAGCTCGACGGTCGACCAGGACGCCGCGCAGAAGCTCTGGGCCCAGGCCGACCAGAAGATCATGGCCGACGCCCCGGTCGTGCCGCTGATCTACGCGAAGCAGTCGTTCCTCGCCGGGTCGAACGTGCAGAACTTCCAGATCGCGGACTTCCCCGCGTACCCGAACTACCTCAAGGTCTCGCTCAAGCAGTGACCGATCCGATCCTGCAGGTCGAGGGGCTCCGCGTCGCGTTCGGCGACGCGGAGCCCGTCGTCCGTGACGTCTCCTTCGACCTGACGCCCGGCCGGGTCCTCGCCCTGGTGGGGGAGTCCGGCTCGGGCAAGTCCGTCAGCGCCATGAGCGTGCTCGGGCTCCTGCCGCCGCAGGCCTCGGTGTCCGGCAGCGCCCGGTTCCGCGGCGAGGAGCTCATCGGTGCCCCCGCCGAGACCGTGCGCGCCGTCCGTGGGGCGGGCATCGGCGTGGTGTTCCAGGAGCCGATGAACTCGTTCACACCGGTCCTGTCGATCGGCACCCAGATCGCCGAGGCCGTCCGGGTACACCCGTCGGGACTCGACCGCGCCGGTGTCACGGCCCGCGTCGACGAGTTGCTCCGCGACGCCGGGCTCGCCGACCCCGGGCGCATCCGGAAGGCCTACCCGCACGAACTGTCCGGCGGCCAGCTCCAGCGCGCGATGATCGCGATGGCCCTGGCCGGCGATCCGGTCGCACTCTTCGCCGACGAGCCCACGACCGCGCTCGACGTCACCGTGCAGGCCGGCATCCTCGACCTGCTGCGGCGGCTCGGCCGCGAGCGTTCCCTCGCCGTGTTGCTCATCACCCACGACATGGGCGTGGTGGCGGACGTCGCGGACGACCTGCTGGTGCTGCGTCGCGGCGACCCGGTCGAGCACGGGACCGTCGCCGAGGTCTTCGCACACCCGACCGCCGACTACACGCGCGAGCTCCTCGCGGCCGTCCCCAGCCTGGAGGCGCGTGGAAGCTCCGCCGAGCCGCTCGCGTCGACCGAGACTCGGCCTGCCGGACCGGACGCGGCTCCGGCAAGCCGCAATCTGTCCGCAGACGCGAGCACCGCCTCGGCCCCGGCCGACGTCGACGACGCGAGTCGCGCCTCTCCCCACCGGCACGGCCGGCCCGCCGCTGGCGCGTCGGACCGGAACCGGCGGCGTGGGCCCAGTCCGCTCGTGGCGCGCCTGCGCGACGTCGCCGTGCGGTACTCGCGCCGAGGCGGACCCACCGTGTCCGGTATCGACCTCGACCTGCACGCCGGTGAGACCGTCGGCCTGGTGGGCGAATCCGGTTCCGGCAAGTCGACGATCGGGCGCGCGCTCGCGGGCCTGGTGCCCGTCGTCGCCGGCTCGGTCGAGGTGGACGGCAGCGACCTGCGCACTGCTCGCGGACGCCGGCTGCGCGAACTGCGCAGCCGGGTCGGCATCGTGTTCCAGGACCCGGCGTCGTCGCTCAACCCGCGGCAGACCATCGGCTGGAGCATCGCGGAACCGCTGCTCGTGCACGGCACCGACTCCGCAGCCGAACGCGCCGAGCGTGTCCGCGAACTGCTGATCGCCGTGCAGCTCGACCCGACGTGGGCCGAGCGGTTCCCGCACCAGCTGTCCGGCGGCCAGCGGCAGCGAGTCGCCGTCGCGCGTGCGCTCGCGCTGCGGCCGGCACTCGTCATCGCCGACGAACCGACCTCGGCACTCGACGTGACGGTGCAGGCCGCCGTGCTCGACCTGCTCGCCGGCCTGCAGCAGGAGTTCGGTTTCGGCATGCTGCTCATCAGCCACGACCTCGCCGTCGTCCGCCAGCTCGCCGACCAGGTGATCGTGCTGCGCGACGGCCGGATCGTCGAACGGGGGAGCACCGACGCGGTGCTCGACGACCCGCAACAGGACTACACGCGCATGCTCCTCGCCGCAGCGCCCGTCGCCGATCCCGTGCGACAGGCCGCCCGCCGCGAGGCGTGGCGCGCGTGGGAAGGAGTGGCCTCGTGACGGCCAACGTGGTGGACCGACCGGTCGCACCGTCCGGCCGTACGACCGGCTTCCGGGCCGTCGTACGGCGGGTGCGGCAGGACCGCTGGGCGGTGGCCTCGGCCGTCGTCATCGCGGTGTTCCTGGTGGTCGCCGTGGCGGCCCCGCTCATCGCGAAGGCGTCCGGGCAGGACCCGTACTCGTACGACATCGACGCGCTCAACTCGTTCGGCGCTCCGCGTGGTCCGGGCGGCGGCATCAGCGGCGAGCACTGGTTCGGCGTCGAGCCCCTGACCGGGCGCGACCTGTTCTCGATCGTCACGTACGGCGCGCGGACCTCGCTCGGCATCGGACTCGCCGCCACCCTGGTGTCGATCGTCATCGGCGTGCTCGTCGGCGTCACGACCGGGTTCTTCGGCGGCTGGTACGACCGGGTGCTCTCGCGGGTCGTCGACGTGATCTTCGGGTTCCCGTCGCTCGTGTTCATGATCGCCCTCACCGCGATCGTGCCGTCGTCGTTCCCGAAGCCCGTGCTCGTCGTGCTCGTCATCGGGTTCTTCGGCTGGCCGGCCGTGGCCCGTGTCGTGCGAGGACAGACGCTGTCGCTCGTCAGCCGGAACTACGTCGTGGCCTCCACCGCGATGGGCGCCGGCCGGTGGCACGTCATCCGCACGCAGCTGCTGCCGAACCTCGCCGCGACCATCACCGTCTACGCGACGATCTCGATCCCGTCGATGATCGGTGCCGAGGCCGCGCTCTCGTTCCTCGCCGTCGGGGTCAACCCGCCGACGCCGTCGTGGGGTCGCAGCATCGGTGACGCCATCGGCTGGGTGCAGACCGACCCCATGTACCTCGTGTTCCCCGGAGCCGCACTGTTCCTCATCACCCTCGCCTTCAACGTGCTCGGCGACGCCCTGCGCGACGCCCTCGACCCGCGAGGGGGCACCGCGTGAACGCCGCGACCCTGCGCTTCCTCGCGATCCGCCTGCTCGGTGCGGCGGTCGTGCTGCTCGTCGTCGCGGCCATCACGTACGCGCTCTTCATGCTGCTGCCGACCAACCCGGCGCGGGCGATCTGCGACAAGCCCTGCACCCCGGACCGACTGCGCGAGGTGCAGGCGTTCCTGGGCACCGACAAGCCCTGGCTCGCACAGTTCGGCGCCTACCTGGCCGGCATCTTCACCGGCCGGACCTTCGGCAGCGGCAACAGCGTCATCGAGTGCGCGGCGCCGTGCTTCGGGTACTCGTTCCAGCTGCACGAGAGCGTCACCGAGCTCATCCTCGCGCGCCTGCCCGTCACCGCCTCGATCGCCGTCGGAGCCGCTGTGCTGTGGCTCGTGGCCGGGGTGTTCGGGGGCACCGTCTCGGCGCTGCGTCGCGGCACCTTCGTCGACCGGGCCGTGATGACGGTCGCGGTCGCGGGTGTCTCGTCGCCGGCGTACCTGGTCGGACTGCTCGGCATCCTGCTGTTCGGGTTCGTGCTCGGGATCCTGCCGACGAGCGGCTACGTGGCCTTCGGTGACGACCCGGTCGGCTGGTTCACCCACCTGATCCTGCCGTGGTGCGTGCTGGCCTTCATCAGCGCTGCGATCTACGCCCGGTTGACCCGCGGCGAGATGCTCGAGTCGATGTCGCAGGACTTCGTCCGGACCGCTCGGGCCAAGGGACTGCGCGAGCGACAGGTCGTCGTGCGGCACGGACTCCGGACGGCGATCCTGCCCGTGGTGACGCTGTTCGGGCTCGACCTCGGGTCGCTGCTCGGCGGTGCAGTCATCACCGAGAAGGTGTTCTCGATGCAGGGTCTCGGCGCGCTGCTGATCGACGCGGTGCACACGCTCGACCTGCAGGTGGTCGTCGGCTTCACGCTGTTCTCGGCGCTGCTGATCGTGACCGCGAACGTGATCGTCGACATCGTCTACGCGTTCGTCGACCCGCGGGTGCGGCGCCAGGCGTAGGGCGCGGTCGGCCCGCGCACCGTGCGGGGCGCGCTGGTCCGTGCGAGGTCCGGTCCGACGCGGGCCCGTCGCACGGTGCGGGGCGCGCTGGTCCGTGCGAGGTTGCCCGCTCCGTTCTGCACTACGGCGCCGCACCGAGCGGGTAGCCCGTCACGGTCCGACGAACCCTGCACCGTGCGTCTGCGCCCGGCCCGGCTCGCCCCGCCCTGCCCCGGCTGCCCGCCTGCCTCAGGCCGGGCGCCCCACGAACCGGTAGACCGAGCCGTCGTCGGTGCGCGTCAGCACACCGAGGTCCACCGCATCCCGGCGCACGATGGACACGTCGGCCGCCAGCATGCCGATCGCGGCGTTCAGCACGGCCTCCGGCACGGCGCGGTCACGCCCGAGGCGCTCGAACACGAGTTCCACGATCCGGACGGACAGCGCATGTCGTTCGACGTCCTTCACCGGCATCCGCTCGATCCGGTCGAACTCGAGCACCGCTGCCGGCGACTGCAACCGCTGGAGTTCCCGTGCCGTCCGACCGAGCACCGCGGCGTCGGGGCCGTCGTCGGTGACCCAGTCGAACGAGCCGACCGCCGCCTGGGTGCGGTCGTCGGCGGGGGCTCCGCCGAACACCGCCGCACGGAGGGCCGGGGACGCCAGGACGGAGACGACCTGACGCGCCCGGCCGACCACCCGGGCGACGTCCATCAGAAGTACGTGATGCCGTGCGGCGTCCGCGGCGGCAACAGCATCGCGCGGAGCAGCTCCACCGATGCCGGGTCCGCAGCGCGGACCAGGCCGGCGGCCGCCAGGGTGACGGGGGAGACCGAGCCGATCAGCACCGCACCGAGCTCCGCGACGTCGAGCTGGACGTCAGACCCGGCCACGTCGACGTCGTCGGCGACGCGCGTGACGGTGCCACGGGCCTCCTGGACGTCCAGCCGGTACGTGCCGGTCGTGTGGCCGAGCGCATCGGTGACCGCGAGTGTCAGCGAGCCGTCGGCGGCGAACGGCCTCGACTCGAGCACCGCCGCCACGTCGAGCACGCGCAGCCAGACGTGGTCCTCCTCGTGGTCGACGTCGTACGCACGGTTGTCGCCGAGCGCCGCGACGATCGGGTCGTCGAGGCGGGACCGGTTGTACTTCACGACGTCGTTGAGGTCGACCGACAGCAGGAACTCCCACAGGGCGGTGTAGGCCCGGTCGTCCGCGTAGACCAGGTCGACGATCTCGAGCGCGGTGTCGGAACCGCTGGTCTCCTTGACGCGCCAGGTGACGTAGCCGTCGATGTCGTCCGAACCGTCGGGCCGGTGCACGGCAGCGCGGACGTCCTTCGCCTTCTGGCCGTCGGGGCCACGCAGGCCGAAGACGACGTCCCAGGTGCCGGTGTTGCGGACCATGGAGCCGGGGGTGCGGGCGTGGAAGCGGTCGAAGACGGCTTTGCCCGGGCAGTCGGCGAGCCACTGCGGCGTCACGACCGACACCGTGCCGGAGGTCGGCGCCAGCAGGGGGAGCGCGCGTTCGCGGCGGACGTGGATCGCGCGCTCGCGGATGGCGCTGCCGAAGCCGAAGCGGCGGTAGATGGTGCCCTCGGACGCGGTCAGCGACGCCACGGCGTAGCCCTCGGCGACGCCCCGCTCGAGCGCGTGCGTCATCATCCGGCGCAGGATGCCGCGGCGGCGTTCGGTCGGACGGACGGTGACCGCGGAGATCGCCTGGGTGTCGACGGAGGACCCGTCGCCCCAGCTCAGCGCCTTGCGGAACCAGGTGAAGGTGCCGGCCGGCCAGGTCTCGTCGACAGACCCCGGGAACGGCTTCCGCACGTAGACGCCGAGGAAGGTCTCTTCGTCGGCGATGAAGTGCGACGCCATGCGGGCTGCGCCCTCGGCGTCGGGGTCGGCTTCGTGGAAGCCCATCCCGACGGCCTGCATCCACGGTGCCGTCTCGGCGTTCGGTGCCCCCTTGTCGTCCGTCCCGGGCGCGAACTCGCGCAGCTCGTAGCGGTCGTCGAATGCATCGTTGCTCACGTTCCGACACTATCGGGACCGGGTGACGTCGCGACAGCCGTGTGGTCTGCATGGGGTCACGCGCCGGGAGTTGGGCGCGGGGCGCACGGTGCGGGGTTCGTGGGTCAGGGCGGTGGAGGTGGCTCGGTGCGCGGTTGTGGCGGGGCACGGGGCGGGCAAGTTCGCACGGGTCGGGCGATCCGGCACGGTGCGCATGCCCGAAGAACCTGCACCGCACGATGAGCCCTGCACCGCACGACGAACCCTGCACCGCACGACGAACCCGGCGCGGTGCGGTTCCGTGGTCGCGTCCTGGGGGCTCGCCCGGAGCTGCACGGTGCGGGGTTCGTGGGTCGGAGCGGTTGGGTGGCTCGGTGCGGGGTTGTGGCGGGGCACGGGGCGGGCAAGTTCGCACGGGTCGGGCGATCCGGCACGGTGCGGTTCCGCGGTTCCGCGGTTCCGCAGTTCCGCTGCTCTGCGGCAGGAGCTCGCACCGGGAGCGGGAACGCGCACGGAGTCTCCCGCGCTGCACGGTGCGCTGGCGCGACAAACCTGCACCGCACGACGAACCCCGCACCGTGCGACGGGCGGTGCCGCGTCAGTCGGTCGCGCCCCGCGGGGGATCGACGAGCAGGCCGACGCGGTCGGCCAGGTAGTCGGCGAGGGGGACGGCGGCGCCGGCCGTCGGGGACCACCGGACGGAGGGCACGTCGTCGGCGACGAAGAGCACACCGTCGGCGGCGACCAGGGTCTCGTCGACGGGGATCGGGACGGCGCCGTGGTTGACCGTCTCACCGGCGGCGAAGTGTCCCTTCGCGGCGGCGGCACGGTAGGCGCGACGGACCTCGGCGGAGACCGACTGGTACTGCGAACGACCGGGTTCGGTGACCCGGGTGATCGACCCGGTGGCCCAGACACCGCCGGCGGTCTCGGGGGACGACCCGATCAGGAGCGCTCCGACCCGCCACACCCGCCCGAGCGGCCGCATGGTGGGGTCACGACGGATCCCGAGGACGGCCTTCGGCTGGACGTACTCGCCGAGCGCTTCGTCGGGGACGTCCGCGGCGCGGAGCAATCGGGCCGCTGCGTCGAGGAGCTCCCGCGCCCGCTGCACTCCGTCCGTCACGTCCACCGAGCCTAGACCGGGTGGGGGTCGTGGTCTCGGTGGTGCTCCGTCCGACGTGGTGTGCTGCGCTGCGACGCCCGCGGCCGGTGCCCGCCCGACGACGACGGGCGGTGCTGACGAAGCCGGCGGTCATCATGACCGCGCCGTACGTCAGGAGCACGCCGGCGACCAGCGGGATGAGCCAGCTGCGCGACCCGTTGACGAGCTGGTTGACCAGGCCGATGTCCGGGACGCTGTACCAGAGGACTCCGCGGATCTGCACGGCGGTGACGGGGGCGGGGTCGGCCTCGGCGTTGTTGTCGCCCTTGAGGACGAAGGTCCGTCCGCCGTCCGACGACGAGGACACCGACACCACGCGGTGGCTGATGACCGCGGGCTGGCCGGAGACGATCTGGTAGGTGACGACGTCGCCGACCTGGATGTCCTCGACCGGGGTCGGCCGGACCACGAGCAGGGTGCCCGGGGGGAGTGTCGGCTCCATCGACTGCGTCAGGACGGTGAGCGGCATCGACCCCGTGGCCTTCGGGACGACGATCAGCACGACGGCCAGCGCAGCCACGATGAGCAGGAGCCCGGTGCTGAGCCCGAACGCGACGGCGCGGACGACCGCTCGCCACCCGGTGCGTGGGGCGGGGGTGCTCATGCGCCGCATCGGATCGCCGCCCCGTTGTCCTGCGTGAAGAGCGTGACCTTGCCGGTGCCCGCGACGGTCGAGGTGGGGTTGCCGGCGCTGTCGAGCACCTTGACGGCGACGGTGAGCGTGCCCGAGGTGCCGGCGCTCGCGGGGACGTCCGGCGGTGCGATCGTGATGAACGCGGAGTAGTCCTGCGCCTTCTTCCCGACCGGGGTCGAGCCGACGAAGGCCCCGTACCAGGTGTCCTGCGGGCGGTTCGCGGCGTCCCAGCGCACCTCGACGTACCAGCCGCCGTGGTCGGTGCAGACCAGCGACGGGGTGGTGTCGACGGTCGCCGCCGGGGTGGTCAGCGTGAAGCTGCCGGTGACGACGCCCGAGCTCCAGGTGCCGCTCGTGACGGTGAGGCCGACGTTCACCGTGGTGGTCGCGCCGGCCGGGGCAGACGACTGCAGGGTGCTGCGCGTGCACCAGATCGCGGAGGCCCCGGCGGCGAGCTTCGCGCTCATGCTCGGCAGCGACGCCCAGGTTCCGCTGACGGATCCGGTTCCGACGGCCGTGCTCGTGGTGCAGGCCGTGGTCGAGGCGACCGGCCAGGCGACGACGGTGACGGCCTTGGCGAGTGCAGTCGAGCTGCCGGAGGCGACCGAGACCGTGGTGGTGGCGGTGCCGCCGAGGGTGCCCGAGTCGGTCAGGGTGATCGGCTTCGTCGTCGAGGTGACGCTCGCCGAGAAGGCGGTGGTGAGTGCGCTCGTGCCGCCGATCGACGCCGTGACGGTGCCGACCGTCGTGCTCGCCGCGGTGGTGCCCGAGGCGCTCCACAAGGCCCACGCGGCACTCGAGGTGCCACCGACGAACACGGCGGTGAGGAGCACGGCGACGAGGAGCCGGAGGCGGCGGTTCATGCGGCGACCTGCGTTCCGGTGACGGTGAGGGTGAAGTCGGTGGTTGCGCCGGCGACGGTCTGCGGGGCGTCGGCGTCGAGGGCCATCTCGAGGCACGCGATGCCGCTGCCCCCGGCCGGCAGGGTGACGACACCTGAGCCCGTGTCGAAGGTGGCGAGCCGCGCGCTCGTGCCGGTGAGCCCGGGCACGCACTTCGCGGTCGACGACACCATCGCGAGGTGGAGCGTCAGCTCACCGGACGCCGCCGCGACGGATGACTTCGAGGACGTCGTCGTGACGCGCACGGAGAGCGGGATCGACCCGGTGTTCCGCATGGTGAACGTGCCGGTGGTGCTGGTGCCCGGCCCGAGGACCGCGGTGTTCATCGCCGTCGTGCCGCCGACGGTGATGGTCGCCGTCGCGGAGCGCACGGTGGTGGCGGCCGTGCTGGCCGTGCCGTTCCAGAGTGCGTAGGTGCCGCCGACGCCGAGGAGCGCCGTGCCGACCGCGACGACCAGGCCGAGCGCGACCGGCCACACCCAGCGGTGGCGTCGGGAGGCGCGGTGGCGTCCCGTCGTCCGCGGTGTGGCGGTCATGTCCCTGCTCCTGGTCGTCGTGGTCGGTGGGGTGCGATCGGTGGGTCAGGAACCGATCGCGGTCTGGGTCAGCGTGAAGGCGAGCGCGCTGAGGTTGAGCGAGCCGCCCTGACCGGTGGTCGCGGCGGCGGGCAGCGTCACGGTGAAGACGACCTTGACCGTCGAGGTGGACGACGACGGCGAGACGACGAAGGTGTTCGCGTTCGACGAGGACTGCACGATCGAGGCGCTCGTCGACGTGACGGCCAGCGTCTTCGTCGTGGCGGCGATCAGCGCGCTGTCACCGGTGATGCTCTGGTTGGCGTAGGTCAGGTTGGCCTTGAGGTCCTGGCCGGTCGCGCCGATGTTCAGCGTCTGCGTGAACTGGAACGTGTTGCCCGGCACCATCAGCGCCTTCGTCGGGTCGATCGCGGCGGAACGACCGTTCGTGATGTCGGTCCAGGCGCCGTCGTTGTTGGCGCTGAGCGTCAGGGTGCCGGCGCTCACCGCGGACGCGGCGCTCGAGGCGCTGGCGTTCCAGAGGGCGAACGTGCCGGCACCGCCGAGGAGGAGTGCGACGCCTGCTGCGCCGGCGATGGCACCGGTGACGATCTTGTGCATGGAGTGGTTCCGTTCCTGCGTGCCTGGGCGCGCTGAAGCCCACCGGGGACGTTCGGGTGTCCTGCCCGGTGGGGAGGTTGTCATCGACCAGTGGTTGGAAGGGGTCGCGGCTGACCGGTGCCGAGAACGGTCGCCGGGCCTCTGAGCGCAGGGACTGCTGCTCGGGCGGGCTGGACTCGCTCTGGGGACGACGTTAGCTGTCCCCCAAACTGCGGACAAGCGAGAACGAGCGTTCACCGGGACCCCAGAACGGGGGGCATTTGCGTCCTCGCATTTGAGGACATGCTTTGTACCCCGGTTTCTGGGTGTGTGCTCCGTGCGGACCGGGGAAACCCGGAAGGAATGCCGGTACGGGTGGCGTCGTTGCACCGTCCGGCGGAAACGAGGAGGGCCCATGGACATCGTGCGTTGGTTGTTCGACGCGCAGATCGTCATCGGCGACCAGACGGTGCTGTGGCGTGAGGTGATCGGCAACGTCTTCGGGTTGCTCAGCGCCCTCGGCGGCATGCGTCGCAAGGTCTGGGCCTGGCCGGTCGGACTGGTCGGCAACGCCCTGCTCTTCACCGTCTTCATGGGTGCGCTGTTCGACACCCCCAACCCCGTCAACCTGCTCGGCCAGGCGGGCCGTCAGGTCATGTTCATCATCGTGAGCGTCTACGGCTGGTACCGGTGGACGCACCGCCCCGAGGACGCGACGACCGTGATCGACCCGCACTGGGCCTCCTGGCGGTCCCGCCTGCTGCTCGTCGTCGGCCTGGTCGGCGGCACCGCCCTGCTGACCCCCGTCTTCCGCGCGCTCGGATCCTACGAACCGGTGTGGAGCGACGCCTGGATCTTCGTCGGCTCGCTGCTCGCCACCTACGGCATGGCCAAGGGGTGGGTCGAGTTCTGGCTCATCTGGGTGGCGGTCGACCTGGTCGGCGTGCCGCTGCTGTTCTCCGCCGGGTACTACGCATCGGGGCTGATGTACGTCTTCTACGGCGTCTTCACCCTGACCGGGTTCTTCGTGTGGATGCGCCAGCGGGTCCGCCCGCCGGCGGCGCCGATCACCGTCGGCTGACGGCCCGGGGGCACGGCCCCCGCTCTGGGACGAGACAAACGGCCCGCGATGCGCTGCAATGGTCGGATGGAACCCCTGCACGGCGAACGCGTCGAGGACGACGAGTCCCTCGCAGAGCGCACCGTGCGCGCAGCCATCCGCGCGTACCGGTTGCACCCGTTCGACGACGTCGACGCCGCGGTCATCGCCGACGTCGCCGGCGTTCCGCTCGAGACGGTCGAGCGGCTGTTCCCGACCTGGCACGCCCTGCTGCTGGTCACCTACGACCGGTGGGTGCGGCTGCGCGGGACCCGACGGAAGCCCCCGCCGACGTGCATGATCGAGCACGTCCGCCTGACCCTCGCCGAGGACGTCGCCGATCCGGGCCTCGTCCGGGTCCTCGCCGGACTGATCACCGTGGCCAGCTCGGAGTCCGGGTTCGCCGAACTGTTCCGCAAGCGGTTCGAGGAGTACGCCGAGCAGCTGACCGTCGGGCTGCAGCGCGACTTCGACAAGGGCGCCGAAGAGGCCGGGATCCCCGCGTACCAGGCGGCGACACAGCTGCTCGCGATGTACGAGGGGCTGCAGATCCAGATGCTCGTCCGCCCGCACATCGACGTCCTGGTCGAGTTCGACCGTGCGGCCGACACCCTGCGTCAGGGGTGGAAGCGGCATGCCGTTCCCTCGTGGGACCTCGACGAGACGCCTGTCCGCGTCTGAGGGCCGCGAGCGCGAGCGCACCGCGAACGCGACTCGTGTATCAGGAAAGTGCTTGCCAAGTTGGAAAGTAGTTGCCATACTGGTGTCACAAGAGGGGACACCATGGACCACACCACCGCACGACCCGGACCCGCCGAGGCGGCCCGACTGCTCGACCAGGCGGACCGGATCGGCCGACGCGCGCACGACGCCGTCCGCTGGCCGTACGTCACGTTCATCACCGCGCTCGGCGTCGCGACGTCGCTCGGCACGCTCGGCATGGGACTCACGACGGGGGACGCGTTCGCCGCGGTCTACGTCGGCACCCTCGTCGCGCTGTTCGCCCTGGTGGTGTTCTTCATGGTGAGCATCCGCGGCCGCTCGGCCTTCGCCCGGAGCCGCCGCTGGACCGTCTACATCGCCAGCTGGGCGGTCACCTACCTGGCGGCGATCGCCGTGGTCGGGTGGGTGCACGGCTCGGTGCTCTGGTCGGGCATCACCTCGGGGCTCGTCCTGCTGGTCGCGCTCGTCTGTGCGGCTCGTGAGGCCCGCTCGTGAGCACCACGGAACGGACGCACCCGCGGCACGAGCTCGACGACCTGCTGCAGCACCCGGTGCGCTTCTCGGTGATCGCCGCCCTGACCCGCGCCGGCACGCTGGGGTTCCGCGAGGTGCGGGACGCGGTCGAGGTCAGTGACTCGGTGCTGAGCAAGCAGGTGTCCGCGCTCGAGGCGGCCGGCTACGTGTCGGTGGGGAAGGGCTTCGTGGGCAAGACGCCCCGGACGTCGATCACCCTGACCGCCTCGGGCCGGGCCGTCTGGGCCGCCCACCTGGACGCGCTCCGCCGCATCGCCGCCGGCTGACCGGCGGCGCGAGCGCTGCGGGCCGGCGGCGCGAGCGCGGCGGGCCGGCGACGCGAGCACCGCGCGCCGGCAACGCGAGCGCGGCGGGCCGACGGCGCGAGCTCCGCGGGCCGGCGACGCGAGCACCGCGGGCCGACGGGGCCGAGCACCGCCCCGCTCAGCCCCGCTGCCCCCGCCGCCACGACAGCACCTGCCGCACCGTCACCTTCGACCCGTACTGCGCGACCGAGTGCCGGAACAGGTACTCGGCGAACCACAGCAGCAGCCCGGCGACGACGAACACCTCGACGATGCAGACCACCGACTCCGTCACGGTCAGGGCCCCGACGGCGTTCCGCACCATCGCGGTGATCGGCGTGAAGGTCGGGAAGTACGTGAAGAACTCCGCCACCGGCGACGTCGGCGTCGTCATCACGAAGAACGCCGCGTACAGGGGGATGATCAGCGCGAAGATCGCTGCCGACTGCAGGGCCGAGGCGTCCTTGATCGACGGCACCGCGGCCCCGACGGCGACGAACAGCCCCGATGCGAGCAGCACGCCGCCGACGAGCAACAGCGCCCCGGTCACCATCCGCCACGGGTCGATGGTCAGCCCGCCGAGCTGCGACGACAGCAGCGGCAGGGCGACGAGCAGTCCGACCAGTCCGGGCACGACGAACACGCTGACCTGCACGAAGCCGACGAGCAGCATCGCGATGACCTTGCCGCGGATCAGGTCGCCCGCGGTCACCGTGGTCAGGATCATCTCGGAGATCCGGTTCTCCTTCTCCTCGACCACGACGGTGACCATCCGGGCGGCGAGCAGGATGACGAGCCCGAAGAACGCGGCGACGAACAGGAACGGCGGCACGACGGACAACCAGCCCGGGGCGACCCGGCCGTCGGCGTAGGTGGTGACGTCGGTGGCGGGCGGGTTGCGGAGCAGCTGCACGGTCTCGGGGTCGTCGACCGACGCGGCGACGCTCTGCTCGAGCACCCGCTGGGCGAGCGACGAGTACACGCCGTTGGCGAAGAGCCCGCGGTCGGCCGCGTCGACCCGGATCGCGGTGGTGGACGGTGACGACGGGAACACGATGAAGGCGTCGAGGTCGCCGGACCGCACGGCGGCGCGGTCTGCGGCGGCGCTGGTGGACGGTGTCCCGCCCCACTTCGCGGCGACGGACTCGGACACCAGGCCGGAATCGTCGACGTAGTGGAACGGTGTCTTCGTGGCCGACGACCCGGAAACCACCGAGTCCGTGCCGGCGGCCTGTCCGATGCCGACGAGCAGCGAGACCACCACGATGACGACCGGCAGCGCGAGCGTGCCGATCCAGAACGCGGGCTTCTTGACCGCGCGGACGAACTCGAACCGGACGACCGTGCCGAGGTTGCTCATGCCGCTGCCCCGTCGGTCGACGTCAAGGCCAGGGCGTCGTGCCCGTACACCTGCACGAAGATCTCGTCGAGCGGGATCCGGCGCATCTCGAACGCGGTGACGTGCACCCCGGCCGCGATCAGTTCCGCCAGGACGTCCGCACCGTCCGGGGCGGCGGCCTGCGTGGGGACGAGGTAGGCGACGTGCCCTTCGTGCCGGGCGAGCCGGTACAGCGGCGACTTCGGCACCGGGCCGTCGAGCCCGACGCGGGCGACCGCGCCGCCGAAGGCGTCCTGCACGTCGGGCACGGATCCGTAGGCGGCGGCCCGGCCGTCCTTGAGCAGCAGGATGCGGTCGCAGAGCCGCTCGACCTCGTCCATGTGGTGGGTCACGAGGACCACGGTCGCGCCGTCGGCCTTGCGCTCGTCGACCAGGTCGAGCAGGAGCCGCCGGTTCACCGGGTCGAGCCCCTTGGTCGGTTCGTCGAGGATGAGCAGCCGCGGCTGGTCCATGATCGTGATGCCGAGCTGCACCTTCTGCTGCTGCCCGCCGGACAGCTTGTCGACGCGCAGCTTCGCACGGTCGGCCAGCCCGACGCGCGCCAGGTAGTCCATGCTCCACGCGGTCGCTTCGGCGCCGCGCAGCCCGCGCAGACGCCCGAAGTAGGTCATCACGTCGATGACGGATTCCTTGCGGTACAGCCCGCGCTCTTCGGGCAGGTAGCCGATTCCGCCCGTGGCCGGCCGGTAGGGGCGGCCGTCGATCGTCAGCGTCCCCGCCGTCGGCGTGGTGATGCCGAGCAGCGCCCGGATCGTCGTGGTCTTGCCGGAGCCGTTGCTGCCGAGCAACCCGAACGTCTCACCGGGGGCGACGTCGAACGACAGCCCGTCGACCACGGTGCGGTCCCCGAACCGCATCACGAAGTCCTGCACGCCGATGCTCGCCCCGCTCATGCGGCGACCCTACCGGCAGCGGCTGACGTCTCGGATGCCGGTCGCGGCCCGAGATGGTGACCTCACGGCGGACGGGAGGCACGGTGCCCGCCTGCACCGCGCCTCCCGTCCGCCACCTGGTTCCGTCAGGAACGCAACCAAGCCGTCCCCACGCCCGACAGGGCGCCGTCGACCACCGGGGCCGAGGCGAGCAGCAGTTCGCCGGCCGGCAGCGCGAAGGGCTCGTCGCCGAAGACCGTCACGCTGGTCCATCCGTTCGGCCGACGGAACGCGAGCACGTCGTCGCGGCCGGTCTCGATCCACTCGAGCTGTTCCTCGGACTGCAGCTGGCCGCGCAGGCCGAGCGCCTTCCGGTACAGGTGCAGGGTGGAGTCGGGGTCGGCGTCCTCGGCCTCGACGCTGGAGTCGGCGAACCACGCCGGCTGCGGCAGGTGCGAACCGTCCGGACCGAAGCCGAACGACGAGCCGGTGCGCGTCCACGGGATCGGCACGCGGCAGCCGTCACGGCCGACGTCGACGCCCGGGTTGCGGAAGAACGCCGGGTCCTGGCGGTCGGCGTCCGGGATGTCGCCGACCTCGTGCAGGCCGAGCTCCTCGCCCTGGTACAGGTAGGCGGAGCCGGGCAGGGCGAGTTCGAGCAGTGTGGCGGCCTGTGCGCGGCGCAGGCCGAGCGACCGGTCGAGCGCGTCCTGCGAGCCGCCGGCGAGCAGCCAGGCGCTGCCCTGCTTGTCGGTGCCGCCGGCGCGCGGCGGCAGGGCGTAGCGGGTGGCGTGCCGGACGACGTCGTGGTTGGAGAACACCCACGTGGTCGACGAGCCGGACTGCTCGGCGAGGCCGAGGTTGAACTCGATGATCGTGCGGAACTGGCCGGCGTCGAAGTCGGCCTCGAGCAGGTCGAAGTTGAACGCCTGGCCGAGCCCCTCGGCGCTGGCGTAGCGGGCACGGCGGTGGGCGGGGACCCAGGCCTCGGCGACCGCGGTGCGGGCCGGTGTGTACTCGTTGAAGACCGTCCGCCACTCGGCGTAGATCTCGTGCACGTCGTCGCGGTCCCACAGCGGGTGCGTGCCGTCCTTCGGCATCTCGGCGAGCTCGGCCCAGGTGGGCAGGGTCTCGCCCAGGTCCTTCGCCAGGCCGTGGGCCACGTCGATGCGGAACCCGTCGACGCCGCGGTCGGACCAGAAACGCAGGGTGTGCAGGAAGTCGTCGCGGACCTCGCGGTTCGCCCAGTTCAGGTCGGGCTGCTCCTTCGCGAAGCTGTGCAGGTACCACTGGCCGTCGCCGACGGCGGTCCAGGCCGGCCCGCCGAAGATCGAGATCCAGTCGGCGGGGGCGTCCTCGCCGGACGGTCCACTGCCGTCGCGGAACACGTAGCGGTCGCGGGCGGGGGAGCCCTTCGGCGCTGCGAGCGCCTCGCGGAACCACTCGTGCCGGTCGCTCGTGTGGTTCGGGACGACGTCGACGATCACCCGGATGCCCGCGGCGTGCAGTGCCTCGACCATCCGGTCGAAGTCGTCGAGGGAGCCGAGGCGCGGGTCGACGTCGCGGTAGTCGTCGACGTCGTAGCCGCCGTCGGCCAGGGCGGACGGGTAGAAGGGGCTGAGCCAGACGGCCTCGATGCCGAGTGAGGCCAGGTACGGCACCCGCTCGGTGATGCCGGGCAGGTCGCCGATGCCGTCGCCGTTCGCGTCGGCGAACGAGCGGGGGTAGATCTGGTAGACGCTGGCCTGGCGCCACCAGGTCTCGTCGTTCGTGGTGGCGGCGGGCTGGGCGAGGGTGTCGGTCACGTCGGGCCTTTCGTTCGAGGGGTGTGTGTCGGTCACTTGATCGCGCCCTGCGTCACGCCCGCCATCACCCACCGCTGGGTGACGAGGTAGACGATGATCGCCGGGGCCATGGCCATCAGGTACGAGGCGAACGACACGTTGTAGTTGTTGCTGAACTGCGTCTGGAACATCTGCTGCAGCACCGGCAGGGTCTGCAAGCCCGGGTCGGAGGTGATCAGCGACGGCATCACGAAGTCGTTCCAGGACGCGAGGAACGCGAAGATGCCGACGGTGGCGCTCATCGGTGCCAGCAGCGGGAACACGAGTCGCCAGAACACCTGTCCCGTGCTCGCACCGTCGATGCGTGCACTCTCCTCCAGTTCCGCCGGGATCGAACGCAGGAAGGCCGTGAAGAGCAGCACGCTGAAGGACAGTTGGAACATGACGTGCAGGATCGCGACGCCGAGCGGGTTGTCCAGGTGCGCGAGCCCGGTGAGCTTCACCTGCGACAGCGCGAGCACCGGGAACGGCAGGAACATCGCGGCGAGCAGGTAGAAGAACGACCAGCGGAACAGCCGGCGGTCCCAGTTCCGGGCGATCGCGTAGGCCGTGAACGAGGCGAGCAGGATCGTGCCGACGACGGTGATCGCGGCGACGAACACCGAGACCCCGAACGCCCGGGGGAAGTCGGTCAGCTGCCACGCCTGCACGAAGCCGTCGACGCTGAACGGCGCCGGCAGAGAGAACGCGTTGCCGTCGACCGCCTGGCCGGTGGTCTTGAACGCCATCGTCAGGGTGACGTAGAGCGGCACGAGGACGGTCAGTGCGCAGAGGACGAGGACGACGGTGACGGGCCAGTTGGCGGTGCCGCCGCGCCGACCGGCGGATCGTCCGCCGGCGGATCGGTCGGCGTCGACGGACCGGATGCTGCCGGTCGCGGTGGTCCCCGGTCGCAGGGGTGCTTGCAGGGACATCAGAGCGCTGCCTTCCCGCGGGTCGCCCGCAGCTGGATCACGGCGATGACGACCGCGATGACGAAGAAGATCGTGGCGTTCGCCATCTGGTAGGCGTAGTCGCCGCCGTTGAAGCCCTTGAAGATCGACATCGCGACACTGGTGGTCGAGGTGCCGGGGCCGCCGTCGGTCAGGCCGACGATGATGTCGTACGAGTTCAGGAAGTTCTTGAACCCGATGACCAGGTTGATCAGGATGTAGCCCGCGGTCAGCGGTGCGGTGATCGAGACGAGTTGGCGCCAGGCACTGGCACCGTCGAGGGCCGCCGCCTCGTACACCTCGCCCGGGATCGAGAGCACCCCCGCGATGTAGATGAGGAGCGTCGAGGGGATCGCCTGCCACGCGGTGACGACCACGATCGCCAGCCAGGCCAGGTCGGGGTCCGCCAGGATGCTCTGCTCGAGCGGGCCGAACCCGATCGCCGTGGCGAAGGCCGGCAGGCTGTTCGCGAACAGGAACGAGAACACGTACGCGATGACGATGCCCGAGATCACCATGGGCAGCACGAACACCGCGCGCAGGGCGATCTTGCCGCGGATCTTCGACGTCAGCGCGATGGCGAGCAGGAACGCGATCGCGTTGACGACGATCACGGTGACGAGCGAGAACCCGAGCGTGAACAGGTACGCCTGCAGGATCGCCGGGTCGGAGAACACCGCGATGTAGTTGGTGAGCCCGGTGAAGCGGAACTCGCCGAAGCCGACGGAGTTCGTGAAGCTCAGCACGATGCCCATCACGGCCGGCAGCGTGATGGCGAGCGTGAAGAGCACCAGCGTGGGCAGCAGGAACGCCAGGAACAGTGGGTCGACGCGGGGCTTCCGGCGTCCGTCCCGCAGTCCCTTCCGTCGTCCGGCCTGGAGGCCCGGGGCGGCCCCGCCACGGCGGCGGCGGTCCGCCGTCGTGATCGATTCGGTGGTCGTGGTTGCCATTCGGACGTCTCCTTACGCGGCCGTGCGGAGCGCGAGACGCGCCCAGTCGGCGTCGAGGGTGCGGAGCTGGCGCTGCGGGTCGCCGCCGAAGGCGATCGACTGCGCGTAGTTCGCGACCGGGATCTCGGCGGGGATGAGCTGCGAGGCACCGAGGTAGAAGGCTGCGTCGTCGTAGTACGACTGCATGCCGCGCAGGGCGGGGTTCGACGCCGGGGGAGCGTCCTTGCGCACGCCGAAGCCGTTGTTGTCCGCGTTGTACTGGTCGTTGACCTTCGACTGCATCAGGAAGGTCAGGAACTCGCGGGCGGCCTCCTGCTTGCGCGACGCCTCCGGGATCCAGAGGGCCAGGTCGACGTTCACGCGCACCTTCCGGTCGGCCGGGTCGTCGGTGACGGGCAGCGGGAAGGTGCCGAGGTCCATGTCCTTGTTCGTCTTGGCGATCTCACCGAGCGCCCACGGTCCCTGCAGGTACATGCTCGCCTTGCCCTGGGCGAAGGCGAGGTTGCCGTCGCCGTACCCACGGCTCGCGGCGCCGTCCTGGTGCCAGGCGCGGAGTCGCACCATGCGCTCCATCGGCTCCCGCAGGTCGCGCTCGAACGAGACGGCCGATCCCGTTCCGACGTTCGTGCCCTCGCGCCGCAGGGCCTCGAAGGTCGCCGGGGTGTCGATCATGCCGCCGATCGAGTAGTCGAACATGCCCTGGGCGATCGTCCAGTTGTCCTTGAACGTGCCGTAGATCGGCGCGATGCCGGCCTTCGTCAGTCGTTCGCACACGTCGGCGAACTCGCTCCACGTCGTCGGGACCTCGAGCCCCTGCTCCGCGAACAGTGCCTTGTTGTAGATCACCGACGCCGCGGTCACCGAGTAGGGCAGGGCGCTCTTCCGGCCGGGGTAGTCGGCGGTCTGCTCCATGAGCGGCCACAGGTCGGGGTTGATGGTGTCGGCCTGCGGCAGGTCGGACAGGTCCGTCAGCGCACCGTGCTCGACGAACGGCACGACCGAGAAGTTGTAGTTCCAGCAGCCGAGGTCCGGCGGTCGGTTCCGGACGAAGTTCGCGGACATGCTCGAGGTCGAGTCGCGGACGACCCGGATCTTCGACTGGGTCTGGTGGAACCGTGCGATGAGCTCGTCGAAGTAGCCGATGACCTCGGGCTTCGACACGTAGAACGTGATGGTCTCCGGCCTGGCGCTCGAGGACCCGATCGGGGCGCACCCGGCGAGCGCGAGGCCCGCCCCGATGCCGCCCGCTCCCAGCAGGAACGAGCGTCGGCTGACCGAGGCTGCGTTCCCGGCGGTGGCGTGTGCTTGCACGTCGTCTCCGTCCGTCCGGACCCGGCGTCCCTGCCGTTCCGTCCCGCGAGCGGCTCCGATGCAGCCCGCGGAACTAAATGTAGCGAGAAAATCTAATTCTGCAAGGAACTCGTCGCACGATAGGGTCACGGCATGCCGCCACCCCGTGGAACGAGCGCAGAGACGCTGCTCGCGTACGCCTTCGACTCCGCGGCGTTCACCGCGACCGAGGCGATCGACGCCACCGGGCTGACCCGGTCGACCGTCCTGGGTGCGGCCGAGGAACTCGTCCGGCTCGGCTGGCTCCGCGAGCTCGACGACGCCCGTGCCGCGGGGGAGTACCGGATGGGACGCCCCGCCCGGCGCTACGAACTCGACACCGTCGCCGGGGTCGTCGTCGGCGTGGACGCCGGCCAGCACCGGGTCACCACCTTCGTCGCCGACCTGCGCGGCACCGTCCTGGGCCGTGCCGAGGGGGCGCTCGGTGCATCTGGCCTCGACGTGCCCGTGCGGCTCCGGGTCATCGCCGACACCGTGGCCGCTGCGCTCGCTTCGGCAGGCGTCGACCGCACCCGGGTCCTGGTCACCGTCGTGGGTGTCCCCGCACCGGTCGACGCCGCCGGTGCCTCGCCCGACGACGGCGGCTTCTGGGTCCGGATGAACCCGGGGTTCGACGGCACCGTGCCGGGCGGGATGGTGCTCGTCGAGAACGATGCGAACCTCGCCGCGCTCGCCGAACGGCCGTCCTCGGGTGACGCGTCCTTCGCGGCGCTGCTGTCCGGCGAACGCTACGGCGCGGGCCTCGTCGTCGACGGGGTCCTGCTGCGCGGCGCCCACGGCGGAGCGGGGGAGATGCGGGTGCTCGAGCTCGTCGAGGGCGTCGGTTCGTCCGCCGGCATCGGCGCCGTCGCCCGAACCTTCGTGGCCGACGCCGTCGCCGCGGGGCGCATCCCCGCGGACGCCGCGCTCGCCGCGGACGCCGCACTGGTGTTCGCGGCCGCACGGAGCGGTGATCCGGTCGCGCGCACCATCGTCGACCGCCTGGGCGACCGCCTGGCCCGGGTCTGCGTCCTGCTCGCGAGCCTGCTCGACATCGACCGCGTGGTGGTCGCCGGCGCGATCGCCCAACCGGCGGTCGCCGTCATTGACCGTGCCCGCGACCTGCTCGCCGAGGGGCACTTCGACCCGGTGCCCGAACTCGTCGCGTCGTCGCTCGGCGCCGACGTCGTCGTCATCGGGGCCGTGGCCCACGCGGTCGATGCGGTGCGGGCCGACCCGCTGTCCTTTCCGCTGCTCAGCCGGGCAGCGGCACCTCGTGGTCCCGGTCCCACGGTTCCGTCCAGCCGAGTCGGTCGAACAGTGCATCCAGCAGCATCGCGGTGAAGCCCCACACCAGGTGGTCGTCGCCGTCGGCCTCGATGGTGAACGCTGCTCCGCGCCACTCCTGACCACCGCGGCGGATCACCGTCACGCCGCGGTTCGCCGGGTCGAGCAGATCGGCAACGGGTACCCGGAACACCGCGGCCGACTCGTGCTCGTCGACGACGCGGATCGGTGACGGGTCCCGCCACCAGCCGATGACCGGCTGGACCAGGTGGTTCGAGAACGCCAGCGGTACGGCGGGCAGGGGGCCGAGCACCTCGACGCCAGCGGGATCGAGGCCCGTCTCCTCCTGCGCCTCGCGCAGTGCGGCGGCGACGGCGTCCACGTCGCCCGGGTCGATGCGCCCGCCGGGGAACGCGACCTCGCCGGCGTGGGCGCGCAGGGTCGTGGCCCGGGCGAGGAGCAGGACGTCGAGGTCGCGCGGGACCCCGGGTGCCGTCGCGGGTCGGTCGCTCGGGATGCGATCGAGGACGCCGAAGAGCATCAGGACGGCCGCCCGTCGCGGGGTAGACGTCCCGCCGGGTTCGCCGATCGGCCCGGCGTCGCCCCAGCCGTCCGCAGCGACCGCGGCGAGTGCTGCCCGTGCTGATCCGTCGTGCGTCACCCGTTCACCATAGATGCGGCCACCGGGAGCTCCGGTGACGCTGGCGCGCAGGAAGCTTCACTGGGGATTGTTCGGGCGTCTCCTGGGAGCGGGGCAGGTGGGAACTGTGGGAACCGGAAGCGCCTCGGTGCCCCGTTCGCAGCGGGCCACCGCCACGATGGCAACGTCCGCCGGGAGGCCCCATGTTCCACGATCTGCTCCGACCCCTGTTCCACATCGCCGTCGTCGCACCGTCCGTGCTCGTCCCGGTCGACGTCATCGCGGTGCTCCTCACCGTCGCCGCGCTCCTGCCCGCGTTCGGTCGTCGCTCCCGGCACCCGGTCCGGGGCCTGGTCTGGCGGCTCGGCGCCATGGCCGTCGGAGCCGTGCTCGGCTTGGTCGCGGTGTGGTGGTTCGGCGACGTGCAGGACCTGTACGGGGTGTCGTTCACGCCGGTCACCCGGATGTGGGTGGCCTTGGCCTTCGGCGGTGTCGGCCTGCTCGTCGTGGTCGTCGTCCAGGGCGGCTGGCTGCGCCGCGTCCTCGGCCTGCTCGCGGCGGTGGCGGTGGCGCTGGCCGCCGTCCTCGGCGTCAACGTCGACTTCGGCGCGTACCGCACGATCGAGCAGGCCGTGACGACGGATCCGTACCCATCCGGTCCGCTGGGACACGAGACGGGGGTGGGGCGCGCCTCCAGTCCGGTGGTGGACCCGGCCACCTGGCGGGCACCCGCCGGCATGCCGCGGCGTGGGAAGGTGCTCTCCGTCGACATCCCGTCGACCGTCTCCCACTTCCACGCACGGCCGGCGGTCGTGTACCTGCCGCCCGCAGCACTGACCGAACGACCGCCGACCCTGCCCGTCCTGATCAGCCTCGCCGGGCAACCAGGCCAGCCGAGCGACATGTTCCAGGCCGGCCGGCTCGGCGCGGTGATGGACGCCTTCGCTGCGGCACACCACGGGCTCGCCCCGATCGTCGTCGCACCCGACCAGCTCGGAGCGCCGGACCGCAACCCGATGTGCGTCGACTCGTCCCTCGGCCGCTCCGCGACGTACATCATGACCGACACCACGAACTGGATCCGGCAGCACCTGCGCGTCGGAGCGTCCCCCTCCGCCTGGGGCATCGTCGGGTTCTCGCAGGGCGCGACGTGCGCCATGCAGTTCTCCACCGCACACCCCGGCGTGTTCGGCACGACCTTCGCCATCTCGAGCGAGCTCGCACCCCTGAACGGCTCCGTCCAGCACAGCATCCAGTACGGGTTCGGCGGCTCGGCCTCGCGGTACGCCGCAGCGGCACCGCGGGCGATCATGCGTGCGCACGGTCCCTACCCCGGGCACCTGACGGTGTTCGCCTACGGCAGCGACGACGCCCCCTACGTCGCGTCGACCAGGGCACTCCGCGCCGCCGCGAACGCCGCCGGCATGCAGACCCGGCTGTTCGTGTCCGAGGGCTCCGCCCATGACTGGAACACCGTCCGCTACGCCCTGCGCGTCGGGATGCCCGGCGTCATCGCGCACCTGGGCCTCCGGTGAACGCGATGGCCGCGGCCTTCGCGTGGGCGAGACCGAAGCGTCTCGTGCCGGTGGCCCGTCGGTACCCGCTGACGAGCGTCGTCTCGGCCCTGACGGTCGTCGCCGGCATCGCCGCCGTGGTGCTCCGCTGCATCGGTGCGCACGACGGCCGGACGCCCGACTCCCTGGGCGGGACGATGGGTCCGCTCGGCGTGGTCGCGGTGACGAGCAGCGTCGTCGGGTTCCTCGTCACCTTCGTCGCCGTCGTGGTGTGCACCGGGGCGTCCGAACGGCTGCTCGGCTGGCGGCGCACCCTGCTCGCGATGGTCGTCACGACCGTCGTGGGGACCGGCCTCGGCGCCGTGCTGCAGCTGTTCGACGGCGCCCCGGCGAACCGCGGTTTCCTCGTGCACCTGGGGCACGTCGGACCCTGGACGTGGATCGTCGGCACCATCGTCACCGCGAGCGCGTTCGCCGGCGCCCTGTGGCGACGCCGGATCCGGGTCGTGTCGATCGCCGTCGTCGCGGCACTGCTGCTCTACGCCGGACACGCGTCCGACCTGCACGCGGCGCTCGCCCTGGTCGTCGGCCTGGTGCTCGGTCGCGTGCTGCGACGGTCCCCGGTGCGGAGCGGCTGGACGCGGAGCTCCTCACGCGAGACCCGGGTGCTGCTGGTGGCCGCGGTGACGGTGTCGGCGGTCGGACCCGTGCTCGCGCTCGTCACCGGCGCACAGTTCGGACTGCTCGCCCCGCTCGCCGTGGTGCTCGACACCGGGCCGACCGGGAGGATGCCGCACTGCTCGGTGACCGGGGTGACCGCCAGCTGTGTCCGGGCGCTCGCCGCGGTGCACCCGCACGGCCTGTTCCAGTCACTGCTGGCCGTGATGCCGCTCGTGGTCCTGGCGGTCGGCGCCGTGGGACTCCGGCGTGGCAGCCGGTTCGCGCTGTGGCTCGTGGTGACCGTCGACCTGATCACCGGCATCGCGACCGCCGTGTCGTACGGGGTGCTGCCCGAGCGGCACCACGCCGTCGTGCAGCGTCTGGCATCGGACCACCTCGCGGTCTCGCTCTCGCTCGTCGCATCGGTGCTGGTCCCGATCGCCACCGCCGTGGTGCTCGTCCTGCGCCGCGCCGACTTCCCGGTCCGGACCGACCGGCGACGACTGCTGACCTTCGCGATCACGGTCGCCGGCTCGGCCCTGGTGCTCGCGGTCGTCGTCGTCGGCGTCGCCGTTGCCTCGGGCGACAGCGTGCGGGAGCCCCTGCACCTGGCGCTCGCCGTGCTCGGCCCGATCGCCCCCGTGACCCTGCCCACACACCTGGCACTGGCCGAGCCGGCGCTGCGGTTCGTCGTGGGCATCTCGGGCCCACTCCTGTGGCTCGCGGTGGCGATCGCCGCGGTCCGGCCGACCGGTGCCGGACGCTCGGACAGCGACCTCGACGGGCAGGACGCCGACCGGGTGGCCGCTCGTGCCCTGCTGGTCGCGGGCGGTGGCGACACCTTCGGGTGGATGACGACCTGGCCCGGCAACGAGTACTGGTTCACCGAGGACGGCCGCGCCGGGGTCGCGTACCACCGCACCGGCAGCGTCGCCGTGACGACCGGCGGCCCCTTCGGCCACGAGGACGCACGGCTCGCAGCACTCGAGGGCTTCGCACGGGCCGCGGACGACCACGGTTGGACGCCCGTCTTCTACGGCATCGACGCCACCCTCGGTGCTGCACTCGCACGACTGGGCTGGACGACCCTTCCCGTCGCCGAGGACGCCGACCTCGACCCGCGCACCTGGACGACCACGGGCAAGCGCAAGCAAGACGTCCGCACGGCCGTCAACAAGGCCGCACGCTCCGGCACCACCGCGCTCTGGTCGGACTGGGCCTCGCTGCCCGGCTCGGTCACCCGCCAGATCGAGGCGATCTCGGAGGAGTGGGTCGCCGAGCGCGAACTGCCCGAGATGGGGTTCACCCTGGGCGGGATCGACGAGATGCGCGACCCCGCCGTCCGCACGCTCGTCGCTCTGGGCGAGGACGGCACCGTGCTCGCCGTCACCAGCTGGCTGCCCGCCTACCGCGCCGGCCAGGTGGTCGGCTGGACGCTCGACGTGATGCGCCGCGCCCCGGACGCCCCGAACGGCGTCATGGAGTTCCTGGTCGCGAGTGCGGTCGACCGGATGCGCGCCGACGGGGCCGAGCGGCTCAGCCTGTCCGCGGCACCGCTCGCGTCCTCGGCGGAACCGCAGACCGGCGGCCGGAGCGGCGTCGAATCGGTCCTCGACGTCGTCGGCGGAGCCCTCGAACCGGTCTACGGGTTCCGCTCCCTGCTGCGCTTCAAGGCGAAGTTCGGCCCCGACCTGCACCCACTGGTGATGGCGTACCCGGACCCGGTGGCGCTGCCCACGATCGGCGTCGCCATCGTCCGCACCTACCTGCCGGGGCTGTCGCTCCGCCAGGCGGTGGCGATCATGCGCGAACGGCGTCCGGCGCCCGCAGCCCGGGCCGAGCAGCCAGCCGCGCGCGTCGGCTGAACCGGACGGCTCCCCAGCGCCGTCGGTACGTTCGGTGCATGGGAACCGAACGCGCCGACGGACCGGCGGTGGACGAGCACGATCCGTACGAACGTCGCCCCGGCTACGTCACGAGCGTCGACGGCCGGACCGACCGGATGACCACGGACATGTTCGCGGGCGTCGTGGTCGGGTTCGTCCTGCTGCTCGTCTTCGGGTTCTTCCAGCTCGTCGAGTGGATCGCGATCGGAGCGGCCGTCGTCATCGGTGCGGCGGTGTGGTTGGTCCTGCGCAGCCGTCGACGGCGTGCAGATCGTCGCGCGGGTCGGTCCCCCGACGCCGTCCCACGTGCGCGTGACCGCGCCATCGCCGAGGCGAACGGTGGCCGCCGGTTCTTCGTCGCCCAGAACCCGGTCGTCGTCATCGTGATGGGCGCGATCTTCATCGCTGTTGCGGTCGCCCCACTGCTGTTCGGCGGGTTCTCCGTCGGCCGGATCGTGACCGGGGTCATCGTCGTCGCGAGCGGCGTCCTGTGCATCGTGCAGGGGATCGGCACGCTGCGGGTGCGCCGCCGGGAGCGCAGCGGCGGCTGAACCGCGGTCGGCGGCCCGCCCGAAGTGGGCGCATCGGCGTGGCCCGAAGGCCAATAAGCTCACTTCCGTGACTGCAGTGCAGACCGGTCGACGCTTCGGCGCGACCCGAGGCGAATTCGCGCTCCTGATGACCGTGACCGTCGTCCTCGGACTCGTGGTCCCGGCAGGCGGGCTGCTCGCCGCCTTCGGCTCGCTGCTGACCGGCGTCCGCGACGACCGTCGCCGCGTCCGCGCCCTGTTCATCGTCGGCCTGGGCATGTTGGTGCTACAGGTGGCGTTCGTCGCCGTCGCACTCTGGGGCCCGGTGCAGGTGTGCAACTCGACGAACGGCAGCCCCGAGACCTGCCAGACGTACTGGCCCTGGGAAGGCTGACGCGTCTTCGACGCGACCACAGGGCGGACGGGAGGCCCGGTGCCAGCTGGCACCGTCCCTCCCGGCACGGCCGTCGCCCCGCTGGCGCGGTGCGCCGGTACCGACACCGTGTCAGGATCGGCCGTCGCACGACATCTCTCAGTGAGCGACCCTGCTCCCACCGAAGGAGAGAACCGATGAACACACGAACCCGCTTCAGCCTCACCGCGGTGGCTGCCTGCGTCGTGGTCGCCGCCCTCAGCGGTTGTGCTGCGAGCACCCCGACTCCGGCGCCGTCCGCCACCACGGCGATGACCGGGGACAAGACCCCGCTCCCGTCCCCGTCCCCGACCGCGACGGACGCCGCGACCACGGACAACCAGACTCCGTCGACTCCGCCAACGTCCCCGTCGAAGGCCCCCGGGACGTCGGCGCTCGCGCAGCACATCTACGACGAGTGCAGCAAGGGGGCCGCGGACGCCGGGGTCACCCTGACCTTCACGGACGACCCGTCGGGGTACCCGGGCAGCGACGGGACCTACCAGCTCGTCTACCCCTTCACCTTCGACGACGGGCACACCGATCCGTACGCCGTCTACAACTGCACGCTCACCGACGACACGGTGGACTCCTCGTACGTCAGCAGCGGGATGACCGACAGCCACTGACCACGTGGAGGTCGCTCCGGACCTCGGACGTCAGGGTGACGACGCGGGGATCCCCCAGCGTGCCGGGCAGTCTGACGAACGGCGCGGGGCCCAGCGTCGTCGGCAGTTCGGCCGCGCGCACGCCCGGCAGCGGCTGTACGAACACGAGCGACCAGCAGCCGCTGTCCGGCCACGATCGCAGCCCGGCGGCAGCTCGGGCGCCCCGGCGTCATGCCGTCGAACCCGCTGGCACGGTGATCGAGCGGCGTTCCATGAGCCGCCACGATCCGCCGAGCAGCGGCGTGAGCGTCACGACGGTGTACACGACCGCGACGACGGCGAAGGTGGCCTCGACCCCCACTCCGTCGGCAGCGAGCCCGGCGAGCAGGCCGCCGACGGGGATGCCCGCCCACGCGCCGGCACCGAGCAGGCCGAACACCCGCGCGCGCATGTGCTCCGGGATCCGCTCGAGCTCGACGGCTCCGAGGATCGGGTTGATCGAACCGGCCGCGAGCCCGGAGAGTGCGGCGGACGCGAGCATCCACGGCAGGCCGAGCCCGAGCGCCGGAACGACCAGTGACGGCCCACCGGCGAGGACGAAGCACAGGGCGAAGACCACCCGTCGCGGCACGCGGTGCGCCACGTACCCGAAGGCGACGGAGCCGAGGAACGCCGCACCCCCGAAGACGCCGGTGACGAGCCCGAGCGCCTGCGCGCCGCCGAGCCGCTGGTCGGCGTAGAGCGGCAGGAGCGTGGTCGAGCGTGCGGCGTCGAGCAGGTTCGTCACGAGCACCAGCGCGACCACGAGCCGGAACAGGGGGTCGCGGACGCAGAACCGGAACCCGTCGGCGATGTCACGCCAGTACCCCTGCGACGCCACCGGCTCGGCGGATTCGACCGGTGCCGCTGCGCCACGGACCGTGACCGCCATCAGCAGCGCGGCTGCCCCGAAAGCGATCGCCACGCAGGCGAGGCCCGGCATCGGACCCGTGACGGCGACCAGGGTCCCGCCGAGCGGGGCGCCGATCAGCACCGACAGCCGTGACGACGCCTCGAAGTGGCCGACCGCGCGTTCCAGCGGCACCCCCGCCGTCGTCGCGAGCCCCGGCAGGAGCACCCGTCGCGCGGACTCGCCGGGGGTGTCGAACAGGCCGCTGACGAAGACGAGCGCGAGGAGTGCCCAGAACGGCAGCCCGATGGTCCAGGCGAGCACCGGCATCGCGAGCAGCGTGAGCCCACTGATGAGGTCGGAAGCGACGCTCGAGCGGACGAAGCCCACCCGCTCCACGAGGGCACCACCGAACGGGCCGCCGAGCACGATCGGGACCGTCGCCATGAACGCGGCGATGCCGACGTCGGTGGCGGAACCGCCGCGCGCCAGGACGGCGAACGGCACGGTGATGGTGGTGACGACGTTCCCGATCCGTGACACCACCTGCACCGCCAGCAGCGCGCGCAGTTGTGCGCGGGGGCTCAGCTGCGCGGCCATCGGTACGCCTGGTTCAGCACGAAGACCTGCTCGGAACCGTCGTCGGCGCTGTGCTCGGCGGCGACATCGGCCCAGCGGTCGACGACCTGACGGAGTTCCTCGCCCATGTCCTGGAGTTCAGCCGCCGTGAGCCGGAGCACTCGGTCGGTGCTCGAGGACGCCGCCACCCACTCGCGGCCGAACGTCGGCGCGTGGTCGACGAAGGCCTCGTAGTTCGCCGCGTACACACGGGCGACCGCGTGGTCGAGGGCGTTCGTGGCGAGCAACCGCTCCGGGTCGTCGAGCGCGTCGGCGAGCTCCCACACGGAGGCCTCGTGCGCGGCTCGCCACCAGCGCTCGCGGCGGTCCGTGCCGGCGTCCGGAGCGGGTTCGATGAAGCCTGCAGCCGCGAGTCTGGTGCAGTGGTAGCTGATCGTGCCCGGAGCCTCGTCGATGACGTCGCCCAGCGTCGCGGCGGTCTGCGGGCCGTTTGCCCGCAACAGGCCGAGGATGCGCAGGCGCGTCGGGTGGGCCAGGGCGCGCATCTGGGCGGGGTCGTCGATCCGTCCTGCAATCATGGTGCGACCCTACATGCACAAGGAGTGTTGTGGAGTTTCCCGGGGCGTATCCGTTCCCGAACCGTGAGGATTGCGGCGACGTGGAGCTCGAGACCGACGGCGCGCTCCCGGCTGAGAGTCTGCAGTGCCTGACGGACGCGAGCGGAGCCGGCAACGTGGCGTCACTCGCCTGGGTGCGGCGGACGACCGAGGGCGATCCGACCCCGTACTTCGTCCAGACGGACGGGGCAGGGGCGACGGTCGCGTCGACGGCGGCCTACGACACCTACGGCCAGGGCGGGTGGCGCGAGTACGGGCGTCCGCACAGTGGGTCGCACGAGCGGAGCGATCTGAACACCGTGTGAACGACCAAACCGGTCACCACGGTGGCCCCGAACGACTCCACGGTGGCCGAAGTCCGGCCGCCGACAGTCGACGAGGAGCTTCCCGTGAAGAAGAACACCCGCATCCTGAGCACCGCGACCATCGCCGTGGCGCTGACGCTCGGCGGTCTCGCAACGAACGCGACCGCTGCGAACGCCGCCGAAGACACCTCCACGAACGCGACGTCCCCGGCACTCATCCAGGGCCCCCTCGTCCAGGGCCCGCTCATCGACATCGGCGGGATCCTCGACTCGCTCCGCATCGGTCAGTTCCAGTAGCGCCCAGAGGAACCGGAACCAGCGGAACCGCGATCCGGCCCGGTAGCGGCCGCGTCCCGACAGGAAGAGTCTCTCTGTGACGAGCAAGCACCACCATGGCGACCGGGACGAGCAGGAGGCCGGCATCCGCGTCCCGTTGACCTCCGCGCAACGAGGCATCTGGTACGCCCAGCAGCTGGACCCGTCGAACGCGACGTACCAGATCGGGCAGTACCTCGACCTCCGGGGCGCGCTCGACCAGCGGCTCGTCCGGATCGCGCTGAACACGGTGGTCGCCGACCTCGACGCGCTGTCCATGCGCGTCCGGTCGGACGCGGACGGTCCCTACGGGGTCATCGTCCGTCCGCGTCCGACCGACGACGTCGTGCAGGTCGTCGATCTGCGTCACCTCGATCCGGAGGCGGCGCTCTCCGAGGCGATGGCGTCCATGGACCGGGCGATGGAGACCCCGCGCGATCTGCAGGGTGACGACCTATTCGGCGCGGTCCTGTTCCAGATCACGGACACCCGGTCCCTGCTCTTCCAACGGGTGCACCACCTGCTGCTCGACGGCTACTCGGCGGTCATCGCGCTGCGGTACATGGCCGAGGTGTACACGCGTCTTTCTCAGCCCGCACCGTCGAGCCGGGGCCTCGACGTCGCTGCCGAGCCCCGCGCACACCTCGCCGCCCGGCAGCCGTCGGTGCTTCCCGGGTTGGACGACCTCCACCGTGACATCGCCGAGTACGAAGCATCCGCGCAGCGTGACGCCGACGAGGCCTACTGGCGCAGCGCACTGGACGACGACGCAACGGTCGCCGGCCTCGAGGGCACCGCGAGGTCGGCAGCGAGCTCCATCGTGCGGGTCGCCGTGCCCCTCGACGACGCGCGTGCTGCACGCCTCACGGCACTCGGCCGGGACCTCCCCAAGACCGTCGTCGCCATCGTCGCCCTGTACATGGCGAAGATCACGGGGGAGGAGCGTGTCGCGCTCGGCCTCCCGGTCACCGCCCGACGGGGAAGAGTGGCGAAGAGCACCCCGTCCATGCTCTCGAACATCCTGCCGCTGCGGATCGACGTCCCCGCGAACGCCGAGATCTCGGACGTCATCGCCCATGCTGGCGACGTCGTCCGGAGCGCGGTCGGACACCAGCGTTTCCGCGTCGAGTCCCTCGCCGGGGCACCTCGGCATGCTGGGCCTTCGGTGAACCTGTTGCCCGTCATCGACGAGATCCGCTTCGGCGACGCCGTCGGCGCGGTGAACATCCTCTCGACGGGTCCGGTCCACGACCTCTCCATCGTCCTGTCGGGGCTGTCGAGCGACGCTGCCACCGCAACCCTGCAGCTCGAAGGCGACGCCGAGCTCCACACGACGGCGAGTCTCGCCGAGCACGCGGACCGGTTTCTCGCGTTCGTCGACCGTGTGGTCGGCTGCCCCGAGGGTCTCACCGTCACGGGCGCGACGATCCTCGACGAGGACGAGGTCCCGCTCCTCCTCGGCCAAGGCGCCGGGGAGACCGTCACCCTCGACCCGGAACCGGTCATGGAGGCGTTCGCCGACGTCGCCCGTCGACGCCCGGACGACCTCGCCGTCGTCGCCGAGGACGGCACGACGACGTTCGCGGCGCTCGACGCCGACGCGACACGACTCGCGCACCACCTGATCCGCGAAGGCGTGGTTCCCGGGAGCCGGGTGGCCGTCCGCATCGAGCGCAGTGCTCTCCTGCCGATGCTCGTCCTCGCCGTGCTGCGCGCCGGCGCGGTCTACGTCCCGCTCGACCCGGAGTACCCGACCGACCGGGTCGCCGGGATGATCGAGGACGCGAGTCCGACGCTGGTCCTCACGAGCAGCGCGCAGCTCGTCCGTGACCGGGCCGCCGGCGCCTCCTGGCAGGTTCCCTCGCTCCCTGTCGACGCCGACACCACGGTGTGGCGACGCCGGACGGACGACCCGAGTGCTCTGCCAGCGATCGCCCCGGACGCGCTCGCCTACATCGTCTTCACCTCCGGGAGCACCGGGCGCCCGAAGGGCGTCGGCGTGAACCGGGCCGCCCTGCGGAACCTGTTCCAGCACCACCGGGCCGAGATGTTCGACCCGGCCGAAGCGCGGCTCGGCCGGCCGCTCCGCGTCGCGCACACCGCTGGCCTGTCGTTCGACGCGGCGTGGGATCCGCTGCTCTGGCTCTTCGCCGGACATGAGCTGCACGTCGTCGCCGACGACGTGCGTCGTGACCCCGAGCGACTCGTCGAGTACTTCGTCCGCCACCGGATCGACGCCATCGAGACCACCCCGTCCTTCGCGGAGGCACTGCTCGCCGCGGGCATGCTCGACGCCGATGTCCACCCCACGGAGATCGCCGTCGGCGGCGAAGCGGTCGGCCCGGCCCTGTGGGACGCACTGGCCCACCGCGACGACGTGCACGCCATCAACCTCTACGGCCCCACCGAGGCCACGGTGGACAGTCTCACCGCAGTGCTGGAACCGGGACGCCCGCCGCACATCGGCTCGTCAGTGCGGAACACGCGGCACTACATCCTCGACGCTGCCCTCACACCGGTACCCGACCGCGCCGTCGGCGAGCTCTACCTCGCCGGGGCGAACGTGGCAGAGGGCTACGTGGGACAGCCCGGGCTCAGCGCCGAGCGGTTCGTGGCTGATCCGTTCTCCGCCGACGGTTCCCGCATGTACCGCACGGGAGACGTGGTCCGTCGTCGCCGTGACGGGTCCCTGCGGTTCGTGGGACGCATCGACGACCAGGTCAAGATCCGTGGCTACCGCGTGGAGCTCGCCGAGGTCGAGGCCGCGATGATCCGCCACCCCGGGGTGGACCTCGCAGCGGCCGTCGTGCTGGGCGAGGGTCCTTCCAGTCGCATCGTCGGCTACGTCACCTCCGACGGCGACCTCGGGAACCTCCCGGCGGCGGTCCGGGAGGGCATGCGCTCCGACGTCCCCGACTACATGGTCCCCTCGGTCGTCGTCGCGCTCCGCGAGATGCCCGTGACACCGAACGGCAAGCTCGATCGTCGCGCGCTGCCAGCACCGGAGCTGTCGGGTTCCGGCACGGTGCTGCCGCCACGGAACGACGACGAGCGCGTCGCCGCTGCGGTGTTCGCCGAGGTCCTCGGGGTCTCCGCGGTCGGGATCGACGACGACTTCTTCGCAGCGGGCGGCCACTCCCTGCTGGCAACCCGGCTCGCCGCGCGTCTGTCGGAACAGTTCGACCGGACGATCACCGTGCGGGACGTGTTCGAACGGCCGACCGTGGCTGCTCTCGTCGGAGCACTCGACACGGGCACGCCGACCGATCGCGCAGCCCGCCTGGCACGGAGGACGCGCCCGGACACGATGCCGTTGTCGCTCACGCAGCGGCGACTGTGGTTCCTGAACCGCCTCGAACCGGACTCCGCCGCCTACAACATCCCCGTCGTGCTCCGCCTCGACGGTCCCTTGTCCGCCGAGGCACTGCGCGCAGCGTTCGTGGACGTCGCGATGCGGCACGAGCCGCTCCGGACGATCGTCCCGTTCGTGGGCGACGGGCCGGTGCAGCAGGTCCTCGAGGGTGCTGCCGCCGAACCGCCGTTCCTGACGGTCACGGTCCCCGAGCACCGCATCGACGACGTCGTCCGCGCCGAGGCGACGCGTGGGTTCGACGTCACGAGCGAGACGCCACTCCGCGCGGTGCTGCTCCGCATCGACGACGACCACCACGTGCTCGTCGCGACGATGCACCACATCGCGTCGGACGGGTGGTCGCTCGCACCCTTCGCCCGCGACCTCGGGACCGCGTACGCGGCCCGTGTCGCCGGGACCGAACCAGCGTGGCTGCCGCTGCCGGTCGACTACGCCGACTTCACACTGTGGCAGCGGGAACAGCTCGGCGACGCCGAGGACCCCTCGAGCGAGCTCGCCCAGCAGCTGGCGTTCTGGCGGATGGCACTCGCGGGCGCGCCGGACGAGATCTCCCTGCCCCGGAACCGCGCACGTTCCGTCGACGACGGAACCGTCCGACAGGCCGTCGGTGCGGTGGAGCTGACCCTCGACCCCGCGCGGCACGCCGAGCTCCGCCGCTTCGCCGGGGACCACCGCACCAGTCTGTTCATCGTGCTGCACGCGGCCGTCGTCGCCGTGCTCCAGCAGCACGGCGCGGGTGAGGACGTCGTCATCGGGACCCCGGTCGCCGGACGGACGGACGCGCAGCTCGACGACCTGGTCGGTTTCTTCGTCAACACCGTCGCGCTCCGCACCTCGCTCGACGGTGATCCGAGCGTCGAGGACCTGCTCGAACGGATCCGATCGGGCAACTCCGCGGCGTACGCCCACCAGGATGTCCCGTTCGATGCTGTCGTCGACGCCGTCCGGCCACCCCGGTCGGTCGGTCGTCACCCGGTGTTCCAGGTGATGCTGACACTGCAGAACACCCGGCCGGCGGCCCTCGATCTCGGCGACGTCGCGGTGACGGTTCCCGCCCAGTCCACCAGTGCCGGGGTGAAGACGGACCTGCTCCTCGACGTGACGACCCCCGGTGGTGACGACGGTGGACTCGTCGTCACGTTCGGGTACGACGCGACACTGTTCGACGAGACGACCGTCACGCGGCTCCGCGACGCGCTCGACCGCGTGCTCACCGCCTTCGTCGAGGGTCCGCACCGTCGCCTGTCCGACATCCCGAACGTGGACGCTGAGACCGCCCTCGAACTCGACCACCAGTCGCGTGGCCGGACGTTCGTCGTGACGGGGACCGTGCTCGACCGCCTCGACACCACGGTTGCGAGCTCGCCCGACGCAGACGCACTCGTCGACACCGCCGGGACGGTGTCCTTCGCCGACCTGGCAGTGCAGACGACCGCGGTCGCGACCAACCTGGCGCGCCTCGGCGTGCGTCGGGGTGACCGCGTCGCCGTCGCGCTCCGGCGCAGTTCCGACGCGATCGCGGTGGTGCTCGGCGTCCTCCGGGCCGGTGCGGTGGCGGTGCCGATCGACGTCGCCTACCCGGACGCGCGCATCGGTCAGATCCTCGCCGGGGCGGAACCGACCGTCGTGGTCGCCCACGACGCGGAGCGCACCTGGTCGGTCGCCGACGCGGCAGGGGTGCCCGTGCAGGTCGTCGCGCCCTCGGCGCTCAACCGTGACGTCGGCGACGCCGCAGCTCCGGTCGCCCCTGCACCGGAGGACGTCGCCTACCTGGTCTACACGTCGGGGACCACCGGGGAGCCGAAGGGCGTGCAGGTGTCCCACGCGGCACTCGCCAACGTGCTCGCGCAGCACGAGGACGCGATGATCCGTCCGGTCCGCGACCGCGTCGGTGGTCGAGCCCCGCGGATGCTGCACCTGTCCGGGCTCGGCTTCGACGCGGCGTGGGACCCGATCGTGTGGCTCGTCGCCGGCACGACGCTCGAGGTGGCCGACGACGCCACCCGGACGAACGCGGAGACGGTCGTTCGAGACGTGGTCGAGCACGGCATCGACGTGATCGAGACCACGCCGTCGTACGCCCGTCAGCTGGCCGCGGTCGGACTCTTCGACGCCGTCGCGGAGCACGACGGTCACCTGACCGTCGCGGTGGGCGGAGAAGCCGTCCCCGCGGACTTCTGGAACGAGGTCGCCGAAGCCGACCACATCGACGGTTGGAACCTCTACGGACCGAGCGAGAGCACGGTCGACGCCGTCGTCGCGCGGATCGAGCCCGGCGCCGTCACCATCGGACGGCCGATCGCGAACGTGACGGCCCGCGTCCTGGACGACTTCCTGCAGCCGGTGCCGCCCGGAGTCGAGGGAGAGCTCTACCTGTCGGGCAGCTCCCTCGCGCACGGCTACCGCGGACGGTCCGCCGAGACCGCCAGCCGCTTCGTCGCCGACCCCCAGGGAGACGGCACCCGGATGTACCGCACCGGCGACGTCGTGCGTCGCCGCGTCACCGGGGAACTCGACTTCCTCCGCCGTGACGACGACCAGGTCAAGCTCCGCGGGTACCGGATCGAGCTGGCCGACGTCACCCAGGCCCTCGAACGGATCGACGGCGTCGAGGCTGCCGTTGCTCGTGTCGTCGTGCCCGGCGGACCGGACACCGCACGGCTCGTCGCGTGGGTCGTCGGGACCGTCGACGAACAGGGTGTCCGCCGATCCGTCGCCGCCGATCTCCCCGACTACATGGTCCCCTCGGCCATCGCCGTCGTCGACGCGATCCCGCTGACCCCCAACGGCAAGGTGGACACCGCCGCGCTGCCCGAACCGACCTCGACCGGCGGCGACGGCCAGCCCGTGAGCGACGACGAGCGGACGATGTCGCGGGTGTTCGGCGAAGTGCTCGGTGTGCGCGACGTCGGCATGCACGACGACTTCTTCGCGCTCGGTGGACACTCGCTGCTCGCGGTCGGGCTGATCGGGCGCGTCCGGGACGAACTCGGTGCCACGCTGCCCCTCCGCAGCATCTTCGACGCCCCCACCCCGGCAGGTCTCCTCGCCGCGGTCGGATCCGCGGGAGCCGCCACCCAGCAGGGCGACCGGCAGACCGACCCGGCGCTCCGCGCGTGGGCCGCGCAGCACCCGCGACGGGAAGGCGAGCAGCTGCCGCTGTCGCCGAACCAGGCGCGGCTGTGGTTCCTCAACCGGCTCGACCCCACCTCCACCGACTACTCCGTGCTGTTGCAGGCGACGTTCCGCGGCGATCTCGACACGGACGCGTTCGCCGACGCCGTCGACGACGTGGTCGTCCGGCACGAGATCCTCCGGACGACGTACCCGGAAGTCGACGGTCAGCCGGTCCAGCGCATCCACGACGTGGTGCCGGGCATCGTCACCAGCGCCGCGGTCGACACCTCAGCGGGCTTCGACCTCACGGTGGACCTGCCTGTCCGGGCCGGGCTCGTGGCGACGGGAGACCAGCAGTGGCGTCTCGACCTGTTGATCCACCACATCGCCACGGACGGGGCCTCGCTCGGCCCGCTGGCGCGCGACATCGCCACCGCGTACGCCGCGCGGACCGGGAGCACGGCGCGTGCGCAGCGTCCGCTCGAGGTGCAGTACGCCGACTTCGCGCGGATGCAGCGCGCCCTCCTGGAATCCGACGGTGGACGGCACGACGCGTCGTTGTCGGCGTGGGTCGAGCAGCTCGCCGGCATCCCGGACGAGCTCGCCCTGCCTGCTGACGGACGTCGGCCGGAGTCGGCGACCCGAGCTGCCCGGCAACTGCGATTCACACTGCCCGAGGACGTCGTCTCCGCGGTGCACGCCGCTGCCGGACAGGCGCAGGCCAGCAGCTTCCACGCGTGGCTCGCCGGGCTCGCCGGCTACCTGCACCGCATCGGTGCCGGTGACGACGTGGTGATCGGATCACCGTCCGCCGGGCGGTCCGACCCGGACACCGCTGACCTCGTGGGCTTCTTCGTGAACACGTTGCCGCTGCGCATCGGGATGACCGACGCACCGGACCTGGTCGCGACCATCGAACGGGCCCGAGCCGCAACACTCCACGCCATCGAGCACGAGTCGGTGCCGTTCGAGCGCATCGTCGAGGCGATGGCCCCCGAACGTCGACTCGGACGACACCCGCTCTTCCAGACCATGCTCTCGGTGGAGGAGGACAGCGGGGTCTCGATCTCGCTGCCCGGCGTGACGACCGACCGACTCGAGCCCGACAGCACCGGAGCAGCCAAGGTCGACCTGTCGTTCGTCCTGCGCCCGCGTTCCTCGGGAGAGGTCGACGGCGTCCTGGAGTACGACGCGTCGATGTTCAGCGATCGCGCGGCGCGAGGGTTCGTCGAACGGTGGACGGCGTTCCTGGCAGCAGCGGCCACCGCCCCCCGGCGGCCGCTCCTCGACGTCCCCGTGCAGGCCGGCACCGGGCGCCTCGATGCCTGGCCGGCCGCGACCGACCACCGGCAGCAGTCGATCCTCGAGGCGTTCGCCGACTCCGTCGCCGCCCGCCCGACCGCACCCGCCGTCGTGGCCGGAGGCGTCTCGCTCACCACGGCGGAACTCGACGCTCGCGTCGACGGGATCGCGGCCCGGATGATCGCCGCCGGGCTCCGACGCGGCGACGTCGTCGCGCTGCCCCTGGGCCGTGGCGTCGACACCGTCGCCGCGCTCCTCGCGGCGTGGCGCGCCGGCGCGGTCGCCGCTCCGATCGACGTCGAGCTGCCCCGCGACCGGATCGCCACGATGCTGCGGAGCGCCGACGTGCGTCTGGTGCTGCACCACGGCGTCGGCGGCGGGACGACGGACACCACACCTGCGGACGTGGCGACCCTCGCAGCGTCCGACGCGGGCGTGCCGTCGGACCGGCTGCTCCGGATCGACGACGATGCGGCATCGGGGCCCGCCGTGCCGGCGCGCGTCGAGCCGCCGCGGCTCGACGACCCCGCCTACCTGGTGTTCACGTCCGGTACGACGGGCGAGCCGAAGGCCGTGCAGGTGCCGCACCGCGCGCTGGCCGCGCTGTTGTCGAGCCACCGTGCGACGCTCCTGCCCGACCCCGAGGAACGACGCGTCCGCGTCGCGCACACCACCGGCGTCGGGTTCGACGCGGCGATGGACCCCGTGGTCTGGCTCGCAGCAGGCCACGAGGTGCACGTCGTCGACGACTCCACCCGGCGCGACCCCCAGGCCCTCGTCGCGCTCCTCGCCGAGCGTCGGATCAGTGCGTGGGAGACCACGCCGAGCTACGTCACCGCCCTCGCCGGACAGACGGAGCTCGAAGCGCTGTTCGATGACCGCGACGAGGCCGACCCGTTCGTGCTCCTGCTCGGTGGCGAACCGCTCGACGCAGGTCTCTGGTCGTGGCTGCGCGACCGGCCGGCCGTCGCAGCGTGGAACCTGTACGGTCCGACCGAGGTCGGCGTCGACTCCATGGTGGCGAGGGTGGCCGACAGCCCCGCCCCGGTACTCGGCGCGACGACGGTCGACACCGTCGGGTACGTCCTCGACTCCCGCCTGCGCCCGACCCCGGTCGGCAGCGTCGGTGAGCTGTGGCTGGCGGGCGAGCAGCTGGCGCACGGCTACCGCGGCCGGCCCGGCTCGAGCGCCGAGCGGTTCGTGGCCGACCCCTTCGCCTCGGACGGATCGCGGATGTACCGGACCGGTGACCTCGTCGTCCGACGAGACGCCGACGGGGACGAGCGTCCCGGCGTCGTCTCCCTGGGCCGCAGTGACGGGCAGGTGAAGATCCGTGGCCACCGTGTCGAACCCGGCGAGGTCGAGGCGGTCCTGCGCGGTGCCGGCGGCGTCACGCACGCCGTGGTCCGTCCGGTCGACACCGCACGCGGCACGGAACTCGGCGCCTGGGTCGTGACGGACGGAGTCGCCTCCGATGCGTTCCTCACCGCACTGTCCGACCGTCTCCGCTCCCGTGTACCCGACTACATGGTGCCCGCTGGGATCGCGGCGATCGACGCCGTCCCGCTGACGCCGAACGGGAAGGTCGACGTGCGGGCACTCCCCGAGCTCCGGATCGGTGGCGGTGCCGGGGCGGCTCCGAGCGGACCCGCGGAACTCGCGATCGCCGCGGCGTTCGCCGCGACACTCGGTGTCGACGGCGTCCGCGCCGACGATTCCTTCTTCGCGCTGGGCGGTCACTCGTTCGTCGCGCAGCCGACGATCCAGGCGGTCAACGAAGCCCTCGACGCGGACCTGCCCGTGCAGGCGCTCTTCCAAGCGCCGACCGTGGCCGGACTCGCCGCCTTGGTCGAGTCCGGCGGTGCGGACGTGGCGGAGTCGCTCCGGACGATCCTGCCCCTCCGGCCCACCGGGCAGGGTGCCCCCGTGTTCGCGGTGCACCCTGCGAGCGGCGTCGCGTGGAAGTTCTCCACGTTCGTCGCTCGTCTGGCCACGACCCGACCGATCCTCGGCGTCCAGATGCCCGGGATCGCGCCGGACCGTCCGGAACCCGCGACGGCCGGATCGTTGGACGAGCTGCTCACCGAGTACGTCACCGCCATCCGCGGCGAGCAACCCCACGGCCCCTACCTGCTCACCGGGTACTCGTTCGGCGGCCGGCTTGCGCACCACATCGCGGCGCGGCTGCAGGCCGAGGGCGAAGAGGTGGCGCTCCTCGCGGTGCTCGACGCGTACCCGACCGAAGCATCAGCGTTCGACGGTGTGGCCGACACCGATGACATGTGGCGCGGTTTCCTCGACGCGAACGGTGTGACGCCTCCTGCTGGCCACCTCGACGGCGAACGGGTGCTCTCCCTCCTCGCTGAGGCTGGCAACCCGCTGGCCGACGTTCCGGGCCCCGTCGTCGACCGCATGGTGCGGCGGTTCCGCCGGCTCGGGGAGCTCCTCGACGACGCTCCGGTCCCCGTCGTCCACGGTGATCTCCACGTGTTCGCCGCGACCGAGGACGTCCCCGCGAACCGTCCGGCCCCCGCGGTGTGGGAGCAGTTCGTCACCGGGACGGTGACGTCGAGTTCCGTGGGAGCCCGTCACCAGGACATGCTCACCGACCGGGCACTCGACGACGTCGCACCGGTGCTCGACCACCTCCTCGAGAACGTCCGACACACCGACGCACGCAGAGCGAACCGACTCGGCGCCGGCTCCGAAGACCCAGGTGGGAACACCCCTGCAGCTGACCCAGAGGAGCATCGACCGTGACGAACCCGTTCGACGATCAGGACGGCACCTTCCGGGTGCTCGTGAACGAAGCCGGACAGCACTCGCTCTGGCCCGAGTTCGCCGACGTTCCCCGAGGGTGGGTCGCCGTGTTCGGTCCCGCCGTCAAGACGGCGTGCACCGACTACGTGTCGGAGCACTGGCACGACATCACACCGTCCTTCGAGAGCACCCGCGTCGCGTCGTGATCTCCGTACGAGGGATCACGAAGCGGTTCGGGACCCACCAGGCGCTCGACGGCGTCGAACTCGAGGTGCCCGAGGGCACGGTGCAAGGGCTCCTCGGGCCCAACGGCGCCGGCAAGACGACGACCGTGCGCGTCCTCACGACGCTGCTGCAGCCCGACTCCGGCGACGCGTTCGTCGCCGGACGATCGGTGTTGACCGAAGGCCACGCCGTGCGACAGCGTCTCGGCGTGTCCGGCCAGTACGCAGCGGTCGACGAGAAGCTCACCGGCTTCGAGAACCTGACGATGGTCGGCGAGCTGTACGGCATGCGTCGGAAGGACGCGAAGGCTCGAGCACGTGAGCTCCTCCGGGAGTTCCGCCTCGACGACGTCCCCGACGACAAACGTGCGGGCACGTACTCGGGGGGGATGCGCCGCCGGCTCGACCTGGCCGGGGCGATCGTCGCCCGGCCCCCGGTCGTCATCCTCGACGAACCGACCACCGGGCTGGACCCCCGCGGTCGTCGCGACACCTGGGACGCGATCGAGTCGCTGGCATCAGGTGGGACCACCGTGCTCCTCACCACCCAGTACCTCGAGGAAGCCGACCAGCTCGCTGACTCCATCGCGGTGATCGACGGAGGACGCATCATCGCAGAGGGCACGGCCGCGCAACTCAAGGCCCAGACCGGCGGAGCACGGCTCGACATCGTGCTCGCCCCCGGTAGCGACATCGACCTTGCCGTGGACGCTGTCCGTCGGGTGGGTCACGAACCCGCCGTCGACAGGCGAGTGGGTCGCCTCACCGTCGGTGCCGGCGGAGGCAGCAGTGATCTCCTCGACGTCGTCGGCGCACTCCGAGCCGTCGGGCTCGAGACGTCCGAAGCGGCACTCCGGCAGCCGACGCTCGACGAGGTCTTCCTGCAGCTGACCGGGACGCCAGCTGATCCGGACGCGCCCGTCGCAGCGGTGGGGGCGAGGTCCTCCGAGCCCGACCCGGTGATCGCCGGGGGACCGACGGAGGCGAGCCGATGAGCATCGCGAGCGTCCTCCGCGACGGCCGGGTCATCGCCCGACGGAACATGCTCGGCGTCCGCCGAACGCCCGGGGCGCTGGTGACCGGTGTCGCGCAGCCCATCATCTTCGTGCTCATCCTCGGGTTCGTGTTCGCCGACGCACTCGGCGGAGACGACTACCGCGAGTTCCTCATCGGCGGTGTCCTCGCGCAGACGCTGACCTTCAACTCGTCCTTCACCGCCGTGTACCTGGCGAAGGACCTGCAGACGGGCCTCATCGACCGGTTCCGGGCCCTGCCGATGTCGCGGGTCGGGGTCATCCTCGGGCGCACGACCTCGGACCTCATGACGAACGCCATCTCGATCGTCGTCGTGATCGCGTGCGGCCTGGTGATCGGCTGGCGTGTGCACTCCGACATCGGGTCCGTGGTGCTGACGTTCGGGCTGCTGCTGCTCTTCGCGTTCGCGACGTCCTGGATCGGGGCGTTCATCGCGCTGACCGCTCGCAGCGTCGAGGTCGCACAGTCCCTCGGCCTGCTCTGGCTGTTCCCCGTGTGCTTCGTCTCCGGAGCGTTCGTGTCCGCCGACATGCTCCCCGGTCCGCTCCGGGTGGTCGCCGAGTGGAACCCCGTCACCGCCGTCGCCACCGCGGTGCGGCGGGGCTTCGGGAACGAACCGCCGTCCGGGTTCGCCGTCGGGCACGGATGGCCGGCCGACAACGCGCTGCTCTACGCGTCCTTGTGCTGCGTCGCCATCATCGCTGTCTTCGCACCCATCGCCGTCGTGCAGTACCGACGCATCAGCAAGCGGTGATCCATCTCCTGCTGACCACCGTCGACGACGTCCTCGCCACCGGGGATCGCCTGCTCGGATCGACGGGCGGCGCGGGTGCTGCCTCGCTCGTCAGCGCAGCCGATCGTGCCGCTGCCGACAGCAGGCGAGCAGACCTGGATCGACGGCGGACCCTCGCCGGGCGACTCGCGCTCCGGTTCCTGGCCTGCGCCGTGCAGGGCCGTTCGTGGTCCGACGCCGCGTCCGTCCCGGTGGACCGGACCTGCGAGCACTGCAGCGCGCCGCACGGTCGCCCTCGTATCGCTGGGTCCTCCGCGTCCACCTCGACCTCTGGACGACTGGTGCTCGTTGCTGTCGGCGATGACGCGGCTCGGCTCGGGGTCGACGTCGAGGAGTACCCCGAGACCCTGTGGGACGGGTTCGACGACTACGCGCTGCACCCGTCAGAGCGGGCGGCGATGCCGACCGGACGCGATGGCCTCGTCCACCGGGTCCAGGTGTGGACCGACAAGGAGGCACTCCTCAAGTCAGTCGGTGTCGGCTTGCGCGGCGAACCGTCGGGGCTCCGCGTCGCCGCGGCATCGGCCGGCGTCACGACGGCAGCTCCCCTCCTCGGATGGCGCCCCGTGGCGCAGTCAGCCGACCCGCGGCTCGCGACGGCGTGGACCGTCACCATCAACGCCGGTCGCCGGGCGGCTGCCTCGATCGCGGCGGCGCACCCGACCCCGATCCGCCCCTGGAGGATGGACCGACAGGGGGCCGAACCGGTGCAGCCGGACGTCCGCCGCGACACGGCAGCCAGCGTCCCTGCAGCGACAGCGTGAGCAGCCGGGCCTGGAGGGACGGTGCAAGCTGGCACCGGTCCTCCCGTCCGCCTCCTGGCGCACTCCACGACGGCAGCCCGCGCGCTCGTCACGTCGAGAGCACGGAATGCAGTTGCGGCTCGACCGCTGCGGCGAGGGCGGCGTGGCCGTGGTCGTTCGGGTGCACGCCATCGGAGCAGAGCAGCGCGGGGCTGCGGTTGATCGCCGTGGCGAGCCCGGGAACGAGCGAGAGACCCACTCGTCGGGTCTCCTCGTCCAGGATCCTCCTGACCGCCCGCCACCCCGGCGGGTAGTCCGTCCCGTACGGCGAGTACAGGTCCAGAACCGCGAGCCGACCGCTGGGGAATCGCCCGTGGAGAGCTTCCAGGTCCCGGGCGATCGCCGCGCGCACGTCGTCCTCCCGACCGAGAACGATCACCGAGTCGTTCACGCCGAGCGCGACGACACACGCGTCCGCGCCGGAGGCCAGGACATCGGAGAGCAGCCCGAGCGTCGCTCCGTCGTCCGATCGGTCGATCCCGCGACGTCGCACGAAGCCGACACCGTCGATCGCGAAGTGCAGCGCACCCCACCCGAGACGCTTCGCGACGATCGTCGACCACCGGTTCTCCGTCCTGCTGATCCCGCGCCACCCCGTGACGATGGAGTCTCCGTAGAACGCGACTGTCGGCACGACTGCAGCGTAGAGCGCAGCGTCGACGCCACGCGGAAACGTGACACCGATGCAGGCCCGGACGTCCACCGAGGGTCGTGCGTGCCCTGCGCGAATAGCCCCCTGGTCGTCCTCTCATGGCGCGGGGCGTCGTACCGACCTACCGTCTACTTGTCAGACGATCGTCTGTCGAATAGGCCCTCTGGAAGGAACCTGCTCCATGCGTCACGCTCCTCGCCTCCGCCGGACCAACGCGCTGCTGATCACCAGCGGTGTCCTCACGGCGGCAGCGCTCGCTGTCGGGGCAGCCGGGCCCGTCTCCGCGGCCAACGCCGACGGTACGGCGCCCACCCAGTCCGTGGCCGCCGCCAGCGGTGGGAACTACGTGGCCCTCGGCGACTCGTACGCGGGCGGCTTCGGCGTCGCCCCCTACAGCTCGGGTCCGGCGGCCGGCTGCTTCCAGTCCACCACCGACTACCCGCACCAGGTCGCAGCGTCGCTGGGACTCCAGCTCGACGACCGCGCCTGCGCCGGTGCCACCACCGGCAACATCTCCCGGGTCGCGCAGAAGACCGGAGCCGGAAGCGCCACTGCGCCCGTCCAGGCCGATGCGCTGTCCAAGGACACGGACGTCGTCACGGTGTCGATCGGCGGGAACGACCTGGGGTTCGCCGGAGTCATCGCGAACTGCGTCGCGCTGGACAAGGCCGGCCCGGTGTTCGCGGAGATCCACGGGAAGACCTACAACCACTGCAAGGACTACTACGCACCGGTCGTGCACGGGGTCGAGCGGGACCGTCTCGCAGCGCGCGTCCGCACCGTCGTGGCACCTCGGCTCGCGCAGACGTTCCGCGTGATCGCGCAGCGCGCGCCGCAGGCGAAGGTGTTCGTCGTCGGCTACCCGATGCTCGCGCCCGGCACGGCGCAGGCCCCGAAGGGATGCTTCTCGAGCCTCCTCGGTGACTCCGGACTCGAGCCGCCGTTCCCGCAGAACGCGTTCCCCTTCACCCCGACCGACACCGCTTACTTCCACCGCACCCAGAACGCGCTCGACGGAGCGGTCAAGGCTGCGGCGAAGGCTCGTGGGTTCACCTACGTCTCGACGCTCCAGGGCTCTGCTGCGCACACCCCCTGCGCTGCGTCGGGCTCGGCATGGATGTCGGGACTCACCCTGACCGATCGCGGTACCGCTGCGGACAGCACCCCGCTGGCCGGGACGAAGTACTCCATCCTGTTCGGCGCACTCCACCCGAACGCTGCCGGCATCGCGTACCTGCGTGACCAGACCAAGGCCGCGATCGTCGGATCGCGCTGACACTCCGACGGCGGATCTGGTCGCGTCGCTGACGCGACCACGAGACGGACGGGAGGAACGGTGCCAGCTGGCACCGGGCCTCCCGTCCGTCTGCTGGATGCAGCTTCCGTGCCCTCCTGACCGTCAGCACGGGTGGCGGTCGGTCTTCAGGCCGCCCGCGTGGCAGCGATCAGTCGGTGCGCTCGAAGAGCGCTCAGGCCGTCGCGGACACGGGTCTTGGCCGTCCCGACGGTGATGCCGAGCTGACTGGCGACTTCTGCGGTGCTCCGTTCGCCGAAGTACCGCAACACCACAGCGTCCCGCTGTTTGTCCGAGAGGTCAGCCAGAGCGATGCGCAGGGTGGGGCGGAGGAACAACGCGTCGCGCTGGTCGTCGTCGCGGTCGACGCTGTGGTGGTCACGAGTGCCGATGCGGAGCTCGCGTTTCCGCAGGGCTTCGAGACTGCGGATCCGGTCGATCGCCCGACGATGCGCCACGGTGCGCAACCACGACTGCAGATCGGCTCGGTCCGGATCGTACCGATCCGGGTGCTGCCAGAACTCGAGGAACGCTTCGTGCACGACGTCCTCCGCGAGGTGTCGGTCGACGATGACGGTCCCCACGAATCGTCGCAGTCCCGGAGCGTGCTGCTGGTACGCAGCGATGAAGGCGGCGGGTTCGGACTGATCGGCACTGTGTGTTCGACACATGTTGCCCCCTTGCGTTGCTTCAACGTAGATCGTTCTGGACGGATCCGTCTCCCCCCTTTCGGGGCGTGCGAGCAGGCGACGAAGCGCCGTGGGTGATCTGATCGTGGGGCGCGGGGGCGCGGGGGTGACGGCCGAGACGGGAGGCACGGTGCCAGCTGGCACCGTGCCTCCCGTCAGGTTCCGTGTGGGCTTCCGGGCCTCGGACTGCCCGCGCTCAGGCGGACTGGCCGAGGAGGCCTCCGGTGAACTCGCGCAGGGCCCGGGTCGCACGCTGCGACAGGGTTGCCTCCGGCATCATGCTGGTCGACCCGTGGAACGCTCCCGGCCAGACGTGCAGTTCCGCCTGGACACCAGCGGCCCAGAGCGCGCTGGCGTAGGCGACGGTCTCGTCGCGGAACACCTCGGTGCTGCCGCAGTCGACGTACGCGGGCGGGAGCCCGGCGAGGTCCCTCGCGCGGCCGGGGGCGGCGTAGATCGACACGTCCTCGCCACCCCGCCGGTCACCGAGGTAGGCGTCCCAGCCGAACCGTGTCATCTCCCGGTCGGCGACCCCGACACCGTCGAACTGCCGAGCCGACAGGGTCGCGTCGCGGTCGTCGAGCATGGGACTCACGAGCACCTGGCCGATCACGGTCGGCCCCTGTCGGTCGCGGGCGAGGAGGGCCGTGCCTGCGGCGAGACCGGCACCGGCGCTCTGCCCGACGAGGACGATGCGCTCCGGGTCGATGCCGAGTTCGTCGGCGTGCTCGGCAGCCCAGACGAGTCCGGCGTAGCAGTCCTCGACCGGGTAGGGGTCCGGGTGCTCCGGAGCCAGGCGGTAGTCGGGGCTGACCAGGACGACGTCGTGCACGAGCAGCCACTCGTCGTAGGAGTCGAGGTTGCCGAGGTGGTGGCCGAACATCATGCCGCCGCCGTGGATCGCGTAGGCCAGGGCGGCCGTGCCGGTGCGGCCGGTGCGCTGGATCACGGCGAGGTCGATCGGGTCGCCGCGGTGCCCCGGGACCGTGACGCTGCGGCGCTCGAGGCCGCGAGCACGCAGTCCTTCGTCGAGCTGCGCCTCGGTCATGTCCAGCTGTCGCATCTGCGGCAGCATCTGGGTCGTGAGGTGGAAGCGGCCGCGCGCGTCCATGGCGGTGAGGAAGGGGACGAACTCAGGATCGAACGGCGGGCGGGGGAGGGCGATGGTGTCAGACACGGGAGGGCTCCTCGGTGATGGTGGTCTGGTCGGTGTGTGCGGGGGTGGGGTCGGCGCGGATCGGACTTTCCCGGTCGTCGCTCGTCCGGGCTCGGAGCATGCCGACCACGACGAGCAGGGCTGCGATCACGGCGAGGCCGAGACCGGCGATGGTGAGAGCGTCCTGGAACCCCTCGAGCCGGGCGGCGGTCCAGATGGTCGTGGTGATGCTCCCGGCGACGAAGGCTGCGACGATCGTCCCCGCCGTGGCGACCGCAACACCGCTCGCGAGCTCGCTCGAGGTGTCGACGAGCGCGGCCCCGACCGACGTGCGGTCCGCGGGGAGACCGGTGAGGACGGAGGCGCCGGCGACGACGCCCACCACGCGCATGCCAGCAGCGACGAGCACGAGCGCGACGAGCACCCACGGGTACCCGTACCGGCTCAGGGTGCCGAAGACCACGAGGCCTGCGACGACCGAGACGGCGCTCGTCCAGGCGGCGCGGCCCAGGCCGACCCGCTGCACGATCGGTCCGACGAAGCGGCCTCCCACGAGCAGCACGACCACCTGCGGCAGCGTTCCGACCGCGGCCAGGGCCGGCGGCCAGCCCCAGGCGAACTGCAGCTGCAGGGTCACGAGGTACGACAGCCCCGCGACGGCGAGACCCGACGCGGCCTTGAACGCCAGTCCGCTCGAGACCAGTGGTCGAGCGAGCAGGTGCAGGTCGATCAGCGGGTGCCGGGCGGTCCGCTCCCGGACGACGAACCCCACCGCGCAGGCGACGGTCAGGGCGAGGGCGGCCCACCCCGACCAGTCAGCGGCTCCGGACTCGACCAGGATCGTCGGCGTCACGAGCGCCCCTGCGGTCGTCGCGGTGCCGAGCAGTGCCCCGATCACGTCGACCGGGTCGCGGCGGAGCCCTGCAGCATCGTCGCGGACGACACCGAACCGGATCCCGACGAGCGCGAGGACCGCGATCGGCACGTCGGCCAGCAGCAGCACCTGCCACGGCGCGACGGCGAGCACGAACCCGCCGACGGTCGGCCCGATGGCCAGACCCACGAGTCCAGCCGTCGAGATGACGGTGAGCGCCCGGACCCGGAGCCCTTCGTCGTCGAAGAGCCGGAACGCCAGCGCCATCGACCCGGGCGTCGTCATCGCCGCAGCGACGCCCATCGCGACCCGCACGGCGATCAGTTGCTCGGTCGACGTGACCACCGCCGTGGCGAGGCTCGCCAGGGCCAGCAGGACGAGCCCGGCGAGCATGACCCGGCGGCGACCGATGCGGTCGGCGACGGCGCCGAACAGGAGCATCAGCCCGCCGAAGGCGACCGAGTAGGCACCCGAGACCCACTGCAGGCCCGTCGTCGACGAGCCCAGGTCGCGACCGATCGTGGGCAGGGCGACGTTTAGCACGGAGTTGTCGAGCATCTCGAACAGGAACACCGCCGACAGTCCGGCGAGGGCGATCCATGCGTCGCGCAGACGAGGAGACAGGCCACCGGCGGGCACGTGCCCGGGGCTGCGAGGGGAACTGGGGGACACGATGGCGCACTCCTTCGAGGGAAGAAGTGGCGACTCGTTCGATGCCGCGTGCTGGTGCGTCGCAGATCGCGGCGCCTTTTACCTCAGTGATCCAGACCATACACGGACCGACCGGTCGACGGAAGTCCGCGCGCGGGAGCGGTCGCCGCAGGACCTACCCTGGACGGATGCTCTCCCGCCGCGAAGCCGCCGTCCGGCTCGACATCCCCCTCGAGATGGCGACCCGCCACGGCATCCCGTCGCGCCTGAGCGAAGCGGAGCTCGACGCGATCGAGCAGGACCCGCCCGCCTGGCTCGTGCAGTCCCGCGCCAACCGCACCGGCACCAAGAAGGTCTGGGTCCGTCTGGAGTGCGTGGTCTGCGGCTTCGACGAAGAGGCACGTCCGAAGAAGTGGTGGCCCGAGTGGGACTACCTGATGTGCGACTACCACGCCCCGTACCAGGCGCCCGAGCCCACCGCCGGGCTGACGCGGCGCGAGGTCGAGGGCATCGGCAGCCGTTTCATCGCCCTGGTCGACGAGAAGCCCTAGCCCACAGGCTCCGCAGGGCGCGCTGCGGCAAGCAGACGCGACCACGCAGACGGACGGGAGGCCCGGTGCCAGCTGGCACCGGGCCTCCCGTCCGTCGTGGTGCGGCCTGCGGACGCTACTCGGTCGTCGAGACCCAGTCGATGAGCAGGTTGCCCTGCTCGCCCCAGTTGCCGACCTGGAACATGAAGCGGTGCGGGGTGGTCGGCACGTCGTCCGTGACGGTGTCGAGGACCGTGCCGTCGACGCTGTAGGTCACGGATTCACCGGGCACCCAGTCCACCTTGTACGTGTGCCACTCGCGCCACGAGACACCGGTGCCGACCTGGACCCGGTCGGACTCCTTGCCCGGGGTCATCGAGTGGTGGAACGCCGAGGGGCTGTCCTCGAAGTTGCCCTCGGGGAAGTCGATCTCGCCGTCGGACCACACGTTCGACGTCGGCCACAGCATGAAGGCCGCGCCGTTGCCGTCGCCGCCGGTCGCCTTCGCGCGCACCGAGAACGAGCCGCCGACGTGGTCCCAGGCGCCGTCGGAGGAACCGAAGGTGCCGGCCGCTCCGGCACCGGTGCCGAGGGCGACGTCCATCACGCCGTCGTGGACCGAGACGGTCTTGCTCGGCGCGTAGATGTCCGAGGTGCCGTCGGGGTACGGGTGCCACGACTGCGGGTAGAGCGACTGGACCAGGCCGGTGACGGCGTTGGTGGTGAAGTCCTCGACGAACGGGGCGTCGGGCGCGAGTGCGGACAGGTCTGCGGGGGAGGCGTTGGCGTCCGGGGCAGCGTCCACTCCGGGTTCCGCATCGGGCGCGGGCGCGGACGCGGGTTCGGGTTCGACGACGGGCGCGGTGTCCTCGACCGGCGCGGAGTCCTGCGTGGGCTCCGCCTCCGGGGTCCACTCGTCGGTGGGGGCCGGGGCCTCCGTCTCGTCCGGGGCCGGGGCCGGGGCCGGCGTCGGGGTGGGGTCCACCGGGGCGTGGTGCCGGTGGCGCTCCCCGTCCCAGCCCCACCAGGTGCGGGCGGAAGCGGCGGTCGGGACGCCGAGGACCAGGGCGCCGGCGGTCGCGGCCGCCAGGATCGCGCGGTAGCGGATCATCGGGTGCGCCCGTCGGTGGGCGCAGAGGCGGTCGTGGACCGGGAAGTGGACGGGTGTCGTGGGGTCGTGCCGCGCGGCGGCGTGCACGTGCTTCGGGTCGAGATGTCGGGCTCCTCGTGGATGCTCGGGCGCAGGATGCGGGGAGGGACGGACGCACCAGCCGGCCGGGTGCCGAGGGTTTCGTTGAGGCGTCCACGCACATCTTGCATCATCTGTGACCCGTTCGGGGGGTGTCACGGAAATCGACCGACGAACATCCGGTGGCCGCAGTCGAACGCGCGATCAGGCCCGGGGGATCGGCTGCAGGCGCTGCAGCTGCGTCACGTGTCCCGGCTCGAGCTCGTCGAGCGATGCCACCCCGAGCAGCCGCATGGTCCGCTCGATCTGCTCGGACAGGATCTGGATCATCCGGTCCACCCCGGCCTCGCCGCCGGCCATCAGCCCGTACAGGTAGGCACGGCCGACCATCGTGAACGTCGCGCCGAGGGCCACGGCGGCGACGATGTCGGCGCCGGACATGATGCCCGTGTCGAGGTGCACCTCGGTGTCGTTGCCGACTTCCTTGACCACGGAGGGCAGCAGGTGGAAGGGCACCGGGGCGCGGTCGAGCTGCCGGCCGCCGTGGTTCGACAGCGTGATCCCGTCGACCCCCAGGTCGGCGAGGCGCTTCGCGTCCGCCAGGGACTGCACGCCCTTGACGACGACCTTGCCCTGCCACTGGTCGCGGATCCAGGCGAGGTCCTCGTAGGTGACCGTCGGGTCGAACATGTGGTCGAGGAGCTCGCCGACGGTGCCGGACCAGCGGTCGAGCGACGCGAACGCCAGCGGCTCGGTGGTCAGGAAGTCGAACCACCACCACGGCCGCGGGATGGCGTTCACCACGGTCCGAGCGCTCAACTGCGGCGGGATCGAGAACCCGTTCCGCTTGTCCCGCAGCCGCGCACCCGCGACGGGGACGTCCACGGTGACCAGGAGCGTGTCGAACCCGGCCTGCTGGGCCCGGGAGACCAGCGCCATCGACTTCTCGCGGTCCTTCCACATGTACAGCTGGAACCAGTTGCGGCCGTGCGGGTTGGCGTCGCGGACGTCCTCGATCGCGGTGGTGCCCATCGTGGACAGCGAGAACGGGATGCCCGCTCGCCCGGCCCCCCGGGCTCCGGCCCGCTCGCCCTCGGTCTGCATCATCCGCGTGAAGCCCGTCGGCGCGATGCCGAACGGGTACGACACCGGCGCCCCGAGCACCTGACGCGAGGTGTCCACCTTCGACACGTCCCGCAGGATCGCCGGGGTGAACTCGATGTCCTCGAACGCCTGCCGCGCACGGGCGAGCGAGATCTCCGCATCGGCCGCGCCCTCGGTGTAGTCGAACGCGGCCTTCGGGGTACGGCGGGCGGCGATGTCCCGCAGGTCCCAGATCGTCAAGGCCTGTTCGAGGCGCTGACGCCGACCCGGCAGCGACGGCTTCTTGAACTGCATGAGCGGCGCGAGGTCCCGCACCGTCGGCAGCTGCCGCTTGACCCGCGTGCGAGCGGCGGACGCAGGTCCGGTCGCGGGTGCCGGTGCCCCGGTGGCGGGGTCGATCCGGTGCTGGTCGTCCGTCGAGGTCATGCAGACATCCTACGTCTCCGGATCGATCGAGGGCAGAGACGATCTGCCGTGGCCGCCGCACCGGACTGACGGGGGCCGTGGCTACCGTGGACGCATGCAGCCGCCAGCAGCCGGGACCCTCCGCATCCTCCACCTCTCCGACACCCACCTGACCGGCGACGGGGCCCTGCACCAGGGCGCGGTCGACACCACGGTCGCGCTCGAACGGCTGCTCGCCCACGTCGACGACGTCCCCGGCATCGGGCTGGTGGTGGTCTCCGGCGACGTCTCCGAGGACGGCAGTCCCGAGTCCTACGCCACCGTGCGGGACCGCGTCGGCGGCTGGGCGCAACGGCACGGTGCAGCCCTCGTCGCGGTACCCGGCAACCACGACCTGCGCGAGGGCTTCCGTCAGGTCCTGACCAACGGGCACGTCCTGGGCGAGGGCGGCGCGGCGCTCGTGCACACCATGGAGTACCTGCCGCCGACGGTCCCGGTCTCCGGGCAGTCGGTCGTGGCCGGTTGCCGGATCGTGACCGTCGACACGAGCGTGCCGGGTGCCGGGTACGGCGAGCTCAGCGACACGGCGCTCGAGCACCTGCGCACGGCCCTCGCCGACGCGGACGGCGCAACCGACGCCCCGCACGGCACCGTCGTCGTGCTGCACCACCCACCGCTGCCCGCCCCGACCGAGCTGCACGAGGCACTCCGCCTGCAGAACCCCGAGGCGCTCGCCGACGTCATCCGCGGTTCCGACGTCCGCGTCGTCCTCGGCGGCCACTACCACCACCACTTCGCCGGGTCGCTCGCCGGCGTCCCGGTCCTCGTCGCCCCCGGCGTCGCGAACGACACCGACGTCGTCGGCCCCTACGACGAAGAGTCCGCCGTCGTCGACAGCGGCGCACTCGTCGTCGACGTCGCCGCGGACGGCTCGGTCTGGTCCACACCGGTCCGCGTACCGCGCGGGGCCGCCGACCCGCAGGCCTTCCACCTCGACGCCGAGACGGTCCGGTCCGTCATCGCGGCCGCCGGCAAGCACTGATCCGAGCGCCAGCAGGCGCCGCGCCCGGCCGTTGCGAGCGGTGCACGCGCGTCAGGACGGACGGGAGGCCCGTGGCGGGGCCGCCACGGGCCTCCCGTCCGTCGTCTGGTCGCGTCCACAGCCGCGGTACCCCGCGTCTTCGGGTTGCATGCGGGAACACCGAGTAGCACGGACGCACACCTGAGCGAAGGAGCACCCATGCGAGTCGGCAGTGCAGTGCAGTACGACCGGTACGGAGACTTCGACGTCGTCGAGCTCGTCCCCCAGGAGAAGCCCACGGCAGGTCCGGGCGAGATCGTCGTCGAGATCGTGGCCGCGGGCCTGAACCACATCGAGCGGTTCCTGCGCGAGGGGAAGCTCCGCGACCACGTCGACCTCGAGTTCCCCGCACACCAGGGCGTCGACTTCGCCGGCATCGTCCGCGCGCGTGGCGACGGCGTGAAGGACCTGCGCATCGGCGACGAGGTGATGGGGCACGCGCCGACCGGCGGCGCCCACGCCACCTGGATCGCGGTGCCGCGCGGCGCCGTCATCAAGAAGCCGGAGCACGTCGGGTGGGAGGTCGCCGGCGGCCTGTACCTGGCGGGCTGCACGGCGGTGTCGATCGTCCGGTCGCTGCGGCTCGGACCGCAGGACACCGTCGTCATCTCGGCCGCGGCGGGTGGCGTCGGGCACATCGAGTGCCAGTTGGCGCACGACGCCGGCGCGACCGTGATCGCCCTGGGCAGCCCGCGCAACCACGACTACCTGCGACAGATCGGGACGCTGCCCGTCGCGTACGGCGAGGGCGAGGAGGACCGCATCCGCGACATCGCCGACGGACGGCCCATCACCGCGTTCATCGACAACCACGGCGAGAGCAACGCCGAGCTGCTGGCCGAGCGCCTCGGCGTCGGGCAGGAGCGGTTCGTGTCGTCCGAGGAACGCCGGGACATCGAGGTCCGGTTCCTCCGCGCGCCCGCCGAGGACGAGGAGACCCGCGAGCTGCTGACCCTGCTGGCGAAGGCCGTGCAGGACCGTCGCGTGCAGGTCCTGATCTCGGGCTTCTACCCGTTCGAGTACATCGTCGAGGCGTACGAGGACCTGGCCGAGATGAAGTCCCGCGGCAAGGTCGTCATCGGGATGCAGACCGTGGAGACCGGGGCGCGGCTCGACTGGTACCGCTCCGAGAAGGCGCGTGACCTGCGCGACCGGTACGCCGACGCGCGGGGGACCGAAACGGAGACGATGGCCGGCGGATCGGCCTCGCCCGCGAGCTGAGCGAGCTGAGCGAGCTGAGCGTTGCCGGGGCCCGGCACCTTCGTGCCGGGCCCCGTCCGCGTCAGCTCAGGATGTCCTTCGAGGCGAACCGGCTGTACGCCAGCGCTCCGAACACCACGACGTACCCGAGCTGCAGCACCGCGTTCGACCCGAACGAGTCGAACGAGATCGGGTCGCGCAGCAGGTCGCCGAAGCCGAGCCACTGGTGCGAGAACAGGTACGGGTGCAGCCAGTCGAGCTGGGGGAGCTGGTCGAGCACCTGCGACGCCCCGGCGAGCACGACCGTCGCCGCCATCGCCCCGACCGGCACGTTCGTCAGGGTCGAGGCGAACATGCCGATCGCCACGAGCCCGAGCATCGACATCGCGACGTACAGCGCGAGCAGCAGGGCCCGGCCGGCGTACGACCAGCCGTCGACCTGCGTGCCGGACAGCAGCGTGACCGGCCCGATCGGGAACAGCACGGCACCGATCGCGGCGCCGACCAGCACGACCAGCAGCGTGGCGGCCAGGCAGAACGCGACGGCGCCGACGAACTTCACCAGGACGAACCGCACCCGGCCGGTCGGTGCGACGAGCAGGTAGCGGATCGTGCCGTGGCTGGCCTCGCCCGCGACGGTGTCCCCGGCCACCACACCCACGGTGAGCGGCAGGAACAGCGGGATCGACACGGTCAGCGCGGTGAACGCCACGAACAGCCCGTTGTTGGTGATGTCGCCGAGGAACGCCGGCCCGCCGTCGTCGCCGTCGGTGGTCAGCCGCACGGCGACCGCGATCAGGATCGGCACGAGCGCCAGCGCTCCGAGCATCGCCCAGGTGCGGCGTCGCCGGAACACCAGCGCGAGCTCCGAACCGAGCAGTGCGAACGTGCGCTGCCGACGGCGCACGGGCACCTCCCGCACGGCCACGTCAGGCTGCGACATCGAATCCCTCTCCGGTGAGTGCGACGAACAGGTCCTCGAGGGTGCCACCGCCGACGTCCAGGCCACGGACCCGGACGTCGGCGCGCACGAGTTCGGCGGTGATTGTCTCGGGCAGCAGCTCGTTCGGCAGGTCGGCCACGAGCACGTCGGCCCCGCCGTCGTGCCGAGGAGTCAGCCCGAGCCGCGTGAGGACGGTGCCGGCCTGGCCGACGTCGGGCGTCCGCACGGTCACGGTCCGGGCGCCGGCTGCGCGCAGCTCGTCGAGGGGGCCCTGCGCGACGATCTTGCCCGTCCGCATGACGGCCGCGTGCGTGCAGACCTGTTCGATCTCGGCCAGCAGGTGGCTCGACACGAACACCGTCGTGCCGTCGTCGGCCAGGGACCGGATCAGGTTGCGGACCTCGCGCGTGCCCTGCGGGTCGAGGCCGTTGGTCGGCTCGTCGAGCACCAGCAGGTCACGCGGCGACAGCAGGGCGTTCGCCAGGCCGAGCCGCTGCTTCATGCCGAGGGAGTACGCGTGCGCCTTCTTGTCGGCGGCGTGGGTCAGCCCGACGCGGTCGAGGGCACGGGCGACGCGGGCCTTGCGGGTGCGCGGGTCGGACGTGGGGTCGGCCGCGTCGAAGCGCTGCAGGTTCGCCCGACCGGACAGGTACGGGTAGAAGGCCGGCCCCTCGACGAGCGCGCCGACGCGGGGCAGGACGTCGTGCAGCGCCTTCGGCATCGGTTCACCGAGCAGTTCGATGGTGCCGCCGCTCGCGCTCGACAGACCGAGCAGCATCCGGATGGTGGTGGTCTTGCCGGAACCGTTCGGCCCGAGGAACCCGAACACCGCGCCGCGCGGCACCGCCAGGTCGATGCCGTCGACCGCGCGCTGCTTGCGGAACACCTTCTGGAGGCCCGTGGTGCGGATCGCCAGGTCGGGCGCCGGCCCGGCCGTGCTCACCTGGCGGTCGTCCGTGCTCACTTCGCGGCGTCGACCAGGGAGGCCACCGGCACGGCGCCCGCGAAGACGCGGCCGTCGTCGGTCAGGTAGACCGACACGAGCGACGTCTGCACCGCGCGGCCGCCGTCGACGGGCTTCGTCAGCTGGTCGAGCAGGCCCGAGGCGTCCCCGTCGAGCCCGGACTGGTCGGCGGTGCCCGTGGGGAGCTCGGCGATGGTGCCCCAGCCCGTGCCCGTGAAGGTCGGCTCGTCACCGCTCGGGGTGCCACGGCGGTCGCCGTGCTCGCCCTTCGTGTGGGTGCCGGCGTCGGACAGGTCCTTCTCCGTCACCTTCGCGTTCGACGGCGGGGTGAAGTCGAAGAGCCGGGCTGCCGGGGCGCCGTAGTCGAGGCTGGTGAACCCGACCTGCACCGCGGGCTGGTCCGCGCCGGCGGCCTGGACGCTCGCACGGAGCGGGAGCCCGGTCTGCTGGTCGACGGCCAACCGGACGGCTCCGACGAGGGTGTCGGACGACTTCGGGGTCAGGGTGATCTGCCAGGCGTCGTGGCCGGCGACGCTGACCTGGGTCGGCTTCGACACGGTGGTGGTCGGGGTGATGGCGTCGATGGCCTGCTCCGCGATGTCGGCCGGGGTCGCCGTGCCGTCCTGCGGGTCCTTCGCGGTGTCGCTCGGCAGCGTCACGTGCGTGGCGGTGCGCTCCTTCGAGTCCCAGGTCCAGACGTCGGAGCCGTTCCGGACGACGTCCTGCTCGGCGAGCTGCTGCGTCAGCTGGACGCGCTGCTTGTCGGGGCCGTCGACGTAGACACGGGCGGTGTGCGACGCGGTGAGGAGTCCGAGCACGTCGGAGGCGTCGCCTTCCACCGAGGAGCCGCCGGACCCGGTGGGCAGTTCGGGGAGCCCGAGCGCGCTCGTCTGCGAGAGCTTGCCCGAGTACTGGGCGTCCGACGACTTCGCGATGCTGGCGATGACGGCCGCCGCAGTGGGGTTCGTCCCCGCGATCGGGTCGTTCGCGGCGTTCGCGATCATCGGCGCGGCCACGGCGCCGGCGACGACGACCGGTGCGATGACGGCTGGCAGCCAGGCTGACTTCTTCATCGGGTTCCCCTCGTGGAGCATTCGAGTCGTGGGTACCGTACGTCCGGCCCCCGACAGGCAGCTGGGCGTCGCTCGTAGACTCGTGGGGCGACCGGCGGCGGTCGTGTGGCGGCGAAGGAGGCGGCATGCGCGCGGTGCTCGGTCTGGACATCGGGACGTCGAGCACGAAGGCGTTGCTGGCCCGGTTCGACGGCACCGTGCTCGCCGAGGTGAGCCGTCGCCACGAGGTCGACCGCCCCGAGCAGGGCCTGGTCGAGATGGACTCCGACGTCTGGTGGGAGGAGTTCACGTCGCTCACCCGCTCCCTGCTCGACCGTGTGCCCGACGTCGAGGTGCAGGCGGTCGGCGTGAGCGGCATCGGACCGTGCGCGCTGCTGACCGACGTCGACGGTTCGCCGCTCGGTCCGGCGATCCTGTACGGCATCGACACCCGGACGGCGACGCTGCTCGACGACGTCACGGCGGAGCTCGGCGGCGAGGGGGCGATCCGCGCCCGCTGCGGGTCCGCCCTGAGCACGCAGGCCGCCGGCGTGAAGCTCGCCTGGCTCGCGCGGCACGAACCCGACGTCTGGGCGCGGGCCGCCCGGTTCACGATGCCGTCGTCCCGCGTGGTCGAACGGCTGACGGGGGAGTACGTCCTCGACCACCACTCGGCCAGTCAGACGACACCCCTCTACGACGTGCACGCGAACGCCTGGATCCCGGAGTGGTGCGACCGACTGGCACCCGGTCTCGCGATGCCGCGCCTGCTGTGGTCCGGCGACCAGGCGGGCGTCGTGACGCCCGAGGCGGCCGCGGCCACGGGCCTCCCGGCCGGCATCCCCGTGACGGCCGGGACCATCGACGCCTGGGCCGAGGGCGTGAGCGTCGGCGAGTCCGTGCCGGGCCGGATGTTCCTGCAGTACGGCACCACGATGTTCATGATCGTGCCGACGGCCGAACCCACGTCGGTGCCGGGCATGTGGACGACCGTCGGCACGCACCCGGGGCAGCCGAGCGTGTCCGGTGGGATGGCGACCTCCGGGGCGATCACGGACTGGCTGCGACGGCTGGTCGACGGCGAGTGGTCGACCATGCTCGAGGAAGCGCGGTGCTCCGGCATCGGGGCGAACGGGCTGCTGATGCTGCCGTACTTCGCGGGGGAACGGACGCCGATCGCCGACCCGGACGCTCGCGGCGTGCTCGCGGGGTTGACAGTCCGGCACACGCGCGGCGACATCTACCGGGCGACGCTCGAGGCGACGGCGTACGCGGTACGGCACCACCTCGAGGCCCTCGGCGACGCGGGGGTCGAGGTCCGCGAACTCGTCGGGGCTGGCGGCGGGCTGCTCGGACGGCTGTGGCCCACGATCGTGTCGGACGTCACCGGGCTGCGGCAGACGGTGCCGAGCGTGACGATCGGTGCGTGCTTCGGCTCGGCGTTCCTGGCGGCCGAACTCGTCGCGGGGCCGGGCGACACCGTGGACATCGGTGCGTGGAACCCGCCGGCGACGGTGATCGAGCCGGACCCCGAGGCGACGGCGGCGTACGAGGCGGGGTACCGCGACTACCGCGACCTGTACGAGGCGACGAAGGCCGTCGTGCACCGCTTGGCCGCGCGGGGCTGATCGGCGGCGGCGCCGCTCCGCGGAACACCGGTGTTCGCGTGCCGAACACCCGAATGGGCGTGTTCAGTGCGCGAACACCGGTGTCGTGCGGAACCCTGCCTACGCCTGCGCGTCGACCCCGGCGGGAGCGCTGCCGTCGTACTCGCAGATCGCCTGCACCTTCGAAGCGCTGGCACTGGAACGGTCGAACTCGTAGCCGAGCCACTCCTTCGCCAGCCGACGGGCGAGCTCGACGCCGACGACGCGCTGCCCCATGCAGAGCACCTGGGCGTCGTTCGACAGGATCGAGCGCTCCACGCTGTACGAATCGTGCGCGGTGACGGCACGGATGCCCGGCACCTTGTTGGCGCTGATCGCCACACCGAGGCCGGTGCCGCAGATCAGGATCGCCCGGTCGGCCTCGCCGTTCGCCACCAGGCGCGCAGCGTCCACGGCGACGTGGGGGTAGGCGGTGTGGCCGTCCGCGTCGACGCCGACGTCGGTGACGTCCGACACCCGGTCGTCGGCGAGCAGGTCGGCCTTGATGATCTCCTTGTAGTCGAACCCGGCGTCGTCGGACCCGATCACGAGACGGTACGTCATGCGTGTGTTCCTTCCTTGTCAGCACGGGCGGCGAGGACCTCGCCGATCCGCGTGAGGATCATCCCCATCGAGGTGGCACCCGCGTCGGGTGTCCCCAGGCTCTTCTCGGCCAGCGGCCTGGCCCGTCCGACCTTCGGCGTGAGGTCGGCGGTCTTGTCGGCCTCGTCCCGAGCGACTTCCGCTGCAGCTTGCCACGCTCCGGCGAGTGGCTGACCAGCTTCGACCGAGGAACGCAACTGCTCCACGAACGGCAGCAGTGCGTCGAGCAGTGTCTTGTCACCGCGCGACGCCCCGCCCAGGTGGACGATCGAGTCGGCGAAGGCCTGCGCCGCGTCGACGACGTCGGCTGCCTGGTACGACTCGCGGTCGTCGCCGAGGGAGCGGCCGAACGCCTCGAGTGCGGCGCCCCACAGGACACCGGAGGTGCCGCCCGCGAACGCGGCCCACGCATCACCGGCGCGTCCGAGGACGAAGGCGACCCCGGCCTCCGGGCCGAGCCCGTCGACCGCCTTGCGCGCCGCACCGATCCCCTTGACCATGCCGCGGCCGTGGTCGCCGTCCCCGGCGACCGCGTCGATGCGGCCGAGCGTCTCCTCGTGCTCGCGCAGGAGCGCGTCCATCGCCTCGACGGCGGCTCGCGCCGTCTGCGCGGCCTGCCGGGAGGCATCGGTCGCCTCCGGCACGACCGTCGCCTCGTCCTCGGCGGCGTCCACCGCATCGGCCGGCACCAGCGCCGCGACCGGTGCCGCCACCTTGCGGTACGCGGGCGTGTAGGCGTCGGCGCGCCAGAGCCGTTCGAGTTCGTCGTCGAGCCACTGCAGCGTCAGCGAGCAGCCGCCCATGTCGAGGCTCGTGACGAGTTCGCCGACCTCGGGTTCGACGACCTCGAGCCCGGCGTCCTGCAGCAGCGGCAGCACCCGGCCCCAGAGCAGGAAGAGCTCCTCGTACTTGGTGTCACCGAGCCCGTTGAGGATCGGGGCGACCCGGGTGCCGGCCGTCGCGGGGCGGTCGGCGAGCAGTCGTTCGGCGAGCAGCGACGCCAGGTCCGTCGCACGGAGCAGCGGGACGTCCTGGATGCCCGGCTCGCCGTGGATGCCGAGCCCCAGGCCGAGGTGGCCGTCGGGGACGGTGAACAGCGGTTCGGTCGCGCCGGGCATGGTGCAGCCGGAGAACGCGACGCCGATGGTGCGGGTGGCGGCGTTCGACGCCCGGCCGATCCGTTCGACCTCGTCGAGGTCGGCGCCCTCGGCAGCGGCGGCGCCCATCGCCTTGAAGACGGAGAAGTCACCGGCGATGCCGCGGCGCTTCGTCTCGTCGTCGGCACTGGCGATGTCGTCGGTGACCACGACGATGCGGGTGTCGATGCCCTCGGCACGCAGCCGCTCGGCCGCGAGCCCGAAGTTCATGGTGTCACCGGCGTAGTTGCCGAACGACAGCACGACACCGCGGCCCTGGTCGGCGGCCTTGGCGACCGAGTAGACCTGCGCGGTCGACGGCGAGGTGAAGACGTTGCCGACGACGGCGCCGGTGGCGAAGCCCGGGCCGACGACGCCGCAGAACGCGGGGTAGTGGCCGGAGCCACCCCCGACGACGACGGCGACCTGCGGTGCGGCCCCCTCGGTGGTCAGGGTCACGACGCCGCCGTGGACGCCGCGGACCCGGTCGGCGTAGAGCGCGAGCCAGCCGCTCAGTTGGTCTTCGGCGAACTCGTCCGGGTCGTCGTGGATCGTGGTCATGGTGCGGGTCCTCCGGAGGTGGTGGTGGGGTGGTGCACCGGGCGACGACGGGACGACCGTCGTCGCCCGGATCTCAGTGTCCTCGGTCGCCCTGCGGGACCTTGAGGAAGTGGATCATCACGAACGCGCAGGCGTACAGGCCGACGAACGTCCACGTGGCGGCCTGGCCACCGCCGCCCAGGGCGAAGACCGCGGCGACGACACCGGTGCCGAGGAACGCGGCACCGCCGGCGGCCGTGGTGTACATCGCCATGGCGGCGCCCTTGTGCTCGGGAGCGAGCGCCGGCATGATCGCGCCCATCGGCACGAACCCGGCGAGCAGGCAGCCGAACACGCAGCCGGCGACGACGGAGAGCACGTAGCCCCAGTCCGAACCGGCGGGGACGAGCTGCGGCACGTACCACCAGGCGATGAGCCCGAGGGCGGAGCCGACGATGCCGAACCACTTGACGGTGCGCTGCCAGCCGATCTTGTCGCCGACCCAGCCGAACAGGGCGTTGACCAGGATGTTCGTGGCGTAGACGCAGACCGTCATGAGCAGCCAGCGGCTCTGGCCCCAGCCGCGCTCGTTCGCGATCACGGCGGGCAGGACGACGAACATGCCGAACTCGGGTGCGGTGTTGATGAGTCGGACGAGGAAGCCCATCAGGATCTTCGGCCGCGTGACCGTCAGGCGGATGCCGCTCGTCAGCACCTGCCAGGCGCTCTCACCGGCGGGGGCGATGCGCGTGAACCCGTTCGGCAGCCGGACGCCGAACAGCATGATGAGGAACCCGATCACGACGAGGGCGATCGAGGCGACCATGGCCCCGGTCTCGCCGACGGTCCCGCCGCCGAACACCGGGATCGCACCGATCGCGAACAGCGAGCCGAGGGTCGGCAGACCACCCGTGAAGGCGACGTAGAACCAGCCGACCGCGGAGCCGTTCCGTTCGACCGGGGTGGTGATGTTCACCCAGACCAGGAACGCGAAGGCGAACAGCGGGTACCCGAAGCCACGCAACGCGTACGTGACGGCGGCGAACGGGACGCTGCCGGCGCCGAGTGCCAGCAGGAACAGGACCTCGAACACGACCCAGACGGCGAAGCCGAGGATCATCACCCGGCGTGGCCCGACCAGGTCGGACAGGGCGCCCGAGACGTAGCTGCCGATCAGTGCGGCCAGGCTGTAGAACGTGACGATCGTCGCCACGGTGGCCTCGGGGCTGCCGAGCACGGCCACCATGTGCGGCGTGATGAAGTTCGACTCGACGCCGTTCCCGGTCATGAAGACCAGGACGGCGACGAACCCGAGGGCGAGCGGACGGGGGATGCCCATCCGGTCCAGGCGGCCCTCGGCGCGGGGGGTGGTCGTGCGGGCGCCGGTGGCGCGTGATGTCGTCGCTGACATGCTCGTTCTCTCCCTGCTGGTGGAGTCGGTCAGGCCTGCGGCGCGGCCGTGGTGGGGGCGGTCAGGGACGGGATGATCGACACCTTGACGCTGGCACCGGCTGAGTCGCCGACCAGGTCGAGCGCCTCCTGGAACTGCTCGAGCGGGAACTGGTGCGTGCAGATCTCCGACATCGGCAGGGTCTCGGCCTCGAGCAGCTTGATCGCCGCCGGCCAGGTGTGCGGGCCGAGGTGGGCGCCGCGGACGTCGAGCTCCTTGTCGTCGGAGATGATCGACCAGTCCACGGACACGTCGTCCTTGAACACCGAGTACTCGACGAAGGTCCCGAGCTTGCGGAGCAGGTTCAGTCCCTGCGGCACCGCGGACGGGTGCCCGGTCGCCTCGATGTAGACGTCGGCCCCGTAGCCGTCGGTGAGCTCCTTGACCCGGGCGACCGCGTCCTCCTGGGCGATGTTGATCGTCAGGTCGGCACCGACCTTGCGGGCCAGCTCGAGCTTCGCCTCGACCACGTCGAGCGCGATGATCCGGAGCGGGTTCTTCTGCCGCGCACCGGCGATGGCGGAGAGGCCGATCGGGCCGGCGCCGGCGATCACCACGGTGTCGCCGAACTTGATGTCACCGCGCTCGACGGCGTGGAAGGCGCACGACAGCGGCTCGGAGAACGCGGCGACCTGGCCGGGCAGGGCCTTCGACACCGGGTGGGTCAGTGCCTTGGCGGGCACGAGGACGTACTCGGCCATCGCGCCGTCGTAGCCCTTGAAGCCGAACATGTCGTGCACGTTGCACATCCAGTACGCGCCCTCGAGGCAGTAGCGGCACTCCCAGCACGGCACGATCTGCTCGCAGGCGATCCGGTCGCCGAGGTCGACGCCGCGCTTGGCCAGGGCGGCGTCGTCGCCGGCGACGATCGTGCCGACGAACTCGTGCCCGGGGATGCGGTCGCGCTCGGCCCAGGCCGCACGGTTCTCGTCGCCCCAGAACTTCGCGGCGCCGTGGTAGCACTTCAGGTCGCTCGCACAGATGCCGACGGCGTCGGTGCGGAGCAGGAGTTCCCCGGGGCCGGGCGTCGGCACCGGACGCTCCTCGAGCCGGTAGTCACCGGGGCCGTGGACGACGACGGCGCGCATCGTCGTGGGGATCGTGGTGGGGGCGGTCGTGGCCGCGTTCTCGGTCGTCGTCGACATGAGCTGTTCCTCCGTTGGGTGGCTTCGGCGATGACTGTACACCTTCGAGAACGTTTGTCCAGAACACAATTTCTGGTACGTTCGGCACCGAACGCAAGGGAGCGAACATGACGACGGACTTCGCCGCGGCCCTCCGACCGGGCCCCGACACGATCGACCTGACCAACGACTTCAGCGGCCGCACGGCGGTGGTCACCGGCGGGGCGTCCGGCATCGGCAACGCGATCGCCCGGGCCCTGGCGGCACGGGGCGCCCGCGTCGCCATCGTCGACGTCCGGGCCGACGGTGCCACGTCGGCCGCGGCCGACCTGCCCACGTCCGCCGTGCCGTCGACGGCCGCACCGGACACCGCCGCCGACGGGGCGGACGCGGCCACGAGCCTCCACGCCGGGTTCGCCTGCGACGTGACCGACGCCGACTCGGTGACCCGCACCGTGGCGGACGTCGTCCGGCACTTCGGCGGCGTCGACGTGCTGGTGAACTGCGCCGGCATCGCGGCCCTCGCCCCGGCCGAGGACCTGGCAGCCGACACCTGGGCGAAGACCATCGACGTCAACCTGACCGGCACGTTCCGCGTGGCGCAGGCCGTCGGCCGGCACATGCTCGACGCCGGGTACGGGCGGATCGTGAACATCGCGTCGCAGGCGGCCCACGTCGGCATCGACGGGCACGCCGCCTACTGCGCGTCGAAGGCCGGCGTCATCGGCCTGACGACGGTACTTGCGCTCGAGTGGGGCGGACGCGGCGTCACCGTGAACACCGTGTCGCCGACCGTCGTCCTGACCGACCTCGGCCGTGCTGCCTGGGCGAACGAGAACGGCATCCGGCACCAGGACGAGATCCCCACCGGCCGCTTCGCGACCCCCGACGAGATCGCCGCGGCCGTGCTGTTCCTGGCGGGGGAGTCGAGCGCGATGGTGAACGGCGCGGACCTCCGTGTGGACGGCGGGTTCACGATCCGCTGAGCCGTGCTCGGACTACGATCGCGGTGTCCGATCGAGTCGAAGGGTCCCGCTCCATGTCGTCCGAGAGCACTGCCGGCCCCGGTCCCGACTCGTCGCGGACCCGGTTCCCGCTGGACACCGTCTACCAGGCGGCGCGGATGTACTACCTCGAGGACGCCACCCAGGTCGAGATCGCCTCGCGCCTCGGGGTCTCGCGCCCGACCGTCTCGCGGCTCGTGGCCGAGGCCCGCAAGGCCGGACTCGTCCGCATCGAGGTCGTCGACCCGTTCCAGGACGAGACCGTGGCGCTCGCCGAACGCCTGCAGGTCGTGCTCGGGCTCCGCGCGGTGCACCTCGCTGCGGTCACCCACGCCGCGACGCTCGGCGCCGACCTGGCCGCACCGCTGGCCGCCGCGGTCGAGGGCATGGGACTCGTCCCCGGCGACGCCGTCCTGATGTCGTCCGGTCGCACCGTGTACGACGTCGCACGATCGGGCATGCCGACCATGCCCGGCGTCCAGCTCGTGCCGACCGTGGGTGGGCAGGCCGACCCGATGCCGTGGTTCCAGACGAACGAGATCACCCGGACGGCCGCGGAGCACTCCGGCGCGATCCCGGCGTTCCTGTTCGCCCAGGCGCTGCCGTCCCCGGCGATGCGGTCCACCCTCGACGAGGACCCGGCGTTCCAGCACGTCGTCGGACTCTGGAGCCGGGCGAAGGGCGCGATCCTCGGCATCGGTGCGCCGACCCACACCCGCGACGCGCTGGCCCGGGGCATCCCGGTCGAGGACGCCGCGTTCGACCGGGCCGCCGGTGACGTCTGCCTGAACTTCTACGCGGCCGACGGCTCGGCGATCGAGTTCCCCGGCAGCGACCGGATGGTGCGGACCTCGCGCGAGGTCCTGTCGACCGTTCCGCACGCCGTCGGGGTGGCCGTGGGCAGTGCGAAGGTCACGAGCATCGTCGCCGCGGTGCGGGGCGGGCTGGTCAACGAGCTGGTGACGGACGCCGCGACGGCACGTGCGGTGCTCGACGCACTCGCCTGAGTGACCGTTCCTTCCCATCACGCGCGCGATGGATGGTGCTTCCGGGCATCCCTGGTCGTTTGTTCGTGGCAGGTACGCCCGGTTCCGGCAGGGACGCCCGGTTCCGGGGGCGACCGCCTGCGGCCGGGAGGCGCGGGGCGGGCCGCACCGCGCCTCCCGACCGGTGGTCTCCACGTCTAGCGCGTGCGGCGCACGTCCCGCACGTGGGCGCCGTACTCGAGCGGTGACCACGTGTGGTCGTCCGGGCGGTCCCGGACGTCGTCGCGTCCGAGGACCTCGGGCCACCCTGCGGTGTTGTCGTCGATGATGCCCGGCACGTCGCGGATCGTCACGGCGCTGCCGTCGTAGCCGCACTCGGGGCACGCGGTCTCGATGACCCACGTCCAGCTCTTCGTCTCGGGTTCGATCGCCACGGGCCCGATGTTACGGCGTCGTTACTCAGTTCCGTCCTTCCGCGAGCTGGTGCGGATCGGGCGTGACCCCCGTCCGGGTGACACGCCGGTTCCTGAGAATCCCCGGCCAATGACATTTCGGTTGCTCGGTAACGTCGCTCGCTGTTCTGGGCCGGTACCCGACGGCCCACCGATCTTCTCGAGGAGCAAGGCATGGGTTCCGACCCCAGCAGTACCAACACCCGACCACACCGACGGCTGCGTGAGAGCGACGTCACCGTGGTCGACAAGAGCATGATGCGACGAGCCGTCAGCGGCATGGTCGTCGGCAACACCATGGAGTGGTACGACGTCGGCGTGTACGGCTACCTGGCCGTCACGATGGGGAAGGTCTTCCTGCCGACGGCCGAACCCTCGGTGCAGATCCTGTTCAGCCTCGGTGTCTTCGCGGCGACGTACATCGCACGGCCCCTGGGCGGCATCGTGTTCGGACGCCTGGGCGACAAGATCGGCCGCCAGAAGGTGCTCGCGACGACGCTGATCATGATGGCGGCGTCGACGTTCCTGATCGGTGCGCTGCCCGCGTACGCCACCATCGGCGTCTTCGGTCCGATCCTGCTCGTCGTGCTGAAGCTCGCGCAGGGCTTCTCGACCGGTGGCGAGTACGCCGGGGCCACGACCTTCGTCACCGAGTACGCCCCGGACCGCCGTCGCGGCTTCTTCGCGAGCATCCTCGACTTCGGCAGCTACCTGGGCTTCGCGCTCGGTGCAACCGTCGTGTCGGTGCTGCAGATCACCCTGGGCGACGAGGCGATGACCGCCTACGGCTGGCGCTTCCCGTTCCTGGCGGCCGGTGTGATCGGTGTCGTGGCCATCTACTTCCGTCTGCGCATCGAGGAGTCGCCGGTGTTCCAGGCGACCCAGGCCGCGCAGGAGGCCGCGAGCGAGTCCCGTGCGTCCTTCGACGGTGAGCGTCCGGCCAACGTCGTCGCGATGGTCCGCCAGCACTGGCGCCCGATCGTCATCGCGATCATGCTCGTCGCCGCGTCGAACACCGTGGGCTACGCCCTGACCTCGTACATGCCGACGTACCTGACCGACTCGCTCGGCTACTCCGCCATCGACGGCACCCTGCTGACGATCCCGGTGCTCCTGCTGCTCGCGGTGATGCTCCCGCTGACCGGCAAGCTCTCCGACCGCCTCGGCCGCCGTGTCGTGATGTGGATCGGTGCGGCCACCACGGTCGTGCTCGTCGTGCCGGCCTTCATGCTGATCGGGCACGGGGCGCAGTGGTCGACGCTCGCCGGCCTCGGGCTGCTCGCGCTGATGACCGCGCTGTGGGTGTCGAACCAGGCCGCGTCGCTGCCGGCGCTGTTCCCGACGTCGACGCGGTACGGCGGCATGGGCTTCGCCTACAACATCGCGATCGCGGTGTTCGGCGGGACCACCCCCCTGATCGTGCAGGCGCTGCTCACCGCGACGGGTGACGAGCTCGCCCCGGCGTACTTCCTGATGGCGATGAGCGTCGTCGGCGCGATCGGTGTCTTCTGCATGAAGGAGTCCTCGCAGCGCCCGCTGCCCGGCTCGATGCCGGCCGTGGAGACCGAGGACGAGGCGAAGGAGCTCGTGCTCACCCAGGACACGAACCCGCACCTGGACCTCGGCGACCTGCCGTTCGCCGCGCAGGACGCCGCGGCTGCCGCTGCGCGCGAGGCCGCCGCTGCGCGTGAGGCGTCACCGGCGCGTTGACGCTGCGGCTCTCGACGTGACCACGGACGGGAGGCGCGGTGCGGGTCCGACCCGCACCGCGCCTCCCGTGCGTGCGTGCGCTGCGACGATGCACGCGGCGATCGACTCGTGCTCTGTCGCAACCTGCGCACGCAGCGGATGTGTGCGCATGAGACGACGATGCACGCGGCGATCGACTCGTGCTCTGTCGCGAGACGTGTGCGTGCCCACGCGCGCCCTCACTCGTGCCGGTGCTCTGACGCCGGGTCCACCGCGGGCCACTCCGGGAACGGGTCCGCCCAGCTGCGCCACACGTCCGGCCCGGCGAGCAGCTCCGACGGCGTGAGCAGCGCCCCGTCGAGGGCCCGCTCGATCGCCCGGACGTCGAGCTGCTCGCCGACGAACCACAGCGCCTGCCCGATCGGGGCATCGGCGTCCCACGACGGGTTCGCGGTGGGGTCGAGCGCGAGCATCGACCCGAAGCTCGACCACGAGCCGACGTGGTCCGGCCGCGATGCCAGGCGGAAGAACCCCCGCGACCGCAGCACGCGACCGTTCACCCCGGCGGACAGGTCCTCGGCGATGACGGACGACAGTCGCCCGGGGTGGAACGGCAGCGGCTCCCGGTAGCGCATCGAGACCAGGGCGTCGCGGGCGTCGCGCCCGGTGTCCGCGCCGCTCGACAGTGCGCGCATCCAGCCGGCGCCGGTGGCGAGCACCCGTGCCGCGCCGCCGTTCGAGGCCGGCAGGTCGGCGGCGCTCCGGATCGCGGGCAGGGCGACGATCACGGCCTGGGGCGCCATCCGGTGCAGCAGGGACACGAGCGCCCGACGCCGACGGCCGGACAGCGGTTCGATGCGGTCGAGGGCGATCACCGTCGCGTACTCGACGAGTGCCGCCATCCGGTCCGCGGCCACGAAGGCGTCGTCGACGTCCGACCAGAGCAGGTGTGCGACGTCGTCGGCCCGCAGCACCCCGACGACGTGCCGGAGCACCCGGTCGTCGCCGGTCTCGGACCGTGCCGCGTTGGCGAGCAGCATGCCGACGGCGCGGGCATCGGCCCCCGGGTGCAGGGTGACGACGAGCCCGTGGTCGGCCTCGGGCCCGCAGAGCCGGTCGAGCTGGTCGGCGCGGTCCGCCACGGCACGGGCGGTGGCGAAGGCGCTCCCGGCGACGTGCATCCGGTGCCCGTCGGAGATCCGGGCGGCGACGCGGTCGGCGTCGACCTGGTGCAGGGCGGTGACGAGGGTGATGGCAGCAGCACGCATGTGGGCTACTGTAACTGAAAACCGTTATCAACAAGGAGGCTCGTCGTGAAGGTCCGCAACTCCCTCAAGGCGCTCAAGAAGATCCCCGGCTCCCAGGTCGTCCGGCGCCGCGGCCGCGTCTACGTCATCAACAAGAAGAACCCCCGCTGGAACACCCGGCAGGGCTGACGTCAGCGGCGGTCCGTAGGGTGGCGGCATGCGACTGCTGCTCATCCGCCACGGCCAGACCCCCGCGAACGTGCACGGCATCCTCGATGCCGTGGTGCCCGGACCAGGACTGACCGAGCTCGGGCAGCAGCAGGCCGACGCCCTGCCCGCAGCGCTCGCCGACCGTGGGATCGAGCGGTTGTTCGTGTCGTCGATGGTCCGCACGCAGGTCACGGCGGCACCCCTGGCGGCCTCGCTCGGCCTCGAGCCCGTGGTGCTGCCGGGCCTCCGCGAGATCGAGGCGGGCGACACCCAGGGCAAGAGCGACACGGTGTCCGTGCAGACCTACATCTCCACCGTGCACGGCTGGTCCGGCGGTGACCGGACGACTCGGATGCCCGGCGCCGAGAGCGGCGTCGAGTTCTTCGAGCGCTACGACGATGCCGTCCGCCAGATCGAGGCCACCGGGGTGGCGGTGGCCGCCGCCGTCAGTCACGGTGCCGCGATCCGCACGTGGGCGAGCGCAGCTGCGCAGAACACCCCCGACCACTTCGGCACAAAGCGCCACCTGGAGAACACCGGCATCGTCGAACTCGAGGGCTCGTTCGCCGACGGCTGGCGCCTGGTCGACTGGGAAGGCGAGCCCGTCGGCGGCGACCAGCTCATCGACCGCACGGCGCTCGACCCCACCGGCGAGCGTTTCTGACGCGACCAGCGGGCCGCCAACGCGACCCCGAACGGACGGGAGGCCCGGTACCAGCTGGTACCGGGCCTCCCGTCCGTCCGTCGGGGCGTCGACTACGCGAGCTGCGACGTCGGCGCCGAAGCGGACGTCAGCGGCACGATCACGCCGTGCGACTCGCGCAGGACGTCGAGCGTGCGCTGGACCTCGTCCGCGCGCTCCTCGGTCGTCCAGCCGAGCGCACCGGCGAGCACGTCGGCCAGCTCGTCGAGCAGGTCGATCGTGACCCCACCGACGAACGCCAGGTTCGTGCGGCGCAGGACGACGTCCACCAGGTGCACGGCCTGCTCGTGGCGGGCGAAGTAGGCGACCTCGGCGCGGGTGAGCGACGGGTCGGACTCGAGCGGCTCCACCGGGCCGTCGGTCAGGACGTCCACGACCTCGGCGGCACGGGTGCCGTAGCGCTCGAGCAGCCCCTCGACCAGGGACTCGTCCAGGCCGTCGCGGTGCGACTTGATCCACAGGGCGCGCTGGGCGTCGGTGGTCGGGAACTCCTTGCCACCGCCGATCGGCATGCCGGTGGTGTCGACCTTGCGGCTCATGCCGAGCTTGGTCGTCGCCTCGGTGGACAGGTGTGCAGCGAGGGCACGGAACGTCGTCCACTTGCCGCCGACGAGCGACAGCACGGTCGACTTCGGCAGGCCGGCGATCTGGGTGTCCACGATCCGGTAGTCACGCGACACGAAGCCGGGGGCGGTGTCCTCGTGGCGGGGGAGCGGGCGGATGCCGGAGTAGCTGTAGACGATGTGGTCGCGGGTGACCTCGATCTGCGGGAACACGTGCTTGACGAGCCCGAAGAAGTAGTCGATCTCCTCGTCGGTCGTCGTGACCGGCTTCGCGGGGTCGGCGTCGATGTCGGTCGTGCCGATGAGCACCCGGCCCTTGAGCGGGTAGATGAGGACGATGCGGCCGTCGTCGTTCTCGAAGAACAGCTCGCGGCCCTTGGTGGCTTCGAGCAGCTCGTCGTTGTGGACGACGATGTGCGAGCCCTTCGTGCCGCCCATGAACTTCGTCTCGCCGCCGAACGCCTCGTTCGTCAGGTCGGTCCAGGGGCCGGAGGCGTTGATCACGACGTCGGCCGTGAAGACGAACTCGTCGCCGGTCTCGCGGTCGCGCAGCAGGACGCCGCCGTCGCGGGTGCCGGCTGCCTCGACGTAGTTGACGGCGCGTGCCTTGTCGGCTCCCGCGGCCAGGCCGTCCTTGAGGACGTCGAGGGCCAGGCGCTCGGGCTCGTGCACGCTCGCGTCGTAGTAGGTGCCCGTGTACTTCAGGTCCTTGTTGAGGGCCGGCATGTCCTCGAGCGCCGCCTTCTTGGTGCGGAAGACGTGCTTCGGGACGGAGCCGCCGTCGCGCGAGAAGGAGTCGTAGATCGTCATGCCGATCTTGATGAGCATCGCGCCGCGCTCCTTGGTGGAGCGCTGCTTGTGCGTCAGCATGCGCAGCGGGGCGTTCATGATGCCGGAGAACGTCGAGAAGATCGGCATGGTCGTCTGCAGCGGCTTGACGTAGTGCGGGGCGATGCGGATCAGGCCGTTGCGCTCCTGCACGCTCTCGCGCACCAGGCGGAACTCGCCGTTCTCGAGGTAGCGGATGCCGCCGTGGATCATGTGGCTCGAGGCCGCGGAGGCGCCGGAGGCGTAGTCGCCACGCTCGACCAGGGCGACGTCGACGCCCTGGAGTGCGAGGTCACGGAACGTCGCGATGCCGTTGATGCCGCCGCCGACGACGAGGACCTGCGCGTTCGGGCGCTCGGTGAGGGCGGTCACCGTGTTCCGGGGCTGTGTCTTCTTCGACATGGTTCGTCGCTTCCTTCGTCTGTTCGTGGGGTCAGGATCGATCGTGCGCTCGTTCGACAGGGCGGGCAACTCGCGTGCACGAACGTGCAGCACACGTGTCGTCCAGGCCCGACACGGCGGTCTGGAGGCGCGGCCGGGGTTGCAGAGGCCCTGCACGTCCGTGCATGGTTGCGTTCGACAGATCGGAGCACCATGAGTGACGCGGCTCAGCCCATGCGCACGCAGCAGGCGCTGCGCGCCGCCCACCTGTACTACCTGCAGGACCTGACGATGGACGCGATCGCCGACGAACTCAGCACCTCGCGCTCGTCGGTGTCGCGGCTGCTGAAGTACGCCAGGGACACCGGGCTCGTCGACATCCAGATCCGGTCGCCCCTGGACCAGGCCGCCGCGCTGAGCCGGAGCATCCGATCCCGCTTCGGGGTACACGCGCACGTCGTCCCGGTGCCGGACCACACGAGCGACGTGGACCGGCTCGAGCGGGTCGCACTGTCCGCCGCCCGGATCCTGACGCAGTACGTCGAGTCGAACATGGTGATCGGGATCTCGTGGGGTTCGACCGTGAGCGCGGTCAGCCGGTACCTGGTGCCGAAGACCACCCACGGCTCGACGATCGTGCAGATCAACGGCGCCGCGAACACCCGCACCACCGGCATCGTCTACGCGTCCGAGATCCTGCGGCGGTTCGGCGAGGCGTACGGGGCGTTCGTGCAGCAGTTCCCGGTGCCGGCGTTCTTCGACGACCCCGCAACGAAGGAGGCGCTGTTCCGCGAGCGCTCGATCCGCCGCGTGCTCGACCTGCACGAGCGGATGGACCTCGTCGTGTTCGGTGTCGGCGCCCCGCAGGCCCCGGTCCCCTCGCACGTCTACTCCGGCGGGTACCTGGACCCCGAGGACCGCGACGAGCTCACGCACGCGGGGGTCGTCGGGGACGTCTCGACGGTGTTCTACCGGTCCGACGGCTCGTGGAAGGACATCGGCGTGAACGCACGGGCCGGCGCACCCGACCTCGACACGATCAAGCGCGCGCCCCGGCGGGTCTGCGTCGTCGCCGGGCGGTCGAAGGCGGCGTCGCTGCGGGGTGCGCTGGCCGCCGGGCTGATCACGGACCTGATCCTCGACGAGAGCGTGGGGCAGGCGATCCTGCAGCCCTGAGTCGGGATCTGACGCAGTTTGTCGGTGGTCCGTCCTACGTTCTGGTGCATGGTGCTTTCTCTCGAACGGCCCGGGCCGCGGTACTTCCGGCGGATGGTCGGCAGTGACGTCGACCAGGCCCTCGCGTTCTTCACGGGCGACTACGACTTCCGTGCTCCCGTCGTCCGGCGCACCCACGAGAACGCCCACTGGGACTTCGCGGGCGTCGGTGACGAGCGGATGTCCCTGCGCTCGTCGCGGTTCATGGTCGACCTGCGCAGCGAGAGCCAGGTCGACGACGAGTTCCTGGTCGCGTGGCTGCGCAGCGGTTCGAGCCGGATCACCACGGGCGGCGAGACGTTCGAGCTCCAGGCCGGGGTGCCGGTCGTGCTGCCGTTCGCCGAGCCGTACGCCCTGCACCACCACGACATCGCCCTGAACCTGGTGCAGCTCGACCGCGACTTCGTCCGTGCCGTCGCCGGTGACGACGACTTCGCGTTCGAACCGATGCGCCGCCCGACCGCCGACGGCATCGCGCTGTGGCGATCGGTGGTGCGGAAGTACTCGGCCGTCTGGCTCGACGTCGAACAGGCCATGAGCCCGATGGTCCAGCACGACATCGCCGAGGCGTTCGCGACCGCGGCGATCCGTGCGTTCCCGCGGCGCAACAAGTGGCGTGCGTCGGTGTCCGGCAGCGGCCCCGAGCACGACCGCCTGGGCCGGGCGCTCGAGTTCGTGCACGAGCACGCGCGTGAAGCGATCGGCACGCCGGACATCGCGGCGGCGGCCGGCCTCAGCCCCCGCGGGTTGCAGCAGTCGCTCCGTCGGCACCTCGACCAGACGCCGGGGGAACTCCTGCGCGGCGTGCGGCTCGACGGCGCCCGGACGGACCTGGTCGGCGGTGCGCTGCACGAGACGACCGTGGCCGAGATCGCGCGGACGTGGGGCTTCGGGCACCTCGGTCGCTTCTCGGCGACCTACCGCAGCCGCTTCGGTGAGCTGCCGAGCGAGTCGCTGCGCGGGCACTGACCGACTGCTGCTGCGGACGGTTCCGCCGAATCTCGTGACACGGATCGCGCTGCCGCTGTCCGGATGTTCGGCTCAGCGCTGCTGTGGGCGAATCCGGTGCTGAATGGACGGGACGAACGCACCGCCCACGAAGGAGTCCGCATGCGCATCGGCGTCCCCACCGAGATCAAGAACAACGAGTACCGCGTCGCGGCCACCCCCGCCGGTGTCGCCGAGCTCGCATCGCACGGCCACCAGGTCCTGGTGCAGGCCGGCGCCGGGTCCGGTTCGGCGTTCACCGACGACGAGTACCGCACCGCCGGCGCCACGATCGTCGACACCGCGGCCGAGGTGTGGGAACGCGCCGAGCTGATCCTCAAGGTGAAGGAGCCGGTCGCGTCGGAGTACCCGATGATCCGCCCGGGGCAGGTGCTCTTCACCTACCTGCACCTCGCCGCAGACCGCCCCCTGACCGACGCCCTCATCGACTCGGGTGCGACGGCCATCGCCTACGAGACCGTGCAGCTGCCGGACCGCTCGCTGCCCCTGCTGTCGCCGATGTCCGAGGTCGCCGGGCGGCTGTCCGCCCAGGTCGGCGCGTTCCACCTGATGCGGACGAACGGCGGACGCGGACTGCTGCTCGGCGGGGTCCCCGGCACGCCGAAGGGCCGCGTGGTCGTCATCGGCGGCGGCGTCGCGGGGGAGCACGCCGCGACGATGGCGCTCGGCATGGGGGCCGACGTCACCGTGTTCGACATCAGCCTGCCGCGGCTCCGGGCCCTGGACGCCCGGTTCGACGGGCGTGTCACGACCCTGCGGTCGTCGGCGCACGCCATCGCCGAGGCCCTGCGCGACGCGGACCTGGTCATCGGCTCGGTGCTGATCCCCGGGGCCTCGGCTCCCAAGCTCGTCACCGACGCCATGGTCGCCGACATGCGACCCGGCTCGGTGCTGGTCGACATCGCGATCGACCAGGGCGGCTGCTTCGAGGGTTCCCGCCCGACGACCCACGACGACCCCACGTTCGCCGTGCACGACACCGTGTACTACTGCGTGGCGAACATGCCCGGCGCCGTCCCGCGCACGAGCACGATCTCGCTGACGAACGCCACGCTGCCCTACGCCGTCGCGATCGCCGACCGCGGGTGGGAAGCCGCGCTCGAGGCCGACCCCGCCCTCGCCGGAGGCCTGAACGTGCACGCCGGCCGGGTCACGAACGCCGCGGTCGCCGCCGCGCACGGCCTGGTCGTGTCCGCGCGCTGATTCTTCGCGCTGAGCGACACCTCACGGCCCAATCGCTGCGTGAGGTGTCGCTCAGCCCGAAACGACGCGCAGGCAGTCGCGCGTCAGGCCGCCACCGGAGCCGCCGCCCGACCGGCACGGCCGCCGACCCAGCCGGCGCGGGCCCGCACCACCACGGTCACCACGACCACGGCCGCCGCAGCCACCACGGCCGCCACCGCCGTCGGGACGGAGACGAGCGGCCCGTCGAACCGGGCCACCGCGACCCACGCCAGGCCCCACGCGACCGAGGCCATCGGTGCCAGGCGTCCCCGGCCCCACAGCGCGATGAGCACCCCGACGAGCCCGGCCACCGCGGCGACGAGCACGCCCCACGGGTCCTGTCCGAGTCCGAAGCCACGGAAGCCCGCCGCCGTCAGCACCGCGGCGGTGTTGGCGGCCGTCGCGACACAGACCCACCCGAGGTACAGCCCGAACGTGCCGTCGGTCAGGATCGCCTCGACCACGCCCCGGGACGGGGTCCGGCGCAGGATCGTGAACGTCCAGATCAGCACGACGAGCAGTGCGACGATGATCGGTTCGCTCGCCCACAGGAACCCGAACTGCACCGACAGGATCCACGCGGCGTTGAGCAGCAGGGAGAGCACCGCCGGCACCACCAGCCGCTCGTGCCGTTCGTCGTTCGCGGTGCGGAAGAGCTGCAGCACCGCGTAGCCGATGAGCCCGGCGTAGACCACACTCCAGATCGAGAAGGCCGGGCCGTCCGGGGCGATCGCGGTCGAGGACGCCGACAGGGCGCCACCGGCGGCGTCCTGGATGGGCGTGCCGCCGGCAGCGCCCGACCCCACGTACGCGCCGATGACGGCGACGACCGCGCTCACGGCCACCGCGATGCGCTTCCAGATCCTCTTCATGACAGTCCCTTTCGTCAGCATGCTGATGACCTGCACCGTAGGCGGCCGGTGGCGGCGGTCGTGCAGCGCGCGTTCAGGCAGGACGCGGGGCGTGTGGCGGAGCCGGCACGGGCCTCCAGGCCGGAGACCGGCCACCCTGCGTACGGTGGGCGCGTGAGCGTCGAACTGAACACCGTCTACATCGACCGGATCGCCCCGATCGCGAGTCCGTCCCTCGACGACACCTTCCGGATGCTCGACGAGCAGGGCGCCAGTGCGTGCATCGTCCTGCACCAGCCCGACGCCCAGGAACTCGGCGACGTCGCGGTCGCCCTCGGTCTGCACGAGCTCGCCGTCGAGGACTCCGCCGAGGGGCACCAGCGACCGAAGCTCGAGCGCTACGGATCGACGCTGTTCGTGGTGCTCAAGCCCGCGCTGTACAACGACCAGCAGGAAGAGGTGGCGTTCGGCGAGGTGCACGCCTTCGTCGGTGAGACGTTCTTCCTCGTCGTGGTGAAGGCCGACCCGCGGGGCAAGCAGACCGTTCCCCGGGCACTGCAGCGGATGAGCGGCAAGCCGGGTCTGGTGACGGTCGGGCCGCAGGCGCAGCTCTGGGCGCTCATGGACTCCATCGTGGACGGCTACGTGCCGGTGATCGACGGGCTCGAAGAGGACATCAACCAGATCGAGGACCAGCTGTTCTCCGGCGAGGCCGGGGTGTCCCGCCGGGTGTACGAGCTGTTCGGCGAGGTCGTCGACTTCCAGCGTGCAGCGCGTCCACTCGTCTACATCATCGAGAACCTGCACCGCGGTGCCGAGAAGTACCACCTGCCGGTGGAGATGCAGCGCCGGTTCCGCGACGTCCTCGACCACTCGATCCGGGTGGTGGAGCGGCTCGACACCTTCCGGCAGCTGCTGCAGAACGCCCTGACCGTCGACTCCACCCTGGCGGCCCAGAAGCAGAACGACGACACGAAGAAGATCTCCGGCTGGGCGGCGATCCTGTTCGCACCGACGCTCATCGCCGCGATCTACGGGATGAACTTCACGCACATGCCCGAACTCGGCTGGACGTGGGGGTACCCGCTGTCGATCGTCGCGATGGTCCTGTTCGCGGCGATCCTGTACGTGGTGTTCAAGGTGAAGCGCTGGTTCTGAGCCGCGCCGCAGCCGGATTTGCAGCGGACGGCCCCGGACCGGAAAGCTCTGACGTGCAACGACGCCGACTGGAGCCCGCATGCCGCACGAACTCGTCCACCTGAGCGCCGGTGGCGTCTCGCTCGTCCTCGACTGCCGCGACGACGCGCTCCCCGCCGTCGTGCACTGGGGAGCGGCGCTCGGCCCGCTCGACACCGCCGCGCTGACGGCCCTCGCCGACGCCGACGTCACCCCGGTGTCCCCGAACGAGATGGACGCCCCCGTCCGCCTGTCGGTACTGCCCGAACCGCACCGGGGCTGGAGCGGCCGTCCGGGGCTCGCCGGGCACCGGGACGGTGCCGACTGGTCGCCGGCGTTCACGGTGACGGCCCTCGCGGTCACGGACACCACGGTCACCGCCGACGCCGCGGACACCACCGCCGGGCTCACGATCCGGGTGGTGGTCGAGATGCTCGGCTCCGGGCTCGTGCGGGCCCGGGCGAGCGTGACGAACACCGTCGACGGTGCCTACACCGTCGACGACCTGACGCTCGCGATGCCGATCCCGTCGGGGGCCCGCGAGATCCTGGACTTCGCCGGCCGCTGGGGCAAGGAACGGACCCCGCAGCGCCGGGAACTCGTCGTCGGCACCCACCAGCGCGAGGGACGGAAGGGCCGCACCGGCACCGACGCGGCGACCGTGCTGACGGTGGGGGAGCCGGGCTTCGGCTTCGCCCGCGGCCAGGTCTGGGGCGTCCACACCGCGTGGAGCGGGAACCACCGGCACCACGCCGAACGGCTCGCCACCGGCCGCCAGGTCATCGGCGGCGGCGAACTCCTGCTGCCCGGCGAGGTCCGGCTCGACACCGGTGCCACCTACGAGGGGCCGTGGGTGTACTTCGCGCACGGCGACGGACTCGACGACCAGGCCCGACGGTTCCACCGCTGGCTCCGCAGCCGCCCGCAGCACCCGACGACGCCGCGCCCGACGACGATCAACGTGTGGGAGGCCGTGTACTTCGACCACGACCTGGCCCGCCTCGTCGACCTCGCCGAGCGTGCTGCGGCCCTCGGCGTCGAACGCTACGTGCTCGACGACGGCTGGTTCCGCGGGCGCCGGGACGACCACGCCGGCCTCGGTGACTGGTACGTCGACGAGGACGTCTGGCCGGACGGGCTCGGACCCCTGGTCGACCGCGTCCGTGCACTCGGCATGGAGTTCGGCCTGTGGTTCGAACCCGAGATGGTGAACGAGGACAGCGACCTCGCCCGCGCCCACCCGGAGTGGATCCTGCAGGCCGACGGACGACTGCCCGCGCGCTCCCGCGACCAGCAGGTGCTCAACCTGGCGATCCCCGAGGCCTTCGCGTACGTGCTCGAGCGGATGACGGCGATCATCGGCGAGTACGGCATCGAGTACGTCAAGTGGGACCACAACCGCGACCTCGTCGAGGCGGGCTTCCCCGGTGGCGGTGCAGCGGTCCACGAGCAGACCCTCGCGGCGTACCGGTTGATGGCCACGCTCGGCGAGCGGTTCCCCGCGCTCGAGATCGAGTCGTGCTCGTCGGGTGGCGGCCGCGTCGACCTCGGCGTCATCGAGCACACCGCGCGGGTGTGGGTGTCCGACGACATCGACCCGCTCGAGCGTCAGCAGATGCACCGGTGGACGCAGCAGCTCCTGCCGCCGGAGCTGCTCGGCTCGCACATCGCCAGCGGCCGGAACCACACCACCGGTCGGGTCCACGACCTCGCCTTCCGCGCCGGTACCGCCCTGGTCGGGCACCTCGGCATCGAGTGGGACCTGGCCGGCGCGACCGCCGAGGAGTCCCGGGCGCTCACCGAGTGGATCGCGCTGTACCGGGAGCTCCGCCCAGTCCTGCACGGCGGCGACCTGGTGCGCTCGGACGAGGTCGACGACTCGCGGCTCGTGTACGGCACGGTCACGCCGGACCGGCAGCAGGCGGTCTTCTTCCTGGCGAGCATCGGGCGCTCCGAGGTGTCCGGCACCGGCCGGGTCACCTTCCGCGACCTCGACCCGGACACGTCGTACCGCGTCGACCCCGTGGTCATCGGGGCCGGTCATGACCTGGTTCGACCGGACTGGTGGTCCGGCCCGCGCGTCTTCAGCGGACGGGTGCTCGGCACCGTCGGCCTGCAGCCGCCGCTCATGCCGGCCGAGGGCGTGGTGCCGTTCCGGGTGACGGCCGTCTGACGGCGGGTGGTCGGGACACCCGGCCTGGAGGCCCGCCCCGCGTCCGGCGGGCCCGTCGCGGTCCGTCATCGGGTGCGTCCGGCCCGTTAGGCTTCCGGTCATGCCGCACTCCGGACACGCGACCCCGGTCTGGGCCCTCAAGCTCGCCGTCGTCACCGCCCTGGTGGGCGTCTCCGGCGGCATCGCCGGCATCGCGGTCTGGCTCGCGCTCCAGCTCATCCAGTTCGTCGCCTTCGGGTACGGGTTCGGTGGGCACCTCGAGGCGGCCGACGCCCCCTCCGGGCTGAACCGGTTCCTCGCGCTCACCGCCGCCGGGGTCCTGACCGGGTTCGCCTGGTGGGCGCTCCGTCGGTGGGGTCGTTCGATCGTCTCGGTCACCGCGGCCGTCGGCGGCAAGCGGATGCCCGCCCTGGCGACGCTCGCGAACGCCGGCGTCCAGATCCTGGCCGTGGGGCTCGGGGCGTCCATCGGCAAGGAAGTCGCGCCGCGCGAGGTCGGGGCCTGGCTCGCCCAGCTCGTCACCCGCCGTGCGGGGCTGACGGCGCGCGAGACGAAGATCCTCGTGGCCTGCGGTGCCGCGGCCGGCCTCGCCGCCGTGTACGACGTGCCCCTCGGCGGTGCCCTGTTCGCGGTCGAGGTCCTGCTCGGCGAGATCAGCTTCGCGACCGCGCTGCCCGCCTTCGCCACGAGTGCCGTCGCCGCCATCACCGCCCGGCTCGTGATCCCGGACGAGGTGCTCTACCACGTGCCCGCGATGCACCTGTCGCCGTCGCTGCTGGTCTGGGCGATCGTCGTGGGGCCGGTGCTCGGGCTCGCCGGGGTCGGGTTCGTGAAGCTGACCAACCGGCTGCAGGGCATCGCGCCGAAGGGCTGGCACCTGCTCGTCGTGCTGCCGCTGGTGTTCGCGATGGTCGGGCTCATCGCGATCCCGTTCCCGGAGATCCTCGGCAACGGGCGCGCGCTCGGCCTCGTCGCGATGAACAGTGCCCTGGACGATTCGTCGTTCGCCGGTCTCTCGCCGGTGGTGTTCCTGCTGCTGCTCGGTGTCCTGCGGACCGTGACCACCTCGGCCACCATCGGCGCTGGTGCGGTCGGTGGCACGCTGACGCCCTCGATCGCGATCGGTTCGGCGATCGGCGGCGGACTGGGTGGCGCGTGGCTGCTGCTCTGGCCGGCGGACGGCCCGAGCCTGGCGGCCTTCGCGTTCGTCGGCGCCGCGGCCTTCCTCGCCACCACCATGCGCGCACCGTTCACCGCGCTCGTGCTCGTCGTCGAGTTCACGCAGCAGGGCACCGACATCCTCGTGCCCTCGTTGCTCGCGGTGTCCGGTGCGGTCGCCGTCGGGTACGTCCTCGCCCGTCGTCGCAGCGCCCAGATGGTGTGAAGACCCCGGACGTTCCGGTGCGGACGGCGGCCCAGGGGCCTACTGTCGGCGCCAGGACGGAGCGACGGGCTCCGCACCGAGACGAGGAGCAGCCGATGGCGGGGTTCGACGACATCACGAAGAAGGCCCAGGAGTTCCTGAAGGACGGCAAGGTCCAGGACGCCCTGAAGAGCGAGAAGGCCGAGGACGTCAGCGACAAGGTGCTCGGCGGCGTGGCCGACGCGGTCAAGAAGGCCACGGGCGGCAAGTACGACGACAAGATCGACGGCGCCCGCGACGCAGCGGACGAGAAGATCGGCAACGAGTAACGAACGACGTGCGACGGCCCAGGACCCGGCGTGGTCCTGGGCCGTCACCGTGCCGACTGGACGCGGTCGGGAACAACGGACACCATGGACGGGTTGCTCCGGACAGCAGCACCAGGAGGACGAGACGTGACAGTCGTGGCGCCGAACCAGCCGCTCACCGAGACCGAGGTCGAGGCGATCAAGCAGGACTTCCCGATCCTCGCGCAGGACGTGAACGGGCAGCCGTTGGCGTACCTGGACTCCGGGGCGACGGCGGAACGCCCGCGTCAGGTCCTCGACGCTGAGCGACGCTTCCTCGAGCACGACAACGCCGCCGTCCACCGCGGTGCGCACACGCTCGCGGCGCTCAGCACCGACGCCTACGAGGACGCCCGTGCCACCGTCGCCGGGTTCATCGGCGCGGCTGCCCCGGCCGAGGTCGTCTGGACCGAGAACGCCACCGACGCCCTCAACCTCGTCGCCTACGGCATGGCCAACGCCAGCCGCGGTCGCGGGGGTGTCGACGCCGCACGCTTCCGGCTCGGCGCCGGCGACGAGATCCTGGTGACCGAGGCCGAGCACCACGCCAACCTCGTCCCGTGGCAGGAACTCGCAGGCCTGACCGGTGCGACGCTGCGCTGGATCCCGGTCGCCGACGACGGCACCTGGACCGCCGACGACGCCGCAGCGCTGATCACCGACCGCACGAGGGTCGTCGCGTTCTCGCACGTCTCGAACGTCACCGGGATGATCGCCCCCGTGGAGCAGGTCGTCGGCCTCGCCCACGCCCGCGGTGCCCTCGTGGTGCTCGACGCCTGCCAGTCCGCGCCGCACCGTCCCCTCGACGTGCAGCAGCTCGGTGTCGACTTCGCCGCGTTCTCCGGGCACAAGATGCTCGGCCCGAACGGCATCGGCGTGCTCTGGGGACGGAGCGAGCTGCTCAACGCCCTGCCGCCGTTCCGCACCGGCGGCTCGATGATCACCACCGTGACGATGGAGGGCTCCGAGTTCATGCCGGCGCCCGAGCGGTTCGAGGCCGGCACGCAGCCCGTGTCCCAGGCGGTCGCCCTGGCCGAGGCCGTGCGCTACCTGCAGGGCATCGGCATGGAACGGGTCCGCGCCCACGAGGAGCACCTCGCCCGCCGGATGCTCGTCGGCCTCGCTGCCGTGCCCGGCATCCGCCTGGTCGGCCCGCCCGCCGGTGTCCCGCGCTCCGGCCTGGTGTCCTTCGACGTCGACGGTGTGCACGCCCACGACGTCTCGCAGTACCTCGACGCGCAGGGCATCGCCGTGCGCTCCGGCCACCACTGCGCCCAGCCCCTGCACCGCCGGCTCGGCCTCGTCGCGACGAGCCGTGCCAGCACGTACGTGTACACGACCGAGCACGACGTCGACCGGTTCCTCGCAGCCGTCGCCGAGATCCGCGACTACTTCGGAGCGACCGCGTGAACGCCCTCGACAGCCTGTACCAGCAGGTCATCCTCGACCACGCGAAGGCGCGGCACGGCGACGGTGCGATGCCGGACGCGGACGCCTCGCACTTCGAGCGGAACCCCACGTGCGGCGACGAGATCACGGTCAGCCTGCGGCTCGAAGCCGGCACCGACCGCATCGCCGGGCTCGCCTGGCAGGGTGACGGCTGCTCGATCTCGATGGCCTCGGCATCGGTCCTCACCGACATGGCCGTCGGCCGCACGGTGCCCGAGTTCCTCGCACTGACCGAGGAGTTCCGCACCATGATGCGCTCACGCGGCGTCGGTGAGCCCGACGAGGACGTCCTCGAGGACCTCGTCGCCTTCCACGGCGTCTCCAAGTTCGTCATGCGCGTCAAGTGCGGCATGCTCGCCTGGGTCGCGGCGGAAGCCGCCGCGCGCGAGGCGACCGCGTCCCGCTGAGCCGGGTGCGGCCACGCAGGGGGCGCGATGATCTTCGAGACGGAGCGACCCGGCGCAGGCCGGGCCGACGCGATCGTGCGGGCCTACCTGACCGAGGTCGCGTCGCGGTGGTACGGGCGCGCGGCGACGTCGGCCGAGGTCGACCGTGCGCTCGACGAGGAGCCGTACGACGACCTGCAGGGTGACTCCGGGGTGTTCGTCGTCGCGAGTGAAGGGGAAGCCGCTGTCGCCTGCGCCGGCGTGCGCTTCGTCGGTGCCGTCGGCGAGCTGACGAAGGTGTTCACACTGCCGGAACACCGCGGCCGAGGCATCGGTTCGGCGCTCCTGCGCCACGTGGAGGACTTCTGCCGAGACCGCGGGACCACGTCGCTGCGGCTGGACACGCGGGCCGAGCTCGCCGAGGCCTGTGCGCTCTACGAACGGCTCGGTTTCGTCCGGGTGCCGCCGTTCAACGATGATCCGTACTCGGACCGCTGGTACGCCAAGCGGATCAGCTGATGACGCCGATCTCACGCAGCGCGTCACCGACGCTGATGCGCTCGTTCCGATCCTGCGCCTGCGCCCAGCGGGCCTCCGCGCGCGCGATGGCCTGCTCGTCGAGACCGAGGAGCTCGTAGAGCCCGTCGAGCTCACGCGGTGCGAGGTGCATGAACCGCAGCGGGAACTTCCGTTCGGGGCTCGCGTAGCTCTGCTGGGCGAGCTGGTCGAGGACGCCCGGATCGGTCTCTCGCTGTTCCATGAGCAGGACGACGGTTCGTGACCTCGTCGCCGTGAGGAAGGCCGACCGCACGTTCTCGTCCGGATCGGTCGCCAGTGCGATCTCGACGGCGAGGGGGAGGCCCTCTTCGCACGCGAGTTCCCACCGCTGCGAGGTGTCGCCGTGGATCGCCGTGAGCATGTCCGGATGGACGCCGAGGCCGCGCTCGCCGCGATCCGGTCGCAGCGAGGTCGGGCGGGGGCCGTCCCCGACGCGGGCTGTGGGGAAGCCGACGCCCGTGTACACGGTATGGGCGATCGGCAGGAACTGGAGCGCCTCGTGCAGTGCGGTCGCAGCGTCCTGCACCGCGGAGGCGGTCACGTCTCCGTCGGCGACCTGGAGCGCCGTGGCGTAGGCGGACAGTGCCGCGTGCTGCTGGTCGATGGCTCGGGCGAACATCTCCTTGCCCCTGGCGGCGTCGCCGAGGAGCCGCGGGTCCAGGTGCAGCGTGACGGCGCTCGGGTCCTGCAGGTGTCCCCGTGGCGTGCCACCGCCCGACATCGTGAAGCTGAAGGTCTCGTCGTCGGGCACGTCGGCATCGGTCATGCTGCCGACGCTACCGGCTCAGGGGAGCGTGACGACGAGCTTCCGGGCGGAGACACCGGCGCGGAGCCCGGCCAGGGCGTCGGGGATCGCGGCGAGTCCCGATCCGACGACGGACGCGGTCGGCGTCGCTCGGTACCGCCCGGTGCGGAGCGCCTCGGGCAGGAAGTCGCGGTAGATCGCGGGGCCGACCTCGGACTCCGTCGGGCGGCCACCCCAGATCGCAGTGACGTGGACCCCGTGTCGGCGCTCGAGCCGCGCACGGATCGTCGTCACCGGTGTCGGGTACGCGGATGCGAGCCGGCCGGAGCCGGTGGCCGTCCGGACGATCGGGAGCGTGCGGGTCAACGAACCCTGACCGAAGGCGAGGGTGCCGGCGAGCTCCCGGTCGGCGAGTGCGTCGAGGATGCGGCGTGCGGCACCGTCGTCGCGGTAGTCGAACACGGCCTCGGCCCCGAGGTCCTGCACGAACCCGTGGTTCTTCGGCGATGCGGTGCCGATCACGGCGTACCCGGCGGCCCGGGCGAGCTGGACGGCGTTGGCACCGACGCTCGTGGACGCACCCCACACCAGGACGACGCCGTCGCGGTCGACCGTGTCTGCCGTCGGCAGTGACAGCGCGAGCTGGTCCGGTTCGAAGAGACCGGCCGCTGCGGTCGAGACGGCGAGTGGCAGGACCGCCGCCTGCTCGGCGGACAGGTCGTCGGGCACCGGGGTCGTCACGCGTTCGAGCAGCAGGACCTGGTGCTGGAAGGCCCCCTCGGCAGCACTGTTCCGGTGCTGCTCCTGCCCCGCGGCGTGCCCGACGACCCGGTCGCCCACGCGGAAGCGCTCGACGTCCGGGCCGATCGCGACGACCGTGCCGGCGACGTCCGAGCCGAGGACCGCGGGGAACCGCAGCTTCGGGAACACCAGGTGCCGGAAGAGCCCGCCGACGGCGTCGACCGGGTTGACGGCGACGGCCTCGGCACGGACGACGAGTTCGCCGGGGCCGGGCTGGGGGACCGGTGCGGGCCCGACGGTGAACCGCCCGGTCGACGTGGTCCAGAGTGCTGCGTTGCCCGATGGCGACATGGTGTCCCGATCTCTTGCTCGAAGTGAGTCATGACACGACGTGTCATCGTCCAGTCAACCATGACACGACGTGTCATCACCACTACTGTGGACACATGCGTTGGTCTCCGGATGCCCGAGGGCGACTCGAGCGTGCGGCGTTCGAGCTCTTCGCCGAGCAGGGCTACCAGGCGACGACCGTGCCGCAGATCACCGCACGGGCCGGCCTGACGACCCGCACCTTCTTCCGGTACTTCGCCGACAAGCGCGAGGTGATCTTCGCCGGTGACGAGATCCCCGACCTCGCCCGGGCTGCCATCGAGGGCGCGCCGACCGGGATCGACCCGCTCGACATCGTCGTGCACGGCCTCTGCACCGTCGCCGACGAGCGGTTCGAGGGGCGGCACGGCGAGGTCGGCTCGGTGCGGCGGCTGGTGCTGTCCGAGCCGTCGCTCCGGGAGCGCGACGCCCGGAAGCGTGCCGACCTGACGGAAGCTGTTCGGGAGGCCTTCGTCGGCCGCGGGCTCGGCCCGTCCGAGGCGGCGGTGATCGCCGAGACGACCGTGATGCTGTTCCACCTGGCCCTCGAGGCCTGGCTCACCGGACCGGCCGAGCGCCGGATGGCCGACGTGGTCGACGAGCAGCTCAGTGCGCTCCGTGGGGTGCTCGATCGGCGGCCCGCAGCGTCATGAACACGTCGACGCCGTCGTCGGTGTCGAGCACGAAGCCGTGTCGTTCGTACAGTCGGCGGGCAGGGCTGCCCACCAGCACGTTGAGCCGCGTGGGGCCGTCGTGGGGCTCGTCGAGGACGGCGCGCAGCACGGTCGACCCGACCCCACGGCCCTGGACGTCGGGCGCGAGGTAGAAGTGCTCGACCCAGCGGACGCCGTCCTCGCTGCGCACGGTGATCGAGCCCACGTCGCGGCCGTCGACCACGACGATGCGGGTCAGCTCCGGCTGGAACGCGTCGCGGAGGCGCTGTCGGACGCGCGTCTCGTCGAACACCCCGAGGCGCATCAGGTCGTCGCGCAGCACCACGGCCCGGAGCTCGACGAGCCACTCGAGGTCTTCGGTGGTGCTGTCCCGCAGTGCGACGTCCATCCGCTCAGCCTACGAACCCCGCGAGCGCTCAGACCGCACTGCGGAGTGAAGCGACCATGCTCCGCAGGATCTGACGGGCCTCGGTCTGCTGGTCCGCGGTCAGGTCGGTGAGCATCCGCTGCTCGACCCCGCGGATCGCCGCACTCGCCTGCGCCAGACTCCGTCGTCCGCTGTCGGTCAGCTGCGTGGGGAGCGCCTTGCCGACCGACGGCTCGGTGGCACGGGTGACGAAGCCGTCCCGCTCCAGGGTCTGCAGCAGCACGTTCATCGACTGCCGGGTGACGAACGTGCCGCGCGCGAGCTCGGAGTTCGACAGGCCGGGTCGCTGCGCCAGCAGTTCGAGGCAGGAGTAGTGCGTCACCGTCATGCCGAGTGGGCGCAGCACGGCTTCCATCGAGGCACGGAGGGCGCTCGCGGTCTCCTTGAGCAGGTAGCCGATCGACGTCTCGAGGTGGATGCCGGTGTCGTCTTGACGCATGTCAGTAGTCTGACATAGGTTGTCCCGTGTCAGAAGACTGACACGAACCTGAGGAGCACCACATGCCCGTCACCGGCCCCGACTTCATCTCCCTGCAGACCCGCGACCTCGATGCCTCGCAGGCGTTCTACGAGCGGTACCTCGGTCTCGTCCCTTCCCAGGCCGGCCCGCCGCACGCCGTCGTGTTCGAGACGACGCCGATCGCCTTCGCCCTGCGTGACATCGTCCCCGGCACGGACCTCGACGCGGTGGCACAGCCCGGCATCGGTGCCGCGATCTGGCTGCACGCGACCGACGTCCAGGCGATCCACGACGCGCTGGTCGCCGACGGGCACCGGATCGTCTCGGCGCCGATCGACGGCCCGTTCGGCCGGACGTTCACGTTCGCCGACCCCGACGGCTACCACGTGACGCTCCACGACCGCGCCTGAGCCCCGGAGCCGGCCATGCGTCGGGCGCGGGCGGTGCGCCGGACGCGGGGCGGGCCTCCAGGCCGTCGCCGGAGCCGACCGTCACGCTTCGTCACGATCCGTGACGGTCCGAGGTGTCCGACGTAGCGTCTCGACCCGTGACCACCAGCAGCGAGCACCGGCAGATCCGCTTCAACGCGTTCGACATGAACTGCGTCGCGCACCAGTCCTCCGGACTGTGGCGGCACCCCCGCGACCGGTCGCGGGACTACCGCGACCTGACCTACTGGACCGACCTGGCGAAGACGCTCGAGCGCGGCGCGTTCGACGGCATCTTCATCGCCGACGTCCTGGGCACCTACGACGTGTACGGCGGCTCGAACGAGGCCGCGCTCCGCACCGGGTCGCAGGTGCCCGTGAACGACCCGATCCTGCTCGTCTCGGCGATGGCGTCGGTGACCGAGCACCTGGGCTTCGGCATCACGGCCGGCACCGCGTACGAGCACCCGTACCCGTTCGCCCGACGCATGTCGACGCTCGACCACCTGACGAAGGGCCGGGTCGGCTGGAACGTCGTCACCGGGTACCTGCCGAGCGCCGCACGCAACATGGGCCAGACGGACCAGCTGTCGCACGACGACCGGTACGACGTGGCGGACGAGTACCTCGAGGTCCTCTACAAGCTGTGGGAGGGCTCGTGGGAGGACGACGCCGTCGTCGCCGACCGCGAAGCCGGGGTCTTCACGGACCCGACGAAAGTGCACCCGATCGAGCACCACGGGACGCACTTCGACGTGCCGGGCATCCACCTGTCCGAACCGTCCGTGCAGCGCACGCCCGTCATCTACCAGGCGGGCGCGTCGCCGCGCGGCATCCGCTTCGCCGCGGAGAACGCGGAAGCGGTCTTCGTGGGTGCACCGACCGTCGAGCAGCTCGCGTCGACCGTCGCGAAGGTCCGGGACGCCCTGGAGGCAGCTGGTCGCGACCGGTACGCCGCCCGCGTCTACACGCTGCTCACCGTGATCACGGACGCCACCGACGAGCTGGCCCAGGCGAAGTACGAGGACTACCTGTCGTACGCGTCGGAGCTCGGTGCGCTGGTGCTCAACTCCGGCTGGATGGGCGTCGACCTGTCGCAGTGGGACCCGGACCAGCCCCTCGGCGACGTCGAGTCGAACGCGATCCAGTCGGCGGCGGCGAACATCGCGGCAGCGACCGGCGAGGACGGGTCGAAGTGGACGATCCGCGACCTGGCGCGGCAGACGGCGATCGGCGGGCTCGGCCCGGTGGCGGTCGGTGGGGGAGCGACCATCGCCGACCGGCTGCAGGAGATCCAGGAGCTGACCGACGTCGACGGCTTCAACCTGGCGTACGCGGTCACGCCGGGCACGTGGGAGGACGTCATCGAGTTCGTGATCCCGGAACTCCGTGCCCGCGGGGCCTACCCGGAGGAGTACGAGCCGGGTTCGCTCCGGCAGAAGCTGCACGGACGCGGGGACCGCCTGCCCGACGAGCACCGTGGGGCGTCGTTCAGGATCGGGAGCCGGGCGGTCGTAGGCTGATCGGGTGATCGAGTCGTCCGTGGTCGTGCGTCCTGCGACCCCGGAGGAGACCGACACCTGCATCGACCTGTGGGCTGCGGCCGTGGCGGCCCGTGACGGCGTCGCCGAGGACCCGGCGGTCCGGGAGCGCGCCCGGCAGAAGTTCGCCGCTGACCACGTCGCCTGGCTGGTGGCGCCCGGACCGGACGGTGCGGTGGATGGCTTCGTACTGGTCACGGCGCCCGGCACCGGACGGTCGACGGACCCGGCGGACGCCGCCTACCTGTCGTTGCTCGCGGTGCGTCCCGGCGTGCAGGCCCGCGGGGTCGGACGGTCGCTGCTGTCCGAGGCCGTGCACGATGCCCGGGTCGCCGGCCACCCGCGCGTGGTGCTGCACGTGCTCGGCGACAACGACCGGGCGGTGCGGCTGTACGAGGCGGGCGGCTTCGTGGCGACGGGCGACGAGTTCGCGCACGCGCTGAGCGGGGTCACCACCCGCGTGTACGTCGCGGGCTGATGCTGGCTACGCGTCCCGACCGTGCACCGGCGTCCACGTCGGGTAGGTCGCCGAACGCCCGTCGCCCGACGACGTGCGGGTGATCCGGCGCTGCAGCCACGGCAGGACGTACTCGCGGTAGTAGCGGAGCTCTTCTCCCAGGCGGGCCCGGGTGGCGCCGGCGTCCGCGGGCTCGAGCGGCGCGGGGCCGTCGAGGACCGCGTGCAGCGCCAGGTCCGCGACGCGCTGGTGCCCGGTGGCGTTCATGTGCAGCCGGTCGTCCGACCAGAACTCGGCGCGGCCGAGGTGCGGGTCGCGGGAGACGTCGACGAACGGCAGGCCGCGGCGTCGGGCGAGGGTGCCGAGCGCCTCGGCCCAGGCGTCACCGCGGCGGTTGATCAGGGAACCGAGGGGCAGGCGGGCGCTCGGGTCGGCCGGGCTGAGGAGCGCCAGGCGTGCGCCGGTGGCCTCGACCCGGTCGGCGGCGGCCTCGACCTGCCCGATCAGCGCGTCCACCTCGAAGCGCGGGCGCAGCAGGTCGTTGCCGCCGGCGCAGAAGGTGATCAGGGTCGGCGCCGGGTCGAGCGCGAGGGCGGCCTCGAGCTGACCGCCGAGGACCCCGGCGAGCAGTCGGCCGCGCACCGCGAGGTTGGCGTACGAGACGTGGGCGTCCGAGGCGCCCGCCATCGCGCTCGCGAGTCGTCCGGTCCAGCCGGGGAACGGAGCGGCCCCGGCGTCGCCGATGCCCTCCGAGAAGCTGTCGCCGATCGCGACGTAGCGGATGGTGTCGTGCATGCGCCCATCATCGTGCACATGCCTGTGCAGGTTCCCGGCACGACAGTCGTACCGGGAACCCGCATCAGCGAACCCTCACAGCACCGACTTCGGGACCCGGTGCAGGGTGACTGCGCCGACGGCGGCGAAGGGGTGCAACGGGTCCGGCGCGGTGGAGCCGGTCGGCCCGCCGAGCTTCGAGTCACCGACCGCGCTGAGCACCGCGTAGGCGTCCTCGGCGGTCCAGCCGTGCTCGTCGACGAGGAACGCGAAGGCGTCCTCGTACCCGCGCCGGACGCTCTCCTGCACGGGGTCGCCGAGACCGACGAACAGCCAGTCGTCAGCGGTCTCGATGCGGGGTGCGCGGAGCACGGGGCCGCCCTTGACCAGGTCGACGGAGACGATCGCGGTGCCCTGGGCCTCGATGGCGACGAACGACGACTCGCCCTCGGCCATGAGCGCGTGGATGTCGCCGATCGACAGCAGTGCGCCGGGGACCCGGACGGGCAGGGACACGGTCGAGCCGGGGCGGGCCTCGGTGACGTCCATGTTGCCGCCCTCCGGGTAGGCCGGCATGATCGTCGAGTTCTCACCCTCGGCCGGGGCCGTCCCGATGCACCCGATCATCGGCCGCACGGGGAACCGGTGCCGGTCGGACACCTGCACCGTGCCGTCCGAGATCGGGCATCGGCGGGCGAAGACCCGGTCGCCCATCACGTGCTGCAGGGCCCCGGAGCCGGGCAGGGACACCGACCACCCGTGCGTGGTCAGCTCGATGGCGTGGATGGTCACCACGAGGGTGTCGCCGGGTTCTGCCCCCTCGACGAACACCGGGCCGGTCACCGGGTTGATCGGTGCCTGCAGCTGCGCCATGTCGTGGTGCTGGTCGAGTTCGGCGTAGACGGCGTCGGTGGTCTCGAAGCCGATGGTCTCGCCGGTGCCGGGGCGGACCCGCAGCACGGGCTCCCGGTCTGCGGAGAACCCGGGGCGGCCGAGGGTGTTCGGCAGGAAGTGGTCCGGGGTCATCGTGCGTCCTCCGTCGTCGGTTCTGCTTCCGAGCCGACCTCGGTGGAACGGCCGGTGCGTCGGTAGTACAGGAACACGGCCGCGCCGACGATCAGCCAGACGATGCCGCCGACCTTCGCCTCGACCGCGGCGTTCAGCAGGACGTACCCGATGATCAGGAACCCGATCAGCGGCACGACCAGGTGCAGCAGCCAGTTGCGCGACTTCCCCTTGACGACGTGGTGCACGAAGACGGACACGTGCAGGAGCATGAAGCCGAACAGCGCGCCGAAGTTCACGAGCGACGAGATCGTGTCGATCTGCCCGACGAAGAACAGCACCAGGATCGCGGACAGCACCGAGACGACGATGATCGCGTTCTGCGGCACCTGGCGACCGTTGAGCTTGTGCAGGAACGCGGGCAGCTGACGGTCGCGGCTCATCGAGAAGAGGAGGCGGCTGGTCGCGGCCTGGGCGGCCATGGCGTTCGCGATGCCGACGGCGAGCACGTTGACGGCGAAGAACGCGGTGGCCCACCCGCTCGACGACGCCTGCTCGACGATGGTGAAGAAGGCGTTGCCGGCCTCACCCTTCGGGAACGCGTCACGACCCCCGGCGAGGGCGCTGGCGAGCCAGGTCTGCAGGATGAACAGGAACGCCACGATGACGAGCGCCAGGATCATCGCCGTGCCGGCTCCGCCACGACGGCCGGTGGACTCCTCGGACAGGGTGGAGATGCCGTCGAAGCCCAGGAAGCTCAACACCGCGATCGACAGCGCCGACGCGATGAGCGGGGCCGACACCTTGGCCGGGTCCCAGATCTGCGCGGTGCCGAAGGACGCGTCCGGGATCGTGCCGCCGGTCAGCGCGACGATCGCGATGACGACGAAGATCGCGACGAAGACGAGCTCGATGAGCAGGAAGATGCGGTTCGCGAGCTTGAGCGAGGACACCCCGGCCAGGTTGATGACGGTGTTGATCGCGACGAACACGAGCGCCCACAGCCAGCGGGGCGTGCCCGGGAAGATGCCGACCATGCTCTCGGCGGCGAACACGTAGAGCAGCGTCGGGACGAGCAGGTAGTCGAGCAGGATCGCCCAGCCGGCGAAGAACCCGGCGGTGGGGTGGATGCCGCGGCCGACGTACGAGAACACGCTGCCGGCGAGGGGGATCGACTTCGCCATCTGCGCGTAGGCCAGAGCGGTGAAGATCATCGCGACGAGGCCGACCAGGTACACCAGCGGCACCATGCCGCTGGAGGCGTTGTAGACGGTCCCGAAGATCGCCCACGGGGCGATCGGGACCATGAAGACCAGCCCGTAGATGAGCAGGTCGGTGGTGCTGACGGAGCGCTTGAGCTCCTGCTTGTAGCCGTAGGCCTCGAGCTGCTGCTGTGCGGAGAGCTCGCTGTGCTGCTGCGACATGTCGGGTTCCGTTTCGGGTGGAGGGACGGGTGCGGCTGTGGGGGTGGGGACTTCCGGTCTGGAGGCGCGGGGCGGGCCCGCCCCGCGCCTCCAGGGATGGTCGTGGCCGGGTCAGGCGTCGTCGTGCGCGGCCAGGAAGGCCGCGACGACCCGGCGGAACTCCGCCGGCTGCTCCAGGTGCGAGCAGTGGCTCGCGTCGGGGAAGACGTGCTGTCGGACGTCGGCGATCCGCTCGACGAACGGGGCCCACGTGGCGGGGGTGGCCTCGTCGTGCTCGCCGGCGACGACGAGCGTCGGCACGGCGACGCGGTCGAGCCGGTCGACGATGGTCCAGTCGCGCATCGTGCCGATGACGTGGAACTCGTTCGGGCCGTTCATCGTGTGGTAGACCGTCGGCTCGCGCTCCATCTGCTCCTCGGAGTCGACGAAGTCCGGATGGCTCGGGACCACGCGGCAGACGTGCCGCTCGTAGAAGACCTGCGTCGCCGCAAGGTACTCGGGGTCGTCGACGGTGCCGGCCGTCTCGTGCCGGGTCAGGGCGTCCTGCACGTCGGCGGGCAGCTGCGCGCGGAGCTCGGCGGCGCCGTCGACCCAGAGCTGCATCGACGCGGGGGAGTTGCAGATCGCCAGCGAGCGGAGGCCCGCGGGCTGCTGCACTGCGATCTCTGCGCCGAGCATGCCGCCCCACGACTGCCCGAGCACGTGGTGGTCGCCGAGCCCGAGGTGCTCGACCAGGGCGGCGTACTCGTCGACGAACAGCTGCGGCTGCCAGGTGTCGGCCGGGGCGTCCGGGCGGTGGGTGCTCCGGCCGCAGCCGAACTGGTCGTGGTGGACGACGGTCCGGCCGGTCTCGTCGGCTAGGGCCGCGAGGTTCCGGAGGTAGTCGTGGGCCATGCCGGGCCCGCCGTGCAGGACGACGAGGGGCAGCGCGCCGGCGACCGGGGTGTCGGGCGTGGTGACCCGGTACCAGGTCTCGCCGTCGCGGAACGGCATCGTGGATTCGGTGATGCTGGACATGGGGGTCAGCATGGAGCGGAAAAAGGTCCCACGCAATACCTTTTCTGCTGCCTTAACGTGGTCGTAACACCGTGAAGGGGGGTCCGTGTGTCCGATCGTGCGACCGAGACGCGCGTCGACGAGGTCGAGGACCGCCTCGTGACCGCCGTCGCCGTGGGCGAGTACCTGCCCGGCGCGAACCTGCCGCCGGAACGCGAACTGGCCGGCCTGCTCGGCGTCGCCCGGGTCACCGTTCGCAGTGCGATCGCCCGGCTCGTCGAACGGGGGCTGCTCGAGACCCGTCGAGGCCGGGGCGGTGGCACGTTCGTCCGCACCGAGTGGCCGGACAGCTCGTCGGACGCCGTCGGGCGGGTGCTGCTCGCCCGGTGGGAGGCGATCCAGGACACCGCCGACGCCATCGCGCTGCTGCACGGGGCGCTCGCCACGGCCGCCGCGGAACGGGTGACCCCGGAGGACGCCGCCCTGATCCGGGCACGGCTCGAGGTGTTCCGCGACGCCACCTCGGGCCTCGAGAAGCAGCAGGCCGACGCCGTGCTGCACCGGACGATCATCGACGCCGCGCGGAACGACGCCCTGCGGACGGCGCTCGCCGGGTTGGAGGCGCAGATCTCCATCGCCGCTCCGGCGCACCTGTGGGGCACGGCCGAGGGCATGGCGGAGATGGAGACCCGTGCGCTCCACGAGCACGAACGGCTGGTGGACGCGGTGTGTTCTGGCCGCGCACCCGAGGCGGGCGTGATCGCCCGGCAGCACGTCGGGATCGACGTCGAACTGCTCGAACGGGCCGTGCGGCGGACGGGGCAGGTGCCCCGGCACTGAGGGGCGGTCTGCTGGTCGGTGTGTTGCTTCTCGGTTGGTCGGTCGGTGCGGCGGTTGCTCGTCAGTGCACGGCTGGTGCCGGCACCGGGTAGACGTCGTCCGGCATCGGCCACGGCGCCCACTTCGGCCGCGGCGCGTACACCAGGTACGGCTGCGGCGTCGGGTAGCTGACGAGCTCGAGCGTCGACCCCCACGGCGTGCGGGTGTACACGAACCGGTTGCCGGGCCCCGCCTCGTCACCACGCAGGTCGCGCGGGTCGGAGTTCCGGGTGCCCCCGGCCGCCTCGACCCGGGCGAGCGTCTCGTCCAGGTCGTCGGCGTAGATCGCCAGGTGCTGCCACCCCAGGTCGGACGGGTGTGCGGCGTACCGCTGCTCGGGTCCCAGGTACTCGAACAGCTCGAGCCCCGGGCCTTCGGGCAGCGCGAGCATCCGCATGGCCCCCTGCGCCATGGTGCTCGGGATCCCGAGGTACCCGTGGGCCTCGGGACTGCTGTTCGGCATCTCGTCACGACGGCGCATGTCGTACAGGACGACGGCGTCGAACGCCGCCTCGAAGAACTCCGTGGCTGCGTCGATGTCCGGCACCGTGACGCCCACGTGATCGATCCTGATTCCCCTGCTCATGGTCGATTCGTACCACCGGCAGTCGCCGCCGCTCGGGCTCGTGCGGGGTGCGTGCGGGGTGCGTGCCCATCGATGCGGCAAGCCGCAGTGCGGGTCTCCTGCGACCTTCAGGAACGGTCGTTCCAGGACGGGGGCCGGGACACACGACCGTTACACGAGGGAAACGGCGGGGGCGAAGTCGCTCCGTAGCTTCGTGCTCAAGCACGCACCGCCCCGCTTCCCACTCCCTCGGAGGACGCCATGGCTACCGACATCGCGACACCAGTCGCCGCGCCCCACGCCCCCACCACGACCGCCGCTCCTGCCCCGGCGGGTGCCGGCGTCGTCAAGCCCGGGTACGACCCGGCGCTCACGAACGAGGACCTCGCCCCGCTCCGCGAACAGCGCTGGACGAGCTACAACTTCTTCGCCTTCTGGATGTCGGATGTGCACTCGGTCGGCGGCTACGTCACCGCCGGGTCGCTCTTCGCCCTCGGCATCGCGAGCTGGCAGGTGCTCATCGCCCTGGTGGTCGGCATCCTGATCGTGCAGGTCTTCGCGAACCTGGTCGCCAAGCCGTCGCAGCGCACGGGAGTGCCGTACCCCGTGATCAACCGCGCGGTGTTCGGAGTGCTCGGCGCGAACGTCCCCGCCATCATCCGCGGTCTCATCGCGATGGCCTGGTACGGCGTGCAGACCTTCCTGGCAGCACAGTCGCTGAACATCATCTTCCTCAAGCTCATCCCGGCGTCGGCGGGGCTGCTCGACCACTCGTTCCTCGGGCTGTCGGCCCTGGGGTGGATCTCGTACGCGATCCTCTGGGTGGCGCAGGGGGCGCTGTTCTGGATGGGCATGGAGGCCATCAAGCGGTTCATCGACTGGGCCGGACCGGCGGTCTACGTGGTGATGATCGTGCTCGCGGTCTACCTGGTCAGCCAGGCGGGCATCGGCAACATCTCGTTCACCCTGTCGGCGGGCGAGCCGCTGTCGTTCGGGGCGTCGATCCCGGTGATGCTGTCCGCGGTCGCCCTGGTGGTCAGCTACTTCTCCGGCCCGATGCTGAACTTCGGTGACTTCTCGCGCTACGGCCGGTCGTTCCGGGCGGTCAAGCGCGGCAACTTCTGGGGACTGCCGATCAACTTCCTGTTCTTCTCGGTCCTGACGGTGCTCTGCGCGAGTGCGACGGTGCCGGTGTTCGGCAAGCTCATCACCGACCCGATCGAGACCGTGCAGGCCATCGGAGCACCCTTCGCGATCCTGCTCGGTGGCCTGACGTTCGTCACCGCGACCGTCGGCATCAACATCGTCGCGAACTTCATCAGCCCCGCGTTCGACTTCTCGAACGTGGCGCCCCGGAAGATCTCGTGGCGTGCCGGCGGCATGATCGCCGCCGTCGGCTCGGTGCTCCTCACCCCGTGGAACTGGTACGGCAACGACCAGGCGATCCTGTACACGCTCGGTGTGCTCGGTGCGCTGATCGGCCCGCTGTTCGGCATCCTCATCGCGGGCTACTACATCGTCGGCAAGCAGCGCATCGCGATCGACGACATGTACTCCACCAGCCGCACTGCCCGGTACTGGTACCGCGGCGGCTTCAACCCGAACGCCATCTGGACCCTCGTGGTCACCGGCGCGGTCTCGGTCGCGAGCGCGGTCCTGCCCCCGACGCTGGGCGTGCTGCCGTGGCTGTCGAGCTACAGCTGGTTCATCGGCTGCGGCCTGGGCCTCGTCGTCTTCTGGGCACTCGAGCGCGCCCGGCCGAGCATGCCCGTGCTCGACGCGGACGACCCGACGGTCGACGACGGCGCGGCCGTCGGTCGCGCCTGACCGTCGGCGTCGCGGCCCGTCCTCCACAGGGCGGGTCGCGACGCTCGCTCGTCCACGGATCCACACCACGGCCGGGAGGTCCGCCCCGGCCCCGCCACGATGGTCACCACCCAGCACCACCGGTTCCACCGCTCCACTCGTTCCACCCGCTCCACCGGAAGGACCCCGATGCGCATCCGCGTCGTCAACCCCAACACCACCGCGTCGATGACGCGTTCGATCGGCGTCGCAGCCCAGGCCGTCGCCGCGCCCGGCACCCTGATCGAAGCGGTCGAGCCCACGATGGGGCCGGCCTCGATCGAGAGCCACTACGAAGAGGCCCTGGCCGTCCCCGGGTTGCTCGAGCAGATCGCCCGCGGTGAGCAGGACGGGGTGGACGCCTTCGTCGTCGCCTGCTTCGGGGACCCGGGGCTCGACGCCGCGCGGGAACTCGCGACGGTGCCGGTGATCGGGATCGCCGAGGCCGGGTTCCACGCCGCCGCGATGCTCGGCCGCCGGTTCGGCGTCGTCACCACCCTGACGCGGACGACCGGCCGCGCCCACGAGCTCGCCCAGCGCTACGGGTTCGCACCGCTCGTCACCGAGATCCGTGCGTGCGAGGTCCCGGTGCTCGAGCTCGACGACCCCGCGTCCGGTGCGCGGGCGCTCGTGACCGAGGAGTGCCGAGCCGTCATCGACGGGGGAGCCGATGCCGTCGTGCTCGGGTGTGCGGGCATGGCCGACTTCTGCGCCGAGATCTCGCTCGCAATCGGGGCGCCGGTCGTCGACGGTGTCGCGGCTGCCACGGTCCTGGCCGAGTCGCTCGTCCGCCTCGGGGTGTCCACGGGCAAGCGTGGTGAGTACGCCCTGCCGCCGACGAAGGCGATGTCGGGGCTGCTGGCCGGCTTCGAACGCCACCCGGTGGCGGTCGCGACGGCCGGGGCGGGCGCGTGACGGGCCTCCCGGCGGCGGCCGCCACCGCCGACCTCGTCGTCCGCGCGCACCGAGCCTGGGTCGACGGCACGTTCCGTCCGGCCGCGGTCGTCGTCCACGACGGACGGGTCACCGACGTCCTGCCGGTCGATGCGGTCGTCGACACCGTGCAGGACCACACCGTGCCGGACGGGCAGGTACTGCTCCCCGGGCTCGTCGACACCCACGTGCACGTCAACGAGCCCGGCCGCACCGAGTGGGAGGGCTTCGCATCCGCGACCCGGGCCGCTGCGATGGGCGGTGTCACCACGATCGTGGACATGCCGCTCAACTCGATCCCCGCGACGACCACGGTCGAGGCGCTCGCCGTCAAGCGGGCGAGCGCCGAGGGCCGGGTGGCGGTCGACGTCGGGTTCTGGGGCGGTGCGGTCCCCGCGAGCCTCGGGACGCTCGACGCCCTGCACGACGCCGGCGTCTTCGGCTTCAAGTGCTTCACGGCGCCGAGCGGTGTGGACGAGTTCCCGCACCTCGACCCCGAGCAGCTCCGCGCCGCGATCGCCGAGGTCGCGCGGATCGACGCCCTGCTGATCGTGCACGCCGAGGACCCGGAACACCTCGTGCCGCACCAGGCGCTCGGTGGCCGGTACGCGGACTTCCTGGCCACCCGGCCCGTCGCCGCCGAACGGTCCGCGATCGCGCAGGTCATCGACGGCGCACGGGCCACCGGGGCACGGGTGCACGTGCTGCACCTGTCCGACGCGGGCGCGCTGCCGATGCTCCGCGCGGCGAAGGACGACGGCGTGCGCATCACGGTCGAGACGTGTCCGCACTACCTGTCGTTCGAGGCGGGCACGATCCCGGACGGCGCGACCGCCTACAAGTGCTGTCCGCCGATCCGTGACGACGCCAACCGCGACGCGCTGTGGGCGGGCGTGCTCGACGGCACGATCGACCTCGTGGTGTCGGACCACTCGCCCTCCACCGCGGACCTGAAGACGAACGACTGGGGCCTGGCCTGGGGTGGGGTCGCCGGGCTGCAGGTCGGGTTCCGAGCGGTGTGGACCGAGGCCGAGCGCCGCGGAGTCCCGCTCCAGGCACTGCTGCCGCTGTTCACGACCGGTCCCGCCGCCCTGGTCGGGCTGCACGACCGCGGCGTGATCGCGCCCGGTGCGCTGGCCCACTTCGCCGTGTTCGACCCGGCTGCCCGGTCCGTGGTCGACGTCGCCGGGCTCGAGCACCGCAACCCGGTCTCGGCGTTCGACGGGCTCCGTGTGCGCGGCAGCGTCACCGAGACCTGGCTCCGTGGCCACCGCATCGCCACGGCCGACGGCGGCGTGGTGCGGGTCGAGGGTCAGCTGGCCAGTCGTCCCGTGCTCGCGTCGGAAACACCCCTGTAACGATCGTTCCGGTATCGTCGGGTCGGGAACGGAAGGAACCACCATGCTCCCAGTGAACCCACCTGCCCGTCTCCTCATGGGCCCGGGGCCGATCGACGCCGACCCGCGCGTGCTCCGGGCGCTGTCGACGCCGCTCGTCGGCCAGTACGACCCGTGGATGACCGCGACGATGAACGAGACGCAGGCGCTCTACCGCCGCGTGTTCGGCACGCAGAACGACGCCACGCTGCTCGTCGACGGCACCTCGCGCGCGGGCATCGAAGCGGTGCTCGTGTCCCTGCTCGCCCCGGGGGACCGCGTGCTCGTGCCGGTGTTCGGCCGGTTCGGACACCTGCTCGCCGAGATCGCCGGCCGTGCCGGTGCCGAAGTCCACACCATCCAGACCGAGTGGGGCCAGGTCTTCACGCCGTCCGCGATCGAGTCGGCGATCGCCCGCGTCCGGCCGAAGGTGCTGGCGGTCGTGCAGGGCGACACCTCGACCACGATGAACCAGCCCCTCGACGAGCTCGGTGTGATCTGCGAGCGGTACGGGGTCCTGCTCTACACCGACGCGACCGCGACCGTGGGCGGCAACCCGCTCGAGGTCGACGCCTGGGGGATCGACGCCGTGAGCGCCGGGCTGCAGAAGTGCCTCGGCGGCCCGTCCGGCAGTGCTCCCGTCACGCTGTCGCCGAAGGCCGTGGCGGTGCTCGACGAGCGGCGGAGCGTCGAGGCCGGCATCCGCGAACCCGGCGACGTCGTCGCCGACGAACCGATCCGCTCGAACTACCTCGACCTCGCGATGATCCTCGACTACTGGGGTCCGCGCCGACTCAACCACCACACCGAGGCCGCGTCGATGCTCTACGCCGCCCACGAGTGCGCCCGCATCCTGCTCGAAGAAGGCCGCGACGCCGTCGTCACCCGCCACGAGACCGCCGGGCGCGCGATGCTCGACGGCGTGCAGGCCCTCGGCCTCCGGGTCTTCGGCGACGTCGCCCACAAGATGCACAACGTCGTCGCCGTCGAGATCCCGTCCGACGTGGTCGGCGACCAGGTCCGCGCCGCGATGCTCGACGACCACGGCATCGAGATCGGCACGTCGTTCGGGCCGCTGCACGGGCGGGTCTGGCGCCTCGGCACCATGGGCTACAACGCGCGGAAGGACACCGTCGTCACGACCCTGGCCGCGCTCGAGCACGCCCTGCGTCGGGCAGGGCACGCGGTGCCGCACGGCGGCGGGGTCGACGCGGCCCTCGACGTCTTCCGCGACACCACCGCCACCGCCACCGCACGCGCCCAGGCCGAGGTGCTCGCGTGAGCGCCGTGCCCGTCCTGAACGCGACCGCCGTGGGCACCGCCGACGCCGAACTCGTCGCCGGCTGGTGCGACGAGCTCGCCGCCCTCAGCGCCGAACCGGGCCGGATCACCCGCGTCTACCTGTCGCCGGAGCACGCTCGGGCCAACGCCCTCGTCGCGGGCTGGATGCAGGACGCCGGACTGTCCACGTGGCAGGACGCCGCCGGCAACCTGCACGGTCGGGCCGCGGGCGCGACGCCCGACGCCCCCGTGCTGCTGCTCGGCTCCCACCTGGACACCGTGGTGGACGCCGGCCGGTACGACGGCATCGTCGGGGTGCTCATGGCGATCCGCACCGCCGCCCGGCTCACCGCCGACGGCCCGCTGCCCGTCGCACTCCAGGTCATCGCGTTCTCCGACGAAGAAGGCACCCGCTTCGGCAAGGCACTGCTCGGGTCGTCCGCCGTGGCCGGGGTCTGGGACGACGCCTGGTGGGACCTTGCCGACGATGACGGCACGACCCTGCGGCAGGCCTTCACCGACTTCGGCCTCGACCCGGAGCGTGTCGGCGACGCTGCGGTCGTCCCGGCCTCCGTGGTCGGCTACCTCGAAGCGCACATCGAGCAGGGGCCGCACCTGGAGCAGGCCGGCCAGGCCCTCGGGGTCGTCACGAGCATCGCGAGTGCCCGGCGGTTCTCGGTCGAGGCCGTGGGTGAAGCCCGGCACGCCGGCGGCACCCCCTACGAACGACGGCACGACGCCCTGCTCGCCGCTGCCGAAGCGGCGTTGGCGGTGGAACGGATCTGCCGGGCGTCGCACCAGGTCGGCACGGTCGGCACGATGACCGTCGAACCCGGAGCCGTCAACGTGGTCCCCGGACTCGCACGGTTCTCCGTCGACCTGCGGGGCGAGTTCGACGACGAGCGCGACGAGGTCTGGGACGAACTCACCAAGGCCTTCACGCTCATCGGTGAACGGCGCGGGGTGAGCGTCACCCCGACCGAGGTGCACCGTGCGCCCGCGGTGTTCTGCTCGCCCCGGCTGATGGACGCCGTCCGCGCCGGGATCGTGTCGACGGGCGAAGCCGCACCGATGGAGCTGTTCTCACGAGCCGGCCACGACGCGATGTCGCTCGGGCTCATCACCGACGTCGCGATGCTGTTCCTCCGCAACCCCGACGGCATCAGCCACCACCCGGACGAGTTCGTGTCGACGCCGGACATCGCCCTCGGCCTCGACGCCCTGGCCGTCGCCGTCGATCGGGTGGCACGCGCATGAGCACCGCCGGCCCCGACGTCCGCGCCCGGATCGACTCCGTCTGGGAACAGCTCTCGCCCGCGGAACGACGGGTCGCCGCCATGGTGCGGCACGACCCGGAACTCCTGCTCGTCGGCACCTCCGCCGAACTCGCGGCCGAGTCCGGCACCTCGAAGGCCACGGTCTCGCGACTCGTGCGGTCCCTGGGGTTCCAGGACGCCGCCGAGGTCCGGCAGAACCTGATGTCGGCGCGGGGCTCGGGCCTGCCGTGGGTCGCCGAGGACGCCGCCCACGTCGACCAGCGTGCGGTGGAGGCACGGAACCTCGACGCAGCCTTCGCGTCCCTCGGCCGAGCGGACCGCCCGCGGTTGGCCCGTCGGATCGTCCGTGCCCGCCGGGTGCTCGTCCTCGGCGAACGCGGGGCCTACCCGATCGCGCTGCAACTGCGGTCCCAGCTGGCGCAGGTGCGGTCCGACGTCCGGGTCGGTCCGTCGCCCGGGCAGCGGCTCGGCGAAGAGGTCGCCGACCTCGACCGGCACGACCTCGTCGTCCTGGTGACCGTGCGCCGGCACACCGCCGGGGTCGAACGGATCGTCCGGCACTGCGTCGACTCCGGCGCGGACGTCGTCGTGCTCGGCGACCCGACGGCCGCAGTCATCGCGGCGCCGGCGGCCACCGCGATCCTCTGCCCGGTCGATTCACCGTCGGCGTTCGACTCGATGGCCGCGCTGTTCGCCGTCGTCGCGGCGATCACGAACGACGTCTACGACGCCTCGGGTCCTGGTGGCCGGGTGCGGGTCGACGCCGTCGCCACCGCCTACGACGCCCTGGGGGAACTCGCAGCGCCCTGATCGCCGTCCCCGCCGCGCAGCTCGGCGGCGAGCGAGGCGTTGCGGTCGGCGATGAGCTTCGGCATGTACCGGGCCAACGCGAGCACCTCGGCCAGGCGGCCCAGCGGACCGAGCGGAGCGCGGAACGTGATGGTGTCGACCATGCGCGTCCCGCCGGCCGACGGCTCGAACCGGTGCTCGTGGTGGAAGCGGGCGAACGGCCCACGCACCTGTTCGTCGACGAACCGGTGGGGAGCCTCCAGGGCGGTGATGCCGCTCGTCATCTTCCAGACGATCCCGAAGTGCCGCGCCCGCCAGGTGACGGTCTCGCCCAGGCCGATCGTGCCGGTCGTCGTGCCGGCGACGGCGCGTTCGTCGGTGGCTGCCATCGAGCGCTCGTGCGCGCCGATGTCGAGCGACAGTGCGAAGGCGCGCTCCGGCGGCACCGGCAGCTCCGTCACGACACGGAACGAGACGGTCACGACGTCGGCCAGACCGTCGGGGCGGACCGGTCGTCGTCGGCATCGCTGATCTCGGGGACCGAGAGCACCAGGCGCTCGGTGCGGAGGGTGACGGGCTGCACAGAACGAGCCTAGCCACGACGGCGCGGGCGGTAGCGTCGGGGGATGACGTTCGACGCGCTCCCGTTCCCGGTCATCGACGGCCACAACGACCTGCCCTGGGAACGCCGTGACAGCCACGACTCCGGCGTCGACGGCATCGACACCGAGACCGACTCGCTGCACACCGACATCCCGAAGCTCCGTGCCGGCGGCGTGGTCGGGCAGTTCTGGTCGGTGTTCGTGCCCGCGGACGACCCGGACCCCGTGACGACCACCCTGCAGCAGGTCGATCTCGCACACCGGATCATCGAGCGTTACCCCGACGACCTCGCGCTCGCCCGCACCGCCGCCGAGGTCCGTGCGGCGGTCGACTCAGGCCGGATCGCGTCCCTGCTCGGCGCCGAGGGCGGGCACTCGATCGGCGACGACCTGGCCGTCCTCCGCACCCTCGCGCGGCTCGGCGTCCGCTACATGACGCTCACCCACAACGACGACACCCCCTGGGCCGACTCCGCGACCGGGGAACGGGCGCACGGCGGCCTGACCGACCGCGGGCGACAGGTCGTCGCCGAGATGGAGCGGATCGGCATGCTCGTCGACCTGTCCCACACCGCCCCGGCCACCATGCGGGACACCCTCGACATCGCGACCCAGCCCGTCGTGTTCAGCCACTCGTCGACCGTCGTGATAGACGACCACCCGCGGAACGTGCCCGACGACGTGCTCGCCCGGCTCGCCGACAACGGTGGCGTCGTGATGATCACCTTCGTGCCGAAGTTCGTGTCCCGGGCGTGGGCCGACTGGGAGGAGTCGGGCATGTCCGGCGAACCGCCCTTGGTCACGGTGGCTGACGTCGCCGACCACGTCGAGCACGCCCGTGACGTCGCCGGTGTGGCGCACCTGGGCCTCGGCGGTGACTACGACGGCACCCCGGTGCTGCCGCCGGACCTGCGCGACGTGTCGCGGTACCCGGTGCTCGCGGCGGAGCTGGTCCGCCGCGGCTGGGGCGAGTCGGACCTGCGTGCGCTGGCCGGCGGCAACGTGCTGCGGGTGCTCGAGGCGACCGACGAGCGGTTCGCCCGGACGGCGTTCGTGCGCTGACGCGGTGTATTTCGCGCCGCGAAAGCGACTCTCCTCGGCGCTGGTCGTGCTCACTCCCGCGAAAGCGACAGAACCCTGCGAACCTTCCGCGGGCATCTGTCGCTTTCGCAGGCCGGGGCAGGAAGGGCCTGGATGCGCGAATCGGGTCCGGCGCGCACGCGCCGTCACGGACAGGACCACCTGGGGTCCGGTGGCTAGGATCGGGCGCACACCGCGCCTCCAGGAAGAGCGATGCGCGACCTGAGCTGCGAAGGACGGACCGGATGAGCGGCACCATCTACGAGAACATCTCCCAGGCGTTCGGCAACACCCCCCTCGTCAAGTTGAACCGCCTGCCGAAGGCGGGCGGCGCCGAGGTGCTCGCGAAGCTCGAGTTCTACAACCCGGGCGCCAGCGTCAAGGACCGCTTGGGCGTCGCGATCATCGACGCCGCCGAGGCCTCCGGAGCGCTGCAGGCCGGCGGCACCATCGTCGAGGGCTCGTCCGGCAACACCGGGATCGCCCTGGCCCTGGTCGGCGCCGCCCGCGGGTACCGGGTCGTCATCACGATGCCCGAGACGATGAGCGTCGAACGCCGTGCGGTGATCCGTGCGTACGGGGCCGAGATCGTCCTGACCCCCGGGCCCGAGGGCATGAAGGGCGCGGTCGCCAAGGCCGAGTCGATCGTCGCGGAGACCCCCGGCGCCATCCTCGCCCACCAGTTCGAGACGGCCGCGAACGCCGAGATCCACCGGAAGACCACGGCGGAGGAGATCCTCCGCGACACCGAGGAGCACGTCGACGTGTTCGTCGCGGGTGTCGGCACCGGCGGCACGATCACCGGGGTCGGGCAGGTGCTCAAGGAGCGCGTGCCCGGCGTGCAGATCGTCGCCGTCGAGCCGAAGGACTCGCCCCTGCTCACCGAGGGCAAGGCCGGTCCGCACAAGATCCAGGGCATCGGCGCGAACTTCATCCCCGAGGTCCTCGACCAGAGCGTCATCGACGAGGTGTTCGACGTCGAGCTCGACGACGCACTCCGTGTCGCCCGCGCCCTGGCGACCGAGGAGGGCATCCTGTCGGGCATCTCGTCCGGCGCGATCATCCACGCGGCCCTCGAGATCGCCGCCCGCCCCGAGAACGCCGGCAAGCGGATCGTCGCCATCGTGTGCGACACCGGAGAGCGCTACCTGTCGACGGTGCTCTTCGAGGGACTCACTGCGTGAGTCGTCCCGTCCGACGAGGCGTGCTGCGGACCATCCGCGAGGACCTGGCCGCAGCACGCCGCGGTGACCCTGCTGCGCGCGGCGACCTGGAGAACGCGATCGTCTACTCCGGGTTGCACGCCATCTGGACGTACCGGGTGACCCACCGGCTCTGGAACGCACAGGGGTTGCCCGGGTCGCGGTTCGCGGCGCGGCTGCTCGGGCAGGTCGCGCGGTCGGTCACCGGGATCGAGATCCACCCGGGGGCGCGCATCGGCCGCCGGTTCTTCATCGACCACGGCATGGGTGTCGTCATCGGGGAGACCGCGGTCATCGGGGACGACGTGCTCGTGTTCCACGGTGTGACCCTGGGTGGACGCGGTGGCGACCACGGCCCGAGCGCCCGACGGCATCCGGTGGTGGGGGACCGCGTGGTGCTCGGCGCGGGGTCGTCGCTCATCGGGGCGATCACGATCGGTCCGGACTCCGTCGTCGGCGCCAACACCGTGGTCACGAAGGACGTACCGGCGGGGTCGGTGGTCACCGGGGTCGCCGGGACGCCTCGTCCCCGGTCCGGGCACGAGGGCGTCCCGTCGCTCTGAGCGCGTCGCACCGCGCCGGGCACGCAAAACACCGGTGTTCACGCATCGCACCCCGGCGTGCGGGTGTTCAGGACGCGAACACCGGTGTCTTGCCGGTGTCACCGAGCGAGCGGGAGCGTCAGCTCTTCTCGCAGGCGATGCCGTCCTTGTCGCGGTCGAGCTTGGTGTTCGCCCGGTACAGCGCGTCGTCCTTCTTCACCGTGCCCTTGAGCGCGCGGTAGGTGGCCTTGCCACCGGAGACGACCTTGTTCTTCTTGACGGACTTCTTCGCGATGCCGCCGGAGTAGACCTTGTGCACCGCGGTGCAGTTGGCGTAGGACTTCGGTGCTGCCTGGGCGGTCGAGGTCCCGCCGACGACGACGGTGGTCGCGAGGACGGCGGTGGCGGCGGCGATGCCGAGGGTACGGATGATGCGCACGGGTTCCCCCTGGAACTGGTGGTGATCGCGCGAGCGATCGCCGCGTCGGGTACGCGGCGTGGTGATCCTACGACGTGATCGACGCTCACGACCTGCCCCCGAACGGGGTGCGCTGTCGGCGGCCTCGGGCATCCTGGTCAGATGGACGGCGAGCAGTTGCACGAGATCGCGAGCCGCACGGCCCTGGCGCTGCCGGCGGCCGTCGAGACGCAGCCGTTCGGCGAGGGCTCCGTCGTCTACAAGGTCGTCGGCAAGATGTTCGTGATGGTCACCGAGGTACGCGGGACACCGATCGTCAACCTGAAGTGCGCGCCGCCGCACGGGGCGGCGCTGGTGCGCGACCACGACGAGATCACGCCGGGGTGGCACATGAACAAGCGGCACTGGATCACGCTGGCGCCGGGTGGCGGCATCGACGAGACCCTGGTCGAGGACCTCGTGGCGAACGCCTACGACCTGGTGGTCGCGGGACTGCCCGTGGCGAAGCGCCCGATCGACCCGTCGCGGGGCGCGCTGCCGGGCCGACCGGACGCAAGGAGCTGACCGGACGCAAGGAGCTGACCGGACGCAAGGAGCTGACAGGACGCACGGAGCGGCGCGGACGCACGCAGCTCGACGGGCTCAGGCCCGCGCGGCGACCTTCGACAGGTCCTGCACGACCTTCGGCGCCAGCCGTTCCCCCGACTCGAGCACGGCCCGTGCACGTCCGGGCGACAGGTCGCTGAAGATCTCGCCGATGGTCACCCCGTGCTCGGGCCGGTACGTCACCGCGATGGGGTCACCCGCTGTCACCGATCCGGACTTGACCACGCGGAAGTACGCGCCGGGTCGGCCCTCGTCGGCGAACCGCTTCACCCACTTGTCGATCCCCATGCGCCTGGCGAAGGTGCCGCACGGGATCCGGGGGATCGTGACCTCGAGTTCCAGGGTGTCGCCGATCCGCCAGCGTTCCCCGGTCACGGCACCGGTGACGTCGATGCCGCTGGTGCGCAGGTTCTCGCCGAACAGGCCGGGCGTGATCTCGCGGTCGAGCAGCTCGGCGAAGTACGCGGCGTCCTCGTCGGCGTAGGCGTACACGGCCTGGTCCAGACCGCCGTGGTACTTGCGGTTCGCCTGCACGTCCGCACGCAGGCCGAGGGGCCGGACGCGGACGCTGCCGGCGACCGGGCGCTTGTCGATCGCGGTGACGCCGATGATGCCGGAGTCCGGCAGCAGGCGGTCGACGCGGCAGACGGCGGTGACGAGCGGCATGGAGCCACTCTGGCGCACGCGGGGCCCGTGCGCCAAGCCGCGCTCGCACCCACCTGACACGTTGGTGCTAGCGGGTGAGCCTCCCTCGGAACTACGGTGAACGAGTTCCGGCCTCCCGCCGACGTGGAGGCAGCGGCCAGCCCGCGTCACGAGTGGAACAGACAACCAGGGAGGCACGAGATGGCGTTCGTCACCACGAGCGATGGGGCAGAGATCTTCTACAAGGACTGGGGGCCGCGCGACGCGCAGCCGATCGTCTTCCACCACGGCTGGCCCCTGTCTTCGGACGACTGGGACGCCCAGATGCTGTTCTTCCTCGGCAAGGGCTACCGCGTGATCGCGCACGACCGTCGCGGGCACGGGCGGTCATCGCAGATCGGCACCGGACACGACATGGACCACTACGCGAGCGACACGGATGCGCTCGTGCAGCACCTGGACCTGCGGAACGCGGTCCACATCGGCCACTCGACCGGCGGTGGCCAGGTCGCGCGGTACGTCGCACAGTACGGCGAGCCCCAGGGCCGGGTCGCCAAGGCGGTCCTGGTGTCCTCGGTGCCGCCGATCATGGTGCAGAGCGACTCGAACCCGGAAGGCACGCCCATCTCGGTGTTCGACGGGTTCCGGAGCGCGCTCGCCGCGAACCGCGCGGAGTTCTTCCAGGCCGTCGCCGAGGGGCCGTTCTACGGCTTCAACCGGCCGGGGGCAGAGGTGTCCGCCCCGGTGGTCGCCAACTGGTGGCGCCAGGGGATGACGGGCAGCGCCCTGGCCCACTACGAGGGCATCAAGGCGTTCTCCGAGACCGACCAGACCGAGGACCTCAAGGCGATCTCGGTCCCGGTCCTCGTGACCCAGGGCGACGACGACCAGGTCGTGCCCTACAAGGCCGCAGCCATCAAGCAGGCTGAGCTGCTGCCCAACGCGACGCTCAAGATCTACGAGGGCTACCCGCACGGGATGCTGACGACCCACGCGGACGTCATCAACCCCGACCTGCTCGCCTTCATCCAGCAGTAGGACCGCCCAGCAGACGAAGCGGCCCGGTCAGGGGCGCACACCGGCACCGTCCGGGTGCGTCCCTGACGTCGTGTGTGACGAAACGGGTCCGGCGTCCGTCTCATCGGTGACCACACCACGAGGAGCCGACGTGACCCGCACCGCTGCAGTCCCCTGGAACGCCCCCGCGCACGTGCTCGCCCTGGCGCGTGTCCGCTCGCTGGCCGCCCGACCGGTCGGACCGTTCACGGTCGTGCCGGCGCATCCGCGCACCCAGCCGTTCACCATCCACCACCAGTAGAAGGAACGCGTGCACCACCAGTCCCTCGCCGAGCTCGACGACGCGGTCCTCGCCGGCCGGTCGTCCGACGGCGACGTCCGGGCCTTCGAGGTCCTGATCCGTCGCCACACCCCGCTGCTCCGTGCCTACGCTCGTCGGACCCTCGGTTCCACCGACGAACTCGACGACGTCGTGCAGGAGACCTTCATCACCGCGTGGGACCGCCTCGACTCCCTCGACGACCTCGCCCGCGTGAAGTCGTGGTTGATGCGCATCCTCAGCCGGAAGTGCCTCGACCGCATCCGTGCGCGTCGCATCCACGACGACGTCACCGAGCTCGAGGTCGCCGCACCCGCGGACGACGCACCTGACCGGGTCGCTGAAGCGCGTTCCCGCGAGGACGCGGTGGAACGTGCACTGGCCGAACTGCCCGAAGCCCAACGACGGTGCTGGATCATGAAGGAGGTGCTCGAGTACCGGTACGAGGAGATCGCCGCCGAACTCGACCTGCCACCATCGACGGTCCGGGGACTGCTGTCCCGAGCGAGGAAGAACATGATCCGACTCATGGAGGGATGGCGATGACCGACCACGACGGCATCCGTCCGGACCTGCCCGACAGCTCCGAGGCGCTCGACGCCCTGGAGCCCGGCGACCTCGACGGTCACTCGATCGACGAGCTCACCGACTACCTCGACGCGGGGATGCAGCCGGCCGACCCGAGCATCGACGACTCACCCGCGTGCCAGAACGCCCTCGCGGCGATCATCCGGGTCCGTCACGCGTCGCTCCGATCACTCGAGGTGGCAGCGCGTGAGGAGGCCCCGGCCGACGAGTCGTGGATCAGTGGCGTCCTGGCGAACATCTCGATCGAGGCCCGATCCGGCCGCGACGTGCCGCTCCGCCCCCTGTCCGAGACGGAGCGCCCGGTGATGACCGAGGGCGCCATCCGTTCCCTGATCCGGCGGACCGGCGACGCCGTCACCGGCGTGCTCGTCGCCCGCTGTCAGCTGGAGGGCGACGTCACCGAGCTCGCGTCACCGGTGCGCGTGGTGGTCGAGATCGCGATCGCCCCGGGCCTGTCCATCCCGACGGCCGCCGACCTGGTCCGGACCGCGGTGGGCGAGGCGCTGGCGGAGCAGACCGACCTGCTCGTCGAGGCGATCGACGTGGTCGTCCGCGATCTGCTGCCGGAGCACGACGACGCGACCGGCACCGACCCGGAGGAGGCACGATGACGACCACCGACGAGGCCCTCGCGGCGATCGAGACCGCGGTGACCGAGGTCTCCGGGGTCACCGACCTCTACCGCTCCCGCCCTCTGGTCGCGAGCGCCGTGCAGGCGGTCCGGAGCATCGCCACGAACGCCGGCCCGCTCAGGATCGTCGTCGATGACGAAGGGGTCCTGCGCGTCGTCATCGGCACCGACGGCCTCCGCCCGGCCCCGGAGGTCGCCCGCGCCGTCCACGACGTCGCCCTGGCGACCGCCGCGGCCCACGACCTGGCGCTCAGCCGCGTCGACGTGCGCGTCGCGCGGGTGGGCTGACCGCGACCACACGACGAACGGGAGGCCCGTGGCGGATCCGCCACGGGCCTCCCGTTCGTCTGCCGGTCGCCGTCGCGACCCGCGCCGATCAGTAGAAGTTGCTCGCCTGCGAGTGCGCCCACGCCGCGCACGGGGTGCCGTACGCCGAGCTGATGTACCGCAGACCCCACGTGATCTGGGTGGTGGCGTTGGTGCGCCAGTCCGATCCGACCGTGGCCATCTTCGATCCGGGGAGCGCCTGCGGGATGCCGGTGGCACCGCCGTTGGCGTTGACGGCCTGGTAGTTCCAGCCGGACTCCTTGGTCCACAGGTTGTCCAGGCACTGGAACTGGTCGGCGCCCCAGCCGTACTCGGACGACGCGAGCGAGGTCGCCGTGGCCTTGGCTCCCGCGACGGTGTTGCCGGCGGCGAGCTTCTGGGCGGCCTCGGCTGCCTCGGCGGCGGCCTGCCGGTCGGCGGCGGCCTTCGCGGCGGCGGCTGCCTTCGCGTCGACGTCTCGCTTGTCCTGCGTCGCACTCGCCTCGGCGACGTGCGTGGCGGACGCGACGGTCGTCGAGATCCGGTTCGTCAGCGCCGCACCCGACAGTTCCGGGTAGTCGCTCAGGGCGTCGACCCGCTGCTCGAGCGACGAGGTGTCGACCTTGGCGTTCGCGGTCTGCATGACGGTCTTCGCCGTGGTGATCGTGGCGGCGGCCTGGGCGCGGTCGAGTGCGGTGCCGTGCAGCGCGGGCTGGGCGGTCGCCGAGGCACTCGGGGTGCCGGTCGGCATGCCGAGGGCTTCGCCGATCGCGGGCTGCGTGCCGACGGTCAACGCGCCACCGGCGACGGCGAGGACCGCGGCGCCGCCGGCGATCATCGTCGCCCGGTGTCGCAGGGCACGGCGCATCCGGCGGCTGGGGGTGTTCAGCGCCTCACGTCGGGTCGAGGCGGTGGGGGTGGGGAGCTCAGGGGTGTGTCGCATCGGTTCCGCAGGTCGGCGGCTCGGTGGGGACGGACTCCTGCTCGCACAACGGGTCGTGCGGGCGTGCCGGATGCTGGCGGTGTCGGTGACACCGTCGGCGACGACGGAGGAGTCCTCGAGCCGGTGAGGACCGGACGGTGGTGTGGGGCCCGTCCGTCCGCCGGGTACGCGGCCGTGGGGTGGCGGCGGTCAGGCGGAGCGGTCACTGTGACCGGTCCGACTGGGCAGCGCGTCCAGGAACGCTGGCAGAACGGTCCGTCCACCGCTTGGTAACGGTTCGGTAACGGTCCTGCGCGGGGCTAGAAGGTGTGAGGTTCCTGGGCGTGCTCGCCCTGGGCCACACGCTCGAGTGCAGCCAGGGCTCCGGCGATCGCCTCGACGTCCGGTTCGTCGAGCTCGGCGATGAGCTCGGCCACGATCCCGGTGCGGTTCGCGCGGGCCTGCTCGACCGCCTCGATGCCCTCCGGCGTCGCCGTGACCATGAATGCCCGACCGTCGCGCGGGTCGGCTTCGCGCTGGATGAACCCGCGCTGCTCGAGTTCGGTCAGGATGCGGGTCATCGTGGGCTTCGTGACCACCTCGATCCGCGACAGGTCGCCGGGGCGCAGGGGTCCGTGCCGCTGGATCGACGCGAGCGCGGAGACGATGCCGTACCCGAGCGAGGCCGAGTCGGTGCGGGCCCGTCGGTTGATCCGACCGACCGCTGCGGCCAGGCGTGCGGCGACCTCGGTACGGTCCGTCGGGCGGGGGTTCATGTGCTGCTCCGGGTGCCTGGTTCAGGTGGTCGCCAGCGATGCTATCGGTCCGTGCGGCCCCGGGACTGGGAGCGCCGGGCGCGTGGCCGGCGCTCCGGCCGGGAGGCCCGTGGAGCGCCGAGCGCCCGCCTCGCGTCGGCGAGACGGGCGGTTCCTGTACGCGGGTACAGGTGGACTCAGCGCTTCTCGCCCGGCAGCTGGTGGATCGCCTCGGTCGCGAGCTCGGCCGCGACGTTGTCGCCCGACTCGGTGGCCGCGCGCAGGCGTCGGAAGTCCTCGGTCATCCGGTCCCAGTCGACCAGTTCGTCGAGGTTCGGCAGCCGCAACCGGAACGCCAGGCCGTCCATCGTGTCGCGGCAGACGCGCTGCAGGTTCTCGTTGCCGCACTCGGCGACGTACAGGGCGAAGACGTCGAGGGCGTCGTGGTTGACGGCGGCGACCTCGTGCGCCTCGAGCTCGGTGATCGTCTTGTCGAGCTGGGCCAGGATCTTCTTCCGGCTCGCCGTGCCGAGGCGCGGGACCGCGAGCCGGACCACACCGCCGAACAGCACGCCGAGGGTCTGCATCGCCTCGATGACCTCGGCGGGGTCCGGCGTCGTGACGCGGGTGTACCGGTTCGGGGCCATCTCGATCAGGCCGGCGCGGGACAGCTGGCTCAGGGCCTCGCGGATGGGCGTGCGGGAGACGCCGAGCCACGAGATGAGCTCGTCGTCGTTCAGTCGTTCCCCGGGGAGCAGGGTGCCGTCCATGATCGCGTCGTGGATCTTGTGGCGGACGGTGTCACGGAGCAGCTGGTGCTCGGTCGGGGCGCTGCGGGGGACCGGCATGCGTTCTCCTTCGGGGGTGGCGGCGTCGGGGCGCCGGGCGAACGGGCACGGTCGACATCGCACGTGCTCGCATCACCGTACCTGATATGACAACGGCGTTGCGATCGGTTCAGCGCGTGTCAGTACCGGGGTGTCCGGTGCCGGTTCGGGCGGGTCCTCGATCGACGAGCAGGCGGATCGTGGCCGGGTCCTGGGCAGCGTCGTACCAGCGCTCCAGCACGGCGACGAACGGGCCCGGGTCGGCGGCGATCCGGGCGAAGAGCGTCATCGACGACCGGAGCTTCACCTCGACGACTTGCGGCCGCGGCGGAGTTCGTCGAGTGCGACGTCGTGCACCCCCTGCTGGGCGCGGACGAAGCGGTCGAGGTCGAACGGGTCGTCGGTCACCGGACGACCCCGCCCCAGCCGTACCGGACCGTCGTGCCGTCGACCACGAGCAGGGAGTCCGGCGCCCGGTCGAACAGCCCGGGCATCCCGACCGCGTCGGGCAGGTCGCCCTCGAGCCGGTCGAGCGTGGCCGCACGGGTGGTGAGCACCGGGTGCTGCCGCTGCCAGAACAACGTCTGCGCCAGGTACCGCGCGTGGATGCCGGCCCGGGTCGTGAGCTCCGCGGCCAGCGGGGTGTCGACGACCTCGCCCGCGGTCACCCGCACCGACGCTGCGTGCTTCGGCTTGGCCGCACCCGTCGGGCGTTCCTGCCGGAGCGACCGCGCCCACAGCACCGGGTGCAGTGCGCGGGTCGGGTGCCGGACGGAGCGGTGCGCGATCGCGTCACCCCGGCGCCGGGAGCGTGCGTGCGCGAACGTGTACGGCACGCCGAGCAGCGCGTGCGCCGCCACGATGGCGGGCACGTTCGCGGTGTCGACCGTGCGGTAGGTCACCCCGCGCCGCCCCTGGTCGTCGACCGTCAGGACCTCGATCGTGACCTCGGTCATGGTGCCGAGCCGCCCGGCGGACGGGAACGGCGGGACCCGGGTCTCACGGAACACGTACGCCGACAGTCCCACCCAGGCGCTGCCGTCGACGACGTCCGGGCGGGTGCCACGCGGCACGAGCCGCCGCAGCGACGCCGGGTCGTGCCGCCAGTGCGCGAAGACGATGTCCTCCCACGCGTGCTGGGTGACCGGGCGGTGCAGCAACGGCACCGCCGCGCGGGTCCACGACGGCTGGGTCACGGCTTCGGCGCGTGCCGACCGACCCGGATGCTCCAGAGGACCAGCGGCAGCTGCAGGGGGAGCCGCAGGACCCCGACCAGCCGCATCGCCCGGCTCGAGGTGGGGTGCTCGAGCAGGTCGTTCGCCATCTTCAGGTTCGCCGGGAACACCGCCGCGAACAGTGCCGCCGCAGCCCAGCCCGAAGCGCGGCGGGTCGCGGGGAACGCGAGCCCCGCGGCGATCCCGAGCTCGGCCACGCCGGAGGCCAGCGTGGTCAGCCGCGGCGGCAGGGCCTCCGGCACGATCCGGTCGAAGTGGGTGGGGCGCAGGAAGTGCATGGCACCCGCCCCGCCGAGGGCCACTGCCAGGATGGTGGCAGTGCGGTTGGCACGTCGGATCCGCTCACGTCGTCGCATGTGCCCATCGTGCCCGCTCGTCCTCGGAAGCAGCCGGAGGCGCGGCTCAGTTCAGTGCGCACGCACGGCAGTGCGCGTTCACGTCAGTGCGCGTTCACGTCAGTGCGGTCGCGACGAGGTCGAGGACCGCCGTCGCCACCTCGGCCTTCGTGCCGGAGGTCTCGCGGACGACCTGGCCACCGGGGACCAGGACCTCGATCGCGTTCTCCTCGCGCTCGAAGCCGGCCGACCAGCCGACGTGGTTCACGACGAGCAGGTCCGCGGGCTTCCGGCCGATCTTGGCGCGCCCGAGTTCGACCCGGGCATCGCGGTCGGGTTCGGTCTCGGCGGCGAACCCGACGATGACCTGCCCGGTCCGCCGTGCTGCGACGAGGTCGGCGAGCACGTCCGGGTTCCGCACCAGCTCGAGCGTCATGCGCTCGCCCTGCGCGTCCTTCTTGAGCTTCTCGGAGTGCACCTCGGCCGGTCGGTAGTCGGCGACCGCTGCGGTCATCACGACGACGTCGGCCTCGGCGGCGGCCGCGTGCACGGCGTCGGCGAGTTCGAGCGCGGACCCGACGGGCACCACGGTCGCGTCCAGTCCGGCGGTCAGCGAGCCGTCCACGTTCGCGGCGACGAGGGTCACGGACGCGCCACGACGGACGGCTTCGGCGGCGATCGCGATGCCCTGGCGGCCGCTGGAGCGGTTGCCGACGAACCGCACCGGGTCGAAGGGTTCGCGGGTGCCGCCGGCGCTGACGACGACGCGGACGCCGGCCAGGTCCCCCTGTTCACCGCGGGCACCGGTCCCCGCACCCGTGCTGGTCCCCCCACCGCGGCGGCCGGCCGGGGCGGGGTGCTCGTCGAGCACCGCGAGTGCCGCGACGACGATGTCCTCGGGCTCTGCCATCCGTCCGATGCCCGCGTCGTCGCCGGTGAGCGCGCCGACGACCGGTCCGACCAGGTGGACGCCGCGGTCACGCAGCGTGGCGACGTTCGCCCGGGTCGCGGGGTGCTCCCACATCTGCGGGTGCATCGCGGGGGCGACGACGACGGGTGCCTCGGTCGCGAGCAGCGTCGTACCGAGCAGGTCGCTCGCCAGGCCGTGCGCCATCCGGGCCAGCGAGTCCGCGGTGGCGGGGGCGATGACGACCAGGTCCGCCCGGCGACCGAGCGCGACGTGGCGCACCTCGGCGACGTCGTCCCACACGCTCGTGGTGACGGGGTTGCGGCTGAGGGCCTCGAGCGTGGGCAGACCGACGAAGCGCAGCGCGCCCTCGGTCGGGACGACGTGCACGTCGTGGCCACGCTTGACCAGGTCGCGGACGACCCCCACGGCCTTGTAGGCGGCGATGCCCCCGGTGATCCCCACGATGACGGTCAGGGCGCGCTCTGCTGCTGCGTTCACCTGGCTCACGCTACCGGGGCCACGTGCGAGGATCGACGGCATGTGCACCGTCGTCGTCCGCGTCGACCCCGGGTCCGCGTGGCCCGTCACCGTCCTGGCCCTGCGGGACGAGTCGCCCGAACGCCCGTGGGACCCGCCCGCCGCGTGGTGGCCGGACCGCGACCCCGAGGTCCGCGGTGTCCGTGACCGTTCCGCCGGTGGAGCCTGGCTCGCTGCGTCCGACCGTGCCGGACTGGCCGTGGTGCTCAACCGCGCCGAACCCGTCGCGAGCGCCGACGGGACCTGGACGACCCGCGGGGTGGTGCCGGTGGACGCCGTCGCCGACGACCTGCTGCCCGGACACGACGGCACGCTGCCGACCACCCGGGCCTTCAACCTGGTGCGCGCCACGGCCGAGGGCGCCTCGGTGCTGACCTGGGACGGCGATCGGGTCCGCACCACCGAGCTCGGTCCCGGCGTCCACATGGTCACCCACGGTGCGGCGGACGACCCCGCTGCACCGCGCATCGGTCGGTGGCTCGAGGCCTTCCGCTCGGTCGATGCGCCGACCGGCCCGCCGGTGCTCGGCCCCTTCGACGAACTCCGCACCGTGGACGCCGGTGCCGACGCCGGGGACGGGTGGGGTGGTTGGTTCGGCGTGCTTGCGGAGTCCGCAGCGCTGCCGAGCGACCACCCCGACGCGATCCTCCGCGACGTGCACGAGACCGAGGGGCACATGACGACGCTGTCGATCGTCGCGGCGGCGATAGCTCCGGGCCGCACCGTCCTGCAGCACGCCCGGCTGACCGAACCCGGTCGGCTGGACGGGTCGGTGGAGCTGCACCGCGCCTGACGCGCTCGGCGCGCCGGACCCGACCCGGGCCTCCCGGCTGCGCCCCGCGCCCGTCGCGAGACGCCGGCGTCTCGCCGAGACGCCGCCGAAAACGGCGGCGTCTCGTGCGTTCCGGGGCGTCTCGGGATGACGCCGGCGTGCAGCGTGCGCTCCCCACCACCGGACGGGAGGCCCGTGGTGGCGCGACCACGGGCCTCCCGTCCGCCTGTCCCTGCGTTCTCGAGCGCGCGAGACGCCGGTGTGCCTGTCAGGCGCCGCCAGGTGCGCGAGACGCCTCCGGATTCGGCGGCGTCTCGTGGAGCTGGAGGCGTCCTGGGGAGACGACGGCGTCTCGGCTAGAGCGGCGGGCGCGTCCCGGTGAGGTCCTCGGCGACCGCCCAGAGCGAGCGGGCGAGGTCGGCGCTCCGTGCGGAGCCCGGGATCGACACGGTGGTGGTCGGACCGGTCATGCCGAACGGACCGGAGGGCCCGTAGTACGCGCCACCCACGGCGTTCGGGCCGACCGCCGCGTAGAGCAGCGGTTCGGTGCCCTGCTCGACGGCCTGGGTGAAGGGCAGCGCGCGGTTGCTCGACCGCACCGGCTTCGACCGACCGAGCGAGCGCCCGGCGGCCTGCAGGTTCGTCCGGGTGTAGCCGGGGTGGGCGGCGGTGCTGACCAGGGGCACGTCGGCCTCGACCGTCAGGCGGTGCAGGTGCAGCGCGAGGAGCAGGTCGGCGAGCTTCGACTGCGCGTAGGCACGCCAGCCGTTGTAGCCGCGCTCCCACTGCAGGTCGGCGAAGCGGACCCGGCCGGGGATCGCGGCGAGGCTCGACATCGTCACGACACGGGGTGCCTCGGCCAGGGGTGCACCGGTCCGGGCTGTCCCGGCGCGGAGCAGCGACGGCAGCAGCAGGTTCGTCAGGGCGAACGGGCCGAGGAAGTTCGTGCCGAACTGCAGCTCGAAACCGTCGACGGTCTCGAAGCGCTCCGGCGGGGCCATCACGCCGGCGTTGTTGACCAGGACGTCGATCGGACGTTCCTCGTCCACGATGCCGCTCGCGAAGCGGCGGACGCTGGCCAGGTCGGCGAGGTCGAGTTCGCGGACCTCCACGTCGGCGCCGGGGTGGGCGGCGCGGATGCCGGAGGCGGCGGACTCGCCCTTCTCGGTGCTGCGGACGGCGAGCACGACGCTGGCGCCGGCTCCGGCGAGGCGCAGGGCGGCCTCTCGTCCGGTGCCGCTGTTGGATCCGGTGACGACGATGCGGCGTCCGGTCTGGTCGGGGAGGTTCGGCATGCGGGTGACCGTACTCGTCCGGGCTGGCCGACCCCGGCCGGGCCTGTGCCGGACCGGTCTCCGACCCCGGCCTGGGCCGTGCCGGACCGGTCGCCCACCCCGTGCGTGCTGGGGCGCATCGTGCTACATTGATGCAAACGCATGGAAATGCGATCAGGAGGACACCATGAGCAACGCATTCGGCACCGACCGTCCGTCGGACGTCCCGCCGCCCGCACCCGATCGGGTCGGGCCCCTGCAGCTCGGCCTCGACACCTTCGGCGACGTCACCGAACGCGCCGACGGCAGCCTGCAGTCCGACGCGCAGAGCATCCGCGACGTCGTCGAACAGGCCGTCCTCGCCGACCAGGTCGGCGTCGACTTCATCGGCGTCGGGGAGCACCACCGCGCCGACTTCGTCGTCAGCGCCCCCGAGGTCGTCCTCGCCGCCATCGCCGCCCGCACCGAGCGCATCCGCATCGGCTCGGCCGTCACAGTGCTGTCCTCCGACGACCCCGTCCGCGTGTACGAGCGCTTCGCCACCGTGGACGCGCTGTCGAACGGCCGCGCCGAGGTCATCCTGGGCCGCGGCTCCTTCACCGAGTCGTTCCCCCTGTTCGGCTACGAGCTGAGCGACTACGAGGTCCTGTTCGAGGAGAAGCTCCAGCTCTGGGCGGCCCTGCGCGGCGGCGACGCCGTCACCTGGTCCGGCACCAAGCGCGCGGGCCTGGTCGACCAGGACGTCTTCCCGAAGCTCGAGCACGGCGCCATCCCGACCTGGATCGGTGTCGGCGGGTCCCCGCAGTCGGTCATCCGTGCCGCGTCCTACGGGATGCCGCTCTTCCTCGCCATCATCGGCGGGCAGCCGGCACAGTTCGCCCCCTTCTCGCGCCTGTACCGCCAGGCCCTCGCCCAGCTCGACCTGCCGCAGCAGCCCATCGCGATGCACTCGCCGGGCTTCGTGGCGGCCACCGACGAAGAGGCCGCCGAGCGCTACTGGCCGTACCACAAGGCCGTCACCGACCAGCTCGGACGGGAGCGCGGCTGGCCGCCCCTCGACGTCGCCGGGTACCGTGCGAGCCTGTCTGCCGGCGGGTCGCTCTACGTCGGCTCGCCGGAGACCGTCGCCCGCAAGGTCGCACGCAACATGCGGATCCTCGGCGCCTCGCGCTTCGACATGCGGTACGCGACGGGTCGCCTGCCGCACGCCGACATGATGCGGTCGATCGAGCTCTACGGCTCCGAGGTCGCGCCCCGCGTGCGCGAACTGCTGGCGCAGCCCGTCCCCGTCGCCTGACGGACGCGGTCCCGGTCCCGGTCCGGGTCCGCAAAACACCGGTGTTCGCACTCCGCACCGCCCTTCGCGGGTGTTCGGAGCGTGAGCACCGGTGTCTTGCGGGCAGGTTCCGGCGGGCAGCGCTGCGCGCGGGCGACGGCCGGGAGGCCCGGGGCGGCCACCGAGATCGGCTCACGGGGGCCGCGGGTACGGTCCAGGGCATGCCGTCACACCCCGACCACGCCTCCGGTCCCGTTCCTGGTCACGCCTCCGACTCCGTCGTCGAGCGCCGGTTCCGCGGCCGGATCATGGGCGTCGGCACGACCTCGGGCGTCCGCATCGTCGTCGGCATGTGGGACCGCTCACCGTTCGGGCCGTTCACGGACGTGTTCCTCGAGCTCCCCGACGGCACCAGCGTGCTGCTCGCCCCGGACGAGATCGTCGCCGCGTACGTCTCCGGCACCTACCGCTTCGACACGGTCTCGGTCGTGGACGTCCACGCCCGCCGCACCGCCCGCGGCCTGGAGCTGAGCGCCGGTGCGCTGGAGGCCTCGATCGACGTCGGCGGGATCTCGCCGCTCGGCCGGATCCTGCGCATCGTGCCGAAGCCGATCGCCCGAGACCCGCGCTGGCTCGCTGCGATCGACCCCGTGGCACGCCTGCTCGCGCCTGGGTCGGGCACCGCGGGCTCGGCGGGCAACGGCCGCCGCGAGTACTACGGCGTGACCGGGGCGCACGACGTCACCGGTGTGCGCGGCACCTGGGCGGGGGAGTCCCTGGGGGACCTTGCGCCGCTCGACCCGCCCGTGGCGTTCGGCTTCGCCTCGATGCCGAGGATCCCGCAGGTCGTCGACGTCGAGACCACCATCCGCGAACCCGTCTGAGCCCGGCCGGCCGGGAGTCGGTTCCGTGCGTGTGCATGTTCCGACGATGCACGTGTCGAACGACTCGTGTCCGGTCGCTTGATGCACACGCATCCGGTGCGTGTGCATGCAACGACGTTCCACCTGTCGATCGACGCGTGTGGTGTCGCATCCTGCACACGCATGTGCGGCCCGACGGCCGGGATCTGCGGGGGCGGGGGCGGCGAGGCGGAGGTGCGCCGGGCCTCCAGGGCGACCTCGACCGGACCACCTCGACGCGCGGGGCTGACGCGTCCAGCGCCGGAGGGGCACACTGGTCGGAACGGTACGGCCCCGTGAACCGACGGTCGCACGTCGGGCGGATCGGGGCGCATGACGCAAAGGAGCACCATGACCGACACACAGACGGAGCAGCGCGCCGCGATCTCGGACATCGTCCACGGCGCCCACACGGCACTGCTCACCACGGTGAGCGAGGACGGGAACCTGCACGCCAGGCCCCTCGCGGTGCAGGACAAGACGTTCCACGGGACCCTGCGGTTCCTGGTGCAGGACGGCAGCGAGAAGGTCGAGGACATCGCGCGGAACCCGCACGTCAACGTCTCGATCGAGTCGCAGGGCGGGTACCTGTCCATCGCCGGGACCGCGACCGTGACCCAGGACGACTCGGTCGTCGACGAGCTGTGGTCGCCGTTCGCCGAAGCGTGGTTCCCGGAGGGGCGTCAGGACCCGACGATCCGGCTCCTGACGGTCGAGGGGGTCTCGGTCGAGTACTGGACCCAGGACACCGGGCCGGTCGGAAGCCTGGTGCAGATGTTCAAGGCGGCACTCGGCAAGCAGAGCCAGCCGGACACGGGCGACCACGGGACGCTCGAGCTCTGAGGCTCTGACGGCGTGGTGGGGCCGGCCCGGTGCGGGGCGGTGCTGTGGCGCCGGCTTGGTGCGCTGACGCCGTCGTGTTGCTGTGGCGCCGCCTCGCGCGCATGACGCCGCCGGATTCGGGGGCGTCATGCGCACGTGGCGGCGTCGTGACGAGACGACGGCGTCCTGCCGCGACGAGACGACGGCGTCGCGCGAAGACCAGCCCGGTCTGCGCGTCAGCTGCTCACGGCGGGCCGAGCAACCAGAGCACCGCGACCAGCACCGGCTGCCCCGCCAACGCCGCGGACACGAGCGTCCACCGCATCCAGGGCTTCGCGACCAGCTCGGGCGACCCGAACAGCGGCGCGAGCGGCATGAGCAGCCGCGGGGTCGAGGCCATCGGCAACGACACCGCGAACACGTACAGCGCGTACCCGGCCGAGTACAGCACCGTCGTGGGCCCGAGCCGGCGCGTCGACTTCCGGAGCAGCCAGATCGGGTACGAGACGAGCAGGAACACGACGATCAGGATCCCGCCCACGCCGAGCCAGCGGCCCGCGATGAGGAACCACGGCGTCAGCGGCACGAAGTCCACCCGGCCGATGAAGTTCACCCACCAGGACATCTCCGTCTCCAGGTACGCGTTCGGCGTCCCGGTGACGTGCGAGGCGATCACCGGCCAGGCGAGTCCGGCGGCGACCATGGTCAGGCCGGCGGCGACGACCCCGACCTGCTCGCGGAGCGGGAAGCCCTCGAACACGCGGCCGGTCTCCCGCCGCGCCCGGACCCACCGGACGAGCGCGACGACGCCGAGCACGAGCGGGATCGCCAGGGCGCCCGGGCGCGTGAACGCCGCGGCGACCCCGAGTGCGGTCAGGAGGGCGTACCGCCGACGTTCCAGCGCGAGCAGCGCCCCGAACGACAACACGAGGAACATGCTCTCCGCGTACCCGACCTGCAGCAGGAACGACAACGGACCGCAGCTGAAGAAGAAGACCGCCCACATCGCCGCTGCGTGCCCCGCCCGGTCCCGCACCAGCCGGTGCAGCAAGAAGGTGGCGATCAGGCCGGCGACGATCGCGACCAGCGGTGCGCCGAGGTCGAAGGGCACCCCGGTCGAGGCCGTCAGCGCCCGGATGGTGAAGGGGAACGCCGGCAGGAAGGCCCAGGCGTTCTGGGCGACGTTGCCGGCAGCGTCGAGGGGCAGGGCATCCGGGTAGCCGTGCAGCGAGATCTGCTCGTAGTACTGCCCGTCCCAGGCGACCAGGAACGCGCCGAACCCGTGTTCGTTGCCCCAGATCGCGTTGTCCGGCAGGGCACGACCGATGAGCGGGTACGCGAGCGCGAGCCACAGTGTGGACAGCACCCGGCCGCCGGTCCAGACGAGCAGGACCGCCGCCCACGCCGGCAGCGACGTCACGGTGTCGAGGGCACGCCGTCGGCCGGCGGACCACCGTCCGGCGAGCACGCCGGCACTGTCGGTGCGGCTCACGCGCGAGTTCCTCGGCGTTCGGGTGGTCGGGTCGGCACCCGGCCAGGGTAGTCGGCCCGAGCGTGAGGATCGCCCCGAACCGCGCCTGGAGGTCCGACCTGCGTCGTGCATCCCACCTCGCGCCCGGTGGACGGCCGGTGCCGAGTGCGGTGGGTGGCTCGTTCCACGCGCCGTCCAGACGCCTGGTTCCGCGTGGGGACGGGCGACGTCGTGACGACAGGGACGTCCGCGGGCATAGTCTCGATGGGCGATGACGACGACGGCGACGACACCCAGACGACGGACGGGCAGCACTGCGGTCGCCGTGCTGGTGGCCGGGGCCTACTTCATGGAGCTGCTGGACGGCACCATCCTGGCGACCGCCGCGCCGGCGATGGGGCGTGACCTCGGAGTCGACTCCGCCGCGGTCGGTGTCGCGATCACCGCCTACCTCGTCACCCTCGCGGTGTTCATCCCGGTGTCCGGCTGGCTCACCGACCGGATCGGTTCGCGGACCGTCTTCGCCGGGGCCATCGCGCTGTTCACGATCGCGTCCGCACTGTGCGCGCTGTCGACCGGGCTGGTGGAGCTGACGCTGTGGCGCATCCTGCAGGGCCTCGGCGGAGCGCTCATGGTGCCCGTCGGCCGGCTCGTCGTGCTCCGGAGCGCCGGGCGCGAACAACTCGTCACCGCCATCGCCATCCTGACCTGGCCGGCCCTCGCCGCCCCGATCATCGCGCCGTTCATCGGCGGCGTGCTCGTCGAGACGCTGTCGTGGCACTGGATCTTCCTCATCAACATCCCGCTCGGCGTCATCGCGTTCGTCGCCGCCCTGGTGCTCGTCCCGCAGGAGCGTGCGGCGCAGCGGGTGCCGTTCGACTGGTTCGGGTCGCTGCTCGCCTGCGTCGGGCTCGGCTCGCTCGTCGTGATGGCGTCCCTGCTCGCACTCGACGTCATCCCGGTCCTGGCCGTCGTCGTGTCCGGTGTCGTCGGAGCCGTCTGCTGCTGGTTCGCGATCCGGCACTTCCGTCGGGCGCCGCACCCGATCATGGGGCTCGACGCGTTCCGGCTCGAGACGTTCCGGGTGTCGCACGCCGGCGGCAGCCTGTTCCGTCTGGCGGTGTCCGCGGTGCCGTTCGTGCTCCCGCTGCTGTTCCAGGACGCCTGGGGCTGGAGCGCCGTGCTCGCCGGGTCAGCGGTGCTCTGGGTGTTCGTCGGCAACCTCGGCATCAAGCCGATGACGACCCCGTTCCTGCGCTGGTGGGGCTACCGCCCGGTCATCATCGTGTCGTCGGCCATCGCCGCGCTGACCGTGGTCGCGATGGCGTTCATGACCGAGGACACCCCGTTCTGGCTGCTCGCCGTGCTGCTCGTCGTCAGCGGTGCTGCCCGCTCCGTCGGCTTCACGGCCTACAACACCATTGCCTTCGCCGACGTCGAGCAAGCAGACATGACCCCGGCGAACACGCTGTCGTCGACCCTGCAGCAGACCGCCGCGGGCTTCGGGGTCGCCGTCGCCGCGGTGGTCATCCGCGCGGCCTCGGGGCTCGGGGGCGACGGACCGTACACGGTGGCCTTCTGGGTCATCGCCGCCCTGCTCGTGGTCGCCTGCGTCGAGGGCATCCTGATGAGTCGCTCAGCGGGCGACACCGTCCGTCCGGTCCGCCGTGTCCGCGCCTGATCCCGCCGCTGTCCGTTTCCGTCACGGTCACACGGACGAAACCCGGCAGGCGTTACAGTCTCAGCAACCGTCCGCGGTACCCGAGTACGGTGACCGCGGCAGGGTGACCGGAACACCCGGACAGGAAGGCAGCATGGCCGCGCCAGAGCAGCAGAGCACGATCGCATCGGACCAGACCGTGCAGCCCACGCAGCTCCGTGTCGTCAGCTACAACCTCCGCGAGCACACCGCCAACGGCGAGCTCGCCGCACTGGCCGAGGCATCCGACGCCGACGTCCTGTGCGTGCAGGAGTGCGACAGCAACGACCTCGCTCCGTCGATCGGTGGCCTGTCGCTCGCCGCGTCGACCCGCACCAACCGACTCGGGCTCGCGATCTACAAGCGCGACGACCGCTTCGAGGTGCAGGACTTCAGCATCCACTCGCTGCAGAAGTCGCTGCACGACCGGGTCCTCGCACCCGCGCACGAACGACTCATCGCGATGCACCTGCGCGACACCGAGGCCGACGCCGAGGTCGTCGTCGCGTCGTTCCACGCCTCACCGTTGACCGCGACGAACTCCCTGCGCCGCAAGCAGATCGAGGCGGCGCACCAGTTCCTGCGCGAGCTCGCGAAGGACGTCCCCGCGGTCATGGTCGGCGACTTCAACTACCCGTGGTTCCAGACGAACCTGCGTCGCAAGATCGAGCAGGGCGGGTTTGCACTGTCGCTGTCCGACCAGCCGACGTACCTGCGCTACCGAAAGTTCACGGGCCACTTCGACTTCGCGACGAGCGTCGGGCTGCACATCGCCGGCGTCGAGACCCTGCCGGCGGGCATCTCCGACCACCGTCCGATCCTGGTGCGAGCACACTACGAGCACCCCGGCGAGACCGGCGCCGTCACCACCGTCGAGGCTCCCGCCGCCTGACGGGTGCCCTCGGGCGCTGGCGGCTGGCGGCTGGCTGCCGTGGTCGTGCGACGTGCCGCGGATGTGCCGCCGGCTGGTCACGAAGTGTCGGCTGGCGGCCCGGCGGGCGACGGTTCGCGACCAGCCGGCGGACGTGAGCGGGGAGTCGTGACCGCTCGGCCGACGACGCTGGGCGCGCCCGTTCAGCCCGCAACGCACTGGAGGCCCGGTGCCGGTCTCGTGGACCGGTACCGGGCCTCCAGGCGGTTGCCCGCAGAGCCCGCGACCGCGGGTCAGCGGCGCAGGGTCGCCCGCGCCAAGCGGTTGCCGATGAACTGGCCGAGCTGCACGATGACGACGATCGCCGCCACCGAGACGTAGACCACCCACCAGTCGTAGCGCTGCGAGCCGTAGGTGATCGCGTACTCGCCGAGGCCGCCGCCACCGATCAACGCACCCTGCGCCGTCATGTCGACGATGCCGATGTAGATGAACGTGTAGCCGAGGATCAGGGGGCCGAGACCCTCGGGGATGAGCACGGTCAGCAGGATCGAGACGGGGTGCGCGCCCGAGGCCCGAGCAGCCTCGACGACGCCCGGGTCGACCGACAGCAGGTTCTGCTCGACGATCCGGGACACCGCGAAGGCCGCGGCCAGCGAGATCGCAAAGGTCACCGCGGGGACGCCGATCGTGGTCTGCACGACGACCCGCGACAACGGGGCGATCGCGGCGAGGAAGATCACGAACGGGATCGGGCGGATCAGGTTCACGAACACGTTGAGCACCGTGTACGCGGTGCGGTTGCCGAGCACGTTGCCCGGCCGGGTCGCATAGAGCAGCAGGCCGAGCGCGAGGCCGATGACCCCGGCGATGACCAGCGAGATCAGCGACATCACGATGGTGTCGCGGATCGCTGCCAGGAAGACGTCGAACGTGTCGATCACGCTCTGGAACGAGTTGTTGTTCACGCGGCGGCCTCCTCGTCGGTGGTGACGCCGTCGGCGCGGAGCGCGGCGATTGCCCGGTCGATGGCGTCGGAACCGCCGGTCACCCCGGGCCCGCCGGACGCTCCGGGCCCGCTGGGCACTCCGGGCCCGCTGGGCCCGCTGGGCCCGCCGGACGCGCCGCCCGCTGCGCTCAGCTCGTAGGTGAGCGAGCCGATCCGACGCTCCCGGATCTCGCCGACCCCGCCGTAGACCAGCTCTGCGGTGACCCCGGCGGCGCGGAACGCGGCGTCGATGCGGTTCTGCAGCCCGGCCTCGTCGGTGATCTGCACCGTGACGAGCCGACCCGGGTGCCGGTCCCGGAGACGCCGGAGCGTCTCGGGCGAGGGCCGGTCGTGCAGCGCGGTGCGGACGAAGCGCTGCGCGGCACCGGTCTTCGGGGCGGAGAACACGTCGTAGACGTCCCCGACCTCGACGACCCGGCCCTGCTCCATCACGGCGACCCGGTCGGCGATCTGCCGGACGGCGTCCATCTCGTGCGTGATGACGATGATCGTGACGCCGAGCTCCCGGTTCACCCGGCGCAGCAGCGCGAGCACCTCGGACGTGGTGTCCGGGTCGAGGGCGCTGGTGGCCTCGTCGGCGAGCAGCAGGTCGGGCGACGCCGCCAGGGCGCGGGCGATGCCGACGCGCTGCTTCTGGCCGCCGGACAGCTGTTCCGGGTAGGCGTGGGCACGCTCGAGCAGGCCGACGAAGTCGAGCAGCTCGGCGACACGGCGGTCCCGCTCGGCCTTCGGCACACCGGCGACCTTGAGCGGGTACGCGACGTTGCCGGCGATCGTGCGGGACCGGAACAGGTTGAACTGCTGGAAGATCATCCCGATGTTCCGACGTGCCAGACGGCGGTCCCGCTCGGGGATCGCCGTCAGCTCGCGGCCCGCGACGGTGACCGTGCCGGAGCTCGGCAGCTCGAGTGCGTTGACCAGGCGGACCAGGGTGGACTTGCCGGCACCGGAGTACCCGATGACGCCGAGGACCTCTCCCTGGTGCACGTCCAGGGAGACGTCCTCGACGGCCACCACGGTCTCGCCGGTGTCGGCGCGGCGGTAGTGCTTCGAGACGCCGCGGAGTTCGACGAGGACCGGCACTACTGCTTGGCCGCCTTCGCGTCCTGCTCGACCTGGGCGAGCTCATCCTGCAGCTTCGAGGCGCTCTCGTCGCGGGCGACGGCCTCGGGCAGGTCCTTCGCGAAGGCCTTCTGCACGGCGTCGTCCTGGAACAGCTCCGCCAGCTCGAGGTAGGTCTTGTTGCCCTTGTCCTCGTCGCGGACGGCGAACACGTTCACGTACGGGGCAGCGGTCGCGCTCGAGGGGTCGTCCTGGTAGATCGCGTCCGAGATCGGCAGGCCGGCCGCGGTGGCGAAGTTGTTGTTCACGACGGCGGCGGCGACGGAGCCCTGCTGCAGCGCGTTCGCGGTCTGCGAGGCGTCGAGGGGCTGGACGTCGACCTTCTTCGTCTCGATGTCGTCCGCGGTGGAGAACGCCGAGCCACCGTCCTTGAGCGTGATCAGGTCCGCCGCCTGCAGGATCAGGAGCGCACGGGCCTGGTTGATCGAGTCGTTCGGGATCGCGACCTTCGCGTTCGCGGGCAGCTCGGACGGCTTGTCGTACTTCGTCGCGTAGAGCGGCAGCGGGTACACGGCGGTGGAGCCGATGGGCTGCAGGTCGTCGTCGGACGTGACGTTGTAGTCCGCCAGGTACTGGATGTGCTGGAACTGGTTGATGTCCAGCTGGCCGTCCTTGAGCGCGGGGTTCGGCAGCGAGTAGTCCGAGAAGTTCGTCAGCTTGACCGTGACGTTGAGCTTCTCCTTCGCCAGCTTCGTGTACGTGCTCCAGTAGCCGAGCGACTTGTCCGAGACACCGATCGTGACGGTCTTCGGCGCGGCGTCGCCGGCGGCACCGGCCCCGTCGCTGCCGGAGCGCAGGGCTCCGACGACCACGGCGACGACGATGGCCACGACGACGATCGCGGCGGCGACGATCCAGCCGATCGGACGCCTGCCCTTCGGCTTCTCGGGCAGTGCTGGGGCTGCGGACATGCTGGTGCTCCTCGTGGGCCGTGCGTGCGGGGGAGCCGCGGTGGTCCGCGGCGTGGAGACGAGTGTGACCTGCGCCCCACCGCCGGAGCGAGTTCCGTTCCGTCGTGTTACGCAGCACTCGACCCGTGCCGCGTGCGTCGCAGGACGCGTCCCGACACGACTTGGTTGACTCGGACCGTGCGCAGCATCGAACTCGTCCTCGGCCCGGAGTCGGACGCCGGCGTGCGGTCGGCCTGGCAGGCCCTGATCGACGCCGACCTGCCGAGCCTGGGGCGACACCCCTCCCCGTCGAACGCGCCGCACGTCACCCTGGCCGCCGGGGAGACGCTGCCCGTGCCCGCCGGGTTCCGCACCTCGGTCCCGACGTCGATCCGGCTGGGCGGGCTGCTGCTCTTCCCCGCGGGCGCCGGCCGTTCGGTGCTCGTGCGCGCGGTGGTCCTCGACACGGCGCTCACCACCTTCCACGACGAGGTGCACGCGGTCGCCCCCGGCGGCGTCGAGACGTCGGTGCCCGGGCACTGGTCGCCGCACGTCACGCTGGCGCGCCGGGTGCGCGACGAGGACCTGCCACGGGCGGTCGCGGCACTGCGTGCCGTGCCGCTGCCGGAGACGCTGGACGTGGGCGGTGTCCGGCACTGGGACGGTGAGACGCGGACGATCACGCCGCTCGCGTTCACGTCGATCTGACCTCCGGCGGGGCGACGGCAGCACTGCCCGGCACTGCGCGGCACTGCGCGGCGCTGCGCTGCGCGGCCTGGAGGCCCGGGTCAGGTCCCGAGCACCCGCTCGCCGAATGCGGATGCGAACGTCCGACCCGGGTCGGCTCGGGCGACCAGGTCGCGGAAGTCCGCCAGCCGCGGGTACAGCGCGGCGATCGCCGCGTGGTCGAGCGAGCTCATCTTGCCCCAGTGCGGGCGGCCGTCGAAGGGCGCGAGCCGGGCCTCCAGGTCGGGCAGGAGCGCGGCGACCTCGGCCGGGTGCTTCTGCCAGGTGAACGCGATGCAGAGGACGTCCTCGCCCTGGGTCGGGCTGAGCCAGAGGTCGTCCGCGGCCATCGCCCGGAGTTCGCAGACGTGCAGGTGCGGCTGGATCCGGTCCGCCAGCCCTCGGAGCGCGTCGAGGGCTGCAGCGGCGTGCCGGAGCGGGACGAAGTGCTCGCTCTGCACTTCGGACCCGTGGCTCGGGACCGACCCGATCGGGAAGTGCGGCAGCCGGTCCCACCACGGGCCGACGGAGCCGTCGCGCGCGGTCCGGTGGTCGTCGCCGGGGGTGCCGGGCAGGCGGGGTGCCCCAGCCAGCGCGTCCGGAACCGGCACGTCCTCGGCCCCCTCGGGCACGCGCGACTTCACCAGGACCTCGGTGATCGCGTCACCGAACACCGTGTACGCGCACACCGAGTACGCGGCGGCGTGCACCTCGGCGACGTTCGCCGTGAAGGTGTCCCAGGGGATCGCGCCGTAGACGTCCTGACGCATCCGGTAGGTGGGCTCGACGCCGAGGGTCACCCGGGTCACGATGCCGAGCAGGCCGAGGTGCAGCACGGCACCGTCGAACCCCGGGTCCGTCCGGTCGATCGTCCGGGCGGAGCCGTCCGGACCGAGCACCTCGAACGCGCGCACGGCGGTGGCGAGTGACCCCAGCGCCGTGCCGGAGCCGTGGGTACCGGTCGCGACCGCGCCCCCGACGGAGATGTGCGGCAGTGATCCGGTGTTGTGCAGGGCGAACCCGGCGCGGTCGATGTCGGACGCGACGTCGCCGTACCGGGTGCCGGCACCGAGCGTCACCGTGCGGTGCTCGGCGTCGACGACCAGGTCGGTGGGGATCCCGGTCAGGTCGAGCAGGACGCCCGGGGAGTCGGCGACGTCGTTGAAGGAGTGCCGGGTGCCGAGTCCGTGCGCCCGTTCGGCGTCCGCCACGACCTGGGCGGCCTCGTCGATCGACGACGGACGGACGACCCGTTCGGCCGTGTACGTGACCGTGCCGGACCAGTTGAGCTCGCTCGTCGTCGACCGCATGGCGCCCACCCTGCCACGCAGTCCGGCGCCCGGCGCGAGCCGGGCGCCGGTCCCCGTCACGGGGTCGGCGCCCGGCGGGGTCCGTCGGTCAGTGCGCGGGCGGGGGCGTCGGTGCGCCCTCGGGCACCTCGGGTCGGCGGACGAACACCGACGCCAGGATGCCGAACAGCGAGATGATCGCACCGACCATGAAGGCGGTACCGACGCCCGACGCGGTGGCCACCTGGACCCCACGGGCACCGGAGCCCTCGACGGCGGTGGCCGCACCGATCGTCAGCAGTGTGACGAACAGGGCGGTGCCCGCTGCACCGGCGAGCTGCTGCGCCGTGCCGAGCACCGCGCTGCCGTGCGAGTACAGCTTCGGGGCCAGCCCGCCGAGCGCCGCGGTGAACAGCGGCGTGAAGGTCAGGGCCAGCCCGATGCTCAGCACCACGTGCGCACCGAGGACGAACCACACGCTCGTGTCGACGCCGACGGTGGAGAGCGCCCAGAGCACGGCGCTGACGATGATCGATCCGGGGATGAGCAGCACGCGCGGGCCGCGGCGGTCGTAGATGCGACCGACGATGGGGGAGAGCAGGCCCATCAACAGACCACCGGGGAGCAGCAGCAGGCCGACCTGCAGGACCTCGAGCCCGAGGACGCGCTCCAGGTAGATGGGCAGCAGAATGAGCGTGCCGAACATCGCCATGAAGCTCAGACCCATCGCGACGATCGGCACCGTGAAGCCGCGGGTGCGGAACGTGCGCAGGTCGAGCAGGGCGCTGTCGGTGCGCTGCAGGCGCGTCTGCCGGACGATGAACACCGCGAGGGCGACGGCGCCGACGACCAGGGCGGTCACCGGGACGAGCGGACCGGTCGCGCCGGCTTCACCGATGCTGGACAGGCCGTAGACGATGCCGCCGAACGCGAAGGCGGAGAGCACCACCGAGACGACGTCGATCGGCGCCTTGCGCGGCGTCGAGACGTTCTGCACCTTGACCATGCCGAGGATGAGCGCCGCGATCGCGATGGGCAGCACGAAGCCGAACAGCCAGCGCCACGAGAAGGCGTTGAGGATCAGGCCGGAGATCGTCGGGCCGATCGCCGGTGCGACCGAGATGACGATGGAGATGTTGCCCATGATGCGGCCACGGTGCGCGGGGTCGACGAGGGTCAGGACCGTCGTCATGAGCAGCGGCATCATGATCGCGGTGCCGCTGGCCTGCACGATGCGGCCGATGAGCAGCACCGTGAACCCGGGGGCGAGCAGGGCGATCAGCGTGCCGACCGAGAACAGGCCCATGGCCCAGACGAACACCGGGCGGGTGTTGAACCGCTGCAGCAGGAACCCGGTGATCGGGATGACGACCGCCATGGTGAGCAGGAAGCCGGTGGTCAGCCACTGACCGGTCGCGGCGCTGATGTCGAGGTCGTCCATGAGCCGGGGCAGCGCCACGCCCATGATCGTCTCGTTGAGGATGACGACGAACGCGGAGACGAGTAGCAGCCCGATCACGAGTCGGGTCTCGGCAGCGGACGGCTGCGAGACGCTTCCCGTGCGGGGGGCGGAATCGACGGCCTGGGTCATGCGGGTGCTCCTGGTGGGTCACGACGGGTGGAACGGGTGTGGCGCAGGGCGCGCAGACAGGCCAACTCCCTGAGTGGATGCGATTATTCCGCTTCGCTGGCGACGTCCGCAGGTGGACGATCGGCACCGCCCCCGACGTGCCCGCGCGACGTCGGGCGTGTCCGCTCAGTGCAGGATCGCGAACCCGTCGGCGTCCCCGTGCGGCACGACCGACCGCAGGGAGACGTCGGTCACGGTCGCCGACGGCGGCCCGGTGCGCAGGCACGCCATCAGCGAGTCGACCGCGACCGAGGGGCCCTCGGCCTCGACCTCGACCGTGCCGTCCCAGAGGTTCCTCGCGTAGCCGACCAGGTCGAGCCCGTCGGCCTTCCGAGCGGTCCAGTACCGGAAGCCGACCCCCTGGACGGTCCCCGACACCACGGCATGCACCCTCGTCACCGTCGTCATGCCCTCCACGCTAACCGCGGCGTGCTCCCGGGAGTTTTCGGCCCCGTGACGATCTGTTTCCGGCTCGTGACGAGCGCACCCCGTCGGCAGTGATAGTGTCATCCCAACCCGAACACTTCGAGTCAGATTGACACTATCTCCCTCATGGACGAACCAGGCATCCGCGTCGCGGTCTCCACCGTGATCGTGGCGCTGCGCCCGCACCCCGACACCGGTGCGCCGGCGCTGTGGATGCCACTCGTGCGTCGCGTCGCCGAACCGTTCGAGGGATCCTGGGCGCTCCCCGGCGGCTGGGTCGGCGACGACGAGGGGCTCGAGGACTCGGCGGCCGCCCGACTGCGCGAGACGACGAACGTCCAGCCGCGCTACCTCGAGCAGCTCTACGCGTTCGGCGACGTCGGACGCTCCCCGAGCCGGGTCGTGTCGATCGTGTACTGGGCGCTCGTGCACCCGGACGAGGCGAACGTCGTGCCCGACGACTGGAACGTCCGGTGGTTCCTGGCCGACGAGCACCCGCCGCTCGCCTTCGACCACGACCGCATCGTCGAGTACGCCCTGTGGCGGCTGCGCAACAAGATGTCGTACTCGCGGATCGCGCAGGCGTTCCTCGGTGACCGGTTCACCCTCGCCGAACTCCGCGGCGTGTACGAGGCGGTGCTCGGCCGAGCACTCGACCCCGCGAACTTCCGTCGGCAGGTCGAGAAGACCGACGCGGTCCTGCCGACCGACGAGACCACGAGCGGGGGCCGGCACCGTCCAGCTCGGCTGTACCGCTCGAACCCCGACCTGGCCTACGCGGACAACGGCCCGCTGCAGACCGGGGCCGATCAGCACCAGCAGCGGAACCGATAGGAAACCCCGTGTCCATCGCCACGACGATCGAGCTCATCTCCAACGGCAAGGCCGGCGGCAGCACCTGCACGCCCGACCTCGCGATGCCGACGTGGGACTTCGACTCCCGCCCCGGGTACGGCCCGGGATCGTCGATGTCCGACGTCATCCCGACGAGTGCCCCGCGCCAGGGCGTCCTGCCCGACGAGTACAAGACGGCCCCGACCGACGAGCTCCACGAGCGCATCGAGCGGGCGAAGGCCACCCTCGGCGACCGGGTCGTCGTCCTCGGGCACTTCTACCAGCGCGACGAGGTCGTCCGGCACGCGGACTTCCTCGGTGACTCGTTCCAGCTCGCGAACGCCGCCCTGACCAAGCCCGACGCCGAGGCGATCGTGTTCTGCGGCGTGCACTTCATGGCCGAGACCGCCGACATCCTGGCGCGCGACGACCAGCGCGTGATCCTGCCGAACCTGGCCGCCGGCTGCTCGATGGCGGACATGGCCGACATCGACAGCGTCGAGGCCGCGTGGGCCGAGCTCACCGCCGTGTACGGCACCGAGCCCGACGCCGACGGCCGCGTGCCCGTGATCCCGGTCACCTACATGAACTCCGCCGCCGACCTCAAGGCCTTCTGCGGGCGCAACGGCGGCATCGTCTGCACCTCGTCGAACGCAGCGACGGTGCTCGAGTGGGCCTTCGAGCGCGGGCAGCGCGTCCTGTTCTTCCCCGACCAGCACCTCGGCCGCAACACCGCGAAGGCGATGGGCATCAGCACCGACCTGATGCCGATGTGGAACCCCCGGAAGCCCCTCGGCGGCAACGAGACGAGTGACCTCGAAGCGGCGAAGGTCATCCTCTGGCACGGCTTCTGCTCGGTGCACCGTCGCTTCACGGTCGACCAGATCGACCAGGCCCGCCGCGAGCACCCGGGCGTGCGGGTCATCGTGCACCCGGAGTGCCCGATGGCCGTCGTCGACGCCGCCGACCACGCCGGCAGCACCGACCTGATCCGGAAGACCGTCGCTGCCGCCACCGAACCGACCACCTTCGCGATCGGCACCGAGATCAACATGGTCAACCGGCTCGCCGCCGAGTACCCGCAGCACACGATCTTCTGCCTCGACCCGGTCGTCTGCCCCTGCTCGACGATGTACCGGATCCACCCGGGCTACCTCGCCTGGGTGCTCGAGGCACTCGTCCGCGGCGAGGTCCTCAACGAGATCGTCGTCCCCGCCGACGTGCAGGCCGACGCCAAGGTCGCGCTCGAGCGCATGCTCGCGGCCAAGCCCCGCGGCTGACACACGAGTCCGACCGAACGAGGGAGACCACCGTGCACGTCGTCATCGTCGGCTCCGGCATCGCCGGGCTGACCGCAGCGATCCGCGCCAGTGCCCTGCACGACGTCACCCTCGTGACGAAGGGGGCGCTCGCCGACAGTGCCACCGCGTACGCCCAGGGCGGCATCGCGGTGGCGCTCGGTGCCGACGACTCCGCAGCACTGCACCAGGCAGACACCCACGTCGCCGCAGCCGGCAGCGCCGACGCGCGTGCCGTCGAGGTCCTGTGCACCGACGGCCCGGCCCGCGTCCGCGACCTGCTCGCCCTCGGCGTGCCCTTCGACCGGTCGTCGGACCCGGCGACCCTCGACCGGTACGGCGACGACCTGGCCCGCGGTCGTGAAGCCGCGCACGGCCGGTGGCGCGTCGTGCACGCCGACGGCGACGCGACCGGGGCCGCCGTCGAGCGCACCCTCATCGCGGCACTGCACCGACGGCACGTCACGATCCTGGAGCGCACCAGCCTGACCGACCTCGTCGTCCGTGACGGGGCAGTCGTCGGCGCCGACGTCCTGGACCTGCTCGGAGAACCCCGCCGGCTCGACGCGGACGCCGTCGTCATCGCGTCCGGGGGAGCGGGGCACCTGTACCGCGAGACGACGAACCCCCTGGTGGCGACGGGCGACGGGGTCGCCGCCGCCTGGCGAGCCGGCGCCGTCCTCGCCGACCTGGAGTTCGTCCAGTTCCACCCGACGCGGCTGGCGGTCCCCGGCGGCGGCCTGGTGTCCGAAGCCGTCCGCGGTGAAGGTGCCGTCCTCCGCGACGCCGCCGGACACCGCTTCATGACGGACGTGCACCCGGACGCCGAGCTCGCCCCGCGTGACGTCGTCGCCCGCGGGATCGCCGCGGCGGTGCGCGACCAGGGCGGCGCACCCGTGCTCCTCGACGCCACCGGCCTCGACGCCGGGTTCCTGGTCACGCGGTTCCCCGGACTCACCCGGGCCACCCGCGCCGCCGGCTTCGACTGGACCCGCGAGGGCGTCCCCGTCGCACCAGCCGCGCACTACTCGATGGGCGGCATCGCCACCGACGCCGAGGGTCGCACCAGCCTGCCCGGACTCCTCGCCGTCGGTGAAGCCGCCTGCACCGGGGTCCACGGCGCCAACCGGCTCGCCTCGAACTCCCTGCTCGAGGGGCTCGTCTTCGCGGTCCGCGCAGCGGACGCGGTCACCGCACCGCGACCCGGCCTGCTCCGCCTGCGCGGGGACGCCGGTCTCCACGTCACCAGCGTGCCCCGAGCGGCCGACGCAATCCGGGCCTCCCCCCAGCTGCTCGGCCGTCACGCCGCTCCGCAGGCTCCGCAGCGCGCCGGAACCGGCAGGCGTGGGCCCAGTCCGACCCTGCCTGGAGGCGCGACCCACCTCGACGACGTCGGTGCCGTCCGACAGGCGGTCCAGTCCGTCATGACGGACCGCGTCGGCCTGCTCCGTGACGCCGTCGGGCTGGCGAGCGCGCGCCGCGACCTCGACGCGCTGACCGCGCCGACCGGCGGCGGCGTGCGTGAGCACGAGGACCGTGCGCTCCTCGACCTGGCCCGACTCGTCGCGCTCGCCGCCGAGGCCCGCACCGAGTCCCGCGGGGCGCACGCCCGCACCGACCACCCCGACACCGACCCCACCGCCCCGGCTTCGTACGCCTGGGTCGCCGACCGCACCGACGCCGGTCCCGACCAGCACGCCCACGAACGCGCCGGCGGCTCCGCAGCCGTCCCGCAGGAGGTACCCGCATGACCACCGACCCCGGCACCATCCCGCCGCACGCGCTCCGTCGCGTGATCGAGACCGCGCTCGAGGAGGACGCGCCCTGGGGCGACGTCACCAGCGAGACCCTGATCCCCGTGGAGGCGACCGCGACGGCGACCCTCGGCGCGCGCGAGCCGGGCGTGCTGAGCGGCGGCGCGGTGTTCGTCGCCGTGATGCACGCCGTCGACCCATCGATCCAGGCCGTGGTGCACGTCGCCGACGGCACGCGCTTCGCGGCGGGCGACGTCCTCACGACCGTGACCGGGTCGGCGCGGGCCGTGCTGCGGGCCGAACGGGTCGCCCTCAACCTGGTGCAGCGGATGTCGGGCATCGCCACGGTCACCGCGGCCCACGTCGCCGCCGCCGCGGGCACCGCTGCGCGGATCGTCGACACCCGGAAGACGACGCCGGGCCTCCGGGCACTCGAGCGGTACGCCGTCCGGTGTGGTGGCGGACACAACCACCGCACCTCGCTCTCCGACGCCGTGCTCGCCAAGGACAACCACCTGGCGGTGCTCCTGGCCGGCGGGATCGGCATCGGCGACGCGATCGCCCAGGCCCGACAGCGGCTCGGGCACACCGTGCACGTGGAGGTCGAGGTGGACCGCATCGACCAGATCGAAGCAGTCGTCGCGGCCGGGGTCGACACGGTCATGCTCGACAACTTCACCCCCGACGACCTGGTGACCGGGGTCGGGATCGTCGCCGGGCGCGCGCTCGTCGAGGCCTCGGGAGGCGTGTCGCTCGACACCGTCGCGGCCATCGCGGCGACCGGCGTCGACGTCATCTCGGTCGGGGCGCTGACCCACTCGGCGCGGGCGCTCGACCTGGGGCTCGACATCGACGTCGCGGTGCCCGAGCACGTCGCGGTGCCCGTGCAGGACTAGTCGTGTTCTACCTGGACCGCGCGGCCACCACCCCGGTCCGCCGCGAGGTGCTCGAGGCGATGTGGCCCTACCTGACGGGGGTGTTCGGCAACCCCTCGTCGACGCACGGGGTCGGGGACGAGGCCGCGCGAGGACTCACCGCCGCACGGGCCGCCGTCGCCGCGGTGCTCGGGTGCCGGCCCGCCGAGGTCGTCTTCACCACCGGCGGCACCGAGGGGGCGAACACCGCGATCAAGGGGATCGCCCTCGCCGCGCCCCGCGGTCGGCACGTGGTCACGAGCGCCATCGAGCACGAGGCCGTGCTCGAGAGCTGCGCCTACCTCGCCCGCTTCCACGACTTCGACGTCACCGTGATGCCCGTCGGGCCGGACGGCCGCGTCGACCCGGCGGTGCTGCGCGCGGCGCTCCGCCCCGACACCACGCTCGTCTCGATCGCGCACGCCGACAACGAGATCGGCACCGTGCAGGACGTCCCCGTGCTCGCCGCGGTGGCGCACGAGGTCGGGGCGCGGTTCCACACCGACGCCGTGCAGTCCGCGCCCTGGCTGCCGATCGGCCTCGGGACCCTGGGCGTCGACGCGCTGTCGTTGTCCGGGCACAAGCTCGGTGCTCCGAAGGGCACCGGCGTGCTCGCCGTGGGTTCCGGCGTCCCGCTCGAGCCGCTGCTGCACGGCGGTGGTCAGGAACGGGGCCGGCGGTCCGGCACCGAGGACGTGGCCGGAGCGGTGGCGGTGGCCACGGCGCTCGGGCTGGCGGCGGAGACGGTGCGGTCGGGGGCAGGCACGGCGACCACGGTGCGCGACGCGGTGCTCGACGGCGTGCTCGCCGCCGTCCCCGGTGCGTTCGTCTCCGGGTCGCGGGAGCACCGGCTGCCCGGGCACGCGTCGTTCTGCTTCCCGGGCGTCAACGGCGAGACCGTCCTGCTCGAGCTCGAGCAGCGCGACGTCGTGTCGTCGTCGGGCAGCGCCTGCGCAGCGGGCAGCACGGAAGCCTCGCACGTGCTCACGGCGCTCGGGATCCCCGAGGACGTGGCCCGGACCGCGCTCCGTCTGACGTTCGACGCGACGCTCACGGCCGGCGATGTCCCGTTCGTCGTGGGGGCCGTGGCCGACGCCGTGGCGACCGTCCGCGCCCTCGGCTGAGGTGTACTAGACGTTCTACTCCATCTCTGGGTACGTGTCCCCTCTTCTGCGGACAACCGATCTGCGTCAGAGTGTCGTCATGGCGAACGTGATGGTGGCCCGGACACGACGGGACGACCGCTTCCGAGCGGTGCAGCTCCTGCCGGCGCCGGCCACCCTCGTCGCGCTCGCCCTGGCAGCGCAGCACGACCTCGGCACGGCCCCGCTCGGGCTCATCGCCGTGGTCGGAGCGCTCGCGACCGCCGGGAGTGCCCTGCTCCCGATGGTCCGGCCAGCCGCCGCCCACCGGTCGATGCCTGCACCGACCGAGACGGACCGGTACCGAGAGGACACCGAACACCCTTGAGGTCCACCACCGTGCGGTTCCCCTGAACCGAGCCGCGCGGTGGACCCAGACCGGATGTCGACCCCCTGATCGGCGTCCGGCGCGGGGCGCGACGTTCCCCTGTCGTCGTGTCCCGCCGTACACCGCGATCCCGCCGTGGGTCGACGTCCGCACCTCTCCAGCGGCGTCGGTTCCCCTGCAGCCCACGGCGGGTTCCGGTTGCCCGGTAGCGTCGGTGCATGCCCTCGTACCGCGTGACCCTGGCGATCGGTGCCCTGGCGTCCGGCACGGCCCCGGACGCCGTCCTGCCCGCCGCAGCATCCCTGGTACGCGAACACGCCGTGGTCGAGGCCGAGGACGTCCGACTGCTCCGCGGTGTGCCGTGCGCCGTCGTGCGCTTCGAGGCCGAGGACGAGCGGACCGCCGCAGCCGTGCGGGACGCCACCGTCGACGGGCTGCGCGACGTCGTCGAGATCCGCTCCGACGTGGTCACCCGGCGCGAGGGCGGCCGCTGGATCCCGGTCGCCTGAGAGCCGGGCGGTCGCCTGACGCTCAGACGGTGGGCGTCGCCGGCTCGGGGGTCCCCGGCCAGACGTAGTCCAGGTCGTCCGGCACGTCGGGGAACAGCTCCCGGTAGTGCTCCGGCGCCTTCTGCACGAGCTTCGACCGGTGCGAGACGTGCAGGGCCTCGTCGTCGTTCCACGGCGGGATCGGCACGTCGCCGCGCTCGTACGCCACCAGGTCCTCCGGCACGCGGCCCAGGTCGAGCAGGGTCTTCTCGAGACAGGTGTCTGCGTACCCGCGCTCGGCCCAGACGCGGCACGTGGCCTCCTGGTACGCCATCAGCGCCGGACGGTAGCCGCGCCACATCGCCGTCACCGGGTGGTGCTGCCAGCCGTAGTCGGGGAGCGTCAGTGCGCGCATCACCTGCAGTGTCTCGACCCGCTGCTTGCCGAGCCGCCGGTCGTCGAGGACCTCGGCGGATGCCCGGAAGTCGGCGTACGGCAGGAAGGTCTGCATGGCGCGGACGCTACCCCGACCGACTGGCACCCGACACATGTCGTCACGAACGTGCCGCCCGCCCCGGCAGCGTGTGAGCATCGACCGCATGAGCGGAGAACTGGTCGTCGGCGTCAGTGGCAGCCCATCGGACCCCTCGCGGACCTCGACCCTGGTCGCGGCGACGGTGGCCCGGCTCGCCGAGGAGATCGACGGCGCCCGGACCGAGACGATCGAGATCGGCCCGCTGCTGGCCGACCTCGGCGCGGCCTCGGGTCGCGAGACGATGTCCGACCGCACCCGCCGGGCCCTCGAGACGGTGGAGGCCGCGGACGTGCTCGTCGTCGGCAGCCCGGCCTTCCGCGCGGCCTACTCCGGCGCCTTCAAGCTGTTCTTCGACTGGGTCGGCCAGTACGACCTCGTCGACACCCCGGTGCTCCTCACCGCCACCGGTGGCAGCGACCGGCACGCCCTGCTCGTCGAGCACCAGATGCGCCCGTTGTTCGGCTTCTTCCAGTCCACGACGCTGCCGCTCGGGGTGTTCGGCAACGAGCGGGACTTCACCAAGCGCGAGGGTGGCTACGACATCGCGAGCGTCGACCTGGAGCTCCGCATCGACCAGGCCGTGCGCCGCGCCGTACCGCTGATCCGTGGCGGCTTCGCCACCGCAGGCCTCACCGACGTGCGGCGTCCCGCCGACTTCTGATCCGCGCGCGTGCGCTCGGTCCTTCCGGGCGTACCCGGTGCTTCCGGGTGTCCCTGGTCGGAAGTTCCCATCAGGGATGCCCGGAACCACCTCGCATCGCGCGTGCGATGGGAAGGAACGGGCGCGACCCGGCGTGAGCAGCAGGCGGACGGGAGGCCCGTGGCGGCGCCGCCACGGGCCTCCCGGTCTTCTGTGGGTCAGGCGAGCAGGGACGCGACGTGCGCGACCGCCAGTCGGTAGCCGTCGGCGCCCGCGCCGGCGATGACCGCCGTCGCGGCGGTGGCGACGTGGTCGACGTGGCGGAACGGCTCGCGCTTCCACGTGTTCGACAGGTGCACCTCGACGACGGGGACCCACAGGGCCTCCACCGCGTCGTGCAGTGCGACCGAGGTGTGCGCGTACGCGGCGGGGTTGATCACGACCGCGGCGAAGTCGTCGAGCGCCTCGTGCAGCCACTCCACCAGCTCGCCCTCGCGGTTGGTCTGGCGGAAGTCGGCCTCGAGCCCGTGCACCGCCGCCTCGGTGTGCACGATCGCCTCGATCTCGGCGAGCGTCACGGTGCCGTACTGCTCCGGGTCGCGGCGCCCGAGGATGTCGAGGTTCGGGCCGTTGAGGACGAGGATGCGCGACGCGTCGGTCATGGGCCGAGCGTAGCGAACCGGGGGAGCGATGCGCGGCGCGGACGATGCATGCGCGGGCTATGTGAACGGTCACAAACCGGTGTAACGTCTTCGTCCGGGTCGGCAGAGTTGTCGACTGCAACACACTGACGTGGAGATGTGAATGGTTCTCGCTGCAGCGAACGAAGGGATCCGGCTCGACTTGGGCTGGGTCGACTACCTGATGATCATCGTGTACTTCGCGGTCGTCATCGGGATCGGGTTCACCGCCCGCAAGCAGGTCCGGACGAGCATGGACTTCTTCCTGTCCGGCCGCTCGATGCCGGCGTGGATCACGGGCCTGGCGTTCGTGTCCGCGAACCTCGGTGCCACCGAGATCCTCGGCATGGCGGCGAACGGTGCCCAGATCGGCATGGCCACCCTGCACTACTACCTCGTCGGCGCCGTGCCCGCGATGGTGTTCCTCGGCCTCGTGATGATGCCGTTCTACTACGGCTCGAAGGTCCGCTCGGTGCCGGAGTTCATGCTGCGCCGCTTCGGCAAGGCGCCGCACCTGGTGAACGCGATCGCGTTCGCGGTGTCGAACGTGCTCATCGCGGGCATCAACCTGTACGCGATGGCCATCGTCATCGAGGCCATGCTCGGCTGGCCGGAGTGGCTGGCGATCATCGTCTCCGCGGGCTTCGTGCTCGTCTACATCACCCTCGGCGGACTCTCGAGCGCGATCTACAACGAGGTCATGCAGTTCTTCGTGATCATCGCCGGGCTCATCCCGCTGACGATCGTCGGTCTGCACCGCGTCGGCGGGTGGGACGGCCTGTCGAAGGCGATCACCAAGACCCAGGGTGTGCAGCACCTGCAGGCCTGGGCCGGCACCGGCTTCGGTGACGTCACCAACCCGATCGGTGCCAACTGGCTCGCCATCGTGCTCGGCCTGGGCTTCGTGCTCGGGTTCGGCTACTGGACCACCAACTTCACCGAGGTGCAGCGTGCATTCTCGGCGAAGAACATGTCCGCGGCCCGCCGCACCCCGCTCATCGCCGCGATCCCGAAGCTCTTCATCCCGGCCATCGTCGTCATCCCCGGCCTCATCGCCGCGGCCGTGGTGGGCAACCAGTTCGCCGACGGCACGCTGACCTACAACGACGCGATCCCGAAGCTCATCCAGATGTACCTGCCGACCGGTGTGCTCGGCATCGCGGTGACCGGTCTGCTGGCATCGTTCATGGCCGGCATGGCGGCGAACGTCTCGTCGTTCAACACCGTCTTCACCTACGACATCTGGCAGCGCTACATCCGCCCGAACATGCCCGACCTGCACTACCTGAAGACGGGCCGCTGGGTCACCGTCGTCGGCGTCGTGGTCGGCATCGCGACCGCGTTCATCGCGGCCCAGGCGTCGAACATCATGACCTACATGCAGACGCTGTTCTCGTTCTTCAACGCACCGCTGTTCGCCGTGTTCATCCTCGGCCTGCTGTGGAAGCGCATGACGACGCAGGGTGCGCTGTGGGGCTACGTCCTCGGCATCGTGACCCCGACGATCACCTGGATCGCGTACCTGGTGAACCCCGACCTGTTCGCCACGGCCACCGCGGAGACCCTGTACGGCGCGATCATCTCGTTCGTCACCGTGCTGGTCGTCGGCTTCGTCGTCTCGATGCTGACCAAGCCGAAGGACGAGAAGGAACTCGGCGGGCTCGTCTACGGCATCGGCAAGATCGACCTGCACGGCGACTCGGTTGCGACGGACACCGCCTGGTACCGCTCGCCCGCGCTGCTCGGCACCGTCGCGCTCGTGCTGTGCGTCGTCCTGTACCTCCCGTTCCTCTGATCCGCGAAGGAGACCACTGCTCATGAGTGACACCACCACCCCCGGCGCGATGACCGAGGAGCAGAAGGCAGCCCTGGTCCGCTCCACCCGCCGGCTCGACCTGCGCCGCATCCTCGGCGGCCTGTTCGTCCTGTACGGCGTGATCACCACCATCGTCGGGATCGTGCACTGGAACACCGACCCCGAGAAGACCGGCGGGATCCACATCAACCTGTGGGTCGGGATCTCGCTGCTCGTCGGCGGCGGGCTGTTCTTCCTCTGGGACCGCCTGAACCCCGTGCCCGCCGAGGACATCATCGGCCAGGCTGAGGCCGAGGCACACCAGCGTGCCGCGGGCGAGGGGCGCGAGCTGGCCTGAGCCCGTCTGGCTCGGGCGTCCCCGGCCGACGCAGAACGACGAAGTCGCTGTCGCACGACAGCGACTTCGTCGTTTCAGCCCTCGTCGTCGGACGCCCGTACCGGTTGGTTCCCCCACGAAACGATTGCGCGCTGATCCAGGTGGGTCCAGGTTGAGCGGAACGAAAGGAACCGCCATGGAAACGATGGTCTTCATCAACCTGCCCGTCACCGACCTCGAGCGCTCGAAGGCGTTCTACGAGGCGCTCGGGTACTCGATCAACCCGGCGTTCAGCGACGACACCGCGGCGTGCGTGGTGGTGAGCAACACGATCTCCGTCATGATCCTGACGACGGCGAAGTTCGCGGACTTCACCGACAAGACGATCGCCGGTCCTGACACGATCGAGGTCATCAACTCGCTCAGCGCACCGTCGAAGGAGGACGTCCACCGTGTCGTCGACGCCGCGGTGGCAGCCGGCGGCACCGAGGACCGCCCGGAGATGGACCTCGGCTTCATGTACCAGCGGAGCTTCACCGACCCGGACGGACACCGCTGGGAGTACGTGTGGATGGACGAGCAGGCGACGGAGGACGATCCGCCCGCCGAGTGAGTCCCGGGGTGTCGGGGGCGCCCGCCAGGATGGTCGCATGAGCACCGAGCCCGTCGACGCCCCGCCCGTGCCCGACCTCGTCACCGGTGACGACGGCCTGGCCCGGCCGGTCTGGGCGTCGTCGGACGACCTGCTGCGCGCCTACTACGACACCGAGTGGGGCATGCCCGTGCGCGATGAACGCGGGGTGTTCGAGCGGCTGTCGCTCGAGGCGTTCCAGTCCGGCCTGTCGTGGCGCACGATCCTGGCGAAGCGACCGGCGTTCCGTGCAGCCTTCGCCGACTTCGACGCCGACACCGTCGCGGCCTTCGGCGAGGACGACGTCGAGCGGCTGATGGCCGATGCCGGGATCGTCCGGAACCGCGCGAAGATCCTCGCGACGATCACCAACGCGAACGCCACGATCGCCCTGCGGCAGGACGGCGGGCTCGCCGGCTTCGTGTGGTCGTTCCGGCCGACGACCACGCCCGAGCCTCGGTCCTCCGCCGAGGTCCCGACGAAGTCGGACGAGTCCCTCGCGCTGTCGAAGGCGCTGCGGAAGCGCGGCTTCACCTTCGTCGGGCCGACGACGATGTACGCCCTGATGGAAGCGCTCGGCATCGTCGACACCCACCTGGTCGGCAGCCACCGGCGCGGGACCTCGGGCGTCTGGAACTGACGGCCGAGCCCACGAGCACGAGAACGAGAGCGCCGGGACTATGGTCACGACATGGCCGACGAGATCCGGATCGCGTTCCTGCTGTTCCCGCACCTGACCCAGCTGGACCTGACCGGTCCGGCCCAGGTGCTCAGCCGCGTGCCCGGCGCGCGCCTCGAGTACGTCGCGGCGACGCTCGACCCCGTGCCGAGCGACTGCGGCATCGCGCTCGTCCCCACCGTGACGATCCAGGATGCAGGCGCCGCGGACGTGCTGGTCGTCCCCGGCGGTGACGGTGCCTTCGACGCGATGCTCGACCCGGACGTCGTGGCCTTCGTCCGGCGCCAGGCCGAGGACGCCACGTGGATGACGTCGGTGTGCACCGGGGCCTTCGTGCTCGGCGCCGCCGGGCTGCTCGCCGGCCGACGCGCGACGACCCACTGGGCCTCGAAGCCGATGCTCGAGGCCTTCGGTGCGCAGCCGGTCGACGCCCGGATCGCTCGGGACGGCGCCGTCGTCACCGCCGCCGGGGTGAGCGCGGGCATCGACATGGCGCTGTGGCTCGCGGCCGAGCTCGCCGGACGCCCCGCGGCCGAGGCGATCCAGCTGCAGATCGAGTACGACCCGCAGCCACCGTTCGACCACGGATCAGCCGAGCGCGCCGACGCCGTCGTCATCGCCCGGGCCCGTGCAGCAGCCGAGGAATCGCGCGGCGACCGGGTGACCCGCGCCGCCGCAGCCGTCCTGCGCTGACGCGGACCTCCACACGGTCACGAATCCCCGCTGGTCTCCGCCGAGTGGTCACGACACGTCGTTCCGGGCGCGGCCAGCCGACACTTCGTGACCGCTCGGGGCCATGCAGGCGGGGGGGTGTGACCGGCGCCGCGCCCGCGGCCGTCCTGCGCTAGCGCAGCGGCTTCCGCATCTGCGCCGACGTCACCTGGTACCCGAGGGCCGCGTACAGCTCCTGCGCTCCCGTGTTGTAGCCGAACACGTTCAGCCCGATGCTCGTCGCACCGCGTTCGGCAGCGGCGCGGTGCCCGAGCTCGAGCGCGCGACGGGCGTGCCCGCGACGCCGGTGCGCCTCGTCGATCTCGACGTCGAACACCCACCAGTCGGTGCTGCCCGTCGTGAACGGCCCGATCCAGAGCGACCCGACGACGGTGTCGTCCTGGTCGAGGACCTCCCACACCAGGTGGCCGTCAGCGGGGGAGCCGTCCGGGAACCAGCGGTCCCGCGACTGCTGCTCGTTCGCCTCGGCCTGCTCGCGGCTCTCGCCCGCCTGCATCCGCGACTCGACGTACTCGGCCATCGTGCGGTGGAGCCAGGCCGGGAGGCGCGTGGTCGGCATCGCGACGAGCCGCGTGTCGGTCATCGGTTGCCCTTGGAACCCCGGCTCGGCTTGCCGCGCATCTTGCCGCGTCCGGGCGTGGGCCCCTTGCCGGTGTTGGACTTCTTGCCGGCGCCGGACTTGCCGCTGCCGGGTGACTTCGCCTTGGCCTTGCCGCCGGCGCCGCCGGCGCCCTTGGACCCCGACGCACCCGACCCGCCCGACGCGCCCTTGACGCCCGAGCCGGCCTTGGCGCCGCCACGAGCCGGACGCGAGTCGTCGTCGCCGTCGCGATCCGGGCCTCCTGGCTGGCGCGAACTGTTGGCGGTCCGCCCGCGCACCACGCCGATGAACTCCTCGGTGGTCTCGGTGGCGTCCTCGTCCCGCCAGACCAGCGCGATGCGCGTGCCCTCGGCGTCCATGAGCGGACGACCGACCAGGTCCTTGCGGCTGGCGGCGCGGAACAGCGACTGGGGGAGCACCACGACGCCGACGTTCGCCTCGACCAGGTCGAGCGATCCGTCGATGTCGGCGGGCACCGGGCCCGCGTCGATCACGTGGACCTCGGCGTCGGCGAGGTCGACCTCGGCGAGTTCGGCGAGGGGGGAGTCCTTGGGCATCGCGACGACGGCCGTCTCGGTCCAGAGCGGGATGGTGTTGTGCCGCTCGGACACGGGCATGCGTGCGAAGACCATGTCAGCCTCGCCCGCCAGCGTGTCGTCGACGTCGTCGGCACCGATCGGCCGCAGCCGGAGCTCGATGGAGGGGAAGCGATCCCGCCAGACACGGGCCCACTTTGCGGGGGAGACCCCCGGCACGAAGGCGATGGTGAGAGCCGCGGTCATGCAGACGAGCATAGGGGCCGTACCCTTGTCCTCATGGCGCAGGAACAGACCATGAAGCCCGAGACGGCTGCGAAGAAGCTCGGCATCTTGCTGACGGCCGCTCCGGAGTCCTTCCAGAGCGCTCCCCTCACGCGGACCGCCTTCGACGAGCTCCGGACCGAACCCCCGACCTGGCTCGAGGACCTCCGACGCGACGGCCCGCACCCGCGACCCGTCGTGGCGCAGAAGCTCGGCATCTCGATCTCGGGTCTGAGCCGCGCCGGGATCGACGACGCGCTGACGACGGCGGACATCAAGACGCTGCTCGAGCAGAAGCCCGAGTGGCTCGTCCGTGAGCGTGCGACGCAGGCCGCCGTGCACGCCGAGAACGCCCGCGTGAAGCAGGAGCGTGCCGCCAAGGCCGCTGCCCGCGCCGAGGACTGACCCCACCCGCACCGAGGACGCCCCACGTGCACGAGACCGTCGCCGACGCCATGCTGGTCGTGCCGCAGTTCGCGTCCGTGTGCTGCATCGTCGGTGACGGCTACCGGCCGCGTCCGGGCGTGATCGTGCCGGCGGGCGTGATGCTCGTCGCGATGCTCATGCCCGTCGTCGACGCCGGCGCCGTGTGGACCCTGTTCGCCGCCACCCTGCTGCTGTTGCTCGCACCGCTGCCCGTCATGCGTCGACGCCGCGCCGACGGCCGCCGTGCGGAGCCGATGGACGTGCACCGCGCGCTCTCCGCCGTCGTGATGGCGGGGATGCTGCTGATGGGCCACGCCTCGGGCGTCGCCGGTGACCACGCCGGGCACGGCATCGCGCTGTCCGCGGTGCTCGGTGCCGGCGTGATCGGCTACTGCGCCTTCAGTGGCTGGCTGCTCCGGTACGAGTGGGGGCGCGAGGACCGGCGAGCCGTCCGCAGCGGCGAGGTCTTCGCGATGACCGTCGCCGTGGTCGGCATGACCCTGGCGATGTAGCCCAGCCCAGCCCGCGCCGGCAGCAGCGGCCGCGCCGGCAGCGGCGGCGGCTGCGCTGACAGCGACGGCGGGAGCGGGTCCGTCAGTCGCGCGCGGCGCTGTCCGCCGGGGCGTCCGCCGCGTGCGTCACCCGCTGCTTGGCCGCCTGGATCGTGTCCTTCGGCACCGGCGGTACCCCGCGCCGGATCCCGCGCAGGCCGACGACGAACAGGATCGCGGTGACGATCGCGAACGCCGCGAACGTGATCCCGGTCGCCGCCCACAGCGGCAGGGCCAGGGCCAACAGCGCCACCGCGAAGCCCGCCAGTGCGACCAGGGTCGTCAGGGCGAACCCGACGGCCACCCCGGTGAGCACCAGCCCGGTCTTCGCACCGCTGGCGCGCTCGCCGATCTCGCGTCGCGCGGAGGCGACCTCCTCACGTACCGCGCGCAGCACCGGCTCGAGGGCCTTCTGCACGAGTCCGGCGGTCACGGTGTCGCGGAACGACGGCCGGCCGGGTGCGGTGGTGTCGTCGTGGTCGGTGCTGCTCATGAGGGTCTCCTGTCCGGGCGCGGCGGTCCGCGTCCCCTGACAGGACGCGACCGACCCGATGATCGTCACGCCGCCGCGCGTGCGTGCGGTGCGTTCCCAGGTTGTGCAACGGACGCGGAGGCCCGCCCCGCGTCGACGACGCAGGACGGGCCTGGCGGGGTGGCCGGGTCCACCGCGCTACTCGGTGACCTCCTCGAGGTCGTCGATCCCGCGGGCGGCGGCCGCTGCGCGGCGGGCACGCATCGACGGGGCGACGAGTGCTGCGAGCACGGCCACGACCGCGACCCCGGTGCACGCCCAGAACCCGATCGTGAAGGCGTCGTCGGTCGGCAGACCCTGCGGCGTGCTGTGCGAGGTGATGAGCGCGGCGATGACGGCGGTGCCGACGCTCGAGCCGATGGTGCGGACGACCGTGTTGGCGCTGATGGCCTCGCCGGTCTGGTTCGCGGGGACGCTCTCGATGATCGCGTTCGAGCAGGCTGCCAGGGCCATGCCGATGCCGATGCCGGTCAGGACGCCGGAGGCCACCACATGCCACAGCTCGGCGTGTGCGATGGCTGGCAGCACGAACGCGGCGACGATGGCGAACCCGCCGATGAGCATCGGCGGCTTCGGGCCGACCTTGCGCACCAGGACGCCGGCGATCGGCCCGGCGACCACCATCATCACGACGGTCGGCAGCAGGAAGAGCCCGGCCTGGGTGACGCCCTTGCCGAAGCCGTAGCCGAGCGCCGTCGGGAGCTGCAGGAGCGTCGGGACGAGGACGAAGGTGCCGAACATCGCGAACCCGAAGACCAGTGCGACGACGTGGGCGGTCCAGACGCCGCGGACGGCGAAGAGCCGCACGTCGATGAGCGGCTCGGCGACCCGCAGCTCGACGAGGACGAACACGACCAGTGCGACGGCGCCGAGGACCAGCAGGCCGATGGTCTTGGCGTCGCCCCAGCCCCAGGTCTCGCCCTCGCTGACGGCGAGCAGGATCGCGACGAGCGACACCGCCAGGACGAACGTGCCGGCCATGTCGAGGCGTCCGGGCTTCCGCACCGGGGACTCCGGCATGCCGAAGACCGCCCCGAGCAGCGCGATGACGACGAGCACGGCGGGGAGCCAGAACAGCCAGTGCCAGGACAGGTGCTCGACGATGGGTCCGGCCGCGACGATGCCGACACCGGCACCGATCCCGAAGATCGCCGACAGCAGACCGATCGTGACGCTGACCTTCTCCTTCGGCAGCTCGTCCCGCACGATGCCGATCGACAGCGGCATCACGGCACCGGCGGCGCCCTGCAGTGCCCGTCCGACGATCAGCACGCCGAGGTTCGGCGCGAGCGCGGCGAGCACGGCCCCGACGAGCAGGATCGACAGCACGACGATCAGGACCTTGCGCTTGCCTATCATGTCGCCGAGGCGACCGAGGATCGGCGTGAGCACCGAGGCGGAGAGCAGGTAGGCCGTGAGCACCCAGCTCGTCGCACTGGTGGAGGCGCCGAGGTCCTGGCCGATGGTCGACAGCGCCGGGGCGACCAGCGACTGCAGGACCGCGAAGGACAGGCCGCCGAGGGACAGGGAGACGATGATCGCCGTGCTGTTCGGCCGGCGCCCGTTCGTGGTGCGGTGCGAGCCGGTCCGTGGGCTCTGCATGGTGTCGGTCATCGTGCTCCGTGTCCTCGTGGTCGATGGCGATGTAAACAACTGCTGACATCACGAGCGTACGCCGGAACGACCGCATGTCAACGCTTGCTTACATCCCTGTGAGGACCGCTAGGCTGCGCTCCATGAGCAAGGACGCCGCGGCCACCCGACTCCTGCTCGTGCAGGCCGCCCGCCGACGGTTCGCCTTCGACGGGTACCGCGCGACGACCGTGCGCGAGATCGCCGGGGACGCCGGGGTCAACGTCGCCCTGATCAACCGGTACTTCGGGTCGAAGGAAGGGCTGTTCCGCGCCTGCCTCGACCGCGTCGTCCGTGACCTGGGCGCCGAGGAGACGAGCGAACAGGGGCTCGAGCGGGCGCTCACGGGGATCATCACCCACATCGTGCGGACGCCCACCGACGACGACTCGCTGCAGCTGATGCTGCTGCTCCGGTCCTCCGGCGACGACGGTGCCGACGCCATCCGCCGCGAGACGCTGCGTCGCTACGCCGAACGGCTCGCGGGCACCGTCGGCGGTGCCGGGTCCGACGCGCTGCTCGTCCGGGCCGAGATCGCGCTCGCGGTGGTGCTCGGGATGTCGATGCTCCGGCAGTCCACCGCGGTGGAACCCCTGGCATCCGCCGACGACGCCGTCGTGTCGGCGGCGCTCGAGGACGCCCTCCGCGCCCTGCTCGCGCCGCCGCGGTAGCGTCGAGGGGTGTCCGACCGACCCGCACGTCGCCCCGACCCCGCTCCGCGCCTGGACGAGGTCGACGAGCGCATCCTCTGGACCCTCGCCGCGGACGCCCGGATCCCGAACAACCGGCTCGCGGCCGCGGTCGGCATCGCGCCCTCGACGTGCCTCGCCCGGGTCCGTGCCCTCGAGGACGCCGGGGTGATCCGCGGCTACCGGGCCGAGGTGGACGTCGCGCGCCTGGGGTTCTCGATCGAGGCGATGGTGTCCGTCCGCGTGCACGCCGCCGCTCGCCACGAACTGCGGGACTTCGCGAAGCGCCTGCTGCGGGTGCCGGTCGTGCAGGACGTGTCGTTCCTGGCCGGGGACAAGGACTTCCTCGTGCACATCGCGTGCGAGTCGACGGAGCAGCTCCGGGACTTCGTCGCCGACGAGCTCAGCGGTGACCCCTCGGTGGCGACGACGCAGACGAACATCGTGTTCGAACGCCTCGTCGCCGACCGTGCCACCCAGGGCCGCTCGTTCGACGAACTGCGGCGCTGGCGGGCCTGAGGCACGAACCCCGCGTCAGGGGCCCCGGGGCAGTAGCTCCGGGTCAGCGCTTCCGCGTCATCGGGATGTGCGGGATGCGGTCCTCGAGGTACTCGTCCCCGGAACGCACGAATCCGAAGCGGCCGTACCACTGCTCCAGGTGGGACTGGGCGCCGAGGGCGATGCTCGGCGAGCGCGACTCGGCGATCGCCGCCTCCATGAGCTGCCCGGCGAGTCCCTGCCCGCGGGCATGCTGCGCGGTGGCGACCCGGCCGATGCGCTCGGTGCCGTCGGGCTCGCGGAGCAGACGCAGGGTCGCGTCCACCGAGCCGTTGCCGGCCCAGAACTGCACCGTCCCCGGCTCGAGGTCGCGGCCGTCGATGTCGCCGTACGCGGCCTCCTGCTCGACGACGAAGACATCCTGCCGGAGCCGCAGGATCTCGTGCAGCGTGACGATGTCCAGGTTGCGGGTCGGAGCGTTGAAGATCGAGACCACGGACGGCCCTTCCTGAGTATTTCTTCCGAAACAGGGTGTGTTCCGGACCGGATCGGCGTACATTGCCGGTCAACCACTCTACGTGCGCAGCCGAGATCAGGAGGTGAGCGCATGGACAACCCGTTGCGCGCACCCTGGCGCGCCGCACTCCGCATCGTCCTGCTGGGCGTCGGGACCCTCGCTGCCCTCGTGCTGCTGTCCCTGCTGCTCGGCGCGCGCCCGGCATCCGCCGCCACGACCGCCCCGGCTGCTGCCGAGCAGCGCGGACTCGTCGGCAACGTGGTCGAGGGCGTCGGTGGCACCGTGCAGGGGGTGACCGGCGAGGTCGGCAAGGTCGTCGGCGGCGTGACGGACCCCGTCCGCAAGGCCGTCGTGCCGGCACCCGCGGCACCGGCACCTGCTCCCGCAGCCCCGGCACCGGCACCGGCAACATCGGCGCCTGCTCCCGCAGCCCCGGCGCCTGCCGCGGTCCCCGCCGCACCTGCTCCCGCCGCTCCCGCGCCTGCCGCCCCGGCCCCGTCGAGCCCCGCTCCGGTCGCCTCCACACCGGCTGCCCAGCCGACCACGACCGCCCCCGCGGCCGACCCGGCCACGCGCCCGGTGCGACAGGTCGTCGACCAGGTGACCAGTGCCTCCCGGCCGGTCACCGACACCGTCGCGAACGTCCTGCGTCCCGTCACCGGCACCGTGGAACACGTCACCGGCGCACGCCCCGTGACCGCCGTCGTCGACACCGTCGACGACGTGGTCGGCAGCGTCCCGGTGGTCGGGACGGTCCTCGGCGACGACACCCTCGGCACCGCCACCGGTCCGGTCACGGGCCTGGTCGACGACACGCTCGGCTCGGTCGGCACCACCGTCGGCACCGTCCCCGCCGTGGTCGAGGGCGTCGTCCCGTCCGTCGGCGGCGCCCTGCCAGGAGGCACGGATCCCGTCGTCGACGTCCCCGCACTCCCGGTGGGCGGCGGCTCGAACCCGCCCGCCGGGCCCGTCCCGTCGGCGCCGGTCGCCGACGTCCCCGTCCGGCCCGGAACCGCGCCCGCGCAGGGCACCGCGGTGTCCACCGCTCCGGCTCGTGTCGGCACCGGCGACGACTCGGGTGCTCGCTCCGGCATGTTCGGCTCGCCCGACCACGCCGTTGCGGCGACCCCTGCGGCGCCGGTCGGCCCGGTGCTTGCAGCCGTCGACGTGCAGGACGCGACCCTCGGCGGCCACGCGCTGCTCCTCCCCGCGGACGGCAAGGGCCACGGGGTCCCGTTCGACGGCACCGACGCCGGCGTGCTCGGTGGCAGCGCCTCCACGAACTCCGGCGGCGCAGCTGCCGTCGGCATCGTCGGTACGACCGACGACATCGTCTCCCTCGCCGCGGGGTCTCGCGGCACGCTCTCCGACGACGCGGTCCCCGCATCGGTCGTCGGCGAGCACGACGTCGCCCCTGACTGAGATCGGTGCGCCTGCCCGGCACGGCAGGCACGCACACATCCCGGCTGCGTCCGCGGTCGGTGACGATCTCGATCAGGGAGCACGACCATGAACAAGTACGTCTCCAGAGGGCTCTGGTTCGCCCTCTTCGTCGGCGGGCTCACGCTCGGCGGCACGGCTGCGGCGAACGCGGCCACGACCTCGGGTGCCGACGGCACCGTCTCGGGCACCCAGGTGGCGCCCTCCGTGGACGCTCCGGTGTCCCTCGGCGGCAACGCGATCGGCGTGCTCGGTGACGCGGTGTCCACCGTGACCGGCTCGGCCGGGGCTGCCCCGGCCCCGGCGGCTGTTCCGGCACCCGCCGCCGTGTCCCCGAGCACCTCGGGCGAGGACGGCACGCTCTCCGGCACGCAGGTGGTGCCGGACGTCGCAGCACCGGTGACGGTCGGCGGCAACGCCGTGGCCGTCGGCGGCGACGCGGTCTCGACGAGCGCCCCCGCGGCTGCTCCGGCCCCGGCTCCGGCCCCGGCTCCTGCGGCTCCGGCTCCGGCCCCGGCTCCGGCCCCGGCTCCTGCGGCTCCCGCTCCGAGCACCTCGGGGCAGGACGGCACTGCCTCCGGCACCCAGGTCGCCCCGACCGTGACGGCCCCGGTGACGGTGTCCGGCAACGGCATCGGCGTCCTGGGTGACGGCACGTCGACATCGACCGCCCCCGAGGCAACGGCACCGACGACCCCGACGGCCCCGGCCGCCGAGGCCCCGGCAGCGCCGACCACCTCGGGCACCGACGGACTGCTCTCCGGCACCCAGGTGACCGGGCTGGTCGACGTCCCGGTGACGATCGGTGGCAACGGCATCGGCGTCCTCGGTGACGGCAGCTCGACGAGCACGGCTCCGGCCGCAGGCACGAGCACGGGCACCGGGACCGCCGCGGCGGCCGGTGGCTCGACCTCGGGTTCGGACGGGACGGCCTCGGGCACGCAGGTGTCCCCGGTGGTCTCGATCCCGGTCACGGTGGCGGACAACGGCATCGGACTGCTCGGGACGGGTACCTCGACGAGCACGGCTCCGGCCGCAAGCACGACCACGGGCACCGGGACCGCTCCGGCCGCCGGTGGTTCGACCTCGGGTTCGGACGGCACAGCGTCGGGCACGCAGGTCAGCCCGGTCGTCGCCGTCCCGGTCACCATCGGTGGCAACGGGATCGGCATCGTCGGTGACGGCACGAGCACCGGCACGACGGCTCCGGCCACCGGTACCGGCTCCACGACACCGACGACCGGCGGCACGACCTCCGGTGACGGCGGTCTGCTCTCCGGCACGCAGGTGACCCCCGTGATCAGCCTGCCGGTCACCATCGGTGGCAACGGGATCGGCATCGTCGGTGACGGCGTCAGCACCACCCCGGGCACCGGCACCGGCACCGGCACGGACCCCGGGACCGACCCCGGGACCGACCCGGGTACTGACCCCGGGACCGACCCGGGTACTGACCCCGGGACCGACCCGGGCACGGACCCCGGAACCGACCCCGGCACGGATCCCGGCACCGACCCCGGGACCGACCCGGGAACCGTCCCCACCGGGACGGACCCCGGAACCGGCACCGAGCCCGGCACCGTGACCACCCCCGTGGGTGTGGTCGACGTCGTCGAGCCGACCCGGGCCTCCACAGCGGGCGTGGCGACCACCACGACCGCCGCCACCAGCGGGGTCCGGACCAGCGCCGGGACCGTCGCGGCAGCCGCCGCGGCCGGTGACGGCCAGCCGGAGCTCGCGTACACGGGAGCCGGCTCGCCGGTCCTGCCGGCAGGGTTCGCGCTCCTGCTGCTCCTCGCCGGAGTCGGCACGCTCGTGCTCCGTCGCCGGCACTGACCGCCGGGTGATCGAGGGGCGTCACGCCGTGGCGCCCCTCGTCACCGTGCCCGGGGAGACCTCCGGTCACGTCAGCGCATCGGATGCGTGTGCAAGTTCCGACGGACCGCTCGTCGATCGACTCGTGGATCGTCGCGGTCTGGACGACGGACACCGCGGACGCAGGACCCGTCCGGGGGAGACGCCCGGTTACGACGGCGCTCACGAGCAGAGCGCGGCCGTCAGCGGCCTGGGGTATCGTTCCGACTACGCAAGCGCTCCGGGGTCGGTGGAAATCCGAGCCGGTGGTGACAGTCCACGAACTGACGACGGGTGCGAACCCGCCAGATGTTGACCCGGTGGAAATCCGGGACCGACGGTGAAAGTCCGGATGGGAGGCGCGCTGGGCGGACAGGACGACCCCACGACCCGTGGGGTGCGACCCGTCCGTCGATGCCGACGATCGTCGAACGCCCCCGGAGTCCCGTTGAGAGGACACCAGTGTTCACCGGCATCATCGAGGAACTCGGCACCGTCACCGCCGTCGAGCAGCAGGGCGACTCCGTCGCGCTCACCGTGCACGGCCCCGTCGTCGTGCAGGACGCCCGGCACGGCGACTCGATCGCCACGAGCGGTGTCTGCCTGACCGTCGTCGAGCAGACCCCCGAGACCTTCACCGCCTTCGTCATGAAGCAGACCCTCGACATGAGCGCCCACGGCACACTCCGGGTGGGGGACCGCCTGAACCTCGAGCGCGCTGCGTCGGTCGGCGACCGCCTGGGCGGACACATCGTGCAGGGCCACATCGACGGCACCGCCGCGGTGCTCGAGACCTCCGACGGCGACGGCTGGCGGCGTGTGCGGTTCTCGCTCGCGCCGGCGCTCAGCCCGCTCGTGGTCGACAAGGGCTCCGTCGCGCTCGACGGCGTCTCGCTCACGGTCAGCGCCGTCTCCCCGGAGGACACCCACCCCGACGCCGCCTGGTTCGAGGTGAGCCTGATCCCCGAGACGCTCGAGGCCACGACGCTCGGGCTCCGTGTGCCGGGTGACCGTGTGAACGTCGAGACCGACGTGCTGGCCCGGCACGTCCGCCGAATGCTGCGGCTCGACGCCGCGGCGCAGTCCCTCGAGACCGCCGCGCAGCCGCTCGAGACCGCCGGATCGGAGGCCCGGTGATGGTCGCCGAGGCCGGCGCCGTCCCGCAGGCGCTCGGCTCGTCGAGCATCGAGACCGCGATCGCGTCGATCGCGGCGGGCCGCCCCGTCATCGTCGTCGACGACGAGGACCGTGAGAACGAGGGCGACGTCATCCTGTCCGCCGAGCTCGCGTCGCCGGAGTGGATCGCCTGGACGGTCGCGCACTCGTCCGGGTTCATCTGCGCGCCGGTCAGCACCGAGATCGCCGATGCGCTCGACCTGCCGCCGATGGTGGCGCACAACGAGGACGTCCGCGGTACGGCCTACACGGTCACCGTCGACGCGGCCGTCGGTGTGACCACGGGCATCAGCGCCCACGACCGCGCCCGCACCCTGCGGGTCCTCGCCGACCCGGACTCGGTGCGCGACGACCTGCACCGACCCGGCCACGTGGTGCCCCTGCGCGCCCGACCGGGTGGGGTCCGCGAGCGCGCCGGGCACACCGAAGCAGCGATCGAGCTCGTCACCGCGGCCGGACTCCGTCCCGCTGCGGCGATCTGCGAGATCGTCGACGAGGACGGCAGCATGATGCGACTGCCGGCGCTCGTCGCACTCGGGGCGCGCGAAGGCGTGCCCGTCATCACCATCGCTGCGCTCGCCGAGTGGCTGGACGCGGCAGACCGGGCGGCGGCAGCGACTGCCGCGCCCACGGAAGGAACGACACGATGAGCGGAGCAGGCGCGGCGGACCGCGACCAGGTCGACGGCACCGGGATCCGGGTGGCCATCATCGCCGGACAGTGGCACGACACGATCGCTGCGGGACTGCTGGCCGGGGCGCAGCGCGAGGTCGAGCGGCTCGGGGCGACGGCCGACGTCATCCCCGTCCCCGGCAGCTTCGAGTTGCCCGTGGTCGCGAAGACCGCGCTCGGCGCCGGTTTCGACGCCGCGGTCGCGCTCGGCGTCATCATCCGCGGTGGCACCCCGCACTTCGAGTACGTCTCGGGCGCCGCGACGACCGGGCTGACGCAGGTCGCGATCGACACCGGCAAGCCCGTCGGGTTCGGTGTGCTCACCCTGGACGACGAGCAGCAGGGCCTCGACCGTGCGGGGCTGCCCGGCTCCAAGGAGGACAAGGGCGCCGAGGCCGCCCACGCCGCGATCAGCACCGCGGTGACGTTGCGGTCGCTGCGCGTCCTGGCCTGAGCCGCTCTCGGCCTGACGCTCCACGCAGAACGGCCCCGCACCGGTGAGGTGCGGGGCCGTTCTGTCTGCGCTCGTCGAGCGGCTGCGCTCGCTAGCGCTTGCCGAACACGTGGATCGGCAGGAAGAAGGAGAGGCTCATCAGGAGCACACCCGCCATGAAGACGAAGGCCTGGCCCGACTCGACCTGGAAGGCGAACCCGAACAGGTACATCGACACCAGCAGCAGCAGGATCGAGAAAACAGCGGCGATGACGCGGCCCACGGGATACCTCCGGGTGTCGACGAGTGGATCGTTCCCCAGTCTATCCCCAGCAGGGGGTGTGCCGGTTCACGCGCCGGGTCGGGTCGCGATCAGCCGGTCGACGACGGCGAGCAGGGTCTCCATGTCGACGCTGCCGCGCTTCGGTCGGACCTCGCTCGCGGCCCCGAGTGAGGCCTGGTGGTACAGCCCGTCGCCGAGGAGCTTGACGGCCTGCGCGGTCGGCTCGTCACCCAGGGCGTCGACGAGTGTCGTGAGCCAGGCGTTCTCGGTGTCGTCGAGGGTGCGACCCGCCTCTTCGTAGCCGGCCTGCTGCAGGCGGCTCGCGGCGAGCAGGGCGAGGTCGAGCTCGCTGCCGACGAACAGGCAGTTGCGGACGAAGTAGCGCGCGGCGCCGTCCTCGGCGTCCTGCATGCGCTCGACGTCGATCGCGGACAGGTCCGACAGTCGTTCGCAGAGCCCCTCGACCAGGGCGGCCTTCGAGCCGAAGTGGTAGAGCAGCCCACCCTTCGAGACACCGGCGCGCGCGGCGACGGCGTCGAGGGTGGCGGGGCGCTCGCCCTCTTCGCACACGATGGCGACGAAGCTGTCGAGGACACGGTCGCGGGCACTGGCCATGCCGAGAGTCTAGGAGCAGTTCCCGGGGGCGCGGACGCCAGCACGGCCGCGGTCGCCGTGAACGCTCACGAAGTGCCGTGTGCCCGTTGCTGATCGCGCCCGCAGGGGCTACGGTCGGAGCGACCGTGAAGGTTCACGAGACGACAAGGATCCGCATGTCAGCGCAGACGGCGAACACCGCCACCACCCCGACCCCGACCACCACGGACCGCCCCGGGTGGGCCGTCCTCGGCCCCGGCGGCATCGCCCGACGCTTCCTCTCGCAGCTGCCCGCCAGCGGGGGCGTCCTGGTGGCGGCCGGTAGTTCCTCGAGCGAACGCGCACAGGTCTTCGCCGACGAGGCTGCCGGGTACGGGTTCGCCGACGTGACCGCCGGCACCTACGACGAGGTCCTCGCCGACCCGCGCGTCGACGCCGTCTACGTGTCGACCGTGCACACCGGGCACGCCCGGCTCGTGCTCGCCGCACTCCAGGCCGGCAAGGCCGTGCTGTGCGAGAAGCCCCTCGCCGTGAACCACGGCACCGCGATGGCGCTGACCGATGCCGCTCGCCAGGCCGGCCTGCCGCTCGTCGAGGCGTTCATGTACCGCTTCCACCCGCAGACCGCGGCGCTGGTCGACCTGGTCCGCGACGGCGTGATCGGCGACGTGACCCACATCGACGCCTCGTTCGCGTTCCGGACGGGGGAGCGCACGGGGCGGCTGTTCGACGTCGACACCGCCGGCGGCGGGATCCTCGACGTCGGCGGCTACCCGGTGACGATGGCCGCGGCGATCGTGCAGGCCGCCACCGGGGTCGCGGTCGCCGAGCCCGTGGACCTCACCGCCACCGGCACGCTCGGACCGACCGGCGTCGACGAGTGGACGGTGGCGCAGCTCACCTACCGGGGCGGGGTCACAGCCTCGGTCCGCACCGGCGTCTCCGTGCAGGACGACAACGCGGTGTCGGTGCACGGCACGCGCGGCCGCATCGTCCTCACCGACCCCTGGACGCTCGGCGACGACCCCACGATCGAGATCCGCACCGTCGACGAACCCCCTCGTTCGCTGTCCTTCGCGGGGGAGCACCCCTACGCCCGGGAGGCCGACGCCACCACCGACGCCCTGCGTGCCGGTGCGGTCGAGGCAGCGCAGATGACCATCGACGAGACCCTCGCCACCGCGCGCACGCTCGACCGGTGGCGCGCGGCGATCGGCTTGCGCTACCCGTTCGAGGCCGAGTCCGCCGACATCCCGACGGTGTCCGGCCGACCGCTCGCCGTGCAGGACGGCAACCCGATGCGGTACGGCGAGGTGCCGGGGGTCGGCAAGCGGATGTCCCGCCTGGTGATGGGCGTCGACAACCAGCCCGACCTGGCCCACGCCAGCGCGATCTTCGACCTGTTCGTCGACCAGGGCGGCAACGTCTTCGACACCGGGTACATCTACGGCGGCGGGGTGCTCGAGGGGCGGCTCGGGAAGTGGATCCAGAACCGGGGGATCCGCGAGGACGTGGTCGTCATCACGAAGGGGGCCCACACCCCGCACTGCGACCCGGAGTCGATCACCCGGCAGCTGCTCGAGAGCCTGGACCGACAGGGCACCGACTACGCGGACATCTACATGATGCACCGGGACAACCCGGACATCCCGGTGGGGGAGTTCGTCGACGTGCTCGACGAGCACCGTCGTGCCGGCCGCATCCGCGTCTACGGCGGCTCGAACTGGACCCCCGCGCGCTTCGACGAGGCGAACGCCTACGCCCGGGCCAACGGGAAGCACGGGTTCGAGGTCCTGAGCAACCACTTCGGCCTCGCCGAGGCGTACGACGTGCCGTGGGACGGCTGCGAGCACGCGACCGACGCCGCGTCGAAGGCCTGGCTCGAGGAGCGCCAGGTCCCGCTGCTGCCGTGGTCGTCGCAGGCCCGCGGCTTCTTCACCGGCCGCGCGACGCCCGAGGACACCAGTGACGCCGAGCTCGTCCGCTGCTACTACTCGGACGACAACTTCGAGCGGCTCCGGCGTGCACGCGAACTCGGGGAGCAGTTCGGCGTCCCGGCGACGGCGATCGCCCTGGCGTACGTGCTCCACCAGCCGTTCCCGACGTTCCCGCTCTTCGGACCCCGTACGATCGCGGAGGCCCGGTCGTCCATGACCGGCCTCTCCGTCGACCTCACCCCGGAACAGGTGGCATGGCTGGACCTCCGCGCCTGACCCCGGGCGGCCGCGCGACGATCATCGACGTCGCCGCGGCCGCCGGGGTGTCCCGGCAGACCGTCACCCGCGCGATGAACAGCATGTCCGGCATCAGCGCGGCGACCAAGGACCGCGTGCTCCAGGCCGCGGCGGCGCTCGACTACCGGCCGTCGCGGTTCGGCCGCGGGCTCGTCACCGGCGGCGACCACCAGCTCGGACTCGTCGTCAACGACCTGCGGAACCCCTACGCCCCCGCGCTCGCGTCGGCGGTGCTCGGCCTGGCCGCCGCTCGCGGGTGGAACGTCATGCTCGCGGACGTCGGGCTCGCGAGCGACTCGGACCGGATGGTGGAGTCCCTCGGCGCGCAGACCGACGTCGTGATCGGCTACCTCGGGTCCCGGGCGCCGGAGTGGATCGAACGGCTCGGCTCGGTCCCCGTCGTCGAGCTCGACCCCTCGGGCCCGGTGACCCGCGCCGCGGTCCGGATCGACCCGACCGCCGCGATCGAGGACCTCGCCGACCACCTCGTCGACACCGGGGCGAAGCACCCCGTCGTGGTCGACGCCGCCGCCGACGGTGTGCCGAGCCAGCGGGGGGAGCGCATGGTCGCGGCGCTGCGGCACCGCGGGTACCTGCCCGACCTCGTCGCCGCGTCCGTGCCCACCGCCGAGGCCGGTGCCGAGCAGACCGAGCGGATCCTCGCCGAGCACCGCCGTGTGGACGCGGTACTGGCGTTCAACGACGTGCTGGCCCTCGGCGTGCTGTCGGCGTGCCGTCGTGCCGGCGTCGACGTCCCCGGTGACGTCCGCGTGGTCGGTGTCGACGGCCTGCCGCTCGGGACGCTCGTCGCGCCGACACTCACCACGCTGGCCGTCGACCTGGACGAGGTCGCCGGCCAGGCCCTCGACCTCGCGCTCGGCATGCTCGCGGGCGAGCTGCCGCGCTCCGGCGCAGCCGTGGAGCGCACGGTGCGACACCGGTTGCTGCTCCGCGAATCGGCGTAGGTCCGAGAACGCGACCAGAGGACGGCCCGACGGCAGACGGCACGACCGCCACGGGCCTCCCGGCCGTCGTCAGTTGCACTTGCAACCAAAACCGTCCGGACGGTACACTAACGGAGTCCTGACGGGGCGCGTGTCCATCCCGCGTCCCGTCTCGTCTGCCCCACGTACCACCCGCCGTCGACCTGGTCCGGCTCGAAGTCCCAGGAGTCCGCCGTGTCCGCACTGCTCACCAGCCCCGTCGCCACCCGCGTCACCGGGAGCCGCGCCCGACGGTTCCTGGCGCTCGCCGTGCTCATGCTGCCGGTGCTGCTCATCTCGGTGGACAACACCATCCTGAGCTTCGCGCTGCCGTCGATCAGCCGCGCGCTGAACCCGGACGCCACCACGCAGCTCTGGATCGTGGACGCGTACCCGCTCGTGCTCGCCGGACTGCTCGTCGTCATGGGCAGCATCGGCGACCGGATCGGCCGCAGGCGGATCCTGGTGATCGGCGCGACCGGCTTCGCCCTGTTCTCGGTGGCCGCGGCCTTCGCGACCGACGCCTGGATGCTCGTCGCGGCACGGATCGCGATGGGGGTCTTCGGCGCGATGCTCATGCCCGCCACGCTGTCGATCATCCGCAACGTGTTCGTCGACGCGGGGGAGCGGCGGATGGCGCTCGCCGTCTGGTCGACGATGTTCGCCGCCGGCAACGCGCTCGGCCCGCTCGTCGGTGGCGCCCTGCTCGCGCACTTCCACTGGGGCAGCGTGTTCCTGGTCGCGGTGCCGATCCTCGTGCTCATGCTCGTCGGTGTGCCGTTCTGCGTGCCGGAGTCCCGCGACCCGCTGCCCGGGCCGGTCGACCTGCCGAGCATGTTCCTGTCCCTCGGAGCCCTCGCACCGATCGCCTGGGCCATCAAGTCCGTCGTGCACCCCGAGGAGCGGGGGCTCGCGATCGCCATGCTCGCCGTCGGTGTCGTCTGCGGCATCGCGTTCGTCCGCCGGCAGCTGCGGTCCCGCACGCCGATGCTCGACCTGCGGCTGTTCCGCAGCACGGCCTTCACCGGCAGCGTGCTGATGAACCTGGCGGCGATGTTCTCGCTCACCGGGTTCCTGTTCTTCATCGCCCAGCACCTGCAGCTCGTGGCCGGGCTCGACCCGTTCGCGTCCGGCGTCGTGCTCATCCCGGGGTCGGTGCTGACCATCGTCGCCGGGCTCGCGGTCGTGCCGGTCGTCGCCCGGGTCGCACCGCGGTGGGTCGTGTCGGTGGCCCTGCTGTTCTCGGCGGCGGCGTACGCCCTCGTCGCGGTCCTCGGACACCACGCGTCCATCGCGGCCCTGGCGTTCGCGTTCGTGCTGCTCGGCATCGGCATCGGGGCGTCCGAGACGGTGACGAACGACCTCATCATCTCGACGGCACCGGCGGACAAGGCCGGTGCGGCATCGGCGATGTCCGAGACGGCGTACGAGATCGGCGCCGTGCTCGGCACCGCGGTCCTCGGCACGATCCTGGCGACGACCTACCGGGCGCACGTCGTGGTGCCCGACGGGTTGTCCTCGTCGGCGCACGTCGCGGCACAGGAGACCCTCGGTGGCGCGGTCGCCGCGGCCGGTCAGCTCGGTGGTGGCGCCGGGCAGGCACTGCTCGAGTCGGCACGGGCGGCGTTCGACTCCGGCGTGACGATCACCGCGGGCGTCGCGGCGGTGCTCATGGTCGTGGCGGCAGCGGGTGCGCTCGTCATGCTCAAGCGCCGCTGAGCGGGCGCGGAGTCGTCGCCACGGCGCGCCCGGCCGTCCCCGAACCTGTGAATCGTTGACCTCAACCAGGGTTCAGGTCATACGTTGGGTGACAGCCGCCGAGTGACGGCAGCCCCTCCCGAAGGAACGACCACGATCACCATGCCCGACGAAGCACCGGCCACCATCGCCGACGCGTACAAGTCCGCGTTCCGCGGGCACCCTGCCGGCGTCGCCGTCATCACGGCCGAAGGCCCGGACGGACCGACCGGCCTCACCGCCTCGAGCGTCGCGAGCGTCGCCGTCGACCCACCCGTCCTCGTCTTCTCGCTCTCCACCAACTCCGGCTCGGCCGGGGTCGTGCTCGGTGCGCCGATCTTCGTCGTGCACCTGGTCGACTCCCTCGGGGTCGCACTGGCCAAGCGCTTCGCCTCGACGGGCAGCCCGGCGGCCGACGACCCGATCTGGGGAACCCTGCCGTCCGGCGACCGCTACCTGCCGAGTGCGGCGAGTGCCCTCCGCTGCCGACCGCTGTCGACGACCCCGATCGGCAGCTCGACCGTCGTCGTCGCCGAGGTGCTCGACATCATCGTCGGCGCCGACCGTGGCGAGCCGCTGGTCTACCACAACCGGGAATTCCACTCCCTCACCGATCGTTCCCGGCTCTCGTGAGCCGCGGAGCCGCGTCCACAACCCACTGATCGAAAGGACCTCACATGGCTGAGTACACCCTGCCGGAACTGCCGTACGACTACGCCGCGCTCGAGCCGCACATCAGCGGCAAGATCATGCAGCTGCACCACGACAAGCACCACCAGGCCTACGTCACCGGTGCCAACACCGCGCTGCAGCAGCTCGGTGAGGCCCGTGAGTCGGGCAACTTCGGTGCGATCAACAAGCTCGAGAAGGACCTCGCGTTCCACCTCGGTGGTCACGTGAACCACTCGATCTTCTGGACCAACCTCGGTCCGGACACGAAGGTCCCCGAGGGCGAGCTCGCCGCGGCGATCGACGAGTTCTTCGGTTCGTTCGAGCAGTTCCAGGCGCAGTTCGCCGCCGTCGCGAACGGCATCCAGGGCTCCGGCTGGTCCGTGCTGGCCTGGGACACCGTGGGCCAGAAGCTCACCACGTTCCAGCTCTTCGACCAGCAGGGCAACATCCCGTTCGGTCTCGTCCCGATCTTCATGCTCGACATGTGGGAGCACGCCTTCTACCTCGACTACCTCAACGTCAAGGCGGACTACGTCAAGGCCGTCTGGAACATCGTCGACTGGGAGAACGTCGCCGCTCGTTTCGAGAACGCGAAGTCGCAGCGGTTCGTCACGCTCTGATCCGCGTCGGCGGGTCACCACGGTGACGACCTGACGAACGGGAGGCACGGTGCCAGCTGGCAGCGTGCCTCCCGTTCGTGGTCCCGGGGCGCTCCGGGCCGGGCGCGACTGCCGGGGACGCGATCGGTTGGTCGTGGGGACGCCGCCATGTGGGCTCAGCGCACGGCGTCGCGGCCGGGCGCACTGGTGGCGAGGTCGTGGGCGATGCGACGCAGTGCGGCGTCGACGTCGGTCTGGGCACGGTCGACCAGCGCGCTCCACTGGGCTCCGCGTGCGGCCATCACCGTGCGTTGGGCAGCTCGTTCGGCGAGGACGGGGTCGGCACCGTGTTCGCGGCACCACGCCCGGATGGCCGCGACGTGGCAGCGGTGCGCACGGCGCTGTCGGTCGCGCCCGTCGAGGGACTCGACCGATCCGAGTTCGAAGGTGAGTCGTGCGGCCAACGCGCGGTGCGGGTCGTCGAGTCCGCCGAAGGTCGCGACCAGGTGATCGGCGAGGGCATCCACATCGGATGCCGGATCGAGCGCCGTCGCCGGGCGGTTGGCCGCGAGGTGCTCGACGACGGAGTCGATCAGGGCGTCCCGCGAGCCGAAGTGGTACACGACGGGGTAGGCGCTCGTCCCGAGCACACGGCCGAGGCCCCGGACCGTGACGTCCTCGATCTTGGTCTCGACGAAGTGGTCGACCACCTTCTCGAGGATCGCGGGTTTGCGGGTCGGGTCGGGCTTCCTGGGCATGGCATCTCCGTCGTCTTGGCGGTGGTCGCGCGACCGTTCACATACTAACATCGGTATATCAGTTTCGGGAGCGGACCTGACAGGAGGCATATCCTTGGTGCACCCTCCGTTTCCACCGATAGAAACGGAGAAATACTCGTTTCCAAGTACACTGTTGCGGATGTCCATGCCGTTCGAGCGCGCTCTGCCGCCGTCACGGCCCGAGGGGACCCCCGCTGGACGGGTGGTCGCGGGCCGTCGCCGTGGCGCCGGAAAACGCTTCCTGGTCGTCGGCGACGTCCTGGACGGCGTCCTCGTGCACACCACCGCGCACCGGATCGGGGTGCACGACCCGGCAGCGCAGATCCGCCACCGTCCGACCGGGGCCGGCGGCAACACGGCCACCTGGCTCGGCTGGCTCGGGGCCGAGGTCGACGTCGTCGCCCGGGTCGGGGTCGACGACGTCTACCGGCACGAGCGTGCGCTCGAGGACGCCGGGGTCCGAGCCCACCTGCGCTACGACGCGATGACGTCCACCGGCGTCGTTGTCTCCGTCCGCAACGACCACGGCCGCACCGCGATGTCCGATCCGGCGGCGAGCGGGAAGATCAGCGCGGCCGACGTCCCGCCCTCGTTGGTCGCACGTGCTGACATCGTGCACCTGACGGGTGCCGCCATGCTCGGCGGCGGGGTCGACCGGCTCGCCGCACTCGTCGCGTGCGCCCGGACAGGGCCGGCGCGCGTCGCGGTGGACCCCTCGTCGGTCGCGGTGATCGAGACCGTCGGCGCGGACCGGTTCCTCCAGGCGCTGCGGGGCGTCGACGTGCTCTTCCCCGACCAGCAGGAGGCGCTCGCCCTCGGCGGAGGGGACGACCTCGACGCCGCGGTGCGCCGGCTGACCGAGCACGTCCCGCTGGTCGTCGTCACGGCGGGGGCGGACGGCGCACTGATCGGGCGCCGGGGGCGGAGCGTCCAACGGGTCCCTGCGACGCACGCGACCGTCGTCGACACCATCGGCGCCGGGGACGCCTTCGTCGCCGGGTTCGTCCGCGCCTGGGCGACCGACCCGGTGCGGGTCGGTGCGGCGGCACGCGAGGGCACCCGGGTCGCCGCTCGGGCACTCGGTTTCGTGGGCGGTCGGCCGCCGGTCTGAGCGACCTGAGCGACCTGGGTGATCTGCGCGATCTGACCGGCGGTGCTGCCTGCGGGTCAGCGCTCCGACGGCTCGGCGACCACGTTCAGGGTCTGGACGAGTCCGGCACCCACGGGTGCGAGCCGGATCTCGACGCGCAGCCGCCCGCACGCGCCGGGCATCCACCAGCGCAGGTGCGACGGTGCGGAAGAGGACTCGGCCACCGGTGTCGCAGCGAGGTCGGCGTCGACCTCGGACACGGCCTGGGCGACCGCGCGCCGTCGACGGTCGTAGGGCACGTCCATCGCCACGTTGGGCGTGCAGATCGCGTCCGCCAGGTCGTCGCGCCAGTCGGCCAGGAGGCGCATCACCGCGGCCTGCGCGGCTCGCGTCGCGCGGCTGGTCACCGCCGCCCCGGTGCTCGGTCCGGTCGCCGCGGGTGCGTCCGTCGTCAGCGCCGCCCCGAGCACGAGGTCGTGCGCCTGCTGCGCGGCAGCGGAGACCTTGGCCTGGGTGGCGTTCTCGAACGCGACGACCCCGAGGCCGTCGCGCACGGACCACCGCATGTGGGCGGAGAAGCCCGGGTAGCCGCCGGAGTGGGACACGAGTTCGCCGAAGCGGTCGTCCTGCTCGACGAACAGCCCGAAGCCGTACGCGGTTGCGCGGGGCGAACCCGGGACGACCGACGGGGGGACGACCCGCATCGCCTGCTGCATGAGCCGGCGGTCGGCGGGGGAGACCGGACCGGGTTCGGGCGCGCCGGAGAAGCCAGAGCCGAGGTGGGTCGCCCAGCGAGCCAGGTCGCGCACGGTCGAGAACAGTCCACCGATCGACGAGAACGCGCCGGGCCCGGTCATCGGCAGGGGTTCCCAGTCGCCCTCGTGCCCGCGGACACCGGTGACCACGAACCCGCTGGACTCGTCGGCGCGGAACACCGTGTCGGCCAGTCCGAGGGGACGCAGCACGATCTCGCTGGCGGCCTGGGTGAAGGGCTGCCCCGTCACGACGGCGACGACCCGGCCGAGCAGTGCGTACCCCAGGTTCGAGTAAGCGAAGCGGGTGCCGGGCAGGGAGTCGAACAGCAGGCCAGCACGCAGGACCTGGTCGAGCTCGGCGTCCGAGATGGACTCCTGGCGGTCGGCCCAGGGATCGTCAGTGGGGAACCCGGCCGACATCGTCAGCAGCATCCGCACCGTGGGGACGGGAGAGTCCGGGGCCGGCAGGGCGACGGCGTCGAAGGCCGGCACGAAGTCGGTGATCGGGGCGTCGAGGTCGAGCAAGCCCCGGGCGACGAGCGTCAGCAGGGTCGCGGCCGTGACGCTCTTGGTGCACGAGGCGATGCGGTACACGGTGTCCGCGTCCGGCCGCTGACCGTCACCGCGGTCGCCGTGCCCGCCGGAGGCGACGAGCCCGGAACGGTCGAACACACCCCACACACTGCTCGGCGCGATGCCCTGTTCGACACGAGCGCGGAACAGCTCGTCGACCTGGTCGACGACCGCAGCCACCGCGGGGTGCGCATCGTTCGCGAGCGGCGCATCCTTCACGAGCGGCGCATCCGCTCGTAGGCGTCCAGCGCCCGCTGGCGTGACGCCTTCAGGTCGACCATCGGCTCGGGGCGCAGCTCGTCGGCGGGAACCCAGCGGTGGACGTACTCGCGGTGCGGGTCGAACCGCTCGAGCTGCCGATCGGGGTTGAAGACACGGAAGTACGGTGCGGCGTCGAAGCCGGAACCCGCGACCCACTGCCAGTTCGCCGCGTTGTTCGCGGGGTCGGCGTCGACCAGCGTGTCCCAGAACCACTGCTCCCCGACGCGCCAGTCGACGAGCAGGTTCTTCACCAGGAAGCTCCCGGCGGCCAGCCGCACCCGGTTGTGCATCGCACCGCTGTGCCAGAGCTCGCGCATGCCGGCGTCGACCAGGTCGAAGCCGGTCAGGCCCTGTCGCCAGCGCTCGAGCTCGGCTTCCTCGGGGTCACGCCAGGGGAACGCGTCGAAGTTCCGACGGACGTTGACGGTGGCGATGTCGTCGCAGTGGAAGTACTCGTTCCAGTTGAACTCACGCCATGCCAGCTGCCGGAGGAACGCCGAGGCGTTCTGGCGCTGCGCGGGCTCGAGCCGCTCGTGCAGGCGGTGCCACACCTGGTACGGGCTGATCTCGCCCCACCGCAGGAACGGGGAGAGGCTGCTCGTGGCCTCCATCGCGGGCTCGTCCCGCTGGTCGTAGTCCTCGAGCGCGTGCTCGACGAAGTGCTCGAGCTGCTGCTGGGCGCCGTGCTCGCCCGGGGTCCAGGCGTCGCGGAGCCCACCGGCCCAGTCGGGCTTCGTCGGCAGCAGCGCCCAGTCGGACAGTGCGTCACCGGTGACGTCGGCCGCAGCGGGCAGGTCGTCCGGGTCCGGCAGAGGGTGCCGTGGCTCGGGCAGTGCCTGGACGGCGTTCCAGAACGGCGTGAACACCTTGTACGGCTCGCCCTGGCCGGTGAGCACCGTCCACGGTTCCCAGAGCAGGTTCGCGGCGAAGCTGTGTGCCTCGATGCCGCGATCGTGCAGTGCGCCCTTGATCCCGGCGTCGATGTCGCGCTCGACGGCGCCGTACCGACGGTTCCAGTACACGGCGTCCGCGCCCGTCTCGGCGACGAGCTGGTCGATGGTCTGCGCCGCGGCACCGCGTCGCAGGACCAGCCGGGAACCCCGCTCGCACAGGTCGGCGTCGAGCGCGGTCAGGGAGTGGTGCAGCCACCAGCGGCTCGCCGCACCGATCGGACGGAGTCCGGGGGACTGCTCGTCGAGGACGACCACCACGGTGACGTCGCCGCCGTGGTCGATCGCCGCACGGAGCGCCGGGTTGTCGGACAGCCGCAGGTCGTCACGGAGCCAGACGATCGCGCCGGTCACACCGTCGCCGAATCCAGCGTGGTGACCGCTCGGGGCGTCGACCGCCGGCCCGGTGCCGTGCCGACTGCCAGCCGGAGCTTGGTGCAGAGTTCGGTGAGGGTGCGGAGCTCGGGGTCGGACAGGCCGGCGCCCACCTGCTGGGCGATGCTCGCCGCGTGCTGCACGGCGACCTGCCGGTAGACGTCGAAGCCGTGCGGGGTCAGCGCCACGATCACGCCGCGGGCATCGGTGGGGTCCGGCTGCTTCTCGACGATGCCGCGGGCGAGCAGTCGGTCGACCAGACGGCTGACGCTCGGCTGGGTGAGCAGCAGGTGCCCGGTGAGGTCGCGCATCCGGCAGCGTCGACCGGGCTGGGTCGACAGGTTGAAGCACACGTCGTACTCGTTGAACGAGATCTCGTCGCCGGGGAAGTCCGCGTTGAGACTCCGCATCACGGCGACCTGGGCGCGGAACAGCGCTTCCCAGGCGGCCACGGCGGTCGCCTTCTCACTGCGGCGTGTCTCGCTCACGTTCGCGTTCCCTCCGGTCGTCGGACTGACCACACTACCGACGGGCTCCGACAGGAGCCGGGCGACATGCACGAGGGCCGGCCACCTGTCGGCGACCGGCCCTCTCCCTTGCACCAAGAGTTTCCTGCAATCACATTCCGCAGGCGGTGCCACAGCAAACACCGTCTGCACCACCGACTGTATAACGAAGCGGTAACGGAGCGCCAGCCTCTCCGGGCCCGGTTCGCTGCGAGTTCACCAAGAGCAGTCGGAGCGTTTCAGAAGAGGTCGGGTGACGGGGTCGACGCGTACCGCACTGCGACGTCCGCGTGCCGGTCGAAGCGGTAGCCGACGCCGCGCACGGTCCGGACGATCTCCTCGAAGGCGCCGAGCTTGGAGCGGAGGCGACGGACGTGCACGTCGATGGTGCGCTCGTTCGGGGTCTCGTCCTCGCCGTCGGACCACAGGCCCTCGATGATCGCGGAGCGGTCGACGGTCTGGCCCTCGCGGAGGACCAGGAACTGCAGGAGCTCGAACTCCTTGTAGGTCAGGGGCGCGGCTTCACCGTCGAGGGTCACGCGCTTCCGGGAGATGTCGATGACGACGCCCGTCTCCTCGGGTTCGGGCTTCTCGGCCTGCTTGCGGGCGGCCACCGCGGAGCGGTCCTGCAGCGCGAGGCGGACGACGTCGACGTCGCGGCCACCGGAGTGCTCGGCGGCGACGGCGACGGCCGCGTAGGTCTCGGACGACGGGACGAGCTGGGCGGTGAGTGCCTTGAGCTGCTCGACGACCGCGGCCAGGGTCGTGCCGGCGGCCGCGGCCTTGGCTTCGTCGATGCCGACGTACAGGGCGAAGCCGCGAGCCTCGGTGCCCTCCGGCAGGGCGCGGTTCCGCTGCGGCGCGACCACCGGGCTCGTCGGCGCGGTGGCCGGTCCGCTCGCCGCCGGGGAGACGGGTCGCGGGCGGATCGGCGTCACGGTGCCGAGGTCGGTCGGGGTCGGTACTGAGCGGAGCGCGGTGCGGGGCTGGGCGATGGTGAGCGACATGGTGGTTCTCCGGGCGGTGTGGCCGGTGCGCGGGTGGGCGGCGGCCGGTGTCGAATGCGTCATCCCGGGTACGGCGGTACGCCGATGTGCCCTGCGGTCCTGCTGCGGACCGGGGCCGACCCGGGGGAACGGGAGACAGACCTCGTGACGTGGTGCGCGTCGCCGACGGTGTCCGTCACCCGGGGATCACGCTCGCGCGACGGGGGTGGTGTCGCGGGGGATCCGGCTGGAACGGGTGCCGATCAGGCACACATTCGACAACGCATGACCGACATGGTCGGCATCATCGTGCCGACGGTCCCCACTGCCCCTGCGGAGGAGCACGCCTCGGAGAGGACGCGGGTGGACACGGTTGCAGTCATGTGACGAGTATCTGCGGTATACCAACGCGGTGTCAACCGTCCGCACGGACGGTGCGGTGAGCGCGACCGCACGGACGACAGGAGGCGCGGTGCCGACCGGCACCGCGCCTCCTGTCCGTGGGGTGGTCGCTACTCGGCCAGGCCGTAGAGCCGGTCGCCGGCGTCGCCGAGACCCGGGACGATGTAGCCGTTCTCGTCGAGCTTCTCGTCCAGCGCGCCGAGGACGATCGAGACGTTGCGGTCGCCGACGGCCTGCTCGACCATCGCGAGGCCCTCTGGCGCGCCGAGGATGCACACGCACGTGACCTCCTGCGCACCGCGGGCGAAGAGGAAGTCGATCGCAGCAGCCAGGGTGCCACCGGTGGCGAGCATCGGGTCGAGCACGAAGCACTGGCGCCCGGTCAGGTCGTCGGGCAGGCGCTCGGCGTAGGTCTGCGGCTCGAGGGTCTCCTCGTTGCGGGCCATGCCGAGGAAGCCGACCTCGGCCGTCGGGACGAGCTTGACCATGCCCTCGAGCATGCCGAGTCCGGCACGGAGGATCGGGACGACGAGCGGGCGCGGCTTGGCGATCGCGACGCCCATGGTGTGCGCGACCGGTGTGTCGATCGGCGTCGCCGTGACCCGGACGCCCCGCGTGGCCTCGTACGCGAGGAGCGTGACGAGCTCCTCGGTCAGGGCGCGGAACGTGGGGGAGGGCGTCGTACGGTCGCGGAGCACCGAGAGCTTGTGGGTGATGAGCGGGTGGTCGGCGACGTGGACTCGCATAGGGTCGAGCCTAGCGTGCCGTCGACCGTCAGGAGGTCCCGTGGAGGAGCCCGCAGCCCGCCCGTTCGTCCCGGCGATGGAGCGCGCGCTCGACGAGGCTCGACGGTGCCTGGAGACCGACGACGTGCCGGTCGGCGCCGTGGTGCTCGACCGCGACGGGGCCGTGGTCGCCACCGGCCGGAACGAGCGCGAGGCGCGGCAGGACCCGACCGCCCATGCCGAGGTCCTCGCACTGCGTGCTGCCGCGGCGGTGACGGGGGACTGGCACCTCGAGCAGCACACGCTCGTGGTGACGCTCGAACCGTGCCCGATGTGCGCCGGCGCGGTCATGGCCGCGCGGGTGCCCCGGGTCGTGTTCGGCGCGTGGGACCCGAAGGCCGGTGCCAGCGGCAGCGTCTACGACATCGCCAGGGACCGCCGGCTGCCGCACCGCTCCGAGGTCATCGGCGGGGTGCTCGAGGCGGCCTGCGCCGAGTTGCTCGACGACTTCTTCAGTCCGCGGCGAGGATGACGATCGCCTCGGTCGGCGGCTGCGGACCGGTGCGCAGGACGTCCGGCTCGACGTAGATCACCCGGGCGATCGGCACGGCGCTCCGGACCCGCTGCTCGACGGTGTCGATCCCCGCGGCGACGTCACCGAGCCGGCGGTCCCCGTCGACGGCGACCTTCACGCCGACCATGAGCTCGTCCGGCCCGAGGTACAGGGTCTTCAGGTGGATGATCGCGTCGACCTCGGGGCCGTCGAGCACCGCCTGCTTGATGCGCTCGACGTCGGCGGCTGTGGCGCCCTCGCCGACGAGCAGGCTCTTCGTCTCGATGCCGAGCACCACTGCGACGGCGATGAGCAGCGCCGCGATGAGCATGGTGCCGATCGCGTCGAACACCCCGTTGCCGGTGATCGCGGTCAGGCCGACGCCGAACAGGGCGAACACCAGGCCGAACAGGGCAGCGGTGTCCTCGAGCATCACGACGGGCAGCTCCGGGGCCTTCGCGCGCCGGACGAACTGCACCCAGCTCTGCGAGCCCTTCTGCGGCCGGGCTTCCTTCAGGGCGGTGCGGAGCGAGAAGCCCTCGAGCCCGATGGCGATGACGAGCACCACGAGGGGCAGCCACCAGTTCTCGAGCGGGTGCGGGTGGGCGAGCTTCTCGATGCCCTCGTAGAGCGAGAACACACCGCCGACCGAGAACAGGATGATCGAGACGACGAACGCGTACACGTAGCGTTCACGGCCGTAGCCGAAGGGGTGCTCTTGATCCGCGGCGCGTCGGGCCTTGCGGCCACCGAGCAGCAGCAGGAGCTGGTTCGCCGAGTCGGCCAGGGAGTGCACACCCTCGGCCAGCATCGACGCGGAGCCGCTGATCGCCGCGGCGATGAACTTCACGATCGCGATGCCGATGTTGGCACCGAGTGCGGCGAAGATCGCCTTCGTGCCTCCGGAAGCGCTCACAGCTGTCCCCTTCTCGTGGTCTGCGACACGATCCTAGGCGGGTGGCGTCGGTAGGGTCGGGAGCATGACGATCGACCTGCCCCGCACCGCCCTGCTCGGGGTCGGTTCCATGTCCGGCGCGGTCCTCGACGGCCTGCTCGCCGCGGGACTCGACCCGGCCACCGTGACCCTGACCACCAAGTCCGAGGCGTCCGCAGCGGCCCACCGTGAGCGCGGTCTCGACGCCACGGCGAGCGACACCGACCCGGACGCCAACCGGGCGGCGGTCCGCGGAGCCGCCCTCGTCGTGGTCGGCGTGAAGCCGTACATGATCGCGGACCTGCTCGACGAGGTCGCCGGTGTCCTGGAGCCCGGCTCCGTCCTGGTCAGCGTCGCCGTCGGCACCACCACCGCGAGCATGGAGGCACGGGTGCCCGCCGGTGTCCGGGTCGTCCGTGCCCTGCCGAACACCCCGATCGGCGTCGGCCACGGCGTCACCGGCATCAGCGCGGGTACTTCGGCCGACGCCGAGGCCGTCGCGCTGGCGTCGTCGGTGTTCACCGCCTCGGGCCAGGTCATCGAGGTGCCCGAGTCGCAACTCGACGCGCTGTCCGCGGTGTCCGGCTCCGGACCCGCCTACGTCTTCCTGCTGGTCGAACAGTGGCAGCGTGCCGCCGAGGAGCTCGGGTTCAGCCACGAACAGGCGGCGACGATGGTGCAGGGCACGGTCCGGGGCGCCGTCGAGTTGCTCGAGCGCTCCGGCCGCGAGCCCGCCGACCTGCGCCGTGCGGTCACCAGCCCGAAGGGCACGACGGAGCGTGCCGTCGCGGTGCTGCAGGACGCCGACCTTGCGGACACGCTGCTGCGCGCGTCGCGCGCCGCGATCGCACGTGCCGAGGAGATCGCCGCGTCGTAGCGCAGCGCCGGGGTGCGGTGCGGACGCTGCCCCTCCCTCGCAGGCTCGGTCGGCGCGGCCCGCGTGCCGCTGGCGCGGCACCGCTGAGCGGGCCGCGCTATTCGTACGCGGCGAAGCGCTCCAGGTCGCTCTCGGAACCCGAGACGATGATGACGTCGTCCTCGCCGATGACGCTGTCCGGCGTCGCCGGCACGAACGGGCTGCCGGGCGGCTTGATGCCGAGCACCGTCAGGCCGAAGCGGGTCCGGATGACCGTGGTGGCGAGGTCCTTGCCGCGGACCGCGCGCGGCGGGAACATCTTGACCACGGCAAAGTCGTCGTCGAACTCGATGAAGTCGAGCATCCGGCCGGAGACCAGGTGCGCCGTGCGCTCGCCGGCCTCACGCTCCGGGTAGACGACGTGGTTCGCGCCGATGCGGGACAGGATCGTGCCGTGCGACCGGCTGATGGCCTTCGCCCAGATCTGCGGGACGCCGAGGTCGACCAGGTTCGCCGTGATCAGGACGCTCGACTCCAGGTCACTACCGGTGCCGACGACGGCGATGGCGAAGTCCTGTGCGCCGATCTGGCGGAGCGCGTCGATGTCGGTGGCGTCCGCCTGCACCGCGTGGGTGACCCGGTCGGACCACTTCTGCACCAGCCCGGCGTCGGTGTCGACGACCAGCACCTCGCGGTCCTGGCGTTCGAGCTGGCCGGCGGTGGCGGCACCGAAGCGACCGAGCCCGATGACCAGGACGGGAGCGTCGTGACTGATGGCACCGTGCTGGTGCGACGAACGGGTGCGGTCAGCCAACGATCGGCCTCTCCTCGGGACGGCGGAACAGTTGCCGGCTCTGGCTGGCGGCCAGGGCAGCGGCGATGGTCACTGTACCGACCCGGCCGAGGAACATGGTGGCGGCGAGGACGTACTTGCCCGGTTCGGGCAGGTCCGCGGACACACCGGAGGACAGGCCACTGGTCGAGAACGCCGAGATCACCTCGAAGAGCACGCGGTCGAGCGAGTCGTCGGTGATCTGCAGGAGCACCACCGTCGCGACCGCCACGATCGTCGCGCCCCAGAGCACGATGGCCACCGCGACCCGCAGGACGTCGCTCGGGATCCGGCGGCCGAAGGCCTCCATGCTCTGACGACCGCGGGCCTCGGCGACGGCGGCCAGGAACAGCACCGCGAGGGTCGTGACCTTGATGCCACCGGCGGTCGAGGCGGACCCGCCGCCGATGAACATGAGCATGTCGGTGACGAGCAGGCTCGAGCCGTTGAGCTGGTCGAAGTCGACGAGCGAGAAGCCACCCGACCGGGTCATGGTCGACAGGAAGAGCGCCTGGAACGCGGTGCGCCCGGCGCCTTCCTCGCCGAAGGTCGTCGGGTTCGAGGCCTCGAGCGCGATGTAGACGGCCGCGCCGCCGAGGAGCAGGACCGCGCTCGTCGCCAGGGTGAGCTTGACGTGGATCGGCCAGCGGCGCGGGGTGCGCAGCTGCTTCGTCAGGGCACGGATCACCGGGAACCCGATGGACCCCGCCACGACCCCCACCATCAGGAGCGACAGGAACCAGTAGTCGTGGGCGAACGGGTCCAGGCCGTCGGCGTTGGGCGAGAACCCGGTGTTCGTGAAGGCCATGGCCGCGTAGTAGAAGGAGTCGCCGACCGCGGTCCAGAACGGGATGCCGGCGATGAGCACCGACGGCAGGAGCAGCAGCCCGAGGACGATCTCGATGGACAGCGTGCTCACCGCCACGGTCGCGAGCAGGGTGCCGACCTCGCCGAGCCGGACGGCCTGGCCCTCGGGCACGGCGCCGTGGTGGGTGCGGAGCGGGTTCGAGTCGCCGGCTGCCATCAGCTTGGCGCGCAGGCCGAGCTTGCGGGTGACGAACAAGCCGAGGATCGACGCGAAGGTCAGCACGCCGACGGCGCCGATCTGGGTGCCGATGACCACCAGGACCTTGCCGAACACCGACCAGTGCGTCGCCATGTCGACCGTGGACAACCCCGTGACGCAGACCACCGACGCGGCGGTGAACAGGGCGTCCGCGAAGTGGGTGCTGCTGCGGTCCGCCGTGGCCCACGGCGTCATGAAGAGCACCGTGAACAGGAAGATCAGCGCGATGAACACGACGATCGCCAGCCGGGACGGCGACGAGCGGAGCACCGTCGCGATCCGGCTCGCCCGTCGTCGGCCGACACCCACGTGGTGCGGGATCGGCTCGGTTCGGTCGAGCATGCGTATGCCTCCGAGGACATGGGCCGGGACGGTTCGTCATGGTACATCCGTGGCGCCCCGGCTAGCCTTGCCACCATGGCCGACATCTTCTCCGTCGTGGCGGACCCGACCCGGCGCGAGCTGCTCGGCACCCTGCTGTCCGCCTACGGTTCGGACGTCACCGGCGGGGAGCTCAGCGTCGGCCAGCTCGTCGAACGCCTCGGGGTCAGCCAGCCAACGGTGTCGAAGCACCTGCGTGTCCTGCGTGACATCGGTCTCGTCACCAGCCGTGAAGAAGGGCAGCACCGCTACTACCGACTCGACCCGGAGCCGCTCGTGCGCCTGGAGGAGTGGGTCCTGCCGTTCACGGGGGCGGTCGACGCCGACGGCACCCCGGCCACCACGGCGTGGACGCCGGACGGCCAGCCCGTGTCGATCCGCCGGAACGGTGCGGCCGGCAAGGCGACGGTGGAGGTCGGCACCGAACTCGGTCGCGTCATGGCGGAGGCGTCGTACCGGGCGACCGCCGCGATCTCCGGCGCGCAGCAGGGCTGGGAGCGCGTCGTCGACCGCAGCCGCAAGCGCTTCACCCGTCGGGGCGACGAGGACTGAGTCCCGTCACACCCGCCGGCGAGCACCTGGCGAGGGTCGGTGCGCGCTGCTCGGACTGATCCTGGACACCGGGTCGCACGCGCCTCTACAGTTGCCACTGACCACACAGGTCACACCACTGGCGTGCGCAGCGCGTGCGAGCCCCGAAGGCGGACCATGACCGGCAGTTTCGACGATGTGCGCTTCCTCACCGTCGCTGAGGTCGCCGAGATGATGCGCGTCTCGAAGATGACCGTCTACCGGATGGTGCACGCCGGGGAGCTCCCCGCGATCCGCTTCGGCCGCTCCTTCCGCGTCCCCGAGTCAGCCGTCGCCGACGTGCTGCGCGGTGGTGTGGCGGACGTCGGCTGAGCGCGCGTTCGACATCACAGCGGGCAGCCGGTAGACTCGGGCAGGTTGATTTTCCGCGGTCTCTTCGGCCCGGTGTCCGTACATCAGCATCAGTCCGAGCGAGGTCCACATGGGTTCTGTCATCAAGAAGCGTCGTAAGCGCATGGCGAAGAAGAAGCACCGCAAGCTCCTTCGCAAGACGCGTCACCAGCGACGCAACAAGAAGTAGATCCTCAACAGGTCTGCGCAGGTCGAAGGACCTGCACGAGAAGCCCCGGTTCGCCGGGGCTTTTGCGTTCCCGGGCTACGCTGGGACCATGCCCGCAGTGACGTTCCTGACGAAGCCCGGATGCCACCTGTGCGACGACGCCCGGCCCGTGGTCGAACGCGTCGTCGCCGACCACCCGGGGGTCACCCTGCAGGAACGCTCGATCCTCGACGACGACGCCCTCCGCCAGGAGTACGCGGAGGACATCCCCGTGGTGCTCATCGACGGGCGCGTCCACAGCAACTGGCACGTCGACGCCGACCGGCTCGCACGTGCCCTCGAGAAGGCCGGTTCCCCCGCATGATCTCCCACGTCGTCGCCTGGACCCTGCGCGAGGACCTCGACCGCGCCGCGTCCATCGCCCGGATCCGTGAGCTCCTGACCGGCCTCACCGGCACCATCGGGTCGATCCGTTCGCTCGAGGTCGTCGAGAACGTCGCCTACCCGGAGAAGAACAGCGACGTCGCGGTCGTCGCCACCTTCGACGACCTCGCCGGACTCGACGAGTACCAGGTGCATCCGGCGCACCAGGCCGCGGCAGCCGAGATCCGCGACCTGGTCACCGCGCGGGCCGCCATCGACTGGCAGAGCTGAGCCGGGCCTCCCGTCCCGCCCCGGCGCTTCGTGCGTTGCGTGCGTCCAGTGAGCAGAAGAGGTCGCCTCCGATTTCCGGAGGCGACCTCTTCTGCTCACTCGCTGGTGACTACGGGGTCAGGCGCGTCGGGCCACGGAACAGGTACGTGACCTCGCGGATCGACGGCTCACCGAGCATCAGCATCAGCACGCGCGCGAGGCCCATGCCGAAGCCGCCGTGCGGCGGGACGCCGTAGCGGAAGAAGTCGAGGTACCAGCCGAGCTCCTCCGGGTCGAGACCCTTCTCGACGGCCTGCGCCTCGAGCACGTCGACACGGTGCTCGCGCTGGGCACCCGTGGAGATCTCGGCGCCGTTGAAGATGAGGTCGTAGCTGTTGGTGACCGACGGGTCGCCGGGCTTCCGCATGTGGTAGTACGGCCGGATCGAGGCGTCGTACTCCGTGACGAAGACGAACTCGGAGCCGTGGTGCTCCTTCGCCCAGGCGGCGACGCGGCGCTCGCCCTCGGGGTCCAGGTCGCCGTCGGCGCGGACGACGTCGTAGCCGCTGTCGGCGACGATCTTGCGCGCGTCGGCCAGGGTCACGCGGGGGAACGGCGTCGCGGGGACCTGCAGCTCGAAGCCGAAGACCTCTTCGATGTCCTTGCCGTACTTCTCCTTGACGGCGGTGATGCCGGCGACCAGGACCGCTTCGTGCATCGCCATGACGTCCTCGTGGGACTCGATCCACGAGAACTCGGCGTCGACGCTGGTGAACTCGGTGGCGTGACGGCTCGTGAACGAGGGGTCGGCGCGGAAGGCGTCGGCGATCTCGAACACGGCACCGAAGCCGGCCGGCTGCGCCATCTGCTTGAAGTTCTGCGGCGACTGGGCCAGGTAGGCGGTGGTCTCGAAGTACTCGAGCTGGAACAGTTCGGCGCGCGACTCGGACGCCGACGCCATCAGCTTCGGGGTGTGGATCTCGATGTAGTCGCGGTCGACCCAGTACGTGCGGAACGCGTGCTCGAGCGTCGTCTGGATGCGGAAGATCAGGTTCTGCTTGCGGTTGCGCAGGTCGAGGAAGCGCCAGTCGAGACGCTTGTCGAGCGACGAGTCGTCGGCGATCGGGGTCTCCGGGATCGCGGCGCTCACCACCTGCAGCGCACCGATCTTGACCTCGAGCCCGCCGAGCTTCACGCGCTCGTCGTGCTTCAGCGTGCCGGTGACGTGCACGAAGGTGCCGTGCGCCAGGCCGGAGATCTCGTTGGTGGTCGCGAGCGCGGACTGTGCGGCGTCGTCGCCGTCCTCGGCCTCGCGCGTCGCCGGGTTCACGAGCTGGACGGCGCCGGTCTCGTCGCGCAGCACGACGAACTGCACCTTCTTCTGGTCTCGGACGGTCTCGACCCATCCGGCCACGGAGACGGGACCGTCGGGGAGGGCTGCCAGGTCGGCGATGCGGGTGCGTTCGATCACGGTGGTCGAGTCTAACCGCCTGCGTCCGGGGGCGTGGGCGGCAGCGCTCCTCCCTCCACAGGGCCGCCCGCGTCCGGCGTTCTCCACCGATGGCCGGGAGGCCCGTGGCGGCGTGCGAGGACTCCCTAGCGTTGTCGACGTGGCCGGGTCGCGGGACGAGAGGGGGACCGGGTGGGGACGGGGACGGGGGAGCTCGCGACCTGGCCGCCTGCGGCGGTCAAGGTGGTGGTGGCGGCGCTCTGCACTGCGGCGTTCACACTGCTCGCGGCGTTCGTCGGTGGGCTGTGGGCGGTCATCCGGTGGCGGCGGGACGTCGGGCGGGAGCAACGGGACCGCTACTGGGCGCGGTTGACCGTGGTGTTCGACCTGATCACCGCGGCCGAGGTCGGGCGTCGCGAGATCGGCCGGAATCTGGCGCAGGCGATGTACGACATGCAGAAAGTCCCCGCCGGAGAAGAACCCGCTGCAAGGGTGTTGGCGGAACTGTTCATCGAGAAGAGGAGACAGTGATGACGACTCGTCTGCGCCGTGCCTGGCGAGAGCTGGTGCGGAAGGAGGACACGGTTCCCGTGGAGCGGCCGTACATCGGTCCTGCGCCGGGCGAGAGCCCGTGGGACTGGGCGCAACGCGGGGCGATCGACTGGCAGCTCCATGTCGAAGAAGGGGAGCTGAAGCTCGAACTCGAGCGGCAGCGCATGCGTGCCAGGGTGCTCGCCGAAGACGGCGCGACGTCAGGGGAGCGAAGCGCGGAGTGACCCGAGGGTGCCGATGAACTCCTCGGCCATGCCGGCGCGCTCGACGAGCTTCGCGTGGCGGGTGCGGGCGTCGTCCAGGTACGCATCGAGACGTGCAGCCAGCGCGGGTTCGTCCTCGGGGTCCTTCGCCGCGAGGGCGTCGACCACACGGAGCAGCTCGGCCATCTCGTCGAGCGTGAACCCGAGCGGCTTCATCCGGCGGATCACGAGCAGTCGTTCCAGGTCCTGCGTGGTGTACACCCGGAACCCGCCGGTGGTGCGGCCGCTCGGCACGAGCAGCCCGACCTCGTCGTAGTGCCGGATCGTGCGCAGGGACATGCCGGCGCGGTCGGCGAGTTCGCCGATGTGCATCGTGTCGGGGACGTCGCTGGTGCTCACGGAGCGCGACTCTACCCTCACGTGAAGGTAGAGTTCCGAACGATGTCCGTGATCACACACGCGCCGACGGCCCCGAGCGTCCTCGCCGCCCTCCGCTCGCCCCGCATGCTCACCCGGGAGGTCCTGGCCGGCATCGTCACCGCGCTGGCCCTCATCCCCGAGGCGATCTCGTTCTCCGTCGTCGCCGGCGTCGATCCCGCGGTCGGCCTCTTCTCGAGCGTCATCATCGCGATCGTGATCTCGATCGTGGGCGGTCGACCCGCCATGGTGTCCGCCGCCGCCGGTTCGGTGGCGCTCGTCATCGCGCCGCTCGTCCGACAGCACGGGATCGAGTACCTGGTGCCCGCGATCGTCCTGGGCGGTGTGTTCCAGCTCCTGCTCGGGTTCCTCGGGGTGGCGCGGCTGATGCGCTTCATCCCGCGCAGCGTCAACGTCGCGTTCGTGAACGCCCTGGCCATCCTCATCTTCACCGCCCAGCTGCCGAACCTGCTCGGCGACGACGTCCCGTTCATCGTCTGGCCGCTGACGGCACTCGGCATCGCGATCATCGTCGGGTTCCCGTTCCTGACGAAGGCGATCCCCGCGCCGCTCATCGCGGTGGTCGTCATCACCGGCATCACGATGGTGTTCAGCGTGGCCGTGCCGACGGTCGGCGACGAGGGGGCACTGCCGACGGCACTCCCCGGCTTCAACGGCATCGTGACGCCGTTCAGCTTCGAGACCCTGCAGATCATCGCGCCCTACGCGTTCGGCGTCGCGATCGTCGGCCTGATCGAGACGCTGCTCACCGCGCAGCTCGTCGACTCCATCACCGAGACCGGGTCGAGCAAGTGGCGCGAGTCGTGGGGCCAGGGCGTCGCGAACATCGCGTCGGCGTTCTTCGGGGGGACCGGTGGGTGTGCGATGATCGGCCAGACGGTGATCAACGTGAAGACCGCGGGCGCCCGGACGCGCATCTCGACCTTCACTGCCGGCGTCTCGGTGCTCGTCCTGACGATCGTGCTCCACGACCTCGTCGCCCAGATCCCGATGGCGGCCCTGACGGCGGTCATGCTCATGGTCTGCGTCGCGACCTTCGACTGGCACAGCATCCGGCCGCGCACCCTGCGGCGGATGCCGCTCGGTGAGACCGCGGTCATGCTCATCACCGTCGTGGTGGTCGTCGTGACCGAGAACCTCGCCACCGGGGTGCTCGTCGGTGTGGTCGTGGCGGCCCTGGTCTTCGCCCGACGGGTGGCGCACGTGGTGACCGTGGTGCGCGAGCCGGTCGACGACCGCACCGTGCGGTACCGGGTCCGCGGGGCGCTGTTCTTCGCCTCGTCGAACGACCTCGTCACGCGGTTCTCCTACGCAGAGGACCCGGAGCACATCATCATCGACATGGCCGACGCCCACGTGTTCGACGCGTCCACGGTCGCGGCGCTCGACGGTGTCGAACAGCGGTTCGCCAAGCACGGCTCGACGGTCGAGGTGGTGAACCTCAACACGGGGTCGATCGCGCTGCACGGACGGCTGTCCGGAGAGCTCGGCGGCTGAGTGCTTCCGCATCCGGTGAATCTCCTGAGGGGGCGGTGGGAACCGCGGGCGACCTACACTGGAACCCATGCCCGCGACCCGTCTCCACCTCGTCCGGCACGGAGAGGTGCACAACCCGGGCCGCGTCCTCTACGGCCGGCTCCCGGGCTTCGGGCTGAGTGACCTCGGCGCGCAGATGGCCGAGGCCTCAGCGACCGCCTGGAAGGACGCTGGCATCGACGTCCGTCGGGTCGTCGCGTCCCCGCTGCAGCGCACGCAGGAGTCCGCCGCGCCCTGGTCGGCGGCCTACGGGCTCGACGTGACGCTCGACGAGCGGCTGATCGAGCCGACCAACCGCTACGAGGGGCAGCCCCCCGGGTTCACGAAGCGCTCGCTCGGCCGTCCGGCGGAGTGGCCGTGGATTGCGAACCCCCTGCGCCCCAGCTGGGGCGAGGCGTACGAGTCGATCGCGAACCGCATGCTCGCGGCGATGACCACGGCGTGGGAGAGCGTCGACGAGGGCGACGTCGTCCTGGTCAGCCACCAGCTGCCGATCTGGATGGTCCACCGGAAGCTCGCGGGGGAGCCCCTGTGGCACGACCCGCGCAAGCGTCGCTGCGACCTGTCGAGCATCACCACCGTCGAGCGTGTGCCCGCCACGTCGAGCGGTCGGTTCACCGAGGTCGGGTACGCGGACCCCGCGCAGGAACTGCGCGCGACCGCCGTCGACGAAGGAGCAGTGTGAAGACCACGACCAGCAGGAAGCGCATCGCGACGATCGCGGCGACGGTCGTCGTGGCCGCCCTCGCCCTGGCGGGGTGCTCGACGGACAACAGCGACCTCGCGAAGCAGTACGGCAACGGCACGACCCAGAACTACATCTCCGGTGACGGCGCGGTGACCGAGGTCTCCGCGAAGGACCGCACCGACCCGGTGACCTTCCGGGCCGAGGACTCGAACGGCGACACCGTCTCGTCGAAGGACCTCCGGGGCAAGGTCGTCGTCCTGAACTTCTGGTACGCCAGCTGCCCGCCCTGCCGTGCCGAGGCGAAGTACCTCAACGAGGTGCACGACGAGTACGCCGACTCGGACGACGTCGCGTTCATCGGCGTCAACGTCCGCGACGAAGCAGCGACCGCGGCCGCCTTCGAGCGCACCTTCGACGTGCAGTACCCGACCGTCCTCGACCAGCGCACGGGCACGATGCAGCTCGCGATGTCCGGGCAGATCGCGCCGAACGCGGTGCCTGCGACGATCGTCCTCGACACCAAGGGGCGCGTCGCTGCCCGCGTCCTCGGTGCGGTCGACGGCACGGGCATCCTGAAGACCCTGGTCAGCGACGAGCTCGACGCCGGCAAGGCCTCCTGACCCGTGGCCTCCAACCCCTTCGCCGACGCGATCCTGAGCGGCCAGATGGCCGTGGCGCTGCCCGTGGCGGCGCTCGCCGGGCTCGTGTCGTTCCTGTCCCCGTGCGTGCTGCCGCTCGTGCCGGGGTACCTCGGGTACGTTGGCGGTGTCGCCGAGGGCGGGCAGCGTCGGGGTCGTGTGGTGCTCGGTGTGCTGCTGTTCATCGTCGGGTTCACCGCGGTGTTCGTGGCGTACACGACGGTGTTCGGGGCACTCGGCTTCTGGCTCGTCCGCTGGCGTGACCTCATCACGCAGGTCCTCGGGGTCGTCGTCATCGCGATGGGCCTGGTGTTCGTCGGACGGTTCACGTTCCTGCAGCGCACCATCAAGCCCAGCTGGACCCCCGCGACGGGGCTGCTGGGCGCACCGCTGCTCGGCATCGTGTTCGGCCTCGGCTGGACGCCGTGCCTCGGCCCGACCCTCGCGGCCATCAACCTGCTCAGCGTGCAGTCGGGCAGTGCCTGGCAGGGCATGTGGCTCGGTGTGGCGTACTGCCTCGGGCTCGGCATCCCGTTCGTCCTCGTCGCGCTCGGCGCCGGCTGGGCCACGGGAGCCATCTCGGCGGTGAAGCGTCACATGCGCACCGTCAACATCATCGGAGGAGCGATCCTGATCGTCATCGGTCTGCTCATGGTCACCGGAATCTGGTCGGCCGTCATGTCGAGCGTCGGGGCGGTGATCCAGAGCTTTGTCCCCGCGGTCTGACCCGAACGAGCACATCCCGACGGGTGCAGGCGACGGAGCCGACACCGCTTCGGACCCGCAGCGACCGTCCGACCACGTCGACGGCTCCGGCCCCACCGACGGCGGCGTCAACCAGCCGAAGCTCGGCTTCGTCGGGTACCTCCGGTTCTTCTGGCGGCAGCTGACGAGCATGCGCACGGCGCTGTTCCTGCTCATGCTGCTGGCCCTCGCGGCGATCCCGGGTTCGCTCGTGCCGCAGCGCACCGCCGACCCGAACGGCGTCGTGCAGTACAAGGCGGACCACCCGCAGCTCTTCCCGGTCCTCGACAAGCTCCAGGTCTTCGACACCTACACCTCGGTGTGGTTCTCGGCGATCTACCTGCTGCTCTTCGTCTCGCTCATCGGCTGCATCGTGCCCCGCACGAAGCACCACTGGCAGGCCCTGCGCACCCGTCCGCCGAAGACGCCCGCGCGTCTGACGCGACTGGCGGGATTCCGCACCGTGGCGGTGCAACCGGACGCGATGATCGACGGCACCACCGGGATCGACCCGGCCACGGGCCTCCCGTCCGCCGAGCACGCGGTGACGCGCGCGATGGCGATCCTGAAGCGGTCCGGGTACCGCGTCGAGCGGTTCGGTGACTCGGTGAGCGCGGAGCGCGGCTACCTGCGCGAGACCGGCAACCTGGTGTTCCACTCGGCCCTCGTCGGGGTGCTCCTGGCGGTCGGTGTCGGCGGTGGCTTCGGCTTCACCGGTCAGCGTCTGCTGGTCGAGGGCCAGACGTTCTCCAACGTGCTCGGCTCGTACGACTCGTTCAACCCCGGGCGCTGGTTCCAGCAGACCGACCTCAAGGGCTACAACCTGACCCTCGACAAGTTCGTGACGAAGTACGAGGAGCGGAACCTCGACGCCCTCGGTCAGGCGCTCGACTACTCGGCCACCGTCACGAGCACCGAGAAGGGCGGCGAGCCGAAGACCAGCCGTCTCGGCGTGAACGACCCGCTGCACGTGGGTGGCACCAACGTCTACCTGCTCGGCAACGGCTACGCGATGCAGGTCACGGTGCGCGACGGCGACGGCAACGTGGCGTTCAAGGACGTCGTGCCGTTCCTGCCGCAGGACGCGAACTACACCTCGCTCGGCGTGATCAAGGCCCCGGACGCCAAGCCGGACCAGCTCGGGATCCGCGGGTTCTTCTACCCCACCGCGGTGAAGAACGCGAGCGGCGCCTACACGTCCTCGTACCCGGACACCGAGAACCCGCTCCTGACGCTGCAGGTCTACACCGGTGACCTCGGCCTCGACGACGGCGTGCCGCAGAGCGTGTACACGCTCAACACCGGCGGCCTGAAGCAGATCGCCGGCACCGACGCATCGACGGCGAGCCTCGCGCTGAAGCCGGGGCAGACGAAGAAGCTCCCGGACGGTGCCGGATCGATCACGTTCGACGGCGTCAAGCGGTACGTCTCCCTCGACGTGCACCACGACCCGTCGCAGCTGTGGGTGGGCGGGTTCGCCCTGCTCTCCACCCTCGGTCTGCTCACCTCGCTGTTCGTCCCGCGCCGTCGCGTCTGGGTGAAGGTCGTCCCGCGCAAGGACACGCAGGGCGGCGAGTACGACCTCGAGTACGCCGGCCTCGCACGCGGCGAGGACCCGAACCTCGAACGGGCCGTCGCGGACATCGCACAGCGCCACACGTCGGACCTCGGAGTTAGGATGCCCCAGTGAACGACATGACCACGAACCTCGCGACCTACTCGGTCGTGCTCACGTACTCCGCGATGGCGGTGTACGTGGTCGCGTTCATCTCGTTCGCCCTCGACATGGCCAAACGCTCCGGTGAGGTCACGGCCGCCGCGAAGAACGCGGGCGCCGACGACAGCTCGGCGGGTGCGGCCAGCGCTTCTTCCGCACGCGCGGCGAAGACCGTCGCGACCGTCCGGGGCGGCACCGTCGTGCTCGAGCAGGTCGCCGCGCCGCCAGTGGGCGGTTCGTCCGGCCGCAGCACGAAGTTCGAACGCGTCGGCATGGCGATGACGATCCTCGCGCTCGTCCTGCACGTCGCCTCGGTCGTCCTCCGCGGCATCGCGGCCGACCGTGTCCCGTGGGGCAACATGTTCGAGTTCTCGCTGACGGGCACGGCGCTGATCACGCTGATCTTCCTGCTCGTGCAGTTCTGGCAGAACCTGAAGTTCCTCGGCGTCTTCATCACGGGCCTGACGATCATCCTGCTCGGCATCGCGACGGTGAACTACTGGGTCCCCGTCGTCCCGCTGCAGCCGGCCCTGCAGTCGTACTGGCTCGTCATCCACGTCTTTGTGGCGATCTCCGGCACCGGGTTCTTCGCGCTCGGGGCGGGGCTCGCGGTGGCGCAGCTCGTGCAGACGTACCGCCAGGGCCGCACCGCCTCCGGCAAGCTCCGCTTCATGGCGACCCTGCCCGACGCCGACCGGCTCGAGGTCCTGACCTACCGCGTCCTGCTCGTCGGCTTCGTCCTCTGGACCTTCACCCTGATCGCCGGTGCGATCTGGGCCGAGCGTGCCTGGGGTCGGTACTGGGGCTGGGACACGAAAGAGGTCTGGACCTTCATCATCTGGGTCGTCTACGCGGGCTACATCCACGCCCGTGCGACCCGCGGCTGGCGCGGTGCGCGGTCGTCCTGGCTGGCCTTGATCGGCTTCGCCGCGGTGATGTTCAACTTCTCGGTCGTGAACGTCTTCTTCAAGGGCCTGCACAGCTACTCGGGTCTGTGAACCACGCGGCTCGCTGATGCGGCCCTGGTCGCGACCACGGCCGGACGGGAGGCGCGGTGCCAGCTGGCACCGCGCCTCCCGTCCGTCGTTCGGTCGCGTCCACGGACAGGAAGACGCCGTCGTGTCGGCTGGACGCCGCGTCCTCGGCGAGACGCCGCCGTTCCCGGCGGCGTCTCGCCGACTCGGCGGCGCCGAACGGAGACGACGGCGTTCTGCGGAGACGACGGCGTCTTGCGGAGACGGCGGCGTCTTGCGGAGACGACGGCGTTCTGCGGAGACGACGGCGTCCCGCGCCCGGAGCTACTCGGCAGCAGCTGCGGCCAGCACGGTGTGCACACGTGCCACCCGCTCGCGCCACCACGCGGTGCGTTCCGGCGACGCGGCGTACCGCTCGACCATCTCCGCCGCGACGTCCACCCGACGCACCGGCACGCGGCCGTCCACCGGCAGCAGGGGCTCCGCCGTCACGTCCCCGGCGAACATCGCCGCCGTCCCGAGGCCCGCGGCGTACCCCGGGGTCATCGCCGCGGCGGCCAGGAACGCCCCCATCCCGAGTCCGACCGACGTGTCGAGCGCACTCGAGACGACGCACGGCAGCCCGGCGTCGGCGATGACCGCGCCCGCCGCGGTGATGCCCCCGAGCGGCTGGGCCTTGACCACCAGGACGTCGGCTGCGCCGGCCCGGGCGACCGCGAGGGGGTCGCTCGCCTTCCGGACGCTCTCGTCCGCGGCGATCCGCACCCCGAGGCCGGCGATCCGCGTCCGGAGCTCGGCGAGCTCGGGCACCGTGGCGCAGGGCTGCTCGGCGTACTGCAGGTCGAACGGTGCGAGCCGCTCGAGTGCCGCGGCTGCCTGCTCGACGCTCCACAGCCCGTTCGCGTCGACGCGGATGGCAGCATCGGACCCCATCACCCGGCGGACGGCCGCGACACGGGCGACGTCGTCGTCGACGGTGGTGCCGGGCTCCGCGACCTTGACCTTCGCGGTGGCGCAGCCGGGGTAGCGGGCGAGCAGGTCGGCGACGTCGTCGGCGGCGATCGCCGGGACGGTGGCGTTGACCGGCACGGAGTCGGCGGCCGGCTCGTGGTCGGTCCACCCGAAGTCGACGGTGGCGCGCAGCCATGCCGCTGCCTCGGCGTCGTCGTACTCGACGAACGGCGAGAACTCCGTCCAGCCTGCGGGGCCACGCAGCACGACCGCCTCGCGCGTGGTGATGCCGCGGAACCGCACCCGCATGGGCAGGGCCACCACGTGCGCGTCGGCGAGGAGTTCGGCGAGGTCGGGGAGCACGTCCGCCATCCTCCCACCGCACCCAGGTCGCCCGCCGGTTCCTCGGAGGGGACCGCCAGGGCAGGGCACTAGCATGCATCGGTCGGCTCCGGTCGGCGAGGGGAACGACCCGGAACGAGGGAGGCTCGGTGGCGGTGGATCCGCGGCAGCGCGCAGCACAGCAGCGGGCAGCACAGCGCCAGGCCGATCCGTCGAGCGCCGGCGCTCGTCCGGCAGCCCGTCCGGCGTCTGCAGCCCGTCCGAGCGCGGATGCGCGACCCGCGGCGAACCCGTCCCGAGCGACGGCGCGTCCGACAGCCGGGTCCGACGACTTCGCCCGGCTCATGCAGCGCAACACCGTCGACGTGCGGCAGGCGGCCTCCAAGAAGCACCGCAACCCCGTCGTCGGCAAGATCGCCCTGGGCCTCGCCGTGGTCTCCGCTGCGGTCGACGCCAGCGCGTTCGCCGTGTTCATGGGCGGTGACACGAACTTCGCGTTCGGCATCTGCTTCGTCGTCGTGTTCCTGACGCTCATCGCCGCCGTGCTCGGGTTCGTCGCCGCCGTCGGATCCTTCGGCCGCTGGTACGGCGCCATCGGGGTCGTCCTGGCGTTCTTCGCGAACCCCGTGATCCTCATCGTGATCATGGTGTTCGTCGCGCCGGAGCTCCTGACCGACATGGGCGCCTGACCCGGCAGACGCCCGGCGGTACGTTGGGGGCATGGCTGCTCCCGTCTCCGACCTGTTCGACCCCGACGTCTGGACCACCGCTCCGATCGCGGAGCAGTTCACCGACATCACGTACCACAAGCACGTCTCCAAGGGGATCGTCCGTGTCGCCTTCGACCGTCCGGAGGTCCGGAACGCCTTCCGCCCGCGCACGGTCGACGAGCTCTACCGCGCCCTCGACGACGCCCGGCAGGACCCCCGTGTCGGTGTCGTCCTGCTCACGGGCAACGGCCCGAGCCCGAAGGACGGCGGGTGGGCGTTCTGCTCCGGCGGCGACCAGCGCATCCGTGGACGGAGCGGCTACCAGTACGTCGGTGACGAGGGTGCACCGCCCGAGGGCGTCGACCCCGCGGCCGCGCAGGCGTCGATGGGGCGGCTCCACATCCTCGAGGTCCAGCGCCTCATCCGGATGATGCCCAAGGTCGTCATCGCGGTCGTCCCCGGCTGGGCCGCCGGCGGTGGGCACTCCCTGCACGCCATCTGCGACCTCACCATCGCGAGTGCCGAGCACGGCAGGTTCAAGCAGACCGACGCCGACGTCGGCTCGTTCGACGGCGGGTACGGCAGCGCCTACTACGCCAAGCAGATCGGGCAGAAGTTCGCCCGCGAGGTCTTCTTCCTCGCGCAGGAGTACTCCGCCCAGCGCGCCTACGAGATGGGTGCGGTGAACGCCGTGGTCCGCCACGAGGACCTCGAGCGTGAGGCGATCCGCTGGGGCGAGATCGTGCTCGGCAAGTCCCCGACGGCGATCCGGATGCTCAAGTACGCGTTCAACGCCGTCGACGACGGCATGGTCGGTCAGCAGGTCTTCGCGGGCGAGGCGACGCGGTTGGCGTACGGCACCGACGAGGCGGTCGAGGGTCGCGACTCGTTCCTCGAGAAGCGCGCTCCCGAGTGGACCGCGTTCCCCTGGCACTACTGATGCCCCGTCCGCTGGTCGCGACCGGTACGTCGGACCCGTCGGCCGTGCTGCGCGCCCTGGAGGCAGCGCTCGCCGGCGGCCCCGCGCTGCTCCCCGTCGCCGAGGGGGCTCCGGCGCTGCCGAAGGCACCTCCGGCCGAGGTCCGGCAGGCGGTCGCCCTGGTGGTCGAGACGAGCGGGTCCACCGGGACCGGCAAGCGCGTGGCGCTGTCGTCCGAGGCGCTCCTCGCCGGTGCGGCGGCGGCCGACGCGGCGCTCGGTGGTCCGGGGCGCTGGGTGCTCGCGCTGCCGACGCACTACATCGCCGGCCTCAACGTCCTGACCCGCTCGATCACCGCCGGCACCGAGCCCGTCGTCGTGGCACCCGGGCACTTCGCGGCCGCCGCGTTCACCGAGGCGGCCGAACGGCTCGTCACCGGTCCGGCCGCGCCCCGTCGGTACACCTCGCTGGTGCCGGTCCAGCTCGCCCGGGTCCTCGACGACCCGGACGCCACCCGCGCCCTCGCCAGGTTCGACGCGGTCCTGGTCGGCGGACAGGCGACCCCCGCGCCGCTCCGGCAGCGCGCGCGCGACGCCGGGGTCCGGATCGTGACGACGTACGGCGCGAGCGAGACGAGCGGCGGGTGCGTGTACGACGGCGTCCCGTTCGGCACGGTGCGCACCGCACTGGTCGACGACGAGCTGTACCTGGCCGGGCCGATGCTCGCCGAGGGGTACCTCGACGACGACGACCGCACGGCGTCGGCCTTCGTCGAGCGGGACGGGCTGCGGTGGTACCGGACCGGGGACACCGCGACCCTGTCCGGCGGGGTCGTCCGCGTGCTCGGACGCCTCGACGACGTGGTGATCTCCGGTGGCGAGAAGGTCCAGCTCGGGGCGGTCGAACGGCTCGTCCGGGGGCTGTCCGGGCAGCAGAGCGCCGTCGTCGTGCGGCGCTCGGCGGGGGAGTGGGGCGAGGTCCCCGTCGTCGTCACCGAGCAACCGCTCGACCCGGACACCGTGCGTGCCCACGTCGGAGCAGCCCTCGGCCGTGCCGCCCGGCCGGCCGACGTGGTCCTGGTGGACCGGATCCCGATGCTGACGTCCGGCAAACCCGACCGGCGGGCCGTGCAGGCGCTCGTCGACCCGGCAGGGCCGTAGGGGCGAGCCGGCGGGCGCCGCATCGGCAATAAGATCGGTGCTCGTGGCACGAACGAAGAACTCGACGCAGAAGCAGGGCCGGTCCGGCAACCCGGCGAAGGCCGCTGCCCCCGCCCGCACCAAGCGGAAGGCGACCGCACGCGACTGGATCGGCGGCGCGCGTCTGCGCACCCTGACCCTCGGCGTCGTCCCGGTCGTGCTGGGCACCGCCGTCGCGTTCGTCGACAGCGGTGAGCCCGGGGACTTCGGCGACTACCTGGCGAAGGGCAGCCACCTCGCCGTCGCGCTGCTCGCCCTGGCCGTGGCGCTGTTCCTGCAGATCGGCGTGAACTACAGCAACGACTACTCCGACGGGGTCCGCGGCACCGACGAGTACCGCGTCGGACCCGCACGGCTCACGGGTGCCGGGCTGGCCAAGCCCCGGACGGTGCTCACGGTCGCCCTGACGTTCTTCGGCCTGGCAGCCGTCGCCGGCCTGGTCATCGTGCTGCTCACCCAGCTGTGGTGGCTGCTGCTCGTCGGGGCCGCCGCCATCGTCGCCGCCTGGTTCTACACGGGCGGCAAGAAGCCGTACGGGTACAACGCCCTCGGCGAGGTGTTCGTGTTCGTGTTCTTCGGACTCGTCGCCGTGCTCGGTACGCAGTTCGTGCAGATCCGCGAGGTCACGCTGAGTGGCTGGGCAGCTGCGGTGGCCGCCGGGTTCTTCGCCTGCGCGGTCCTGATGGTGAACAACATCCGCGACATCGACGAGGACCAGCTGGCGGGCAAGCGGACACTCGCCGTGGTCGTCGGCCGTCCGGTCGCCCGCGTGCTCTTCGGCCTGTTCCTGATGCTGCCGTACGTCGTGCTGCTCTGGTTCGTGCTGCTGTACTTCCGCACGGGCTTCACGTACTTCTCGCTGCTGCTGGCGCTGCCGGCCCTGGCGATCGGGGTGTCGTCGCGGAAGCCCCGCGAGCTCATCACGGCGCTGCAGCTGTCGTCGTTCGCGTCGCTCGCCTTCGGCGTGGTGCTCGGGATCACCCTGGCCGTGCAGCCGTAACCGTTCCGGCTCCGACCTGACGACCCCATGCCCGGGGTCAGTCGGCGTCGGCGTCCCGGCGTGCTTCGTGCCGGTCCGCGTCGGACACCGGACGGACGACGGGAGCGGCCGCGGCATCCGAGTCGGCGGCGTCGACGAAGTCGTCCTCGAAGTCCGAGTCGGCGTCGCGCTCGGGGACGCCGCGGCGGTTCGCCAGGCTCAGGGCGACCTGCGTGCGGAGTCCGGACAGTGCGATGTACGAGATGAGCAGACCCACCAGGGCGGCGATGATCGTCGCCCAGTACCACTTCAGCGGCGTCAGGAGCAGGAGGAGCACGAGCGCCACCACGAAGATGCCGAGCCGAGCCAGGGTGTACAGGAGCCACGCTTTCACACGGTGAGTCTACGGAAGCGCCGACCGGCAGGGGCATCACAGGGTCGCGACCTAGACTTCACCGCATGGTCCGCTTGTGGTTGATCGTCGTCGTGGCCGCCGTTGCCTTCACGGTGTACGCGGCCATCGACTGCGGCACGATGCCCCGTCAGCGCATCCGTTCCCTGCGTCGCGGTGTGTGGCTGCTGCTCGTCATCATCCTGCCCGTGCTGGGCGGCGTCCTGTGGTTCCTGCTCGGTCGCACCCCCGCGACGGACCCCGGTGCATCCGCCCGGTACCGTGGACCCGAAGACGACCCGGACTTCCTCGGCACCACGCCGGAGCCGGGCGACACCCTCACGGACAAGGACCAGGACGACGCGACCCTCCGAGACCTCGAAGACCAGTTCCACGAGCGCGACGACGACGGCCGCACCGATCGCTGACGGCCCCGCCGGCTCGGGCAGCCCGGCGACCGACACCGCGCTCGCGCTCCTGCAGGAACTCGTCCGCGCCGGCGTCACCGACGTCGTGGTCAGCCCCGGTTCCCGGTCCCAGGCGCTCGCGCTCGCCGCGGTCGCCCTCGAACGTGCCGGCGGACTGACCGTGCACGTCCGGTTGGACGAACGGACCGCCGGGTTCTTCGCGCTCGGGCTCGCGGTCGAGACGCACCGACCCGCCGCGGTCGCGACCACGTCGGGCACCGCGGTGGCGAACCTGCACCCCGCCGTGCTCGAGGCGCACCACTCGGGCGTGCCGATGATCGTGCTGAGTGCGGACCGCCCCGACGAGCTCCGCGGCATCGGGAGCAACCAGACCACGGTGCAACCGGGGATCTTCGGCGAGGCCGTCGCCTTCGTCCGCGACGTCGAGGCCCCGTCGGCGCACGGCGTCGACGCCTCGGTCCGCGACACCCTGCGCGCCCTCGCCCGACAGACGGTCGCCGCCGCAGCCGGGCACACCGGGCAGCCGGGGCCCGCACAGCTCAACGTCGCGTTCCGTGAGCCGCTCTCCGCCGGGCTCACCCCGGAGCACGTCACCGCCGTCCCCGACGACGAGATCGACCTCGCCTTCGCCACCCGCCGCGCCCACACCGGTCTGCCGGTCGCCGAACTCACCCCGGACGACGAGCCGGCCACCGTCGTCATCGCCGGGCACGACGCCGGCGAGGAAGCTGAGCGGATCGCCTGGGAACTCGGGGCGCCGCTCCTCGCCGAGGTCTCCAGCGGCGCGCGCTTCGGCCGCAACCTGGTCGTGGCCTACCGTGAACTCCTGCGCGACGCGGACCACGGTGGCGCCGTCCGCCGCGCCGTCGTGCTCGGCCACCCGACCCTCAGCAGAGAGGTCCCCGCGCTCCTGCAGCGCGACGGGGTCGAGACGATCGTCGTCCGCGGACCGGCGGCCGACCCCTTCGACCCGGCCCGTGCCTCCCGACCGGACGCCGCGACCACCTTCGTGTCCGACGTCCGCGTGACGGGCCGCACCCGCCCGGAGCACCGTGCGTGGGTCGGCCGCTGGGTGGGTGCCAGCCGACGGATCCTGGGGGACGGCGACGCCGGCCCGGACCTCGACGCCAAGCGCTCCGCCGACCGCGCCGAGCGGAACAAGTTCCTGCGTGACGAGGTCGCGCTCCGTCGCCGACCCGTCGACCGGGCCATGCTCGCCGACGCCGTCTGGGGGGTGACCTGGCCGCACGACCGCCTGGTCCTCGGCGCCTCGCAGCTCATCCGCGAAGCCGATGCCCGGGTGCTCGGCAAGAAGATCCGGGTGCACGCGAACCGCGGACTGGCCGGCATCGACGGCACCGTCTCGACCGCGCTCGGCATCGCCGCGGGACTCGAGCAGTCCTCCGCCTCGGTGGGCACCACGCGCGTGCTCCTCGGCGACCTGACGCTGCTGCACGACCTCGGCGCGTTCGTCACCGGCACCGAGGAACGCACCCACCGGGTGCAGGTCGTCGTCGGCAACGACCACGGTGGCGCCATCTTCCGCGGGCTCGAGGTCGCGAAGACCACGCCGGACGCCGACATGCGCCGGATGATGTCGACCCCGCAGCACGTCGACGTCGAACGGGTCGTCACGGGTCTCGGGTGGGAGTACCGCCGGGCGGCCACGTGGGGCGACCTCGAACGGGTGCTGACGGACCCCGCCGAGCGCGTCGTGATCGAAGTACCGCTGGCCGACTGACCGGCCACGGGTGCCCCGGCCTCGCCGCGACCCGGTCTCCGCGCGGCCCCTGGGTGCTTCAGGCCAGGGCGTCGGTGATCGGTCGGAACTTCAAGGCCGTCTCGGCGACCTCGCGCTCGGGCTCCGAGCCGGCGACGATCCCGGCGCCCGCCCAGGCGCGGACGCTGCCGTCGTCGTCGATCCGTGCGCTGCGCAGCGCGAGCATCCACTCACCGTCGCCCGTCGCGCTCATCCAGCCGACCGGCCCGGCGTAGCGACCGCGGTCGACGCCCTCGAGCTCGGCGACGAGCCGCACCGCGACGTCGGTCGGGGTGCCCGCGACCGCGGCCGTCGGGTGCAGCGCGTCGGCGACGTCGAGCGAGGTCGTGTCGGGCGGCAGCGTCGCCTGCACGTCCGTCGCCAGGTGCCACAGGTTCGGCAGCTGCAGCCGGAACGGTTCGGCGTCGGCGCGCAGGTCCGTGGCGAGCGGTGCGAGGGCCGCGAGCAGGCTGTCGATCGCGAAGGCGTGCTCCTCGACGTCCTTGGCGCTGCTGGCCAGGGCCTCGGCGGCGGCACGGTCGGAGACCTCGTCGGTGCCGCGTGCGGCGCTGCCGGCGAGCACCCGCGCGGTCAGTCGCGTGCCGTCGGTGCGGGCGAGGGTCTCCGGCGTGGCACCGACCAGCCCGTCCACTGCGAAGGTCACGCACTGCGGGTAGGCGGCGGCGAGGTCGAGCAGGACGGCTCGTCGATCGGCCCCCGACGGCAGCGTGCCGACCAGGTCGCGGGCGAGCACCACCTTCTGGGCGCTCCCGGCCACGATGCGGCGGACGGCCTCGGACACGTTGGCGGCGTAGGTGGCTTCGTCGATCTGCCCGGGACGCAGCTCGACGGAGACGTGCGGTCCGACCCGGGGGACCGGGACCGAGGTCCGGGTGAAGGCCAGGGGCTCCGCGCCGGCCGTGGTGTCGATGGCCGTCAGCCAGGCCTTGCCCCGACGGCGGCCGAGGACCACCCGGGGCACGATGAGCACGCTCTCGTCGGCGGAGTCGTCGGCGAACGCGAACGACCCGAAGGCGACGAGCCCCGAGCCGCGCAGCTGGACGGGGTCGTCGACGACGGCGGTCGCGACGACACTGCGCCAGAGCGCGGCCGCGTCACGCATCCGGTCGGGGCCGGTGAAGGTGAACCGAAGCGCCTCACCGATGCCGACGATGCCGTCGCCGTTCCGGACGAAGGCGAGGGGTCGATCGCGGAGCGTGTGGCGGAGGACGGTGCCCGGGTCGTCGAGGATCCGGGTCGAGACCGTCAGCGGGGGCGCCGCCGTGGTGGTTCGGGTCACGGCTCCGATGCTACGCGCCGATCCCGCACCGCCCGGGTGGCTGCGAGTCCGGTGAACGCTCGGTCGGGACCTCTAGGATTGACCACGTGAGCAGAGCGGACCTGAACAAGCGCCCGGACGAGGTGGCGGCGATGTTCGACGACGTCGCGGCCAAGTACGACCTCACGAACGACATCCTGTCGGCGGGCAACGCCCCGCTGTGGCGTGTCGCCACCGTCCGCGCGGTCGACCCCCAGCCCGGCGAGAAGGTCCTCGACATCGCCGCGGGCACGGGCACCAGCGCGGCGGCCTTCGCCAAGAAGGGCGCCGAGGTCACCGCGCTCGACCTGTCCGCGGGCATGATCGCCGTCGGCCGTGAGCGTCACCCCGAGATCACCTTCGTCGAGGGCGACGCCGAGCAGCTGCCCTTCGACGACGACACGTTCGACGCCGTCACGATCTCGTTCGGACTGCGCAACGTCAACGACCCGAAGCAGGCGCTCGCCGAGATGCTCCGCGTCCTGAAGCCCGGTGGCCGCGTCGTCATCTGTGAGTTCTCGACGCCGCCGCGTGCGCTGCTGCGCTTCGGCTACGGCACCTACCTGAAGCGCGTGCTCCCGGGCATCGCGCGGCTCTCGAGCAGCAACCCGGCTGCCTACCGGTACCTCGCCGAGTCCATCGACGCGTGGCCCGACCAGCAGGTGCTGACCCAGTGGCTCCGCGGTGTCGGCTTCTCGGTGGTCGCCTACCGCAACCTGACGGCCGGTATCGTCGCACTGCACCGTGGCCGCAAGCCCGTCGCCGACACGGTGCGCGAGTCCGCGGCACGGCGTGCGAAGGCCCGCCGTGACCACCAGAACACCGGCGAGCAGCCGCGCGTCGACCCGGCCGCCGACTGACCGGTCACCACCCCCGAAGACGGAGCAGCACTTGAATCCGAGCGTCCCGGTCGCACGTCGCGCGCCGAGCCTGCGCGCGTCGCTGGGCATCGGCGAGCGGTTGTTCGCCACGCCCGCCGACCGTCGCTTCATCTCCGCGGTCGACGACGGGCTCGAGCTCGTCGAGCAGGGGCTCGAGGACGCCATGCGCTCCACTGACACCCTCGCCGACACCACCAGCCGGTACCTGCTCTCCGCCGGGGGCAAGCGCATCCGTCCGACGCTGACGCTCCTCATCGCGCAGCTCGGCGACGGCGTGACCGACGCGGTGGTCAAGGCCGCGGTGAGCATCGAGACCACCCACTTGGCGTCGCTGTACCACGACGACGTCATGGACGAAGCCCCGGTGCGCCGCGGGGTCCCCGCCGCGCAGATCACCTACGGCAACAACGTGGCGATCCTGACCGGCGACCTGCTCTTCGCCCGCGCCAGCCTGATCACCGCGGACCTCGGCACCGAGGGCATCCGGATGCAGGCCGAGACGTTCCAGCGCCTCTGCATGGGCCAGCTGCACGAGACCACCGGTCCGCAGTCGCACGACGACCCGCTGGAGCACTACATCCAGGTGCTCAGCGACAAGACCGGTTCGCTCATCGCCACCGCCGCTCGCGCGGGTGTGATGTTCTCCGGTGCCGACCGGGCCTACCTCGACGCCGTCGGCACGTTCGGCGAGAAGGTCGGTGTGGCCTTCCAGCTCGTCGACGACGTCATCGACCTCGCCCCCGCGACGGACAAGACCGGCAAGATCGCCGGCAACGACCTGCGCGCAGGCGTCGACACCCTGCCGATGCTGCAACTGCGGCGGATGGCCGTGACGGACCCCTCCGCGCAGCACCTGGTCGAGCGCATCGAGCGCGACGTCAACGGCGCCCCCGACGACGTGGTCGACTCCGCTCCGTACCAGTCGGCCGTCTCCGCCCTCCGTGAGCACGAGGCCACCGCAGCGACCCGTGCGGTCGCCGTCGCCTGGGCCCGCGAAGCCGTCGACGCCCTCGCTCCGCTGCCCGACGGCATCGTGAAACGGGCGCTCACCCGCTTCGCGGACTCCGTCGTCGACCGAAGCCGCTGAACACCCCTCCCGACACGGCACGCCCACCGCGGCACGGTCGGGAGGCACCCCCGGGAACCCCCACCCGAACGAACTGGAGACGATCAGTGCCCACCCTCCGACTCGCCATCGTCGGCGCCGGCCCGGCCGGCATCTACGCCGCGGACATCCTGCTGCGCGAGGCCCGCGGTTACGACGTGTCGATCGACCTGTTCGAGCAGCTCCCGGCGCCCTACGGCCTGGTCCGGTACGGCGTCGCCCCCGACCACCCGCGGATCAAGGGCATCATCAACGCCCTGCGCGACGTCCTCGACCGCGGGGTCGTCCGGCTGTTCGGCAACGTCCGCTACGGCGAGGACATCACCCTCGACGACCTCAAGAAGCACTACAACGCCGTCGTCTTCTCGACGGGTGCGATCAAGGACGCCGACCTCGACATCCCCGGCGTCGACCTCGACGGCTCGTACGGTGCAGCCGAGTTCGTGAGCTGGTTCGACGGCCACCCCGACGTCCCGCGCACCTGGCCGCTCGAGGCCGAGAGCGTCGCGGTCATCGGCGTCGGCAACGTGGCCCTCGACGTGTCGCGCATCCTGGCGAAGCACGCCGACGACCTGCTGCCGACCGAGATCCCCGCGAACGTGTACCAGGGACTCAAGGCCTCGCCGGTCACGGACGTGCACGTCTTCGGCCGCCGTGGCCCGGCGCAGGTGAAGTTCACACCCCTCGAGCTCCGTGAGCTCGGCGAGGTCCGCGACGTCGACATGGTCGTCTACGACGAGGACTTCGACCACGACGAGGCATCGAAGACCGCGATCGCGACGAACAAGCAGGTCATGGTCATCAACCGTGTCCTCGAGCAGTGGCGCACGCGCGAGGTCGGCCAGGCCAGCCGTCGGCTCCACCTGCACTTCTACGCGAAGCCGATCGAGTTCGTCGGCGACGAGCAGGGCAAGCTGACCGCCATCCGTTACGAGCGCACCCGTCCGAACGGCGAGGGCGGCGTCGAGGGCACCGGCGAGATCCGCGAGATCCCGATCCAGGCCGCCTACCGCGCCGTCGGGTACTTCGGTTCCCCGCTGCCCGGTGTCCCGTTCGACGAGCGGCACGGCGTCATCCCGAACCACGAGGGCCAGGTCCTCGACGACGACAACCAGCAGATCCCCGGTGTGTACGCCACCGGCTGGATCAAGCGTGGTCCGGTCGGGCTCATCGGGCACACCAAGTCCGACGCCATGGAGACCGTGCAGCACATCGTCAACGACCAGGCGAGCTGGTGGACGCCGGAGGACCCCTCGGACGAGGCGATCCCGGCCCTGCTCCGCGAGCGCGGTGTCGAGTACACCGACCTCGAGGGCTGGCACCACCTCGACACCCACGAGCAGGCCCTCGGGTCGATCGACGGCCGTGAGCGCATCAAGGTCGTCCCGCGCGACGAGATGATCGACGTCTCGCTCGGCCGCGTCGACGCACCGACGAGCTGACTGCCGTGACCGGCACGCGCCCCGTCCCGCCCACCGCGGTGCGGGGCGCGTCTGCGTCGGGGGTCCGGTTGCAGGGCGTCGACGTGGCGCGCGCGATCGCGCTGCTCGGCATGGTGGCCGCCCACGTCGGCGGCATCGCGGAGCAGCTCGAGTGGACCGACCCGGCGACCTGGACCGCCCTCGCCCACGGCCGCCCGTCGACCCTGTTCGCAGTCCTGGCCGGTGTCTCGATCGGCTTGACGAGCGGCCGCACGGACCCGCCCGGCCCGCCGACGATCGGACGGATCCGCGCCCGGCTCGCGATCCGTGCGGTGGTGGTGGTCGTCATCGGCTTCGCGCTGATGGCGCTCGACACCCCGGTCTACGTGATCCTGCCGACGTACGGGGTGCTGTTCCTGCTCGTGGTCCCGGTGCTCCGCCTCCGGCCGGCGGCGCTGCTCGGCATCGCCGCCGTCTGCGCGCTGCTGTCGCCCGTCGCCGCGCTGGCGATCGCCCCCGCCTACGCGGATGCGGGCATGGTCGGTGTCCAGCTCGGCCTGGTCTACCCCGTGGTCACCTTCCTGGCGTACGTCCTGGTGGGGCTCGCGGTCGCCCGGGTCGGCCTGGAGGACCGTGGCCGGCAGGTCGCGCTCCTCGTGTCCGGCGCACTGGTCGCCGCCACCGCGTACGTCGCGGGCTCGTTCCTCGCCCCGCTGCCGGACGACGCGGCCCTGGCGTTCCCCGGCGTGCCGTACGCGGGCGAGGGCTCGACCCCCGGCCAGGCGCTCGCCCAGCTGTTCCTGTCTCCGCGTGACCACTCGTCGTCGGTCGTCGACGTGCTCGGGACGGCCGGCGTCGCGGTCGCGCTCATCGCGCTCTGCGTCCTCGTGTTCGACGGCCGCGGGCGGGTCGCCGAGCGGATCGCGTTCCCGCTCGCCGCTGTCGGGTCGATGCCCCTGACGGTGTACTCGGGGCACCTCGTGGTCCTCGCGACGCTGCCGACGTACCCCGAGTCGGCCGAGGCCTGGGGCTGGTTCGCCCTCGGCTCGGTGGTCTTCGCGATGCTGTGGCGGCGGTTCCTCGGCCGCGGCCCGCTCGAGCGGGTGGTGGGAGCCCTGGCGTCCCTCGTCCCGCTGCGCTGAGCGCACCTGGCGGACCCGCACCGGCCACGGAACGCTTACCGCACGGTGCAGGGTTGTCCGTTCACCGCGGGCTTGCTCGCCGGGTGCCCCGCTGTCGCGACGCACGGTGCGGCCAAGGTCGCACCGGGTGCAGAACGACGCACGGTGCGCGACGGAGGCGACCCGCGCCTCCCCTTCGCACCGTGCGTGGTTGGTTGTGCGACGCGGGGCGCACGGCATCCTGAACCGGCCCCGAACGCCACGCACGGTGCAGGGTTGTCCGTTCGCCGCGGGCTTGCTCGCCGGATGCCCCGCTGTTGCGACGCACGGTGCGGCCAAGGTCGCACCGGGTGGAGGACGACGCACGGTGCGCGCCGCCACGGTGCGCGCTGCGACGCTGCGACGCTGCGACGGCGTCGGCTACTGCAGCGCCGCCGTGAGCCGCGCGACGTTGTCGAGCACCTTGGAACGGCGCGGACGGTCGACCCACTCGTCGAGCGTGAGTTCGAAGCTGTGCTCCTTGTACGCTTCCTGCACCTCGCGCAGGGCGTCGACGAAGCGGTGACCGCGCACCATCACGGAGACCTCGAGGTTCAGGCTGAACGAGCGCATGTCCATGTTGCTCGAGCCGATCACCGACACCTCGTCGTCGATCGTGAAGTGCTTGGCGTGCAGGATCGTCGGCGCGCGGTAGAGCCAGATCTTCACGCCGGCCCGCAGGAGTCCCTCGTAGTAGGAGCGCTGCGCGTGCCAGGTCATCGTGTGGTCGCCCATCTCGCCGACGAACAGTTCGACCTCGACCCCACGCTGCGCCGTCGTGGTGATGGCGTAGAGCATCGAGTCGTCCGGCACGAAGTACGGCGAGGTGATCGACACCTTCTGCTGCGCGGAGTAGAGCAGCGCGTTGAACAGGCGCAGGTTGTTCTCGCCGTCGAACCCCGGCCCGGACGGCACCACCTGGCAGTCGAGCGCGTCGCCGCGGTCGGCCCGCTGGACGGGGTCGCTCTCACGCAGCAGCAGCTCGTCGGTCTCGCTGTACCAGTCGGTGACGAACAGGGCGTTGAGCCCGGCGACGACCGGCCCCTCGAACCGGGCGAACAGGTCCTTGTAGACCATGCCCTTCTCGACGTGGGACCTGATGTCGTAGGAGGCGTCGATCAGGTTCTGCGAGCCGGTGAACGCGACCGAGCCGTCGAGCACCATGATCTTCCGGTGGTTGCGGAGGTCGGGACGCTGGAACTTGCCCTGCAGCGGCAGGAGCGGGAGCATCAGGTGCCACTCGATGCCCGCCTGGTCCATGAACGCCAGGGTGTCCTTGTACCCCGGGTACCCGCGGCTGGCCCAGTGGTCGAGCAGGAACCGCACGGTCACACCGCGGGACTGTGCCCGCGCGAGCGCCTCGAAGAAGGGCCGGGTGGTGTCGTCGAGCGTCGCGATGTAGAACTCGACGTGCACGAAGCGGCGGGACTGGTCGATCGCCCGGGTCATCTCGGCGATGGACTCCTCGGAGTCGGGGTAGAGCTCCGCCGAGTTGCCCCCGACCAACGGCATCGCTCCGAGCTCGCGGTTCAGCCGTGTGACGCTCTCCAGCCACGCGGGCCACGGGTGGTCACGGCGGACCCGCTCGATGCCCTCGGTCTGCTCGAGGATGTACGCGTTGATCTCGGTCTGCTTCTCGCGTCGGGCGCGCGGGAGCTTCGTCGACCCGATGACCAGGAAGACGATGAAGCCGATGTAGGGGATGAGGAAGATCGCGAGCAGCCACGCCGTCGCGGTCTGCGGCTTCCGGTTGATCGGGACGTAGATGATCGAGAAGACGCGGATCGCCAGGTCCAGCAGGACGAGCAGGACGGTGATGACGACGGTGAGCCAGTGCTCCACGGGGTGCCGGTGTCGGGTGTCGTTCGCAGGGGCCGCGGGTCAGCGGAAGTTGATGAACTGCAACGGGACGTCGAACTCTTCACCCTTGAGGAGCTGGATCGTGTTCTGCAGGTCGTCACGGCTCTTCGACGAGACGCGGAGCTCGTCACCCTGGATCTGGCTCTTCACGGTCTTCGGGGCGTTGGCACGCAGGAACGCACCGATCTTCTTCGCCACGTCCTGCTCAATGCCGTTCTTGAACTTGACCTCGATGCGGTACTCCTTGCCCGAGGGGTACGGGTCGCCGGCGTCCAGGCTCTTCAGGCTGATGTTGCGCTTGATCGCCTTGCTCTGCAGCACGTCGAGGACCGCCTTGGCGCGCTCTTCCGAGTTCGCCTTGATCAGGACGTCCTCACCGCTGAACGCGACCGAGGCGTCGGCACCCTTGAAGTCGTACCGCTGCTCGATCTCCTTGGCCGCCTGGTTGAGGGCGTTCTCCGCCTCCATCTTGTCGACCTTGCTGACCACGTCGAAGGAACTGTCTGCCATGCGGAACAGCCTAACGGCGGAGGGCCCGCGTCGCCGGTTCCCGGGCGACGCGCCAGCGGCGTCCGGGCCGTGCCGATGGGGAGAGAGGCCCGGTTCCGGTCGCGCGGATCGGCTGACGGTGGTCACGACCACCGTCAGCGATCCGCTATGCTTTTGTGCGCGCCTTCGGTTGGTGATCACACCGGCTGGGTGCGCATGGCAAGTTACCCAAGCGGCCAAAGGGATCTGACTGTAAATCAGCCGGCGTAGCCTTCGGGGGTTCGAATCCCTCACTTGCCACCATCTGATCGGCCCCGTCCACTGCGGACGGGGCCGACGGTGTTTCCGGGAGGATGGGTGCATGGCCTCCGACCTCACCCCCGCCCAGTTCGCCGACCTCGCCGAGTCGATCGCCCGTGACGCCGCGGCGCTGGCCGCACGGCGCCGCGCCGAGGGGGTCGAGGTCGCGGACCGGAAGTCGAGCATCGTCGACGTGGTCACGGCCGCTGACCGCGAGGTCGAGGCGCTCATCCGTGCCCGCATCGCCGAGGCCCGTCCCGACGACGCCTTCCACGGCGAGGAGTCCGGATCCGCCTCGGGTGCCTCGGGCATCACGTGGGTGGTGGACCCGATCGACGGCACGGTCAACTACCTGTACGGCAGCGACGAGTACGGCGTGAGCATCGGTGTCGTCCGCGGCGGGGCCGACCCGATGACCTGGGAGCCGATCGCGGGCGTCGTCGTGGCACCGGCGACGGGCACCGTCTTCCGCGCGGCCGCCGGACAGGGCGCGACGCGCGACGGGGAGCCGTTGTCCGTCGCCGCGCCCGGGTCGCTGGCGGAGACGCTCGTCGCCACCGGGTTCGGGTACACGGCGGACCGTCGTCGCGAGCAGGTGGCGGTGCTCGCCGGCCTCATCGGCGAGGTGCGGGACATCCGCCGTGGGGGAGCGGCGTCGCTCGACTGCTGCGCGGTCGGGGCGGGGACGGTGGACGCCTACTACGAACGCGGGATCAACCCGTGGGACATGGCGGGCGGGGCCCTCGTGGCACAGGAGGCCGGCGCGGCGATCCGCATCTGGGAGGCCGGGGGGACCCGCTCCTTCCTGTTCGCGAGCCCCGCCGTCGCCGACGAACTCGAGGCGCTGGTGCGTCGGCTCGAGGCCGGTGCGCTCGGATCCGTGCCGGCCTGACGACCCGCCGGGCACCACCTCCGGGGGTGCTGGGTGGACATGACCACGACTGGCGACCTGGGACGTCGCCTGCTAGCGTGCTCAGGTCCCGTTATCTGCTCGTTACCAACGAGTGGGCCCTTCTCCGATCAGGATCGCCACCGCACGCATGCCCCGTACTCCTCTGTCGTCCGCTCCCACCGACGGTTCCGTCGACGCCGCCACCCCGGTCGTCCACCAGACCCGACGCGCTCGGATCGAGGCAGAACGAGCGGCGGTCAAGGGCTCGACCGCGGCGCAGGACTCGACGGGTCCCAGCTTCGACGACGTCATCGGAGCGGCCACGCCGGGGACCCCTGCGGCCCCCGTGTCGCCGATCGACTTCGCGCCGGCGTCGCCCGCGCGCCCGGCCTCGCGCATCCAGACGCCGCCGGCACCCACCTCGCCCGACGTGCAGGCGCAGTCCGTCGCCCCCGTCGTTCCAGTGTCCGAGCCCCGCCGCGTGGCCGGTCAGGTCCCCGCCTCACGCCGCCGCAACGGCCGTGCAGTCACTACGGCCCCGGCCCCGGTCGACCGCGCGACGCGCCACATCCCCTCCACCAGCACACCCGTCGCAGCGCCGACCCGGAAGCGGGGCGCGTCGTTCCGCCGGTCGGCCTCGCGCGTGACCGCCGTCGGCGCCCTGCTCTTCGCGGCCGGCCTGGTCGTCTCGACCTCCCTGCCGGCGCAGGCCCTCTGGGTGCCCGAGTCCGGGTCGACCGCGGCTCGTGCCACCTCCGGTGGTGCCACCCAGTCGATGCAGGTCGGGGCCGCCGCCGATGGTTCCACCGCCCGAGACCAGTTCACGGTGTCCGACGCCACGCAGTACGCCAACGTCGACTCCTCGAGCTTCACGAACGACCCGACGGGCACGATCCAGTGGCCGTTCCTGACCGGCGTCCCGATCACCTCGGGCTTCGGTGGCCGCCAGGTCGCCGGGTGCTCGTTCTGCTCGACGAACCACATGGGCGTCGACTTCGCACCGGGTGAGGGCACCCCGATCGGTGTCATCGCCGCCGGCACCGTGATCAAGGTGCAGGCGAACGACGGCGGCTTCGGCAACGACGTCTGGGTGGAGCACGACGTCGACGGCAAGCAGTTCGTCAGCGTCTACGGCCACATGGAGGACAACTCCTTCAAGGTGGTCACCGGCCAGCACGTCGAGGTCGGCGACATCCTCGGTCTCGTCGGCAGCACGGGCAACTCCACGGGCCCGCACCTGCACCTCGAGGTCCACGTCGACGGAGTCCCGGTGGACCCGCTGGCGTGGCTCAAGGCCAACGCGAACTAGCGGCCCACGACGCGGCACGCCCGGGCGTCTCGTCCGGTTCCGGAGCAGCGTCGGAGGTCTGCTATCCTCGTGTGGTGCCGTTCGCGGCACATCGCCCCGATAGCTCAGTGGTAGAGCACCTCCATGGTAAGGAGGGGGTCGTCAGTTCAATCCTGACTCGGGGCTCCGACCCGGTGCGCACGCCGCTCCGGATCTCTGGCGGGGTAGCTCAGTTGGTTAGAGCACACGACTCATAATCGTGGGGTCGCGGGTTCAAGTCCCGCCCTCGCTACGCGCAAGGCCCTCTCGTCCAAGATCATCTGGGTCAGGGGGCCTTCTCTGTTGGTGGCGGCGCAGACCCCTGCTGCGCCGCCCGACTGCCCGACCGACCGCTCAGTCCACCGCTGCTTCCGCGTCGGTATCGACGTTCTCCTGCGCGGCGAACTGGGTCCGGTGCAGCTCCTCGTACCGCCCACCGGCGGCCAGCAGCTCGTCGTGCGTACCGCGCTCCGCGATCGAGCCGTCCTCGACCACCAGGATCAGGTCCGCGCTGCGGATGGTGGAGAGTCGGTGGGCGATCACCATCGCGGTCCGTCCCTCGAGCGCCTCGCCGAGTGCGGCCTGCACGGCGGCCTCGGACGTCGAGTCCAGCGCTGCCGTCGCCTCGTCGAGGATGACGACGCGCGGCTGGGCGAGCAGGAGCCGCGCGATGGTCATGCGCTGCCGCTCACCGCCGGACAGCCGGTAGCCGCGTTCTCCCACCATCGTGTCCAGCTGGTCGGGCAGGGACCGGATGAGCGGTTCGAGACGAGCGCGACGGACGGCGTCCCACACCTCGTCCTCGGCCGCCTCGGGCCGCGCGAACCGCAGGTTGGAGCGGATGGTCTCGTGGAACAGGTGGCCGTCCTGCGTCACCATGCCGAGGGTGTGCCGCATCGAGGCGAAGGTGACGTCGCGGACGTCCGTGCCCGCCAGGCGGACGGTGCCGCTGTCGACGTCGTACAGGCGCGAGAGCAACTGCGCGACCGTGGACTTGCCCGCACCCGACGTCCCGACGAGGGCGACGGTCTGGCCCGGCTCGATCCGGAAGGACAGCCCGTGCAGGACCTCCTCGCCGCCGCGGGTGTCGAGCGTCGCGACCTCCTCGAGCGAGGCGAGGGACACCTTGTCGGCGGACGGGTAGGCGAACCGGACGTCGTCGAACTCGACGGACACCGGCCCGTCGGGGATGGTGACCGCGTCCGGCTGCTCCTGGATGAGCGGTTCGAGGTCCAGGACCTCGAAGACGCGCTCGAAGCTGACCACGGCGCTCATGATCTCCACCCGGGCGTTCGCCAGACTGGTCAGCGGCGCGTACAGGCGGGTGAGCAGGAGCGCCAGGGTGACGACCTCGCCGGTGTCCAGCCGCCCGGCGAGCGCGAGGAAGCCGCCGAGCCCGTACACGAGCGCCAGGGCGAGTGCGGAGACGAGCATCAGTGCGGTGAAGAAGACGAACTGCAGCATCGCGGTCCGGACCCCGATGTCGCGGACGCGGGCAGCGCGGACGCGGAACTCCTCGGCCTCCTCGTCGGGCCGGCCGAACAGCTTGACGAGGGTGGCGCCGGGTGCCGAGAAGCGCTCGGTCATCTGGGTGCTCATCGCGGAGTTGTGGTCGGCGGCCTCGCGGCGCAGCGCGGCCAGGCGGCTGCCCATCCGGCGCGCGGGGACCAGGAAGAGCGGCAGCATCACCACGGCGAGGACCGTCACGAGCCACGAGGTGCTGAGCATGACGATCAGGGTGAGGACCAGCGCCACCAGGTTCGTGACGACGCCGGACAGGGTGCCGCTGAAGGCCTGCTGCGCACCGATCACGTCGTTGTTCAGGCGGCTCACGAGCGCGCCGGTCCGGGTGCGGGTGAAGAACGCGATCGGCATCTTCTGCACGTGGTCGAAGACGGCGGTGCGGAGGTCCAGGATCACGCCCTCGCCGATCCGTGCCGAGTACCAGCGTGTCGTCAGCGACACGGCGGCGTCGGCGACGGCGACCAGGGCGATGACCAAGGCCAGCCGGACGATGGTGGCGACCTCGCCCCGGGCGACGATGACGTCGACCACCTGTCCCGCGAGCACCGGCGTCGCGACGGCGAGGAAGGCACCGACGACGGAGAGGGCGATGAACACCAGCAGCTTCGCCCGGTACGGCACCGCGAACGTCAGGATCCGTCTAACGGTCGCGCGGGAGAACCCGTGCTTGCCGCCCTGCGCGGACGAGATCTTGTACAGCGAGCTCCAGGCAGCGCTCTCCATGCTCATGGCGGTTCCTTTCCCGGGCCCCGCGCCCAACCTAGATGGCCGACGGGGTCATCGGTGACCGATCCGGGCACGGTGCGCCGGGCGGCCACGTGCTGCAGCCCGCTACCGGGTGCGGTGGGAGCCGGTGTCGGTCCGCGTCGCGAGCACCCCGGCGGTGCGGAACGCGTCCTCGACGGCGGCGGTGACCTCGTGCCAGGCGGCCCGACGCCGGTTCGCTCCGATGCTGCCGCCGGACACGGCCGTGCCGTGCCCGGCCCGGCGCAGCGAGATCGTCGTGGTGGCACCGTCCACGACGGTGGACAGCTCGTACCGGCGGTACTCCCGGGCCGGCTGCACGAGCGCGCCGAGCAGGATGGTGAGCGCCCGGCTGCCTGCCGTCGCGGTCATCGTGCCACCGGTCGACTCGACGTGGTGACCGGTGCGGCGCAGCGCGGCGGCGGCGACCTCCATGGCGGTGCACCGGTCGCCCGTGTGCACGGCGAACTCCGTCGTGGTGTCCATCGGCCCTCCCCGTCCCGAACGAACGCGTGCCGAACGGCACGCACCGATTCCCCCGAATCGGTCTCAGACAGTCTAACTGATGCGTTCTCATGGACGACAGTGCGGCCCGAGCGCCAGACGGACCCGCCCGGACGGACCCGCCCGCACGGGCCTTCAGTAGACTGCCGTGGTGTCAGTGAACCCCGAGCTCGTCGGCAGGACGTTCCCGCCGGCCCAGCCCTACCTGGTCGGCCGCGAGAAGGTGCGCGAGTTCTCTCGTGCGGTGTTCGCGACCAACCCCGTCCACCACGATCCGGACGCCGCCCGCGCCGCCGGGTACGCCGACGTGGTCGCACCCCCGACGTTCGCCGTCGTCGTGCAGGAAGCCACGCTCGCGCAGCTCCTGAACGAGCCCGACGCCGGCATCGACTTCTCCCGCGTGGTCCACGGCGAGCAGTCCTTCACCTACGACCGTCCGATCGTCGCCGGTGACGAGCTCACCGCGACCCTGACGGTGACCAGCGTGAAGACCCTCGGCGGCAACGCGATGGTCACGGCCCAGAGCACCATGAACGACGCCGAGGGGGAGCACGTCGTCACGGCGACCTCCACCCTCGTGGTCCGAGGAGACGACGCATGACCGCCGCACCCGCCACCGCGCTCGAGGTCGGCACCGTCGTCGCCGAACGTGCCGTGCACCTCACCCGTGATTCGCTCGTCCGGTACGCCGGCGCCTCGGGCGACTTCAACCCGATCCACTACCGCGACGACGTCGCCGCCTCGGTCGGTCTGCCCGGCGTCCTCGCCCACGGCATGCTCACCATGGGGATCGCCGTGCAGCCGGTGGCCGAGTGGCTCGGCGACCGCGGCTGGGTCGCGGGCTACGGCGTCCGTTTCACGCGCCCCGTCGTCGTCGACCCGGAGCAGGGTGCCACGGTCGGCATCGTCGCGAAGGTCGGCACCGTCGACGAGGACGGCCGTCCGAAGCGCATCGACCTCACCGTGACCGCCGCCGGGCAGACCGTGCTCGGCAAGGCGCAGGTCACGGTGGTGTTCCACTGACCGTGTCCGAGCCGGTGCTGGCCGACCTGACGACGCTCCGCGTCGGCGGGCCCGCCACCCGGCTGCTGACGGCGACGACGACCGACGAGCTCGTCGCCCACGCGACCGACGCCTTCGACGACCACGAGTGGCTCGTCCTCGGCGGCGGCAGCAACCTGCTGGTCGCCGACCAGGGCTTCGACGGCACCGTCGTGCTGGTCCGCACGACGGGCGTCGACGCGGACCGCGACGCCGACGGCGTCACCGTCCGCGTCGCCGCCGGTGAACCGTGGGACCCGTTCGTCGCCACGACGGTCGCGAACGGCTGGACCGGCCTGGAGGCCCTCAGCGGCATCCCGGGCACGGTCGGTGCATCCCCCGTGCAGAACATCGGCGCCTACGGGGTCGAACTCGCCGACGTGCTCACCCGCGTCGAGTTCCTGGATGCGGCCACGGGGGAGCGCGCGTGGGTCCCGGCAGCCGAGCTGGCGCTCGGCTACCGCACGTCGACCCTCAAGCACGGTCGGCGCGGTGTCGTGCTGACGGTCGAGTTCCGGCTCGGACTCGCGGGGGAGCACGGCGTGCCCGTGCAGTACGCGCAGCTCGCCGGTTCGCTCGGGGTCGACCTCGGCGCGCTCGTGCCGCCCACGACCGTCCGCGACGAGGTCCTGCGGCTGCGCGGTTCCAAGGGCATGGTGCTCGACGGGGACGACCACGACACCTGGAGCGCCGGATCGTTCTTCACGAACCCGATCGTCTCGCCCGCGTTCGCCGAGACCCTGCCAGCTGATGCTCCGCGCTGGCCCGCGGGCGACGACGTCAAGCTCAGTGCGGCCTGGCTCATCGAGCACGCCGGCGTCCACCGGGGGTACGCGGTGCCGGGTTCGCGCGCGGCGATCTCGTCGAAGCACACCCTCGCACTGACGAACCGCGGCGGGGCGACGGCCGCGCAGGTGGCCGAGCTCGCCCGGTACGTGCAGGTGAGCGTCCTGAACCGCTTCGGTGTCTCGCTCGTCCCGGAACCCGTGGTGGTGGGGGACCTGCTCGGCTGAGCGTCCGCGCGACGGGACCGACGAGCACGACGCTCCACGGGCCTCCCGGAACGGGAAGAACGGGCCACCTCGACGAGGTGGCCCGTTCCGTGTCCGGCAGTGTCTACGCGAAGAACTCCGCCAGTCGGGCGACGCCCTCGGCGATGTCCTCGTCGCCCAGCGCGTACGACAGACGCAGGTAGCCGGACGGACCGAAGGCCTCACCGGGGACGACCGCGACCTCGGCGTGCTCGAGGATCAGGTCCGCCAGCTCGAGCGTGGTGGTCGGGGTTGCGCCGGCCCATTCGCGGCCGAGCAGTTCGGTGACGTCCGGGTAGACGTAGAAGGCACCCTGCGGGGTCGGCGTCCGGAACCCCGGGATCGCGTTGAGGCCGTCCACGATCGACCGACGTCGACGATCGAAGGCCTCGCGCATCGCGGCGACGGGTTCCTGGGGACCGGTCAGCGCGGCGATGGCGGCGCGCTGCGACACGTTCGAGACGTTGGACGACAGGTGCGACTGCAGGTTGGAAGCGGCCTTGACGGCGTCGGTCGGGCCGATGAACCACCCGACGCGCCAGCCCGTCATGGCGTAGGTCTTCGCGACGCCGTTCACCAGGATCGTGGTGTCGGCGAGGGCGGGGACCTCGGCCAGGATGCCGGCGAAGCGGACGCCGTCGTACACCAGGTCCTGGTAGATCTCGTCGCTGATGACCCAGATGCCGTGCTCGAGCGCCCACTCGCCGATCGCCCGGGTCTGCTCGGCCGAGTACACCGCGCCGGTGGGGTTCGACGGCGAGCAGAACAGCAGTGCCTTGGTCTTCGGGGTGCGCGCTGCCTCGAGCTGCTCGACGGTCACCAGGTAGTCCTGGTCGCTGCCGGCGAAGACCTCGACCGGCTCGCCACCGGCCAGGCGGATGGCCTCGGGGTAGGTGGTCCAGTACGGCGCGGGCAGCAGGACCTCGTCACCGGCGTCGACGATGGTCTGGAACGCCTGGTACACCGCCTGCTTGCCGCCGTTCGTCACGATGACCTGCGACGGCTCGACCGTGACGCCGGACACCCGGGCGGTCTTGTCCGCGATGGCCTGCTTCAGTTCGGGCAGGCCGGTCGCGGGGGTGTAGCGGTGGTTCTTCGGGTCCCGCGCCGCGGCGACGGCGGCATCGACGACGTGCTGCGGGGTCGCGAAGTCGGGCTCGCCGGCGGCGAACGAGATCACCGGGCGCCCGGCGGCCTTGAGCGCCTTGGCCTTGGCATCGACCTTGAGCGTCGCGGACTCGGCGATGGCGGCGATGCGGGACGCGATGCGCGGGCGATCGGCCGACGCGGTGGCGAGGGTGTCGGGGGACACGTGGGCGGTGGACTCGGGGCCTGGGGCTGAGGTGCTCACGGGGCTCAGCCTACCGGCGCGGCACGCCGTGCAAGGGGTCAAGTGGACACCGTGTGACGGACTCCCGTAGACTCGTCCACCGGAACGCGGATCGGTGACGAACCGTGTTGCGAAGGGCGGTGGCTCAATTGGTAGAGCAGCGGTCTCCAAAACCGCAGGTTGCAGGTTCGAGTCCTGTCCGCCCTGCAACTCTGGAAGGGTAGAAGTTGGCGAGCAAAGACATGGAGACGACGGCGGACGACGTCGTCGCCCAGGCGAAGCAGGACCGGGCCGAGCGCCGCGGGCCCATCGCTGCCATCGTGCTCTTCATCCGTCAGGTGATCGGCGAGCTGCGCAAGGTCGTGACGCCGACCCGCAAGGAACTCTTCAGCTACACGGGTGTCGTGCTCGTGTTCGTCGTCGTCATGATGATCCTGGTGTCGATCCTCGACTTCGTGTTCGGTCTCGGCGTCGGGTACGTCTTCGGCAACGGGCCCACGGCCTGACCCCGACGTCGGTTGCCGTGCGCAGCCGTTCCGAGGAGTACGGTCGCCCGAGACGGCGTCGATCGTGACGGCGTCGATCGTGACCATGACCGACCGCCAACCCGACCCGAACCACCGAACGGAAAGAATCGACTGTGTCTGACAACTCCCGCGATGACATCGACCTCGCGACGGCTGCCGAGCAGTCCTCCGAGGTCGAGGAGAACCAGGAAGGCGACGTCGAGACCGGCGAAGGACGCTCCGTCGAGTCCGCTGAAGAGCGTGCGATCTCGATCGAGGGCGACGACGACGAGTCGCTCGGCCTCAGCTCCGAGCCCGACGACGGCACCGTCGACGCCGGCCTCGACGAAGCGCTGACGGCTCTGCAGGAGTCCCGCGACCCCGAAGCCGACGCCGTCGTGGACGACGCCCTCGAGATCGACTCCGCCGACGAGGCCGAGGCCGCCGTCGAGGCCGTCGAGGACGAGGAAGAAGTCGAGCTCGAATCCGAGACCGCCGCCGAGGCCAACGAGACGCTCGCTGCCGACGAGGCACTCGACGCCGAGGACGAGGACGACGAACCCGCCGAGGTCGACCCGTACGAGGCCTTCAAGGCCGAGCTGCGGATGAAGCCGGGCAAGTGGTATGTCATCCACTCCTACGCGGGCTTCGAGCGCCGCGTGAAGTCGAACATCGAGAACCGCATGGTCTCGATGTCGATGGAGGACTACATCTACCAGGTCGAGGTCCCGATGGAGGACGTCGTCGAGATCAAGAACGGGCAGCGCAAGCTGGTCACCCGCGTCCGGATCCCCTCGTACGTGCTCGTCCGCATGGACCTCAACGAGGACTCGTGGTCGGTCGTCCGCCACACCCCGGGTGTCACCGGCTTCGTCGGCAACGCCCACAACCCGACCCCGCTCCGCTTCGACGAGGCGTTCGGGATGCTCAAGTCCCTGGTGCAGGTGGCCGAGGCCGCCCCGACCAAGGGCGGCGCGAAGGGCAGCGGCTCGCTGCAGGCACAGCCCGCGGCCGAGGTCGACTTCGAGATCGGCGAGACGATCACCATCAAGGAAGGCTCGTTCGCGGGTCTTCCGGGTTCGATCTCCGAGATCAAGCCGGAGAGCGGCAAGCTCACCGTCCTCGTCTCGCTGTTCGAGCGCGAAACCCCGGTCGAGCTCAGCTTCGACCAGGTCACCAAGCTCTAACGACCACCACGCTGTAGCGATCACCGAGATCGACTACACTGAACGGGTTTGGGCCCGCGCGCCTCGTGCGAGCGGGCCTTCACCGCTGTCCGGAACGGCCGGACCAGCGGGAGAGTGCACGGATCCCCGTGTGTTCGATTCCAGGAGGAAGACAAGTCATGGCACCGAAGAAGAAGGTCACGGGCCTGATCAAGCTGCAGATCAACGCGGGAGCCGCCAACCCGGCACCCCCGATCGGTCCGGCGCTCGGTCAGCACGGCGTCAACATCATGGAGTTCTGCAAGGCGTACAACGCGGCGACCGAGTCGCAGCGTGGCAACGTCGTGCCGGTCGAGATCACCGTCTACGAGGACCGTTCGTTCACGTTCGTCCTGAAGACCCCGCCGGCCGCCGAGCTCATCAAGAAGGCTGCTGGTGTGCAGAAGGGGTCCTCGACCCCGCACACGGTCAAGGTCGCGAAGATCTCGATGGACCAGGTCCGTCAGATCGCCGAGACCAAGCAGGCCGACCTGAACGCCAACGACATCGAGCAGGCCGCGAAGATCATCGCCGGCACCGCACGCTCGATGGGCATCACGGTCGAGGCCTAAGCACCGATCGGGCTCCGGCCCACCACCAGACACCTTTCCGTGGGAGAGCCTCGCCGGCTCGCCAACCACGTATCTCGCAAGGAGACCACCATGGCGAAGAAGTCCAAGGCCTACCAGGCCGCGGCCGCGAAGATCGAGGCCGACAAGTTCTACACCCCGACCGAGGCCGTCGCCCTGGCCAAGGAGACCGGTTCCTCGAAGACCGACTCCACGGTCGAGGTCGCGCTCAAGCTCGGCGTCGACCCCCGCAAGGCCGACCAGATGGTCCGCGGCACGGTCATCCTGCCGCACGGCACGGGCAAGACCGCCCGCGTCATCGTCTTCGCGACGGGCGCGGCTGCTGAGGCCGCCATCGCCGCCGGCGCCGACGAGGTCGGTGGCGACGAGCTCATCGCGAAGGTCGCCGAGGGCTACACCTCGTTCGACTCCGCCGTCTCGACCCCGGAGCTCATGGGCAAGGTCGGTCGTCTCGGCAAGGTGCTCGGCCCGCGTGGCCTCATGCCCAACCCGAAGACCGGCACCGTGACCCCGAACGTCGCGCAGGCAGTCAACGACATCAAGGGCGGCAAGATCGAGTTCCGCGTCGACAAGCACGCCAACGTGCACTTCGTCGTCGGCAAGGCCTCGTTCACGCCGGAGCAGCTCGACGAAAACATCTCGACCGCGCTCGAGGAGATCAACCGCCTCAAGCCGTCGTCCTCGAAGGGCCGTTACGTCATGAAGGGCGCCGTCTCGACGACCTTCGGTCCCGGCATCCCGCTGGACGTCAACAGCATCTGAGTCCACTGACTCGTGGAAGGACCCGCACCGGCAACGGTGCGGGTCCTTTCCGCATGTGGGGCGCGTGTCCCGATAACGTGGTGTGGTGCGCACCCTCGTGAACTCGCTCCGGCTGATCGCCGTCATCGCCATCGTCGTCGCGGTCGTCGCGCAGTGGCTCGAGAGCGCGAAGTCCCCGACCTACTCGTTCTGGAACTTCTTCGGCTACTTCACGATCCAGTCGAACCTGATCATCGCCGTGGCCCTCGCGGTGACGCTCGTCGCCGCGGCACGTCGCAAGCGGGCGGACCTCGCCGTCTCGGTGCTCCGCGGTGCCGCCACGGTGTACATCGCGACGACGGGCATCGTCTACAACACGCTGCTCACGGGCGCGAACGTGTCGGCCTCGGTGCCGTGGTCGAACGACATCGTGCACAAGATCATCCCGGTGTACGCGGTGCTCGACTGGCTGCTGTTCTCGGACCGAGCACGGCTGCTGCTCCGGCACGTGTGGTGGTTCCTGCTCTACCCGGCGGTCTGGACCACCGTGGTGCTCGTCCGCGGTGCGACCGACGGGTGGGTGCCGTACCCGTTCCTCGACCCCGCGCAGGGCTACGGTGTCGTCGCGATCTACGTCGTCGGGATCGCGGTGTCGATCACCTTGCTCGGGATCCTGGTCGTGGGGATGAGCCGGTTGCGGCTGGTGAAGGTCTAGCTGGTGACGGTCCAGCAGACGGTCCAGCTGACGGTCTAGGAGCGGAAGCCGCGCAGTTTGTCGAGCACCAGGTCGGCGAGCTGCACCAGCCCCCGGATCTGGTCGTCGTCGCGGTCGACCCAGCGGCACTCGGGTTCGTCGGCCACCGGGACGAACCCGTCGTGGCGTTCCCAGACGAACAGGGTGCGGTCGGCGCCGAGCACGTACTGCTGCCACCAGATCTGCCGCAGGTAGTGCCGGGGGATGCTCCGCCAGCCCTTGCCGGTGGTCTTGATCTCGGCGAGCACCACACGGGACGACTCGTCGACCCCGACGCCGTCCGGGGTGGCGAGGTGCGCGCGGTTCGCGGCGGCGTGGAACAGGTGCGCCGAGGGCTGGATGCCGTGTGTGGCGGCCACCCAGGCGGCGATGACCGGTTCGCGGTCCTTCCCGTGCTCGGTGAACGCGTTGCCGGAGAACCGGGAGCCGTAGCGCTTCTCGGTGACGACGGCCTCGACGGCGCGCAGGGAGGCGAGCCGGGCGACGTCGGTGGCGGTGATGCCCATGGCGCGGGCGCGGAGCCACGCGACGCGGTCCGAGGAGTGCGCGACGATGCGCTCGGTGTGGCCGCGCAGGGCGGTGAACGCGTCACGCGCGGCCGGGACCGGCGTACCGGGGGCGGGATACGCCTCCAGACCGGGGTCCAGGTCGCCCCACAGGGTGGGCTGCACGATCGTCACCCCATGATTGTCCCCCCGACCACCGGCAGGACCGAAACCGACGCGCTCACGCGGCGGGCGGGTGTGCGTCAGGAGGCCAGTTCGCGGCCCTCGGCGAAGGCGACGAGCTCGTCGACCCCGGCGGGGGAGAGGGCGTAGCCGATGGCGAGGGCCGCGGCACCCTGCAGCGCTGCGAGGGAGCCCGCACGGGACTGCACGATGACGAGGTGCTCGCTGGCGAGGGGCATCGAGCGGGAGTAGACGACCTCACGGACGCCGGCGAGCAGGTGCTCACCCGCCTGCGTGATCGATCCGCCGAGCGCGATGACGGACGGGTTGATGAGCGAGATGCACGTCGCCAGCACTTCGCCGATGTCACGGCCCGCCTGCCGGACGGCGTAGATCGCGTCGAGGTCCGATCGGTTCACCAGGTCGATGACGTCGGCTCCGGTGTGCACGTCGTGCCCCTTCGCGCGGAGGGCCCGGGCGATGGCCGGACCGGAGGCGACGGCCTCGAGGCAGCCGGTGTTGCCGCAGTGGCAGGGGACGTCGCCGGCGCGTGAGACGCGCACGTGCCCGATGTCCCCGGCGGTGCCCTGGGCACCGCGCTGCAGCCGGCCCTCGGACACGATGCCGGAACCGATGCCGGTGGCGACCTTCACGAACAGCAGGTGGTCGATGTCCGGCCAGCCGTGCTCCCGTTCGCCGAGCGCGGCGATGTTCACGTCGTTGTCGAGCAGGACGTGGGCGGCGATGTGCTGGCGGAGCCACGAGGGCACGTCGAAGCCGTCCCAGCCGGGCATGATCGGCGGGTTGGCCGGTCGTCCGGTGGAGAACTCGACGGGTCCGGGGACGCCGATGCCGATCGCGATGACGTCCTGTCGGCTGCGCCCGACCTCGGCGAGCAGGTCGTCGATCGTCTCGACGAGCCACGACAGCGTCGGCACCGGGCCGGCCGCGATGTCGATCCGGGCATCACGGGTGGCGAGCGGTGCCGCGACCAGGTCGGTGACGGCGACGCGGCCGTGCGACGCACCGAGGTCGGCGGCGATGACGAGCCGGGCGCGGGGCTTCAGCGCCACCTGGGCGGGCGGACGGCCGCCGGTGGAGACGGCGGTGTCGACGGCACCGACGAGTCCGATGTCGATCAGGGAGTCGAGGCGCACGCCGACGGTGGAGCGTGCGAGTCCTGTCAGTGCGGCGAGCTCGGCCCTGGTGCGCGGCACGCCGTCGCGGAGGATCTGGAAGAGCTCGCTCGTCCCGACCGGAGGCGACGCTGCCGTCCGGTTCAAGTCGACCATGTGGGGAGTGAAGCACACATCGTTCGCGCCACGCAATGAAGTCCGTCGACATTCCTTCGACTTCTGCTTGACCGCCGACAAAAGTGCTCGTAGTGTGACGATCGGTCACTGACGACCGCACCATCTCGACGAGGAGAACCCTGGTGACCCAACCGCTCTCGGTCCAGCTCTATACGGTCCGCGATGCCCTCAGCGCCGATCTGCCCGGCACCCTGCAGCGCATCGCCGACATCGGCTACACGAACGTCGAGGCCTTCGGCTTCGTCGACGACGCCGACGAACTCGCCGCCGCCCTGCGGAGCGCAGGCCTCGCCGCCCCGAGCGGCCACGCCCGGCTGCTCGACGCCGGCGAGCAGGACCTCGAGCGCATCTTCCACGCGTCCACCACCCTCGGGTTCGGGACGCTCATCGACCCGCACATCGACGAGGCTCGCTGGACCACCCGCGAGGACGTCGAGGCGATCGCCCGCGAACTCAGCGCGCTCGCCCCGCGGGCGGCCGACCACGGTCTGGTGCTCGGCTACCACAACCACGCGTTCGAGTTCTCGAACCGCATCGACGGCGTCAGCGCCTACGAGGTCTTCGCCGACGCCCTGTCCGACGACGTCGTGCTCGAGCTCGACACCTACTGGGTGCAGGTCGGCGGGGACGACCCGGTCGCGGTCATCGGCAAGTACGGCGACAAGGTCCGGTTCCTGCACGTCAAGGACGGCGACGGCTCGCACGACGACAAGCAGCAGGTCGCCGTCGGCAACGGCATCATGCCGATCCGCGACATCATCGCCGCCGCACCCGACGCCCTGCACGTCGTCGAGCTCGACGACCACGACGGTGACGTCCTCCAGGCCGTCGCCGACTCCTACACGTTCCTCGAGGGGGCCCGCGCATGACCGACACCACGACCGCCGCTGCGACGGCGACCGACAGCACGCTGCGCACCGGCCCGGTCGGCGTCGGCGTCATCGGCGCCGGGGTCATCTCGGACCAGTACCTGTCGAACCTCACGGTCTTCCCCGACGTGACGGTCCGCTTCATCGCCGACATCGACCTGCCGCGCGCTGCCGCCCAGGCCGAGAAGTGGGGCGTCCCCGGCTCGGGCACCGTCGAGGAGCTCCTGGCCGACGACGACATCGAGATCGTCGTGAACCTGACGATCCCGGCTGCCCACGTCGAGGTCGCGCTGCAGGCCCTGGCCGCAGGCAAGCACGTCTGGGGCGAGAAGCCCTACGCCCTCGACCGTGCCAGCGCCGCGGAGCTCCGTGACGCCGCGGCCGCCGCGGGCAAGACGGTCAGCGTCGCCCCGGACACGTTCCTCGGCGCCGGCCTGCAGACCGCGCTCCGCACCATCCGCGAGGGCCGCATCGGCACGCCGCTCAACGGCCTGACGCTGTTCCAGAGCCCCGGACCCGAGTCGTGGCACCCGAGCCCCGAGTTCCTCTTCGCGTACGGCGCCGGTCCGCTGTTCGACATCGGCCCGTACTACATCACCACCCTCGTCCAGGCGTTCGGACCGGTGAAGAAGGTCACGGCGACGGCGTCGAAGTCCCGCGCCACCCGCACCATCGGCTCCGGACCGAAGGCCGGCACCGAGTTCCCGGTGGACGTCCCGACGAACCACTCCGCGCTCATCGAGTTCGAGAACGGCGGGAGCGCGCAGAGCGTCTTCTCGTTCGAGTCCGACCGGGGCCGGACCGGCTTCGTCGAGATCGCGGGGGAGACCGGCACCGTCGTGTTCCCCGACCCGAACAACTTCGACGGCGGCACCGAGCTGTACCTGCTCGGTGCCGAAGAGCCCGAGACGATCCCCGCGGTCGGCTCCACCTCCTCGCGCGGCACCGGCGTGGTCGACCTGGCCCGCTCGCTGCGGGCCGGCGAGACGAACCGCGTCCCCGGTGCGCTCGCCTTCCACGTCCTCGACGTGATGGTCTCCATCGCCGAGGCAGCAGAACGTGGCGAGGCGGTGCTCGTCGAGAGCACCGTGTCGCCCTCCCCGACCCTCCCCGAGGGCTGGGACCCCGCGGAACGCACCCTGGCCTGACCGCCGGGGCGCTGCCCGCAACCCACAGCAGCACCCGACCAGCACCATCCGCAGCACCAGCTCCACCTCTGCACCATCCCTGCACCATCTCAACGACGAGAAAGTAGAGAGTCATGCGCACTGCCATCCGCGCACTGGCCATCACCGCGGCCGCCGCACTCACCGTGTCCGGCCTCGCAGCCTGCTCCTCCGGATCGTCCGGCGGCGCCGGCGACTCCAAGACGCTCACCTACTGGGCGTCCAACCAGGGCACGTCCCTGCAGAACGACAAGGAGGTGCTGACCCCCGTCCTCGAGAAGTTCACCAAGGAGACCGGGATCAAGGTCGACCTCCAGGTCATCGGCTGGAACGACCTGCAGAACAAGATCCAGACCGCCGTCACCTCGGGCCAGGGCCCGGACGTCGTCAACATCGGCAACACCTGGGCGACCTCGCTCCAGGCCACCGGCGCCTTCCAGGAGTTCGGTGACGCCGAGATGAAGGCGATCGGCGGCGCGGACAAGTTCGGCAAGGTCGCCCTGTCCACCGGTGGCGCGCCCGACAAGACGGTCACGAGCGTCCCGCTCTACGGCCTCGCCTACGGCCTGTACTACAACAAGAAGATGCTGTCCGACGCCGGCATCACCCCGCCCACCACGTGGGAGGAGATGGTCTCGGACGCCGAGAAGCTGACCAAGGGTGACACCTACGGCTTCAGCCTCGCAGGCGGTTCGTACACCGAGAACTCGCACTTCGCGTTCATCAACTCGGCGCAGAACGGTGGCGAGTGGTTCGACAAGGACGGCAAGCCGACCTTCACCTCGAAGGCCAACGTCGACGGCATCAAGCGGTACCTCGACCTCATGCAGGACTCGAAGGTCGCCAACCCGTCGAACGCGCAGTACGACAACGCCACGCAGTCCACCACGGACTTCGCGAAGAAGAAGGCCGCGTTCATCCTCAACCAGAACAACGCGAACGCGACCATCGAGTCGCTCGGCATGAAGTCGTCCGAGTACGGCGTCGTGGCCCTGCCCGCCCCGAGCGGTGGCGAGCAGATCGCCTCGTTCCCCGCTGGCATCAACCTGTCGGTCTTCAAGAACACGAAGAACAAGGACGGCGCGCTCGAGTTCGTCAAGTACATGACGAGCATGGACACGCAGACGACGCTGGACAAGCCGTACTCGGCCCTGCCGGTGCTCGCCAAGGCTGCTGACTCCGTCACGGACGAGCAGACGAAGACGTTCCTCGACATCTACAACAACAAGGCGAAGCCGCTCCCGCTGGTGCCCGCCGAGGACCAGTTCGAGTCCACGGTCGGCAAGGCGATGAACGACATGTTCGCCAAGATCGCGACCGGTTCCAAGGTCTCCGAGGCCGACATCAAGTCGGCTCTGCAGACCGCCCAGGACCAGGTGTCCCAGGCCGCCGGTTGATCCACCCTGGAGGCCCGGGTCGCGTCCGCAGGACGCGCCCGGGCCTCCAGCCCCTGACGCTCCAGAGCCGACCACCCGTCGGCCGTGAGGCACACGCCCCACGCACCCCGCGCCTCCCGGCTGCCACGGCACGCGCGGACCGCACCTGCACGCCCCTCCTGCCGAAAGGCCCCACCAGATGTCCACGACGGTCCTGCCCGACTCGGAGCGCATCGACCTGACGCACACGAAGGCCCCGACGATGTCGGGCCGTCCGCCAGGTCGCAAGCGCAAGACCCACTGGCTGCCCTACGCGCTCGTCGCGCCGGCCATCCTGTTCGAGCTGCTCATCCACATCGTCCCGATGCTCACCGGCATCTGGATCTCGTTCATCCAGCTCACCAAGTACTTCATCGCGAACTGGGGCGCCGCGCCCTTCGCCGGGTTCCGGAACTACCAGGTGGTCGTCGACTTCGACCAGGCGATCGGCCGCGGGGTCCTCAACTCGTTCCTCATCACGTGCGCCTTCACGGTCCTCGTGGTCGGGCTCTCCTGGACCTTCGGCATGGCCGCAGCGGTCGCGCTGCAGAAGCCGTTCGCCGGACGCGGGCTCTTCCGCACCCTGTTCCTCGTGCCCTACGCGCTGCCGATGTACGCCGGCGTCATCACCTGGAAGTTCATGTTCCAGCGGGACTCGGGGGCACTGAACCACCTGCTGGTCGACCAGCTCGGACTGTTCGGTGGCAACGCCCCGTTCTGGCTCATCGGCAACAACGCCTTCGTCGCGGTCGTCGTCGTGGCCATCTGGAAGACCTGGCCGTTCGCGTTCCTGATGCTGATGGCCGGCCTGCAGTCCGTGCCGAACGACGTGTACGAGGCCGCCTCGGTCGACGGCGCGAAGCCGTTCCGGCAGTGGCGCTCGATCACGCTGCCGATGGTCCGTCCGGTCAACGTGACGCTCGTGCTCGTGATGTTCCTGTGGACGTTCAACGACTTCAACACCCCGTTCGTGCTGTTCGGCTCGACCGCGCAGCCACCGGCCGCGGACCTGCTGAGCTTCCACATCTACAACGCGTCGTTCATCACCTGGAACTTCGGTTCCGGCGCCGCGATGAGCGTCCTGCTCCTGCTCTTCCTGCTCGTCGTCACCGGCATCTACCTCGCCGTGACCAACCGGAGGTCCGTCCGTGCGTGAGACAACTGGCGCCAAGTCCTTCAAGATCATCACCCTGGTCGTCCTGACGCTGTTCACGGTCGTGCCGCTCTACGTGATGATCACCACGGCCATCAAGCCCCTCGGCGACGTGCAGGACAACTTCACGTGGATCCCGTCGCGGATCACCTTCCAGCCGTTCATCGACATGTGGTCGACGGTGCCGCTCGGCCGGTACTTCATCAACTCGCTCGTCGTGTGCACGGTGGCGACGGTGTTCTCGCTGATCATCGCGACGTTCGCCGCCTACGGTGTCTCGCGCTGGAACTTCAAGGGCAAGAGCACCTTCACCACCGCGGTGCTCTCCACCCAGATGTTCCCCGGCGTGCTGTTCCTGCTGCCGCTGTTCCTGATCTTCACGAACCTCGGCAACACCCTGGGGATCCAGCTCGTCGGGTCGTGGCTCGGGCTGATCATCACGTACCTGACGTTCACGCTCCCGTTCTCGATCTGGATGCTCGCCGGGTACTTCGAGACCATCCCGCGCGAGCTCGACGAGGCCGCGATGGTCGACGGTTCGGGTCCGATGGGTGCCCTGTTCCGGGTCATCCTGCCGTCGGCCCGTCCGGGTCTGGTGGCGGTCGGGATCTACTCGTTCATGACGGCCTGGGGTGAGGTCCTCTTCGCCTCGGTCATGACGAACGGGCTCGGTTCGACCCTGGCGGTCGGTCTGCAGCAGTACTCGACGCAGACGAACGTGTACTGGAACCAGGTCATGGCGGCGTCGCTCGTCGTGTCGATCCCGGTCGTGGCCGCGTTCCTCGTGGTCCAGCGCCAGTTCGTGGCCGGCCTGACCGCGGGCGCCGTGAAGTAGGCGGAGCCCCTTTCCGCAAGACACCGGTGTTCACGCTCGACACCCCCGCATCACGCGGTGCGCAGCGTGAACACCGGTGTTCTGCCGTTCCCCACCGACCCCGACCACCCGACGACCGACAGGATGGAAGCATGAGCGACGAGACCCGGGGGCGGCAGCTGCTGCCCGGACAGACCAGCCGCGTGCACGTGTACGACGTCGGGTCACGGACCGCGCGGCTCGTGTTCGAGTCGGCAACGGTGCTCGTCGAGGCGCCGAACGTCCTGGACGCCGACACCCTGGTGCTGAACGGCGACGGCGACCTCTGGCTGCTGCGGTTGCCGTCGGCCGACAGCGGCACCGTGCTCGACGAGACCGCGCTCGTGCCGGTGCCGATGGACGGCGTCGACGAGATCAACAACGACCACGTGCTCGACCCGTCCGGCACCTCGATCGTGGTGAGCGCCCGCGACGGCGAGCTGTACCGGGTCCCGTTGCCGGACGGCGGCCCCGCGACCCGGATCACCGACGTCGCTGCGGCCCTGCCGACCAAGCGGAAGTTCTACCTGCACGGCATCGCCCCGGACGGCAGCGCGCTCGCCGCGATCGTGGGGGAGCTGTCCGAGGACGGCGTCTGGACGACCGACGTCGCGATGGTCGACCCCGCGACCGGTGAGCCGACGTTCGTCACGCGGGACGAGCACCCCGACGACGGCTGCACGATCACCGCCGACGGCACGCTGCTCTGGAACACCGAGCGCTTCACACCGGGGACCGCGCAGCTCGCGTCACTCCGGCCCGGCGCCGACGACCCCGTGCGGATCACGAACGACGAGCGGGTGAACTGGTTCCCGCACCTGTCGCCCGACGGCGCACACCTGCTGTCCCTGTCGTACGAGCCCGGCGTGCAGGGCCACCCGGCCGACCACCGCGTCGAGCTCCGGCTGCTGCCCGGCTCGCTCGTCCGCGGCGCCCGGATCGCCGTGCAGCCGGAGACCCTGGTGGCGCTCGACGGCGGGCAGGGGACGGTCAACGTGCCGCCGTGGGCGCCGGACTCGACGTGGTTCGCGTACTGCGACTACCCGGTGGCGCGGTAGCGGGAGCGCCGGGGGGATCGGCGGCGTCCTCACGCGCTGAGCGACAGCCCACGCGCTCCTGGAGGCGTGGACTGTCGCTCAGCGCGGAACGCGGACGGACGCCCCGCGCCTGCCCGCGCACCCGCCTGCCCCGCTAGACCTCGCACACCTGCCCCTGCTTGATGTGCAGGCGCCGCTCGGCCCGCTTCGCAACCCACGAGTCGTGCGTGACGATGACGACGGTCAGCCCGCGCTCCCGCCACTGCTTCTCGATGAGCGCCATGATCTCGTCGCGGGTCGACTCGTCGAGCGCACCCGTCGGCTCGTCGGCGAGCAGCACGCTCGGGTTCTTCACCAGCGCCCGGGCGATCGCCACCCGCTGCTGCTGTCCGCCGGAGAGCTCGGCCGGCAGGTGCTCCATCCGCTCACCCAGCCCGACCTCGCGGAGGGCAGCCACCGCACGCTCGCGGACCTCGGTCCGGGACCGGTTCGCGAGCGACCCCGCGAACGCCGTCTCGACGTTCTCGAGCGCCGTCAGCGTCGGTATCAGGTTGAAGCTCTGGAACACGAAGCCGATCTCGGTCGCGCGCAGGTCGGTCAGCGCGCCGTCGCCGAGCTTCGCCACGTCGCGGTCGCCACCGAGGTGGATCGACCCGGCACTCGGCCGGTCGAGCGCTCCGAGCATCTGCAGCAGCGTCGACTTCCCGCCGCCGGTCGGCCCCTGGACGGCCACGAGCTGCCCCTGCGGGATCGTCAGGTGGACGTTCGTCAGGGCGGTGACGGTCCGGTTCTTCTGCTGGTAGGTCTTGCTGACGTTCGTCAGCCGGTACATCGGACTGGAGGCACGGCTCGCCTCCGCCTCGCCGGTCGCGGTGTCGGTGCTGGTCACGGTTGCTCCTGTCGTCGGTTCGGTCGTGTCGGTGCGGCCGGGCATCAGGCCACGCTCCGGAGCGCCTCGGCCGGACGGAGCCGGCTCGCACGCCAGCCGCCGAGCGCGCCGGCGGTGAGGCCGCCGAGGATCGCGAGGCCGATCGCCAGCAGGATGATCTCGACGGTCACCGGGGCGTGCAGGACCACGTCGGTCGTCGACGCGGTGCTCGCGCCGCCGCCGAAGCCCCCGGCCGGTGCACCGCCCGTCGTGCCGCTGCCTGCAGCCGCGGTCGCTGCGCCGCCGGGCATGCCACCACCGCCACCGGCGCCGGCGCCGGCGCCGCCCCCGGTCGTGCTCGAGGCGCTCGCCGAGATCGTCGGACTGATGACGTTCACGACGAGGATGCCGATCAGGCCGGCCGTGGCGCCGAGCACGCCGCCGATCAGGCCCTGCACCAGGGACTCGCCGGCCACCTGTCGGGTGATGCGGCCGTTCGACCAGCCGATCGCCTTGAGGGTCCCGAACTCGCGGGTGCGGCGGGTCACGCCGGAGATCGTGAAGAGGATCGCGATGAGGAACGCCGCGGCGAGCACCACGATCGACAGCCACGTGCCGAGGTTCGAGACCAGGCTCGACGCGGTGCTGAGCGACCCGGACACGCTCGAGGCCAGGTCGGCCTCGGTGGAGACGGTGGCGCTCGTCAGCTTCGCCTGCAGCGCGGACTTGATGGTGCTGACGTCGGAGGACGACTCGGCGGAGACGGAGATGGAGGTGACCTTGCCGTCGAGGTCGGCCAGCGCCTGCGCGCTGTCGAGCGGGATGTAGGTGTTCGAGCCCGTGGTCGAGGCCGAGCCGGTGGAGCTGACGATGCCGATGACGGTGAAGTCGGTGCCGCCGATGTCGACGGAGTCGCCGACCGCCTTCGACTCGCTCTTCGCGTACGACGCGTCGAGCACGACGACGTCCTTGCCCGCGTCCTTCGCGGCGAAGGTGCGTCCCTTCGTGAGCTCGGTGCTCGTGAGCGGACCGACCGTCGCGCCGGACACCGGGATGCCGGTCACCGTGAACGAGTCGACGCTGAACGACCCACCGCCGAACCCGCCGCCACCGCCGGTGTCCCCGCTCGGTGGGCCCTGCTGGGTCGTGCTGTCGCTGCTGGAGTCGCTGCTGCCGCCCGTGCTGCTGTCGTCGGTCGACTGCTGCTGGACCTGGCCGGAGAACGTGCTGTTCTCGAGGGTCAGGACACCCGTCGCGGCCTTGACGCCGTCGGTGCTCGTGATCGTCGACAGGTTCGCGGCGTCCAGGGTGCTCGTGCCGCGCGCGACCGCGAGCCGCGACTGCGACAGGTCGGTCGAACCGCTGTCGTCGTCGCTGTCGCCCCGGCTGCCGAAGTCGAAGCTCGGACGCCCGCCGTTCGTCGACGCCGTCGCGGTCTTGGTGACGGTGATGTCGGTGCCGACGCCGTAGACGGACTGCAGGACGCTCGACTGCGCGGCCTGCACGCCACCCGAGATCGACGACACGATCACCACGAGGGCGATGGCCAGGGCCATCCCGATCGCGATGATGACCGTCTGCTTCTTGCGGTTCGTGAGTTCGCGCCTGAGGTAGGTCAGGAACATGGTTCTCCTCGGTGGTGGCCGGCTGGGGTCACCGGCCGCGCAGAGCACGCGGCGGGGCCGACGGAGGAGAACCTAGGCAGCGTGGTTGTGGCGGTCACTGCTGCTTCCGATGAACCGCGTAAGCGACCCCCGGCAAAGGATGACACGTGATATTCTGGATGCGTGGCGATCGTGCGGAGTGGGGTGTTCAGCATCGCCGCGACCGCTTTCCGGGCCTCCGTGCAGATCGTCTCGAACGTCGTCGTGGCACGCGTCTTGGGGCCGGACGCCTACGGGGTCGCCGCGGCGGTGCTCGCGCTCGGTGTCGTCCTCGAGCTGGTCCGCAACAGCGGGTTCGCTGCGGTCGTCCTGCGTTCGGGTGCGCTCCCGGCGGACGTCCACGTCGCGCTCCACCGGGCGAGCTCCCTGACTGGGATCCTGCTGGGGGCCCTCGTCGCCGCCGCCGGTCTCCTCGTCCTCCGGGCGCTGCCGTCGTCGCCGTCCGGCGGGCTGCTCCTGGCGATCGCAGTGGCCTTCCCGCTCGCCGGCCTCGTCGCCGTCCCGATCGCCTCGATGGTGCGCCAGCACGAGATGGGACGGGTCGCACTCGTCGAGTCGATCGCCGTGGTGCTCGGTTCCACCCTGTCGATCGGTCTCGCGCTCGTCGGCGCCGGATCCGTCGCGATGGTGGCGCAGGTGGTGGCCCTGTGGATCGTGATCACGGTCGGCGTCGTCGTCCTGCGCCGCGTGCCCCGCGGCACGGCAGCACCGTGGCGTTCGGTCCGCACCATGGCCGCGCTCGCGCGGGACGTGTCCTTGGTCCAGCTGGTCTCGCTCGTCGCCAGGGCAGGGGACCGCGTGCTGGTGGCGGCGCTCTTCGGCCCGGCGGCGTCCGGCTTGTGGGTCCAGGCCGTGCAGCTGATGACCCTGCCGCTGGACCAGATCGGGGCGGCTGTCCAACGGATCGCGGTCCCGGCGATGGCGGGCGTCGACGCCGTGGTGCTCCGTGAGCGGTTCCGGCGACTCGTCGGCACGGTGACGCTCCTGGCGTGGCCGGTCCTCGCCGTGCTCGGGGTGCTCGCCGGCCCGATCGTCCACCTGCTGTTCGGTGACGACTGGCTCGGCTCCGCGGCACTCCTGCCGTTCCTCGTCGTCGCGGGCGGGGCGCAGGCGCTCGGGTTCGCGGCCGTCTGGTACTTCATCGCCAGTGGCCGCGCCGGGCGACAGGTCCGTTGGGCGCTGGTCACCCAGCCGGTCCTCGTCGGCGCCCTCGTCGTCGGCACCGTCTGGGGGCCGCAGGGCATGGCTGCCGCGTACGCGGTGGCCTGCTCCGGGCTCGTGGTGCCGGCCTTCCTGGTGGCGACGAAGGGATCCGGTCTGCGGTTGCGCGACCTCGGACTCCCGGTCCTCCCCGCGGCCGCGGCCACGAGCGCCGCGGTCCTCGTGTCGGCCGTGGTCCGAAGCGGGTTCGGTGCTGATCCGATCGGCTCCGTGCTCGTGCCGGGCATCCTGGCAGCACTGGCGGCACTGCTCGTCGCCCTCGTGTTCCCCGACGTCCGATCGGCCCTGCCCCGTCGGCGCCGACGACCTCCCCGTCCCCGTCCCAGGAAGGCGCTCGCCCGTGGCCCGGTTCCCTGATCCCGTCCCCCCGGTCCCACCCGTGCGGACGGCTGTCATCCCCGCCGCCGGTCGCGGCACCCGACTCGGTCGCCTGACGCAAGCGATCCCGAAGGAGCTGCTGCCACTCGGCGACCGGCCGACGCTGGACATCGTGGTCGACGAACTGATCGGCGCCGGGATCGAGCGCATCGTCCTCGTCACCCGGCCGGACAAGACGGCCTTGAACGACTACGTCACGGACGTCCTCCGGCCGGACGCCCGAGCCCGGGGTGTCGAGTTGGAGACCTGTCTCCAGACTGCCGGGCCGGGCAACGGGGGAGCGATCCTGTCGGCTGCGACCCGCGTGCGCGATGAGTCCTTCCTCGTGCTCTGGGGTGACGAGGTCGTCTTCGGTGAGAACCGCAGCGCCGTCGTGCTCGACCGTCACCGCAGGACCGGACTGCCCGTCATCGCCGTCGTGCGTGCTCCGCGTGCGGCGCTCCGACGCTGCGGTGTCGCTCGTGTGGACGCCAGCGGGAGGGTCGTCGAACTCGTCGAGAAGCCGGTCGACCCGCCCGTCGACGGGCTCGCTTCGGTCGGTGGGTACGTGGTCACGCCAGCGGTGCTCGGAGCGCTGCGCGCCGTGGCCCCCGCGGCCGACGGGGAGCTCTACCTCAGTGCTGCGCTCGGCGCGCTCGCACTCGACGGGGGCGTGCAGGCCGCACGGATCCACGGCGACTGGCACGAGACCGGGTCGATCGACGGCTACACGACCGCGTTCGCCGCAGCGGTTGCCCTCCACCGTTGATATTTCGCATGTGTAATGGGTATGCTGGTCGTCGACACCGAACGAAGGACAGCCATGCTCACCACCACAGCCCCTGACCTGCGGGCCGCCGCGCAGATCGTCGAGGCGTACTCCGTCCAGGTCGACCGGTTCGCCCGTCGGTTCCCCGTCGACGAGATCGCGCGCATCGCGGCCGTGCTCGTCGACGCCCACCGCGACGGACGCTCGGTCTTCGTCTTCGGCAACGGGGCCTGCGCGGCGTTGGCGAGCCACATGGCGGCCGACCTCGCGAAGAGCCTGGCTCCGTCCCGGCAGGCCGACCCGCTCGCTCCGGTCGCCGAGCGGCTGCGGATCCTCGCCCTGACCGACAACGCCGCAATGATGACCGCCGTCGGCAACGACTTCGACTACGACGACGTCTTCCTCGAGCAGCTGCGGGTCCTCATGCGCACCGGGGACGTCGTGTTCGGGCTCAGCGCCTCCGGGGGATCCGCCAACGTGCTGCGCGCGCTCGACTTCGCCCGCGACCGCGGCGCCGTCACGCTCGCCTTCACCGGGGCGATGCAGGGACTCCCGCCGATCCTCGACCTCGTCGACGTCGCCGCCGTGGTGCCGTCGTGTGACATCGACGTCATCGAGGACTTCCACGTCGCGTACCACCACGCGCTCACCCGTGCCTTCGTCGCCGGCGTCCAGGTCGCCCGCTCGTGATCATCGCCCGCTCCCCGCTCCGCGTCTCCTTCTTCGGTGGGGGCAGCGACCTCCCCGCGTACTTCTCCGAGCAGCCCGGGTGCGTGGTCAGCACCACGATCGACCTGGCCGTCGAGACCGTCGTCCGCCCCCGTGCACGTGGTGGGATCCGCGTCGTGACCGACGGCGTGCAGACGGCGGACTCCCCGGCAGCCATCGAGCACGACTTCGTGCGCGAAGCCCTGCTGCACGACACCCCGGCGGTCCCGGTCGACGTCTCGATCCACTCCGACGTCCGGAGCTCCGGGACCGGCCTCGGCACCTCCGGCGCGGTCGTCACCAGCCTGGTGGCGGCGTTGGCGGCACTCCGCGGTGCCGACCTCGAGCCGAGCGCGCTCGCCGCCACGGCCAGTGAGATCGAGATGATCCGCTGCGCGCGTCCGGTGGGCCTGCAGGACCAGACCGCGTCCGCCCACGGGGGACTCCGTCGCTACGACTTCGGCACCGACGGCTCGACGGTCGCGACGCCCATCGACATGCCGGAGCGTGCCAGGCAGGACCTCGAATCGTCGCTCGTGCTGGTCGACACCCTGATCGGGCGGGACGCCGGACAGCAACTCGGCCGCCAGTCCCGCACGATGTCGCGGCCGGGCGGAGCGCGGGACCGCGTGACACGGATGGTGGAGCTCGCCCGGGTGATGGGCGACGAGCTCGCCGCCGGTCGCACCGACTCGTTCGGCCCGGCCCTGCACGAGGCATGGACGCTCAAGGCCGCGGTGCTCGGAACGACGGCGAGCCCCGTCGTCGAGCTGTACGAGCACGGACGCACGCTCGGGGCCACCGGCGGGAAACTGCTCGGTGCCGGCGGAGGCGGGCACATGCTGTTCGTCGTGCCCCCGTCCGAGCGTGCTGCGTTCGTCCGGGCCCTCGGCCCCGAACGCGTCGTCCCGTTCGCCTTCTCGGAGACCGGGACCCGTGTCCGCGTCGCGTGACCGCCACCGGTCGTTGGAACGGCTCTCCGAACGGCCGCTCGACGGCGTCGATGCACTGTTCCTCGACCGGGACGGTGTGCTCATCGTCGACCACGGACACGTCGGGTCGCTCGACCGCACCGAGCTCGTCCCCGACGCCATCGAATCGGCTGCTGCGGCCTGGCACGACGGCGTCCCGGTGGTCGTCGTGACGAACCAGAGCGGCATCGCCCGGGGCTGGTACGACTGGTCCGGCTTCGACACCGTGAACGGGCGCATCCGCCGAGCCATGCAGTCCCACGGCGCGGACGTCGACGTGATCGTCGGGAGTGCTCGACTGCCCGGTGACCCGGACCCGTGGCGGAAGCCCGGACCCGGCATGGTCCTCGCGGCGGCAGCGACGTTCGGCATCCGGCTCGCCGGGTCCTGGATCGTCGGTGACCGTCCGTCCGACCTCGCCTGTGGTCGGACCGCCGGGCTCGCCGGCGGTGTCCTCGTCGGCGACCTCCACGCCACGGGGGTGACCCCCGCCGCCGGGATCACCACGGCGGCCACGATGATCGGCGCGACGGCCGGACGACGGGAACCCGCACGATGAGCGGCGTCGCACCCCAGCCCACGGTCGGCGTGGTCATCCCGGTCGGACAGCGCACCACTGTCGAGCTCGGCCCCCAGTTCGCAGCGCTCGCCCGGCAGACGTGGACCGGACCCGTCGAGATCGTGGTCAGTTGTAACGGTGAACCCCGTCACCTGGTCGATGCGCGGATCGCTGCAGAGGAGTGGCCGCGCGGCTGGACGGTCCGCTCCATCGACTCGTCCGCGATCCGAGGCGCTGCCCCGGCGCGGAACGCCGGTTGGCGGGCACTCCGCTCCGACATCGTGCTGTTCTGCGACGCTGACGACGTCGTCGCGGACACCTGGATCGCGGGGATGGTGCGCGGGCTGGCCGATGCCGGTGTCTGCACAGGTCCGCTGCTGCACGACGCGCTCAACGAGCCGTGGATGTGGGAAGGGCCCGAGCAGGCGTGGCCGATCGTGCGGTTCGGGCACCTCCCGCACACGTCCGCAGCCAACCTCGGCATGCGGCGCACCGTCCTCGAGGCCACCGGGGGCTTCGACACGTCGCTCGGTGCCGCCGAGGACATCGACCTGGCATGGCGTGCGACCTACCTCGGGTTCCCGACCCACTTCGAACCGTCCGCATCGGTGCAGTACCGACTCCGCCGGGGCACCCGGGAGCTGTTCCGGAACAACCGGCACTACGCGCGCTGGGACCGTGTCCTCGTCGACAAGCACCGAGCGCACGGCGCCGCCTGGCGTCCCCGCGAGGTCCTCCGTCACCTCCTGGCGACCGGATGGGCGCTCGTGGGCGCACCGTTCGGCCGACGGCGACGACGTGCTGCGGCGATCCGCCTCGGGACGGTCGCCGGCTGGGTGGAGCGGTTCACCGGCCGACGCCCCACCTCCACCTAGGACGGTCAGCCGACGTCGCCGTACTGCTGGCGCAGGTGTTCGGCGTACCCGCCCGGGGTCCTGCCGGCGAAGCGCCCGCTCGTCACCACCGGCAGCTCGACGGTCGCGTCCACGCGGAACCCGAGTGCTCGGGCCCGGGTGACCAGGCGGGCGTCCTCGTGTTCGGGGACGGGGTCGAACCCGCCGAGCGTGACGTACGCCGCGGCGAGCACGCCGAGGTTGGCGCCGTGCACGTGACCGAGCGCGGCGCCCGGCGGGTGCGCCCGCGTCCACCGGTCGATCACCGCGGGCGCCAGGTCGTCCGGGTCCGGGACGACGGCGCCGACGAGCACCTGCGCGCCGGATTCCAGTGCGTCGGACTGCTGGACGAGCCACCGCTCGTGCACGCGCGAATCGGCGTCAGTGTGCGCGAGCCACCGAGCCACCGGGTCGCCGTCGTGCGCTCGCAGCGCGTGCGTCGCCCCGATGGACCGTGCCCGACCGACCCCGACACGGTCCGTGGTCAGGACGTCGACCGGGTACCGATCGACCACGGCAGCGGTGTCGTCCGTGCAACCGTCCAGCACCACCATGATCGCCGCGTCGACCCCGGGCCGCTCCGTGGCGAGCCGGTCGACCGCCACCAGGAGCGATCCGAGGCACGCGGCGATCCGGTCGGCCTCGTCGTGCGCCGGGACGACCACGTCGATGCGCGGTCGGTGGTGGGGTCCGGTCACCGGATGATCCCCTCGGCCCGGGCCACCGAGGTGACCGCCGGGCCGGGCAGCACGCTCAGCACGAAGTCCGCTTCCACGTGCCGGAGCAGGGCGGGACGCGGCCAGCGTTCGGTCAGCCGCGCGTCCACCGCGTCGCCGCTCGACACGGCCTCGTCGTCGGGGTGCCGCCAGTGACAGGCGACGAGCACGCCGTCGTCGTCGAGCGAGGCGAGCACGCGGTCGATCGTGGCGTCGAGGTCGGCCGGGGACAGGTAGTATCCGACCTCGGACATCACCACCAGGTCCCAGCGGCCCTCCGGCCACTCGGACGGCAGGGCCGCCTGCAGGAACCGCGCGGTCGGGGCACGGCGGGCGGCACGCTCGAGCGGTGCCGCCGAGATGTCGGTGCCGAGCACGTCGTCCGCGCGTTCGGCCAGGGCGGCGGTCAGGACACCGGTCGCACAACCGAGCTCGAGCGCCGAGCGGAAACGCGGGCGGGGGAGCGCCGCCAGTGTCACGGCCCGCTTGCGCTGCTCGTACCAGGACCCGTCGAAGTCCCACCCCTCGGGCTTCCGGTCGTAGTGCGCGTCGAACGACTCGCGAGACCGCGACGCGGCGGACTCCGGCACGAAGAACCACTCGGTCGTCCGCAGGTGGTGTGCGGCGTGCCGGTCGTCGACGATCGCCTCGTCGCCGACCGCGGGCGAGAGCGGCCGGGTCTGCGACGGGTAGGCATCGAGGGCGGCACGCTTCCGGGCGACGAGGCCCTCGGTCAGCGGCAGCGCTCGAGCGCGGTCCCACGGGGCGACGGAATGCTCCGGCTCGTCCCAGTGCCACGCCCAGATCGGGTACGCGAGCAGGTCGACATCGGTGGCGCTCGCCGCGGCGGCCTCGGCGACCTCGCCGGCGATGCGGTGGTCACGGTGCCCGTCTCCACGCCACGGTGCGACGAGGAGCACCGGGTGCGCGGCCGCGGCCAGCGCCTGGTCGACGGCCTCCGTCACGCGGTCGCGGTGTTCGCGGGCCGTGCCGTCCGGGATCCCGACCGAGGTCGACGTGACGTCGGGGTGCAGGACGCGCACGGCCGCAACGAACTCCGCGTCGCGTGCGGCGGCGAGCGCCTCCGCGGTCGTCGTGGGGGAGTCCGGGTGCGAGCGCTCGCCGCGGGTGAGGAGCAGCACGTGCACGGGGGTGCCGGCCTGCGCAGCCGCCGCGATCAGGCCACCGGCACCGAGGGTCTCGTCGTCGGGGTGCGGTGCGACGACGAGCACGGACCCGGTGTCGGCCAGGTCGATCGCCGGTGCGTCCACGCCGTCGAGGAACCGTGTCCACGCCGCCGGGTCGGTCCCCGGTTCGCGGTGGTCGAAGTTCACCACGCGACACCGCCGCGCTCGAGCACCATCCGGCCGATGCGGGCGAGGTCGCGTGCGCCGTGGTCCTGCAGGACGTAGAGCTCGAGGTCGGCGACCCGCGCGGCGACGGCGGCATCGGCGGTCAGCGGTGCCGGGCCGATCGTCGCGACCACCCGTTCGCGCACCGCGTCGACCGACCGGCGCACCCGCGATCGCACCGTCTGGGCGAGCAGCCGCCAGTCGGTGTCGTCGGAGGCCGGGTCGGAGCCGTCGATCCGGGCAGCGGCGTCGGCGAGGGCGTCCTCGGCGTCGGCGAGGTCGGCGACGGTGGCACCGAGGGCCGCCTGCAGCAGCTCGGACTCCGGGTGCGCGGCCGCGGCGTCGCGGAGCACCCGTGCAAGCCCGACCGCGCCGCCCCACCAGCAGGCCGCGACGCCGATGCCGCCCCACGCGAAGCCCGGACGCTCCAGGTACCAGCCGGGGGCGCCGACGGGCCGTGCCCGGACACCGTCGAAGTCGACCGGTCCGCTCGGCACGTCGGGCATGCCGCGTGCGACCCAGGCCTCGTCGTGCACGGTGACGCCCGGCTGTCGCAGGTCCACGGCGACCAGGACGCGTTCGTCACCCAGGTGCGCGGTGACCAGGGCGTGCGAGAGCGTCGAGGCGAGCGAGCACCACGGCTTCCTGCCGTGGAGCAGGACCGTGCCGTCGTCCTGTGGTGCGGCGTCGAGCCGCAGCCCCAGGCCCTCGGCGGCGAAGACGCCCCAGGTGGAACCGTCCGGGGCGTCGACCCCGGCTTGCGCCAGGATCCCGAGGGCGTCCAGGTGCGGTTCGACGGTGCGGGCAGTGGCGACGTCCGCTGCGGCGACCGCGGCGAGCGTGCCGAAGAAGCCGCCGGCCGTGCCGGCGGACAGGGGCGGGGTGGCGGCGGCGACCGCCTGCGCGACCGCCAGGCGGTCCGTCGGTGTCGAGCCGGGCCTCCCGGTCGTCCGTTCGATCCGCGCGGTTTCCAGGTGCCGGGCCGACGACGGCCAGGCTGCAGATCGCAACATGCTCCCAACGTACGGAGCGTCGGGCCGTGGACGTGTCCTCGATCCACAGAACGCACTGGGCTGGGCCACAGACGACTCATAGGAACTTCTCGATACTCGAAGACGTGACCATCTCCCAGCCCGCAGCAGCCCCGCGCCTCACACGTGCCGACGGAACCCCGTTGCGCATCCTGGTCGTCGACGACGAAGCCAGCCTCACCGACCTGTTGTCCATGGCGCTGCGGTACGAGGGCTGGGACGTGAAGAGCGCGAACGGCGGGCAGGACGCCCTGACGACCGCGCGGGAGTTCAAGCCCGACGCGATGGTGCTCGACGTGATGATGCCCGACCTCGACGGGCTGCAGGTGCTGAGCCGGCTGCGGCAGAACAACGACGACACCCCGGTGCTGTTCCTCACCGCCAAGGACTCCGTCGAGGACCGTGTCACCGGACTCACCGCCGGTGGTGACGACTACGTCACGAAGCCGTTCTCCCTGGAAGAGGTCGTGGCGCGTCTGCGCGGGCTCATCCGCCGCTCGCAGATCTCGATCTCCGAGGCCGGAGACTCCCGCATCGTCGTCGGTGACCTGGTGCTCGACGAGGAGTCGTACGAGGTGCACCGCGCCGGCCGGCCGATCGAACTGACGGCCACCGAGTTCGAACTCCTTCGCTTCCTGATGCGGAACCCCCGTCGCGTGCTCTCGAAGGCGCAGATCCTGGACCGCGTGTGGTCGTACGACTTCGGCGGCAAGTCCTCGGTCGTCGAGATCTACATCTCCTACCTGCGCAAGAAGATCGACGCCGGCGAGACGCCGATGATCCACACGGTGCGCGGCGTCGGGTACGTCATCAAGCCGACCTCGTGACCCTGCGGCGTCGGCTCGTCCTGAGCATCGTCGCCCTCGTCGTCGCCGTGAGTGCGGTGATCGGGGCGGGGAGCATCATCGCGTTGTTCTCGATCCAGCGCTCCGCGATCGACGAGCAGCTGCAGTTCGCCACGAACCGTGCGCAGCGATCCGTCGAGCAGCAGGGCGGGAGCGGCCCGGGTCTGGACATCGGCCGCCCGTCCGGACAAGCGTCCGGGACCCTGACGGTCTACTTCCTCAACGGGGACGTCATCGTCGGGAGCGTGCTGGACAACGCCGGGGGGATCGAGCGTCTCTCGGCGCCGGTGGTCGCGCCGCTCGGCGGGGTGCACGTCGACGGGCGTCCACACACCATCGACCTCGGCGGTGACCTCGGTCGCTACCGGGTGACCGCGGCGACCGTCGGGCCTGCCGTGCTCGTGGTCGGCCTGCCGATGGCACCCGTCTACGAGAGCGTCTGGAAGCTCCTGGGCGTCGTGCTGGTCGTCACCGGACTCGCACTCCTCGCCGCCTCACTGGTCGCCGCCCTCGTGGTCCGGCGCTCCCTGCGGCCGCTCGACCGCGTCGCCGAGACCGCCTCGACCGTCGCGCGCATGCCGCTCGACCGCAGTGACGCCCTCGACGGTGTCCGTGTGCCGGACACCGACCCCCGCACCGAGGTCGGCCGGGTCGGCAGCGCCTTCAACCGGATGCTCGGGCACATCGGCAGTGCGATGCAGGCGCGGGAACGCTCGGAGCAGAAGGTGCGCCAGTTCGTCGCCGACGCCTCGCACGAGCTCCGGACCCCGCTCGCCTCGGTGCGCGGGTACGCCGAGCTCACCCGGCGCATGGGCGGCGACCTGCCGAGGGACGTCGTCTACGCGATGAGCCGCATCGAGTCCGAGTCCATCCGGATGACCTCGATGGTGGAGGACCTGCTGCTCCTCGCCCGACTCGACGAGGGCCGCGAGATCCAGTTCGCCGAGGTCGACCTGACCGGCCTGGTGCTCGACGCCGTGAACGACGCCCACGCTGCCTCACCCGAACACCCCATCGAGGTCGACGTCCCACCGGAGCCGGTCACCATCACGGGGGACGCCGCACGCCTGCACCAGGTCATCGTCAACCTCGTCACGAACGCCCGGACCCACACGCCCGAGGGCACCCGCATCACGGTCGGGCTCGCCCCGGTCGACGGCGGCGTGGACCTGACCGTGCGCGACACCGGCCAGGGCATCGACCCGGAGTTCCTGCCGAAGCTGTTCGAGCGGTTCGCCCGTGCCGACAGCTCGCGCTCCCGCACGGTCGGGTCGACCGGGCTCGGGCTCGCCATCGTCGCCGCGGTCGTGCAGGCGCACGGCGGGCGGGTCGAGGTCACGAGCGAGCCCGGGGACACGGTGTTCACGGTGCACCTGCCGCGCGACCCCGCTGCGGCTGCTGCCGCGGCGGGGTCGGTCGCGTCGTCGTCGTCGTCGGCCGAGCCGGCCGAGGGGGCCGGGTCCGCCGACTGGTCGGCGACGCCCGCTGCGGTGGACCGCACCCACTGACGGAGGGGAGGCGCGGGGCGGGCCCGCACCGCGCCTCCCGACCGCTGTTTGGTCTCGTCCACGGCATCTGCTACTCTTGTCGAAGCCAAAGACCGCCGGATGTCGTGCTGCTTGCAACGTGTTTGTGAACATCGTGACCGAAGGTCCTCACTCGTGAGGCATCCCGCGCAGGTGTTCCGAACCACTCCCACCATCTGGTGAGAGCAGCTCCGAGCCTCTGCGCCGGAGCTTTTTTCGTTCGTGGACCTGGGGCTGCCGGCAAGACCCCCAAGGAGAACCATGGCGAACAAGGAAGCTGCGGTCGCCGAGCTCACGGAGTCCTTCCGTAGCTCGAACGCCGTTCTGCTCACCGAGTACCGCGGTCTCACGGTCGCGCAGCTCAAGGAGCTCCGCAACTCGATCCGTGAGCACGCCACGTACGCCGTGGTGAAGAACACGCTGACCAAGATCGCGGCGAACAACGCCGGCATCTCGTCGTTCGACGACGAACTCGCCGGTCCGTCCGCTCTCGCCTTCGTCCACGGTGACACCGTCGCCGTCGCGAAGTCGCTGCGTGCATTCGCCAAGGCGAACCCCGAGCTCGTGGTGAAGGGCGGTTACTTCGACGGTAACCCGCTCACCGCGACCGAGGTGGACAAGCTCGCCGACCTCGAGTCCCGTGAAGTGCTGCTCGGCAAGCTCGCCGGCGCACTCAAGGCCTCGCTGTTCGGTGCTGCGTACCTGTTCCAGGCACCCCTCTCGCAGGCCGTCCGCACCGTGGACGCCCTTCGCGAGAAGCAGGAGTCCGCGGCCTGATCAGGCTCGCGTTCATCAACCACACGTACTAGCTAGTAGTAGGAGAAAATCATGGCGAAGCTTTCGCAGGACGAGCTCATCGAGGCCTTCAAGGAGCTCACGCTCATCGAGCTCTCGGACTTCGTGAAGAAGTTCGAAGAGGTCTTCGAGGTCACCGCTGCTGCCCCGGCCGCTGCTGCCGCTCCGGCCGCCGCTGCCCCGGCCGAGGCCGCTGAGGAGAAGACCGAGTTCGACGTCATCCTCAAGTCCGCTGGTGACAAGAAGATCCAGGTCATCAAGGAGGTCCGTGGCCTGACGTCGCTCGGCCTCGGTGAGGCCAAGGCGCTCGTCGAGACCGCCGACGCCAAGATCCTCGAGGGTGCGAACAAGGAGACCGCCGACAAGGCGAAGGCGACCCTCGAGGCCGCTGGCGCCACGATCGAGCTCGCGTAGTCTCGACCGTTCCGGTCACGAAGGCCGCTGCCCCTCGGGGTGGCGGCCTTCGTCGTGTGCGGGGTGGGGGCTGTGTGCGGCTTGCGGGGGTGCTCCGCGATAGCGACAGAGTGGCGCCAACTGTTCGCAGGATTCTGTCGTGATGGCAGCACAATCGGTCGGGGACTGCTGAGATCTGTCGCTTTGCCAGGACACTGTTGACCGCCGGGAGGCGCGGCGGTTGTCCACAGATTGGCGCAGGCTCCTGAGACCGGTCGTTCCGAGCGACAGTGTGCTGTCATGCACCCCGCCAACGCCGTCAAGATCCTCCGCACGAACGACCTCGACCGGGCTGGCGCCCGCCACCTCCAGCGACGGCAGCGGGCCCATGAGCTCGTGCGCGTCCGGCATGGCGTCTACGTCGAACGCGCACCGTGGGAAGCTCTGGACGGTCGCTCGCGACACCTCGTCCGGATGCGGGCCGTCATCCCGTTGCTCCGGACCGACGCGGTGTTCGCTCTCGACTCGGCTGCCGCGGTGCTCGGTCTGCCACGACTCGATCCGTGGCCCGATCGTGTCCAGGCCGTCGACGCCGGGATCGAGCACGACCAGCACCGGGTGAGCCTGACCGTCCACGCCGGTGTGCCCGAACGATCGGGGAAGCTGTTCCACGGTGTCCCGTTCACGTCTCTGGCGCAGACCACCGTCGAGAACGCTCGGCGGGGCACCCTCGCCGACGCAGTCGTCGGGTTGGACCACGCATTACGGAGCGGTGTCGGACGCGGGGAACTCGAGCACATGTGCGCCGCCGGAGGTCCGTGGGGTGCGGTGCGGGTCGAGCAGGCCCTGGCGATCTGTGATGCGCGCCACGAGTCGGTCGGGGAGTCGTACCTGGCCGTCCGCGCTGCCGAGTTGCACTGTCCAGACTGGGAGCCTCAGCACGAGTTCCGCTCGCCGGACGGCCGTGTCGACCGCGTGGACTTCTGGCTGCCACGCCAGGGCATCGTCGTGGAGTTCGACGGTCGGCAGAAGTACGAGGACCCCGGGATGCTCGGAGGGCGGACCGGCGCTGAAGCGGTGTGGAGCGAGAAGCAGCGCGAAGACCGTGTCCGGGGTCAATCGGAGGTGAACGGCTTCGTTCGTGTCTACTGGGAGCACGTCGTGGCACCGGAACGGCTCCGTTCGCTGTTCCGACAGCACGGCGTGCCGTGCCGCTGACCGCTGCGGTCGTCGGTTGCACGGCGGAGGTGAGACCGATCGTGTTGCCAAAGCGACGCTTCTTACCGGCGTCCAGCCGGGCCTCCTGGCAGAGCGACAGATGTCTGCGAACAGTTGGCGGCACCCTGTCGCTTTGGCGGCTGGGCGGCGCTGGGCGGGTCGGGGCGGCGGCGCGGAGGCGCGGCCGCGGGGCGGGGCAGGGGGCGCGTCAGCGCAGCGTGCTGTGGCGGCGGCCGTAGGCCAGGTAGAGCAGGGCGCCGGCGACCATCCAGATGCCGAACGCGATCCAGGTGGTGGCGCCGAGGAACACCGCGAGCAGCACGCAGCTCAGGGCGCCGAGGATCGGGACGACGGGGAACAGCGGCACCCGGTACGAGCGCTCCAGGTCGGGCTGCGAGCGACGGAGCACGATGACGGAGACGTTCACCAGGGCGAAGGCGACCAGGGTCCCGATGCTCGTGGCGTCGGCGAGCTCCCCGAGGGGCACGAGCGCGGCGACGATCGTCACGGCGATGCCGATGATCAGCGTGTTCGCGATCGGGGTGCCGGTGCGGCGGGAGACCCGGCCGAAGACCTTCGGAACCAGGCCGTCGCGGGACATCGTGAGCAGGATGCGGGTCTGGCCGTACAGGACGGTGAGCACGACACTGGCGATGGCGACGACCGCCCCGATCGAGAACACGAGGGCGACGAGCGGCTGCCCCGTGACGTCGACCACGATGCGGACGAGCGACGCCTCGGACGACGAGAACGCCGTCCACGAGCGGGCCCCGATGGCGGCGATCGCGACCAGGATGTACAGCGCCGTGATGAGCGCGATGGAGCCGATGATCGCCCGTGGCAGGTCACGGCGGGGGTTCTTCGCCTCTTCACCTGCGGTCGAGGCCGCGTCGAAGCCGATGTACGAGAAGAACAGCCGTGACGCCGCTGCGGTGACCCCGGCGGCGCCCATCGGTGCGAGCGGCTCGAAGTTCTGCGCCCGGAACGCCGTGAACGCCACGACGACGAAGAAGACCAGCAGGGCGATCTTCACGACCACCATTACCGTGTTCACCCAGGCGCTCTCGCGGGCTCCTGGCAGCAGCACGACGGTGGCGAGCAGGACCAGGACCGCGGCGGGCAGGTTGACCACGCCGCCGTCGACCGGGGGAGCGGCGAGCGCGGTGGGCAGGTGCAGCCCGAACACGCGGAGGGTCTCGTCGACGTACTCGCTGGCACCCACGGCGACCGCGGCCACCGAGACGGCGTACTCGAGCACCAGGCACCAGCCGCAGATCCAGGCGATGCCCTCGCCCATCGTGGCGTAGGTGTACGAGTAGCTGGACCCCGAGGTCGGGACGGCACCGGCCATCTCGGCGTACGACAGCGCCGAGAGCAGCGCGGCGATCCCCGCGACGACGAACGAGATCCAGACCGCGGGACCGGCGAGCGGGACCGCGGTACCGAGGACGACCAGGATGCCGGTGCCGAGCGTGGCCCCGACGCTGATCATCGTCAGCTGCCAGACCCCGAGCGACCGACGGAGCGGTTCACCGTTCACCCCGCGGGAGGCTTCGGCCTGCAGCTGCTCGATCGGCTTGCGGCGGGCGAGCTGCGCCCCCAGGGACGTGGGACGTGACGGCGCGGACGACATGGGACCTCGGTGGTGCGGGGACGGGGACGGCACATGCTCGCACGCCCCCTGAACGGGGTCAAATACTGCGGTGCTGTGGAGAGGACGGTCGATGTCCGAGCGCGGGGCTACGGTGGCTCCATGAGCATGGGACACAGCGGGCGGGGTGGTGGTCCGCGCGGGAGCGGACGCATCTCGAGCGGTGACTTCCGCGCGCAGAAGGCCGCCAACGCCGAGGCGCCGAAGATCCCGCACCTGGTCCGTCGCATCGCCGCGCTCTTCGAGCCGCACCGCCGGGCGATCGGGCTCACGATCGTCCTCGTGCTGGTCGGCGCGGCCATCTCGGTCGTGCCACCGCTGCTCACCCAGCAGGCGTTCGACCGCGGGCTGTTCCCGCCGTCCGGCCGCCCCGACGTCCCGGTGCTGGTCGAGCTCGTGTCCGCCATGGTCCTGCTCTGGATCGCGAGCGCCGGGGTCGGCGTGTGGCAGACGTACCTGACCGCGACCGTCGGCAACAAGGTCATGGGTGCGATGCGGATGCGCCTGTTCGCGCACCTGCAGCGGATGGAACTCGCGTTCTTCACCCGCACCAAGACCGGCGTCATCCAGTCGCGCCTGCAGAACGACGTCGGCGGTGTGGCGAGCGTGCTGAACAACACGATCTCGTCGGTGCTCGGCAACACCGTGACCGTGATCGCCGCCGTGGTCGCGATGCTGCTGCTGAGCTGGCAGATGACGCTTGTCGCGGTGGTCTTGCTCCCGCTGCTCGTCATCGCGCAGCGGCGGGTCGGGCAGGTGCGGGCGCGGATCGCCGGGCAGACGCAGGAATCGCTGTCCGACATGACGGCCATCACGCAAGAGGCCCTGAGCGTCTCCGGCATCCTGCTCGCGAAGAGCTTCAACCAGCAGGCCAGCGAGACCCGCCGCTACGGGGACGAGAACCGCAACCAGATCACCCTGCAGGTTCGGCAGCAGATGTCGGGGCAGTGGTTCTTCGCCATCGTGCAGATCTTCCTGTCGATCATCCCGGCGATCATCTACGTCGTCGCCGCGTACCTGATCCTCGGCGACGTCCCGATCACGGCCGGCACGATCGTCGCGTTCACGACGGTGCAGTCCCGCCTGCTGTTCCCGACGGTCGGGCTGTTGCGCGTGGTCCTCGACCTGCAGACCTCCGGTGCGCTCTTCGCCCGCATCTTCGAGTACTTCGACCTCGAGCCGGCCATCACGGACTCGCCGACCGCGCAGCCCGTGGACGAGTCGAAGGTCGGCCACGTCGCCTTCGAGGACGTCGTCTTCACCTACCCCGACGGTGAAGCCGACAAGCCGACCCTGCGCGGGGTGTCGTTCGAGCTCCACCCCGGGCAGTTCGCCGCCTTCGTCGGGCCCTCCGGCGCCGGCAAGACGACGGTGTCCTACCTGGTGCCCCGGCTGTACGAGGCCACCGAGGGGTCCGTGCGGTTCGCCGGCCAGGACGTCCGCGACCTGGTGCACGAGGACCTCATGCGGCACGTCGGCATCGTCAGCCAGGAGACGTACCTGTTCCACGCCACGATCGGCGAGAACCTGCGGTACGCCAAGCCCGACGCCACCGACGACGAGCTCGAGCGAGCGGCCCGCGCGGCGAACATCCACGACACGATCGCGTCGTTCCCGGACGGCTACGACACCGTCGTGGGGGAGCGCGGCTACCGGCTGTCCGGTGGCGAGAAGCAGCGCATCGCCATCGCCCGGGTCATGCTCAAGGACCCGCCGGTGCTCGTCCTCGACGAGGCCACCAGTGCGCTCGACTCCATCTCCGAACACGTCGTGCAGACGGCCCTCGACACCGCGGCGGCCGGTCGGACCACCATCTCGATCGCGCACCGGCTCTCCACGATCCGCGACGCCGACGTCATCTTCGTCCTCGACCACGGCCGGATCGTCGAGCAGGGCACACACGACGAACTCCTGGCCCTCGACGGCACGTACGCGCAGCTGCACCGGCAGCAGAACACGACGGCGGACGTCGTCCGCCCCTGACGGCGGCGGTCCGGACCGGGGGCCGGACAGGAGGCCCGGGGAGGCGTCCGCACGGGCCTCCCGTCCGCCGCGCAGCGCGACCAGGGCGGGGCAACCGGCGGGGCGATCAGGATGCGTTTTCCGCGCACGACACATCCCAGCGCGACGCGGGGACCGCGTCCTAGACTCCATGCCGTGCGTTACGCGAACTCCGTCGTCGACCTGGTCGGCGACACCCCGCTCGTCAAGCTCAACCGGGTGACCGAGGGGGTGCGGGCGACCATCCTTGTGAAGGTCGAGTACCTGAACCCCGGTGGGTCGTCGAAGGACCGCATCGCCACCCGGATCATCGACGCGGCCGAGGCCTCCGGCGACCTGCGTCCCGGCGGCACCATCGTCGAACCGACCTCCGGCAACACCGGCGTCGGCCTGGCCCTGGTCGCACAGCAGCGCGGCTACCGGTGCGTGTTCGTGCTGCCCGACAAGGTCGGCGAGGACAAGCGCAACGTCCTGACGGCGTACGGCGCCGAGATCGTCGTCACCCCGACCGCGGTCGCGCCCGAGGACCCCGAGTCCTACTACTCGGTGTCGGACCGGCTCGTGCAGGAGATCCCGGGCGCCTACAAGCCGAACCAGTACGCCAACCCGAACGGCCCCCGCAGCCACTACGAGACCACCGGTCCGGAGATCTGGCGCGACACCGAGGGGCAGATCACCCACTTCGTCGCGGGCGTCGGTACCGGCGGCACGATCTCGGGCACCGGACGGTACCTGAAGGAGGCGTCCGGCGGCGGCGTCCGCATCGTCGGGGCCGACCCCGAGGGCTCCGTGTACTCCGGCGGCACCGGTCGTCCGTACCTGGTCGAGGGCGTCGGCGAGGACTTCTGGCCGAGCGCCTACGACGCCGGCGTGCCGGACGAGATCATCGCCGTGTCGGACGGCGACTCCTTCGCGATGACCCGTCGTCTGGCGCGCGAAGAAGGACTGCTCGTCGGCGGGTCGAGCGGCATGGCCGTCGTCGCGGCACTCCGCGCGGCCCGTGACCTGACCGAGGACGACGTCGTGGTGGTGCTGCTGCCGGACGGCGGACGTGGGTACCTCGGCAAGATCTTCAACGACCGGTGGATGCGCTCGTACGGGTTCGCCGAGACCGACGACGAGCGCACCGTCGGCTCGCTCATCGCCGGCAAGGACGGCCGCCTGCCCGACCTGGTGCACGCGCACCCGACGGACACCGTGCGCGACGTCGTCGACATCATGACCACGTACGGCGTCTCGCAGATGCCCGTGCTCAACGCGGAGCCGCCGGTCGTCATCGGCGAGGTCGTCGGTGCCGTCGAGGAGAAGGCACTGCTCGAGCAGGTCTTCACCGGTACCGCGAAGATGTCGGACGCCCTGTCGGACTTCGTCGGCGACCCACTGCCGCTCATCGGCGTCGGCGAGTCGGTGTCAGCGGCTCGCCGTGCGCTCGAGTCGGCCGACGCGTTCCTCGTCGTCGCGGACGGCAAACCCGTCACCGTGCTGACCCGGCACGACCTCCTCACCTACCTCTCCGAGTAAGGAACCACCGAGCATGACCGAGTTCAGCACCCGGGCCGTCCACGCCGGCCAGGAGCCCGACGAGACCACCGGCGCCGTCATCCCGCCGATCCACCTGACGTCGACCTACGTGCAGGACGGCGTCGGTGGCATGCGCAACGGCTACGAGTACTCCCGCGCCGGCAACCCGACGCGTGACTCGCTGCAGGTGCTCCTGGCCGATCTGGACGGTGGCGTCGCGGCGTCGTCGTTCGCGTCCGGACTCGCCGCCGAGGACGCCCTGCTCCGCGCCGCGCTGGTCCCCGGTGGCCGCGTCGTGATGGGCAACGACGTGTACGGCGGCACCCACCGCCTGGTGAGCCGGCTGCACGTGCCGTGGGGCGTCGAACTCGTCGTCGTCGACATGAGCGACCTCGACCAGGTCCGGGCAGCGCTGCAGGGCGCACCGGCCACCACCGTGCTCTGGGTCGAGACGCCGACGAACCCGCTCATGAAGATCGCCGACATCGCCGCGCTCGCGACCCTCGGGCACGAGTCGGGCGCGCTGGTGGTCGTCGACAACACCTTCGCGTCGCCGTACCTGCAGCAGCCGCTGTCGCTCGGCGCCGACGTCGTCGTGTACTCGACCACGAAGTACCTCGGCGGACACTCCGACGTCGTCGGCGGCGCCGTCGTGCTCGCGGACGAGGAGCTCGCGGCGAAGGTGCAGTTCCTGCAGTTCGGCGCCGGTGCGATCTCGTCGCCGTTCGACGCCTACCTGACCACCCGTGGCATCAAGACGCTCGCCGTGCGGATGGAGCGGCACTCGCGGAACGCGCAGGCCGTCGCCGAGGCCCTCGTCGTCGCGCCGGGTGTCGAGCGCGTCTACTACCCGGGCCTGCCCGACCACCCGGGGCACGACGTCGCCGCCCGTCAGATGCGCGGGTTCGGCGGGATGCTCTCGGTCGCCCTGTCCGGTGGTGCCGAGGCCGCCAAGCGGTTCGCGGAGTCGACGGAGCTGTTCGCCCTGGCCGAGTCGCTCGGCGGTGTGGAGTCGCTCATCGGGTACCCGAGCGAGATGACCCACGCGTCGGTGAAGGGCACCGAACTGGCCGTGCCGGAGAACGTCGTGCGGCTGTCGGTGGGCATCGAGGACGCCGGCGACCTGGTGGCAGACCTGGAGCAGGCGCTGGCGCGCTGACGCTGACGCTGACGCTGACGCTGACGCTGACGCTGACGCTGACGCGCTGACGCTGACGCTGACGCGCTGACGCGGGGCCTGCTGCCGCGCTGACGGGGGACCTGCTGCCGCGCTGACGCGCACCCGCGGGACACGCTGACGCGTCGTCGGCGGCCGCCCCTACGATGATCGGGTGAGCACGACGGCGTCGCGGACCAGCCTGTTGAGCGGGCCGTACGCCCTGGCGACGATCGGCATGGTCGCGATCGTCGGCGTCGCGGCGTTCCAGAACCTGGCGATGACGACGATCATGCCGGTGATCAGCCGCGACCTGGACGGCGAGACCCTGTACGCGCTCGCCTTCGCCGCCCCGCTCGCCGCCGGGGTGCCCGGCATGGTGCTCGCCGGCAACTGGAGCGACCGCGCGGGCGGCCGGATCGTGGCCTGGGTGTCGGCGGTGTTCTTCGCGGTGGGGACCGCCGTGGTGATGCTCGCGCCGACCATGGAGGTGTTCCTGGCCGGGCGGCTCATCGAGGGCTTCGGCGCCGGGGCCATCGACGTGGTGCTGTACGTGCTGGTCGCCCGGATCTTCCCCGCGGAGCTGCACGGACCGGTGTTCGCCGGGTTCGCCGCCGCCTGGGTGGTACCGGCACTGATCGGCCCTGCCCTGGCCGGCATCGTCACCGACACCTGGAACTGGCACTGGGTGTTCGCCGGGGCCCTGGTGATCGCGCTCGCCGCGTTCGTCCTGCTCGTGCCGACGCTCGGCCGGCTGCACCCTCCGGCGGCGGCGCTCCGCCCACCGTGGCAGCGGGCCCGGATCAGCTGGTCGGTGGCCGCGGCCGTGTCGATCCTGCTGCTCAACGTCGCGCCCGACCTGACCCCGTGGGGCATGGTCGCGGCCGTCGTCGTCGGGCTGGTCGGCACCTGGTTCGCCTTGCGGCCGCTGCTGCCGACCGGCACGTTCCGGGCCGCGGCCGGGTTGCCGTCGGTCGTGCTGCTGCGGGGGCTCGTCGCCGCGTCCTTCTTCGGGAGCGAGGCGTACGTGCCGTTCCTGCTGCAGGCCGAACACGGGCTGTCACCGTCGGCTGCCGGACTCGCCTTGACGGTGGCGGCGATCAGCTGGGCCGCGTCGAGCTGGGCGCACGGCCGCCTGGGGGAGCAGCGGCTCACCGCTCGTCGGACCTTCGGGGTCGGACTCGCACTCGTGCTCGTGAGCCTGGTCGCAGCGCTCGCGGTGGCCACGTTCGACCTGTCGTGGTGGGTGCTGGTCGCCGGCTGGTTCGTCGGCGGCGCGGGCATGGGGGCGATCTACCCCCGCGCGTCGATGCTGACCCTGCGCTTCTCGGGTGAGGGCGACGACGGGTTCGCGAGCTCGGCCCTGACGATCGCGGACGCCGCGGGCAGCGTGATCGGCCTCGCGGTGACCGGCCTGCTCTTCACCGCGACCGGCGGAGCCGACGGGACGGTGTCGTTCCCGCTGGTGTTCGCGGCGATGATCGGCTTCGCTGGCGTCGCGATCGCGGCCGTCCGAAGGCTCGGTCCCGTGCCGGCACCAGCGACGACGGCCTCGGCGGGCCCGGGCGGAGCCGTGTCGTCGTCGCAGGGCCCGGCCGCCGGGTAGCGTGGCAGACCGGACCGAAGAGGAGACACCGTGCTGCGCATCGTCGCCGTGACCGTCGCCCTGGCGGCGGCCCTGACCCTGGCCGGGTGCCAGGGGACGACGTCGGCTGCCCCCACGCCGGTGCAGAGCACCGACCTGACGAGCTCCGACGGGGGCTTCGACCAGCAGGCAGTGATCGGTGTCGTCCTGGTCCACGACGACGCGGCCCTGGCCGACCGGCTCCGCACCGACCTGGCCGACGCCGGGTTCCGGCCCGACGTCCGCGTCGCTCCGGCATCGGGTGCCGCTGCATCCCAGCGGACCGCGGTCGCCCAGCTCGTCCGCAAGGGCGCCAAGGCTCTGCTCGTGCACCCCGCCCGGGCCTCTGCACTGACCGGCGTGGTCCAGACCGCCCACGACGCCGGGGTCGTGGTGGTGTCACTCGGGGATCCGCTGCCCGCGACCGGCACCGGTGGCGACGGGGTGTCCGCCGACTACCGCGTGCCGTCAGAGGGCGACGACGCGGCCACCGCGGCGGCGGCGGTCCAGGTCGTGCAGTCCCTGCAGCGTGGTGAGAAGCCGGAGAGCGAGCCCACCGACGGCGAGACGGCCGACGCCGAGTAGGAGCAGTCCGCTCAGCTCCACCACGCCGGGAACGACAGCGTGATCGTCTCCACCAGCGCCTTCCGCGACCGTCGGGGCCCGGCGAGCCAGGCCTCGATCGCCCCGACGAACCCCTGCGCCACGAACCCCGCGGCGACGTCGTCGAGCAGGTCAGGCCGACGGGCGGGGTCGAGCTCGCGGATGTGCAGGGCGCTCGACACCGTGAAGTGCTCGACGAGCAGCCGGTGCAGCGAGGCGTCGTTCGGGTCGGGGAGGGCCTTGCCGTAGATGTCGCGGTGCGTCATCACGTGCTCGACGACGGCGTTGATGCCGCGCCGGGTGATGGTCGCGAGTTCGTCGGCTCCGGCGCCGCGGTCGGCGGCGGCCCGGCGGTCGTCGGCGTCCTCCTGCCGGATGCGGTCGAGCTCCGGCGTCAGGACGTCGGCGAGCAACGACCCGGGGGAGACCGCGTGCGAGTAGAACGTGGCGCGGTTGATCCCTGCGGCACGTGTGACGTCGGCGACGGTGATCTCCGAGACCGGTCGGTCTGCGGCGAGACGCAGGATCGCCTCGCGCAGTGCTGCTGTGGTGTGCAGGATCCGGGCATCCACCATGACGCCCACCCCCTTCTGATCCGCTTCACCCGGAAGGCCCCCGAGCAGTCCGACGCTACCGCATGGTCCGCGCGCGGCAGCGGGACAGCACGAGCCGCTTCACGCGGGCGGCCGGCACCGGCGGCGCCGAGCACACACGGGCAACCGTAGGATGGTTCCGCGGACGAATCGATTCGATCGGCCCGCGATCACCCTCCGCCCCCTCATCGTCGAAGGACTCCTGTCTCGTGACCGCGCCCGCCACCACCGGTTCGCTCCGGGTCGTCCTGCACCCGGGAGACTCGCTCTCCCGCAGGCAGCGGCTCGTCTACGTCTTCGTCCTGGGCGCCCTGACGGCGCTCGGTCCGTTCACGATCGACCTCTACCTGCCGGCGTTCCCGGCGATCAAGGACCAGTTCGGCGTCACCGACGGCGCGGTCCAGCTGACGCTCACCGCGACGACGCTCGGCTTCGCCATCGGGCAGCTCCTGGTCGGCCCGTGGAGCGACAAGGTGGGCCGCCGCCTGCCGCTGATCATCGCGACGACGGTGCACATCGCCGCCTCGATCGGTGCGGCGACCGCACCGGACATCGAACTGCTCGCGGTGTTCCGCGTGCTGCAGGGCATGGGTGCCGCGGCCGGTGGTGTGGTGGCGATGGCGACGGTGCGCGACCTGTTCGGCGGCAAGCCGCTGGTGCGCATGTTGTCCCGGCTGGCGATGGTGAACGGCCTCGCGCCGATCCTCGCGCCGCTCATCGGTTCGCAGATGCTGCAGTTCACCAGCTGGCGCGGCATCTTCGTCTTCCTCGCCTGCTACGGCCTCGCCGTGGTGATCGCCTCGGTCCTGCTCATCGTCGAGACCCTGCCGCCGGCCCGCCGGCACGAGGCCGGGCACTCCACCATCGGCCAGCGCTACAAGGCGCTGTTCTCCGACCGGATCTTCGTCGGCGTCGCGCTCATCGGCGCGATGGTGTTCAGCGGCCTGTTCTCGTACCTCAGCGCGTCGCCGTTCCTGTTCCAGCAGGTCTACGGTCTCGACGCGCAACAGTACGGACTGCTCTTCGCGGTCAACTCGGTCGGGGTCGTCCTCGGTGTGCAGATCTCGTCGCGGCTCGCCCAGCGTGTCGGTCCGCAGTGGATCCTGGCGTGCTCGACCGCGACCCTGCTGCTGGCGTCGCTCGCGATCATCGTCCTCGACCAGCTCGGTGCCGGTCTGGTCGGCGTGCTCGTGCCGCTCTGGTTCTTCATCGCCGCGTGCGGGTTCTCGTTCCCGCTCGTCCAGGTCATCGGTCTCGCCGCCCACGGGAAAGAGGCGGGGACCGCCGCCTCGGTACTCGGCGCCCTGAACTTCGGCGTCGCCGGGCTCATCTCGCCGGTGGTCGGCTGGCTCGGCATCACGACGGCCAGCCCGATGGCGATCGTGATGGCGTCGACCGCCGCCGTCGCGATCCTCGTGCTCTGGTTCGTGGTCCGCCCCAGGACGGTCCCCGCGCTCACGCACTGACCCCGAACCGCCGCGGGTCAGACTCCCTAGGCTGTGCCCATGAGCGACGCGACGGAGCGGGCACGGGCGGCTGCCGAGGCAGCGAGGCAGGCTGCCGACGAGGCACGTCGGCTCGCCGACGAAGCGGTGCTGCGCGCCGAGGAGCTCGCCGCCGCCCTGACGGCGGAGGAACAGGCGAGCCTGACCGCCGACGCGGAACCCGCGGTCGTCGGGTCCCCGCCACCCACCGGCCAGGAGGCGCGGCTCGCGCCCGACGCGGAGCCCACCGCTCCGGTCGCACCGGTTCCCACCACCCCTGGCGCGCGGGTCGACGCGACCGCCCCTGCCGGGGCGGTCGACGCGACCGCCCCGGATCCGGTGGCGACGACGGCGACCGGCACCGTGCCTCCCGTCCGTGCCGAAGCCGGCCCGCTCGGACCGGACGCGGTCGCCGCGATCCGCGACGGCTACGCCGTCGACGGCGGCGCGATCGAACTCGGCGCCCTGGTCAACGGCGCAGCGGTGCCCGACGTGCAGGTCCGGATCCCGCTCGCGATGCTGAACCGGCACGGGCTGGTGGCGGGGGCGACCGGCACCGGCAAGACCCGGACGCTCCAGGTGCTCGCCGAGCAGATCGCGGCGAACGGGGTGCCCGTGTTCGCCGCCGACGTCAAGGGCGACCTGTCGGGTCTGGCCGTCGCGGGGCAGGCGAACGACAAGCTCCTCGACCGCACCGCGGGCATCGGTCAGCAGTGGCAGGGCGTCGCGAGCCAGGCCGAACTGTTCTCGCTGGGCGGGCAGGGCACCGGCGTGCCGATCCGTGCCACCGTGTCGGGCTTCGGACCGCTGCTGCTGTCGAAGGTGCTCGGGCTGAACGACACGCAGGAGTCCTCGCTCGGGCTGGTGTTCCACTACGCCGCGCAGCAGGGCCTCGCGCTGGTGGACCTCGACGACCTGCGGAGCGTGCTGACGTTCCTGGTGAGCAACCAGGGCAAGGGGGAACTCGCCGAGCTCGGGGGCCTGTCGAAGCAGACCGCCGGGGTGATCCTGCGCGAGCTCGTCACCTTCGCCGACCAGGGTGCCGACCAGTTCTTCGGCGAGCCCGAGATCGACACACAGGTGTTCCTGCGGACGGCGGCGGACGGGCGGGGGATCGTCAGCCTGCTCGAGGTGCCCGGTGTGCAGGACCGGCCGGAGGTCTTCTCGACGTTCCTGATGTGGTTGCTGGCCGACCTGTTCAACGAGCTGCCCGAGGTCGGCGACCAGGAGAAGCCGAAGCTCGTGTTCTTCCTGGACGAGGCGCACCTGTTGTTCAGCGGTGCGTCGAAGGACTTCACCGAGCAGATCGTGCGGACCGTTCGGCTCATCCGGTCGAAGGGCGTCGGGGTCTTCTTCGTGACGCAGACCCCGAAGGACGTGCCGAACGACGTGCTCGCGCAGCTCGGATCGCGCATCCAGCACCAGCTCCGCGCGCACACGCCGGACGACGCGAAGGCGCTCCGGGCGACGGTGTCGACGTACCCGACGAGCGACTACGACCTGGGGGAGGTGCTCACGTCGCTCGCGACCGGTGAGGCGATCGTCACGGTGATGAACGAACGTGGTGCTCCGACCCCGGTCGCGTGGACCCGGCTGCGCGCACCGCAGGGGTCGATGGACCCGATGCCGGCCGACGAGATGGCCGCCCGGGTGCAGGCCTCACCGCTCCTGGCGACCTACGGCACCCGCGTCGACCCGGACTCGGCCCACGAGGTGCTCGCGCGTCGCATGGAGGCCGCGGCCGCCGAGGCCGCTGCTGCTGCCGAAGCCGCCGCTGCCGACACCGCCGCGGACGCGTCGGCGGTCGAGGCCCAGCGGGAGTTCGAACGGCAACAGCGGGAGTTCGAGCGTGCCGAGCGGGCGTCGGAGTCGCGGCGTTCCGGTCGGACCGGTGGTTCCGGTCGGACGACCCGGCCCGGGACGCGGCGCTCCGCGGACGACCCGCTGACCGATCTGCTCGGCGCAGGGCTCGGCGGGACCATCGCGAAAGAAGTGGTCCGGGGGATCTTCTCGACGCTGCGGCGGCGACGCTGACCGTTGCCGTGCGGCTGGTTCAGCGGGCGTCGAGGCCGGCGAACTCGACGGCGAGCAGCCCGCCGACGACCAGCACGACGAGGCCGCCGACGAGCAGGAACGCCGCACGCTGCTCGTACCAGGCGCGGCTCGTCGGGTACCGCTTCGCGAAGGTGCGGACCGAGACCGGCCGAGCGTCCTCGACGACCTGCACGCCGAGCGCGTCGACCACCCGGTCGAGTCCGTCGTCGCCCCAGACGTCGGCCCGGAGCCGGAACAGGTGGGTGCCGATCCGGTCGAACGCGACGAGTTCTCGCACGGTCCGGTCCACCGACGAGCCGAACGTCGTGGCGAGGACCAGGCTGTGCACGCGGTCACGGGGGATCCGGCGGTGCGCGGTGAGCACCCCGCGGATCGTCACGCCGTCGTCGTCGATCCCGATGAACGCGGTGTGCAGCCGGACGAACACGACGCCGACGGCCGCGGCCATCGCGACGACGATGCCGGCGAAGACAGCCCAGGTGCGGAACGGGAACGAGACCCAGACCAGGGCGACGGCGAGCGGCACGGCCGAGAAGGCGATGCTCAGCGCCGTGGAGCGGACGAGCGAGCGGCGCGGGCGGAGGACCGTGTCGAAGACGGACAGGCGAACGGGCACGGCCGCCGGCACGGTGGTTTCCCCCATGGCGCGTCTCCTCGTCCCCTCGGGTGTTCCGGGCACGCTGACCAGCACGCCTTCCGAGCGACGCCCCTGCCGCTCGATGCACCGCGGTCGGCTCGTCCCGGAGCCGTTCGCTCGGCCAGCATAGGCGACCGACGGGTATCGGGGACAGCCCGTTCCACCCCTGATCAGCGTTTCCCGGCCAACGCAGGGGCACCAGGGCACGTGCTGGTCCGCCGGGTGGGGGACCACTGCGCCTGCGGAACGACGAAGGACCCACACCGAGCCGGTGCGGGTCCTTCGTTCGTGCTGTTCGTTCGCTGCGGAGAATGGGGGATTCGAACCCCCGAGGGCTTGCACCCAACACGCTTTCCAAGCGTGCGCCATAGGCCACTAGGCGAATTCTCCTGACACCGTCTCGCGACGGCGACACCCAATGGTACAGGTTCTGCGCGGTGCTCACGACCGCGTGTCGTCGGTGCCGGTGCTCCCAGATGTCGTGACATGTCCGACGACTACCCTGGGCGTCGTGTCGACCCGCATCTACATCACGTCAGCAGAAGGGCACACGGGCAAGAGCACCGTCGCCCTCGGTGTCCTCGAGACCCTCGCCCGGTCCGTCGGCCGCGTCGGCGTGTTCCGGCCCGTCGCCCGCTCGGTGGTCGAGCCCGACTACGTCCTCGAACTGCTGCTGCAGCACACGGCCGTCGGTATCTCCTACGACGACGCCGTCGGGGTCACCTACGACGACGTGCACGCCGACCCCGAGGCGGCGCTCGGCACCATCGTCACCCGGTTCGCCCAGGTGGAGCGGCAGTGCGACGCCGTCGTGGTGCTCGGGTCCGACTACACCGACGTGGGCAGCCCCACCGAGCTGTCCTTCAACGCGAAGGTCGCCGCGAACCTCGGCGCCCCGGTGCTCCTCGTGCTGGGTGGCCGCGACGCCGCCGAGCGTGCGGCCCGCACCCCTGAGGGCATGGCGCAGGTCGCGGACGTCACGACCAGCGAGCTGCGGGCGGCACACGCGCAGCTGTTCGGCGTCGTGGTGAACCGCGCCGACCCGGACGCCCTCGCCGCCATCGTGACGAGCGTCGAGCAGGCCGTGCACGACGACCACCCCGACGTCCCGGTGTGGGCGATCCCCGAGGACCGCGTGCTCGTCGCCCCGACGGTCCGCGCTCTGCTGCAGGCCACCGGTGCCACCCTGGTGCGCGGTGACGACGCCCTGCTCGACCGCGAGGCACTCGGCACCGTGGTCGCGGGCATGAGCATGGAGAACGTCCTGCCCCGGCTGATCGAGGGCGGCATCGTCGTGGTCCCCGGTGACCGGAGCGACGTCCTCATCGCCACGCTGCTCGCCAACCAGTCCGAGACGTTCCCGAGCCTGGCCGGCGTCATCCTGAACGGCGGGTTCGAGATCGCCCCGCAGGTGTCCCGGCTGCTCGAGGGCCTGTCGAGCTCGCTGCCGATCGCGCAGAACGACCTCGGGACGTACGACACCGCCCTGCGCATCACCCAGACCCGTGGCCGTCTGGCCGCGGACTCGCCCCGGAAGGCCGACCTGGCGCTCGCGCTGTTCGAGCAGCACGTCGACGCTGAGGCCCTGCGCGACCGCCTGCAGCTCGCCCCCTCCGGCGTCGTCACCCCGCTGATGTTCGAGCACGGCCTGCTCGACCGGGCCCGCAGCTACGGCAAGCGCATCGTCCTGCCCGAGGGCGAGGACGACCGCATCCTCCGCGCCGCCTCCACCCTGCTGCAGCGCCAGGTCTGCGACCTCACGATCCTCGGCGACCCCGCCGCCATCCGCACCCGGGCGACCGAGCTCGGCCTCGACCTCGAGGCCGCGCAGCTCGTCTCGCCGTTCGACCCCGAGCTGCGCGAACGCTTCGCCGAGGAGTACACCCGGCTCCGCGCCCACAAGGGGATGTCGATCGAGCTCGCCCGCGACACCGTCACCGACGTCTCGTACTTCGGCACGATGATGGTGCAGCTCGGGCTCGCCGACGGCATGGTCTCCGGCGCGAAGCACACCACGGCGCACACCATCCGACCGTCGTTCGAGATCATCAAGACCCGTCCGGACACCTCGATCGTGTCGAGCGTGTTCCTGATGGCGCTCGCCGACCGCGTGCTGGTCTACGGCGACTGCGCGGTGATCCCGGACCCGACGAGCGAGCAGCTCGCCGACATCGCGATCTCCTCCGCCGAGACCGCGACCCAGTTCGGCATCGACCCGCGCGTCGCCATGCTCAGCTACTCCACCGGCGACAGCGGCTCCGGCGCCGACGTCGACAAGGTGCGCGCCGGCACCGCGTTCGTGCGGGAACGCCGCCCCGACCTGCTGGTGGAGGGCCCGATCCAGTACGACGCCGCGGCCGACCCCACGGTCGCGTCGACCAAGATGCCGGACTCCCCGGTGGCCGGCCGGGCGACGGTGTTCATCTTCCCGGACCTCAACACCGGCAACAACACGTACAAGGCCGTGCAGCGCTCGGCCGGTGCCGTGGCGATCGGCCCGGTCCTGCAGGGTCTGCGCAAGCCGATCAACGACCTGTCGCGCGGCGCCCTGGTGGGCGACATCGTGAACACCGTCGCGATCACCGCGATCCAGGCCGGCACCGCGACCGACGTGGCCTGACCGCCCGACCCGCACCGCGCCTCCAGGCCCGACAGAAAGTGACCACCCCGTGACCGCAGCCCTCGTCGTCAACTCCGGCTCGAGTTCGTTCAAGTACCAGCTCATCGAGCTCGAGGATGAGCGCACGCTCGCCTCCGGCCTCGTCGAGCGCATCGGCGAATCCGCCGGGGCCTGGAAGCACACCAACGCGCTGACGGGGGAGTCGTCGTCCAACGACGCCGCGTCGGTGCCCGACCACGCGGCCGGGTTCCAGGCGATGATCGACGCGTTCGCGAAGGTCGGCCCGTCGTTCGACGAGCACCCGCCCGCCGTCGTCGGCCACCGCGTCGTCCACGGCGGCACCACCTTCGACCGCGCGACGGTCGTCACCGACCAGGTCGAGCAGCAGATCGAGGACCTCAACAGCCTCGCGCCGCTGCACAACCCCGCCAACCTCGAGGGGATCCGGGCCGCGAAGCAGGTGTTCTCGGACGTCCCGCACGTCGCCGTGTTCGACACCGCGTTCCACCAGACGATGCCGCCGCACGCCTACACGTACGCGATCCCCGCCGACCTGGCCGCCGAGTACGGGATCCGCCGCTACGGCATGCACGGCACCAGCCACAAGTACGTCTCCGAGCAGGCCGCGGAGTTCCTCGACCGGCCGCTCGGCGAGCTCAAGACGATCGTGCTGCACCTGGGCAACGGCGCCTCGGTCGCAGCCATCGACGGCGGGAAGTCGATCGAGACCTCGATGGGGCTCACCCCGCTCGAGGGGCTCGTCATGGGCACCCGCTCCGGCGACCTCGACCCCGCGGTGCTCATCCACCTGCACCGCGAGGCCGGGATGACCTTCGACGAGCTCGACACCATGCTCAACAAGCGTTCCGGCCTGCTCGGCCTGACGGGCAGCGGCGACATGCGCGACGTGCAGGACGCCGCCACCAAGGGCGACGAGCAGGCGGAGGCGGCGCTCGCCGTGTACCGCCACCGCATCCGTCGCTACGTGGGCGCCTACACGGCACAGCTCGGCGGGCTCGACGCGGTCGTGTTCACCGCGGGGGTCGGCGAGAACAACGCGCTGCTGCGGCGCCGCGTGCTCGCGGGGCTCGAGCACCTGGGCATCGAGGTCGACCCGGACCGGAACGAGCTGGCGTCGCGGGACGCCCGCCGCATCTCGACGGACGGCTCGCGGGTCGCGGTGCTCGTGATCCCGACGAACGAGGAACTCGAGATCGCTCGGCAGTCGGCTGCGGTCGCGCTCTGAGGGGTGCCGCCGAGGCGTCGCGCGTCGCACGTCGCGGTGTCGCGGCGGCACGGTGCGGTGTTCGTCGGCTGGTGCGGGGTTGGCTGCTGGGTGTGCGTTTGCGGCGCGGCACGGGGCGCGGAAGTCCGCACGGGKTGAGYAGGYGCGCACGGTGCGGACGGGAGGCGCGGGGYGGGTTGGCTGCGTGCCTCCYGTCCGTCGGTGGGTTGCGTCGCGGCGGCACGGTGCGGTGTTCGTGGGTNGCACGGTGCGGACGGGAGGCGCGGGGYGGGTTGGCTGCGTGCCTCCYGTCCGTCGGTGGGTTGCGTCGCGGCGGCACGGTGCGGTGTTCGTGGGTGGGTGCGGGGTTGGCTGCTGGGTGCGCGTTTGCGGCGCGGCACGGGGCGCGSAAGTCCGCACGGGKTGAGCAAATGCGCACGGTGCGGACGGGAGGCGCGGGGTGGGTTGGCTGCGTGCCTCCTGTCCGTCGGTGGGTTGCGTCGCGGCGGCACGGTGCGGTGTTCGTGGGTNGCGCACGGTGCGGACGGGAGGCGCGGGGTGGGTTGGCTGCGTGCCTCCTGTCCGTCGGTGGGTTGCGTCGCGGCGGCACGGTGCGGTGTTCGTGGGTGGGCGCGGGGTTGGCTGCTGGGTGCGCGCTTGCAGCGCGGCACGGGGCGCGCAAGTCCGCACGGGGTGAGCAGGCGCGCACGGTGCGCGGCCCGGCACCTTCGGCGAGGAGCTCGCACGGGGTGACGAAGCGCGCACGGTGCGGGCTGCACCGACGGGTCAGGTGAGGGCGTTCAGCGCCGCCGGGATCGGGGTGTCGCCGCTGGTGAGCTCGAACTGCACGCCGACCGCGGCATCGTCGAGCAGCGCGTGCAGGACGACGGTCGCGACGTCCGCACGGGGGATCGAGCCCCGTGGCACCGTCCGGCCGACGTCGACGGTTCCCTGCGGGGGAGTGTCCAGCAGCCCGCCGGGACGCACGATCGTCCAGCGGAGGCGTCGAGCCCGCAGGTTCGCGTCGGCCTCGGCCTTCGCCCGCAGGTAGACCTGGAACACCGCGGCGTCGTCCTGGGCGGGCACGACCGCGAGCTGGGGGTCGTAGGTGTCGGCCGCCATCGCGGAGATCATCACGTAGCGCTCGATGCCGGCGCGCTCGGCGGCGTCGGCGAGCAGGATCGCGCCGTCGCGGTCGACCGTGAGCTTCCGTTCGGCGCCGCTGTTCGGTCCGGCACCGGCGGCGAAGACCACGGCGTCCACCCCACGCAGGCGCAGCGCCAGGTCGTCGTCGCCGAGCTGCTCCAGGTCCGCGACGATCGCACGGGCCCCCTGTTGCTCGACATCGGCCACGTGCGCGGGGTTGCGGACGATGGCGACGGCGTCGTGGCCGGCGTCGGTGATCTGGCGGGCGAGGAGCAGGGCGATCTGGCCGTGTCCTCCGGCGATGGCGATCTTCATGTGTTCGAGTCTGCCCGTCGCGTCCGGTAGACTTCTCGGCGGCTCCTCACGTGACGCCATCCAGGCCAACTCCCCCAGGGCGGAAACGCAGCAAGGGTAACCAGGCTCTGGCGGGTGCGTGAGGAGTCTTCTTCGTTCCCGGAGGGTAACCAGGGCTGCGCTGATCTCGTGTGCGGGTGCGTGAGGAGTCTTCTTCGTTCCCGGAGGGTAACCAGGGCTGCGCTGATCTCGTGTGCGGGTGCGTGAGGAGTCTTCTTCGTTCCCGCCGGGCCTGTGGACGGGCACGCGGGTTGTCGGTCGTGACGGCTACCCTTGTCGCGTGGTCACCGCCCTGTATCGCCGTTACCGGCCCGAGAACTTCGCCGAGCTGATCGGGCAGTCGCAGGTCACCGACCCGCTCCGCACGGCGCTCCGCACGAACCGCGTCAACCACGCCTACCTGTTCAGCGGCCCCCGTGGCTGCGGCAAGACGACCTCCGCCCGCATCCTCGCGCGCTGCCTGAACTGTGCCGAAGGTCCGACGGACACCCCGTGCGGTGTCTGCCCGAGCTGCGTCGAACTCGCCCGCGACGGCAGCGGATCGCTCGACGTCATCGAGATCGACGCGGCGAGCCACAACGGTGTCGACGACGCACGTGACCTGCGCGACCGTGCCGTGTTCGCCCCGGCTCGCGACCGCTACAAGATCTTCATCCTCGACGAAGCGCACATGGTGACGCCGCAGGGCTTCAACGCGCTGCTCAAGCTGGTCGAGGAACCCCCGGAGCACGTCAAGTTCATCTTCGCGACGACCGAACCCGAGAAGGTCATCGGCACCATCCGGTCGCGCACCCACCACTACCCGTTCCGGCTCGTCCCGCCCGCGGTGATGCTCGAGTACATCGAGCAGCTCTGCACGCAGGAGTCCGTCTCCGTGGCACCCGGCGTCCTTCCCCTGGTGGTGCGCGCGGGTGGCGGGTCGGTCCGTGACACCCTCTCGCTGCTCGACCAGCTGATGGCCGGCAGCGAAGACGGTGCGATCGCCTACGAGCGTGCCGTCGCCCTGCTCGGCTACACCGACGCAGCCCTGCTCGACGACGTCGTCGACGCCCTGGCCGTCGCCGACCCGGCTTCCGCCTTCGCCGCGATCGACCGCGTCGTGCAGACCGGGCAGGATCCCCGCCGCTTCGTCGAGGACCTGCTCGAGCGCCTGCGCGACCTGATCGTCGTGGCGGCGACGAACGAGAGCGCCGCCGCCGTCCTGCGCGGCGTCTCGCCGGAAGAGCTCGACACCATGAGCCGCCAGGCCGGGGTCTTCGGTGCGACGGGGCTCTCCCGCTCCGCCGACATCGCGAACCGTGCCCTCACCGACATGACCGGTGCGACCTCGCCCCGGTTGCACCTCGAACTCATGACGGCCCGGATGCTCGTGCCCGAGGCCGACGACACCCAGCGCGGAGCCCTCGCCCGGGTGGAGCGCCTGGAACGTCGTGTCGGTGTCGGTGACGTCGGTGGACACGACGCCGGTGGGCACCAGGTCGGCGCCGGTGAGCAGTCCGCTCCGGCCGTCGCCGCTGCACCGCGTCGTGAGCAGCCGGCGGCCGCGGCTCCCGCAGCTCCTGCTCCCTCCCTCGCGCCGACGCCCGTTCCGGCACCGGGTGCGGCTCGCACGACGGCCCCCGAGCGTCCGGCTGCACAGCAGAGCGCGCCCCAGGCCGATTCCGGGGCCGTTGCTCGCGACGCCGCGGCGTCCTGGGCCGCGGTCGCTCCGAGCGCTCCGGAAGCGCCCGCACAGACGCCGACCTCGACCGGGGCCTCGAAGCCCCAGGACGCGAAGTCGACGGCCGAGCCGGTCAGTCCGTCGTCCACCGGTCAGGGCACGACGATCGGCGACGAGCCCGCCGTCCGGACCGTCGGTGCCGTCGGCTTCCAGCAGATGCGTGACTCCTGGCCGCAGATCGTCGAGCACGTGCAGCACGCCAAGCGTTCGGCGTGGTCGGTGGTCGTCACGGCGCAGGTCACCGCGCTCCGCGACGACGTCCTGACGCTGACGTTCCCGAGTCAGCAGGACGTCGCTTCGTTCAAGGAGATGTCCGATCCCTCGGCCAGCGTCAGCGAACTGCTGCGCGCCGCCATCGTCGACGTGCTCGGGCTCCGCGTGAAGTTCGTCGCCCGCGGGCCGGGTCAGCAGCAGCGTCCGCAGCAGCAGCAGCAGTCGGCTCCGGCCCAGCAACCGGCTCCGGCCCAGCAACCTGCTCCGGCGCAGCAGGCTGCGCCGGCCCAGCGTCCGGCTCCCGTTGCCCAGGCCCCCGCCGCCGCGGCACCGGAGTCCCCGGCGCCGAAGTCTGCTGACGCGCCCGCGCCCGCGACAACGGCTGCTCCGGCGCCGGAGTCGCAGGCAGTGCCCGCTGCAGCTGCGGAGCCGGAAGCAGCCCCTGCGGCAGCAGCGGTACCCGAGGCTGTGTCGGAACAGCAGGCGGCGAAGGCCGCGCCGGCACCGGAGGCCGCGCCGGCCCCCGGAGCACCGACCTCGCCCGCGCCGCAGCGTGACGCGGCACCCGCCGATCCCACCCCTGCTCCCTCGGGCGCACCGGTGACCGACTGGGCGGTCGCGACGATCCCCGCCAACGACCCCACCGCCGACGCCGTCCCGGAGTCCGTCGAGCCGAGCTGGGCAGCACCGTTCGGCACCGCACCGGCGTCCGCACCGGTCGCCCCCGCCGAGACCACCACGACGGAGCCGACGCAGCCAGCAGCACCCGCGCGACCTGCTGGTGCCACGGGTGGGCAGCCCGACCAGCCGACCAGACCGGGGCAGCAGGCGGCGTCCGGAGCGGCAGCCGTGCCTCCCGGCGGTCCCGTCGTGCCGGGCGTCCCCGTCGACGACTACCCGCTCGACGACGAACCGTACGACGACGGCGCACCGTTCCCCGACCCGGGGATCGGTCGCGGCGCGGCGACCGCAGCCGCCGCGCCGGCGGCCCCGGCGCAGCAGGCCGCGCCGCAGCGCGCGTCCCAGCCGTCGGCACCTGCCGCCGCTGCTCCGCGCACCGCGCCGCCCGCGCGCCGCGCGCCGGTCGCGGGTCGGTACGGCGAGGCGGTCGTGCGTGAGATCCTCAACGCTCAGTTCATCGAGGAGACCGCCCTCCACCAGGACGGTGCCTGATGTACGACGGGATCGTCCAGGACCTCATCGACGAGTTCGGCCGCCTGCCCGGCATCGGCCCGAAGTCGGCGCAGCGCATCGCCTTCCACATCCTGCAGACCGAGTCGTTCGACCCGAGCCGGCTGTCCGAGCTGCTCGCCGACGTCAAGGAGCGGGTCCGCTTCTGCGAGATCTGCGGCAACGTCACCGAGAACGTGCAGTGCAGCATCTGCCGTGACCCGCGTCGTTCGCCCGCCACCATCTGCGTGGTGGAAGAGGCGAAGGACGTCGCGGCGATCGAGCGGACCCGCGAGTTCCGCGGGCTGTACCACGTGCTCGGCGGGGCGATCAGCCCGATCGACGGCATCGGCCCGGACGACCTGCGCATCCAGCAGCTCATGACGCGCCTGGCCGACGGCACCGTGGCCGAGGTCATCATCGCGACCGACCCCAACCTCGAGGGCGAGGCGACGGCGACCTACCTCAGCCGGCTGCTCGTCCCGATGGGCATCCGCACCACGCGGCTCGCGTCGGGGTTGCCGGTCGGTGGCGACCTGGAGTACGCCGACGAGGTCACGCTCGGTCGTGCCTTCGAAGGCCGCCGCGTCGTCGGCGGCTGACCCCCGCGCAGGATCCTTGCGTCGGGGCCCACTCGCACGCAACATCCCCGAAACACCCTCTACCATTGTGAGACCGCGTGACCTCGCGGTGTCGCCGTCTCCGGGAGTACCAGCCAGTGGCCTTGATCGTGCAGAAGTTCGGTGGTTCATCCGTCGCGGACGCCGAGAGCATCAAGCGCGTGGCGAAGCGGATCGTCGAGACGAAGAAGGCCGGCAACGACGTGGTCGTGGCGGTGTCGGCGATGGGCGACACCACCGACGAACTCGTCGACCTGGCGCACTCCGTCACGCCGATCCCCGCCGGCCGTGAACTCGACATGCTCCTGACCGCGGGGGAGCGCATCTCGATGGCGCTGCTCGCGATGGCGATCAAGAGCCTCGGGGTCGAAGCGTCGTCGTACACCGGCAGCCAGGCCGGCATGCTCACCGACGCCCAGCACGGCAAGGCCCGCATCGTCGACGTCACCCCGAAGCGCGTGCGTGAGGCGCTCGACTCCGGCCACGTCGCGATCGTCGCCGGGTTCCAGGGCTTCAACCGCACCACGGGCGAGATCACCACGCTCGGTCGCGGCGGCTCCGACACCACGGCCGTCGCCCTCGCCGCAGCACTCGACGCCGACGTCTGCGAGATCTACACCGACGTCGACGGCATCTTCACCGCCGACCCCCGTGTCGTGCCGAAGGCCCGCAAGGTCGACCGCGTCACCAGCGAAGAGATGCTCGAGCTCGCAGCCTCGGGTGCCAAGGTCCTGTACATCCGCGCCGTCGAGTATGCCCGTCGGCACGGGGTCACGCTGCACGTCCGGTCCTCGTTCAACAACAACGAGGGCACCATCGTCTACAACCCTGCCGAGGGGGAAACCGTGGAAGAACCGATCATCACCGGGATCGCCGGAGACCTCTCCGAGGGGAAGATCACCGTCGTGGGGGTCCCGGACCAGCCGGGCAAGGCCGCCGAGATCTTCACCAACGTCGCGCGCGCCGGGGCGAACATCGACATGATCGTCCAGAACGTGTCGGCTGCGTCGACCGGGCGGACGGACATCTCGTTCACCCTGCCGAAGGACCAGGGCCAGACGGTGCTGACGGCACTCGAGGTCGCAAAGGCCGACATCGGCTACGAGAGCATCCAGTACGACGACCAGATCGGCAAGCTCGCCCTGGTCGGCGCCGGGATGCGCACGAACGCCGGTGTCTCGGCGCAGCTCTTCCGCGCCCTGCACGACGCGTCGATCAACATCGAGATGATCTCCACGTCCGAGATCCGCATCTCGGTCGTGACCCGCGCCGACACCCTGAACGAGGCGATGCGGGTCGTGCACAGCGCGTTCGGCCTCGACGCCGACGCCGAGGCCGTCGTCTACGCCGGCACCGGCCGCTGACACCCGCCGGCTCGTTGATCCGCTGAACCACCAGGAGCACCGCATGACCACCCTCACCGTCGCCGTCGTCGGCGCCACCGGCCAGGTCGGCGCCGTGATGCGCCGCCTGCTCGAGGAGCGCGCGTTCCCGGCCGACCGGGTCCGCTTCTTCGCGAGCGCCCGTTCCGCCGGCACGACGCTGCCGTTCCGCGGCGAGCAGATCGTGGTCGAGGACTCCGAGCTCGCCGACCCGTCCGGCATCGACATCGCGCTGTTCTCCGCCGGGGCCACCGCCTCGCGGGCCCTCGCGCCGAAGTTCGCCGCCGCCGGGGCGCTCGTCGTCGACAACTCGAGCGCCTGGCGCATGGACCCCGACGTCCCGCTCGTCGTGAGCGAGGTGAACCCGCACGCCATCGACCAGGCGCCCAAGGGCATCATCGCGAACCCGAACTGCACCACCATGGCGATCATGCCGGTGCTCAAGGTGCTCGACACCGAGTCCGGGCTCCGTCGCCTCGTCGCCACGACCTACCAGGCGGTCTCCGGCTCCGGGCTCGCCGGCGTCGAGGAACTCCTGGGCCAGGCGAAGGCCGCCCTCGAGCAGGACACCGCTGCGCTGACGCACGACGGATCCGCCGTGACGTTCCCCGAGCCGGTCAAGTACGTCCGCCCGATCGCGTTCGACGTCGTGCCGCTCGCCGGCAGCATCGTCGAGGACGGCCTGGGCGAGACCGACGAGGAGAAGAAGCTTCGCAACGAGAGCCGGAAGATCCTCGAGCTCCCCGACCTGCTCGTCGCGGGCACGTGCGTGCGCGTCCCCGTGTTCACCGGTCACTCCATCTCGGTGCACGCCGAGTTCGAGCGTCCGCTGTCGCCCGAGCGCGCGACCGAGATCCTGTCGAGCGCGCCCGGCGTCGAGCTGTCCGACGTCCCGACCCCGCTGCAGGCCGCGGGCCAGGACCCGGCGTTCGTCGGCCGCATCCGCGCCGACCAGTCCGCGCCCGAGGGCCGCGGCCTGGTGCTGTTCGTCAGCAACGACAACCTGCGCAAGGGCGCCGCGCTCAACGCGGTGCAGATCGCCGAGACCATCGTCGCGCGTCGCTCCGTCGACGCGTAGCGCGCGCCGAGCGCGACCAGCAGACGGACGGGAGGCCCGTGGCGACACCGCCACGGGCCTCCCGTCCGTCTGTCGGGGGACGCCGGTAGGATCGACGGGTGGCAGAGAAGCAGGTGGACCCCATCGACGTCGTCCTGATCGGCGGAGGCATCATGAGTGCCACGCTCGGGGCCATCATCCACAAGCTCGAACCGAGCTGGAAGATCCGCGTGTACGAGCGGCTCGGCACGGTCGCGCAGGAGTCCTCGAACCCGTGGAACAACGCGGGGACCGGGCACTCGGCGCTGTGCGAGCTGAACTACACGCCCGAACTGCCGGACGGCCGCGTCGACATCGCGAAGGCGGTCACGGTCAACGAACAGTTCCAGGTCTCTCGACAGTTCTGGGCGCACCTGGTCGAGACCGGCGTGCTGCCGGAACCGACGAACTTCATCAACCCGACGCCGCACATCTCCTTCGTCTGGGGCGAGGCCAACGTCGCCTACATGCGTGCGCGGTACGAAGCGATGCGCGACCACCCGCTCTTCGCCGGCATCGAGTTCTCCGACGACCCCGCACAGATCCGGCAGTGGGCACCGGCGCTCATCCCCGGTCGCAAGAAGGACCAGCCGATCGCTGCGACGTACTCAGCGGCCGGCTCGGACGTCGACTTCGGGTCGCTCACCCACCAGCTCTTCGACCAGCTCGAGCTCGACGGCGTCGAGATGGAGCCCTCGCACCAGGTCACCAACCTGACCCGCTCGAAGGTGTCCGAGGGCTGGGTGCTCAACGTCCGCAACGAGATCGGTCGGTCGACGCAGCGGATCGCCGCGAAGTTCGTCTTCGTCGGCGCCGGTGGTGGCGCCCTGCACCTGCTGCAGAAGTCCGGCATCCCCGAGATCCGCGGCTACGGCGGTTTCCCGGTGTCGGGGGAGTTCCTGCGGACCGACGACCCCGAGGTGGTGCAGAAGCACTCGGCCAAGGTCTACGGCAAGGCGAGTGTCGGTGCCCCGCCGATGTCGGTGCCGCACCTCGACACCCGCATCGTCGACGGTGGTTCGTCGCTGATGTTCGGCCCGTACGCCGGGTTCAGCCCGAAGTTCCTGAAGCAGGGATCGGTGCTCGACCTGTTCCGCTCGATCCGACCGCACAACCTCCGCCCGATGCTGAGCGTGGCGTTCTCGAACTTCGACCTGGTCCGCTACCTGGTCGGTCAGCTCCTCGCCTCGAAGCGCACCAAGTTCGAGGCGCTCCGTGACTTCATGCCGAGCGCCGAGCCCGAGAACTGGCACCGCATCACGGCCGGGCAGCGCGTCCAGGTGATCAAGCCCGACAAGGACAAGGGCGGCGTGCTCCAGTTCGGCACCGAGGTCATCACCGCCGCCGACGGCTCCATCGCGGGGCTGCTCGGGGCGTCACCGGGTGCGTCGACGGCCGTGCCGATCATGCTCACGATGCTGCACCGGTGCTTCCCCGACCGGTGGGACGGCTGGCAGGACGACGTCCGCGCCATGGTGCCGACGTACGGGCAGGACCTCGGTGACGACCCGGAGCTGGCCGACGCCACGCTCGAGCGCACGGCGAAGGTGCTCGGCCTGCACCACTGAGGCCTGCAGCGATCCGCTCCGGCTTGCAGTCCGTTCGAACGTGTGTTCGAATGACGACATGCGGTGGAGTGGACAGGCGATCGACGCGGAGCAGAGCGACGCGCTGCCCGGGATGGAATCGAACAGCGGGTTCGTCCGGAGCGTGACGACGCCCGAGTTCACCGGGGTGACCTTCCACGAGGTCCTGGCGAAGAGCGCCCTGAACCGGGTGCCGAGCGCAGACGGGTCCGGCACGTACGGCTGGACGATCAACCCCTACCGCGGGTGCAGCCACGCCTGCGTGTACTGCTTCGCCCGCCCGACGCACACGTACCTGGAGTTCGACGGCGGCGCCGACTTCGACCAGCAGATCGTGGTGAAGACGAACGTCGCCGACGTGCTGCGTCGTGAGCTCGGCAAGTCCACGTGGGACCGCCACCCGGTGGCCCTCGGCACGAACACCGACCCGTACCAGCGGGCCGAGGGACGCTACCGGCTGATGCCCGGGGTGATCGAGGCGCTGGCGGAGTCGCGCACCCCGTTCAGCATCCTGACGAAGGGCACGCTGCTGCGGCGCGACCTGCCGCTCCTGGCCGAGGCGGCGAAGGTCGTGCCGGTGGACCTCGCGATGTCGATCGCCGTGTACGACGACTCGTTGCAGCAGTCGGTCGAGGCGGGCACCCCGACGACGTCGGCGCGGCTCGCGACCGTGCGTGCCATCCGTGACGCGGGGCTCGACTGCTCCGTGTTCCTGATGCCCGTGCTGCCGTACATCACCGACACCCGGGCGCACCTCGACGACGCCGTCGGTCGGTCGGTCGCGGCCGGAGCGACGAGCATCACGTACTCGGCGCTGCACCTGCGGCCGGGTGTGAAGCCGTGGTGGTTCGAGTGGCTCGGCCGTGAACGGCCCGACCTGGTGCAGCGGTACCGCGCGATGTACCTCGACAACACCTACGCCCCCAAGGACTACCGGCGGTGGTTGTCGGAGCGCATCCGGCCGATCCTGGCGGCGCACGGGGTGGGGCTCGGGCGGGTGGACCCGGCCACGGGGTCGATGGGGTTCTCGGGGCCGCGTGCGCTGCCGCCGGGTGTGCCGGACGGCCCGCCGCAGGAGCAGTCGGTGCCGACGGTCTCGCCGCTGAAGCGTGCCGACCCCGGGTTCGACCGACGGTCGCTCCGGCCCCGGGTGTCCCAGACGCTCTTCTGATCGGTGATCCGCCGGGCGCTGGCCGGTCCACGTTCGGGGGACAGCAAGACCCGGGGTCGGGTGGCTATCATCGAGCGGGTCGCCGTACGGCCCGGGTTTCGGGGTACACGGCCGCTGCTCCGGTGGTTGGATCGTGGACGGCGCCCTCGCCACCCGGAAGGACTCACCTCGTGCTCGGCATCCCCACGCACCTCGCGCCGCGAGTGAACGCGTGGTCGACCGTGCGCGCCTTCCACGCCGGCGCCGTCGGGTCCCTGCTGGCCGCGGTGATCACGCTCGTGCTCTACGGCCTGTCCGAGCCCGGGGTGCAGGTGGTCGGCACCGCGCTGGCGGTCGTCCCCATGCTCGCCATGATCGGCGTGCACGTGCAGTTCGGCACCCGGCTCTCGGCGATCGCGTTCCTGGCGGTCGGCGGCGTCTGCGCCTGGTGGTTCGCCGTCGGGGTCCAGCAGCAGGTCCCGACCGGCTGGGTGACCTCGTACCTGATGTCCCTCGCGGTGATCCCGCTCATCCTGGTCGGGGGAGCCGGTGCCGTGCCGCGACGCGTCGTGCTGTGGTCGTTCGTGGGCTTCCTGACCGGGCGACTCGCCACCTGGATCGCCATCGCGCAGGACGGTGCGCCGCCCCGGCCGCTCATCCTGGCCTGGATCACCCTGGGCTTCGTGGTCTCGCTCGTGCTCTTCACGACCCGCAGCACGGGGCGGAGCGAACGGGTGCAGCCCGAGCTCCTGCGCTCGGCCCGCGAAGAGCACGTCTCCGCCTACCGTGCCGGGGTCGAGGCCGAGGCGTCCGCGATCCTGCACGACACGGTGCTCAACCACCTCGGCGCCATCGCGCTGGCACCGGACGGTCCGATGGACCTGCACCTCGCCGAGACCGTCGACGCCGACGTCGCGGTGCTCACCGGCAAGGGCTGGCTCGCCCCGGCTGCCCGTCCGCGCCCGGGTGCGGCGGCCGAGACGTTCGGCAGCATGGTCGACGAGCACCGTGCGCTCGGACTCGACGTCACCGTGTCCGGTGACACCTCGGCGCTCGACCGCCTCGACCAACGCGCACTGTCGGCGATCGTCCGGGCCGTCGCGCAGTGCCTGGCGAACGTGCGGAAGCACGCCGGCACCGACGCAGCCGAGGTCAGCGTGTTCGACGACAGTGCGTCCTGCACCGTCATGGTCGTGGACGACGGTCGTGGGTTCGACGAAGACGCCACCGGCGCCGACCGGATGGGGCTCCGCGGGTCGGTCCGCGACCGCATCGGACGGGTCGGGGGTGACGTCCAGATCTGGTCGTCGCCGGGTTCCGGGACGAGCGTGATGATGACGGTGCCGTACGTGCCGGTCACCGGTGCCGTCACCGTGCCGGCCGCCGCCGACGAACGAGGGGCTGTGCGGTGACCGCGGTCCGTCCGGGCCGGGCGACCCGCCCTCGTCCCCGCCGCACCGCGCAGCAGTACGACCCGCTCGGCGCGATGGGGTCCCGCCCGCTCGTCGTCGTGCTCGGGGCGGGCAGCGTCGTCTGGGCCCTGCTCGTGTCGATCTTCGACCGCGACGTCGTGGGCAGCCCCACGCTGAGCGCCCTCACGGTGCTGCTCGTCGCGGCCTCGGCGGTGGTGGTGTTCACCGCCTCGAGTCCGTTCCGCGCGCCGTTCCCCCGTTGGGCCTTCATCGCACACGTCGGGTTGCTCGGCCTGGCCTCGGTCGCGAGCATCGCCGCGCAGTGGGGGCCGGACCGCAGCGCCCTGAACGACTTCATGTCCCTGCTCACCGCGACGGGCATCGTGATGGTCGCCTCGTACCGTCCGTGGACCGACCTGACGATCGGCGGGCTCGTGCTGGCCGCGGTGAACGCCGTCGCCTGGGGGGCGGGCGCAGCGGAGTTCCCGCACGAGGTGCCGGTCGCCGTCGCGGCGTTCCTGGCCGCGGCCCCGACACTCGTGCTGACCGCTGCTGCGGCGGTGTTCGCACGGACCTTCGCGGGGCTCGCCGAGCGGGTGCAGATCCGTGCCGGGTCGTACTCCGTCGCTCGCGCCGAGCGGGACGGCATCGCGGCGAGCGTGCAGCAGGACCGTTCGACCATCCTGTCCCGTGACGTCGCCCCGTTCTTCGCCGAGCTCCGCACGCGCGACGTCATCACCGACGCCGACCGTGCCCGTGCGCGTGCGATCGCCGACGGCATCCGGGCGTCGATGGTCGCCGACGCGGACCGCACCTGGTTCGAGCTCGCCGTCCGGGTGGACGGCGGTGCAGCACCGCTGGTCGACGACCCCGACGGCCTCATCGCGACGCTCGACACCGACCAGCGGACGGTGGTCCGCACCTTCGTCCGAGCGGCCCTGCGCGCCTCGACGGTCGACCCCGCCGGGTTCCGGACGACGGTGCGACGAGCCGACGCTGCGTCAGGCTCCGCGTCAGGCTCCGCGTCAGGCCCCGCGTCAGGCCCCGCGTCGGGCCCCGCGTCGCCGGCTGGCGCGCCGACGCCGGCCACGCCACCAGCCCGCGTGGAGGTCGTGATGGAGCTCGCCGTCGCGGACTCCGACATCGGCATCCACCGCACCTTCGACCCGTACTTCGCCGTCCTCCGCGTGACGTTCCCCGACCTCGACGTCGCAGTCCGTCCTTCCGCCCTCGCACTAAGGTTCTCCTATGACCAGCACTGACCCGAACAGGCTCTCGGAGGGGTCGCCGTCCCTCCCGAACCCGGGAGCACGACGTGTTCGGTTGGCCATCCTCGACGACCACGAGGTGCTGCTGGACAGCCTGTCGAGCTGGATCGCGGTGAACGCGTTCGACTTCGACCTGGCCCTGACCGCGCACACCTGGCTCGAGATGGTCCACAGTGACAGCTTCCCGACCGACCTGGTGTTCCTCGACTTCCAGCTCAAGGAACCCGTCTCCATCGAAGCCCGCGTGCGCACCTGCCGTGCCGCCGGAGCGAAGGTGATCGTGCTCTCGAGCGTCGACAGCCGTGAGTCCCGCGACCGCGCCCTGGCCGCCGGCGCCGCGGCGTTCCTGTCGAAGTCGCTGCCGATGCGCGAGGTCATGGACGTCGCGCGCGAGATCATGGGCGTCGCCCGCGAGACCCCGCAGCCCCGCGAGTGGCGTCCGCTGCCGACGGGGGCCACCGCGCACCAGCGGCCGAAGCTCAGCGCCGGTGAGGAAGAGGCGCTGCGGCTCTACGTGTCCGGCTACTCGACGAACGAGGTCGCCGCGCAGATGAACGTGCAGTACGAGACCGCCAAGACCTACCTGCGTCGCGTGCGCGAGAAGTACAGCAAGGTGGGCCGCCCCGCCTCGAAGAAGTCCGACCTCATCCGTCGGGCCGCCGAGGACGGGTTCCTCGCGTAGTGGCGAAGCTCTACTTCCGCTACGGCGCGATGAACAGCGGCAAGAGCACGGGCTTGCTGCAGGCCGCCTACAACTACGAGGAGCGCGGGCACCGGGTGCTGCTCGCCAAGCCGGCGGTGGACACCAAGGGCGACCGTGAGATCGTCTCCCGCCTCGGCGTCACCCGGACTGTCGACATCGTGTTCTCGCCGGATGCCGACGTCCGCGACGCCGTCACCGCCGCCGGAGCCGTCGACCCCGAGTCGGACCGCCTGGACGGCATGGTGCGGCCCGTCAGCTGCGTGCTCGTCGACGAGGCGCAGTTCCTCACCCCGCGCCAGGTCGACGACCTGCTGCGCATCGCGGTGCTCGACGAGATCCCGGTCATCACCTACGGCATCCGCACGGACTTCCGCACCGAGGCGTTCCCCGGCAGCGCCCGCCTGCTCGAGGTCGCGCACTCCCTCGAAGAACTCAAGACCATCTGCCGCTGCGGCCGCAAGGCGGTCTTCAACGCCCGCACGGTCGACGGCCGCTTCGTCTTCGACGGCTCCCAGGTCGCGATCGACGGTGTCGACGTCGCCTACGAGTCGCTCTGCGCCAACTGCTACCTGACGGAGTCCGGCGGCCGCCTCGACGGCGCCTGACCGCTCGCGCTGGCTGGCGACGACACGAGGTCGGATTCGTCGAGTGGTCGCGTCCCGTCGGTGATGCGCCCTGATCGTGTCCACTCGCCGGTCACGACACCCCGCTTCGGTTCGCCGCGCGGTCACGCCGCGTCGGCGGTGCGCCCGTCGAGCGACCGTCCGTGACCGGTCCGAAAGGCGCGCGCGGCACGTCGTGACCGCTCGGCGTCCGAGACGGAACCGAAGGCCGGCCGGGAGGCGCGGCGCGGCCCCGCCACGGGCCTCCCGGCCGTCGCATCGCGCGTCCAGGGCACGCCGCGTGCGTCAGCCGAGTGGTCGCGGACTGTCGGTGCCGCAACCTCCAAGCGTCACCTGGTGACCGGTCGGCGGCGGTGCGGCGGCATGTCCTGACCGGTCGAGGTCCCGGTGCCGCGTGGAATGCAGGTGCGCCGGAGCGCGTTGGTGACCACATGACCGACGACACCCTGCACCTGTCCGTCCTCGACCTGGCCACACGCGAGTACGGCCAGTCCAACACCGAGGCCCTGCAGGGGTCCGTCGACATGGCCGTGCACGCCGAGCAGCTCGGGTACGAGCGGTTCTGGGTCGCCGAGCACCACGGGATGCCGGGCATCACGTCCTCGGCCCCGGCGGTGCTGCTGAGCGCGGTGGGCGCGGCCACCTCGACGATCCGCATCGGATCCGGTGGCGTCATGCTGCCGAACCACGCACCCCTCGTCGTCGCCGAGCAGTTCGGCACCCTCCGTGCCCTGTACGGCGACCGTGTCGACCTCGGGCTCGGGCGCGCTCCCGGCACCGACGGCGCGACCGCCATGGCGCTGCGCCGAACCGACCGACTCGACGTCGACGACTTCCCGCAGCAGCTTGCCGACCTCATCGGTTTCTTCACCGGGATGGACGAGGCGAACCCGCTGTCCCGCATCCGCGCCGTGCCCGGGTACGGGGACGTGCCGGAGTTCTGGCTGCTCGGGTCCTCCGGCTACAGCGCCCAGGTCGCGGGTGCGCTCGGCATCTCGTTCGCCTTCGCCCACCACTTCGCGTCGGACAACACCGAGGCGGCGCTCGCCCTGTACCGCGACTCGTTCCGTCCGTCGCGCTTCCGGCAGACGCCGAACGCGCTGATCGGCGTGCAGGTCGTCACCGACGAGGACCCCGCCGTGATCGAGGAGCAGAGCGCGCCGGGCATGATCTCCTTCATCCGGATGCGCTCCGGCCGGAAGCCCGAGCCGGTGTCGATGGACGAGGCGCGTGCGTACGAGTTCAACGACCTGGAGCGTCGCTTCATCGCGGCTCGCACCGAGCGTCAGGCCTACGGCAACGCCGAGCAGGTCGCGGAGAAGATCAACGCGCTCGTGGCGTCGACGGGGGCGAACGGTGTGATCGTGTCGCCCGGCGCTGCACAGGCGCGGTACCGGCACCAGGCGCTCGACGTCGTGGCCGGGCTGCACGCCGCCGGCACGCTCGTGCCCGCGGGTGCGTCAGCTGGCGCCGGGGCGTCGTCCGTCGGCTAGTCCGGGCTCGTTCGTCGAGTGAGCAGAAGATGTCGGGCTCCCCGCTCGGGACTCGACTTCTTCTGCTCACTCGTTCGTGTGGCCCCTCAGGTGAGCAGGCCCAGGCGCGTGGCTGCAGCGACCGCGCCGACGCGGGAACCGACGTCGAGCTTGCGGAAGACGTTGTAGACGTGCCGCTTGACGGTGCCGATCGCGAGTTGCAGGTCGGCGGCGATCTCAGCGTTGGTGCGTGCAGCGGCGAGGAGTCGCAGGACCTCGAGCTCGCGGTCGCTCAACGGTGAGCCGGCACGGGCCTCGGTGACCAGGTCGACGGGGAACGTGACGGGTGCCGCATCGGCCTGGGCTGCCCGGGCGATGCGGTCGACGAGTTCGCGGCTCGGGGTGTCCTTCGTGACGAAGTCGACCGCACCGGCGTCGAGCAGGGTACGACGGAGAACGGCGTCGCGGTGCATGGTGAGCACCACGACGCGGATGTCCGGGCGGGTGCGGCGTACGGTGGCGATCGTGGTGCGCGCCGGCGGGCCGTCGAGCTCGACGTCGAGGAGCAGGACGTCGATGGCGGCGGCCTCGGGGGAGTCGAGGACGTCGGACGGTCGTTCGCCGTGTGCGACGACGCGGATCGTGGGGACGGCGGCCAGGATCGTGGCGAGTCCTTCGCGGAACAGCCGGTGGTCGTCGACGATGGCGACGTGGGTGACGGTCACAGGGTGCCCTTCGGGATCGTCAGGCGGACGGTGGTGCCGGTGCCCGGGGAGCTCTCGACGGCGAACCGAGCGCCGATCACCGCGGCGCGCTCGCGCATCGTCTGCTGCCCGAGGCGACCGCCGGCGTCGCCCTGCACGTCGAAGCCCGGGCCGTCGTCGGCGACCGTCACGACCGCGGCGGCGGGGGACCACGCGAAGCGCACCGAGGTCGTCGAGTCCGGGGCGTGCTTGCTGCGGTTCGTGAGCGCCTCGAGCAGGATCGTCAGCGCTTCCTCGGCCTGCCAGTTCGGCAGCGCAGCGGGCGTCCCCGTCGACTCGATGGACAGCCGGTCGTCGTCGGGGAACAGGTCGTGCACGTGCCGGCGCAGCGCGTCGTCGAGCAGCGCGTCACCGACCCGGGCGTGCAGGCTCACCGCGAGGTCCTGTACGTCACCGAGGGCGCTCCGGAGCAGCCGTGCGGCGTCCTCGAGCTGGTCGGCGCGCTCGTCGGACGGCGGGTCCGTCAGCAGGACGAGGTCGAGGCGCTGCAACCCGGCGAGGATGCCGTGGGCGACGCGGTCGTGCAGGTCCCGCGCGATCTGGGTGCGGGAGTCCAGGTGCGCCGTGGTGAGGCGTTGGCGCAGTGCCTCCGTGTACGCGACTGCCCCGGCCGGGAACCGGCTCCAGATGCCGGCGTGCAAGGCCCTCGTGGCCCGCAGGACCTCGGCGGTGGACGTCGCACCGACCTCGTCGACGAAGACCGGCAGGTAGGCGTCGAACAGCATCTCCGCCGCGAGCATGGCACCGGCCGGGTGCTGCGCCTGCTCGGCGTGCAGACTGCCGGTCGCCAGGTGGTCGGGATCCAGGTAGGCGTTGCTCACCACGCTGGCCTCGGCTCCAGCTGCGTAGCGCTCGTGCGCCTCGGCGATCATCGACGTCACGTTCTCGACCAGGTTCTGCGTCAGCACCGGGTCGTCGGCGATGTCGGGGAACTGCGCGGCGATCTGCGCGAGGAGGGCAGCGAGTCGATCGGGGATGTCCATGACGGTCGCGAGCGTATCGGCCGTGGTGCCGCGCGGATGTGTCGCACGCCGCACGATGGGCCACCGGACACATCGCCGCGACGATGAGCGCCCCGATCACGGACGGAGTCGGACCTCGACCCAGGGGGCGGCGACCACCGCCCACACGGTGTCGCCGCGCTGCATGCCCGATGCGTTGACGGACTCGTCGCCGAACGAGCTCGCGCCGAACGAGCCCTGCCCGGTCGTGTACATCTTGACGTTGACGTTGACGTTGACGTTGACGTTGACGTTGACGTTGACGTTGACGCGGTTGCCGTCACGGCGGAGGTCCGTAATCACCGTCACCGGGAACGATTCCGTCGTCCGGATCTCCTCCGGAGTCGTGTCGAGCAGGAGCAGCGTTGACCCGGTGCGGTCACGTTCTCCATCGGAGCGTCGTCCAACGGCCCGTGCGGAGCCTCTGACTCTGAACATTTTTTTAGGGGGGGGGGAGCCTTGGAAGGCCTCAAGCATCCACAACGGGCGTTGGGTCCCTGGCCTGACCGGCGACGAGCCGGACGGGGTGCGGCGCCCGGTCTTCTAGGAGCATGCAGGCTTCCACGTCCTCGCGACGTCAGGGGTGAAGTCTGACCTGTTCCCATGGTTCGGGGAACACCTCCAGCACTGTGCGACCGCAGGTCGTGCCGCGCGCCGAGGCGCCCCCACCGGGCTCCGCTGTCACCCGGGCGCACCCGAAAACGTTGATCGCCTCGTCACCGAACCAACCGGTCTGGCGTGACCCGTGGCCGGTGGTGAACAGCTCGAGCTCGAGTCGGCCACCGGTTGAGTGCAGCGCGGTGATGGCCGTCGTCGGGAAGGGCTCGGTCGTCCGGATGTCTTCGGGGTTGGCGTCCGGGAGGAGCAGCGTGTAGGCCTCGCCAGCTATTACCCGACGGCGCAGCTCGGTGAGGCTCCCACTCTCGTCGGCCACGACCGCCACGCGCTCCCGCACCTGCCGTGCGGCGTCGTCCATGTTAGAAGTGACCTTCGCCTCAGCGCTGCATCCTGTCACGGCCAAGAGGAATGCGAGGGCGAAACCAGCCCTGGCGGAACGAGCCTGCGATTGAGTTGTCAATAGCGTCCCCTGAGTGTGTCCTGCAGGACGGTGGCGTACAGCCCTGTGCCGACGGTATTTGGGTGGAAGCTCTGCTGCGACACGCCCCACTGCACGTTGTCACCGGGCCAAGGGAAGTCGACCAAGGGCTTGTCCCCGTTCCAAGGGGTACCCCCATTCTTCGCGTCGTACTCTACGAGGCCGTTGATCGCAGGGCTGCTCGAACAGATGTTCCGGCCGGAGAAGGTGGTCTTGGGGTCGCCGAAGTAGACGGCATGTCCCGCTCGGTTAGCCCGTGCTGCGGCGGCTTTCACCGTCGCGTTGAGGTGTTCGGCCGCGGCATCGAGCCACTCTTGGTCGACGGCCTTGATGCTCACGCAGGAAACGCCGTTCGAGAACATCGGCGGGTACCCGAGGATTGCGATCTTCGCATTGGGCGCGGCTTGCTGGATCGAGGAAAGTACCTCAAGGACCTTGTCTTCGGACGCGTCCGTGAGGTCCTTGGTCTTGTTCTCCAAGCTCTTGCCGTTCGATAGCTGTGGGAGCTCGCGGCATGGGGTCTGAAGCTTGCCCGCGACGACGCACTGTCGGACCACGTCGGAAAACCCGATGTCGTTCCCACCGATCGTGATCGTGACGAGGGTCGTGTTCTCGTCCAGGTAGCCCTGTTCGATCTGCGGGAGTTCCCTGGTCTTCGTGCCTCGCTCTCCGGCCGCATTAGCGCTGACATCGGCTGCGACAGCGCCGCTGCAGGCGATGAAATGGTAGTCGAGTGTGGGGTCATTCGCGTCAGCCCGGGCACCAATGGACATCGTCGACGTTGAGACGGCTGCCTTGCGCGACCACGACGCATCCGAGCGGTGGCAGGCGTTCCTGGAACGCTCCTCGGTGCCGAAGTTGTCTGTCTCCGCGTAGTAGGGGTTGCCGTTCTTCGTGCCCCGCGCGCCCTCACCCGAGGAAAACGAGTCGCCCATGCTGACGATGATGTCCTTCGGCTTGGCGCTGAGTGGCTCGAACGCGACCGCATCCCAGGCGATGTCGTCGAGGTAGTCTTCTCCGTCAGCGGTCAGATTTGTCAGTGTGACCTTCGGCGTGCCACTGAACTGGAAGACACCGATGGACCGCCACGTGTTGGCGTAGGTCCGTTGGGGGAGCGCACGACTCACCGGCTTCCCGTCCCCGCGGTCCACCTGGTAGACGGCTTGCTGCGTCCAGGCGGCATGGTCCGGAGTATGGACGTAAACGCGTCCCCACTTCCCAGCCATCGATTCGCCGAGGTTCCATGTCCCGCTGACTCGGGACGGGTAACCAGCGGCGTCGGCCCTCGTATGCGTGAAGAAGAAATGCCCGTTGAAGCCGCCGCCGAGCTGATGCGTGTCGATCTTCGATGGGTATGACCCGTCGGAGGCACGACCGAAGTCGAACCGGAATGATCCTTGCGACGCGACGGGGCTCCCGCATGCTGGGTTCACGGGCTTCTGGGACATAGTCGAACTCTCGACCGAGAGACTGAGGTCGTCCACGATCTTCGCCACGGACGGCAGCTCGGCGGTCCTCGCGCAGGCCGGCGGGAAGCTCGGCGACTTGCCGACGGACGCGCTTGCCTCGGTCATATAGGACGATGCCGGCGAGAAGCGGTGGAACGCGACGCCGCAGGTGGTCGCGCAGTCCTGCTTCCAGACCGCCTTGGCCTCCCACCAGCAGTGCGAGTCGACCCGGGTGCATCCGGGAGCGGCGCCGGTGTTGCACGCGTTAACCTTCGGGTTGCAGAAAGTGTCCAGCGGAGGCTTCACCTTGCTGCGGTTGCGCGGGCCTTCCACATCGCCACCGTTCCACGATGCAGTCCGAAACCCACCGACCTCCTCAGGGCCACCGCGCGCCGTCTGTCGTTCGATCAGGCCCTGGGAGAAGGCGGCGAAACCCATGACCTTCTCGGGGTACGGCCAGTTCTGCGGCTTGGAGGCGTCGGACGGACGTCCGTCCAGGAAAGGTAGCCGGTTCTGCGGGTAGTTGGGGTTGCCCGGGTTGTTCGACCAGCCGAGACCCTCATACCCCTTGTCATCCGGGCCCTGGTAGCCAGTGTTGTAGATCCACACTGCCCCGAACCAGTTCTCGATTTTCGAGGGGTCGTTGTTGTTGATCGTGATGCCCTTGGCCTGGAGCTGATTCCACTTGGCCGCCAGCATCTGCTGCGCACGTGCGATGTTCGCCTGGTAGTCCACCGCGACCGCCTGCTGCTTCGCTGCGGGCATCGCCGGGTTGTTCGCCGGCGACGAGCTCGAGACGCGCATCCCGTCCGTGATCTGGCCCACGCCGTACCCGCAATCGGCATTGTCGAACGCGACCTTCCAGAACGAGGCCTCGCTGGTCGAGGCGTCGCGGTCAGTACCGTAGAAGTTCCCGATGAGCGGGTTCCCGGTCTCCCCGGGGCTCGTGTATCTCGATGCTTGCCACAGGTTTGACTCCTGCATGAGGACGCCCAGCAGCACCTGATCCGGGATCTGGCCACCGCCCGTCAACGCGGTGCGGGGAAACATGCCCTGTGGCGTGTACGCGGACATCGCGAGGTTACGCCAGTTCGCCGGTCGTGCTTCGGTGAGTTCGCCGCGCACGGCCCGGTTCACCGCCCACTCCACCTGCCGTGGCATAGGTTGTGCGGCCTGCATGCGGACGTCGTTCCGCGCGACAGCACAGGTGCGCTCGGCCTCGGCTGGGTTGCTCGCCGAACCGACAGTTGTCGCGGCGAGACCGGTGGCTGCCGCCGGCGTGACGCGAGCGGTGCGCGCGGGAGTTGCGACGGAGCGGCGCGGACCGTCGATGCGGGTGCCGTCGATGCTCTGAGTGACTGCTGGGACCCCGTCAGGAGTCGTGGTCGCGCGGACCTCCGCGGTTGCCCCGCTGGCAGTGCTCGTGAGTGGGACAACTACTTGCGCCCCGCCGTTCGTTTCGAGAGCCTCCGGAGTCTCGGAAGCTACCGCTCCCTCGGTGGACAGTTCGCTCGTCGGGGCGACATCAGGAGCGAAACGCAGTGAAGTGTGTGTGGCCGAGCGTCGGTCGTTCGATGCGCCCAATACCCACGTGCGACCCGCAGCGTCGGAACGGACGCCGACTCGATTGACCGTTCCGGACGCAACTACTTCCGGTGTGGCAGGTCCGGACGGATCGACGGCGTCGTGAAGCCGCCGGACCGTGGCGACGTCGCCCTTCCGGTCGATCCAGGAGAGGGCACCGTCCTCGGCGAGGGAGAGGTCGTACGCAACACCCTGCGTCTTCACCAGCGACCGAGCGCCGTCCTCGCTGATGTCCAGGATGCCGTGAGGGCCAGCGGCGAGCACGCGCCCGCCTTCCTGTGCGATCGGCGAGGTCACCTGACCATCGACTGCGACGTCGAGGAGATGCCGTCCGGTCGCGGCGTCGGCGGCACCGATGTGCGTGCGGATGCCGTCGAAGCGTGAGAACGCCACGGTGCTGGTCGAACTGCAACCAGGGTTGAAGTACGCCATCGAGTAGCCCCGACCGAGCGACTGGACAGAGCCGTCTGCGGTGTCGACGATGGCGGCCCATCCACCCTCGTTAAACGCGTGGTCGTCGTTCGTGAACTCACGCGGCCCGTAAACCACGCCGACGTACTCGCCGTTCTCAGTGACGCACGTGTTCCCGATCCACTGGTCGGTCTCAACCCCCGGCACTGCAAGCGTGGTCAATGTTTGCATCGCGTACCCGCTCTTCGCCGTGCCCCGCAGTACCGAGAAGCCGTCGGCATCCCCGGTGGAGGTCACCACGGCGTCGGTGCTCCGCTTCCAGCTCTTCCCGGAAAATGAGTCACGGGATCGCTCGGGTAGCGCCGAAGGTGCGGCTGCGCTGCTGTCGCTGCGCGGGACCGGGAGATCCGCGGATGGATCCGTGACGGCTTGCGCCGTATCGGGCTGCAAGGTGAGCGTACTCACGGTGATGGCAGCGACCAACGCAGCGGCGTATAACGATCGAGTCGAGCGCAAGATTTCCCCCAGGTTAGCGGTGTGAATCCGCTGTGTATTCTCCGATGCTCGCTCACGCTAGCGGCGCGCAAAGCGCGATGTCTGTCCTCTCTTCGGCGGACGGTGGTACCGCGGTTCTATTTGCGAAGGGCTCGAGGTCAGTCGACGAGCGCGGCGGGGTCATTACATCGACCAAAGGGCGTCGCCAGCGAGCTTCTGGTGAAGCGCGAATCTTCGGTGGCGCAGACCCCCCGGAGGCCTCGTCGTGATGCGGCGAGTGATCGGGGGACAGGAGAGTCCTGCGAAGAACCGACAGCGCACTTCCTCGGCCGTTCACTAGGTTGAGCCCAGGAAAACGCAAGGTTGAGCGGGGAAACCTTTCCCGCACCGTTGCCGGGCCAGGGGGTTGGCGTGCAGAAATCGACGAAACTCATGTTTGCGCTCGGAGCGCTGTTGGTCGTCGCGGTCGGGTTCAGTGCGGTGCGTTCACAGGAACGCTCGGCCGCCGAGGCTGCTCCATCAGCCCAGCCGTCGATCATCACTCAGCACGACGTTGCGGGGGCATGGACAGCTGCCACTGCCGCGATCCGGCAGCCGCTGCCCAATGGCATGGAGTTCCAGACGGACCCGCCGCCCTTCTTTGACGACGAAGCGAGCGGCCCTGAACCGGTTTACTCGCCGATGCTTCCTGCGCAGATCGCAGCTCGGTGGTGGCGTTGCGCCTGGATCGACGCGTCGCTGCACCCCGGATCCAGTAGGGCGACTGTCGCGCCGGAAGAAGCTCGTTCGGTGGTGGACGAGTGGAACGACATGCCTGGCATGCGGGGGAACGAAGCGTTCGTCGACTACGACGCGCGCATGGCGTCGGCAGCTCGCGAAGCGGGCAAGACCCCATTTGCCCTCGAATACGAACTCGACTGCGGGAAATTAGTTTACACGCCGGAGTCTTAATCGCCGCCCCGCTGGGCGGCACGATGAGCCGTTGGTGCTCGTCGACGGCACCCCGCTGTTCGCGGGCCAGAGCATCCGCCAATCGAGCGGTTGGAAGGTGTCGGAGCCACTGCTCCGACGCCTAGTACAAGAGGTATCGCTCACCAGTGCTACCTCGACCATCACCTAGGGGACAACATGTTCAAGAAATTCGGCCGTCGTTCGGCAATGATGACGCTCGCCGCCATCGTCGGGACGCTCGGCCTCGTACTGACGGCGGCTCCGGCCCAGGCAACCACCACCACGCTCAGTGGGCCGATCTCCGAATGCAACTTCACGCTGAAGTACGGCGTCGCGCGGACGAACAGCAACGCGCAGAACGCGGTCTCGTTCCGTCCGACGAACACCGGTGGGTGCGGAGCACCGCTGACGCTTGCTCTCCGCAACTCTTCCGGTTCGACTTTCGCTCGTGGGACGGCGAACTCTGGCAAGACCGTCGCCATCAAGGCTGACAACGGCAAGTACTGGGTGGGAGCGGGAACCTTCTACATCAACGCGGGCATCAATGGTGCTTGCGGTTCGTCGACTTGTGCGCAGGGGCATTCCTGGTCGGCTTCGTTCACCTACAACGTGCGCTGGACCCCCTGATCTGATGCGTGCGGTGCTCCTACGGCGGCCGATACAACGCCGGCGGAACGCCGCACGCACCGAGCACAGGGGAGCTGATCATCGCTACTGCAGCCCGCGAGAAGTGGTTCTCCGACTGATCGCAACGGATCCGTCGAGTGGAGTCTCCTGGGCAACCAGTCGGTGCCCCTCGATGCCCTATGGGTCTCGAACTTCAGCCATGCAAGCGAAGGCCCCGATCCTGATGGATCGGGGCCTTCGCTGTCCACTGTCTCAACACAGTGTCGGGGTGACAGGATTTGAACCTGCGACCTCCTCGTCCCGAACGAGGCGCGCTACCAAGCTGCGCCACACCCCGCGGTGTGGTCACCCCGTACCGGAGCAACCAGTCAATAGTATCCGATGATCCAGGGTGCTCACGACCATCCGGCGAACTCCCGGGCGCGTCGGTTCAGGAAGCCCGCGCGGTGAGGGTGACCACAACGGCCTCGGGTCGGCAGGCGAACCGGACGGGCGCGTAGATCGAGGTGCCGAGGCCTGCCGAGACCTCGAGCCACGACCAGTGGTTGCGGTGCTCCCACTTGTGCAGCCCGCTGGCGTACCGGCGGGGGAGGTCGCTGTTCGTGACGAGCGCGCCGACCCCGGGGACCGCGACCTGGCCGCCGTGGGTGTGCCCGGCGAAGATGATGTCGGCACCCTGGGTCACGAAGGCGTCGAGCACGCGACGGTATGGGGCGTGCGTGACACCGATTGCGACGGGAGCGGGGCCGTCCTCGTCCTCGGACCACGGCACGTCGCTGCGCATCTCGTCGACGTTGGTGGGGAGCAGGTCGAGGCGGTCCCAGTCGCGGTGTGCGTCCGAGGTGCCGAACAGTTCGAACCGGGAGCCCCGGAGTTCGATCGCGTGCGCCTGGTCGTTCAGGTCGAGCCAGCCGAGCGACTCGAAGAACGCCGTCTGCCGGTCGATGTCGAGACCGACGGGCTCCGCAGCCTTGTGCATCCGGCTCGGCCCGGAGAAGTACTTGAGCGGGTTGCGCGGGGAGGGCCCGAAGAAGTCGTTCGACCCGTAGGCGAAGACACCGGGCACCCCGCGGAACGGCTCGAGCGCGTACTCCACAGCGGCGTTCGCCGTCGCGTGCCCGAGGTTGTCCCCGGTGTTCACGATGAAGTCCGGTTCGACCAGGCTCAGGTCGCGCAGCCACTGCTGCTTGTCGGCCTGCCACGGGGCCATGTGGATGTCGGAGAGGTGCAGGACGGTGACGTCACGGGAACCCGGCGGGAGCACCGGAACGGTCTCCCACCGGATCCCGAAGCGACGACGCTCGACGAGCGAGCCCCACGCTGCCGAAGCAGCCCCGACGGCCGCGCCTGCAGCGAGGACGCCGAGTGCGGCGCGGCTGAGGGTCACTTGCAGTCCTTGGGCGCCTTGCCGTCCTTGTCGCCGTAGAGCTTGATCCGCACCTGGTCGTCCTTGTTCGCCGTGGAGCTGATCGCCGGGTCGACCGCGGCGACCTTGCAGGTCTTGCCGCCGCCGCCCTTGGCGTAGTCATCGGTGATGCTGACGTTGGTGAAGCCGGCGTCGTTCAGGGCCGAGCGGGCATCCCCGAGGGAGTTGCCGCCGATCTCCGGAACGGTCGCCTGGGTGCCGTCCGACGTGTAGACCGTGACGCTCGAGCCCGAGGACAGGAGCGCACCCGCCGCCGGGGAGGTGGAGGTCACGGAACCGGGGTTCCCCGGGCCGGGGCGTGCTCCGCCGTCGACGTAGGTGAACCCGGCGCCCGAGATCGCAGCGCGGGCCTCGTCCGCCGTCTTGCCCTGCAGGTTCGGCAGTGCCTTGGCGTTGCCGCGGATCGCGGTCTGCTGTGGGTCCGTGAACGGGCCAGCGGGGTAGATCGCGTTGATCGGGGTCATGGCCTCGCGCCACACCTTGGCGCGGTCTCCGGCGTACGTACCGCCGACACCGTTGCTGTAGTGACGGAGGTTGTTCTTCTTACCGTCGGTGTTGCCCTGCCAGTAGGCGGTGGCGACTCGCGAGCTCGCACCGACGAGCCAGATCTGGTCAGCCTCGTCGGTGGTACCCGTCTTGCCGAACAGCTGGGTTCCGTCGGGCGTCTGCGCGCCCACTGCCGTTCCGCTCCTGATCGTGCCCTTCATCGCGTAGATGGCCGCCTGGGCGAAGGCCGGATCGACGGCCTGCTGGCAGTCCTTGGTCTGACCGCCCAGCTTCTTGCCGGACGGGGAGGTGATCTCGTCGATGGCGATCGGCTTGCAGTAGATGCCGTTGTTCGCGACGGCGGCGTAGGCAGCTGCCATGGTCATCGGAGCGATCTCGTTCGTGCCGAGGATCGCGGAAGGGTTCTGGTACTGGAGCTCTCCGCCGTCCGCCCGGTGGACACCGAGCGACTGCGCGATGTCACGGATGTCGCAGAGGTCGAGCTTCTGGGCCATCGAGGCGAACGCACCGTTGATCGAGCCAGCAGTGGCTCCCATCACGCTCCAGTTGCCGCCCTCGCCCGGAGCGTCGTTCGACACCGGGAAGGGGGTTCCAACGGTTTCCCCACAAATGGTCCAAGGGGAAATGGTCCGTTCCGCGCCGCTCACGGTTTCGTTCAAGCCGTGTCCGGCCTTGACCCAGTCGAGCAGGGTGAACAGCTTGTACGTTGAGCCCGTCTGGAAGCCGCCCGAGCTGCCGTACTTGTAGTCGACGCTGTAGTTGATGCTGGTCGACGTGGGTGCGGACTTCAGCGACTCGTCGAAGTCCTTGTTCTGCGCCATCGTGATGATGCGCCCCGATCCGGCCTCGATCGAGTTGAGCGTCGACCCCAGGGCCAGGTTCGTCTCGGCCTTGTTGTCGTAGGTGTTCAGCAGGCGCTTCTGCTCGGCGTTCAGATCGATGTTCAGCGTCGTCTGGATCTTGTAGCCGCCGTTGCGCCACGCGGTGTCGCGGGCCTTCTGCGAGGAGCCGAGCTGCGACATCTCGAGCACGACCTTCTTGGCGTAGTCGCAGAAGAACTGCGAGCCGTCGCCGACCGAGGACCGGCACCCCTGCGAGGGCTGCGTCAGGTGCACGTAGTCCGCCGGCTTCGACAGGCGGGCCTTGCGGTACTCGGCCTCGGTGAGGTTCTTCTGGGCGTACATCGATCGGAGCACGACGTTGCGTCTGGCGACGTTGGCGTCGTACTTCTTCGGGTTCGACAGGTTGCGCGCCTCGGGGTACTGCACGATCGCGATGAGCGACGCGGCCTCGGCCGGGGTCAGGTCGGTGGCGCTCTTGTTGTAGTAGTGCTGCGCCGCGGCCTGGACGCCGTACGTCTGGTCGCCGAAGTAGGCGATGTTCAGGTAGGCGGTGAGGATCTCCTTCTTGGAGTACTTCTTCGCCAGCCCGATCGCGAGCTTCATCTCCTCGAGCTTGCGGGGGATGGTCTGCTCGACGGCCTCGTTGTAGGCCTTCTCCTGCTCCTTCTTGGTGGGGAGGTTCAGGGCTTCGTTCATCTTGATGTTGCGGACGAGCTGCATGGTCAGCGTCGACCCACCGCCCGAGTCGCCGAGGCCGCCCGCGATGCTGCCCACACCGGCGCGGATGAGCGACGTCATGTCGACGCCGCCGTGGTCGTAGAAGCGCTTGTCCTCGCCGTCGATCGCCGCGTTCTTCAGCTGGTCGCTGATCTGGTCGAACTTCAGCTCTTGGCGGTTCTGGTCGTACAGGGTCGCGAAGTGCACGGACTTGCCGCCCGAGTACGCGTACAGCTCGTTGCGCTGCGGCAGGTCACCGATCTCGATGTACTCCGGCAGGGACTCGAACACACCGATCGTGGACGTCGTGGTGACACCGGCGACGGCGATGGCCGGGGTGACCCCGATCGTGACGAGCAGGCCGGCGAGGGCACTGAACCCGACGAATCCGATGAAGGCGCCGACTGCTGAGACGGGCTTGGTCCGCGATGCAGACGTCTTCTGGGCAGACATAGGATGCAGCCTAAACGACACCCCCGACTGAAAGGCTGGCAAGGAACCGCATGACTCGCTGGGAGTACTTCACCACGCCGCTGATGATCCACAACACCACCGCGATCCTCAACAACTACGGGGACGAGGGTTGGGAGCTGGTCCAGATCGTCACCGGACCCGAGGGTGGCCTCGTCGCCTACCTGAAGCGCCCCAAGGCCGACGCATGAGCGTCTCGGACCGACTCGCCGAACTCGGCCTGACGATCCCTGCGGTCGCCGCGCCCGTCGCCGCCTACGTGCCCGCCGTCGTGACGGGCCAGTACGTCTACACGGCGGGCCAGCTGCCCTTCGTCGACGGCACCCTGCCCGTGACCGGCAAGGTCGGTGCCGACGTCGACGCGGAGACCGCTGCCGCCCAGGCTCGCGTGGCCGCGCTGAACGCCCTGGCCGCCGTGCAGTCGGTCGCCGGTTCGCTCGACCGCGTGGCCCGTGTCGTCAAGGTCACCGTCTTCGTCGCGTCGGACCCGTCGTTCACCGGTCAGCCCGGCGTCGCCAACGGCGCGTCGACCCTGGTCGGCGAGGTCTTCGGCGACGCCGGCGTCCACGCGCGGAGCGCGGTGGGCGTCGCGGTGCTCCCGCTGGATGCGCCGGTCGAGGTCGAGCTGGTGGTGGAACTGACGTCCTGACGGACCGTCAGCAGTGAAGCGAACGCAGGTGGGGCCTCCCGTCCGACATGGACTGGAGGCCCCACCTGCGTGACACGGACTACATGAGTTCCGCGATGGTCGCCATGATCGCCGGGTCGGCCAGCGTCGTCGTGTCGCCGATGCGACGGCCCTCGGCCGCGTCGCGGAGCAGCCGCCGCATGATCTTGCCGGAACGTGTCTTCGGCAGCTCCGGCACGATGACGACCTGGCGCGGCTTCGCGATCGCGCCGATCCGCTTGCCGACCCAGTTGCGGAGCTCTGCGGCGACGGTCTCGCGGTCGACGTCGGCGGCGGCCTCGGCGGTCAGGATGACGAAGGCGACGACGGCCTGCCCGGTGGTCTCGTCGGCGGCGCCGACCACGGCGGCCTCGGCGACGCCCTCGTGGCCGACCAGGGCGGACTCGATCTCAGCGGTGGACAGGCGGTGTCCCGAGACGTTCATGACGTCGTCGACGCGACCCTGCACCCAGATGTCGCCCTCGCCGTCGAGCCGCGCACCGTCTCCGGCGAAGTAGCGGCCGGGGAACCGGGACCAGTAGGTCTCGACGAAGCGGTCCGGGTCGTTCCAGATCCCGCGCGCCATCGACGGCCACGGCTCGGTGATGGTGAGGTAGCCACTCTCGCCCGGTTCGGCGCGGTTGCCGTCGTCGTCGACGATCTCGGCGACGATGCCGGGCAGTGGCGTCTGCGCGGCACCGGGCTTGAGCTTCGTGACGCCGGGCAGGGCGGAGATCATGATCGCGCCGGTCTCGGTCTGCCACCACGTGTCGACGATCGGCGTGCGGTCGTGGCCGATGACCTGCCGGTACCACTGCCACGCCTCGGGGTTGATCGGCTCGCCGACGCTGCCGAGCAGGCGGAGGGTCTCGAGGCTGCGGGCCTCCGGGATCTGCCGGCCGGCCTTCATCGCCGCACGGACCGCGGTGGGCGCGGTGTACAGGACGGTGACGCCGTACGCGTCGACCAGGTCCCACCAGCGGCCGGGCTTCGGCTCGTCCGGCGTGCCTTCGTAGAGCACCTGGGTGACGCCGTTGGTGAGCGGGCCGTAGACGACGTAGGAGTGACCGGTGATCCAGCCGATGTCGGCGGTGCACCAGTACACGTCCTTCTCCGGGTGCATGTCGAAGACGTTCTTGTGCGTGTACGCCGCCTGGGTCAGGTAGCCGCCGGAGGTGTGCACGATGCCCTTCGGCTTCCCGGTCGTGCCCGAGGTGTACAGGATGAACAGCGGCGTCTCGGCGGGGAACGCCTGCGCCTCGTGGGTCGGTGCCGCCTTCGCCAGCTCGTCGTGCCACCACACGTCGCGGTCGTTCCACGCGATGTCGTTGCCGCCGCGCTTGACGACCAGGACGTGCTCGACCGTGTCGGTGCCCTCGCCGGTCAGCGCCTCGTCGACTGCGGGCTTGAGCGGTGAGACGGCGCCGCGCCGCCAGCCACCGTCGGCGGTGACGACGAGCTTCGCGCCGGCGTCCTCGATCCGGGCACGGAGGCTCTCGGCGCTGAACCCACCGAAGACGACCGAGTGCACGGCGCCGATGCGGGCGACGGCGAGCATCGTCACGACGGCCTCGGGGATGAGCGGCAGGTAGGCGACCACGCGGTCGCCCTTGCCGACACCGAGGTCGGTGAGCATGTTCGCGGCGCGCTGCACCTCGGCGGTCAGCTCGGCGTAGGTGATCCGGCGCGTGTCGCCCGGAGCGCCCTCGAAGTGGATCGCGACCCGGTCGCCGTTGCCCGCGCGGACGTGTCGGTCGAGGCAGTTCTCGGCGACGTTGAGCGTGCCGTCGGCGAACCACTTCGCGAACGGGGCGCCGGACCAGTCCAGGGTCTGCGTGAACGGGGTGCGCCAGTCGAGCAGGGAGCGGGACTGCTCGGCCCAGAACGCCTCGCGGTCGGCCGCTGCTGCGTGGTGGAGGTCCTCGCCGGCGACCGCATCGGCCACGAACTCGGGCGGCGGTGCGAAGGTCGCTCCGTCGTCGCCTCGGGGGTCGGTCTGGGTCGGAGTGGACATCGATGTCCTTTCGCGTCGTTGCGGCCTCTGGTGGCATCCGTCGCCGGTGCCTGCGTGCATCCGGAGACTACCCCTCGGCCGGGTCGGGGAGCGGCACGCCCGGAGGTCGTGTCCGGGGTTGCCCCGGAGGGGTGATCGTGGGGTACAGTAGTTCTCGCTGGACTCGTTTCCGGCGGCATCGAATCGGATTCCCCCCAATCCCTCGATGTCAAGGCGGCACCTGTTCCCCCCAACCGGTGCCGCCTCTTCTGTTTCCCGGGGTCTGACTCGAGCATCGGCCGCTCGTCGGGCTCTGGCATGTGCCCCGATCCGCACAGGGACGCCGGTCGCGTGGACAGACCGGTCCATGCTCGTGCATGCATTCTGCATGTTCTTGCGTAGCAGGTGCTACGTCCAGTCCGGACGCCGGGAGCAGGGGTGGTGGGTGATCCTGGTGGCCTCGGTGTCCGATCATCGACCGGGGTACGGCTTTCCGTTTCGGGGGACAAACCGGTCCGTTGGTGGGGCAGCTCGGTGTTGTCCACAGAAGTGGGGACCGGCCGATCGGCGCCCTCGAGCGTTCCCTACCGTCGGCGGCATGCCACTCCACCGTGCTCCTCCGGTTTCTCCGCTTGCGCGTGGTTCGTCCACGTCCACGTCGGCGTCGCACGCGCTGACGTCGTCTGCGTCTGCGTCTGCGTCGGCAGCGCTCTCGCCACCGCCCCGTCCTTCCGCCCCGTTCCTGCCCGGCGCCGCACCGCCGGCACGTCGCCGTGCGGCCGTGGTCGTCGAGTTCGAGGAACTCGCGGCCCTGGTGGCGGACGCCGCCGTGACGGACGTCCTGGTGCTCGGCGGCGTGGGGACGTGGGTCGACCGCGGCACCGGACTCGAAGCCGTCCAGCCTCGGCTGACCGAGACGCGTGCCCGCGAACTCGCGACCCGCCTCGTCGCGCTCGGTGGTCGTCACGTCGACGAGACCACGCCGTGCGCGGACGTCCGGCACGGTGACGGTGTCCGGGTCCACGTCGTCCTGGCCCCGGTGTCGGTCGGGGGCACCGCGGTGTCGATCCGACTGCCACAGGTCCACCGGCCATCGCTCGCCGCCCTCGAACGCGGCGGGACCTTCGCGTTCGTTCCGCGGTCGGTCGTCGAGGACGCCGTCGCCGCGCGCCGGAACGTCCTGGTCACCGGTGCGACCGGCAGCGGCAAGACCACCCTGCTCGCGGCGATGCTCGGGAGCGTCCCCGTCGACGAGCGCATCGTGACGGTGGAGGACGTCGCAGAGCTCCGGATCGCCCACCCGCACGTCGTCGCGCTCGAGGCGCGGCAGGCGAACGCCGAGGGGGTCGGCGCGCTCGGTCTCGACCGACTCGTGCGCGAAGCGCTCCGGATGCGACCCGACCGGATCGTCGTGGGGGAGTGCCGTGGCGCCGAGGTCCGCGAACTCCTCTCCGCCCTGAACACCGGGCACGACGGCGGAGCGGGCACGGTGCACGCCAACGGCATCGCCGACGTCGCCGCGCGCCTCGAAGCACTCGGAGTGCTCGCCGGCCTCGGTGCCGAGGCGCTGGCCCGGCAGGCCGTCAGCGCCTTCGACCTGGTCCTGCACGTGGAGCGACGAGCCGGACAGCGGCGGCTGGGCGGCGTGGGCACGTTGCACGTCGGTCCGGACGGGAGGCTCGAGGTGCGCCCGGTGGACGGGCTGCGGTGAGCCGACGCACCGCTGACGGCCCCGCTCGGGTGGCGGGGGTGCTCGACCGGGTGGCGACGCTGGTCGCGGCGGGTGTCCCGCCGCCGCGAGCGTGGCAGCTCGTCGGCGGGCTGCCCGGCGCCGGCGGACCGGCCCAGCAGGACGTCGCCGTCGTCCTGCGCGTCGCGGACCGGACGGGAGCACCCGTCGCCGAGACCCTCCGCGGGCTCGCCGGCGCGCTCCGGCGCACCGCCGCCTCGGACCGGGCGATCCGGGTCGCCCTGGCGGGTCCGCGGACGAGCGCCCGCGTCGTCCTCGCGCTGCCGCTCTTCGGGTTGGGCCTCGGGGCGGCCTGGGGTGCGGGCGCCGTCGAGGTCCTGGTCGGTTCGCCGGCCGGCTGGGTGTGCTCGGGCACCGCCGCAGCCCTCGTCCTCGCCGGACGACGGTGGACGGCGCGGCTGGTCCGTTCCGCGACGCCCGACGGCCAAGTCCCCGGGGTGCTCCTCGACGCCTGGGCCGTGGCGGTGGCCGGAGGCGGATCGTGGACCACCGCCGGGCAGGCCGTCGCCGAGGCGTCCGCCGCAGCCGTCCCACCCGCGGGGGACGTCGATCGTCTGCGGGAGGTGCTCGACCTCGCCCGGCGCGCTGGGGTCCCCGCCGCGGGGCTGCTCCGACGCGCTGCCGAGGACGTCCGCGACGAAGCCGCTGCCGACGGGCTCGTGGCGGCGGAACGCCTGGCCGTGCGCCTGGTGCTGCCGCTCGGGGTGTGCGTCCTGCCGGCGTTCGTGCTCGTGGGGGTCGTGCCCGTGGTGGTGGGGGTCCTCTCCTCCACGGTGGGCGGACCGGGGTGACCTCTCCACAGATGCGGTCGGGACACCGTCGTCGCCACCGCAGCCCGGACAGGCTGGTCCCACCGAACAGAAAGGACGGACTCCATGAGCACCACGTCACCTCCCGACCACCGCATCCGTCGGGCCATCCGCCACCGTCGCCACCGTTCCCTCGTCGCACGGTGGCGCGCCCGACTGCGCGACGACCGGGGATCGGCCACCGCCGAGTACGCGGTCGTCATCCTCGCCGCCGTGGCCTTCGCCGGAGTGCTCGTCGCGGTGATGCGCTCGGGCGAGGTCCAGACCATCCTCACCGACCTCGTCCGTGGCGCGCTCTCGCTGTGAGCGTGGCTCGGTGACGGTCGAGTTCGCGGTCGCGCTGCCCGTGGTGGCCCTCGTGCTGACCGCGCTCGTCGCGGCGGTGCTCGTCGTCGATGCGCAGGGTCGGCTGCAACTCGCCGCCGCCACCGCAGCGCGGGCGATCGGTCGCGACGACGACTCCCAGGGGCGGTCCGCGGCCGAACGGATCGCCCCGGGGGCCTCGATCGTCGTCCGGGCCGACGGCGACATGGTGTGCGTCGACGCCACGCGCGGCGGGACCGGTCCCTTCGCGGCGCTCCCGCTGACCGCGACGGGGTGCGCCGTGGCCCGAGGGGGCTGACGTGGTGCGTCCCGACGGTCAACGGGGCTCGGCGACCGTGCTGCTCGTGGCGGTCCTCGGCGTGGGGGTCCTCGTCGGGTCGACGGCGCTCGCCGCAGCCGGCCACCGCACGCAGGCCCTCCGCGCACAGGGTGCCGCCGACGCCGCAGCCGTCGGGACCGCTGCGGCCGCCACCGGGCTCGTGTCGGGGGAGCCGTGCGCGGTCGCCACCCGGATCGCGACGGCGAACGGGGCCACCCTCGACACCTGCGAACTCCTCGCCACCACGGCCCGGGTCCGCGTGGTCGTGGGCACCGGTCCGTTCGTCACCGGCGCGCTCGCGGTGGCCGGTCCGGCAGGCAACCCGCCCGAACACTATGTGTATGGTGTGCCTGTCGGCCCGCGGTCACCGATGTCCCGGTCGACCCGGACACGCTCGTGGACAGGGCCGATCAGCACCATCGATCAAGGAGACACGTGCCAGGCACGAAGAAGCTCGTGATCGTCGAGAGCCCTGCGAAGGCGAAGACGATCGCGCAATACCTCGGTGACGGATACGAAGTCCAGGCCTCTGTCGGACACATCCGCGACCTCGTCGAGCCGAAGAACCTGCCGCCCGAGCTCAAGAAGGGCTCCCTCGGCAAGTTCTCGGTGGACGTCGACAACGGCTTCGAGCCGTACTACGTCGTGTCCGACGCCAAGAAGAAGACCGTCTCCGAGCTGAAGCGCGCCCTCAAGGACGCCGACGAGCTCTACCTCGCAACAGATGAAGACCGCGAGGGCGAAGCCATCGCATGGCACCTGCTGCAGGTCCTGAAGCCGAAGGTCCCCGTCAAGCGGATGGTCTTCCACGAGATCACGAAGGAGGCGATCCAGCGCGCGCAGGAAGCCACCCGTGAGCTCGACACCGCCCTCGTCGACGCACAGGAGACCCGCCGCATCCTCGACCGTCTCTACGGGTACGAGGTCTCGCCGGTCCTGTGGCGCAAGGTCGCCCCCGGACTGTCCGCCGGCCGTGTGCAGTCCGCCGCCACCCGTCTCGTGGTCGACCGTGAGCGCGAGCGCCTGGCGTTCGTGTCCGCCAACTACTGGGACCTGTCCGCCCGGTTCGAGAAGGCCGGAGAGTCCTCCTTCTCCGCGCGACTCGCCCGGATCCACGGCACCCGCGTCGCCTCCGGCCGTGACTTCGACGACCGCGGCACGCTCAGCGGCGACGTCGTCCGCCTCGACGAGGCCGCTGCCGCGTCGCTGACGACCGTCCTCGAGCGCGCCGGTGACGCCACCGTCCGCAGCGTCGACTCGAAGCCCTACACGCGACGCCCGGCCGCTCCGTTCACCACGTCGACGCTCCAGCAGGAAGCCGCGCGCAAGCTCCGTCTGTCGCCGCGACAGACCGCCCGTGCCGCGCAGACGCTGTACGAGAACGGGTACATCACCTACATCCGTACCGACTCGGTCTCGCTCTCGAAGCAGGCGATCGACGCGGCCCGCAAGCAGGCGGCCGACCTGTACGGCTCGGCCACCGTCCCCGACAAGCCCCGCCTGTACGCGAGCAAGAGCAAGAACGCGCAAGAGGCGCACGAGGCGATCCGTCCAGCCGGCGACTCCTTCCGCACCCCGCAGGACCTCCAGGGCACCCTGACCGGTGTCGAGTGGCGTCTCTACGACCTCATCTGGAAGCGCACCATCGCGTCGCAGATGGCCGACGCCAAGGGTTCGACCGCGTCGATCGTGCTCGGCATCGCCTCCACCGAGTCGGTGGAGGGCATCGCGTCGACCGCGAACGGCACCGACGCCGAGTTCACCGCCTCCGGCACCGTCATCACCTTCCGCGGCTTCCTCAGCGCGTACGAAGAAGGCCGCGACGAGGACCGCCACGAGTCCAGCGATCGCGCCGGCCAGGACGTCGCCCTGCCGAACGTGGCCAACGGCGAGCACCTCGCGGTCACCGACGTCGAGGCGAAGGGGCACGACACCACCCCGCCGCCGCGCTTCACCGAGGCGAGCCTGATCAAGACCCTGGAAGAGCTGGGGATCGGACGCCCGTCGACCTACCCCACGATCAGCCCGACGATCATCGACCGCGGCTACGTCTCGCTCCGCGGCACGCAACTCGTGCCGAACTGGATCGCCTTCAGCGTGGTGCGCCTGCTCGAGGAGTACTTCGGCGAGCTCGTGGAGTACGACTTCACCGCCGAGATGGAAGAAGACCTCGACCGCATCGCCCGCGGCGACGCCGACCGGGTGGACTGGCTCAAGGGCTTCTACTTCGGTGGTGGCGACGACGACCAGCGCGGCCTGCGGACGGTCATCGACAACCTCGGTGAGATCGACGCTCGCGAGATCAACTCGGTCGAGCTCGCTCCGGGCCTCACGCTCCGGATCGGTCGGTACGGTCCCTATATCGAGGTGCCGAGCGACGACCCCGAGAAGCCCCGGCGCGTCAACGTCCCCGAGGACCTCGCTCCCGACGAACTGACCGTCGCGAAGGCGAAGGAACTCGTCGACGCTCCGGTGATCGGCGACCGCGTCGTCGGGATCAACCCGGAGACCGGCAAGGAAGTCCTGGCGAAGGACGGCCGCTTCGGTCCGTACGTCACCGAGCGCACCCCGGAGCCCGAGCCCACCGTGGACCCGAAGACCGGCGAGGTCGTCGAGTCGCCTGCACCGGCAGAGGCCCCGGCGACCGAGGCGGCTGCTGCGACCGCGACGAGCGAGACGGCGACGGCGAAGAAGGCCCCCGCGAAGAAGGCCCCCGCGAAGAAGACGACGAAGAAGGCCGCGGCTCCGAAGGAACGCACCGCTTCGCTCTTCAAGTCGATGGACCCGCAGACGGTCGACCTCGAGACCGCGCTGAAGCTCCTCGACCTGCCCCGCGTCGTCGGTCAGGACCCGGAGACCGGCAACGACATCACGGCGCAGAACGGCCGGTACGGTCCGTACCTGAAGAAGGGGACCGACACCCGGACCCTGCCCGGCGAGGACGCGATCTTCGACATCGACCTGCCCGGCGCACTCGAGCTGTTCGCACAGCCGAAGTACGGCGGCCGCACCGCCAGTGCCGCGCTCAAGGAGTTCGACGCCGACCCGGTGTCCGGCAAGGCGATCAAGATGAAGGACGGCCGGTTCGGTCCGTACGTCACCGACGGCGAGACGAACGCGACCATCCCGAAGGGCGAGGACGTCGAGGCCGTCGACCACGCCCGCGCCGTCCAGCTCATCGCGGACAAGCGCGCCAAGGGGCCCGTCAAGAAGAAGACCCCGGCTCGTCGGACGGCGGCCAAGAAGAAGTGACCGGTCGCTTCATCACGCTCGAGGGCGGCGACGGCGCGGGCAAGACGACCCAGGCGGAGCTGCTCTCGGCATGGCTCGGTGCGCACGGCCGGACGGTGGTGCGCACCCGCGAGCCCGGTGGCACCGACCTCGGCGTCCGGATCCGCCAGATGGTCCTGCACGAGCGGGGCCACATCGCGCCCCGGGCCGAGGCGCTGCTGTACGCGGCTGATCGCGCCCAGCACATCGAGACCGTCGTCCGTCCGGCGATCGCACGCGGTGACGTCGTGCTGCAGGACCGCTACATCGACTCGTCCGTCGCCTACCAGGGTGTCGCGCGGGGGCTCGGCGCCGAGCAGGTCCGCTCGGTGTCGGAATGGGCCGCCGACGGCCTGGCACCGGACCTCACGATCCTGCTCGACCTCGACGTCACGCTCGGGCGTGCCCGGGTAGCCGCGGCACGGGGGGACACTTTCGACCGCCTCGAGTCCGAGGCCGCGGCGTTCCACGAGTCCGTCCGGCAGGCGTTCCTCGCCATGGCGGACGCGGAGCCCGCACGCTTCCTCGTGGTCGACGCCGCAGCTCCGACCGATGCCGTGCAGGACGCAGTCCGTCGCGCGGTCGCCCCGCTCGTCGGGATCGACGCAGCGTGACGGTGGTCACTGACAGGATGGTCCCGTGAGCGTGTGGGACGGCCTGACCGGGCAGGAAGAAGCGGTCGCATCGCTGCGCAATGCGGCCGAGTCGACCGACGGTACCGGCGGCATGACCCACTCGTGGCTCATCACCGGCCCGCCCGGCTCCGGTCGGTCGAACGTGGCGACCGCCTTCGCGGCTGCGCTCGTGGGCAACGGCCCCGACGACGACCACACCCTGCGGCAGATCACCGCGAAGACCCACCCCGACGTCTCGGTGCTCACGACCCAGCGCGTGATCATCACGATCGACGAGATCCGGCAGCTCGTCACCTCGTCGTACTACTCGCCGTCGGTCGGGCGCTACCGCGTCGTCATCATCGAGGACGCCGACCGCATGACCGAGCGGACCTCGAACCTGCTGCTCAAGGCGCTCGAGGAACCACCGGAGCGCACGGTGTGGATCCTCTGCGCGCCCAGTGAAGCCGACCTGCTGCCGACGATCCGGTCGCGCGTCCGTTCGGTCCGCCTGCGTGTGCCCGGCATCGAGTCCGTCGCCGACCTGCTCGTGGCCCGGACCGGTGTCGACCGTGCTCTCGCGATGGACGCCGCTCGTCAGGCGCAGAGCCACATCGGCATGGCGCAGCGCCTGGCCACGAGCGAGCCGGCCCGTGATCGTCGACGCCGGACCCTGACCACCGTGCTCGGTGTGCGGAGCGTCGGTGACGCCGTCATGGCTGCCGCCGAGCTCCTCGCCGTCGCCGACGAAGACGCCAAGTCCATCACCGAGCAGCGCGACTCGGAAGAACGCGACGCGGCCCTGCGCTCGCTCGGTGTCGAGCCGGGCGGGACGATCCCGCCGGCACTCCGGTCGCAGCTCCGTGCGCTCGAGGACGACCAGAAACGCCGAGCGACCCGGAGCCTGCGCGACGGGCTCGACCGGATCCTGGTGGACGTCTCGTCCCTGTACCGCGACCTGCTCCTGATGGGGCTCGGTGCTCCGGCGGAACCGGTCAACCTGGCCATGCGTGAGCAGCTCGAGCACGCACTGCCGACGACCCCGCCCGCCGCCGCGCTCCAGGTGCTGGACGCCGTGGCCCTGGCGCGTCAGCGCATCGCTGCGAACGTCGCGGCACTGCTGGCCCTCGAAGCGCTGCTCGTCACGATCGCACGCGCCCGCCGCTGAGGCCGGGCATGCGAGAATCACGGCATGCCCGACGCTGAACCCGGCCTGCGCGAACGGAAGCGCCGCGCCACCCGGCGCGCCATCCAGCAGGCTGCGCTCCGGATCGCCATCGAGGACGGCCTCGGCGCGGTGACGGTGGACGAGATCTCCCGCCGTGCCGACGTCTCGCCCCGGACGTTCTTCAACTACTTCCCGAGCAAGGAACAGGCGATCCTCGGCGACGACCCGCAGCTGCCGGACGACCAGGCGTTGCAGACGTTCGTCGCCGGGGGGCCGAACGGTGAACTGCTCGCTGACATCGGCACCCTGCTCGTGCACTCCACGCGCGAACTGATCGAGGAACGTGGACTCATCGAGGAGCGGCAGCAGGTCCTCCGCGCCAACCCGGAGCTGTTCAGCCGGCGGATGGCGTCGATGAAGGAGTTCCAGGCGGAACTGCAGGCTGCCGTCGCACGTCGGCTCGAGCGCGCCGACCCCGAGCTCGCCGCGGACGCCGATGCGCTCCGTCGCCGCGCCGGTCTCGCGGCCATCGTCGCCCTCGCCGCCCTGCGCCACGCGTGGTGGGAGTGGTCGGGTTCCGAGGCCGGAACCCACCTGGTCGACGAACTCGAACGGTCCTTCTCCGAGCTCGGCGTGCTGGTTTCGCGTTCACTCGTCTGAACCTGTATAGTCATTGCTCGTGCCACTCCGGACATGGAGTGTGCGCCGCCTTAGCTCAGTCGGTAGAGCGATTCACTCGTAATGAATAGGTCGTCGGTTCGATTCCGACAGGCGGCTCCGTGAACACCCCGGTCAGGCCTGCTCGAAGTGGCTCTGACCGGGGTTTTCGTATTCCGGACGAAATCCGTGTCCCTCACCCGAGGGACAGACCCCTGGCGTTCGCGCGGACTAACCTTGTCCGCGATACGGGGGACACCATGACCGAGCGCCAGCTCATCGCACCGACGGCAGTGACGCCGTGTTGAAGCGTGTGCTGGTCGTCGTCCTGGTCGCCGCCACCGCCGGAGCGCTTGCGATGACCGCAGCGGCCGTGCCCGAGTCGCGGGCGACATCTGCGTCGACCGCGTCGCCGGGTGCCCCATCGTCCGCGACGCCGACGGGGTCCTCGACCGGGCCGGCGTACCTGGCCGACCGTGAGCCGACCTTCTCGGAAGACTTCGACACCCCCGCTGCGGCCGGTGGTCCCTTCGCCGAGACGTACCGGAACTCGTGGCAGCCCTACCCCGACGGCGCCGGCGGCAAGTACTACTCGGACGAGCTCATCAGCGCGCACGACAGCTACCTGGACGTCGCGTTGGACGGTGAGCGGGGCGCCGCCGGCACCTTCGGCACCCCCACCGGCGCCTGGTCGCACGTCGGCGGCACCTTCAGCATCCGTGCGCGGGCGACCGGGGGCGACGGCAACGGGATCGCGGTGATGCTCTGGCCGACGTCCAACGCCTGGGCGGACGGCGAGCTGAACTACCCGGAGGGCCAGTTCGACGGCTCCCCGCGGGTCTTCCACCACTCGATGCTCCAGGGACTCGAACGCCGCACCGAGCACTACAACACCCGGGTGTCCTGGAACGACTGGCACACCTACACGACGGAGTGGGTGCCGGGGAAGATCATCCGGTACTACCTCGACGGCAAGCTCGTGTTCACGGTGCCGCGGAACGTGCCCACCACCCCGCACCGCTACATGTTCCAGATCGGCAACTGGGGCGCCCCGGGGCACGTCCAGATCGACTGGGTCCGCACTTACGACGCGGAGTGACCAAACCCCCCGGACGGGGGCTCCGAATCAGTCCGGTCGTACGACCCGACACCCGTGTGCTCGCGTCGATGACCCGAACCTCGACGCGGGTGCGCGGGTGGGGCCGTTCCCCGTTCTGGGGCTGCCCGTCGTCGTCGGGGCGGTCCACGATGAGTGGGAACCCGTTCCGTCGTCACCGAGAGGTCGTCATGCTGCTGTCCCTGGTCTACATGAGCGCGGCGAACCAGGTGTTCGACCAGGAGCTGCTCGACGCGTTGCTCGAGCACGCGCGGGAGCACAACACCGCGTCCGACCTGTCCGGCCTGCTCGTCTACAAGGACGGCCGGTTCATGCAGCTGCTCGAGGGTCCCGAAGCGGCCGTGCTCGAGACCTACCGGCGGATCACCGACGACCCGCGGCACACCGAGATCGGCCTGCTGGTCGAGGAGCGCATCCACACCCGGCGCTTCGGCGAGTGGAAGATGGCGTTCCACCGCGAGGTCGATGGCGACCTGCCCGACGGCTTCGACACGTTCCTCGCCCAGGGCGACGCGAGTGCGGACACCAGCCGCGCGCGCGAGCTCCTGCGCTGGTTCCGGAACCACCCGCTGGCCGCTCCCGACGCCGCGCTCGGCAAACACCGCCGCTGACGCACGGCACCGGCCGCACCGCGCAGCAGCCCAGCACCGCGCAGCACCGGCAGCCCCGCGCAGCAGCCCAGCACCGCGCAGCACCGGCAGCCCCGCGCAGCAGCCCAGCACCGCGAGGCGCCACCGCCGCGGCGCTGGTAGACAGGACCCATGACGGTTCGCTGGGGAGTCATCGGTACAGGCGGCATCGCACGCTCCTTCGTGGGTGACTGCACCGCGGCAGGCGTCGTGTTCACGGCTGTGGGCAGTCGCACCGGCGCGCACGCCGAGGCCTTCGCCGCCGAGTTCGGCGTCGAGCGGGCGCACGGGTCGTACGAGGACCTCGTCGCGGACGACCAGGTCGACGCGGTCTACGTCGCGACCCCGCACGTCCGGCACGCCGAGGACGCCCTGCTCGCGATCCGCGCGGGCAAGCACGTCCTGGTCGAGAAGGCCTTCACGATGACCGCGGCCGAGGCCCGGACGGTCGTCGACGCCGCGAGGCAGGCGGGTGTCGCGGTGATGGAGGCGATGTGGACGCGGTTCCTGCCCCAGATGGCGATGATCCGCGAGGTCGTCGCCGAGGGCCGCATCGGCCGCCCGATGGTCGTCGAGGCGACCCACCACCAGGCCCTGCCGACGGACCCCGACCACCGGCTGCGCGACCCGGCACTCGGTGGGGGAGCGATGCTCGACCTCGGGATCTACCCGGTGTCCTTCGCGGTGGACGTGCTCGGGGTGCCGACAGCGCTGGTCGCGGCGGGCACGCTGAGCGAGCAGGGCGTCGACGAGCAGATGGGCCTGGTGATGACGCACGAGGGCGGCGCACAGTCGATGATCCACTTCGGCATGGACCTGCGCAGCCCGAACACGGCGTCGGTCATCGGTGAGTCCGGCCGCATCGACATCGACTCCACCTGGTACACGCCGACCACCTGGCGGATCCGCGATCGAGACGGCATCGTGGTCGAGGAGTTCGACGGTCGCGAGGAGCTCGCCGGCTACGCGCACGAGGCGCGCGCCTTCGAGTCGATGATCACGTCCGGCCGCCACGACGGCGGCCCGATGGACCCGGACGAGACGGTCGCGATCATGGCCGTGCTGGACGAGGCACGTCGCCAGGTCGGGGTCCGCTACCCGGCCGACGGTCCCGTCTCGGCTCCCTGATGCGGCTCCCGTCCGCCACGGATCCCGGATCCGGCCTGGAGGCTCCTGCCGCAGTTCCGTAGGATCGGTCGCGATGTCCGAGCAGCAGCCCACCCCGCCTTCCGTCCCGGAGCGGTTCCGCGCCGCCGTCGCCGCGGTGCGTGCCTCCGCGGCGCGACGCCCGGTGCCCTGGATCGCGGGTGGGCTCGCGGCGCTCCTCGTGGTCGGCTCCGGTGGCGCCGTCGCCGTCGCGGCGGCCACGACCTCGGCCTCCCGGTCGGCCGCCGCGCCGAGCCCGACCCGGGGCGGGTCCTCGGCGCCGGACTCGACGACCACCACGAAGCGCCCGACGACGAAGCCGTCCCCGACCCCGACCGCGGCCGCCCGTGCGGTGCCGAAGGACCTGGCCGGCCCGTCCGCACTCCGGACCTGTTCGATCGCCACCGCCGCGTCGGCGAGCGGCCTCGGTGACTTCGAGGGGTACGTGATGGACGCGAAGACGGGCAAGGTCCTGTTCTCGAAGAACGGGGAGCGGGCTGCCCAGACCGGCAGCGTCATGAAGACCCTCACCTCGGCGACCGCGCTCTCGGTGCTCGGGGGCGACCACCGCATCCCGACGACGGTCGCACGGGAGTCCGCGAACACCGTCGCCCTGGTCGGCCACGGGGACGCCACCCTGTCCGCCGGTGGTGGCACGGTCTACCCGGGCGCCCCGACCCTCGCGCAGCTCGCGCAGCAGGTGAAGGCCAAGGTCGGCGACACCCCGATCACCACCATCGTCACCGACGACTCCTACTGGAGCGACGCCGACGCCTGGGACCCCACGTGGCCGGTGTCCGAGCGCACCATCGGGTACCAGCCGGAGGTCACCGCGCTGATGGTCGACGGTGACCGGGCGAACCCCGCCGCGGCGACCTCGCCCCGGTCGGAGGACCCCGTCGGTCGTGCCGGCGCCGCGTTCCGGACAGCACTGGCCAACGCGGGCGTCGCGGGCGCAGGTTCCGCGCAGATCGTCAAGCGTGCGACCACGGGTACCGAGACGATCGCGACGGTGAACTCGCAGCCGGTGTCGACGCTCATCGGGCAGATGATCCCGAACTCGGACAACACCCTGGCCGAGATGCTCGCCCGGATCTCGTCGAAGGAGTCGGGGTCGAACGGCTCGGCGGCCTCACTGACATCGGTGTACCAGTCGGCGCTCCGCTCGTACGGCCTCGACCCGGCCGGCATCACGATCAAGGACGGCTCGGGCGAGAGCGCCGCGAACGCCGTGTCGCCGGAGTTCGTCGCGCACCTCATGGTGCAGGTCGCCTCGGGCGCGAAGGGCCTCGGGACGCTCGCGAACGCCCTGCCGGTGTCCGGGCAGTCCGGCACCCTCGCCAGCCGGTTCACCGGGGCGAACGCCGTCGCGCGCGGCAAGGTGCACGCGAAGACCGGCTGGATCGACAGCGCGAACACCCTCGGCGGCTACATCGATGCTGCTGACGGCTCCCGGTTGACCTTCGCCTTCTACGCCATCGGTTCACCACGCGCGGCCGCCCTGCCGGCACTGGACGCGGTGACGGCCGCCACCTACTCGTGCGGGAGCAAGCTCACCGGCTCCTGAGCCGACGGGTGTTGGATGGATCCATGGCAAGAGCACTGCTCGTCGTGGACGTCCAGAACGACTTCACCGAGGGCGGTGCGCTCGCGGTCACCGGGGGAGCGGCGCTCGCGGAGCGCATCACCGCGTTCCTCGGTCGGCACGGGGACGAGTACGACCTGATCGTGGCGTCCCGTGACTGGCACCACGGCGACGACGACAACGGCGGGCACTTCGCCGGACCCGAGGGACCCGACTTCGTGGACACCTGGCCGGTGCACTGCGTCGCCGGCTCGCCGGGTGCTGACCACCATCCCGATCTCGACACCGCTCTGGTCGACGTCGAGGTCTTCAAGGGCCAGGGCACGCCGGACTACTCGGCGTTCCAGGCCCGGACCGAGGCGGGTGTCCCGCTCGCCGCAGTACTCGCCGAACGCCGCGTGCACACGGTCGACGTCGTCGGGATGGCGACCGACCACTGTGTCCGGGCATCGGCACTCGACGCCCGTGCCGCGGGCCTCGACGTCGCCGTGTACCAGGACCTGGTGGCCGGCGTCGACGCTGAGCGCAGTGCCCGGGCGCTGGACGAGATCCGGGCGGCCGGCGGACACGTCGACCGCAGCGACATGGACGAGGGCCTCGCGAACCCAGGAGGAGCACGACTGTGACCGAAACCACCACGAACGACACCCCCACCACCGACGCCGCGGACGACGCGCGTCTCGTGACGACCGTCGCGGACGAACACGTCCGCGTCCAGGGCGTCCCCACCGGCCTGTTCATCGGCGGCACCTGGCGTGCCTCGTCGAGCGGGTCCACCTTCGCCGTGCACGACCCGTCGACCGGCGCCGTGCTGGCCGAGGTCGCCGACGCCAGCGCCGAGGACGGCATCGCCGCGCTCGACGCCGCGGCCGCAGCGCAGGAGTCCTGGGCGGCAACGGCCCCGCGCACGCGTTCCGACATCCTCCGCCGGGCCTTCGACCTGGTGCACGAGCACACCGACGACCTGGCGGCCCTCATGTCGCTCGAGATGGGCAAGCCCCTGGCCGAGGCCCGGGGTGAGGTCGTCTACGGCGGCGAGTTCCTGCGCTGGTTCTCGGAGGAGGCCGTCCGCATCACCGGCGACTACCGCACGAACCCCGAGGGCACCGGCCGGGCGATCGTGCTGAAGCGTCCGGTCGGCCCCGTCTACGCCATCACGCCGTGGAACTTCCCGCTCGCGATGGCGACCCGGAAGATCGGCCCGGCGCTGGCCGCCGGTTGCACCGTGGTCGCGAAGCCTGCCGACCTGACCCCGCTGACGACCCTGTTCCTGGTCGAGCTGTTCCGCCGCGCGGGGCTGCCGGACGGTGTGCTCAACGTGATCCCGTCGAGCGACGCCAAGGGACTGTCCGGACCCATCATCGCCGACCCGCGCCTGCGCAAGCTCACGTTCACGGGTTCGACCCCGGTCGGGTCGGCACTGCTCAGGCAGGCGGCCGACAACGTGCTCAAGACGAGCATGGAGCTCGGCGGCAACGCCCCGTTGCTCGTGTTCGACGACGCCGACCTCGACACGGCTGTGGACGCCGCGATGCTCGCGAAGTTCCGGAACACGGGCGAGGCCTGCACCGCTGCGAACCGGTTCTTCGTGCAGGACGGCATCGCCGACGCGTTCGTCGACGACGCCGTCGGCCGGGGTGCGCGGCTCGTCACCGGCGGACACCGGATCGACCGTCCGGGCACGTTCTACGAGGCGACGGTGATCGACGACGTGCAGCCCGGCTCGGAGATCATGACGACGGAGATCTTCGGACCGGTCGCGTCGGTCACGCGCTTCAGCACCGAGGACGAGGGCATCCGGCTCGCGAACGACACCGAGTACGGCCTCGTCGCCTACGCCTTCACGACCGACTTCCGGCGTGGTCAGCGGCTCGCCGAGCGTCTGGAGACCGGCATGCTCGGCCTGAACACGGGCGTCGTGTCGAACGCGGCGTTCCCGTTCGGCGGCGTGAAGTCGTCCGGCCTCGGCCGTGAGGGGGCACATGAGGGCATCGAGGAGTACCTCGAGACCGTCTACGTGCTCACCCCGGACCCGTTCGCCGCCTGAGCCTGCGTGTGGTCCCACGGTGCGGCCGCGGTGGACGCGGCCGCACCGACGCTCACACCAGCAGCTGGTGCTTCGCCAGGTCGCGGTAGAGCGGGGTCGACTGCACGAGCTCGGAGTGCGTGCCGCTGCCCACGACGCGGCCGCGCTCGAGCACGACGATCACGTCGGAGTCGACCACGGTCGACAGCCGGTGGGCGATGACGAGGAGCGTGCGGTCCTCGGCGACGGCGTCGATCGCGAGCCGCATCTTCTGCTCGTTGACCCCGTCGAGGGACGACGTCGACTCGTCGAGCAGCAGGATCGGGGGAGCGGCGAGCAGCGCACGGGCGATGGCCAGGCGCTGCCGTTCCCCGCCGGAGAGCATCACGCCGTCCTCACCGACCTGCGCGTCGAGGCCGCGGGGGTCGCGGTGCAGGACCTCGCCGAGGTTGACCGCCTCGAGCACGCGGACGCAGTCGTCCTCGGTGGCGTCGGGCGACCCGAGCAGCAGGTTGGCGCGGATCGTGCCGGCGAGCACGGGTGCGTCCTGCTCGACGTAGCCGATCTGGGCACGGAGCTCGTCGCGGTCCATGCCGCGCACGTCGATGCCGCCCAGGCGGATGACGCCGTCGGTGGGGTCGTAGAACCGCTCGATCAGCGCCAGGGTCGTCGACTTGCCGGCACCGGACGGACCCACGAGTGCGACGCGCGACCCGCGCGGCACGCGGAACGACACGTCGTGGAGCACCACGTCGTCGACCGGTCGCTCGTCGTCGACGCGATCCGGGCCTCCTGGGTGATCCGCGGCGTCGGACGCGACCGCGCCGTCGGCACCCGAGGCGTCCGCCTGGCCGCGGTACCGGAACGACACGTGCTCGAACGCGATGGCGTCGTCGGTCGCGACCGCCGCAGCCGGCCGGACGGACGCGTCGTCCTGGGACTCGGTCGGCAGGTGCAGGATCTCCTCGATGCGGCCGAGGGCGCCGAGCGCCTGGGCGACGGCGACGACCGCGCCCATCGCCTGGCCGAGCGGCATGATCATCATGAAGAGCAGCAGGATGAACGTGATGAGCGTCGCGATGGTGATGGTGCCGGCCGCGACCTGCGCGCCGCCGACGCCCAGGACGGCGATGAACGCGACCTGCATGACGATGCTCGCGACGGGGACGACGAAGGCGGACATCTTGGCGATGTCGAGCCCCCGCTTGTACGCCTCGGTCGCGTGGCCGTCGACCTCGTGCACCTCGCGCTCGGTCGCGCCGGCTGCACGGATGGTGCGGACCGCGCCGATCCCGCGTTCGACCGCGGCGGTGAGGTCGCCGACCTTCTCCTGCGCGCGCTTCGACGCGACCCGGATGCGACGGCTCAGTCCGCCGACGACGACGATCGCGACCAGGACGATGACCACGACGATCACGAGCAACAGCGGGTCGATGACGGCCATCGCGATGACGGCGCCGACGAACGTCAGCGCGCCGCCGATCGACTCGATGAGCCCCTGGGTCAGGACGGCGCGCAGGAGCGTGGTGTCGCTGCCGACGCGGGACACCAGGTCGCCGGTGCGGCGGGTGTCGAACTCCGAGATGGGCAGGTTGAGGATGCGCGCGATGAGCTTGCGGCGGGTGGAGAGCACCACGCCCTCACCCGCGCGCTGCAGCAGGAAGTGCTGCACGCCGTTCAGCACGCCCGCGATCATGACGAGCCCGACCAGCAGCCACACGAGCGTGCTGAGGGTGTTGCCCTGCTGCACCGCCGTGATCACCTGGTTGACCAGCAGCGGCTGGGCGAGCGACGCCCCCGCGCCGAGGACGCTCAGCACGATGATGACCACCATCGCGGGCTTGTTCTCGAACAGGTAGGACAGCAGGCGACCGAACGTGGCGCGGGGGCCGTCGGAGGTCTTCGGGCGTGCGAAGGGGAAGCTCATCGTGCTCCTAGTTTCTGCCGTACTTCTTGTGCACTGCCTGTCGGCTGACACCGAGCAGCGTCGCGATCTCCTGCCACGATGCGCCGGCGGTGCGTGCACGGCGTGCGGCGAGTTCCTCGGCCCGGTCGAGCTCACGACGCAGCTCCCGCACGCTGGCGAGGGCGGAGAACGGGTCGTCCCCCGAGGCTCCGGCCGCGAGGCTCGTGATGGTCGGTCGGTCCACGCCTGTCAACGTACATTGACGCACCGACACTCGTCAATCTGGGTTGACGAGTGCTGGGTGCGGTGCGCAGACGCCGGCGTCTTCGTTCGACGCCGTCACTCGCGCGAGACGCCGCCGGATTCGGCGGCGTCTCGGCGGGCTTGCGGCGCCTTGCCGGTACGACGGCGTGTTGCGCAGGGCGGGGGCGCGAGGCACGCACACGACGGACGGGAGGCCCGGTGCCAGCTGGCACCCCTCCCTCGCAGGCTCGGTCGGCGCGCCCCGCGCAACGCTTCGCGTCGCTGCTGAGCGGGGGCCTCCCGTCCGTCAGGTGGTCGCCGATCAGGCGTCGGCGATGTCCTTCGACTTCGTCTCGCGCACGAAGAGCAGCGCGACCAGCGTCACGACCGCGGCGATCGTCAGGTACAGGCCGACGAAGAAGATGTCGCCGTCCGGCCGCCAGAGCGCTAGCGCGACCGTCGGCGCGAGCGACGCACCGAGGATCGACGCGACGTTGTAGGCGATGGCCGAGCCGGTGTACCGGACGTTCGTCGGGAACAGCTCGGGCAGCAGCGCACCCATCGGGCCGAAGGTCAGACCCATCAGGGAGAGCCCCACGATGAGGAACGTCACCACCGTGATCGGCCCGCTCGACGCCGCGAACCAGAACTGGAACGTCAGGCCGAACAGCGCGATGCCGATCGTGGTCGGGATGAGGGTCTTGCGGCGGCCGAACCGGTCGGCGAGCAGGCCCGCGATCGGCGTGAAGATCCCGAAGAACACGACGCCGATCATCAGCAGCGTCAGGAACTCACCGCGGGAGTACCCGAGACCGACCTTCGGCACGAGCGCGCTGTTCACGGTGCCGGTGGTGCCGTACTGCAGGGTGAACGTCGTCAGGAAGTAGAAGAGCACGTAGGTGGCGACCATGCCGAAGGTGCCGACGATGACGGCCTTCCACGAGGTGCGGAACACCCGGCCGAGCGGGACCTTCGCGACCGTGCCGGACTCCTGCACCCCGCGGAACACCGGCGACTCGACGAGCTTGAACCGCACGTACAGACCGATGATGACGAGCACCGCGGACAGCAGGAACGGGATGCGCCAGCCCCACGCCTGGAAGTCGGCGTTCGGGGTGCCGTCGGCACTGGCGGGCATCGCCGCGTTGATGGCGATGAACAGGCCGTTCGCGAGCAGGAAGCCGATGGGGGCACCGAGCTGCGGCATCGAGCCGAACACGCCGCGCTTGCCCTTCGGCGCGTTCTCGGTCGCGAGCAGCGCCGCACCGGACCACTCGCCGCCGAGGCCGACGCCCTGGGTGAAGCGCATCACGGCGAGCAGGACCGGAGCCCACACCCCGATGGTGTCGAACGTCGGCAGGCAGCCGATCAGGAACGTGGCCGTGCCCATCACGAGCAGCGACGCGACGAGGGTGGTCTTGCGGCCGATCCGGTCACCGAAGTGCCCGAAGATGATCGACCCGACCGGTCGGGCGAAGAACGCCAGGGCGAAGGTGACGAACGACGACAGCTGCGAGGCCGTCGGGTCCTCGTTGGGGAAGAACAGCGTGGGGAAGACGAGCACCGCGGCGGTCGCGTAGACGTAGAAGTCGTAGAACTCGATCGACGTGCCGACGAGGCTGGCGATGACGACGCGGGAGCGCGGGTTGCCGGCGGGGGCCGGAGCGGAGGTGGGCGTTGCGGGTGCCGGAGCGGCGGTCATGACAGGGCGGGGTCTTCCGTGCTGCGTGCTCCCGGGGGAGAGCACGAGGGTCCGGACGGCGGACACCGATCGGTTCGCGCGGGGTGGCGCGGGCACCGATCGGGTGCGTTCGGCTGAGGGGGACCGCTTGTGACGGAAGCCCGATCATACGACAGATGTCGTCTGGCTGCGAATCAGCCCAGAGTCAGCTGGTCGCGGCCGTCCGTTGCCCGTGCGCGCTCAGGCGCCGGCGCCGGCCCCGGCTTCGAGGTGCTCGGGCAGCTGGTGGCCCATCCGGTCGCGCTTGGTGTCGAGGTACCCGGCGTTCTGCGCCGAGATGCCGACGACGAGCGGCACGAGGGAGTCGACGGTGATGCCGTGCTCCTCGAGCTGGCGGCGCTTCTCGGGGTTGTTCGACAGCAGCCGGACGCGGGTGATGCCGAGGTCGGCGAGGATGCCCGCGGCACCACCGTAGGCACGGGAGTCCGCAGGCAGCCCGAGCGCGAGGTTGGCGTCGAGCGTGTCGAGACCGTCTTCCTGCAGGCGGTAGGCCTTGAGCTTGTTGATGAGACCGATGCCGCGGCCCTCGTGCCCGCGCAGGTAGATCACCACGCCGCCCTCGGCCGCGATGGTGTCGAGCGCCGCGTCGAGCTGGGGGCCGCACTCGCACTTCAGCGAGCCGAAGGCCTCGCCGGTCAGGCACTCGGAGTGCACGCGGACGAGCGCGCCGTCGGCGGGCAGCGAGCCGTCGGGCAGGGCGCCGATGATGGCGACGTGCTCCGCGCTCGTGACGAGGTCGCGGTAGGCGCGCATCTGGAAGGTGCCGTGGGTGGTCGGCACGTTCGTGGACACCTCGAAGTGGACTGGGCTCCCCGGCGTGGGCGAGGTCAGCGCGTCGGTCATGTGGTGCTCCGGTCGTTCGTGGGCCCGTCGTTCCCGAGCCCGGATGTCGCGTCGTGCTGCCGCTGCAGCTGGTGGTCGTGGTGCTGTGTCCGCTGCGGCCGGGCTCGGACCAGCAGGTCGGGGCCGAGGCTGGTGGTCGATAGTACGTCCAACCGGCGACGGTCGGAGATGCTTCCCACGCCCAGGTCGCCGAGGGCCACTCGGGGACCGCCGAGCAGGACCGGGGCGATGTACACGAGGTACTCGTCCACGAGTCCGGCGGCGATCAGCGCCGAGGCGATCGTCGGACCCCCTTCGACGAACACCGAGTGCACGCCGTGCCCACGCAGGGCTCCGAGCGACGTGGCCAGGTCGTGTCCGGGCAGGGCGATGAGTCCGCGCGGGTGCCGGCGGACCGCGGCGTCGTCGGGCACCGGGCGGTCGCCGAGCACCACGGCGAGCGGCTGGTCGGCGAGCAGCTCGCCGGCGTCGCCGCGGGCGGTCAGACTCGGGTCGTCCGCCAGGACGGTGCCGGTGCCGACGAGGATCGCGTCGTGGGCGGCACGCTGCTCGTGGACGTGCTGGCGGGCGGCGGCGCCGGTGATCCACTTGCTCGTCCCGTCGGCAGCGGCGGCACGCCCGTCGAGGCTGGACGCCCACTTCACGGTGACCCACGGGCGACCGAGCCGCACCGACAGGAGCCACCGTTCGAGGAACGCTTCGGCCTGGTCGGCCAGGACCCCGGAGACGACCTGGACCCCCGCTGCGCGCAGTCGGTCGGCGCCGCCGTGCACGTCGGCTCCGGGGTCGTCGATCGCGTACACGACCCGGGCGACTCCGGCGTCGAGCAGTGCCACGGCACAGGGGCCGGTGCGACCGACGTGGTTGCAGGGCTCGAGGGTGACGACCGCTGTCGCGCCGCGGAGCAGCGCCGGGTCGACCTTGGCCATCGCGTCGACCTCGGCGTGCGGGGTCCCGGCACCCTTGTGCCAGCCCTCGGCGAGGACCTCGCCGGTGGGGGACAGGATCACCGCGCCGACGCGTGCGTGGTCGCCGACAGCGGGTCCGAGGGCCGCGAGTTCGAGCCCGCGGCGCATCGCTCGGACCTCGGTGGGTCGTGCCGTGTCGCTCACGGGCCGAGCCTACCGGCGGCATTCGGGTGACGCGTCACCATGGTTGTGAGCGTGTTCAGACGACGGGCCACGGGAGGTCGGAGGCAGGTGCGCCGTCGGCGCGTCGGAGCGCCGTCCACGCCGCCGTGGGGCCCCCGTCCCGGTCCGGCACACGGGCTTCGCCGCGGCCCGTGTACGAGAACCCGGCCGCACGGGCGACAGCCGCCGACGCCGTGTTGCCCTCGTAGCACTCCCAGTAGACGTCCGGGGCGCCCTGCTCGAGCGCCCAGTCGACGACGAGCCGGACGGCGTCGTGCATGATCCCGGCGCCGCGCGCGGACGGCGCGAGCCAGAACCCGAGGTCGCGGCCGGCGGTGCGGTAGCTGATGATGCCCGCGAGCCACGTCGAGCCGGCGGGCCTGATCGCCCAGGTGTACTCACGGTCCGAGGCCCAGCCCGGGCCGACGAGCGCGTCGACGAAGGTGCGGGCGTCCTGTTCGCGGTACGGGTTCGGGACCGTGGTCCACCGGACGATCTCCGGGTCCTGGCAGGCTTCGGTGATCGCCGCGGTGTCGGCGCGGGTGGGCAGGTCGAGCCGGACGCGCGCCGACTCGAGCGTGACGGGCTGCACGCTCAGCCGCGCGACCGCGGGACGAACCCGATGCGGTCGTAGACGCGGGCCAGGGTGTCCTGCGCGATGGACTCGGCACGGTCGGCACCGACGGCGAGCAGGCGGTCGAGCTCGGCCGGGTCGTCGAGCAGTTCGAGCGTGCGGGCGCGGACCGGTTCGAGCTCGGCCACGACGGCGTCGGCGACCTCGCCCTTCAGGTCGCCGTAGCCCTTGCCGGCGAACGACTCCTCGAGCGCGGCGATCGACGTGCCGGTGAACGCCGACAGGATCGACAGCAGGTTCGTCACACCGGGCTTGGCCTGGCGGTCGGCCCGGATCTCGCGCTCGTCGTCGGTGACGGCCGACTTGATCTTCTTCGCGGTGCGCTTCGGGTCGTCGAGCAGGCGGATGAGGCCGTTCTCCGACGCTGCGGACTTGCTCATCTTGCTGGTCGGGTCCTGCAGGTCGTAGATGCGCGCGGTCTCGGTCAGGATCCGCGCCTCGGGCGTGACGAAGGTGTCGCCGAACCGCGAGTTGAAGCGTCCGGCCAGGTCGCGGGTCAGCTCGACGTGCTGTCGCTGGTCGTCACCGACCGGCACGACCCTGGTGTCGTACAGCAGGATGTCGGCGGCCATCAGGATCGGGTACGTGAAGAGCCCGACCGACGCCGCCTCGGCGCCCTGGCGCGCCGACTTGTCCTTGAACTGGGTCATCCGGCTCGCCTCGCCGAAGCCGGTCAGGGTGTTCAGCACCCAGGCGAGCTCGGCGTGTGCGGGGACGTGGGACTGCACGAACAGCGTCGCCTTCGACGGGTCGATGCCCGACGCGATGTACTGCGCGGCGGTGGCCCGGGTGTTCGCACGGAGCTCGGCAGGGTCCTGCGGGGACGTGATCGCGTGCATGTCGACGACGCAGTAGATGGCGTCGTAGTCGTCGAGCAGAGTCCTCCACTGCATGAGTGCCCCGACGTAGTTGCCGAGGTGCAGCGAGCCGGCGGACGGCTGGATGCCCGAGAAGATGCGGGTCTTGGTCATGGTGGTGCTCCGGTGCGTCAGGTGAAGCGAGAGAAGAGGGGTCAGAGTTCGTAGTCGACGACCACGGGGGCGTGGTCGGACCATCGCTGGTCGTACGCCGCAGCGCGGTCGACCGTGTACTCCGTGACCTTCGCGGCCAGGTCGGGCGTCGCCATCTGGTAGTCGATGCGCCAGCCCGTGTCGTTGTCGAAGGCCTGACCGCGCCACGACCACCACGTGAACGGCCCGTCGACGTCACCGGCCTGGGCGCGACCCACGTCGACCCATCCGAGGCCGGGACCCGTGGAGCCGTCGGCGCCCTCGACGGGCTCGCCGTCGGCACCGAAGAACCGCGAGAAGTAGGCACGCTCGCGCGGCAGGAAGCCGGCACGCTTGACGTTGCCCTTCCAGTTCTTGATGTCGCGCTGGTCGTGCCCGACGTTCAGGTCACCGACGACGACCGCGAGCGGGTTGTGCGCCCGGAGTGCGGGCAGCCGCTCGGTCATCGCGTCGAGGAACTTCCACTTCTCGTCCTGCTTGGGGGTGTCGACCTCGCCCGAGTGCACGTACGTCGAGACGACGGTCACGGTGGTGCCGCCGATCTCGTAGTCGGCTTCGAGCCACCGGCCGGCGGAGTCGAAGTCGTCCGGTCCGAGCGCGACGCGGTGGATCTGCGCCGAGTGTCGGGACGCGATGGCCACGCCGGCGCGACCCTTCGCGGTCGCCGGGTCGTGCACGATGTCCCACTCGTCGCCGAGCAGCGCCGTCAGGTCGTCGCTCGACGCGCGCACTTCCTGCAGGGCCAGCACGTCGACGTCACGGGTGGCGAGCCAGTCGCCCATGCCCTTGCGGAAGGCGGCGCGGACGCCGTTCACGTTGACGGATGCGAGGCGCAGGCGTGTCATGCAGAACACCTTATCGGCGGGTGCCGACAGCCCTGGACGCCCCCGACGGACGGACGGGAGGCACGGTGCCAGCTGGCACCGTGCCTCCCGTCCGCCCTGTGGTCGCGTGCAGGACGCGACCTGCGCGATCAGGCCGCGTCGTGGTCCGTCCCGAGGAACTCGACCAGGCTGTCCGCGGTGGTCTCGGCGTCGTCGCCCGAGACGGTGAGGGTGACCTCGTCGCCGTGCTCGATGCCGAGTCCGAGCAGGGCGAGGATGCTGCCGGCGTTCCCGGACTTGTCGCCCTTGGCGATCGTGACCTGGTGCCCCGACGCCGTCACGGTCTGGACGAAGAGGGAGGCGGGGCGAGCGTGCAGGCCGGATGCGCTGGCGACGGTCACGGTGCGGGTGGCTTCGGACATCGATGTACTCCTGTCGACGGGTGGTTGGCTCATGCTAGCGAGCGCTGGGTGGGCGGGAACGGGGCACGGTCAGGCTCGGCCGGGCCAGAAGACCTCGGTGCCGGCGGCCTCGACCTCGCGGACCAGGTCGAGGTTGACGGCGGGGTCGGTGATGATCGTGTCGATCGCGGCGAGCGGGGCGACGCGTCCGAACTCCTCGCGGCCGAACTTGGTGTGGTCGGCGAGCAGGATGCTCCGCCGTGCGGACTTGATCATCGCGCTCTTCACGGCGGCCTCGGCCACGTTGTGGGTCGTCAGGCCGCGCTCCGGCGTGATGCCGTTGATGCTGATGAAGGCGACGTCGACGCTGACCATGCCGATGAGCTGGTGCGTCCACGTGCCGACGCCGGCCAGCGAGTCGCTGCGGATGTTGCCGCCGAGCAGGTGCAGGTCGAGGCCCGGGCGGTTCGCGACGGCGGTGGCGACCGGCAGCGAGTGCGTGACGACCGTCAGGCCGCGGTCGGTCGGGAGCATCTCGGCCAGGCAGATGGTCGAGGTGCCGGCGTCGATCATGATCGAGCCGTTCTCGGGCAGTTCCGCCAGGGCGGCCTCGGCGATGACCATCTTCTCGGTCTGGTTGATGCCGCCGCGGTCACCGACGCCGGGGTGCAGGGTGATGCGCTCGACCGGGATCGCCCCGCCGTGCGCGCGCCGGACGAGGCCGCGGCGCTCGAGGCTCGTCAGGTCGCGGCGGATGGTCTCGGGCGTGACGGCGAGCAGCTCGGCCAGGTCCTTGACGTCCACCCGGCCCTGCGCGCGCGCCTGCTCGACGATGCGCTGGTGGCGTTCTGGTGCGTACATCGGACCTCGTCGTCTCGGGTCGGAACGGAACGGACATGTTCGGGCGCGACATCCGTGATGTCGGTGCCGTCGGTCGATCCGCCAGACGCAAACGGGCATCTGTTTCTGTATTTTTATCCCCGGATGTGTTTGTTTGTCAACGCTGATCGGGGTAGTGTGCTGATCAGCCGCACGGGCGTGGTCTGTTCCCGTGCCGCGTGTACCGAACGATCCACCCCACCGCAAGCGCGTGTGAGATGAAGGAGTCTCGAATGTCCGAACTGCTCGGCACCGGCGTCGGCCGTGGCGTCGCCCACGGCCCCGTGCTCCGGATGGCTGACCCGCTCGGCGAACCGTCGAAGGATGCCCTGGTGGGTTCTGCGGACGACGCGAAGCAGGCCGTGCACGACGCACTCGCCGCCGTGGCGGACGACCTCAACAAGCGCGGACAGCTCGCCGGTGGCGACGCCCAGGCCGTGCTCGAGGCCCAGGCGCTGATGGCGCAGGACCCGACGCTGCTCGACGACGTGCACGCCCGCATCGACGGCGGCACGAACGCCGAGCGTGCCGTGTACGAGGCCTTCGCACAGTTCCGCGACCTGCTCGTCGGCATGGGTGGCTACATGGGGGAGCGCGCGGCCGACCTCGACGACGTCGCCCAGCGCATCATCGCCAAGCTCCGCGGCGTGCACGCCCCCGGTGTCCCCGAGTCGGACACCCCTTTCGTCCTCGTCGCCCGCGACCTCGCACCGGCCGACACCGCCCTGCTCGACCTCGACAAGGTCCTGGCGCTCGTCACCCGTGACGGCGGCCCGACCTCGCACACCGCCATCCTCGCCCGTGCCAAGGGCATCACCGCAATCGTCGGTGTGACCGGTGCGGACGACCTGGTCGACGGCCAGTCCGTCGTGGTCGACGCCATCGCCGGCACGGTCGTGACCGACCCCGACGCCGCACTGGTCGCGGACGTCGAGCGCCGCATCGCCGACCGCCTCGCCGCCGCAGCGGCACCGCTCACCGCCGGTGCCCTCGCCGACGGCCACGTCGTGCCCCTGCTCGCGAACCTCGGCAGCCCCGCCGACGCCGCCGGCGCCGTTGCTCTCGGTGCGGAGGGCGTGGGGCTCTTCCGCACCGAGTTCCTCTTCCTCGACTCGCCCAAGGCCCCCACGGTCGACGAGCAGACCGAGTCGTACCGCCAGCTCCTCGCGGCGTTCCCCGGCAAGAAGGTGGTCGTGCGTGCGCTCGACGCCGGCGCCGACAAGCCGCTGCCGTTCCTCACCGACAAGGACGAGGAGAACCCCGCCCTCGGGCGCCGCGGTCTCCGTGCCCTGCGGAACCACCCCGAGGTCCTGCGCGACCAGCTCACCGCGCTCGCCCAGGCCGACGCCGCGACCGAGGCCGACCTGTGGGTGATGGCCCCGATGGTCGCCGACGCTGAGGAGACCGAGTACTTCGTCACCCTGGCGCGTGAGCTGGGCATCCGCACCGCGGGCGTCATGGCCGAGGTGCCGTCGCTCGCGCTGATGGCCGACCAGGTGTTCCAGAACGCCGACTTCGTGTCGATCGGCACGAACGACCTGACCCAGTACACGATGGCCGCCGACCGCATGCTCGGCACCGTCGCGTCCTACCAGGACCCGTGGCACCCCGCCGTCCTGCGCCTCGTCGCGCAGCTCGGCACCGCGGGCGCGACCGCCGGCAAGCCCGTCGGGATCTGCGGCGAGGCAGCAGCCGACCCGCTGCTCGCCGTCGTCCTGGTCGGTCTCGGCGCCACCACCCTCTCCATGACCCCCGCGGCCCTGGCCGACGTGCGCGCCGAACTCGGTCGCTACACGCTCGAACAGGCCCGCGAGATGGCGACGGCGGCACTCGCCGCGAGCACGGCGGCGGCCGCGAAGTCCGCTGCCGCGTCCGCGGTGCACGCCGCCTGACCCACCACTCCCAGCACCACCCTCCCAGCACCACGCAGCAGCTCCACCACACAGAAAGTCACCGCACATGACAACGTCGTCCGTTGCAGCGCCCGACGCACCCGCGAAGTCGCGGGGCGGCGCACGCGTCGCCGTTCAGAAGTTCGGCACGTTCCTCTCCGGCATGGTCATGCCCAACATCGCGATCTTCATCGCGTGGGGCATCATCACGGCCTTCTTCATCCCGGACGGCTGGACGCCGGTCGCAGCCCTCGGCGGGTCCCGCGACGGCAGCGTCGTGGGTGTCGTCGGCCCGATCCTGACGTACCTCATCCCGCTCGCGATCGCGTTCCAGGGTGGCCGCATGGTCTACGAAACCCGCGGTGCAGTCGTCGGCTCGATCTTCGCGATGGGCGTCATCCTCGGCTCCGACTCGACGATGATCCTCGGTGCGATGATCTGCGGGCCGCTCGGTGCGTACATCATCAAGCAGCTGGACCGTCTCTGGGACGGCAAGATCAAGCCGGGCTTCGAGATGCTGGTCAACAACTACGCCGCCGGCATCCTCGGGTTCGGGTTGTTCCTGGCCGGGTTCTTCTGGCTGTCGAAGGTCTTCACCGGGATCGCGACCGCACTGGGTGCAGCCGTCGAGTTCCTGATCAACCACTCCCTGCTCCCGCTCGCGAGCGTCTTCATCGAGCCGGCGAAGGTGTTCTTCCTCAACAACGCGATCAACCACGGCGTGCTCGACCAGCTCGGCGTGGACCAGGTCAAGGAGTCGGGCAAGTCGATCCTGTTCCTGCTCGAGGCGAACCCCGGCCCCGGCCTCGGCCTGCTGCTGGCGTTCACCATCTTCGGTGTCGGCATCGCTCGTTCGACCGCCCCCGGCGCGATCATCATCCAGTTCTTCGGCGGCATCCACGAGATCTACTTCCCGTACGTGCTGCAGAAGCCGGTCATGTTCATCGCGGTGATCCTCGGTGGCGGCACGGGCGTGCTGACGAACGTCATCTTCAACTCCGGCCTGACGGCACCTGCGTCCCCCGGGTCGATCTTCGCGGTGTTCCTGAACACGCCGCGGGACAGTTTCCTCGGCGTCATCCTGTCGGTCGTCCTGTCCGCGGCAGTCACGTTCGCGGTCGCGTCGTTCTTCCTCCTCGCCACCCGCAAGCGTGACCGCGAGATGGGCAACGACGGCGACATGAGCGCCGCGATGGCGAAGCTCCAGGCCAACAAGGGCCGCGACGTCAACGCCGCGACCGCCGGCCTGCTCGGCAACAACTCCCCGGCCAACGAGGAAGAGGCCGAGGCCTCCCTCGGCGGCGTCGGCTCGGCGAGCACGGCGACGGCGACGAAGGTCCAGAACCTGGTCTTCGCCTGCGACGCCGGCATGGGCTCCAGCGCCATGGGCGCCAGCGTCCTGCGCAACAAGATCAAGAAGGCGGGCATCGAAGGGGTCACGGTCTCCAACAAGGCGATCGCGAACCTGTCCGGTGACGAGGACCTGATCATCACGCAGGAAGAGCTGACGGACCGCGCGAAGCAGAAGAACCCGAACGCGCAGCACGTGTCGGTCGGCAACTTCATGAACGCGCCGCAGTACGACCAGGTCGTCGAGCAGCTGAAGAACCAGTAACGCCACAACCAGTAACGAAGTGCAGTATCGGAGGGGACGGGGCTGACCCGTCCCCTCCATCACGTCCTCAACACAAGGAGAACCCCCGATGCCCGTCCTGCAGGAGAGCCAGATCCGCATCCACACCGAGGACACCGCGCCGACCAAGTCTGAGGCGATGAAGGAGGCGGCCGAGATCCTCGAAGCTGCGGGCGCGGTCACGGCCGACTACTACCCGGCGATGCTCGAGCGCGAGAAGAGCGTGTCCACCTACATGGGCAACTTCCTCGCGATCCCGCACGGCACCAACGACGCGAAGGACGCCATCAAGTCGTCCGCCCTGTCGTTCATCCGCTACGCCAGCCCGATCGACTGGGACGGCAACCCCGTGCGCTTCGTCGTCGGCATCGCCGGCGTGAACAACGAGCACCTCGACATCCTGTCGAAGATCGCGATCGTGTTCTCCGACGAGGACGAGGTCCAGAAGCTCACCGACGCCGCCGACACCGCCGCGATCCTGGCGATCCTGGGCGAGGTCAACGAGTGAGCACCAGCACCGCCGTCCACTTCGGCGCCGGCAACATCGGCCGTGGCTTCGTCGGGCTCCTGCTCCACCAGGCCGGGTACGAGGTCGTCTTCGCCGACGTCGCCGCCCCGCTCATCGACGCCCTGGCCGCAGCCGACTCGTACACCGTGCACGAGGTCGGGTCCGGCGCCCAGGACCACGAGGTCACGGAGTTCCGCGCGCTGAACAGCGCGCAGGACGAGGACGGCGTGGTCGCCGAGATCGCCACGGCCGCGATCGTCACGTGCGCCGTCGGCCCGAACGTCCTGAAGTTCATCGCCCCGGTCATCGCACGCGCGCTGGTCGCCCGTGACGCGGACGCCGCACCGATCGCCGTGATGGCATGCGAGAACGCCCTGAACGCCACGGACCGCCTGCGCGAGTTCATCGTCGCTGCCCTGCCCGAGGACGGCCGCGACGCCGCCCTGGCGAAGGCCGTGTTCGCGAACACCGCCGTCGATCGCATCGTGCCCGCGCAGCCCGAGGGCGGCGGACTCGACGTGACCGTGGAGACCTACTTCGAGTGGGCCATCGACCGCACACCGTTCGGTGGGAACGAGCCGGAGATCCCCGGCGCGCACTACGTCGACGGCCTCGCCGCCTCGATCGAGCGCAAGCTCTTCACGGTCAACACCGGACACGCCACCGTCGCGTACCACGGCTTCGTCGCCGGGGCCGACAAGATCTCGGACGCCATCGCGATCCCCGCCGTGCGCTCCGAGCTCGAGTCCGTACTCGCTGAGACGAGCGATCTGCTGGTCCGCCGGCACGAGCTCGACCCCGAGGTGCACCGCGCCTACGTGCAGGCGATCATCGGCCGGTTCGAGAACCCGCACCTGCCCGACACGGTGACGCGCGTCGGCCGACAGCCGCTCCGCAAGCTGTCGCGTGACGAGCGGTTCGTCTCGCCCGCCGCAGCGCTGGCTGAAGACGGCACCGAACCGACCGCGCTGCTCGACGCGATGGCAGCTGCGCTCCGCTTCGACGTCGCGGACGACGAACAGAGCGTCGAACTGCAGGCCCTCCTGGCCTCGGACACGTCGGACGCCGACGTGGCCACGCAGATCACCGGTCTCGGTGCGGAGCACCCGCTGCACGCCGCGTTCGCCGACCGGATCCGGTCCGCACGCGCCTGACGACGTCAGCACCGACGAACGGGAGGCCCGTCACCAGCTGGTGACGGGCCTCCCGTCCGTCCCGGGGCCGCGACGCGTAGCGTCGCCCGCATGACGAAGTACTGGGTGGCCCCACGGTTCGGCGGCAGCGAAGTCCTGGAGTACGTCGACACCGAGGTGCCGGCGCCCGGCCCCGGCGAGGTCACGATCGCCGTCCGCGCCGCCGGCATGAACCCTGCTGACACGAAGCACACCCGCCAGGGCGACCCCGCGGACCTGCCGATCGCCGTCGGGTACGAGGTCGCCGGTGTCCTGTCCGCCGTCGGCCCCGACACCGAGATCGCGTCCGGCGGGGGAGTGGTCGGCGACGAGGTCCTCGCCTTCCGCATCAGCGGCGGGTGGGCCGAGTCGGTCACGGTGCCCGCTGCCGACGTCTTCGCGAAGCCCGCCGCGCTCGGTTTTGCGGAGGCCGCCAACCTGCTCCTCGCCGGCTCGACCGCCGCCGACATGCTCCGCGTCACCCGCGCCGAGGGGCGCGACACCGTCCTGGTGCACGGCGCCTCGGGCGCGGTCGGCGTCAGCCTGCTCCAGCAGCTGCGGCTGCTGGGCACGCGCGTCATCGGCACCGCGTCGCAGCGTGGTGCGGACGTCGTGCGACGCTTCGGTGGCGAATGGGTCGCGTACGGCGACGGCCTGGAGGCGCGTGTCCGTGATCTCGCCCCCTCCGGCATCGACGTGGCACTGGACTGCGTCGGCACCGACGAGGCCGTCGACGTCTCGCTCGCGTTGGTCGCGGACCGGTCACGGATCGTGACGATCGCCGCGCAGGCGCGGGCCGCATCGGACGGCATCGCCGCCGTGGGTGGGGCGCAGCCGGCCAGCAAGGCGTTCCGGGACTCGGTGCGGCAGCGGCTCATCGACCTCGCCGGTGCCGGAGGGCTCGAGGTCCCGGTCGCGCGGACGTTCCCGTTGTCCGAGGCGAAGGCGGCGGCGGAGTTGCTGGAGTCCGGGCACCCCGGCGGCAAGCTCGCCCTCCTGCCCTGACGCGAGACCGAGCCGGGTGTCGTCCCCGCGGATGACGCTCGCCGGCTCGGGGGAGTGCCACACTCTGTGTGGACCGACAGCCCGCGCCGGAAGGAACGCACGCATGAGTGACCAGTACCCACCCAGGGACCCGTACGGGCAGCAGCCGGGTCAGTCCGGCCAGCAGCAGTGGGGGCAGCCGGGTCAGCAGCCTCCAGGGCAGTACGGGCAGCCCGGTCCGGCTCAGCCGAGTGGTGGGAGATCCGAGCCGCCGCTCTGGGCGCCCTGGTACGGCATCCCCTTCCCCCAGGCGTTCCTGCGGTTCTGGAAGAAGTACGTGCGCTTCGACGGTCGGGCCAGCCAGTCGGAGTACTGGTTCTGGGCGCTCTGGTACCTGATCGGCTCGGCGGCCGCCGGCATCATCGGCAGCGGGTTCGACGTGTTGCCGTTCGTCAACGACGGCTCGGACGGACTCGGCAGCCTCTGGAGCCTCGCCTGCGCCCTCGGGTTCATCGCGTTGACCGTGCGCCGGCTGCACGACGTGAACCTTAGCGGCATGTTCGCGCTGTTCTTCATCATCCCGCCCATCGGCATCCTGTTCTCGTTGATCATCGGCCTGATGTCGACGAACCCGCAGGGGCAGCAGTACGACCGACCGCAGCAGGGGTAGCGCGGCGGATCGGCCCTGCCGCCCGCTCGGGAGTTCTGGTTGACTCGGACGTGTACATCAGCCAACACTCGAGGGGGACCACGTGAGCGACCAGTACCCGCAGGATCCGAACAACCAGCCGAACGCCCAGTTCGGTGGCACGCCGCAGTACGGCCAGCAGCCGCCGACCGGGCCCGACGGGGAACCGCCGCTGTGGGCACCGTGGTACGGGATCTCGTTCGGCAAGGCCGTCGGCCGCTTCTTCAAGAAGTACGCGACCTTCAGCGGTCGCGCCAGCCGGAGCGAGTTCTGGTGGTGGTACCTGGCCAACGGGATCATCGGCATCGTCCTCGGCATCCTGTACGGCATCGGCATCGCCACCTCCGAACGCTCGACCGTGTCGATGTCGACTGCGACGTCCACCAGCGTCCAGTCGACCGTCACCGAGCCGTCCGCCCTCTTCGTCATCGTCGGCATCGTCGCCCTGCTCTGGGGCCTGGCGATCATCGTCCCGACGCTCGCCCTCGGCTGGCGCCGACTGCACGACGCGAACCTCCCCGGTGCGCTGTGGATCATCGCGCTCTTCGTCGGCATCGTCGGCATCGTCTTCGGTCTGCTGCCCTCGAACCCGCAGGGCGCGCGGTACGACCGTCCGCAGGGTGTCCGATGACCGAGAGCACGCAGCAGTGGACGCCCGCGGAGCAGACCGGTCAGTCGACCGGCGCCGCGGGCGTCCCGCCGCGATGGGCTCCGTGGTACGGCATCTCGTTCCCGAAGGCCATCGCCCGCTTCTTCGCGAAGTACGCCACGTTCAGCGGTCGTGCGAGTCGGAGTGAGTTCTGGTGGTGGTTCCTGGCGAACACGATCGTCACCGGGGCCCTGGTGACCATCGGCGCCGTCATCCGCCTCACCACGCTCAACGCCCGGACGGTCGACTACTACGGCACTGCGTACCAGGTGGTGGACCCGGTCCCGCCGATCTTCTGGGTGGTGCTCGTCCTGCTGGTGCTCTGGGGCCTCGCGACCCTGGTGCCGTCGCTCGCCCTGGGCTGGCGACGCCTGCACGACGCGAACCTGTCCGGTGCACTGTGGATCATCGCGCTGTTCATCGGCGTCGCCGGTGTCGTCTTCGGACTGCTGCCGTCGAACCCGCAGGGCGCTCCGTACGACCGTCCGGACACGAGCCGATGAGCAACGACGGGACGCCGCAGTGGGGCCAGCCGGGCGGCGACCAGCCGCAGGGGCAGCCCGGGTACGGGCAGCAGCCTGGGTACGGGCAGCAGCCGGGCTACGGGCAGCAGCCCGGGTACGGGCAGCAGCCTGGGTACGGGCAGCAGCCTGGGTACGGGCAGCAGCCGTACGCCCAGCCCTACGTCGACCCGTACCCGCAGTTCGCGCAGCCGATCCCGCTCGGGCCTGATGGCACCCCGCCGCTCTGGGCGCCGTGGTACGGCATCGGGTTCCTCGATGCGTTCACGCGGTTCTTCAAGAAGTACGCCCGGTTCGACGGGCGCGCCAGTCGGAGTGAGTTCTGGTACTTCGTCCTCGCCAACGCCATCGTGACCATCGTGTTGTTCGGCGGGTTCTACGCCGTTCTGTTCGCGACGGTCGGGGCGAGTAGCGGCGTCGACGAGTACGGCAACCCCACGGGGAGCAGCGCTCCGTCGCCGTTCGCCTTCGTGCTGCTCGGCCTCTCCTTCCTGTGGTGGCTCGCCACGATCGTGCCGGGCATCGCGCTGGGCTGGCGTCGCGTGCACGACGCGAACCTGGCAGGCCCGTTCTGGCTGATCGCGCTGTTCGTCAGCGCGGCTGCGATCGTGTTCGGCTGCCTGCCGTCGAACCCGGCCGGCGCGCAGTACGACCGCCCTGACCTGCGGTAGCTCCACGAACGAGAACAGCCCACCCCACGCATCGAGCGCAGGGTGGGCTGTTCTCGTTGGACGGTCAGACCACCCGGAGACGGACGAGCGCGCCGTCGACGACCAGGTCGCGCACGGTGGCGGACGGGTCGGCGATCTGGAAGCGCAGGGCACCGCCCGGCTGCTCGAACCACGGCTGGACGAAGCGGACGTTCACCAGGAACGGCCGGTCGACGACGTAGCGGTGCGTCTCGGGCGACGAGGTCACGTGCGGCGGCAGCGAGCGGCTGGGCAGCGGGGTGTCGAGCGGGTGGAGCAGGTAGCCGTCCGGGCCACCGATGCGGTCGACGGGGACGCCGGCCGGGATCTGGATGGTCAGGCCCTGTTCGCCCGCCTGGGAGACCTGCTGCGCGAGCTGCGGGTAGGTCGACGCCGCACGGTCACGGAGCCCGTCGAGCTCGTGGCGGGGGATGTCGCGCGGCTGCGGGAACGGACGGTTCAGGAACCGGCGCAGCATCTCCACGGCGTCGTCCTCGCCCGTCGCCTGCGCGAGCCGACGAGCCGTGCCGTAGTCGACGACCTCGAGCGCGTAGTCGGAGGCGTCGGTCTGGACGATGCGGAGCGCCCCCTCGACCGGCGGTTCGTGCAGGGTCTCACCGGGGAGCTGCACGTACCGGGTCGTGTAGCCGAGCTGGTCGAGGATGGGGCGGGTGTCCGCGAACGTCATGGTCGGGAGCCTATCGGTCGGCGTGGTGCGGAGCTTGGACGGAGCCGGGACTACGCCCGACCCCGCATGATCGCCTGCTTGACCTCGGAGATCGCCTTCGTCACCTGGATTCCGCGAGGGCACGCGTCGGTGCAGTTGAAGGTTGTCCGGCAGCGCCAGACGCCTTCCTTGTCGTTGAGGATGTCGAGACGGACGTTCGCGGCGTCGTCGCGGGAGTCGAAGATGAAGCGGTGGGCGTTCACGATCGCGGCGGGGCCGAAGTACTGCCCGTCGGTCCAGAACACCGGGCAGGACGACGTGCACGCCGCGCAGAGGATGCACTTCGTGGTGTCGTCGAACCGGGCGCGGTCGGCGACGGACTGCACACGCTCCTTGCCGGGCGTCGGGGCCGACGAGGACTGCAGGAACGGCTGCACCTCGCGGTAGCTCTGGAAGAAGGGCTCCATGTCGACGACGAGGTCCTTCTCGAGCGGCAGGCCCTTGATCGCCTCGACGTAGATCGGCTTCGAGACGTCGAGGTCCTTGATCAGGGTCTTGCACGCCAGACGGTTCCGACCGTTGATGCGCATCGCGTCGGAGCCGCAGACACCGTGCGCGCAGGAACGCCGGAAGGTCAGCGACCCGTCCTGCTCCCACTTGATCTTGTGCAGGGCGTCGAGGATGCGGTCGGTCGGCAGCATCATGACGTCGAAGTCCTGCCAGCGCGGCTCGTCGTCGACGTCGGGATCGAAGCGACGGACGATGACCGTGACGGAGAAGGATCCGGGAGGGGCGTCCTGCACGGTGTCGGTGCGGGGTGCTTCGGAGACCAGGGTGTCGGTCATCTCAGTACTTCCTCTCCATCGGCTGGTACCGCGTGATGACGACAGGCTTCCAGTCGAGCGTGATGTGGTCGTCGGCGAGTGACGAGTGCGGGTCGCCCGTCAGGTACGCCATGGTGTGCTGCATGTAGTTCTCGTCGTCGCGCTTGGGGTAGTCGTCGCGCATGTGTCCGCCGCGGCTCTCCTTGCGGTTGCGTGCGGAGTAGACGACGACCTCGGCCAGGTCGAGCAGGAACCCGAGCTCGACGGCCTCGAGCAGGTCGGTGTTGAACCGCTTGCCCTTGTCCTGCACGGAGACCTGCATGAAACGGTTGCGCAGTGTGTGCAGGGTCTCGGTGACACGGGCGAGCGACTCGTCCGTGCGGAACACCTGCGCGTTCTTGTCCATCTCCTCTTGCAGTTCCTTGCGGAGGGCAGAGACGCGCTCGGTGCCGGTGGAGGCGCGGAGCTGGTCGAGCATGCCGCGGACGCCGGCAGCCGGGTCTTCCGGCAGCGGGAGGAACTCGGCGGTCTGGACCCACTCGGCGGCGTTGTTGCCCGAGCGCTTGCCGAAGACGTTGATGTCGAGCAGCGAGTTCGTGCCGAGACGGTTCGAGCCGTGCACGGAGACGCAGGCGCACTCGCCGGCGGCGTACAGCCCGGGGACGACGGTGGTGTTGTCGTACAGGACCTCGGCCTTGACGTTCGTCGGGATCCCGCCCATCGCGTAGTGCGCGGTCGGCATGACGGGGACCGGCTCGACGACGGGGTCGACACCGAGGTACGTCCGGGCGAACTCGGTGATGTCCGGCAGCTTCGTCTCGAGGACCTCGGCACCCAGGTGCGTGCAGTCGAGCAGCACGTAGTCCTTGTTCGGACCGGCGCCGCGACCTTCTGCCACTTCCTGCACCATGCAGCGCGCGACGATGTCACGCGGAGCGAGGTCCTTGATGGTGGGGGCGTACCGCTCCATGAAGCGCTCACCCGAGGCGTTCCGGAGGATCGCGCCCTCACCGCGGGCACCCTCGGTCAGCAGGATCCCGAGCCCTGCGAGGCCGGTCGGGTGGAACTGGAAGAACTCCATGTCCTCGAGCGGCAGGCCCTTGCGCCAGACGATGCCGACGCCGTCGCCGGTCAGGGTGTGCGCGTTCGAGGTGGTCTTGTACATCTTGCCGAAGCCACCGGTCGCGAAGATCATCGCCTTGGCGTGGAAGACGTGGAGCTCACCGGTCGCGAGCTCGAACGCGACGACGCCGGCCGGCTGCTGGCGGGTGACGCCGTCCTCGCCGACGACGTCGACCATGATGAGGTCGAGTGCGTAGAACTCGTTGTAGAACTCGACGCCGAGCTTCACGCAGTTCTGGAACAGCGTCTGCAGGATCATGTGCCCGGTGCGGTCGGCGGCGTAGCAGGCCCGGCGGACCGGGGACTTGCCGTGGTCGCGGGTGTGCCCACCGAAACGACGCTGGTCGATCTTGCCCTCGGGCGTGCGGTTGAACGGCAGGCCCATGTTCTCGAGGTCGATGACGGCGTCGATCGCCTCTTTCGCGAGGATCTCGGCGGCGTCCTGGTCGACCAGGTAGTCGCCGCCCTTGATCGTGTCGAAGGTGTGCCACTCCCACGAGTCCTCTTCGACGTTCGCGAGGGCTGCGGCCATACCGCCCTGCGCCGCACCGGTGTGCGACCGGGTGGGGTAGAGCTTCGAGATGACGGCCGTCTTCGCCTTCGGGCCGGCTTCGATCGCGGCTCGCATGCCCGCGCCTCCGGCGCCGATGATGACGATGTCGAACTGGTGGTGGTGGACGGTGGTCTCGGTCACAGGGGTCTTTCCGTAGACGGTGGGAACGCGGGCAGCAACGGTGGTGGTGCTACTGCGCCGGGCAGAAGGACGGCAGGTCGGCGGCAGCTGCGCCGGCGGGGCACGGGTCGAAGGTCCAGCAGACGAGGAGCCCGAGCACGATCAGCACGACGCAGGCGGCCAGGATCGCGATGAGGAGCGTCTTGCGGATGCCCGGCTTCGACACGTAGTCGTTGACGATGGTGCGCATGCCGTTCGAGCCGTGGATGAGGGCGAGGACCAGCATGAGCGAGTCCCAGACCTTCCAGAAGGGGTTGGCCCACTTGCCGGCGACGAAGGCGAAGTCGATCTGCTTGACGCCCTCGCCCGCCACCATGTTGACGAAGAGGTGGCCGAAGATCAGCACGACGAGCAGGACGCCCGAGGCGCGCATGTAGATCCAGCCCCACTTCTCCCAGTTGGTGGTGCTCCGGGCGGCCGCTGCCGAGCGGGGAGGTTCGACGATCTGCGTGGTCATGTCCGTGCCCCTCAGTTGAAGTCCGCGACGAGGTTCATGAGCTGGCGGGGCAGGAAGCCCGCGATCGCCACCGCCCACAGGACCATGACGATCCAGAACATGGCCCGCTGGTACTTCGGGCCCTTGGACCAGAAGTCGATCAGGATGATCCGCAGGCCGTTGAACGCGTGGAACACGATGGCCATCACCAGCGCGATCTCGCCGAGGTTCATGATCGGGGTCTTGTACGTGCCGATGACGGCGTTGTAGGCCTCGGGGGAGAGCCGCACGAGTGCCGTGTCGAGGATGTGCACGAGCAGGAAGAAGTAGATCGCGACGCCCGTGATGCGGTGGAGGACCCACGACCACATCCCGATGGATCCGCGGTAGAGCGTGCCCTGTGGCGTCCGAGAAGCCCTGGGCGCTTCGATCGAGACGTCGGGCACCGCCGTCGCCGTACCCCCGCCGGTGTGCTCAGCCATGAGCTCGTCCTTCCATAGGACGGGCTCGCCCGATCGGCGAGCCCTTGCCGTTCGTGTTCGTGTGGAACACGACCCATCCTATGCGCGAGCGCTGACCTTCTCGTCCCGACCTGCCCGGAGGCCCCGTCCGACGGGCGGCGCGCCGATGGTCCGGGCCGTGTCGTGGTGGTCGAGGAGCTGGTCGCCGACGGCCTCCCACGTGGTCCCCTCGACGCGGAGCCGACCGGCAGAACCCATCCGCTCGGCCAGGGCGCGGTCGTGGTGCAGCCGCAGGACGGCGTGCCGCAGGGCCTGGGGTGCGTCGGCGTCGTAGAGCTCCCCGTCGAGCCCCGGGGCGACCAGGTCGAGCGGGCCGCCGGACGCCGGTGCGATCACCGGTAGGCCGGAGGCGTGGGCCTCCTGCAGGGTCTGCCCGAAGGTCTCGGCCGGACCGGTGTGCACGAACAGGTCGAGTGCTGCGTACGCGTCGGCGAGGGCGTCGCCGCGCAAGGGGCCGGTGAAGGTGACGTCGAGGTGCCGGAGCCGCCGCTCGAGCATCGCCCGCGACGGACCGCCGCCGGCGACGACGACCCGGATGCCGGGGACACCACCGAGTTCGGCGAGTCGCTCGACCTCCTTCTCCGGGGCGAGGCGACCGACGTACCCGACGATCGTCTCGCCGTTCGGGGCGAGCCGGCGGCGGAGCGCCCGCACGTGCCCCGACGTCCGGCGTGCGGGGTGGAACAGCTCGGTGTCGACGCCGCGACCCCAGCGGGCGACGCGCGGTACGCCGTCCTCGGCGAGCATCGCGGCCGTCGCGCTCGACGGGGCGAGCGTCAGCGAGGCGCCCGCGTGGATGCGTCCGAGGATCTTCCGCACCAACGGGATGGTCGCGGTCAGGCCGTTGCGGCGGGCGAACCCGGCCACGTCGGTCTGGAAGACGGCGACGGAGGGGATGCCGAGCCTCCCGGCCGCCGTGATCGCGCGCCCACCCAGCAGGAACGGACTCGCGGCGTGGAGCACGTCGGCGCCGGAGGCGGCGAGGATCGTGTCGAGCACCGGGTGGGGGAGCGCCACCGGGAACTGCCGGTAGGCGACCGCAGGGACACGGTGGACGTCGAAGGAGCGGTAGCGCTCGACCGCGCTGCGCGAGCGGAACTGCGCGAGTCCGGGGGTGTCCGGGGCGATCACGACCGCGCGGTGACCACGTCGTTCCAGGTGGTCGAGGACCGCCAGGACACTCGTGGTCACGCCGTTGAGGGTGGGCAGGAAGCTCTCGGTCACGACGGCGACGGTCCGGGGGGACGTGCCGCGCTCCACGCTGCGTGCGCTCATGGTGCTGCCCATGCTCCGGGCGTGACGTGACCCGACGGGGCCGACGACGTGAACGGGACGCGCGCGCCGGGTGAACAACGCGACGCCCTCCGGTGCGGACGCCGGACGGCGCCCTGCGGGAGGCCGCATGCGGGAATCGTGCGGAGACCACCCAGGATCCGCCCGGCGGGGGCGGTACGGTGAGCGCGTGGCTGACGCTCTCGAAGACTTCTACGCGATCATCCCCGCAGGGGGCATCGGATCGCGCCTGTGGCCGTTGTCGCGCGCGGACGCACCCAAGTTCCTGCACGACCTGACGGGTTCCGGCACCTCGCTGCTGCGGCAGACCTGGGACCGCCTGGCGCCGCTCGCCGGCGACCAGCGGATCATGGTCGTCACCGGCCGTGCGCACCGCGTCGCGGTCGAGTCGCAGCTGCCCGGCGTCGAGGACCACAACGTGGTGCTCGAGAGCGAGCCGAAGGACTCGACGGCGGCCATCGGCCTGGCCGCGGCGATCCTGGTGCGCCGCGAGCCCGACGTCGTCATCGGGTCCTTCGCGGCCGACCACGTCATCGGCGACGCACGCGGTTTCCGCCGTTCGGTCCGCGAAGCCGTCGCCGTCGCACGCGCCGGCTACGTCACGACCATCGGCATCACGCCGACGGAGCCCGCGATCGGCTTCGGCTACATCCACGCGCACGGCGACACCCTGGACATCGAGGGCGCACCGACCGCGCACGCCGTCCGGTCGTTCGTCGAGAAGCCCGACCTGGACACCGCCCGCTCGTACGTCGAGCAGGGCACGTACCTGTGGAACGCGGGCATGTTCATCGCCCGCGCCGACGTGCTGCTCGAGGAGATCGGCCGGAACAACCCGACCCTGCTGGCCGGCATCAACGAGCTGGCGGACGCCTGGGACACCTCGGCGCGCGGCGCGGTCGTCGACGCGGTCTGGCCCACGCTCGAGAAGATCGCGATCGACTACACAGTCGCCGAGCCCGCTGCTGCTGCTGGTCGCATGGCCGTCGTGCCCGGCGACTTCGACTGGGACGACGTGGGCGACTTCGCCTCGCTCGCCAAGCTGCAGTCCGGTGGGCGACCGAACAACCTCGCGGTGCTCGGGGATGGTGCGCGCATCCTGGCGGACTCGTCGAGCGGCATCGTGATCTCGCACAGCCAGCGACTCATCTCACTCATCGGCGTCGAGGACATCGTCGTCGTGGACACCCCGGACGCCCTGCTCGTCACCACGAGCGCGAACGCCCAGCGGGTGAAGGGTGTCGTGGATGCCCTGAAGATCAGCGGCCGCGGCGACGTCCTGTAGGTCCGAGCATCCGCAACCGGCCGGTGATGTTCCAGGTGTGACGCGACTCCCTGCAATCCGAAGCCGCCGACTGCCCGTGACCAAGAACGCCTCGACTGCCTCGACCCCTGATCGGAGAACGATGATCGCCGATCGTTGCACCACGATCCGCCGGACCGTCTCGGGCTTGCTCGCACTGGTGGTGATCTCCACGACCCTGGCGGGTTGCGTCCTGCATGAGCCGGACACTCGAGACCCACGACGAACGGAGCCCCCGGTGAGTGAGAACGCCGCGAAGCGACAGATGGTCGAAGCGGTCGATGACGCGACAGGGCGACTCGGCGGTGAATGGAAAGCACGCACCGGGCCGGACTACGCGGAAGGCTGCGTCCTCGAGGACGGCGAGCGAGGTGCGCACTGGCGCTACCTCACCGGGAGCACGATGACCGGGCGGCCCGATGCCGACGCCGCCCGGATGACGGAGCACTGGGAAGGTCAGGGGATGCGGGTCACCCAGCATGATTCGAGCGACGGGCCTGCCATCTTCGGCGACGGCGCAGGGAAGGTCGTCTCGATCAGCGTCTACGCCTACTCGGGGAACTACACCGTCCAGGCCGTCTCGCTGTGCTTCCCGGGTGACCCCGACGAACTCTGACCTCCAGAGATCCGCTCTCGCGGCGACGTCCTGTAGCGCTCCACCGACAAACCCCTCGAACTGGGGGTGAGCGGGCGACCCCGCGTTACGGGCGCGTTTCGGCGGGGTCGCGATCCCGTAACCGATCCACGGGACCCCCGCAACGGGTCCTGTACCGACCCGACGGTCGTGTACTGTCGCCACGATCGCCCGGAACGCACGTGGTCCGGGCACGCTCCCCGGAGGAACCAACCCGTGACATCTCGTACCCGACAGGTCGTCCTCAGCGGCCTCGCGCTCGCCGGCACCGTCGCCGTCCTGGCCGGCTGTGCCTCGGCGCCGTCCACCACCGAAACGGCGAAGAAGACCGACTTCCGCCCCTGCATGGTCTCCGACGCCGGTGGGTTCGACGACAAGTCGTTCAACCAGCTCGGCTACGAGGGCATGAAGGACGCCGCCAAGGACCTCGGCGCCACCTACAAGGAAGCCGAGTCCAAGGACGCCACCGTCTACGACTCGAACATCGAGCAGCTCATCGGCCAGAACTGCAACCTCGTCGTGACCGTCGGCTTCAACCTGGCCGACGCCACGAAGAAGCAGGCCGCTGCGAACCCCGACACCGACTTCGCGATCATCGACGACAACTCGATCGACGCCAAGAACGTCAAGCCGATCACGTTCGACACCTCGCAGGCCGCGTTCCTCGCCGGCTACGCGGCGGCGTCGTACTCGAAGACCGGCGTCGTCGGCACCTTCGGCGGCATGCAGATCCCGACCGTCACCATCTTCATGGACGGCTTCGCGGACGGCGTGAAGTACTACAACGAGCAGAAGGACAAGGACGTCAAGGTCGTCGGCTGGAACGTCGACACCGGCAAGGGTTCCTTCACCGGTGGCTTCGAGGCCGGCACGCAGGCCAAGTCGGTCGCGCAGACGCTCCTCGACCAGGACGCCGACGTGATCCTGCCCGTCGGTGGCCCGATCTACCAGTCCGCTGCCGAGGCCATCAAGGACGCCGACAACGGTTCCGTCCTGATCGGCGCGGACAGCGACCTCTACGAGGCCGACCCCCGCTACAAGGACATCGCCTTCACCTCGGTCGAGAAGGGCATGCGCCCGGCCGTGAAGGACGTCGTCGAGCAGGCGGCTGACGACAAGTTCTCGAAGGAGCCGTACGTCGGCACCCTGAAGAACGACGGCGTCGGCATCGCTCCGTTCCACGACTTCGAGTCCAAGGTCGACAAGGGCCTGCAGGGCGAGCTCGACGACGTGAAGGCCGGCATCATCGACGGCTCGATCAAGGTCAAGACCCAGTCCTGACCCGGTGAACGCGGGCGGGGGAGCATCCCTCGCCCGCGTTCTCGTGCGCCCAGGTGGCGCACCCCAGACCGTGCATCCCCAGGGTGCACCCCAGACCGTGCACCCAAGGGTGCGCGCCAGACCGTGCTTCCGCAGGGTGCACGCGACACCGTGCGCCCGCGTGGCGCGCGCGAGACAGAAATAGACTCCCGAACATGAAGCTCGAACTCCGCGGCATCACCAAGCGGTTCGGCGCCCTGGTCGCCAACGACCACATCTCGCTCACCGTCGAGCCGGGTGAGGTCCACTGCCTCCTGGGTGAGAACGGCGCCGGCAAGTCCACCCTGATGAACGTCCTGTACGGCCTGTACGACGCCGACGAGGGCGAGATCCTGCTCGACGACGTGGTGCAGGACTTCGACGGCCCCGGTGACGCCATGCGCGCCGGCATCGGCATGGTGCACCAGCACTTCATGCTCGTGCCCGTGTTCACGGTCGCCGAGAACGTGATGCTCGGGCAGGAGCAGACGACCTTCGGTGGCCGTCTCGACCTGGCCGGTGCCCGCAAGCGCGTGCAGGAGATCTCGGACCGTTTCGGGTTCGACGTGGACCCGGACGCCAAGGTCGAGGACCTGCCCGTCGGTGTGCAGCAGCGCGTCGAGATCATCAAGGCGCTGTCCCGCGATGCCTCCGTGCTGGTGTTCGACGAGCCGACGGCCGTCCTCACCCCGCAGGAGACCGACGAGCTGATGGGCATCATGCGCCAGCTCCGCGCAGCCGGCACCGCCATCGTCTTCATCACCCACAAGCTCCGTGAGGTGCGCGAGGTCGCCGACCGCATCACGGTCATCCGCCTCGGCAAGGTCGTCGGCGAAGCTTCGCCGACCGCCACGAACAACGAGCTGGCCGCGCTGATGGTCGGCCGCGCCGTCTCGCTCGTGGTCGACAAGGAACCCTCGACCGGTGGCGACGACGCCCTGGTCGTCGAGCACCTCACCGTCACCGACCCGTCCGGCATCGTGCTCGTCGACGACGTCTCCTTCACGGTGCGTCGCGGCGAGGTCCTGGCGATCGCCGGGGTGCAGGGCAACGGGCAGACCGAGCTCACCGAGGCGATCATGGGCCTCGAGCCCGCGCACGGTGGCCGCATCACCCTGGACGGCAAGGAACTCACCGGCCGGAGCGTCAAGCAGGTGCTCGACGCGGGCGTCGGCTTCGTCCCCGAGGACCGCAAGGAGGACGGCCTGGTCGGCGAGTTCACCATCGCCGAGAACCTGATGCTCGACCGCGCCGACCACGCCGAGTTCGTCCGCGCCGGCACCATCCGGTCGGCGGAGCGTGACGCGTTCGCCGACGAGAAGATCGCCGAGTTCGACATCCGGACGCCTGGTCGCACCACCGCTGCCGGTCGGCTGTCCGGCGGCAACCAGCAGAAGATCGTCCTGGCGCGCGAGCTGAGCCGCGAACTGCGGCTGTTCGTCGCCGCGCAGCCCACCCGCGGCATCGACGTCGGCTCGATCGAGTTCGTCCACAAGCGCATCGTCGCCACCCGCGACACCGGTGTGCCGGTCATCGTCGTCTCCACCGAGCTCGACGAGGTCGTCGCACTGGCCGACCGCATCGCCGTGATGTACCGCGGTGGCATCGTCGGCATCGTCCCCGCGACCACCCCCCGCGACGTCCTCGGCCTCATGATGGCCGGGGAGATCCCTGAAGGAACGGAGCTGGCCGCATGACCGGTTCGGCCGGCGAGATCCACGCCACACCCACGACCGGAACGGAGCTGGCCGCATGACCGGTTCGGCCGGCGAGATCCACGCCACACCCACGACCGGAACGGAGCTGGCAGCGTGACCACCCCACCGCCAGACAACACGCAGCAGCCGGCCCCGGCGGCGAACGACACCGCCGACGCCCCGCTCACCGACGACCGTCTGCAGGAGGTCGAGTCGACCCCGCACCTGATGACGGACTCGGCAGCGGACACTGAGCGCCGCAACGGCGCCGGCGGTGACCGCTGGCACGCCGCCCTGCAGGGGATCCTGAACGGCTCCGTGCTCGTCACGGTGCTCGCCGTCGTCCTCGCGCTGGTCGCCTGCGGCATCCTCATCGCGGTGACGGACGAGAACGTCCGTGCCACCGCCGGGTACTTCTTCGCCCGCCCGACGGACATGCTCCAGGCGGTCGGCACCGCGGTCGGCGGCGCGTACGCCTCGCTGTTCCAGGGCTCGGTGTTCAACTTCGGCGCGGACTCGTTCCAGCAGGCGATCGGGCCGCTCACGCGCTCCGTCGACTACTCGGTGCCGCTCATCGCCGCGGGCCTGGGGATCGCGCTGTCGTTCCGCGCCGGACTGTTCAACATCGGCGGTCAGGGCCAGATCCTGATGGGGGCCGCGGCCGCCGGGTGGGTCGGGTTCTCGTTCGACGGCCCCGCCGCGGTCCACATCCCGCTCACGATCCTCGCCGGCATCGTCGGCGGCGCCGTGTGGGGTGGCATCGTCGGGGTGCTGAAGGCCCGGACGGGTGCGAACGAGGTGGTCGTCACGATCATGCTCAACTACGTCGCGCTCTACCTGGTCAGCTACCTGCTCCGCACCCCGGGCCTGCTGCAGGCTCCGGGCAGCAGCAACCCGATCTCGCCCCCCACGAAGGACAGCGCCCTGCTGCCGCAGCTCTTCGGCGTCCGGTACGGCGTGGACCTGGGGTTCATCGTCGCGATCATCGCGGTCGTCGTGGTCTGGTGGCTCGTCAACAAGTCGTCCCTCGGCTTCCGGTTCCGCACCATCGGTGAGAACCCCCGTGCCGCCCGCGTGGCCGGCATGAGCGTCCCGTCGCTGACGATCTGGGTGATGCTGATCTCCGGTGCCCTGGTGGGCATCGCCGGCGCCTACCAGGTGCAGGGCGCCGTCACGTCGGGCTTCACCTCGGGCATCGACGCCGGCATCGGCTTCGACGCCATCACGGTGGCCCTGCTCGGCCGTTCCAAGCCGTGGGGCGTGTTCTGGGCGGCCATCCTGTTCGGCGTGCTGAAGAACGGTGGCTACGCCATGCAGGCCGCCAACGGCATCCCGATCGACATCGTCGGGGTCATCCAGGCCCTCATCGTCCTCTTCATCGCGGCGCCGCCGCTCGTCCGCGCGATCTTCCGGATCCCGCAGCCGGGTGCCCGCAAGCGCACGAAGACGAACAAGACCAGCAAGAAGGCGGTCGCCGCATGAGCACCCTCAGCCCCACCGCGGCCCCCGCGTCGCCGCTCGCGGACCGTCCGCTCGAGACCACCAGGAGCTGGAAGCTCCCGATCGGGTACGGCGTGTTCACGCTCATCGCGATCGTGCTGTTCGGCCTGCTGCCGCGTTCCGGCACCACCACGTTCCGCCTGGCGAACGCCGGTGACTTCTTCGCGCTGCCGAACGTCCCCTTGCCCGCGCTCGGGACGGGCATCGTCGTCATCGTCCTGCTCGCGATCCTGACGGTCTACGCGTTCATCGAGACGCGTGCGCTGCGCCGGGTCGCGCTGTGGGTCACGTCGGTCTTCGCGGTGGTGTTCGTCGTCGGGTTCCTGACCTGGGCCGCCGCCGGTTCGTCCCTGCCGATCCCCGGCCTGCTGCTCGGCGCGCTGAGCCTGAGCGTGCCGCTCGTGTTCGGTGCCCTGGGCGGCGTCATCTCCGAACGGGTCGGCGTCGTGAACATCGCGATCGAGGGCCAGTTCCTCGCCGGTGCGTTCAGCTCCGCGATGGTCGCGTCGATCACCGGGTCGCCCTGGGTCGGCCTCGTCGCCGCGCTCGTCGCCGGCATGCTCGTGTCGTTCGTCCTCGCGGCGTTCAGCATCAAGTACCTGGTCGACCAGGTCATCGTCGGTGTCGTCATCAACGCGTTCATCTCCGGCCTGACCGGCTTCCTGTACTCGCAGGTGCTCTCCCCGAACGAGGAGACGCTCAACATCGGCATCCGGTTCCCGAAGGTCGAGATCCCGCTGCTGCACCAGATCCCGGTCATCGGACCGGTGTTCTTCGAGCAGACCGTCGTGGTCTACCTCGCCTACATCGCCGTCGCGGTGGTCACCTTCGGGCTGTTCAAGACCCGCTGGGGGCTGCGGCTCCGCGCCGTCGGCGAGCACCCGCAGGCCGCCGACACGGTGGGCATCAACGTCACGAGCACCCGGTTCTGGAACGTCTCCCTCGCCGGTGCGATCGCCGGTCTCGGCGGGGCGTACTTCACGCTCGACGCGGTCGGGCCGTTCACGAAGGACATGACCGCGGGGGCCGGCTACATCGCCCTGGCCGCGGTCATCTTCGGCCGGTGGGATCCGATCAAGGCGACGCTCGCGGCGCTGCTGTTCGGCTTCGCGTCGAACCTGCAGAACACGCTCGGGGCGATCGACTCGCCCGTGCCGAGCGAGTTCCTGCTGATGCTGCCGTACGTGGTGACGATCTTCGCCGTGGCAGGCCTGGTCGGGCAGTCGCGCGGGCCCGCCGCGTCCGGCAAGCCCTACATCAAGAGTTAGTTCCCTTCCGCAAGACACCGGTGTTCGTGCTCCGCACCGCGGTTCGCGGGTGTTCGATCGACGAACACCGGTGTTTTGCGGACCACCCACCGGCCTGGAGGCACGACACATGACCGACACGCACGCTGCGGGTGACCAGGGGGTCACCGCCACCGACCTGAAGGACGCGGCCACGGGCCTCCCGGCCGACGACGTGGACTGGGGCGCCCTTCGGGACGCCGCCACGGCCGCGATGCGGCGCGCCTACGCGCCGTACTCGTCGTTCCCGGTGGGCGCCGCGGCGCTCACCGACGACGGCCGGATCGTCTCCGGCTGCAACATCGAGAACGCGAGCTACGGGGTGACGCTCTGCGCCGAGTGCTCGCTCGTGTCGCAGCTGCACATGACCGGCGGCGGCAAGCTCGTCGCGTTCACGTGCGTCGACGGCGACGGGGCGACCCTGATGCCGTGCGGGCGCTGCCGCCAGCTGCTGTTCGAGCACTCCACCGAGGGCATGCTCCTCGAGACGCTCTCCGGCATCCGCACCATCGACGAGGTCCTGCCGGACGCCTTCGGGCCGCGCACCCTCGCCACCTACCAGCAGGAGCACTGACATGGCAGTCGAGCCGTTCGACACCGTCGACCTCATCCGTACGAAGCGCTCCGGCGGCGCGCTGAGCACCGCCGAGGTGGACTGGCTCGTCGACGCGTACACCCGCGGCTACGTCGAGGACCCGCAGATGGCCGCGATGGCGATGGCGATCTTCCTGAACGGCATGGAGCGGCGCGAGATCAAGGACCTCACGCTCGCGATGATCGCGTCGGGGGAGCGGATGTCGTTCTCGTCGCTCGGCAAGACGACGGTCGACAAGCACTCCACCGGCGGGGTCGGCGACAAGATCACCCTGCCACTGGCACCCCTGGTGGCGTCGTTCGGCGTCGCCGTGCCGCAGCTGTCGGGCCGCGGACTCGGGCACACGGGCGGCACGCTCGACAAGCTCGAGTCGATCCCCGGGTGGCAGGCGTCGATCTCGAACGACCGCATGATGCAGGTGCTGCAGGACGTCGGCGCGGTCATCTGCGCCGCCGGGTCCGGGCTGGCCCCCGCGGACAAGAAGCTCTACGCGCTCCGCGACATCACCGGCACCGTCGAGTGCATCCCGCTCATCGCGTCGAGCATCATGTCGAAGAAGATCGCCGAGGGCACCGGAGCACTCGTGCTCGACGTCAAGTTCGGGTCCGGCGCGTTCATGCCGACGTACGAGGCGTCGAAGGAGCTCGCGCAGACCATGGTCGACCTCGGCAACGACGCCGGGGTGGCGACCTCGGCGCTGCTGACCGACATGGAGGTCCCGCTCGGGCTGACGATCGGCAACGTGCTCGAGGTGCGGGAGTCGGTCGAGGTGCTCGCCGGTGGCGGACCGGCCGACGTCGTCGAGCTGACCGTGGCACTCGCGACCGAGATGCTGACGCTCGCCGGACTGCCCGACGCCGATCCCGCTGCGGCACTCGCCGACGGCCGGGCCATGGACACGTGGCGTCGGATGATCGAGGCGCAGGGCGGGGACCCGTCCGCGGCGCTGCCCGTCGCCCGGGAACAGCACGTCGTGACCGCGCCGACGTCCGGGGTCCTCACGCAGCAGGACGCGCTGCCGTTCGGCGTCTCGGCCTGGCGGCTCGGAGCCGGTCGTGCCCGTGCGCAGGACCCGGTGCAGGCCGGTGCGGGCATCGAGCTGCACGTCAAGCCGGGGGACACCGTGACCGAGGGGCAGCCGCTGTGGACGCTGCACTCCGATGACACGTCGCGGATCCCGCGCGCGCTGGAGTCGCTCGAGGGGGCGTGGGCGATCGGCTCGGCGGACTCTCCCGCCGCAGCACGTGGTCCGATCGTGCGCGAGCGCATCGGGTCCTGAACCCGGGCACCCGGCCGACCGGAGGCTCCCTGCACAGCTGTGGGGAGCCTCCAGTGTCTTCCGTTGTGGGTTGTGCACAGGTCCCTGCGCGGCGGCGGTGACCACCGATAGCCTGGGGGAATGAGCGCCGACGCCCCGACCTACCGCCTGCCCGACGCTGGGGCGGTCATCAACGACCTGCCGAAGGTCTCGCTGCACGACCACCTCGACGGCGGCCTGCGTCCCGCGACCATCATCGAGCTCGCAGCATCCGCGGGTGTCACGCTCCCCACCACCGACCCGGGAGAGCTCGGGCAGTGGTTCGCCGACCAGTCGAACTCCGGCTCGCTCGTCGAGTACCTGAAGACGTTCGACGTGACCACGTCCGTCATGCAGACCGCACCGCAGCTCACCCGCGTCGCCCGCGAGTTCGTCGAGGATCTGGTCGCCGACGGCGTCGTCTACGGCGAGGTCCGCTGGGCGCCGGAGCAGCACCTGCAGGGCGGGCTGACGCTCGACCAGACGGTCGAGGCGGTGCAGGCCGGCATCGAGGAAGCCGTCGACGCCGCCGGTGGGCGCATCCGTGTCGGCCAGCTCGTCACCGCGATGCGGCACGCCGACCGGTCGCTCGAGATCGCTGAACTCGCCGTCCGGCACCGCGACGCCGGGGTCGTCGGCTTCGACATCGCCGGTGCCGAAGCCGGGTTCCCCGCCTCGAACCACCGCGCAGCCTTCGACCACCTGGCCTCCGAGCTGTTCCCGGTCACCGTCCACGCGGGCGAAGCCGACGGACTCGCCTCGATCCGCTCCGCGCTCGTCGACGGCCGGGCGCTCCGCCTCGGACACGGCGTCCGCATCTTCGAGGACGTCGCCCTGTCCGACGCCGGGGACGGCTCGACGCTGGCCTCCCTGGGCGAGGTCGCCTCGTGGGTCCGTGACCGTGAGATCCCGCTCGAGGTCTCGCCGTCGTCCAACCTGCAGACCGGGGCGATCGCCGCGTGGGGCGACGACCTCGCCGACCACCCGTTCGACGTGCTCTACCAGCTCGGCTTCCGCGTCACGGTGAACACCGACAACCGCCTGATGAGCGGCACCTCGCTGTCGAAGGAACTCGCACTGCTCGCCGGCACGTTCGGCTACGACCTCGACGACCTGGCGGCGTTCCAGATCAACGCCGCGCTCGGCTCGTTCCTGCCGCTCGAGGACCGCGAGGAGATCATCGCCACCATCACGGCCGGGTACCAGGAGGCCTGACGCATGGGACTGCCGCCGCTGCCGGACACCGCCGTCCTCCTCGGTGCGGACGCGCACGCATGGCGTGACGCGATGCGCCTGGTCGGCGGTGCGCTCGTCGCGTCGGGCGCCACCACCGACGAGTACACCGACGCCATGATCGGCATGGTCGAGGAACACGGGCCGTACATCGTCATCTCGCCGGGGCTCGCGTTCGCGCATGCCCGGCCCGGTGGCGCCGTGGTGCGGGACGGACTCGCGGTCGTGACGCTCGCATCGCCGGTGGCGTTCGGCCACCCGCACAACGACCCCGTCCGTGTCGTGCTCGGGCTCGCGGTGGCCGAGGTCGGCACCCACCTGGAGTCGATCGGCGAGATCGCGAACCTGTTCAACGACGCCACCGTCACCGGGCGGATCGCGGCGGCGACCACGGCGGACGAGGTCCGCGCGATCATGGGGGTCTCCGCGTGAAGATCGTGACCATCTGCGGTGCCGGCATCGGGTCGAGCGGCATCCTCAAGGTGAACGCCGAGAAGGCGCTCGACACCCTCGGGCTGTCGGCGTCCGTCGTCGCTGCGGACGTCGCATCGGTGCGGGACGTCTCCGACGACGCCAACGTGATCCTGACGAGTCAGGAGTTCGTCGAGGCGATCGGGGACACCTACGCCGAGGTGATCGTGATCAAGAACCACTTCGACCAGGGCGAGATCACGGCGGCGGTCGACCGGGCGCTCGGCGAGCACTGAGCGCGTAGTGCGCCCTTTAGAGTTGGGGCATGAGCACCGAGAACCCGCTGAACGACCCCGCTGCCGACCCGTTCGAGGTCGCGCGGGACGCCGCCGCCGTCATCGCCGAACAGTCAGGCATCGAGCGGCACGACATCGCACTGACCCTCGGTTCGGGTTGGGGCAAGGCCGCCGACATCATCGGTGAGACCGTGTCCGAGATCCCGGCCGACCAGGTCCCCGGCTTCAGCGCCTCGGCCGTCCCCGGACACTCCGGCACGATCCGGTCGATCCGCCTCGCCGACGGCCGCCACGCGCTCGTCATCGGCGCCCGCACGCACTACTACGAGGGTCACGGCGTCCGCCGGGTCGTGCACAGCGTCCGCACCGCCGCGGCGACGGGTGCCTCGATCATGGTGCTGACCAACGGTGCCGGTGGCATCAAGGAACACTGGACGCCCGGCACCCCGGTGCTCATCAGCGACCACATCAACCTGACCGCCGACAGCCCACTCGAGGGCGCGACGTTCATCGACCTGACCGACCTGTACTCGGCGCGCCTGCGTGAGATGGCCCGGACGGTCGACCCGTCGCTCGACGAGGGCGTGTACACGCAGTTCCGCGGCCCGCACTACGAGACCCCGGCCGAGGTCCAGATGGCGAAGGCCATCGGCGGGCACATCGTCGGCATGTCGACCGCGCTCGAGGCCATCGCTGCCCGCCAGGCCGGCATGGAGGTCCTCGGGTTCTCGCTCATCACGAACCTCGCCGCCGGCATCCAGAAGACGCCGCTGTCGCACACCGAGGTGCTCGAGGCGGGCAAGCAGGCGGAGCCGGTGATCGCGGACCTGCTCGCACGCGTCGTCACCGCACTCGGGCAGCCGGCGTCGTGAAGCTCGACCTCGACCGGGTGCTCGGCGCCGCGCGGGCGTGGCTGGCGCAGGACCCCGACCCGGAGACCCGCGACGAGCTGGCCGCGGCGATCGACGAGGCCGCCGACGGTGACGGTCCCGCGGTCCGGGCGCTCGCCGAGCGGTTCGACGGGCGACTGCAGTTCGGCACCGCCGGACTCCGCGCCGAGCTCGGCTGGGGCCCGCTGCGGATGAACCGCGTCGTCGTGACCCAGGCGGCGGCGGGGCTCGCACGGTTCCTGATCGAGACCGGGCGTTCGCCGAGTGTCATCATCGGCTACGACGGCCGGGTGAACTCGGACGTCTTCGCGCGCGACTCCGCCGAGGTCATGCGGGGTCTCGGACTCGAGGTCACCCTGCTGCCCTCGGCCCTGCCGACGCCGGTGCTCGCGTTCGCCGTCCGGCACCTCGACGTCGGTGCCGGCGTCATGGTGACGGCGAGCCACAACCCGCCGCGGGACAACGGGTACAAGGTCTACCTCGGACAGGACGACGACGGTTCGCAGATCGTGCCGCCCGTCGACGGCGAGATCGCGGCCGCCATCGACGCGGTCGCCGCTGGTTCGGTCGCCGATCTGCCGCGCGGCACCGACTACACCGTGGCGACGTCGGCCCTGGTCGATGCCTACGTGACCGCCACAGCCGCGATCGTGCCCGCTCCGGCGCTCCCGGTCGACGAGCAGCCGAAGGTCGTCTACACGGCCATGCACGGCGTCGGGTGGGAGACCGCGCGTGCGGTGTTCGCCGCGGCCGGGTTCGCCGAGCCGGCGGTCGTCCCGGAGCAGATCGATCCCGACGGTGCGTTCCCCACGGTGTCCTTCCCGAACCCCGAGGAACCGGGCGCGATGGACCTGGCGATCGCCCGCGGTGTCGCCGTCGGTGCCGACCTGGTGATCGCGAACGACCCCGACGCCGACCGGCTCGCGCTCGCGATCCCGACCGCCTCGGACGCCGGTGCGCCGTCGTACCGTCGGCTGTCGGGCAACGAGGTCGGCTGGTTGCTGGGGTGGCGGGCCGCTGCACGGGCGTCCGAGTCCGGCGCGACCGGCACCCTCGCTGCGTCGATCGTCTCGTCGCCAGCGTTGGCCCGGGTGGCTGCGCGCCACGGGCTGGAGTACCGCGACACCCTGACCGGCTTCAAGTGGGTGTCGCGGGTGCCCGGGCTGCTGTTCGGCTACGAGGAAGCCCTGGGCTACCTGGTCGACCCGTCGGTCGTGCGCGACAAGGACGGCATCTCGGCGGCGCTGGAGCTGCTGTCGTTGGCGTCGGACCTCGCCGCGGCCGGATCGTCGATCGCCGGGCAGCTCGACGCCTTCGCCGCCGAGTTCGGGGCGTTCGCCTCGGGGCAGGTCGCGACCCGGGTCGACGACCTGTCGCGCATCGGCGAGGTCATGGCGTCGCTCCGGTCCACGCCGCCTGCGTCCCTCGGTGGCCTCGACGTGCACACGGTGACGGACTACTCGGACGGGGTGCAGGGCTTCCCGCCGTCGGACATCCTGCGCTACGACCTGGCCGGCGACGCACGGGTGATCGTCCGCCCCAGCGGGACCGAGCCCAAGGTGAAGGTCTACATCGACACCGTCGCGAACACCCCCGCCGAGGCCCAGCGCCTGGTCGACGCCATCGCCGACGCCGTGCGCCCCTTGGTGTCCTAGGGCGGGGTGGGCTTCCGCAAAACACCGGTGTTCGCGCTCTGAACACCCGCACAACGCGGTGCAGAACGCGAACACCGGTGTTTTGCTGTTCCTCCACAGGGGGTGGGGGAGCGCGGGCTGCTCACAAGGAGGGGGAGGCCGTCGTGTAGGCCGCGCGGAGCCGTGACGGTTGGGCCATGGCTCACATCACGGTGTTCGGCGCGGCTCCGAGCGATCCCGATCCGAGAGCGCACCGACGGCTTGCAGATGCCGCGCGCCGCGGGACCCTCATCCGCCTGACCGCGGGTCGGTACGTTGAACGAGAGGCGTTCGAATCAGCGAGTGCAGCGGAGCGCCATCGTGCACGGGTCGAAGCGGTCGTGCCGAACATCCACCCTGCCCTCGTGATCTCCCACGAGTCGGCTGTGGCGATGCTCGGACTCCCGTGGCTCGGGGAGTTCCCCACGCACGTCGTCGCCACCGATCCGCGTCGAGCCACCGGTCAACGTCGCGCGCACCTGCAGAAGGTCGGAGGGGCGGGTCGCCCCATCGCCTGTGCGAGCGTCGGCGGCCTGCCCGTCACGACCCTCGTGGTCACCGGGGTCGACGTCGCGCTCCGAGCGTCGTTCCGCACGGCGGTGGTCGTGTTGGACGCGGTCCTGGCCCGAGGAGTGCCGCAGGACGCGCTGCTCGCCGAACTGCGCAGCAGGGAGCCCCGTCCGCGGGCGTCCACCCGTGCGCGACGCGCGATCGAGTTCGCGGACGCTGCTGCTGACTCGCCGGGTGAGTCGGTGGCGCGGCTGTGCTGGGCAGAAGCGGGGTTCCCGCCGCCGGTGCTGCAGCAGGAGTTCCGCGATGCGGCCGGCCTGATCGGCCGCGTGGACTTCTGGTTCGAGGACGCCGGCGTCGTGGTGGAGTTCGACGGGCTGGTCAAGTACCGCGACCGGACGATGCGCGCTGGTCGATCGCCCGAGCGCGTCGTCATCGACGAGAAGCTCCGGGAGGACCGCCTCCGTGCGCATCGCCACGTCCGTCGGGTCGTCCGCGTGACGTGGCTGGACGTGGAGCCAGGCGGCAACGGCCCCGTGGCACTCGAGGCAGCCGGAGTGCGCCGTGTTCGATGAAGCAAAGCACCGGGGTTCACGAGCCGAACCGCGGCATGCACGTGTTCGACCGGCGAACACCGGTGCTTTGCGGGAGGGAACCCGCGCGCTACGCGAGCTCGAGCAGCACGTGACCGGACGAGACCGTCTGGCCGACCGGGGCGTTCAGCCCGGTGACGACACCGTCCTTGTGGGCCTGCACGGGCTGCTCCATCTTCATGGCCTCGAGCACGACGAGCAGGTCGCCCTTCACCACGGTGTCACCCTCGGCGACCGCGAGCTTCACCACGGTGGCCTGCATGGGCGACGCCACGGACGACCCGGACTTCGCCAGACCGCCACGGACGGCCGACGAGCGGCGCTTCGGGGGAGCGGTTGGCCCGGCGGGACGACGACCGGCGACACCGGCACCGGCAGCACCGCCACCGACGATCGACGGCATGGTGACCTCGATGCGCTTGCCCTGCACCTCGACGACGACGCTGTCGCGCGCAGCCGGGGCCGGCAGTTCCTCGGGGGAGCCGCTCCACGCCGGGATCTCGTTGACGAAGTCGGTCTCGATCCACTGCGTGTACACCGAGAACGGCGAGGAGTCGTCGGTCGCGAACGCCGGGTCGGACACCACGGCACGGTGGAAGGGGAGCACGGTCGGCAGGCCGGTGACCTCGAACTCGGCCAGTGCGCGCCGGGAACGCTCGAGCGCCTCGGCACGGGTGGCGCCGGTGACGATCAGCTTCGCGAGCATCGAGTCGAACGAGCCGGACACGACATCACCCGCGACGACACCCGAGTCGACGCGGACGCCGGGGCCGGACGGTGCGTTGAACGCGTGCACGGGGCCGGGCGCGGGGAAGAAGTTGCGGCCCGGGTCCTCGCCGTTGATGCGGAACTCGAACGAGTGTCCACGCGGTTCCGGGTCCGAGTAGTCGAGCACGCCGCCCTCGGCGATGCGGAACTGCTCGCGCACCAGGTCGATGCCGGTGACCTCTTCGGACACGCAGTGCTCGACCTGCAGGCGGGTGTTCACCTCGAGGAACGACACGGTGCCGTCGGCGCCGATGAGGAACTCGCAGGTGCCGGCACCGACGTAGCCGACCTCGCGCAGGATCGCCTTCGACGACTCGTACAGCGCGGTCTGCTGCTCGGGCGTCAGGTACGGCGCCGGGGCTTCCTCGACGAGCTTCTGGTGGCGACGCTGCAGCGAGCAGTCGCGGGTGGAGACCACGACGACGTTGCCGTGCTCGTCCGCCAGGCACTGGGTCTCGACGTGACGCGGCTTGTCCAGGTACTTCTCGACGAAGCACTCGCCCCGACCGAACGCGGCGATCGCCTCGCGCGTGGCGGACTCGAACTGCGAGGCGACCTCGTCGCGGGTCCGCGCGACCTTCAGCCCGCGGCCACCGCCACCGAACGCCGCCTTGATGGCGACCGGCAGGCCGACCTCGTCGGCGAACGCGATGACCTCGGAGGCGTCCTTGACGGGCTCGATGGTGCCGGGAGCGAGCGGCGCGCCGACCTTCTCGGCGACGTGGCGCGCGGAGACCTTGTCGCCGAGGCGCTCGATCGAGTCCGGCGACGGTCCGATCCAGACGAGCCCGGCGTCGATGACGGCGCGGGCGAAGTCGGCGTTCTCGGCAAGGAACCCGTAGCCCGGGTGCACGGCGTCCGCACCGGAGCGGCGGGCGACCGAGATGATCTTGTCGATGACCAGGTAGGTGTCGGCGCTCGTGGTGCCGTTCAGCGCGTAGGCCTCGTCGGCGAGGCGGGCGTGCTGGGCATCGCGGTCCTGGTCGGCGTAGACCGCGACCGACGCCTTGCCCGCGTCGCGGGCCGCGCGGATGATGCGGACGGCGATCTCGCCGCGGTTCGCGATGAGGACCTTGCTGATACGGGGCATGACACAGCAGCGTATTCGTGCGGCGTGCGTGCGTTTTGACTGACGCCCACAAAGAAGCACCCGGATCAGGTGCGGATGTCTACAGTGCCCACAGATCGTGCCAGTCGATGCCGAAGCCACGCAGGAGCATCGAGCGCAGCATCGGCAGGGACATCCCGATCACCGCGGACGGTGCCCCGTCGATCCGCGTGATGTACGCGGCGGCCCGGCCGTCGATGGTGAACGCGCCGGCGACCTCGAGCGGCTCGCCGGTCGCGACGTACGCGTCGATCTCGTCGGGGGACACGTCGTCGGCGAAGGTCAGCACCGCGCTGTCGACGGCGACCACGCGGTCGCCGTCGGCGGCCAGCGCCGACCCGCCGGGGGCGACGTCGCCGAGCTCGGGGACGCCGGCGGCGGACGTGACCAGGGACCGGACGGGAGGCACGGTGCGGGCCGGTCCCGTGCCTCCAGGCCGTCCCGTGGTCGGCTCCAGGTCCGGGCGCCGGTCGTCCCGTCGCCGGTCGATCACGCAGTGCCCGCTCCACAGCGTGCCGCCGCCGGCGGCCAGCATCTGCCGCCAGCGCTCGCGCGCGACCTCCGGGTCGTGCGGCTTGCCGTACAGCTGCCCGTCGACCTCGAAGGCGGAGTCGCCGCCGAACACGACCCCGTCGACCGGCGACCCGGCCACCGTGGCGTCCGCGACGGCCGACGCCTTCGCGACGGCGAGGAGCGAGACGAGTTCCGGACCGGTCAGGTCGCGGCCGAGCGATGCCGCGGCGGCGGCGCCGACGGCGTCCTCGTCGACCCCGGGGGACACGAGGACGGGTTCGATCCCGGACTGGGCGAGGAGTGCTCGGCGGGCGGGGGATGTACTCGCGAGGTACAGACGCATGGGACCATCTCACCATGGGTGAATCCGTCGGCACGCTGCTCGAACTCGACGTCACCGGGATCGCCCACGGCGGCATCTCGGTGGCACGGCACGAAGGACGGGTGGTCTTCGTCTCGGACGCGATCCCCGGGGAGCGCGTCGTCGCCCGGGTGACCGAGGACCGCAAGAAGTCGTTCTGGCGCGCCGACACGGTCCGTGTCCTGACGCCGAGCGAGCACCGCGTCGACCACGTCTGGCCCGAGGCAGCCCTCGATCGCGACCCCGAGACGCGCCCGGGCGGTGCCGAGTTCGGCCACATCGCCCTCGCACACCAGCGCACGCTGAAGCACGACGTCCTCGTCGACTCGTTCGCACGCTTCGCGCGGATGGACCTCGCCGAGGTGCTCGGCCACGACGTCGTCGTCGAGGCCGCGCCCGGCGACGACGCGGCGAACGGGCTCGGCTGGCGCACCCGTGTCCGACTGCACGTCGACGAGCAGGGCACCGCCGGCCCCTTCGCTGCCCGCTCCCACTCCGTGATCCCCGTCGCCAGCCTGCCGCTCGCGACCGCCCTCGTGCAGCAGAGCGCCCCGCTCGGCCGTGGTGCGCTGCCGGGCTCGTCGGTCATCGACGTCCTCGCGCCGAGCGGTTCCGAGGGGGCACGGCTCGTCATCGACGACCAGAAGCCCACCGTGGTGAGAGAGGTCGTGGGGGAGCGCACCTTCCAGGTCGACGACAACGGGTTCTGGCAGGTGCACCGTGCCGCCGCTTCCGTGCTGACCGAGGCCGTGCAGGACCTGGTCGACCGCGACCGCCTCGACCCCGAGGGCACCCACCTCGACCTGTACGGCGGTGTCGGTCTGCTCGCCGCCGCACTCGGCGACCTGGTCGGCCCGAAGGCGCGCATCACGAGCGTCGAGAGCGCCGCCCGTGCCACCGAGCACGCGCAGGAGAACCTGTCCGAGTGGCTCGGCGCACGTGCCGAGACCGGCCGGGTCGACCGCTGGCTGACGAACACCGTGGCCAACGCCTCGCGCGCCGAGAAGGACCGCTTCCGCGCCGGCACGGTCGTGCTCGACCCGCCGCGCTCCGGCGCCGGGCGGGACGTGGTCGTGCAGATCGCCGCGCTCCAGCCGGAGCAGGTCGTCTACGTGGCGTGCGACCCGGTGGCACTGGCACGCGACGTCGCGACGTTCGCCGACCTGGGGTACCGGCTCGAGGCCCTGCGGGCCTTCGACCTGTTCCCGCACACCCACCACCTGGAAGCCGTCGCGCGCCTGGTCCCCACGCGCTGAGGGCCGGGGCTCGTTCGACCGCCGTTCCTTGCGTGTCGGGGTGTCCACCAATAGGCGGACCGACCAGCGTGGCGCGGCCGAGAAGCCCCGCACCTGAGTCCGGGCTGGGTATCCTGGGTCGTTGATGGCACTCCGGTTTCAGGGGCCGGCGTCGCGCATCGGAACGAGAGGCCACAGTGGCAGCAGGAACGACAACCACCAGCACCGAGACGTCAGGGGCGGCCACCAGGCCGGTCCGGGTCGCGATCGTCGACGACCACGAGTCCGTCCGACTCGGGATCCAGGCGGCGTGCCAGAACGAGGGGTTCGAGGTGGTGCTCACCGCCGCCAGCGTCCCCGAGTACGTCCAGAACCTCGACGGGCGAGAGGTCGACGTCGTCGTCCTCGACCTGTCCCTCGGTGACGGCTCGACCGTCACCGAGAACGTCAAGGGCGTGCAGGGGACGGGATCGGCGGTGCTCGTGCACTCCATCGCGGACCGGGTCGCCAACGTGCGTGAGGCGCTCGCAGCAGGGGCTGCCGGCGTCATCCCGAAGTCCTCCGCCACCAAGACGGTGATGGCCGCGGTCGCCACCGTCGCACGGGGCGACGTGCTCAACAACCTCGAGTGGGCGAGCGCCATCGACGCCGACCGTGACTTCGCGAAGGCGCAGCTCGGACGCCGCGAGCGCGAGATCCTGCACCTCTACGCCTCGGGGCTCCCGCTCAAGCTCGCCGCCCAGCAGCTCGGCATCGGCTACTCGACGGCGCGTGAGTACCTCGACCGGATCCGGGTGAAGTACGTCGAGGTCGGCCGTCCGGCCCCGACGAAGGTCGACCTGCTGCGTCGGGCCGTCGAGGACGGGATCCTCCCGGGGCTCGACTCGGGCATCGACCCCGACGGCGACGGTCGCTGACACGGATGGTCACCGCGGCTGAGCCGGGGCGGACGGCCGTCGAACCGGCACCGTTCGGTGCCGATCCGGCGCGCAGCGTCCGCGCCTCGATCACGCAGGCATCGGTGGAGCGGGCGTTCGCGATCCTCCTGGCGATGGCCGCGATCGGGCTCGGCATCGTCGACGCGCCGGCGGTCGTGCAGCAGCTGCCGTACCTCGACCCGTTCTGGGGGCCGACGCTGATGCTCGCGCTCGCGGCGTCGTTCGTGCTCATCGGCGTAGCGGCCTTCGTGCAGCGGGTCGCCCAGATGGCGCAGATCATCTGCGCGCTGCTGTTCCTCGTCGCGCTCGTGACGTGGACGGCGACCGTGCAGGAGCCGATCCCGTCGTCGCAGCAGCCGTGGCCGTGGTGGTTCTGCACGGTCGGCTGCACGGCGGCGGCGATGGGCTTCGCCACGTGGCGTGCGACGGTCTACACCGCGCTCGTGCCGGCGGTGTACGTCGTCGTCCGGCTCAGCCCGCTCGGCGGCGACGTCGGCGTCCTCGCGGTGCTGCTCGACGGGGTCTACACGGCGCTCCTCAGCGGCGCGGTGCTCGTCATCGCGGTGGTGCTGCGCCGCGCGGCCACGGCGGTCGACACGGCGCAGTCCACGGCCGTGCGGCGGTACTCGCTCGCCATCCGGGAGCACGCGACGGAGGTCGAACGGGTCCAGGTGGACGCGATCGTGCACGACAGCGTCCTGACGACGCTGCTCTCCGCTGCACGTGCCGACACGCTCGAGGCCAAGACCCTCGCGGCGCGGATGGCCCGGAACGCGATCGACCACCTCGAGGCCGCGGCCACCGACGGCCCGGGCGACGTCGAACCGGTCGCGCTCGGGGAACTCCGGGCGCGCATCCGCGAGGGGATCGGCGCCCTCCCCGCGCCTGTCCGCCTCGTCCCGACGACGACCGGGTCGGTCCGCCTGCCCGCGTCGGTCGCGGACGCGCTGGCCTCGGCGGCGCTGCAGGCCGCGGTGAACAGCGTGCAGCACGCCGGCGACTGCGACGTCTCCCGCTGGGTCAGCATCGAGCAGCAGGGGCAGGGCGTGCGCGTCGAGGTCGGCGACGACGGCCGCGGGTTCGACGTCGCGGCCATCCCCGCTGAACGCCTGGGGGTCCGCCGCTCCATCGTCGAGCGGATCGCGACCGTCGACGGGCACGCCGAGGTGCACACCGCGCCGGGCGAGGGCACCCGCATCGTGCTCACGTGGTCGCCGGCTGCGAGGACGACCGCATGAAGGTCTCCCTGCCGGCGAGCATCGCCCTCGGACTCGCGTCGCTGTTCTCCGTCTACCACCTGGTCCTCGCCGCGGCCACGCTCCCGCGCGTCGACCAGGTCGCCCCGATCATCGCCTGCATGGCGCTCTACGCCGCGGCCACCGGCCTCGCACTGTTCGTCCCCGGCAAGGTCCTGCCGGTCTGGACGGCCTGCTTCTCCCTCGCCACCGCGATCGTGATGCCGGCGATCGCCGCCCCGGTCGTCGTCGAGGGTCGCGGACCCGGCTCCGCCACCTGGTGGATCGCGGCGATCGGCACGCTCATGGTCGTGCTCGTCGTGCGCGGCCGGGGTCCGTTCGCGTGGGCCGGCGTGCTGTTCCTGACCGTGTACACCGTCGCCTGGGCCGGCCTCGGCTCGCTCGGAGGCCTGGGCGTGGTCGGCAGTGTCGCCTGGGTCGCGATCGCCACCGTCTTCGCGGCCGCGATGAGCCGCGCCATCCGCAACACCCGTGAGCTCGTCCTCGCCGAGCAGGAGACCGCCGACTGGCAGGCTGCGCAGGACGCCCACGTGTTCGAGCGGCAGTTCCGGCTGAGCCAGACCACGCGGATGGCCCTGCCGATGCTCCAGCGCATCATCGACTCCTGCGGGGACCTGGACGATGCCGACCGTGCCGAGTGCCTGCACCTCGAGCAGGCCATCCGTGACGAGATCCGCGGCCGGTCGCTGCTGTCGGACGACGTCCGCGACGAGGTGATGCGCCTGCGTCGCCGTGGAGCGACCGTCCAGCTGCACGACGACGGCGGGCTCGACGACCTGGATGCCCCGGACATCCGTCGCATCCACGCCCGCGTCGCCGAGGCGCTGCGGCAGGCCCGCGACGCCGACAACGTCATCGTCCGGACCGTCAGCGAGGGCTCCGACTCCGCGGTGACCGTCGTCGGGCTCCGCCTCGACGTGGCGGCGAGCGAGTCGGCCGCGCTCGGAGCGGGGCTGGACGACGACGACGGTGACGAGGACGACTCCGTCGCGCTCTGGCTCGAGATCCCGCGGCACGAGCCGGCGTAGCGCGCGGCCACGCGGCCGCGCGCGTGTCGCGACGATGCACCACGTGATCGACGCGTGGATCGTCGCGAACGTGGTGCGGACGCGCACTGCGGTGGGCGCGATGGGGGACAGCCGGGAGGCGCGCGGCGGCCCCGGCACGAGCCTCCCGGCCGTCAGGGGGGGCGCGCCGGGCTGGCGCGTGCGAGGAAGCGACCATGTCGTCGTCGCGCGACGTCGGCGCTGTCGTTCTGCATCGGCCCCGCGAGCCGCACCGACGCCCGCCAGCACGCGCTGGACGCCCCCGGGAACGGGGAACGGGCCGGTCGGATACCGACCGGCCCGTTCGCGACCCGAGGCTGAGCGACAACCCGAATGTCGCCCTGCCCCGCAGCGGGCGGTGGCTTCGTACCCTAGTCGGCCACCGACCAGCGATGTCTTTCGTTGAAGGACACCGAACACCAACTACTATGCCCACGCACCAGCTGCATGTCAGTCGTCATTATGGGGGACAATTTCGGCATTTCCGGGCCGCATCCGCAGATCGTGTCCCCCGAGCGAGGGGATACCGACCGGGAAGTGCGCCCCGTGACCGTCATGATCGGCCGCGCACCGAGGGGTACATCAGCGGAGCGATCGGCCCCAGGCGCCCGGTCCGTCCTCGAGCGGGCGGCGGAGCCCCCGAGCCGCCACGTCCCAGCCGGTGCGCGGTTCGACGACGACGGCAGCGCGTCCGGCCGCCGCGGCCTCGTCGGCCTGCCGCTGCAGGACGGCCACGACGGCGGCGAGCTCCTCGGGGGTGGGTTCGCCGGAGACCACCCGGACGTCCGCCACCGAAGCGGGCTCGTCCGAGGGCACGGGTGCTGCGTGGCGTCCCATCAGAGCGGGATGTTCCCGTGCTTCTTCGGCGGCAGCGTTGCACGCTTGCCCCGCAGCGACCGGAGGGCCTTGATGACCGACACGCGGGTGGCGTGCGGCTGGATGATGCCGTCGAGCTCACCACGCTCGGCCGCCAGGTACGGCGACGCCACGTTGTACGTGTACTCGTTGGCGAGCTTCGTCCGGACCGCGGCGACGTCCTCGCCGGACTCCTCGGCCCGCTTGATCTCGGCGCGGTACAGGATGTTGACGGCGCCCTGACCGCCCATCACGGCGATCTCGGCGGTCGGCCACGCGAGGTTGATGTCGGCGCCGAGCTGCTTCGAGCCCATCACGATGTACGCGCCGCCGTAGGCCTTGCGGGTGATGACGGTGACGAGCGGGACGGTGGCCTCGGCGTAGGCGTAGAGCAGCTTCGCGCCGCGGCGGATGACGCCGGTCCACTCCTGGTCGGTGCCGGGCAGGTAGCCGGGCACGTCGACCAGGGTCAGGATCGGGATGCCGAAGGCGTCGCAGAACCGCACGAAGCGGGCGGCCTTCTCGCCGGCGTCGATGTTCAGCGTGCCGGCCATCGCCTGCGGCTGGTTCGCGATGATGCCGACCGTGCGGCCCTCGACCCGGCCGAAGCCGATCAGGATGTTCGGCGCGAAGAGCGGCTGGACCTCGAGGAACTCACCGTCGTCGACGATGTGCTCGATGATCGTGGTGACGTCGTACGGCTGGTTCGTGGAGTCCGGGATCACGACGTCGAGCTCGTGGTCGGCGTCCGTGGTCTCGAGCTCCGGGGCGACGTCGTACGCGGGCGGGTCGGACAGGTTGTTGTCCGGCAGGAACCCGATCAGCGAGCGGGCGTAGTCGAGCGCGTCGGTCTCGTCCTCGGCCATGTAGTGGGCCACACCGGAGACCGCGTTGTGCGTCTGGGCGCCGCCGAGCTCCTCGAAGCCGACGTCCTCGCCGGTGACGGTCTTGATGACGTCCGGACCGGTGACGAACATGTGGCTGGTCTTGTCGACCATGATCACGAAGTCGGTGAGGGCGGGGGAGTACACCGCACCGCCGGCCGCCGGGCCCATCACGATGGAGAGCTGCGGGATGACGCCGGAGGCCTGGGTGTTGAGGCGGAAGATCTCGCCGTACTTGCCGAGCGCGACGACGCCTTCCTGGATGCGGGCGCCGCCGGAGTCGAGGATGCCGATGATCGGCACGCCCGTCTTGAGCGCGTGCTGCATGACCTTGATGATCTTCTCGCCGGCGACCTCGCCGAGCGACCCGCCGAAGACCGTGAAGTCCTGCGCGTACACGGCGACGTTCCGGCCGTGGATCGTGCCGACGCCGGTGACGACCGCGTCACCGTAGGGGCGCTTGGCGTCCATGCCGAACGACGTGGTGCGGTGCCGCACGAACTCGTCGAACTCCACGAAGGAGTTCGGATCGAGCAGCTGCTCGATGCGTTCGCGAGCGGTGCCCTTGCCCTTCGCGTGCTGCTTGGCGATGGCGGATTCGCCCGCGGCGGTCACGGCCTCGTGGTACCGGTCGCGGAGGTCGGCCAGCCGGCCGGCCGTCGTCGACAGATCGGGGGTGTCTCCTGAAGTCACCCGCTCACCCTACCGGCGGGTGGGACGCTGCCGGTTGGAGGACCCCCACGGTTCCTGCCCGTACATTTGCGTGCATGTCCACATCCCCGTCGCCGTCGTTCCCCGCCACCAGCGAGGCGGTCCGGTCGACGGGCGCGACCATCACCGCCCCCGCCGAGACCGGGTCCACCAACGCGGACCTGCTCGCCGCAGCGCCCGAGCAGCAGCACGGCAGCGTCGTCGCGACCCTGCACCAGACCGCGGGGCGGGGCCGGCTCGACCGCACCTGGACCGCTCCGGCCGGTGAGACGCTCGCCGCCAGCGTGCTCGTCCGCGCCGACCTCGACGACCACGACCGCGGCTGGCTGCCCCTGGTCGCCGGTGCGGCGATGCGCGACGCGATCGCGTCGGTGCTCCCCGCCGGCGCGGACGTCGTCGTGAAGTGGCCGAACGACGTGCAGGTCGGCGGGCACAAGGTGTGCGGGATCCTCTGCCAGGTCGCCGCCGACGGCAGCGTCGTGGTCGGCGCCGGCGTCAACCTGACGATCCCGGCCGACCGGCTGCCCACCCCCACGTCCACCTCGCTCCTGCTCGCGGGCGCGGCCGACGACGCACCCGCCCTGGCCGACGCGGTCCTGTCCGCGTTCCTGCGCTCCGTCCTTGAGGCGGTGGCCGGCCTGGTCGCGGGTGGTCACGCCGCCGAGACGGTCCGGACCCACGTCCGCGCCGCGTGCGGCACGATCGGTCGCCGCATCCGTCTCGAGCTGCCGGACGGCAGCGTCGAGGAAGCCGACGCGACCGGCATCGACGACGCCGGTCGCATCACGATCCGGGACCAGGCGGGGCGCACCAGGGGCGTCGCGGTGGGGGACGTCACCCACCTGCGGTATGCATGACGGCATGACCGCCGAGCCCCCGCCCGAACGTGTCGTCGCACGCCTGCGACCGCACGCCCGTCGGCTGGTGCGCCCGGCGGTGTTCGTCGTGCTCGTCACCGCGGCCGGCGGGTTCGGCTTCGGCGTGTTCCAGGCCCAGCTGGCGTGGCTGAACGCCGTCGTCGCGCTCGTCGTCCTGGTGCTCGTCGTGTTCGGCGGCGCGGTCCCGCTGTTCCGCTGGATGTCGGAGCGGTACGTGGTCACCACCCGTCGTCTGGTCGTGGTGGGCGGCCTCGGCACCCGGACGCGGCGGGAGCTCCTGCACTCCCGCGGCTACGACGTCACGGTGCGGCGTCGGGGCCTGCAGGGCCTGTTCCGCTCCGGTGACGTGCTGGTGTTCCCCGGGGACGACCCGGCGGTGGTCCTCGCCGACGTGCCGCACGCCGACCTCGTCGTCGCCGTGCTGCACGACCTGGTGGAGGCGTACGAGGCCAGGCGTCGGCACCGTGAGCCGGACTGGGACGAGATCGTCGGCGGTCCGGACCGTCCGCCGTGGGGCGACGTGCGGGCCTGACCGCGGACGCCGCGACACCCCCTGGGGAGCAGTGGTGAGACTTCGGCGAGAAACCGGTACCGTCTTCGACGTGCGTATCTCTGTCATCGGCTGCGGCTACCTCGGTGCCGTGCACGCCGCCTCCATGGCCAAACTCGGACACGAGGTCGTCGCTGTGGACGTCGACCCCACCAAGATCGAGCGGCTCGCTGCCGGCGAGGCCCCCTTCTTCGAGCCCGGCCTGCCCGAGATCCTGACCGAGGCCCTCGAGTCCGGTCGGATCCGCTTCACCACCGACATGGCCGAGGTCGCCGGTGCCCGCGTGCACTTCCTCGCCGTCGGCACCCCGCAGGGCCCCACCGGCGCCGCGGACCTGACCTACGTGAACGCCGCCGTCGCCGCGCTCACCCCGCACTTGGCCGCCGGCGAGTTCGTCGTCGGCAAGTCGACCGTGCCCGTCGGCACCGCGGCGCGCCTGGCCGCCGAGGTCAGCGAGGCCGTCCCCGGTGCCACGCTCGTCTGGAACCCCGAGTTCCTGCGTGAGGGCTTCGCGGTGCAGGACACCATCGCGCCGGACCGCTTCGTGTACGGCGTGCCCGACGGTGCGGCCGGCGAGCAGGCCGTCGCCGCCCTCGACGAGGTCTACGCCGAGGCACTGTCCACCGGCACGCCCCGACTCGTCGTCAACCTGCCCACCGCCGAGCTCGTGAAGATCAGCGCCAACGCGTTCCTCGCCACGAAGATCTCCTTCATCAACTCGATGGCCGAGATCGCCGAGGTCGCCGGTGCCGACGTCACGGCGCTCGCCGACGCGATCGGCCACGACGCCCGCATCGGCCGCAAGTTCCTGAACGCCGGTCTCGGCTTCGGTGGCGGATGCCTGCCGAAGGACATCCGCGCGTTCCAGGCGCGGGCGAACGAGCTGGGCGTCGGGGAGTCCCTGGCGTTCCTGGCCGACGTCGACGCCACGAACCTGCGCCGTCGCGCGCACGTCGTCGAGCTGGCGCAGGAGCTGCTCGGTGGGGTCGTCAGCGGCAAGCGCGTCGCCGTGCTCGGCCTGGCCTTCAAGCCGAACTCCGACGACGTCCGCGACTCGCCGGCACTCGACATCGCCGCTCGCCTGCACGAACTCGGCGCCGTCGTCTCGGCGTACGACCCCGAGGCCGTCGTCACCGCGCGCCGCGTGCACCCCGAGCTCGACTACGTCGAGAGCGCTGCCGAGGCGCTGGGTGGAGCGGAGCTCGTGCTCGTGCTGACCGAGTGGACCGAGTTCCGCGAGCTCGACGCGACGGCCGCTGCCGCGCTCGTTGCGTCGCCCGTCGTCATCGACGGCCGCAACTGCCTCGACCGCGAGGCGTGGACCGCCGCCGGCTTCACGTACCGCGGCATGGGGCGCTAGCCGCGACCGACAGGAGGCCCGGTGCCGGTCCGTGGGACCGGCACCGGGCCTCCTGTGCGTTCATCGCGTCGTCAGCCGATGGCTGCGCGCAGCACCGCGCGGTACCGCTCGCCGATCCGTTCGGTGGAGAACTCCGCCGCCGAGACGACGGCCTGCTCCTGGTAGCGCGTCCGCGCCGTGTCGTCGGTGAGCACGCGCTGCAGTGCCGCGCGGAGTGCCGGGACGTCGCCCGGGGGTACGAGCACGCCGGACACGTCGTCCTGCACGACGTCCCGGATGCCGGGCAGGTCGCTCGCCACGATCGCGGCGCCGACCGCCGCGGCCTCGAGCAGGGTCACCGGCAGGCCCTCCTGGTCGCCGTTCGCCGCCGGGATCGACGGAACGGCGACGACGGTCGCCGCGGCCAGGGTCTCGAGGACCTCGGTGCGGCCACGCTGGCCGAGGAACGACACCGGCAGCCCTGCAGCCTGCTGCTCGAGCTGGGTCCGGTACGGGCCGTCACCGACGACGGTGAGCCGCCACGGCACGTCGTCGCCCAGGCCGCGGAGCGCCTCGATCAGGTTGCCGAAGCCCTTCTTCTCGACCAACCGCCCGACGGCGACCACGTGGTGCTCCTGTGGCGCGACGCGCGCGCGGGTGTCGCGGGCCGGGCCCAGGTCGACACCCATCGGGATCACGGTCGAGCGTGACTCGGGCACACCCCACTCGGTCAGCCGATCACGCATCTCGGAGTTGACGGTGGTGACGTGCGCTGACCGCCCGAAGATCCACCGCTTGAGGCGGACGAGGGGAGCCGCACGGAGCGCGTAGATGTCCCCGCCGTGGGTGGTCACGACGACAGGCACGCCCGGAGCGGCCAGGGTCGCGACGAGGGCCTGGGGGATGGCCCAGTGCGCGTGGATGACGTCGGGCTTCGCGGAACGCACCACGCGCCGCACGGCCAGGTACTGCGCGAGCACCAGGGCGGGCACCTGCACGATGCGGGAGCGGCGTTCCTTGAGGTTGTCGAGGATCGCGCCGTCGGCCAGGTCCTCGAAGCGACGCGGGAAGTACGGGTAGCGACGGACCGCGACCTCGCCGATGCGCTCCTTCGTGGCACCGCCGGGCACGCGGGGCGTGAGGACGAGGGTGTCGAACTCGGTCGCCTCTTGGTGGGCGAGGTCGAGCACGAACGCCGGCACCCCGTCGTCCGGTCGGGCCGGGAACGTCGAGCCCAGGACGAGCAGGCGGGGGCGTCCCTGGGGGGAGCGGGCGGAGCGAGTGGTGCGGGACATCGTGCCTTTCCGGGGGTGGCGGGGGACGGTCCGGTAGGCTCTCACCCCGTGCGCGTACTGATCCACAATAGCGATTCGCCCCACAACCGCGGGGACCGGGCGATCCTCGCCGGCAACGTCGAGCTCGTCCGCCGCCGGTGGCCCGACGCCGAGATCGTGTCCCTGTCCCAGTACCCCGAGCGGGACGCCGCGTGGTTCGGGATCCGGTTCCTGCCGGTCTCCCCGTACAGCACGGGCATCGGCGACCTGTTCGCCCTGCTGCGTGCCGCCCGCGGCGCCGACGTGGTGCTCTGGGGTGGCGGCGAGATCCTGAAGGACTACACGAACAAGCTCGGCCTCGTGTACTGGTTCGGCAAGATGCTGCTCGTCCGTGCGGTCAACAAGAACCTCGTCGGGGCGTTCCAGGGCATCGGCCCGACCACCGCCGGGGTCAGCAAGCGCCTGATCCGCGCCACCGTCGACCTGTGCAGCGCGTTCGCCGTCCGTGACGACGAGTCCCGCGAGAAGCTCCTGTCCTGGGGCGTGACGACGCCGATCGTGTCGTCCTTCGACCCCGCCGTCGTCGGGACGGTCACCCCGCCCGACGCCGAGGTGCTCGAGCGGCTCGAGCGCACCACCGGCCTGACCGCCGAGCAGCTCGACGGCTCGATCGGCTTCGGCGTCCGCCGCTGGTTCCACTACAAGCGCAGCGGCTGGATCCCGTTCCGGTTCCTGCCGAAGCGTTTCCGCCAGACCGGTGTCGACAGCGACAAACTCGTGACCTACCGCCAGGCCGTCGCCGACCTGGCCGACCGCGTCATCGACCGCTGGGACGCCGACGTGGTGTTCTACCCGATGCACATGGAGGCGTCCGAGGGTGACGCCGCGTTCGCCCGCGAGGTCATCGCGCTGATGCGGCACGCCGACCGCACCCACGTGGTCGAGGCCGACGAGTTCTCGCCGTCCGAGTACGCCGGGCTGATGTCCCGCAGCCGCCTGTTCCTGGCGAGCCGCCTGCACTCGGCGATCGTGGCGACCATCGCCGGGGTGCCGGCCGCGGTGCTCTACTACGTCGACAAGGGCCGGCTGTTCTTCGAGCAGATGGGACAGCAGGCGTACTCGAAGCCGATCGAGGCCGCGCTCGAGTCCACGTTCGTCGACGACGTCACGGCGCAGCTCGAGGCGCTCGACGCGGACCGCGACACGGTCCGTGCGCAGCTCGCCGAGGGCGTGGCCCGCATGGCGACCGCACTCGACGCCGACTTCGCCGAGGCGACGCGCGACGTCCGCTGACGTCGTCCGCTGACACGACGGGCGCGAACGCGCGCCCGTGACGGACAGGAGGCCCGTGGCGACACCGCCACGGGCCTCCTGTCCGTCGTGCGCACGGTGCAGCCGCGTGCCTGACGGGCGTCAGCTCGTCCGGGAGGCGAAGCGCTTCAGGTAGGTGATGTCGTTGCGGTAGACGTCCTGGTCGCCGGGGAGCGTGCCGCTGGACGCCCACTGCCAGAAGGTCCACTTCGACCAGCTGCGGCCGAGGGTGCCGGGCGTGGTGAAGTCCTTCACCGGGTAGATCGCGACGAACAACGGGTTCTTCGAGAACTGGTTGCTGTTGTTCGTGCAGCGCTTCCACCAGTCGGTCGTGGTGTAGATCGCGGGGTACCGACCCGTCTTGGCGACGACCGTCCGGTTGAAGTCCTTGATCCAGCTGCGCATCGACGACCACGACTTGCCGTAGCAGGTGCCCTGGGCGGCGCTGCCGTACTCGATGTCGAGCAGCGGCGGCAGGGTCTTGCCGTCCTTGCTCCACTGGCCGCCGTGCGCGAAGAAGTAGTTCGCCGTCGCGGCGCCGCTCGCCTGGCTCGGCTGGGCGTAGACGTAGCCACCGCGGTACAGGTTGCGCTGCTTCGCGGTCGCGTACTGCTGCTTGTACGTCGAGCTGACGTACGAGGTGCCCTCGGTCGCCTTGACGTACACGAACCGGGCGCCGTTGCCGTACGCCTGCCGGAAGTTCACGCTCGGCTGCCACGCGCTGATGTCGAAGCCCTGCACCCGGCCCGGGGGCGGACCGCCGGCGGAGGCGGCAGCGGCGGAGGAGCTGAGGGCCTGCGCGCTCACGCCGCCGGACAGGGCGTCGGGCGAGGCGGTCGTGACGTGGGACTCGCCGGCGTGCGCGGCGATGCCGGCACCCATGGTGTGGTTGCCGGTGCGGTCCATCTCGGCGATGGACAGCTGCTCGGTGGGTGCCTCTGCCGCCGGCGCCGCTGCCGACGTACCCGCCGTGGGGGCCGGTGCCGCGGTCGCGGGGTCGGTCGTGGTGACGCCGACGGCCGGGCCGCTGGCGAAGGTGATGGCCCCGGCGACGACGGCGGCGGTGCCGAGTCCGAGGAGTCTGCTGATCGGTGCACGCATGTGGTCTCGTCTTCCCTGTCGAGATGCCGTGGGCCTGATCTCCCACGCCGAGGTCCGAGTGATGCTACCCGGCCTCGGCGACACATGTCCGTCAGGCGCACACGGGCGGCACCCGCCGCGGTGGGCTACCGCCGCCGGCGCGGCGCTGTGTCGGTGTCGTCGGTCTCGACCTCCGGCAGGCGCCCGCGCGAGGCGACCTCGCGCGTGGCGTGCTTCTGCCGGCGGTTGAGGAAGTTGCGCTCGACGAGCCACCACATCCCGACGCAGATGGCCAGGGTGACCGGGATCACCACGAAGACCATCAGCAGGAACTGCCACTTCGGGTACAGGCCCATCGGCAGGAGCAGCAGGTTGCCGAGTCCGAGCAGCGGGCTGTGGAAGAGGTAGACCGAGTACGACACGAGGCCGGCGAGCACGAACGGCTTCCAGGCGAAGAACCGTGCCAGCCAGGTGTGCTGCCCGGACACGGCTCGGCGTCCCATCCAGGTCAGCAGGATGCCGGCGAAGATGCCGAGGACGACCTCGGACGGCCAGGTCTGGTGCTGCCAGTAGTCGCGGTTGCGGAAGAAGACGAGGAGCATCCCGACGAACATCGCGGCGACGAACACGCCGCCCTGCCACCGCGGGCCGCCGAGCTTCGAGGCGTTCAGCTTGCCGGTCAGGTGCTCGTCACGGGCCTTCACGGTGAGTTCGGCGGCCAGCATGCCGACCGCGAAGAGGCCGACGAACCACGGGTGCATCCACGAGTAGCGGCTCTCGGAGCCCATCCACATGCCGATCAGGACCAGCGAGGACGCCGTCGCCCAGCCGCCGAAGACCCTCCAGAGCGGCAGGATCAGCAGCGGCATGAGGAAGTAGATCTGCCACTCGACGGCGACCGTCCACATCGGGCCGTTGATCTTGCCGATGTACTGCGGGAAGAAGTCGTGCACCAGGAAGAAGTGCGTGAGGAAGGTTCCCCAACCCATCGGCAACTTCGTGTCCCACTGCGTGCCACCCGGCTGCCCCATCACGGGGACGAACAGGATGATGAGCGCGAAGACGACGAGCGACGCCCAGTACGGCGGGATGATCCGTCGTGCGCGGCGCCAGATGAACTTCCAGAAGCCGCCCGGCAACCGGTAGCGGTCGAACCGGGTCACGACGGGGAGCATCAGCACGTAGCCGGACAGCACGATGAACAGCGGGACGCCGAGGTAGCCCCACCCGATGAACGGACGGAGCCACGGCAGCTCGGTCGGACCGGTGCCCCGCATCCCCGTGAAGAGGTACGCGTGGTAGAACACCACGGCGAGGGCGGCGAGTCCGCGGAGACCGTCCAGGTACGGGAACTCGAGACGGCCCCCGGCTCGGGGAGCGGCGGCCCTCGGTTCGGCTGCGGTTTCGGCTGCGCGGGTTTCGGTGGCCAACGAACGTCCTCGTGGTGGTCGGAGCGGGGTCCCCGGCAGTCTCCCACACGCCGAGCGTCCCTCGCGATCCGGCCCGGTGCGGTCCGACAAGCGATCGGATGTCATGATGAAGCACGTGACCGTGACGACGCCCGCAGCACCGCAGTCCGCCCACGAGCCCGTTCGAGGCCGTTCGGGGACGGCTTCCCGACGGTACCGGCACCTGGTCGCACCCCTGCTCCTCGCGGTCCTCACGGTGGTCGGCGTCGTCCTCTGCGCTGCGGTGGCCTACCACAACCGTCTCGGCGTCACCAACGTCGACGGCATCTCCTACATGGGCATCGCGCGCGAGTACGCGAACGGCTGGCTGCCCGATGCGATCAACGCGTACTGGTCGCCGCTGGTCTCGTGGATGATGGCGCCGTTCGTCGCGCTCGGCCTCGGCCTGCAGACGGCCTTCGCGATCGTCAACTGCTTCGCCGCGGCCGTGGTGCTCGGCATCGGCGGGTGGCTCGTCTGGTCGCAGAACCACCGCATCGTCCCGGCCCTGGTCTTCATGGTCACGGCGATCCCTGCGCTGATGAGCGCCGTGCCGGTGCAGACCCCGGACCTGCTCGTCGTCGCGTGGGTCGTCGGGTTCCTCTGGGCACTCCGGTGGGCCGACCAGGCGCTGCACGGATCGACGCGGGCGCGGGTCGTCTCCGGGGCCGTGCTCGGTGCCGTCGCAGCCCTCGGCTACTTCACCAAGCTGTTCCTGCTGCCGGTGGCCATCGGTGCCGTGATCCTCTGGCTGCTGCTGCGCGTCTGGTCCGCCCGCCGTCGCCACGAGCCCGTGCGGCACTGGTGGACGGCGCCCGTCGCGACGATCGTCGTGTTCGTCGTCGTCATCGCCCCCTGGGTCGGTGCCCTGACCGCCAAGTACGACACCGTGACGCTCGGGTCGTCGCTGTCGGTCAACATCGGATCGAAGTTCGACGACGGCGGTCGAGCCACGGACTGGCCGTTCCTGCCGGTCCCGCCCAACGACCACGCCTTCTCGCCGAACGAGGACTTCACCCCGTCGGTCTACAAGCAGGGCCCGATGGACAACCCGGACCCCGCCGTGGTGCCGCCGGCCACCTCGTCGTCCAGCGACGACACCGCGCCGAAGGTCACGAAGGAGTCCGGCATCGCCGCCCGCGCCGGCTACTACCTGCACGAGCGCATGCTCGCCCTGCCGTACTACCTGCAGAAGATCAGCACGTTCGCCCCGTTCGCGGCGCCGATCGCGCTGCTCTTCGCCGCCGCACTCGTCATCGGTGTCGTGCGCTTCCGCCGCTACGCCTTCACCTGCATCGTCGCCGCGACGACCCTGGTCTACTTCGTCGGCTACGGCATGATCACGTCGTCGTCGAGCGGCGGCGGCAACGCGCGCTACTACTGGCCGCTCTTCTACCTGACCGCGATGATCGGTGCGCTCATGCTGCCGGCGGTCTGGCGACTGGTGCGCCGTCGTGGCGTGGTGCGGACGATCGTCGCGTGCCTGGCGATCGCCGTGGTGCCCCTGGCGTCGTACACGCAGAACTGGCTCGGATCGCCGGCGCCGTTCTACCCGTCGGTCAACCGGACCGAGCCGCTGCGCGTCCTCGGCCCGACCCGGGTGCCGGAGATCGTCCGGCTCGCCGACCAGATCCGGGCGAGCGGCGCGCTCCCCGAGGACGCCACCGTCATCGGGTCGAACTACCGGTCGCTGGCGTCGCTCGCCTTCCTGACCGACACGCGTGTGTACGGTCGCTCAGGTCAGGGGTACACCTACCAGTCGGACGCGATGCGCAAGCTGTTCCTCGACCAGGGCGTGCAGTACTTCGTGCAGTTCGACGCGGCCACCGCCCCGGCGCGCGACTACTCGGCGGCCGGCAAGGTCGTCGGCACGTACAACGCGACGATCTCGTGCAGCACCGACCGGTCGACCGACCCCGAGGTGCCCTGCCGCGTCCAGGTCATCAAGCTCGCCCGGTAGCGCGAGCGACGGGGCGAGCGAGGGCCGCAGCGGCACCGCAGGGAGCGGCCCGCCCTACCGTCTACCATGACCTGAGCCCGAGACCTGAGCAGGAGACCCGTTTGTCCGTCAGCACCAGCGACACCCCCGCGCCCGAGGGGAAGCGTCCGTCGAAGCGACGACGGTTCCTCGGCAAGGCGATCCCGATCGTCTTCTACGTCCTGCTCGCGGTGTTCCTCGTGCTGTACGTGCGCGGCGTCGACTGGGGGCAGCTCGCCGGACTCGACTGGCAGTGGTCGTGGGTGGCCCTCGCGACGGTGATCAGCCTCGGGTTCCGCTACTGGGGTGTCGGCATCTGGTTCTACCTGCTGCGACGACTCGGTGCGACCGGGCTGAAGGGCAGTGGCGTCACCCTGACCTACGTGTACGCGAAGTCCTGGATGGGCCGCTACATCCCGGGTGCTGCCACCTGGATCATCGGCAAGGTCTACTTCGCCTCGAAGCACGGCGTCTCGAAGGCCCGTCTCGGTGTGAGCGGCCTGCTCGAGGGAGCCCTGCAGATCGCCGCGACCCTGGCCCTGGCGCTCGTGCTGCTGCTCATCGACCCGCGCACCCACAACCTCGACCCGTGGCTCATCGTCCTGATGATCGCGGCGTTCGTCGGTTGTGTCGTCTGCCTGATCCCGCGGGTCTTCGTGTTCCTGATCGGGATCGCGCTGAAGATCCTGCGCCGCAAGCCGCTCGAAGCCGACGTCCGCCCGAACCTCGGCACCGTCCTCGGCGGAGCCGGTCTCTACGTCGCCGGAGCGGTGCTGTCCGGCACGGCGTACTACTTCATCACCCTCGGGGTGTACCCCTCGCTGAAGATCACCGACGCGGCCTTCGTGATCGGTGCCGCCAGCATGGCCTCGGCGATCAGCATGCTGGCCGTCTTCGCGCCCGGCGGGCTCGGTGTCCGCGAGGGCGTCCAGGCCCTCCTGCTGGCCCTCGTGATGCCGGTGCCGATCGCCCTCGTGGTCGTCGTCGTCACCCGTGTCTGGAGCCTCGCGGTCGACGGACTCTTCCTGCTCTGCGCCGCGGCCCCCACGTGGTTCCGGCGCGACCGGCCGACGGACGACCCCTCCGCGGTCGAGGGTGGCGTCCCCGCCGCCTGACGCGGCAGCGAGTGTGCAGAAGACGTCGGGTCCCGTGTCGGGACCCGACGTCTTCTGCACACCGGGCGGCCGTGGCGCGCCTGGCGACGGACGGGAGGCCCGGTGCCAGCTGGCACCGGGCCTCCCGTCCGTCTCGCAGGGGCGTCCAACCCGCGCCGTGCGCCGTCCGCCGAGGGGTCACGAAGTGTCGCCTCGAGCCGCTCCAGACGATGGTTCGCGACCCCTCGGGGCCGCGCTTGCGGCACGTCGTGCCCGCCCGGCGCTCCGCGGCCGGGCGCGTCAGCGGACGGGAACCGTCGTCGACAGGGCGCGACGGTCGGCGCGCGCGACCTGCACGACCGAGGCGACGAGCCCCACCGCGACCAGCGCCACGACGACCACGAGCACCGCGGGTGGCACCGGGCCGATCTCGGAGTAGCGCAGCAGCCCACGCCCCGTCACCGGGAACACCGCAGCGTTCCAGAACCAGGCGGACGCCACCGCGAAGCCGTACACGCCCACGGCGGGCAGCACGACCGCCAGTGCCACGGCGCCCCAGGCGCGTGCCCGTCCGGCCGGTACCAGCCGCCGCCACGCGAGCGCGCTCAGCACGATCAGGCAGACGATCGCGGGGAAGTAGTACCGGCCCTGGGTGGCGGCGACCTCGGTGGTGGTGAGGTACGAGTGCGCGCTCGTGCGGTTCTGGATGCCGATCAGGAGCGCCGGGAACACCGCGAGGCAGAGCGCCGTCCGCAGGTCCGGGCCGCGGCGGAACGCCCAGCCGACGAGCACCACGAGGGCGACCAGGGTGAGGACGGCGGTGAGCAGATCGCCGATCGTGACCTGTGCCCGGCCGCCGAAGCTGCCCCAGAACGTGCGGGCGAGGGTGCCCCAGCTGACGTCGAGGAAGTGCCCGAGCGTGGGGCTCTCACCCGGCGGGAAGTCCTTCGGGGGCCGCATGGCCGTGTAGCCGTTCGGCTGGATCCGCCCGTACGACACCAGGTTGTGCAGCCACCACCACGCGCCGACGCCGCCGGAGACCGCCATCGCGACGACCGAGCGCACGATCCGTTGCCGCAGGGACAGCACCCCGGCGCCGGCGAACAGCACCACCACCGCGACGAACGGCACCGCCGGCAACCCCGTGCCCTTGATCCAGACCAGGGCCCCGAGCACCGCAGCCAGTGCGATCGTGGTGCGCCAGCGGGTGTCCCCGGTGAGCAGACGCGTGGCGAGCCAGACGACGATCCCGGCGACGAGCAGGACGGGGGCGTCGTTGGAGAACGACGAGCCGATGGACGCGAGCTCGGGCGTCGCGAACACGGCGAGGGCGCCGATCAGCGCGGCGCGGGGGCTGCGGGTCACCCGGCGCACCGACGCCCAGACGAGCAGCGGCAGCGCGGTCACGGCCAGCACGTCGGCCAGGCGGAGGGCGATGAACGCGTGGTCCCAGCGGAGCTCGCCGAAGTCGACGGCACGGAGCACGGCGGCTCCGGCCAGGTAGGCGGTCGGCGGGTGCTGGGTCATCTGGTTGACCGTCGCCGAGGGGCCGGGGGCGTTCTGCAGCAACTCGCCCACCGTCGACCACTCGTCGGACGGCTTCGTCGCCTGCTCGACCTTGGCGGCCTGCACGGCGTTGGTGACGAACAGCTCGCCGGGGGCCGCCCACGCGTCGCCGAGGGCGAGGTGCACCGAGGCGTCGATGTGCGCGGTCTCGTCGGGCGCTTCGAACACCGGGACGATCAACGCCCACGCCACGAGCCACAGCCCGAAGGTCGCCGTGATCACCGCGATCGCGACACGTTCCCAGCGCGCGGTGCGGGGTGGAGCAGGGGTGGTGGTCGTCTCGGCCGTCACCCCACCGATCCTAGGTCAGGCGTCGTGGGGGACCCGCGGCCCGTCGGACACCGACTCGTCGGCGGTGGCCGGCTGCGTGGCGGTGCGCTCGGGGTGGTAGACCCAGACCTTGTAGAGCCAGAACCGGAAGACCGTGCCGAGCACGAGCCCGACGATGTTCGCGACGTTGTCGGCGAGCACCGAGGTGAGCCCCATGGCGTAGTGCGAGACCCCGAGGCAGGCGAGGGCGATGACCATGCCGCCGAGCGAGACGACGACGAACTCGACACCCTCGCGGGTGGCCACGGCGCGACGCTGCTCACGGAACGTCCAGTACCGGTTGCCCATCCAGTTGACGAAGATCGCCACGACGGTGGAGATGACCTTCGCCCAGAACGGGCCCGAGTGGACGTCCTCGGGGTTCAGGACGGTGATGCGCAGCACGTTGAACACCGTGGTGTCCACGACGAAGCCGACGGCACCGACGACGCCGAAGCGTGCCAGCTGGGCGATGAGGCGCCGCACGAGCCCTCCAGGATCCGTAGAGTTGTGACCGGTCGTCCAGAGCACGACCCGAACAGCGATTGTAGACAACGCGTTCCCACCGCACGGTGGGAGCGCCGGAAGGATCACACAGCATGGCGTTGCGCGTCGGGGTCATCGGTGGGGGACAGCTGGCACGGATGATGGTGCCGGCCGCGGTCGAACTGGGGATCGACATCCGGGTGCTCGCCGAGGGGCCGGGCATGTCGGCGAGCATCGCCGCCACCGCCGAGGGTGACTACCACGACGCCGCCACGGTGCTCGAGTTCGCCCGACAGGTCGACGTCGTCACCTTCGACCACGAACACGTGCCCCAGGACGTTCTGCGCACGCTGGTCGACGCGGGCGTGGCGGTCCACCCCGGCCCCGACGCGCTGGCCGTCGCGCAGGACAAGATCACGATGCGTCGCCGGCTGAGCGACCTCGGCCTGCCGGTGCCCGACTGGGCGGCCGTGCACGACCCCGACGAGCTCCGCGGGTTCCTGGCCGACCACGGTGGCCGAGCCGTCGTCAAGACCCCGCGGGGCGGGTACGACGGCAAGGGTGTCCGGGTCGTCTCCGACGCCGCCGAGGTCGACGACTGGTTCATCGCCGTGGCCGAGGCCGGCGGCGACCAGGCCCTCCTGGTCGAGGAGCTCGTCCCCTTCACCCGCGAACTCGCGCAGTCCGTGGCACGCCGCCCCTCCGGGCAGGTCGTCGCCTGGCCGCTCGTCGAGACCGTGCAGCGCGACGGCGTCTGCGCCGAGGTCATCGCTCCGGCCCCGGACAGCGCCGGCCGGATCGCCGACCTGACCGAGTCGATCGCCGTCCGCATCGCCGAGGAACTCGGGGTCACCGGCGTGCTCGCCGTCGAGCTGTTCCAGACCGACGACGAGCGCATCCTCATCAACGAGCTCGCGATGCGTCCGCACAACACCGGGCACTGGACCATCGACGGCGCCACCACGAGCCAGTTCGAGCAGCACCTGCGTGCCGTCCTCGACCTGCCGCTCGGCGCCACCGGCTCGTTCGCCCCGGCGTCCGTCATGGTCAACGTGCTCGGCGGACCCGCCGACGGCGACCTCGCCGCCCGGTACCCCGCCGCACTCCAGGCCTTCCCCGAGGCCAAGTACCACTTCTACGGCAAGGCGCCCCGGGCCGGACGGAAGATCGGGCACGTCACGGTGCTCGGCGACGACGTCGACGACGTCGTCTACCGCGCTCGCGCGGCCGCGGCGCACTTCGACGACTGAGGTCGCGTCCTCGACGTGACCGGATGACGACACGGGAGGCCCGTGGCGACGCCGCCACGGGCCTCCCGTGTCGTGTCGGCGCGGGACGCACTTGTCGGACGGTCTGCGGACACCCCCTCGGGTGGCACCCGCTCGGGAGGCTGGTGGGGGACGGGAACGCGTGTTCTCCTGGAGCAGTCAGGGAACACACGTCCAGGGGAGTCTCCATGCGCCGCCGTCCGCGCCGTACCGCCGTCTGCGCCGCCGCAGTCGCCCTCGTCGCTGCCGTCGCCGGCCTGCTGCCGACCGCGACCGCGTCGGCAGCGACCTCGGCATCCGCCATCCGCTCGGCGACGTCCGCGTCGCTCTACGGCGCCGGGCCGTACCGGTCGCCCACGAGCGAGGCGGCGAAGGCCCAGACCGCCCTCGCAGTCACCGACCCTGCCGGTGCCGCGGCGGCGGGGACCATCGCCCGCTACCCCGTCGCCACCTGGCTCGGCGACTGGACGCAGGGACCACAGCTGACCAAGACCATCAGCACCGCTCTGACGGGGGCCGAGCAGTCCGGCACCACCCCCGTGTTCGTGCTCTACGCGATCCCCGACCGTGACTGCGGCGGGTACTCGGCCGGCGGGTTCGACGAGCGTTCCTACGACGACTGGGTCGACCAGGTCACCGCGGCGCTCACCGGGCACCGTGCAGCCGTCGTCGTCGAACCGGACTCGCTCGCGATGCTCAGCAACGCCAAGTGCAGCACGGCGCTCGACGAGCAGCGCTACCGGATCCTCTCCCGCACCGTCGCCGGCCTGACCGCTGCCGGGGTCCCCGCGTACCTGGACGCCGGCAACTCGAACTGGGTGCAGCCCGCACTGATGGCGTCGCGACTGAACAGCGCGGGGGTGCAGCAGGCCCGCGGCTTCTTCACGAACGTCGCGAACTACTACCCGACCGCCCAGGAGCAGGCGTACGCGCAGAAGGTGTCCGCCGCGACCGGGGGTTCCCACTACGTGATCGACACCTCGCGCAACGGGCAGGGCTGGCGCGGCACGTGGTGCAACGGACCCGGCGCCGGGCTCGGTACCTCGCCCCGGGTGGTGTCCGACGGCACGGCGCTCGACGCCCTGCTGTGGGTGAAGACCCCCGGCGCGAGCGACGGCACCTGCAACGGTGCCCCGGCCGCCGGCAAGTGGTTCTCGGCCTACGCGCAGGCCCTCGTCGCGAACGCACGCCTGGGGGCACCCGCTGCCGACATGACACCCCGTGGGTCGCTCGAGGCCGTCGCCGGCACCGGCGGCGGCGTCCGCGTGTCCGGGTGGGCCTACGACGAGGACGACCCCACGCAGCCCGTGCGGGTCCGTGCCACCGTGGACGGGGCCGCGGCCGGCGTCGCCACCGCCGGGCTCGACCGTCCCGACGTCGACGCCCGCGCCGGTGTCGGCGCGACCCACGGCTTCGACGTCGTGCTGCCCACCGCGGCCGGCGCTCGCCGTGTCTGCGTCACCGCGGTGAACATCGGCGCCGGATCGGACACCGCGCTCGGCTGCTCGACCGTCCGCGCGTACCGGCACGACCCCTACGCCGGGCTCGAGTCCGCCACGGCCGTGGCCCGCGGCATCGCCGTGCGCGGCTGGGCGTTCGACGGCGACGCGGTGACCGCGGCGACCCGGGTGGCGATCACGGTCGACGGCAGACGGGTGACGTCACTGGACGCCGGCCGGAAGCGTGCCGACGTGGACGCGACCTGGGGCTCCGGCCGTTCGCACGGCTTCGCGGGCACGGTCCGGGTGGCGGCCGGCAAGCACACGGTCTGCGCGGTCGCGCACAACACCGGGACCGGAGCGGACCGCACGGCGTCAACGTGCCGGACGGTGCGGGTGCGCTGAGGCGGCGTGCGGCGTTCGGCGTCCGGTGCGAGGTTCCGGGTGCGAGAGGATGGACGCATGCCGCGTGATCTCGTCCGCCGGGCCGCCCGACGCCTGCGCCGTGTGGTCGTCGGGGACCCACCGCAGCCGGTGCCCCTGCCCGTGCTCGGGTACGTCGTTGCCGGCGGTGGGGGCGCGCACCCGGCCTCGGCACACGTCCGTGTGGTCCGGCGCACCGAGCACCTGGCGTCGAGCGGCACCGCCGAGGCCCGTCAGGTGGAACCGGCCGCGTTCGTCGACGGCTCCGACACGACGCCGTACGCCGCACTCCTGGTGCAGCGTGACATCCTGCCGCGTGACGACGTGCAGCCCTTCCTGGCGGCCGCCGCGGCCCGGGGCATCCGCGTCGTGGCCGAGGTCGACGACGACTTCTTCACCGATTCCGGGCGCGAACGACTGGCCCGTGCCGAGTACGACCCCGACCGGCTCGCCTCGATCGACGCCCTGGTGCGGGGTGCCGACACCGTCGTCGTGAGCACGCCCGAACTCGCCGACGTCGTCCGTCCGGTCGCGCGGGACGTCGTCGTCGTGCCGAACGCCCTGGACCCGGAGATCTGGACCGCCGGCCCGACGGACGACGATGACGACGAGCGCCCCGAGGGGGAGCACCGCGTGCTGTACATGGGCACGCTCACCCACGCCGCCGACCTCGAACTGCTCCGTGACGTCTTCGCCGACCTCGCCACTGCGGACGGCACCCCGATCCGGCTCGAGGTCATCGGCGTGACGGACGAGAGCGGCGCGGACTGGTTCCGCCGGGTCGTCGTCCCCGACGGGCACTACCCGGCCTTCTCCCGCTGGCTCGTGGCGCACCGGGAGCGCTGGCGAGCGGGTGTCGCACCCCTGCGCGACGAGGAGTTCAACCGCGCGAAGAGCGACCTGAAGTTCCTGGAGTACACCGCGCTCGGACTGCCCGCCGTGGTCTCGGACCGGCCGTCGTACGCGGTGGCACGGGCGCACGGCGCCGTGGCCGTCCCGGATGACGTCGGAGCGTGGCGGGACGCCGTGCGGACCGCTGTCGAACGTGGCCGACCGGACGAGCGCGCTGCGCGCTGGGTCGCCGGGGACCGCACGATCGGCCACGACGGCGACACCTGGCGGCGGGTCCTGCTCGGCTAGGCTCGTCGCGTGACCGACACCGCCGCACCCGCACAGCCGCTCGTCTCGATCATCATGGGGTCGGACTCCGACTGGCCGACCATGCGGGCCGCGGCGGAGATCCTCTCCGAACTCGGCATCCCGTTCGAGGCGGACGTCGTGTCGGCGCACCGCACCCCGGACAAGATGACCCGCTTCGCCCGCGCCGCCGCCGAGCGCGGCATCCGGGTCGTCATCGCCGGGGCCGGCGGCGCAGCACACCTGCCCGGCATGGTGGCCTCGATGACCACGCTGCCGGTGATCGGCGTCCCGGTGCAGCTCGCGCGCCTGGACGGCCTCGACTCGCTGCTCTCGATCGTGCAGATGCCGGCGGGCATCCCGGTGGCGACGATGGCGATCAACGGTGCCGCCAATGCCGGTCTGTTGGCGGCGCGCATCATCGGTTCCTCGGAGCCGGCCGTCGCCGCTCGGCTGACGGAGTACGCCGACGGGCTCGAGCGCCTGGTCGAAGAGAAGGCCGCGCGCCTCCGCGACGCGCTCTGACGCGGCGGGGCAGGGCTGGGCTGGGCTGGGCCGCGATCGGGTCCTGGGCCGCGCTACGGTAGCGGGATGCGCCGCGCCGTCCCCGTCCTCGTCCTCGCCGTGATCGCCGTGGTCGCCGCGGTGGTCTGCGGGTTCGCCCTGCACGCCGCCGGTCCGTTGAACCCGGTGTCCGGCTGGTCCGGCCCTGCTGAACGGGGCTTCGTCTCGACGAAGTCGCAGTACGACTCGATGCTCACCTCGGTGCACGTCGCCGAGGTCGCGGCCGTGGTCGTCGTCGTCGCGGTGCTGGCAGCCGTCGTGGTCGCGCTCGTCACGCGTCGTCGTCGCGCCCGGCCCTGATCGGACGGCGCAGACGACGACCCCTGCTCGAGTCGACGGGGCTCCCGGTCGCGCCACGCGCTCTGACCAGGACTCCCAGCCGACGGTTCGGTCATCGTGCAAGGCCCGCGCACTGGGGGTACGCAGCTGTGTCAACCCCCGGACGCACATCGTGGACAGCAACTACCGTGAACGCCGGGCAGCCGAGATCCGGTCGCCCGGCACCCACACCGAACGGGTGCGAACCGTCACGTCAGGGAGTGACCGAGCCCATGCAGGAACGCGCCACCAGGAGAGCCGCACTCGCCGTCGTGCTCCTCGGAGCAGCACTCGTCGCCGGCCCGCTCGGTCAGGGGACCGCAGCGACCGCCAGCTCGGCACCGCTCGGCGACGTCGGGAAGTTCAAGCAGACCTTCCGCGAGCAGTTCAGCACCCCGGCCAGCGCCAAGGGGGCCTTCGCGAAGCAGTACGCGAGGTCGTGGCAGCCGTACCCGGACGGCACCGGCGGCATGTACTACTCGGGGTCGCAGATCAGCTCGCACCACGGGTACATGGACGTCAAGCTCGACGGCAAGCACGGCGCCGCCGGCACCTTCGGCACGCCGACGGGCGCCTGGGGCCACAAGGGCGGGAAGTTCATCGTCCGCGCCAAGGCGACCGGTGGTGCCGGCAACGGCGCGGCCTTCATGCTCTGGCCGTCGTCCGACCGCTGGGCCGACGGGGAGATCGACTACCCCGAAGCCAACTTCGACCAGCAGCCGATGCTGCACCACCACTCGATGATCGCGGGACAGGAGGCGAACGCGGTGAGCGTGGGCACCGGTGTCTCCTGGCGGTCGTGGCACACGTACTCGATCGAGTGGATCCCCGGGAAGTCCGTCCGCTACCGCCTCGACGGCAAGGTGATCAAGACGGTCACCAGCCATGTGCCGAAGACGGCGCACCGGTACATGTTCCAGGTCGGCGACTGGGGCGACGCGGGGCACCTGTACATCGACTGGGTCAGCACCTACACGTACAAGGGCTGACGCGGTCCGACCGTCAGAGGTCGGCGTGCAGCTGCCAGGTCTCCGCAGCGGAGTCCGACCAGTCGTACATGCGTGCTCGGTCCGGACCCGCCACCGCCAGTCGGCTGGCCAGGTTCGGGTCGTGCACGACCTGGTAGACCGCCTGGGCGAGCCGTGCCGGGTAGGACTCCCGCGGGGACCGGGCGACGGTGACCCCGGCGTCCGACGCGACCTCGGCCACGGCGGGGTCGTCGGAGTGGATCACCGGGGTACCGAAGCTCATCGCCTCGATCACGGGCAGGCCGAACCCCTCGGCGAGGCTCGGGAACACGAACACCGTCGCACGGTCGTAGACCACCGCGAGGTCCGCGTCGTCGATGCGGCCGAGGACCTTCACCCGGTCGCGTGACAGGCCCGCACGCTCCGCGGTGCCGTACACGTCGACGTCACCCCAGCCGTCCGGGCCCGAGATGACGAGGGGGATGTCGGCCGGAGCGTCCGGGTGGGCCATCGCCTCGATCAGGGAGGCCAGGGCCTTGCGGGGCTCGAGCGTGCCGACCGCGAGCACGTAGCGGTCGGGCAGGCCGAGACGTTCCGCGCGCAGGTCGGCGTCGACGGGCAGCCGGAGGCGTCCGCTCGGGGCGCCGCCGATGACGCGGAGCCGGTCGTCGAAGCGGTGGATCTCGTTCAGGGCCCCCGCGACGGCGTGGGTCGGAACCACGACGGCGTCGGCGTGCTTCCACGCTCGCTTCACCATCGCCTTGTGGAAGTGGACGCCGCGCGGCGTCAGGGTCTCGGGGTTGGTCCACGGCACGACGTCGTGCACGGTGACCACGGTCTGCCGACCCGGGTCCTGGAAACGGTCGTGCTTGACCAGTGGTGCGAGCACGCTCGGCGCGTGCACCATGCCCTTCGCGATGCCGCCGACGAACCCGCCCTGCCAGGCGAGCGACAGCTCGCGCCGCGGCAGCGGGAGCCGCTGCAGGTCGGACAGCCCCGGCAGGAGCTTCCGCAGGTGCGCCATCTCGTCGGACCCGACGGCGGAGACCACGCCCGCGACCTCGCACCCGCTCGGCGCGTGCTCGACGAGGTGCCGCGCCAGTTCCTCGGCGTAGCGCCCGATGCCGCCCGGCACGGGAGCGACGATCTGGTCGACGATGACGTGGAGGGTGGTCATGGTGCTGTGCTCCTCGTCGTGGTTCGTGGACCGGTGGTCCGTGGACCCCTGGTCAGGGGCCGAGAGCCGGCCCCGCGCTCGGCTGCCCGACACTACCAGGGTGGTCCCGGCGCCCCCTGGGCGCGGTCGGTGGGCGGTCTGGAGGCGCGGGTCGGGTTCCCGACGTCCCGGGACCGACCCGCGCCTCCTGGCCGAGAGCCGCGCCTACGCGGTCAGCGCACCCGCCGCGACGGCGGCGTGCAGCGCCTCGCGCCAGTCGCGCATCGGTGCGAGGCCGGCGCGCGACCAGCCGTCGTGGCCGAGCACGCTGTACGCCGGACGCGGTGCCGGACGGACGAACGCCGCACTGTCCGTGGGCAGGACGCGCTCCGGGTCGAGCCCGAGCTCGCGGTAGATGGCCTGCGTGAAGTCGAACCAGGACCCCTGGCCCGCGTTCGTGCCGTGGTAGATGCCGGCCGGGGCGTCCCCGTCGACGAGTTCGACGATCCGGGCGGCGAGGTCGCCGGTCCACGTCGGCTGGCCGACCTGGTCGGTGACGACGCTGACGGTGTCGTGCGAGCCGGCGAGCCGGAGCATCGTCGCGGCGAAGTTCGGCCCGTGTGCGCCGTAGATCCACGCGGTGCGGACGACGTACGAGGTGTCCGGGGCGATCGCGCGCACCAAGGCCTCGCCGGCGGCCTTCGTGCGGCCGTAGGCGTTGATCGGGTCGGTCGGGGCGTCCTCGGCGTAGGGCGCCGTGCCGTTGCCGTCGAACACGTAGTCGGTCGACACGGTGACGAGCTTCGCGCCGTGGCGGACGGCGGCCTCGGCGAGGAGCTTCGGCCCGGTCGCGTTCACCGCGTGGGCGTCGTCCTCGTGGTCTTCCGCGTCGTCGACCTTGGTGTACGCGGCCGAGTTGACCACGACGTCGTGCCCGGCCACGGCGGCGTCCACCGCGGCCGGGTCGGTGATGTCGAGGTCGGCCCGCGACAGCGCGGTGACGTCGCGGCCCGCGAGCGCGGCCTGGAGGTCCTGGCCGAGCATGCCGGCCGCTCCGGTGATGAGGTACCTGGTCACGGTGTGCCGGTTCAGCTCAGGGCCGCACGCTGCTTGAGCGGCTCCCACCAGGCGCGGTTCTCGCGGTACCACTGCACGACGTCGGTCAGGCCCTGCTCGAACGGGACCTGCGGCTCGTAGCCGAGCTCGGCCTGGATCTTCGAGATGTCGACCGAGTAGCGCAGGTCGTGCCCGAGACGGTCGGCGACGCGGTCGACGTACGACCAGTCCTTGCCGGTGGCGTCGAGGAGCAGCTGCGTGAGCTCCTTGTTGGTCAGCTCGGTGCCGCCGCCGATGTTGTAGATCTCGCCGGCGCGGCCGCGGGTCAGGACCATCGCGATGCCGCGGGTGTGGTCGTCGACGTGCAGCCAGTCGCGGATGTTGTTGCCCTCGCCGTACAGCGGGACGTGCACGTCGTCGATCAGGTTGGTGACGAACAGCGGGATGACCTTCTCGGGGAAGTGGTACGGGCCGTAGTTGTTCGAGCAGCGCGTGATCGAGAGGTTCAGCCCGTGCGTGCGGTGGTAGCTGCGGGCGAGCAGGTCGCTGCCGGCCTTCGACGCCGAGTACGGCGAGTTCGGCTCGAGCGGGCGTTCCTCGTCCCACGAACCCTCGCTGATGGAGCCGTAGACCTCGTCGGTGGAGACGTGCACGAAGCGCTCGGTGCCGTGGCGGAGTGCCGCGTCGAGCAGACGCTGGGTGCCGACGACGTTGGTCTCGACGAAGATGCCGGAGTCGCGGACCGAGCGGTCGACGTGGGACTCGGCGGCGAAGTGCACGATCGCGTCGACGGTCGGGACGACCTCGTCGAGCTTCGCGGCGTCGCGGATGTCACCGTGGACGAAGGTGTAGCGGGGGGAGTCGGCGACCGGGGCGAGGTTCGCTTCGTTGCCGGAGTAGGTCAGCGCGTCGTAGACGACGACCTCGGCGCCCTCGAGGCCGGGGTACGCGTCCTCCAGCGTGCGGCGGACGAAGTTCGAGCCGATGAAGCCGGCTCCTCCGGTGACGAGGATCTTCACGAGGTCTCTTCCTTTGCGTTGTCGACGGCGACGCGGATGGCGGCACCGGCGGGGTCGTCGGATCGAAAGCCGATTGTACGGGGCCGGGGCTCAGTCGGCCGTGCGGGCACGTCGACGTCGACGACGGCCGACGACGAGCACGGTCACGGTCGTGAGCACGGCGATCCCGACGGTCCCGCCCGTGACGAGCCACCCGGCGGTGAGCCCGGGCACCGAGTAGGACACCCGGACGGTGTGCGAGCCCCGCGGGACCCAGACCGCGCCACCGGCGTTGTCCGCGGCGACGAGGTCGGTCGGCTCGCCGTCCACCGTGGCGTGCCAGCCCGGACGCCGGAGCGAGTCCGCGACCACGAGCCAGCCGCCACCGGTCGCATCGACGTCGGCGACGGTCTCGCTCGGGGCACTCGGCCGTAGCCGGACCACGGCGTCACCCGTCCGGTCGGCCCGGTGGTCGGTGGACGTGCTGAGGACGACGGTGTCGTCGGAGAGCGCGTGCCCGGCGAGTGCCGCGAGCCGGTTGTCCGTCGATGCGAGCACCCGCTGGTCGGACGCCCACCGCACCCGGTCGAGCGCCGAGCTGCGCTGGTAGATCGTTGCGTCGCCGGTGTGCACGACCGACACGCCCTGGCCGGCGACGGGCCGGACGGTGTCCAGGACGGCCTTCCCGCCGGTGCCCGTGCCGATCGCGACCGGCTGCGACTGCCCGGTGACCGTGATCTCGGCGTGCCACTGCACACGCGACGGGATGCTCGACCCCGCGACGGCGACGTTGCGGGGGCCGCCGAGGGCGGGCACCCAGCTCTCGGTCTCGGCGAGGGTCTTCCCGGTGCCGTCCGCGACGATCGCGACGGTGAGGGTCATGCCACGAGCCGACGTCGTGAGCTGCGGCGGGCCGGTGAGGGTCACGCCGTTCACGGGACCGGAGTTGCTCGGCCCGTCGACGGCCGGTCGCCTCGTCGTCAGGTCCGTCCACCCCGTACGGCGGGCGCCGGCCTCGGGGGTCCCGGCGATCGGGGCGGAGGGGTCGGCGACGACGTACTTCGTGGCGACGCGGTCGAGGACGGCGGAGTCGACCAAGTGGGTCATCTCGTCGGGCGCGAACGTCAGGTACGTGGCCGTCGGGTACGTCGTCGGGTCGACGGTCCGCATGAGCTGCTTCCACTCCCGCGTCTGGAACGCGTGCCCGGTGGTCGAGCGGATGCCGTAGTACGAGGCCGACCCGGGCAACGTCGCGGTGCCGGCGGTGGCGAAGCGGTCCTGGGCGGACACGTGCTCCTGCAGGTAGTCGATCGCCGGCGACGACGGGTAGAACGTCGAGTTCGGCGCGATGGGCCACCAGCGGACCGTCGCGGCGACCGCGGGCACGCAGACCGCGGCGACGATGCCCATCGCGGCGGCGACGCGGAGCGAACGGATCCGCAGGAGCCACGGGACGAGGACGAGGACGGCCGTCCCGGCACCGACGACCCCGGTGACGAGGACGAGGAGCTTGGTCCGGTGCAGCACGTCGGCCGGCACCGTGTCGAGCGCCAGCGCCGTCTGCAGCCCGACCGACGCGGTGAACAGCACGACGAGGACGACCGTCGCGATCCGGCCCGCGCGCCGGAGCGGCGTGGCACGGCGGAACCGTGCGAGTTCGTCGCGCAGCGTCTCGGGCTCGACGACGCGTCCGAACCCGATGCCGGCGAGCACCGCGGCGAAGAAGCCCACGAGGACACGCGCTCGACCGATCGGACTCGAGTCGAACACCGGGAGTTCCCGGACCGCGGCCAGGAGCGGGCCGCCGAGGAACACCAGCACGACGCTGAACGCCAGCAGCGACGCGACGATCGGCACGACACCGCGCTGCCGACGCCGGACCAGCGCGGCGTCGGCGTCGCGCGCCGGTGCGGTGGCGGGCGCTGCTCCGCCGGCGGACGCTGCGTCGCGTCGACCCGGGCGGATCAGGACGGCGGCGGCGATGAGCACCACCGCGGCGATGCCGATGTACGAGTACTCCTCGACCGGGTTGCGGAGGCCCCACGCGCGGCCGGTGCTCGCCAGCGACGTGATGTCCGGGATCCAGGAACTCACCAGGGGCGCGGACCCGATGCCGGCACCGCCGCGCTGACCGCGACCGCCGAAGTCGACGACGTTCGCGGCGCTGATCGCGAACGGCACGAGTTGCCAGGCGGCGAGCAGGACACCGAGGACGATCCCGCCGAGGGCGATCCCCGCACTGACGAGCACCTGGCGGAGTGCGCGGTGGGCCACGATCGTGCGGGCCAGGAAGAAGAGGCCACCGACGAAGAGCCCGTAGCCGACGATCGCCGGGAAGCCCCCGAGCAGCATCGCGGTGACGACGAGGCCGACGCTGAACAGGTCGCGTGCACGGAGCTCGACGGCGGCCCGGTCGATGGCCCAGAACAGCAGCGGCAGGAAGGCGGCCACCCGGGTCTGCGGCCAGTTCGACCACGCGACCATGAAGCCGGACGACGCGAAGACGAGCGAGGCGATCGGCCACGCGGCCCGCGGGACGCCCCACCGACGCAGCAGCAGGGACATGCCGGCCGTGATCGCGACGATCTCGAGGAGTTTCACCGCGCCGGCCGCGGCCGAGAACGGCAGGATCCACCAGGGGAGCGACAGCGGGGACCACGCCCCGGAGTTCGGCACGCCGCCGAGTTCGACGCCCCCGGCGACGTACGGGTTCCATGACCCGAACACGCCTTCGTGCGCGAGCTTGACCAGGAGCGTCGTCTGGGGTGTGACGCTGTCGAGGGTGTCACTGCTCAGGATGTTCGTCGAGTTCCGCAGGGTCTCGAGCGACTCACCCCACGGGGTGTACCGGCTGAGCATGCCGGTGTTCAGGAACGTGCCCTGACCGATCAGCGCGGGCCCGATGGTGCAGGCGATGAACGCCACGAGCGCGGCCCAGGCGACGATCTCGACCCAGGACGAAGGGCGACGGAGCCAGAGCGCGAACCGCGTTCGGCCCTTCAGCATCGCCGACGCCGGGTCAGTCGCCATACCGCTGCAGTTTCTGCAGGTCGAGCTGCTCCTCGGCCAGCGTGCGGTTCAGGCGGGTGAGGTCGGCCACGACGCCGATGACGATCGACAGGAGCGCGGTGATGAGCAGGACGACACCGAGGATGATCGACTGCAGGTGGTTGCCGCCGGTGTGCATCGCCAGGAGCACCAGGTACCGGATGAGCGGCCAGAGTCCGAGTGCTCCGAGCACCGCCGCGACCCAGAGGAACAGCGCCATCGGCCGGTACATCAGGTAGACGCGGGCGATCGCAGAGCCGGACTCGAACATGTGCTGGAAGATGTTGTTGAAGAGCCGCGACTCGCGGGTCTTCGGGTTCGTCGTGATCGGCACCGACGCGATCGCCAGGCGCTTGTACCCGGCCTGCACGATGGTCTCCATGCAGTAGCTGAAGCGCGTCACGATGTTCAGGCGGATGAGCGAGTACTTCGAGTACGCGCGGAACCCGCTCGCCGCGTCGGGCAGGTCGAGCCCGGCCGCACGGCTCGCGACCCACGAGCCGAAGCGCTGCATGGCCTTCTTGAAGCCGGAGAAGTGCTCGATGGTGCGCGTCTGCCGGTCGCCGATGACGATCTCGGCTTCCTTCCGCAGGATCGGCTGCACGAGTTCGGCGATCTGTGCCTGCGGGTACTGGTTGTCCCCGTCGGTGTTCACGACGATGTCGGCACCGTGGAGCAGCGCGTAGTCGACGCCGTCACGGAACGAGCGGGCGAGGCCCATGTTCGTGGTGTGGTGCACGAAGTGCTTGACGCCGTGCTCCTTGGCGACCTCGACGGTGCGGTCGGTGCTGCCGTCGTTGATCACCAGGATCTCGATCTCGTCGATGCCGTCGATCTCCCGTGGGATGGAGTCGATGACGCTGGCGAGGGTGTTCTCCTCGTTGAGGCAGGGGATCTGGACGAATAGCTTCACGGGCTCGCTTGGTCTCGTTTCGGGAGTCGGCAATGCGCAGAACCATGACAGCCTATGCGAACTCACGGCTTGCTAGGCTTCCACGGTGCAGATCCGCGAACTGAAGATCCCTGGCGCGTGGGAGTTCACGCCCGTCCAGCACGGCGACGCACGAGGAGCATTCCTCGAGGCGTACCGCGCCGACGTCCTCGAGGAGACCGTCGGTCACCCGCTCGACCTCCGCCAGGTGAACATGTCGATCTCCGCGGCCGGTGTCGCCCGCGGCATCCACTACGCCCTCGTCGCACCGAGCCAGGCGAAGTACGTCACCGCCGTGCGCGGGGCGTTCATCGACTACATCGTCGACATCCGCGTCGGGTCCCCGACGTTCGGCCAGTGGGACTCGGTCCGCATCGACGACGTCGACCGCAAGGCCGTCTACCTGTCCGAGGGGCTCGGCCACGCGATCGTCGCGCTCGAGGACCAGTCGACGGTGAACTACCTGGTCAGCGCGCACTACGACCCCGAGCGCGAGAAGGGGATCACCATCCTCGACCCGACGGTCGGGCTCGACCTGCCCGAGGGTCTCGGCGAGCTGGTGCTGTCCGAGAAGGACACCAGCGCCCCCACCCTCGAAGAAGCCGCGGCCCAGGGGCTGCTGCCGACGTACGAGGAGTGCGTCGCGTACACCGAATCGCTCCGGACGAAGAAGTAAGGGGAAAGCGATGAAGGGCATCATCCTCGCCGGCGGTTCCGGCACGCGCCTCTGGCCGATCACCAAGGGCATCAGCAAGCAGCTCATGCCGATCTACGACAAGCCGATGGTCTACTACCCGCTGTCGACCCTGATGATGGCGGGCATCCGACAGGTGCTGGTCATCACGACGCCGGAGTACAACGACCAGTTCCGGGCCCTGCTCGGCGACGGCTCGGCGTTGGGCATGGAGATCGAGTACGCCGTCCAGCCGTCCCCGGACGGTCTCGCCCAGGCCTTCGTCATCGGTGAGGAGTTCATCGGCGACGACAGCGTCGCGCTCGTCCTCGGCGACAACATCTTCCACGGCACCGGCCTCGGCACGAACCTGCGGAAGAACACCGAGGTCGACGGCGCGACGATCTTCGCGTACCACGTGGCCGACCCGAAGGCGTACGGCGTCGTGGAGTTCGACGACGACTTCACCGCCGTCTCCATCGAGGAGAAGCCGGCCGAGCCGAAGTCGAACTACGCCGTCCCCGGCCTGTACTTCTACGACAACAAGGTCATCGAGATCGCCAAGACCATCGAGCCGAGCGCCCGCGGGGAACTCGAGATCTCGACGGTCAACGAGCGCTACCTCGAGGCCGGTGAGCTCGGCGTCCAGGTCCTCGACCGCGGCACGGCGTGGCTCGACACCGGAACGTTCGAGTCGATGATGCAGGCGTCGGAGTACGTGAAGGTCATCGAGGACCGTCAGGGCTTCAAGATCGGGTGCATCGAGGAGATCGCCTGGCGCAACGGCTGGATCGACGACGCGCAGCTCGCCGAGCTCGCCGCGCCGCTGGTCAAGGGCGGCTACGGCGTCTACCTCCAGCGACTCCTCGGCGTCTAGCACCGCCCGTGGCCTCCGGTTCCGGGTGGTTCGGTCGCCGTCGTCGCGACGCGACCGCTGCCGACCACCCCGACCGGGAGGCCCGTCTCGCGCCCGCGACGACGGCTGAGGTCGTCCGCGTGGCCGGGTTCCCGGACCCGCTGCCGCGGCTGGACCACGACGTCACGGTGCTCGTGACGACCCGCTCGGACCGGCACGCCGAGGTCGCCCGGCTGGTGTCGGTCGCCCACGATGCCTTCGGTCGTGGCGCTGACGTCCGGGCCGTGAGCTACGTCGCCGATGCGTCGCCGGTCGACCCGTTCGGTCGTCGGTCGCCCTGGGTCCGAACGGAACCCGTCGACGGGCTCGGCTCGGCGATCAACGCCGGGGTGGCCGCCGGCGTGGGCCGGACGCTCGTGGTGGTCGACACGTCGGTGTCGCTCGAGGTGTCGGCACTGCGCGAACTCGCGGCGGCGGGCTCGGTCGCGCAGGCCCGCGTCCGGATGCCGGACGGCACGTTCCGCTCCGGTGCCCGGCTGCTGCGCCCCGGCGCGCTGCCGTGGTCGGACGACCGTGCCGACACGGTGACCGACGTCGACACCGTCTTCGCGGCGGACCAGCCGGTGCTCTCGGTGCCGGGGGCGGCGCTGGTGCCGGCACCGTGCCTCCCGGACGAACGCGTGACCCTGACAGCCTGGACCCGCGCGGTCGCCGATGCCCGCGGCGGACCGGTGCGCGTCGTCGGTCACGCGACCCGCACGGTCGAGGCCGGCCGCACCATCGACGCGGCGACCGTCGACGCGGTCGCCGCGTGGCGCGACCGCGAGCCCGACGGCGGCCCGGTCGTCGCCGGCCCGCCGCTGCCGCCGTGGGGAGCACGGCCGGTTTCCCCGGGCCCGGGAACGACCGACGGCGACGCCGAGCACCTGAGCTGGTCGCTGAAGATCGCCGCGCCTGCCGGGCCGGAGGGCGACGGGTGGGGCGACGTGCACTTCGCCGCCGAGCTGGCCGGTGCCCTCGAACGCCTCGGGCAGCGCGTCCGGATCGACCGGCGGGACGCCCACGTGCGCGACGACGATGCCGACGACGACGTGACGCTGGTGATCCGCGGGCTCGACCGGGTGCCGCCGAACCCCGCCTCGGTGAACCTGCTCTGGGTGATCAGCCACCCTGATGACGTCGCCGACACCGAGCTGCGGTCGTTCGACGTCGCCTTCGCGGCCGGTCCGGTGTGGGCGGCTGCCGCGGCCGATCGTTCGGGCGTGCCGGTCCGGACGCTGCTGCAGGCGACCGACCCCGCGGTGTTCCACCCGGGCTCGCGGGCGGCGACGAGCCCCGATGCCGACCGCGTGGTGTTCGTCGGCTCGACCCGCGGCGCCGCACGCCCCATCGTGTCCGACGCGGTCGGGCTCGGTGCCGACCTGCGCGTGCACGGTCCGGGGTGGGACGAGGTCGTCCCCGCGGAGTCGCTCGGCGAATCGTCGCTGACCCGGCCCGAGGTCGCGGCGGCCTACGCCTCGGCGCGTGTGGTGCTCAACGACCACTGGCCGGACATGGCCGCCGGGGGCTTCGTGTCGAACCGGGTGTTCGACGTGCTGGCGTCCGGGGGAGTCGTCGTCACCGACGAGGTCGCCGGGCTGTCCGACGTGCTCGACGTGCCGACGCTCGCGGTCGCGCGCTCCCGCGACGAACTCGCCGCGCTGCTGGACCCGTCGTACGCCTGGCCGACTGCTGCCGAGCGGGCCGTCGTGGCCGAGTACATCGCCGCCGAGCACTCCTTCGACGCCCGTGCCGCCGTCCTGCTCGAGGCAGCTCGAACCGAACGCACCCGCCTCCGCTCCTGACCCGACTCCTCGCGAACCAGGTTCCGGCGCGGGCGGGGTTCGGCTCAGGCGGGTCAGGCGGCGCGGTGGGCGACAGGGAGTTCGGCGCCTGACGGGTCCGGTTCCGGTGGGAGCGTCGGGCGCCAACTACGTCGGAGCGCGCCGAGTAGGAGGAACCAGTCGATGACTGGGAAGGCGCCGAAGAACGCCATCCACGCCGGGGTCCCGATGTCACGGAGCCGCCGTGCGCCGAGTGCCAGGTTCGGGATCGCGGTGACGATGCACCACGCGAAGAGCACCCACTGCGACGGGGAGCCCTCGGCGAGGATGCGCCATCCGTGGTCGCTGCCCTCGAGGATCAGGACGGACTGTCCGATCCCGAGGAACCCGGGGGTGTTCTGGAAGTCGGTCATCGAGTCGTCGGCGCCCCGGACACCGGTGATCATCGGCACGAGGGTGAGCACGAGCCAGACCACGAGCAGGTCGGCCCCGCGTGCCCACCAGAACTCGGCGCGGCTCGCACGGCCGCTGCGGAACGTGAAGGCTCCGGTCCAGTAGCGGCGGGCGGCGTCGATCGGGCCGCAGCCGAGCCAGGGTCCGGGATCACGTTGCACGGCGCCGAGCCTAGTGGCGCCGGGTACCCGCAAGACACCGGTGTTCGCACGTCGAACACTCCCAGATCGCGGTGTAACACGTGGACACCGGTGTTTTGCGACCTGGGCGACCTGGGCGACCTGGGCGACCGGGGCGACCGGGGTACCGGTGGGCGGGGGCTACTTGCGCGTCACCCAGCGGGCGCGGAGCGACAGGCCTGCGTGCAGGGCGACCCGCAGGGGCCAGAGCCACCACGCCCGGTACTTCCGCGACAGGAACCGGTACGCGCTCCGGTGGTGCTCGATCTCCATGCGGCGGCGGTTGGACGACGTCGAGTGGGCACCGGTGTGGGTGACGACCGACGACGGCACGTACACGTTCGCCCGGCCGGCACGACCGATGCGCTGCCCGAGGTCGACGTCCTCGAAGTACATGAAGTACGACTCGTCGAAGCCCCCGAGCTGGCGGAACAGGTCGGTGCGGATGAGGAAGCACGCACCCGAGAGCCAGCCGGCCTCGCGTTCGACGACCTTCGTGGTGGACCAGTACCGCTGGCTCCACGGGTTTGCGGGCCAGAACCGCGAGAACGCCGCGTGGCCGAGGCCGGTCCGGAGCGAGGGGAGCTGCCGGGCGGACGGGTAGGTCTCGCCCTGGTCGTCGAGGATCCGGGGGCCGAACGACCCACCGGACGGCATCCGGTCGGCCGCGGCCACGAGCTCGTCGATCGAGCCCTCGCCGAGCACCACGTCGGGGTTCGTCACGAGCAGGAACTCCGGTCGCACGTCGGGCAGTACGTCGTCGAGGGCGCTCAGGGCTGCGTCGATCCCGCCGCCGTACCCGCGGTTGCCGCCGGAGGACACCACGACGGCGCCGTAGGACTCACCGATCGCCCGGAGCGCGTCGATGTCGGCCGAGCCGTTGTCCGCGATGACGACGGCGACCGGGTCCTTCGAGGCGCCGGCGACGCTCGCCAGGAACGGCCGGATGGTCTCACCGGTGTTGTAGGTGACCGTGAGCACCGCGACCCGGATCACCGCGTCCCCCCACCGACGGACTCGTACGCCTCGACGTGCACGGCGGCGGTGGCGTCCCAGGTGAACTCGTCCGCCCGCGCCAGCGCCGCCGCACGGTGCGAGGCCACGAGCGCCGGGTCGTCGAGCAGCGCCGTCATCGCGGCGGCCAGTGCCGTCGCGTCGGGCTCGGTGTAGACGGCCGCGTCGCCACCGACCTCGGGCAGCGACAACCGCCGGGTGGTCAGGACGCAGGCGCCGGAGGCCATCGCCTCGACCACGGGCAGGCCGAAGCCCTCGCCCAGGGACGGGTAGACGACGAAGTCCGCACCGCCGAGGAAGCCGGCGAGGTCCTCGAGCGGCAGGTACCCCGCCTCGATGACGTGGTCGGTGGGCTGCAGGGCGTCGAGGCGTGCGATCGCGGTCTCGTCCCAGCCGCGCGCCCCCGACAGGACCAGCCACGGCGTGTCCGCGCCGCCGGCCGCACGCGCGGACCGCACCGCGGCGTACGCGTCGAGCAGCGCGGTGACGTTCTTCCGCGGTTCGATGGTGCCGAGGAACGCGATCCACGGAGCGCCCTCGGGCAGGGTGGCGGCGATCCGGGCGTCCTCGACCGCGGCGACGTCGGGCTCGTGGAACACCGTGCGGTCGACGCCGAGCGGTGCGACCCGGACGTCGGCACGGATGCCGCGGACGACCCGGGCGGCCTCGGTCGCGGTGGCCGCGCTCGGCACGATGACGACGGGCCGGGTGCGCAGCGAGCGACGGCTCCACCACGTGAAGAAGGTGCGCTTCAGGCGCGAGTGCCACTCGGGGTTCGAGAAGAACGTGGCGTCGTGCAGCGTGACGACGGACCCACCGCGCCAGCCGAACGGGAACGTGTAGTGCGGGGAGTGCAGCACCCGCGCCCCGAGCCGACGGCCGAGTGCCGGCAGTCCGGTCTGCTCCCACAGGAACCGCAGCGGTACCGAGTCGGTCCACGCCGGCGCCGTGTGCACGGTGGCGTTCGGCGCGAGCGAGCGGAAGTGCGCGGCGTGCACGGGACGGACGACCAGGTGGACGTCGAGCGACGGGTCGCTCAGGTGCGACACGACCCCTTCGACGTAGCGTCCGACGCCGCCGAGCGCCTGCGGTACCGCGGTCCCGTCGACGAGGACGGTGAGCTGCGGCACGCGTGGTTCCTTCCGGGCGGGGGCGTCGTGGCCGTGGCCGTCGACGGGGGAGTGTCCAGGATAGCCCGCTGCGCTCATGCGCCCGGGTCCACGCGGCGGCGCGGGACGGACGCGCGCCGGGTCTCGCGCAGCCGGCGCGCGAGGTGGACCGGCAGGGTCCCCGCGACGTCCGCGAACGCTGCCAGGACGAGCCGCGCCTCCCGGCGGGTGCGACCGGAGGCCAGCCCGCGCAGACCGCGGCCCAGCGTGCGGACGCTCGCCCGCGCGACGGTCGGCCAGGGGGCGTGCCAGAGGGCGACGACGATGCGGTTGCGGGCGTTCCGGAAGACGAACAGGTCGCTCTGCACGCCGGACGACGCCGAGTGGTCGTGCTCGACGACCGCGTCGGTGGCGTGCTCGACGCGCCAGCCGCGGCGGCGGAGTCGCCAGGCGAGCTCGGTGTCCTCGTAGTACATGAAGAGCGACTCGTCGAGCAGGCCGACGTCGTCCAGGGCCGTGCGCCGCAGCGCGGAGGCGCCGCCGGAGAACCCGAAGACGTCGACGTCGGCGACCCGGTCGACGGGCGCGAACCAGTCGCGGTCCATGCCGTTACCGTCGCGGTCGACGCGGACGCCAGTCGAGTTGAGCCGGACCTCGCCGTCCGCCGACGGCGTCCAGCGCCGCCCGTCGTGGTCGCGCATGACGCGCGCATCGGGCGCTGGTTCCGCACCGGCCGGGAGGACCGTCCAGCGTCCGGCGAGCACGATGCGGCCCGTCACCGCCGCGACCTCGGGCCCGGCGTGCGCCAGGTGGTCGCGGAGCGCCGCGACGAAGCCCGGCGCGGGCACAGCGTCGTTGTTCAGGAGCACGACGACGTCGGCGTCGGTGTGCCGGATGCCGGTGTTGGCGCCGGCCGCGAACCCGCCGTTGTCGTCCCGCGCGACGACGGTCGCGTCCGGCAGTGCCTGGCGGAGCACGGCGACCGAGTCGTCCGACGACCCGTTGTCGACGACGATGACGTCCTCGGCGGTGCCCTCGTCGAGCACGGCGCGGACGGCCGCGGTGGTCAGGTCGGCGCGGTTCCAGTTGACGACGACGACGGCGGTGCGCAACGTGTCGTCGGCTCGGGGAGCGCCGACGGCACGGGCCCCGGTGTCGCCGTCGACCGGGGTCAGTCGAGCTCCTCGACCGTGGGCCGCGCGTAGACGGTGCCGACGGCGTTGCCGAACGAGGGGACCTCGAACGAGTCGCACTCCGGCATGTCGTGCAGGTGGCGGCCCGCGGAGTCCATCATCGACACGTTGATGAAGTACTTGCCGGTGCCGAAGGCGGTGTCCGCGATGCGGAGACGGAGCTTCCGGCGGCCGTGCAGCGGGTGCAGTTCGAGGCCCATGATGCCGGTGGTGGTGCCGTAGACGACCTGGCCGCCGGCGTTGTTGATCTGGACTGCGGCCTCCCAGTCGGCGATGCCGTCCAGGTGCTCGAACTCCATGTCCACGACGAGGTCGTCGCCGGGCATGACGTCCGCGCGGGGCTCCTTGCCGTCGACGTGCACGCTCGCCCCGAGGACCTTGCCGCGGCCGACGGCGACGTCGGTGCTGAGCTCGCCCTGGCGGCGTTCCTCGAGCACCTCGCGGAACATGCTCACCGCCTGCACGGGGTCACCGTCGTGCAGCACCTTGCCCTTGTTGAGCAGGACGACGCGGTCGCACATCTCCTGCACCTGGCTGAGCGAGTGCGTGACGATGATGATCGTCTTGCCGGCTTCCTGGAAGGTGCGGATGCGGTCGAGGCACTTGCGCTGGAAGGCCTCGTCACCGACCGCCAGGACCTCGTCGACGAGCAGCACGTCGGGGTCGGTGTGCACGGCGACGGCGAAGGCGAGCCGCACGTACATGCCCGATGAGTAGAACTTCACCTGGGTGTCGATGAAGTCCCCGATGCCCGAGAACGCCAGGATGTCGTCGAATTTCTCGTCGGTCTGCTTGCGGCTGAGGCCGAGCAGGCTCGCGTTGAGGTACACGTTCTCGCGGCCGGACAGGTCGGGGTGGAACCCGGCGCCGAGCTCGAGCAGCGCGGCGAGGCGACCGCGGCGGGACACCGTGCCGGACGTCGGCTGGATGATGCCGCCGATCGCCTTGAGCAGGGTCGACTTGCCGGAGCCGTTCTGACCGATCAGTCCGACGGTCGAGCCGGCCTGGATCGACACGGTGACGTCGTCGAGGGCCCAGAAGTCCTGGCGGTGCTTGCGGCCGGCGCGACCGAGGGTGACGATGCGCTCGCGCAGGGTGTTGTCCTTGCGCACCGTGAAGCGCTTGCGCACGTGGTCGATGACGATGACGTCGGGACGGTCGGCGGTGTCGCCGGTGGTCGTCGGGGCGACGGGGGTGCTGATGGCCATGGTCTAGAGCTCCTGCGCGAAGTTGCCCTGCAGGCGGGAGAAGATCCGCTGCGCACCGATGAGGCAGAAGAGCCCGATCACGAAGGCGATCCCCAGCCGCAGCATCAGGTGTTCCGGGTACGTGACGTCGGCCGGGTCGTGCAGCCAGATCGCGTTCTGCAGGCCGAGCACCGCCAGCGTCAGCGGGTTGTTCGTGTACGCGGTGATGAGCCAGTCGGCGTTCACCGTGGCGACCACGCGCGCGTAGGAGTAGACGATCGGCGAGGCCCAGAGCAGGACCATCAGGCCGACGTCGATGACGAACTGCACGTCGCGCAGGTACACGTTGAGCGCGGACAGCACGAGACCGATGGCCGCGCCGTAGACCAGGATGACGGCGAGCGAGGGGATCAGGTAGACCAGGCCCTCGTGCCAGGGGAAGACCCCGATCACGACCGTCGCGGCGAGCAGGATCGCGAACTGGATGGTGAAGTTCACCAGGGCCGCGCCCACACTGGCGAGCGGGAAGACCTCGCGCGGGACGTAGACCTTCTTGATCAGCCCGGAGTTGCCGACGATCGAGCCCGTCGACCCGGCGACGATCTCGCTGAAGAGCGTGTAGGCGGTCAGGCCGGTGAAGACGTAGATGGCGAAGTTGTCGATGCCGTTGGCGGCGCCGAGGACCTTGCCGATGACGAAGTAGTAGATGAGCAGCTGGGTCAGCGGGCGCACGAGCGTCCAGACGAACCCGAGTGCCGAGTCCTTGTACCGGGCCTTCAGGTCACGTCGGACGAGCATGCCGAGCATCTCGCGCTGCCGGAAGACGTCGCGCAGCTCGCGGAAGGTTCCGCGGAAGGCGCTCGTCGGAGCGCCGATCACGACGAGGGGTTCCTTCGCGAGCGCGGTCATGCGGGCTTGGTCGACCATACGTCTCTTCGTTCGTGGGGGCAGGACCGGAACAGCATACTCACCGGGCCCGCGTGGCGGGGTTGGGCGACGGCCGTCGTGCACCCCGAGTGGGGGTGATTCCGGCCGATCCAACCCTCAACCTTCACTTTCGAGTTACCGTTGTTGCAACCCGGACCCTTGTCAACATCCTCAGGACGGCCCGTCAGCATGCTCCTCGCATCCAGGCCGATCGCTGCGTTCGCGGTGGTCGGTGCACTCAGTCTCCTCGTGGCCGGTTGTTCCGGCGGTGGCGACGACGCCACCCCGTCGCCGTCGGCCTCCGCCACGCGCACCCCGAGTGCGACCCCGACCGGCGACGCCTCGGCGACCGCGGCACCCACCGGAGCGGCCCCGTCGCCGACCGACGGTGCGTCCGGCGACGGCGGCTCCGACTCCGGCGCCGGAGACGACGACACCCCCGGTCCGTTCCCGGGCAGCGGCGCGACGAACCAGCCGGACACCGACCCGTCGGAGTTCCCGGCCACGGCCGTCGTGACCTACGCCGGCTGGGACACCGGCTCGAAGACGCTCCAGGCCGGTGGCCTGGTCTCCGGCACCACCGACACGAGCGGGAAGTGCACCTTCACCGCGACGAAGAACGGCGTCACGCGGAAGGCCACGAGCACCGCGCAGGCGAGTGCCTCGTCGGTGAACTGCGCGCAGGTGTCGTTCCCCGCGGCGAAGGTGCCGAGCGGCACCTGGTCCGTCACCCTGACCTACGCCATCGGCTCCGCGTCGACGACGTCCGACCCCCTGACCGCCGAGGTCCCGTGATGCGTCCCACCCGTTCCCCCCGTCCCGACAGCGATGACCGCCCCGTCCGGCGGTCCCTCCGCAGTTCCCTCGCGCTGGTGGCGTCCCTCGCCGTCGCGGTGAGCGGTCTGACATTCGGCACGGTGCTCTCGGAGCAGACCACGACCCGGTCGGCGTCGGCCGCCGTCGCCTCGGACTTCGACCCGGGCAACATCATCAGCGACGCGAACTTCTACAACGGCTCGGCCATGAGCGCCGCCGCCGTGCAGTCGTTCCTGACGAGCGTCGCACCGAACTGCCGCAAGGCCTCGGGTGGGCCCGCCTGCCTGAAGGACTTCTCGCAGAAGATGAGCTCGATCGGCGCGGTCTCCGGCCGGTGCAAGGCCATCGCCGGCGGCACCAAGAGCGCCGCGACGATGATCGCCCAGGTCGGTGCCGCGTGCGGCATCAGCCAGAAGGTGCTGCTCGTGCTCCTGCAGAAGGAGCAGGGCATCGTGACGACGTCCTCGCCGACGTCCTACATGTACCTGCACGCCACCGGCTTCGCGTGCCCGGACACCGCCCCGTGCGACCCGGCGTACTTCGGCTTCGGCCAGCAGGTCTACGCCGCCGCGCTGCAGTTCAAGCGGTACCAGGCGACGCCGACCTCGTGGGCGTACCAGGCGGGCCGGACGAACTCGATCCTGCTCAACCCGAACGCCGCGTGCGGCCGCAAGTCCGTCTACATCCAGAACCAGGCCACCGCGGCGCTCTACATCTACACGCCGTACACGCCGAACGCCGCGGCGATGTCGAACCTCTACGGCAGCGGCGACGGCTGCTCGGCCTACGGCAACCGCAACTTCTGGCGCATGTACACCGACTGGTTCGGCGCCTCCAGCGGCAGCGGCAACCCGGTCGGCAACGTCGACGCGGTGACCGCCACCGCCACCTCGACCCTGACGGTCCGGGGATGGGCCGCCGACCCCGACACGACGAACCCCCTGCGCGTCGCGTTCTACGTCGACGGCGACGGCGCGAAGACCATCACCGCCGACGCGAACCGCAGCGACCTGGCGGGCACCCTCGGGGCGAACAACACCCGGCACGGGTTCTCGACGACCCTGACCGGGCTGAGCCTCGGCAAGCACAACGTCTGCACGTACGCCATCAACCAGGGCCGCGGCGGCAACACCCTGCTCGGCTGCTACACCCGCACCGTCACGAGCGAAGCGCCGAAGGGCGTCCTCGACTCGGTGACCGGCGGCGTCGGCACGATCTCGGCGAGCGGCTGGGTCCTCGACCCCGACTCGTCGAAGCCCGGCTCGTGGAAGATCCTGGTCGACGGCGTGAGCAAGGCGACCGGCACGGCCGACACGACCCGCACCGACGTGGCGAAGGTCTACCCGGGCGTCGGCAGCACCCTCGGCTTCTCGAAGACGATCGGTGGGATGTCCGCCGGCAAGCGCGCGGTGACGCTCTACGTGGTGGACAAGCCCGGCACGAAGTACGTCAAGGTCGCGTCGAAGTCCGTCGTCGTCGACGCCCCCACCACCGGCAAGACGGGCAAGACCGGCAAGGTCCGCGGCTCGTACGACTCCGTCACCGGCGGCGTCGGCACGGCCACCGTGCGGGGCTGGGCGATCGACCCGGACGTCTGGGACCCGGTCAAGTACAAGATCCACGTCGACGGCGTGAGCACGAACAGCGGTGTCGCGGACGCCACGCGCACCGACGTCGCGGCGGACCACCCCACCTGGGGCTCGGACGTCGGCCTGACGCTCCGGCTCACCGGCCTGAAGGCCGGCAAGCACACCGTGCGCGTCTACTTCCAGGACCTGCAGGGCGGCAAGTACATCAGCTTCGGCACCAAGTCCGTGACCGTGACCGCCGCATCGTCCGCCGAACCCGACGCGTCGGGGACGACGGGCAAGACGGGCAAGACGGGTTCGGTCAAGGGCGCGTACGAGTCCGTGACCGGCGGCGTGAACAGCGCCACGGTGCGCGGTTGGGCGATCGACCCCGACGTCTGGGACCCGGTGCAGTACAAGATCCACGTCGACGGTGTCGCCATCGCCCCCGGAGCCGCGAACGCGAAGCGGACCGACGTCGAGGCCGTGCACCCCGCCTGGGGTTCCGACGTCGGCCTGTCCCTGAAGATCCCCGGGCTGACCGCCGGCACCCACTCGGTGCGGGTGTACTTCCAGGAGCTGCCGAGCGGCACCTACAAGAGCTTCGGCACGAAGAGCGTGCGGGTCACCGACCCGCCCACCACCGGCAAGACGGGCAAGACCGGTTCGGTCAAGGGCCTGTACGAGTCGGTCACCGGCGGCGTCGGCACCATCACGGTCGCCGGCTGGGCCATCGACCCGGACGTCTGGGACCCGGTCGGCTACAAGATCCACCTGGACGGCGTGGCCGTCTCGCCGGGCACCGCGAACGCGACCCGGACCGACGTGCAGGCCGCGCACCCGGACTGGGGGTCGGACGTGGGACTGTCGCGGAAGTTCACCGGGCTGAAGAAGGGCACGCACACCGTGCGCGTCTACTTCCAGGACCTGCCGAGCGGCACCTACAAGAGCTTCGGCACCAAGACCGTCACCGTGCAGTAGACGGTCACCACGACGGACGGGAGGCCTGGTACCAGCTGGTACCGGGCCTCCCGTCCGTCTGTTGGTCGCGTCGACCGCCGTCAGCGGCGTGCGCGCCGCGCCATCAGACCGACGCCGTGCAGCAGCCGGTACTCGGGCGAGCGCGTGAGGCCCTCGAAGCGGGCCGCGATCTGGTCGCGCTCCGCCTCGGCCCGGCGGCGTGCGGTGTCGTACGCGCCGACCTGCTGCTCCGACGCGATCAGGCGTGCGTTGATGTCGTGCACGCCGGACAGGTGGACGTCGCGGTCGTGCTCGGCCTGCCGGAGCGTCTCGCGCTGGGCGGTGGCCCAGCGCAGGAACGCCCCACGCTCGCCGCTCCGACCCGAGGCGGCGGCGACGGCGGCGTCGAGCGACGGGCCGACCTGCTCGGCACGGGTGCGGAACGAGTGCCGCTCGAGCACCACGGCGCGGAGCCGGGCGACCAGGGCCGTGCGCTCGTCGCGGGGCATCGCGAGCACGCGCTCGAGCGAGTCGGCGTCGTCGAACACCGGCACGTCGGACAGGCCGAGCTCGTCGAGCCCGAGCGCGCAGTCGGTGACGGGCAGCGCGCCGGACGCGAGCGACTCGTACAGGCGGGAGTTCAGGGTGCCGTACTCGGCGGCCGGCTCGATCACGTCGTCGACGACGAAACCGGCTGCGCGGTAGACCTCGGGCAGCGCGAAGTAGGACACCGCTGGGCGGAGCTCGACGCCGGCCGAGGCCTCGACGTGGTCGACGTTCGCGGCGAACCAGACGATCGGTTCGGTCGGGGCGACCTCGGCCAGGACGTCCTGCACACGGCGGCGGACACCCCAGAAGTTGACGGTGGTGACGGCGCGGTCGGTACGTTCGCGCGGTGCGTTGGCGTCGGTGGTGAACAGCTCGGTGTCCACGCCGATCGGCACGACCTCGACGGGGCCGCTGTAGGCCGCGGCGACCGCGTCGCGGGCGGCCTCGGACGAGGTCCAGACGGCGTCGAACTCGTCCAGGTACGGCAGGGCTGCCCACTTGGCGGTCCAGTTCCGCACCCACGCCACCAGGGCGGTGCCGGCGGGGACGTAGCCGGGCACGAAGGACTCGATCATGCTGACCACGACGGTGGTGTCGGCGGGGAGCTCCTCGCCCCAGCGCGCCAACGGCCACATCGCCACGCCCCAGCCCTCGGCCCGGAGTGCCCGCGCGAGGCCGAGCGCGACGAACAGATCGCCCTTGCCCTCGGCCGGATCGGCGGTCGAGACCGCGAAGCGGATCGTGCCGCGGGGGCCCTCGGCGTGCTCGTCGGCCGCGAGGGCCGCGTAGTCCTCGCGGAGGGGGGAGGGCATGGGGGAGCTCGGGATCACAGCGGTCACGCACGCCATTCTGCACGAATCCGCAGCGGCGGCAGGGAGTCCGTGGGCGCGCCTTGTAGGGTGTCATCGGCCCGCGGCACCCCGCTGGCCGAGCCACCTACCCGCGCCCGGTGCGCGGCAGCTGCTGGAGGAACTCGCGTGACAGAGCGCAAGCCGGGAGTCGTTTCCGTCATCCTCGTGAACTACAAGGGCACGGACGACACCCTGACGAGCATCGCGGAGCTCCGCAAGCAGGACTGGCCGCAGGACAAGCTCGAGGTGATCGTCGTCGAGAACGGTTCGGGCCCCGAGCACCTCGGTCGGCTGAAGGCCTCGTCCCTCGACTTCACCCTGATCGATGCGGGTGCGAACCTCGGGTTCACGGGCGGGTGCAACCTCGGCGTCGAGAAGTCCTCCGGCGAGGTCGTGGCGTTCCTCAACAACGACGCCCGTCCGGACACCGGCTGGGTGCGCGAGGCCATGGCCACGTTCGCCTCCGGTGCCGACATCGGTGCCGTCGCCTCGAAGGTCCTCGACTGGGAAGGCGTCAACGTCGACTTCACCGAGGCCGCGATGACCTGGTACGGCATGGGCTACAAGCCCTTCGCCGGGTCGCCGGACACCGGCCGGTGGGAGAGCGAGACCGACGTCCTGTTCGGCACCGGCGCCGCGATGTTCATCCGCGCCGAGCTCTTCGAGCAGCTCGACGGCTTCGACGACCGCTACTTCATGTTCTACGAGGACGTCGACCTCGGCTGGCGGCTCAACCTGCTCGGCTGGCGCTTCCGGTACCAGCCGAAGTCCGTCGCGTTCCACAAGCACCACGCGTCGATGAACAAGTTCGGCGACTTCCGCGAGACCTACCTGCTCGAGCGCAACGCACTGTTCACGCTCTACAAGAACCTCGGTGACGAACAGCTCGCCGCGGCGCTGCCCGGTTCGCTGGCGCTCGCCGTCCGCCGTGCCGTGGGCCGCGGGGAGCTCGACTCCACCGAGCTCGACCTGCGCAACCCCGGCGACGACAGCGTCCCCACCATCCCGGTGCCGAAGACGAGCATGGCGGGCATCTACGGCGTCGACCAGTTCGTCGAGCAGCTGCCGTCGATGACCGAGTCCCGCCGCCAGATCCAGGCGAGCCGTGTCCGGTCCGACCGCGAGCTCCTCCGCCTGTTCGGTAACCGCGACGAGCCCGCGTACCCGATCGAGAACTACCTGGCCGGCTACGACAAGATCGTGCACTCCCTCGGCGTGCTCGAGGTCGGCACCCGTCGCCGCGTCCTCATCATCACGGGCGACTCGATCGGCGCGAAGATGGCCGGTCCGGCGATCCGCGCCACCCAGATGGCGAAGCAGCTGGCATCGGAGCACGACGTCCGCGTGGTCAGCCTCACCCGCTCGTCGCCGATCGACCCCTCGTACGAGGTCGTCACGGTCCCGCACCGCCACCCGCGCCAGATGGTCGAGCACGAGGGCTGGGCCGACGTCATCATCGTGCAGGGCCACGCGCTCCGGCTGTTCCCCGTGCTCGAGTCGACCAGCAAGATCCTGGTCGTCGACGTCTACGACCCGCTGCACCTCGAGCAGCTCGAACAGGGCCGCAGCGACGACGTCGACAAGTGGAACCGCCAGATCCTCGACGCCTCGGACACGCTGAACCACCAGCTCGAGCTCGGCGACTACTTCATCTGTGCCTCGGAGCGTCAGCGGATGTTCTGGCTCGGGCAGCTCGCCGGCTCCGGCCGCGTGAACGCCCGCACGTACTCGCGTGACGCCGACCTGCGCTCGCTCATCGGCGTCGTGCCGTTCGGCCTGTCCTCGACCCCGCCGGTGCACGACCAGCAGCGGGTCAAGGGCGTCGTGCCGGGCATCGGCAAGAACGACAAGCTCGTCGTCTGGGGCGGGGGGATCTACGACTGGTTCGACCCGATCACCCTGGTCCGCTCGATCGCCCGGCTCGCCGAGCGCCGTCCGTCGGTCAAGCTCTTCTTCATGGGTGTGCAGCACCCGAACCCCGACGTCCCCGAGATGGACATCGTGGCGAAGGTCCGCGCCGAGGCGGACGCCCTCGGGCTCACCGGCAAGCACGTGTTCTTCAACGACCAGTGGATCCCGTACGAGGAGCGCGGCGCCTACCTGCTCGAGGCCGACGCCGGCGTCTCGACGCACTACGAGCACCTCGAGACGACGTTCTCGTTCCGCACCCGCATCCTCGACTACCTGTGGGCACGTCTGCCGATCGTCACGACGGCCGGCGACTCGTTCGGTGACCTCGTCGCGGAGCAGAAGCTCGGCATCGCGGTGCACGAGCAGGACGTCGACGGCCTGGCGACCGCGCTCGAGACGGCGCTCTTCGACAAGAAGGCCCGCACCGAGTTCATCGGCAACGTCGACCGTGTGCGCGAGCAGTTCACGTGGGAGAACGTCCTCGCCCCGCTCGTCGAGTTCTGCCGGAACCCGATCCGCGCTGCGGACAAGTCGGTGCGCGACACGACGTCCTCGATCGAGCCGCACAAGATGCGCGTCCGCGTGCCGGAGCGCAAGAAGCTCTCCGGTGTCCGCTACGACCTCGGTCGCGCCGTGCACTACCTGCGCACCGAGGGCCCCCGCAGCGTCGCAGGCAAGGTGAAGCGACGCCTGAACCGGTGACCCCGGGGGACACCGCCGCCCTCGTCATCGTCCCGACCTACGACGAGGCCGAGAACATCCGCGCGATCACGGCCGCCGTGCTGGCGGCGGTGCCCGGTGCCCACGTGCTCGTCGTCGACGACGGCAGCCCGGACGGCACCGGGGACATCGTGCGGTCGCTGGCCGCCGCTGACGACCGCGTGCACCTGCTGCAGCGCCCCGGCAAGGCCGGGCTCGGCACGGCGTACGTCGCCGGCTTCCGGTGGGGTCTGGAGCGCGGCTACCCGCTGCTGGTCGAGATGGACGCCGACGGCTCGCACCCGGCCGACCGGTTGCCGGCCATGATCGACGCCGTGACCGCGTCCGAGGACGTCCTGCTCGCGATCGGGTCCCGCTGGGTGCCGGGTGGCTCGGTCGTCGACTGGCCGCTCCGACGCCAGGCGCTCAGCCGCGGGGCGAACACCTACGCCCGCCTGGTGCTCGGCCTCGGCGTGCGCGACATCACCGCCGGGTACCGCGTGTACCGCTCGTCGGCGATCGCGCGGATGGACCTCGCATCGGTGGACTCGAAGGGGTACTGCTTCCAGGTGGACATGACGCTGCGCGTGGACGCCCTCGGCGGCCGCATCGTCGAGGTGCCGATCCGGTTCCGCGACCGCGTGCACGGGGTCTCCAAGATGAGCCGGTCCATCGTGGTCGAGGCGATGCTCCGTGTCACCCGGTGGGGTGTGCAGCGCCGTCTGGGTCGCCGCACGCGCCCGTAGCGCGAGGCCCGGAGCGCGCGCTCGCTTCGTGCGCAGGAACGGTCGCGTCGCGTCTACTGGGGCGACCGTTCCTGCTCACGATGCGCGGGCCCGGAACGTTCGGCGTGACGGCCTGGAGGCGCGGTGCGGGGCCGCCACGGGCCTCCGGTCCGGCGCTACACGCGCGGCAGGTGCCGGCGCCACGATCGCCGCCGCGCGGCGATCACGAGCACCGTCACGAAGAACATCAGCCCCGCGCCGTGCAGCAGGTAGCTCTCCGCCGTGCTGGTGACGGCGAGCAGCACGAGCACCGCGGCCGGCCACACGTACGCCACCCCGGGGAACGTCGTCGCCGTCACCCAGGCCCGCGCGAACGCGAGCAGCGCCGTGATCCCGAGGATGAGCGTGCCCGCGAAGCCGATCTGCAGCCAGGCGTCCACGAAGGCGTTCAGGCCCGAGGTGAAGCGGACGCCGGCGGGGTCGATGAGCGTCACGTACGGCACCACCGGCTCGGTCGGCCAGGTCCCCACCCAGCCCCAGCCCTGGATCGGGTAGCGCTCCACCAGGACCCGGATCTGGGACCACAGGTCCGTGCGCGTCGCGGTGCCGCCGGCCGCCCCGATCTCGGCGAGCAGCCGGTGCCGCGCGAGCACCCCGACGGCCAGGGTCAGCAGGACGACCGCGCCGAGGACGCCGTTGACCACCGGTCTGGTCGCCGGTCGCGCGTGCCGGAGTGACCAGAGCGCCAGTGCGGTGACGGCGAGTGCGATCATCGCCAGGCCGGTGATGGGGGACTGCACGAGCATCAGGGCGATGACGGCGAGCGAGGTCGAGGCGATCGCGCGCCAGAGCGTGACGGACCGGGTGAGGAACTCGACCACGAAGGTGACCAGTGCCATGGCGGCGATGAAGCCCATGAAGTTGCGTGTGCCGCCGATGCCCTGGATCGGGCCGCCGTACGCGATGTCACCGCGGATGCCGAACGCCGGGAACGGGACGTCGAGCACCAGGCCGGACAGGACCTCGAGCCCGAGGGCGGTCACGAGCAGGATCCGGAAGGCGTCGCCCGAGGCCCGGATCACCTGCACCAGGTCGCGGCCGAGCGCCAGGTACAGCCCGAGGCCGATGAAGCACACGGTCTGCACGAGCCCGCGGAGCGCGAACCAGGAGTACTCGCTCCACAGCACGCTCAACGCGCAGTAGCCGACGAAGGCCAACAGCGAGAGGGGGAGGACCCCGTGCCACTCGATCCGGTAGCGCTGTCCCAGCAGACTCAGCCCCGCGAGCACGAACAGCGTCACGAGCACCGCCCAGGTCCCCGCCTGACCGACGAGTGTCTCCACCGTGGGCTGGCCGAACCCGAACAGCACGATGACCGTCGCGAGCGCCTGGCTGAACCGTCCACCGGCCGAGAAGCCGATCCAGGCGGAGAGGTACCGGCGCCCGAGCACCTGTCTGCTCACCCGGCCGTCCGTCACGCGTCCATCTTGGCGCACGACCTTGTGACGAGCACACCACATCGCGGTGTGGCTGTATCGACGATGCGCGATGAGCGATCTATCCTCACCGAATGGACGTCGCGCGCAGGGTCGTCGGCGTCCCGCTCGTCGCGGTCCTCGTCGGCCTGCTCACGACCGCACTGGCCTGGTACCGCCTCGGTCCGGTGGCGCGGAACACCGTCTGGGCCGAGGACGGCGGCGTGTTCCTGCGCGAACGGATCGCGATGGGGCCCGTCGACACGCTGCTGCACCCCTACGCCGGCTACCTGCACCTGCTGCCCCGGCTCATCGTCGACCTCGGCTACGCGCTGCCGCCCGAACGGTACGCGCAGGTGGTGGCACTGGCGTCCTGCGCGGTGGTCGGCGGGGTCTGCGCCCTGGTGTTCGTGCTGTCCCGCGACGTCGTCCGCCCGTGGCCGTTCCGGCTGGTGCTCGCCGCCGTCCCCGTCGTCCTGCCGCTCGCCCCGTACGAGATCAGCGGCAACGCGGCGAACCTGCACTGGTTCCTGCTCGTCCTGGTGCCGTGGGTCTTCACCTTCCGCAGCCGCTCCTGGTGGGGCGCGGGCGCGCTCGCCGTGGTCGCTGGTGTCGCCGTGCTCACCGAACCCCTCACCGCACTGTTCGCGCCCCTGTTGCTCCTCGCGTGGACGCCCCGAGGCCGAACGCCCGGCTCATCCGGTCGGTGGTCCGCGCTGCCCGTCACGGTCGTCGTGGTCGTCGCCCTGGCCGCGCAGGGCGTCACGGCCCTGACGAACCCGCGTGCCCTCGCCACGGGGTCGCCGGCGGTCGTGGACGTGCTCGCCGGGTACCTGCTGCGTCCCGTGGCGGGTGCCTGGGGTCCGGACCTCGGCGCCGCGCTGACGGCGGTGGTGGAGCACGGCTGGGCCGTGGTCCTGGTCCCCGCCGCCCTGCTGCTGGTCGTCCTGGTGGCGGCCGTGGTCGTCGGGCCGACAGGCACCCGGTGGATGGTCACGGCACTCGCCGCCGGTTCGGTCGCGGTGTGGTGGGTGGCCGTCCTCGCCAACCACGGTGCCGGCGTCCGCTGGTCCGCGCCGGTGAGCGCGATGGCCGCCCTGCCGCCGCAGCGCTACGCCGCCGCTGCCGGCCTGCTGCTCGTGAGCGCCGCGGTGGTCGCCGCCGCCGCGCTGGTGGACGCGCCCCGCTGGTCGCGTGTGGCGGCACGGACAGGAGGCGCGGGTCGCCTCGTCGGTGCGCTGGCCGGTTGGTGCGTGGTCACCGCCGTCGTCGCGTCGGCCGTGCTGCACGTCGCGCCGGCGGACACGCGGCGCAGCGACGGCCCGGTGTGGGCCGGGCAGTTGCCGGCGGCGGTCGAGGCGTGCGACGCGGACCCGTCGCTCGAGGTCGCCCGGGTGCGGTCGAACCCGTGGTCGTCCCCGGTGGCGTGCTCCTGGCTGTCGCGCTGAGGGAGCGCCCGGGTCAGCGCGTGCCGGCCCAGCGGAACTCGCGCTTGGCCAGCGGCGTGCGGGGGCCGTCGCCGGTGGACACGGGTTCCTCGCCGGTCAGCACGATGCGGGTCTTGATCGCGAGCAGGGCGAAGAGCACCCAGTTCCCCTGGTAGAGCAGGCGGGACTCGGCGACGGACTGCACGAGCAGCGCGACGACGACCAGGAGCGGCAGGAGCGACACTGGGTCGAACGACCGCGGACGCAGCGTGGCGTCGTACCCGATGCGGGTCGCGCAGGCCCACGAGCGCGACAGCGTCGTCACCACGTAGATCGCGAAGAGCACCAGGCCGATGATGCCGGTCTGCATCCAGACGTCCAGGTAGGCGTCGTGGGCCTGCAGGTAGGTGACACCCTTGCGGTGCGCCAGGTCGGCGAGCGTCGGGATGCCGGGCCACCAGTACCCGATCCAGCCCCAGCCATCCACGGGGTGCTGGTCGATCAGCCCGAGCACCTTGCCCCAGATCTCGCCCCGACCGGTGGCGTCCGAGCCCTTGCCGAGCAGCTCGGAGACCGGACCACGCAGCACGGCCGCGGCGACGGCGACGACGATCGCGCCCACCGCGAGCAGCAGGTAGCGCGGGGTGCGGCGCTCGGTCGGCACACGGCGCATCCACACCGCGACCAGGGCGACCACGGCGACCACGAGGGCAGCGGCGATGACCGTCGACGAGCGGGTGAGGACGAAGCCGAGTGCGGCGACGAGGAGCCAGCCGATAGCTTGGTTGCGGCGGATCCGGCCCTCGGCGAACTGCACGGCGACCACGATCGCGACCAGCAGGGCGACCATGGCGAGCAGGTTCGCGTTGCCCGGCAGGCCCTGGATCCGGCCACCGGTGAAGAGCTCGGCGCGCGAGAAGTAGAACGCGTCGGGGACGTCGCGGTCGCCGTAGTCGGTCCAGATCGGCGCGATCGGGTGGCGGACGAACACCGCGACGACGGCTTCGAACAGCAGCGAGAGCATCAGGACCCAGCGGAGCGCGAGGCTCATGGCGTCGGTGATCCGCCGCCACGTCAGGGTCGAGGCGATCGTGAACGCCACGGCGGCGCAGATCACCTGCACGGTCAGGCTCGAGATCGTCGCGAACCGCCAGTGCGACCAGACCAGCGTCACCAGGCACCAGCCGAGGAACGCCCAGAGCGCCCAGGGGGTGCGGACGAGCGGCGGCTTCGCCCGGACCAGGATCGTGGTGCCCCAGGCGGCGACGAGGGCCCAGAGGACACCGGCCCCGACCCAGGTGAGGGTGTTCGGCACGGCGTCGCCCGCGAACAGCACGAACAGGGTCGTCGCCCCGAAGGCGAACGCCTCGCGCTCCGGTACGGCCCCGCGCGCCAGCGGCCAGGTGTTCGTCACGACGCCAGGGTACCGGCCGGTCGCCGTCCGCAGGACTCCCTCGGCGGCGCCGGTAGGCTCTGGCCCATGTTCCTCGGCATCACGAACACCCCCCGCGACTACGCCTGGGGCTCGGTCACCGCGATCCCGGAGCTCCTCGGCCGCACCGTCACGGGTGCCCCGCAGGCGGAGCTCTGGCTCGGCGCCCACGCCGGCAGCCCCAGCGTCGTCGTCAACCCCGCCATGGTGGGCGGAGCCGACACGCTCCGCGACTGGATCGCCGACGAGCCGGAGACCGCCCTCGGTCCGGACCGCACCGACCTGCCGTTCCTGCTCAAGGTGCTCGCGGCGGCCGCACCGCTCTCGCTGCAGGCGCACCCCACCCCGGAGCAGGCGGCGGAGGGCTTCGCCCGTGAAGAGCGCGAGGGCATCCCGCTCGACGACCCGGCTCGCAACTACAAGGACCCGTTCCCGAAGCCCGAGCTCGTCGTCGCGCTGAGCGAGCGGTTCGAGGCGCTGAGCGGCTTCCGCCCCGTCGAGGAGACCCTCGCCGAGGTGCGCGTGCTCGACGCCGGCACCGGACGGCTCGGTCCGCTCGAGGTGCACCTGCTGCACGGGCTCGAGGACACCGTCCGCTGGCTCGAGACCGCCGACGAGTCCGCACTCGCCGTGGTGCAGGCCGCGAGCGACCTGGCCGTCGCCCTCGACGACGACCTGCTCACCCCGAACACCGCGACCGTGCGCGACCTGGCGACCAGCTGGCCGGGCGACCCCGGCATCGTGGTCTCCCTGCTCATGCACCGTGTGACGCTCGGTACGGGGCAGGCGATGTACCTGCCCGCCGGCAACATCCACGCGTACCTCGACGGGCTCGGCATCGAGCTGATGGCGCCGTCGGACAACGTGCTGCGCGGCGGGCTGACGCCGAAGCACGTCGACGTGCCGGAGCTCCTGCGGGTGCTCGACTTCACCGCGTACCCGGCCCCGGTCCTCGAGCCGGAGCGCATCGCCGGCGGCGTCGACCGGTTCGCACCGGACGGCGTCGGCTTCGCGCTGCTGCGGGTGGACGGCGACGGCCGCCCGGCCGGCCTGAGCACGGGCGGGGTCGCGCCGCTCGTCGGACCGTCGATCGCGATCTGCACCGAGGGCGTCGTCACGCTCGTCGGCGCGCAGTCGGCCACCCTGCTCCGCAAGGGCGAGTCGTGCTTCATCACGCCGGACGAGGGCGACGTGACCGTCGAGGCGGACTCGTCCGACGGCATCACGTCGACGGTGTTCATCGCCACCGGCGCCTAGGACCGGCGCCCAGGACCCGCGCGCGCCCAGGACAGGCGTCCTGGCCGGGGACGCCGTCGCGGAACCGGCGCGGAACCGCACGCGGCGGCGCGGACCCGCACACCGCCACCGTGGCTTCGCCGACGTCCGCTAGCGTGGCGAGCATGAGTTGGCTGGTCACCGGCGGTGCCGGGTACATCGGGTCCCACGTCGTCCGAGCACTGCGCTCGGCCGGCATCGACACGGTCGCGTTCGACGACCTCTCGAGCGGCTTCCGCGCGTTCGTGCCGGACGACGTGCCGTTCGTCGAGGGCACGATCCTCGACGGGGAGCTCGTGGCGCGCACCCTGCGCGAGCACGAGGTCACCGGCGTGGTCCACGTCGCGGGGTTCAAGTACGCCGGCGTCTCCGTCGAGCGCCCGCTGCACACCTACGAGCAGAACGTCACCGGCATGGCGACCCTGCTCCGCGCGATGGCCGAGACCGGCGTCACCAAGGCGGTCTTCTCGTCGAGCGCGGCGGTCTACGGCACGCCGGACGTCGAGACCGTGGTCGAGTCCACCCCGAAGAACCCGGAGTCGCCGTACGGCGAGTCGAAGCTCATCGGCGAGTGGCTGCTGCGCGACATGGAGGTCGCCGCCGGATTCGCCACCACGTCGCTCCGGTACTTCAACGTCGTCGGCTCGGGGGAGCCCGACCTGTACGACGCCAGCCCGCACAACCTGTTCCCGCTGGTCTTCGACGCGCTGCTCGCCGGCCGGACCCCGCGGATCAACGGCGACGACTACGCCACCCCGGACGGCACCTGTGTCCGCGACTACGTGCACGTGGCCGACCTGGCGCACTCGCACGCCGTGGCCGCACGGAAGCTCGAGGCCGGGGAGCCGCTCGAGCGCGCCTACAACCTCGGCAGCGGCGACGGCGTGAGCGTCCGGCAGATCATGGACGCGATGGCTGCCGGCACCGGGATCGCCTTCGACCCCGAGATCGCACCGCGGCGCCCCGGCGACCCGGCCCGCATCGTCGCGACCGGCGAAGCCGCCGCCCGAGACCTCGAGTGGGCGATGCGGCACTCCCTGGACGAGATGGTCTCGAGCGCGTGGGAGGCCCGCCGCAGCGCCTCCTGAGCGCCTGAGGACGAGTCAGTTGTCCCCCGGAAGGCCCACCCGAGCGGCGCGACACGCCCAAACGGGGGACATGACACGCTGGAGCGGTCAGTGCCTTCTATGATCCGCGACTTGACTCAGGCGAATGACACCGCTGTAATTACAGGCAACGGCCGCAAGAGTTGGGGTTCGTTGTCGAGGCGGCAGGGGTGATCAGGGTGAACGGTTCCGAGTTCCACGCCGGAGTTCCGGAGGACTGGCACGTCGATCCCGTGGCGCTCGGCGTCCCCGGGGTCCGACGTCCCGAGGCGGACGACGAGGAGAACCCGCTCGCCTGGCAGGTCGACTCGCTGTGCGCACAGACCGACCCCGAGGCGTTCTTCCCCGAGAAGGGCGGCTCCACGCGCGAGGCGAAGAAGATCTGCACCTCGTGCGAGGTCCGGGCGCAGTGCCTCGAGTACGCGCTCGAGAACGACGAACGCTTCGGCATCTGGGGTGGCCTCTCCGAGCGGGAGCGCCGCAAGCTGCGGAAGCGCGCCTGAGCGGTCACGGCGCGCCAGCGCCGTGCGAGGGCGCGCCGAGGAGCCTGCGACGAGGACGCCGGGACCAGCCGTTCTCCGCCCGCCCCGCACCGCGCGGTGAGCGCGTCCACAGCTTCACGGCGCGCCGCCGTACGCAGCCGACACCGCGCCTCCAGACCGTAGAGTGACGCCCGTCATGCAGCCCAGAGTCACCGCGATCCTCGTCGCCGCCAACGGGGCGGCCCACCTCGACCGGACCCTGGACGCGCTCGCCGCCCAGACCCGCCACCCCGAGAACCTCGTGGTCGTCGACGTCGGCACGACCGACGGATCGACCGCCGAACTGTCCTTCGGTGGGTCCGCGCAGCTCGTCCGCCTCCCGGCGGGCCGGTCGTTCGGTGACGCCGTCCGGCAGGGCGAGCGCAGCGCGCCGCCCGCCGCGACCGACGAGCCGGTCGACGAGTGGCTGTGGATCCTCGGCCACGACAACGCGCCGGCACCGACCGCGCTCGCCGACCTGCTGGGCGCCGTCGAGATCGCGCCGTCGGTCGTCGTCGCCGGTCCGAAGCTCGTCGCCGACGACGATCCGTCGCTGATCCGTGCGTTCGGCGAGAGCATGACCCGCTTCGGCCGCTCGATCGTCCTGGTGCAGGACGAGCTCGACCAGGGCCAGCACGACCGCAACACCGACGTGCTCGGCGTCACCGCCGGCGGCATGCTCGTGCGTCGCTCGGTCTGGAACGAACTCGGCGGCTTCGACCCGGCACTGCCGGACGTCGACGCGGCGCTCGACTTCTCGGTCCGGGTCCGCCTCGCCGGACACCGCGTGGCCCTCGTGCCCGAGGCCAGGGTCACCAGCGCCGGACCGATCGAGGAGTTCGGGCGCAAGCGTGTGTCCGAGGCGCGGCGCGTCCGGATGCACCGGCAGGCGCAGCTGCACCGTCGGATGACGTACGCCCCCGTCGCGCTCGTCTGGCTGCACTGGCTCACGCTCGTGCCCTTCGCCGTCGGCCGCGCCCTGGGGCACCTGGTCGCGAAGCACCCCGCCGCCGTGGTCCCCGAGCTCTCCGCCGCGTTCGCGGTCGCGTTCGGCGGCGGCACGGGCCGTGCACGCAAGAACCTCGCCCGCACGAAGCAGCTCGGCTGGGCGGCCGTCGAACCGCTCCGGGTGAGCTGGCGTCGGGTGTACGAGCACCGCACCACCTCGCGCGACGTCGAACTCGCCCGCGTCGAGGACGCCCCGATCGCCAGGGCGTCGTTCCTCGGCGACGGCGGGATCTGGGTGGTCCTGGCTGCCGCGGCGCTCAGCGTCGTGACGCTCTACCCGTTGCTCGGCTCGCCGGCCCTGACCGGCGGGGGACTCCTGCCGCTCTCCGCGACCCCCGGTCAGCTCTGGCAGAACGTCGGGTACGGCTTCCACTCGCTCGGCACCGGCTTCACGGGCCCGTCCGACCCCTTCACCGCGGTGCTCGCCGTGCTCGGCTCGATCGTCTTCTGGTCGCCGTCCACCGCGGTCGTGCTCGTCATGCTCGTCGCCTTCCCGCTGTCCGCCCTCGGTGCCTGGTTCGCGGTCCGCAAGGTCACGACCCGCACCTGGGTGCCGGTCATCGGAGCGTCGCTCTACGCCATCGCCCCGTCGCTCGTCGGCTCGGTGACGACCGGGCACCTCGGTGCCGTGATCGCGCACCTGGTCCTGCCGTGGCTGTTCGTCGCCGTGCTCGAGGCGCACCGCTCGTGGGCCTGGGCCTCGGGTGCGTCGCTGCTGTTCGCCGTGGTCGCCGCCTCGGCTCCGTCGCTGCTGCCGGTCCTGCTGATCGGCTGGCTCGTGGCGCTGCTGGTCGGCTGGCGCCGGGCCCACCGTCGCGTGTTCATCCCGGTGCCGACCGCGGTGCTGTTCCTGCCGCTGATCCTGGCGCAGGCGGCACGCGGCAACCTGCTCGCCGTGTTCGCCGACCCCGGGGCGCCGTCCGCGACCCGGGCACCGTCCGCCCTGCAGCTCGCCATCGGGCAGCCCCTGCCCGACTGGAGCGGCTGGCTGCCCGCGACCTCCGGGCTGACGCTCGTCGTCGGGGCCCTGCCGATCGTGATGGCCGTCCTGGCACTCCCGGTCGCCGTCGCCGCGATCGGGGCGGTGCTCGGCCACCGCTGGGCGGTCGCCGGCTCCGCGCTCGTCATCGCGCTCCTCGGCTTCGCCACGGCCTTCGCCGCCACCCACGTCACCGTCACCGGTGTCGGTTCGACCACCACCATCGTCTGGCCCGGCAGCGGGTTGTCCGTGTACTGGCTCGCCCTCGTGGTGGCGGCGTGCATCGGCATCGACGTGCTGCCGAAGGCCGCACCGGTCACAGGGCTCGTCGCGACCGTGCTCGCCGGGATCGCCGTCGCGCCGGCGTTCGCGGCGTTCTACCTCGGCACCGCCACGATCGAGCCGACCACGGGCCGCGTGCTCAGCGCCTACGTGAACGCCGAGGCCCAGGCGAACCCCGACGTCGGCACGCTCGTGGTCGTGCCGCAGGACGACGGGTCGCTCGCCGTCACGCTCGAACGCGGGCAGGGGTCCACCCTCGACGACCAGTCGACGCTCGACGCGACCGCGCTCCGGCTGAGCGAGTCCGGCTCGCGGCTGACCACGCTCGCGGGCAACCTGGCCAGTCGCAGCGGGTACGACCCCCGGCCGGCGCTCCGCGAACTCGGCGTGAGCTTCGTGCTCATCGACGACGCGGGCGACGACCCCGAGGCGCAGACGGTGCACGACCGGGCCGCCGGTGCCATCGGCCAGAACGCGCTCTTCACCAGCATCGGCGAGACCACCAACGGGCAGCTGTTCCACTACGACGGCGAGGTCGACCGCACGCGCTCCGGCTCCGCGGCGACCCAGGCCACCCACGTGCTGTACCTCGTCGTGCTCGGCGTGGTCTTCGGCGCCGCAGCCCTGCTCGCGGTCCCGACGGCCCCGCGCCGCCGCCGTGCCACCTCGAACGTCATCGAGGCCGAGGAACCCGCCACCACCTTCGACGAGGAGCGCGACGAATGAGCACCACCCCCTCCTCCGTCCGGCGCTGGATCGTCCGCGGCACCGCCACGGCCGTCGCCGTCGTCGTCGCGGCGGGCGCCGTCACCGCGGCGCACGCCATCGGCACCGAGTCGGAACCCGGCCGACCCGCCGGGCGCACCGTCACGCCGGTCCCCGCCGCCGCCGAACGTGTCTGCGCCGGCAGCGCACTGCGTCTGTCCGACGACGCGGGCAACGACGCGACGCAGGCGAGCACCGTCGGCACCGCCACCGTCGCGACCGCGACGACCGGTTCCACGGTCGAGCGGTCCGCGCTCGACGCCTCGACCACCGGCGGCAGCGAGCCCCGGCTCCTGACGGCGCCAGCGGGGGAGACGACCCCGCAGGTCGCGGGCAGCAGCTTCCAGAGCGTCTCCAGCGGCGACCTGGTGGGTGCCGGAGCGGCCTCGTGCGACGACCCGACCCAGTCCACGTGGCTCGTCGGCGGATCGACCGAGACCGGTCGCACGAGCCTCGTCACGCTCTCGAACCCGACGGACGTCAACGCCACGGTCGACCTGGCGATCTACGACGGCGACGGGACGGTCAGCGCCCCCGGGACCACCGGCATCGTCGTGGCACCGAACACGCAGAAGGTCGTCCCGCTGTCGGGCTTCGTGTCCGACGCCGCGTCGACGGTCGTGCACGTCACCTCGTCCGGCGGGCAGATCGTCGCGCACATGCAGGAGACCGTCGTCCGCACCCTGACCCCGGGCGGCTTCGACATCGTCTCCGGCGGCGCTGCGCCGTCCCGGTCCCAGGTCATCCCCGCCGTCGTCCTCGCCGACGCGCAGGCCGCCCAGCGTGGTGACGACACGGCCGACGCGGCACCGGTCGTCCGACTGTTCGTGCCGGGCACGAAGTCGGCCCGCGTCACCCTCGGCATCAGCACGGCCGACGGCGGCGGCACGACCGTCAACGCCACCGCCGAGCCCGGCGTCGTGACCGACGTCCCGCTCGACGACTTCCCGGACGGCCGGTACTCGTTCACCGTCACGTCGACCCAGCCGATCGTCACCGGGGCGCGCACCACGACGCCCACCGACGGCACCAGCACCGGCACCGACCTCGGGTGGTTCGCCTCCGCCGAGCCGCTCGGCGACGAGACCATCACCGCCATCGCGCCGGGCGAGGGTGTGCGGCTGAACTTCGTGAACCCCACGAGCGAGGACCGCACGGTCACGGTGCGGTCGGGCGACGAACGACGCACCCTGACGCTCCTGTCCGGCGCCACCGGGACACTGTCGGTGCCGACGGCGAAGCAGCTCACGCTGACCGGCACCGACGGCGTCGTCGCGGGGGTCACGTACCGCGGCGCTGACGGGATCGCCGGGTTCCCGGTGCGCCCGGCCACCGACGTCTCCACACCGGTGCGCGTCTACCCCTGACGGGTGGTGCCAGCGGCCCGGGTGGTCGGCACGGTGCGGTCGGTCCGGCTCACCGGCGGGTCGGCGCGGTGCGGCCGGTCCGCTTCACCAGTGTCGGTAGCGGTCCGGTGCCAGGTCCCACGGGTCCTTGCCGATCAGCTCGCCCACCGCGCGGAACACCGCGGTCTCGATGATGATGCGGCGGTCGGAGTCGTCCTTCTCGGGGCTCCGGTTCACCCGCTCCACGGGGATGCGGAACACGGTCACGCGGCGGGTGTCACGGTCGATGCGCCAACGTGGCATCTCGTCCGGCAGGGTCTGGTCGCTCGGCATGTCCGCCACCTGGAAGACCACGCCCGCGAGTTCCTCGGGCCACAGGCCGAGCAGGTAGTGCGCACTGTCACCGACGATGCGGTCGAACGCCTCGGCGCGGGTGATGATCGGCGCGAGTTCGGGTCCGGTGACGCTCGAACGCCCGCCACGGCCGTGCCGGGAGCGCCCCCGACCGCGGTCGACCGGGGTGACGAGGCGAGGCTTCCGACGCATCCCCACATCGTACGCGGGCACGGGCGCACGCCGGACGCTCCGCTAGGCTCCCTGACGACATGGACGTGCGGATCTGCAGCAAGGTGGCGTGTGCCAATAGCGCTTCGTCGACCCTGACGTACGACTACGGCGACTCCATGGTCGTCATCGGTCCGCTGTCGACCCGGGTCGAACCGCACGGCTACGACCTCTGCGCCCGCCACGCGGCCACCCTGCGCGTCCCGCGCGGCTGGCAGGTGGTGCGGCGCGAGCCGCTCCCGCGCGACGCGGACTGACGGCGCGCGTCCGCGACGTGGGTGGGGGCGATCTGGAGGCCCGGGGAACGTGACCGGGATCGGCTGGTGACCCGCGCCTCCCGGCATGGAAGACTGGCGGGCATGCCCACCGAAACCCGCACCGCTGCTGTGTTCCGCGTCGCCGACCTGTCCCTCGCCGAGGCGGGCCGGCACCAGATCCGCCTCGCCGAGAACGAGATGCCGGGCCTGATGTCACTGCGTGACGAGTTCGCCGCGGCGCAGCCGCTCGCCGGCGCGCGCATCGCCGGGTCCCTGCACATGACGGTGCAGACCGCCGTGCTCATCGAGACGCTCGTCGCCCTCGGCGCCCAGGTGCGCTGGGCCAGCTGCAACATCTTCTCCACCCAGGACGAAGCCGCCGCGGCGGTCACCGTCGGACCCACCGGCACCCCGGACGCCCCCGCCGGCGTCCCGGTGTTCGCGTGGAAGGGCGAGACGCTCGAGGAGTACTGGTGGTGCACCAGCCGCATCTTCGACTGGAGCGACGAGGCCGCCGCGGCCGGTGCGGACTGGACCGGCCCGAACCTGATCCTGGACGACGGCGGCGACGCCACCATGCTCGTGCACACCGGCGCCGACGCCGAGGCCGCCGGTGCCGCCCCGGTCGCCGAGCCGGACGCCAGCGCCGAGTGGAAGATCGTGCTCGACACCGTCGCGCGGTCGCTCGAGACCTCGTCCGACCGCTGGACCCGCATCGCGGCCGACATCCAGGGCGTCACCGAGGAGACCACGACGGGCGTGCACCGTCTGTACGAGCTGTTCCGGAACGGCGAGCTGAAGTTCCCGGCGATCAACGTCAACGACTCCGTGACGAAGTCGAAGTTCGACAACAAGTACGGCATCCGGCACTCGCTGCCCGACGGTCTGAACCGCGCCACCGACGTGCTCATCGGCGGCAAGGTCGCCTTCGTCGTCGGCTACGGCGACGTCGGCAAGGGGGCGGCCGAGGCGCTCCGCGGGCAGGGCGCCCGCGTCATCGTCAGCGAGGTCGACCCCATCTGTGCGCTGCAGGCGGCGATGGACGGCTACCAGGTCGCGCGCCTGGCGGACGTCGTCGACACCGTCGACATGGTCATCACGTGCACCGGCAACCTGGGCGTGGTCGGGGTCGACGAGATGCTCGGGCTGAAGCACCTGGCGATCGTCGCGAACGTGGGGCACTTCGACAACGAGATCGACATGGCCGGGCTCGAGGCGCTGCCCGGCGTCTCGAAGGTCGAGATCAAGCCGCAGGTGCACGAGTGGCGGCTGCCGACCGGGCGGTCGATCCTGGTGCTGTCCGAGGGGCGGCTCATGAACCTCGGCAACGCGACGGGCCACCCGTCGTTCGTGATGAGCAACTCGTTCACGAACCAGGTGCTCGCGCAGATCGAGCTGCACACCCGGCGCGACGAGTACCCGACCGGCGTGTACGTGCTGCCGAAGCACCTGGACGAGAAGGTCGCGCGCCTGCACCTCGACGCCCTCGGGGTGCAGCTGACGTCGCTGCGTCCGGAGCAGGCGGCGTACATCGGTGTCCCCGTCGAGGGCCCCTTCAAGCCGGACCACTACCGCTACTGAGGTCGGCGTTCTTGCGCTCCCGCACGACACCGGTGTTCGCACGTTGCACCCCGGCACGCGGGTGTTCGGCGCGCGAACACCGGTGTCGTGCGAGGAGCCCGGCGCCGCGCGCTGCGTCAGCGGGGGAAGCCCGGCGGGCGCGCCGACGCCGTGGACCCCGCTGCGGTGAGCAGCTCGGCGCGGGCACCCAGCGCCCGGACGTCCCGACGACGACGCAGCACGACGACCCCGGCCAGGAACACCTCGGGCGGCACGGGCGGCACGGGGTGGGCGAACGCCGACACCTCGGCCGCGAGCGACTGCGCCGCTGCCTCGCGCAGTTCCGGTCGCATCAGCGCCGCCCCGCGGAAGAACGCGCCGAGCCGGTTCTCCAACCGCTGCGGCAGCGCCGAGACGTCCGCGACGCCGGCCCACGCCGCCAGTTCCGGTGGCAGGAGCACCTCGGGGTCGCGCTGTTTCGGCAGGCGCTCGTGCTGCACGATCGTGCCTGCGAGCAGGTCCCCGAGGCGCCTCGGCCGGGTGCCGAACAGCGCGACGAGCAGGGCGACCGACCCGAACGTCATCCAGAGCTCGAACAGGCCGACGAGCGACCGGGTGAAGGCGTGCCGGAACCCGATCGAACCGCCGTCGAGCCGGACCACCCGGGTGCCGGTGGCGAACCGTCCGACGCTCCGCCCCTTCGTCACCGTCTCGACCGCGGCGGGGACCAGCACCAGCACGACGACGAGCAGCACGATGTTCAGCGCAGCACCCCAGGCGGGTTCGAGGCCCCTCGGCCAGAGTCGTGCGACCCCGAACATCGCGAGCACGAACAGGACGAGGACGCACAGGCCGTCCAGCAGGGCCGCTGCGAGCCGCAGCACGAGTCCGGCGGGTTGGACGTCGAGCGCGACGCCCTCGCCCACCACGAGCTCGTCGGCGGTCTCGTCGAGATCGCGCGAGAACCGGGCGTCGGCGAGGTCACGCGGCGTGCGGGGCTTCGGCATGGGATCATTCTGTCGGAGATCGCGCGACCTGAGGGGGAACTCGTGGACCTGGATGCCTACGCCGAGGTGCATCGTGACCGGTGGCAGGAGCTCGACCGGCTGGCGCGTGCCCGGCACCGGTCCGGTGCGGACGTCGACCGGCTCGTCGCCGGCTACCAGGAGGCCGCGACCGACCTCGCCCGCATCCGCGGTGCCGCACCGCGCACCGTGACCGGCGACCGGCTCTCGCTCACGCTGTTCCGCGCCCGACTGCGCTTCACCGGCACCCCCGTCGACCCGCTGACCGCGGTCGCACTGTTCTTCACGCGGCAGCTCCCCGCGGCGCTCTACCGGATCCGCTGGGTGACCATCTGGGTCGCGCTCGCCACGGTGGCGATCGGGGCGATCGTCGCGATCTGGATCACCACGACCCCCGGCGCGACGGCGACCTTCGGCAGCGACGAGGCCCTGCGCCGGTACGCCACGCAGGACTTCGTCGACTACTACTCGAACCGCGGTCTCGGGGCGTTCACGGCGCAGGTCTGGACGAACAACGCGTACATCGCCGCGACGATGGTCGCCTTCGGGATCACCGGGGTCTTCGTACCGTTCTCGATCATGCAGAACGCCGTCAGCCTGGGGGTGTCCGCAGCGATCATGCACTCCCAGGGACGCCTGGCCGACTTCTTCCTCTACATCTCCCCGCACGGGCAGCTGGAGCTCTACTCAGTCTTCCTGGCCGGTGGCGCGGGGCTGATGATCTTCTGGTCGTGGGTGGCACCGGGCCCCGGTCGCACCCGCGCCCAGGCTCTCGCCGAGGACGGCCGGGCACTCATCACCATCGCGATCGGCCTGACCCTGACCCTGCTGCTGTCCGGCATCGTCGAGGGCGTGGTGACGCGGCAGGACTGGCCGTGGCCGATCAAGATCGGCATCGGCACGATCGCCCTGGCCGCGGTGCTCGCGTACCAGTGGGTGCTCGGCGGCCGCGCCTACCGGGCGGGGGAGCGCGGCGACCTCGAGGAGTTCGAGCGCGGCTCCACCGCCCTGGTGGCCGGCTAGGGCCTGCCCGGGTTCAGAGTCGGCCGGAGGCCTTCGCCCGGATGTAGGCGTCGGCGACGAGCGGCGGGACGTCCGCCGGCGCGCCACGGACGACCTCGGCGCCGGATCGGCGTGCGACGTCGGCCGCTCCGTCCGCGTCGAGCAGCGTGCGTTCCGCGGCGGCGCGTCGGTAGACGTCGCGCTCCGCGCCGGTGGGGAGGCCCGGCACCCGTCCGCCCCGCGCGGTGCGGATCGACGTGGTCGGGTCCACCCCGCCGTGTGCCATCCGCTCGACGGCCGGGTCCTCGATGCTCGTCACGACCACCGCGTGCCGCCGGGACAACCGGGGGAGCACGGCGAGCAGGTCACCCGAGCCACCGACGGAGTCCAGGCTCGAGGCGAGGACGACCAGTGCGCGCGAGGTCGTGATCGAGTCGACGAGTGCGGGCACGGACGCCCAGTCGGTCGCGGCGAGCCCGGGTTCGGCCATCGCGAGTGCTTCGCCGAAGCGCTGCACGACGTCGGTGCGGGTGGCGCCGTGCACGCGGTCGTGCGCGGTGTCGTCGAGGACGACCAGGTCGACCCGGTCACCGGCGGCGGCAGCGAGCGCGCCGAGGAGCAGCGCCGACTCGATGAACGTGTCGAGCCGTGGCTCGTCGGCGACACGGCCGGCACCCGCTCGCCCCGCGTCCACCACGACGACGACGCGCCGGTCACGCTCCGGCCGCCACGTGCGGACGACGAGGTCCTGTCGCCGAGCGGTCGCCCGCCAGTCGATGGAGCGCACGTCGTCACCGCGGACGTAGTCGCGCAGCGAGTCGAACTCGGTGCCGTGCCCGCGGAGCTGCAGGGTGGTCTCGCCGTCGAGCTCGCGGAGCCGTGCCAGGCGTGACGGCAGGTGCCGCCGCGACCGGAAGGGCGGCGTGACGACGAGTTCGCCCGGTGCTGCCACGACCCGCTGGCGCGCCGCGAGGCCCAGGGGGCCGAAGGACCGCACGGCGACCCCGGTGGTGCGACGTCGGCCGCGGCGGAACGGTGTGAAGCGCATCCGCGCCGTCCGTCGCTCCCCGCCGGGCACCGTCATCCGGATCCGCCGGGGGCGGTGGCCGGCCGACGGCTCCCACATGTCGCGGACCACGCCACGGACCGTCCGGGTCCCGTCGTTCGCGAGCACGAGCGTGCCGTCGGCGGTGCTGTCACGTCGGGCGAGCCGCGGCATCCGGCGTTCCACCCGGACCCGGCGCAGGTCGGCGGCGAGCAGGACGTCGAGCACGGCGGCGAGCAGCACCACCCCGACCCACGCCAGACCGGCCCACCCGCTGCCGAGCAGCACGGTGGGGACGAGGGCGACGGCGAGGAGCGCGACGAACCGACCGGAGACTGCCACTAGATCGGCACCCGCACCTGTTCGAGCACCTGCTGGAGCACGCCGTCGGCGCCGACGCCCTCGAGCTCGGCGTCCGCGGCGACCCGCAGGCGGTGCCGCCAGACCGGCAGGGCCATCGCCTGCACGTGGTCCGGGGTGATCGCGTCGTAGCCGGTGAGCCACGCCCAGGCCTTCGCGGCCGCGAGCAGGGCCGTCGCGCCACGGGGACTGACGCCGACCCGGACCGAGGGCGCCTGACGCGTGGCCCGGGCCAGGTCGACGATGTAGGCGAGCACGTCGTCGCGGGCACCGACGCCGCGGACTGCGCGCTGCGCCCGCACGACCTCGTCGACGCCGACCACCGGGGTGATGCCGGCCGACCGCACGTCGCGCGGGACGAACCCGTCGGCGTGGCGTCGGAGCACCTGCCACTCGACGTCACGCGGGGGGATGTCGAGGGTCAGCTTCATCAGGAACCGGTCGAGCTGCGCCTCGGGGAGCGTGTACGTACCCTCGAACTCGATCGGGTTCATCGTCGCGGCGACGAAGAACGGGTCGGGCAGCGCACGGGCGTCGCCGTCGACGCTGACCTGGCGTTCCTCCATCGCCTCGAGCAGGGCCGACTGGGTCTTCGGGGGCGTCCGGTTGACCTCGTCGGCGAGCAGGACGTTGGTGAACACGGGGCCCTCGCGGAACGGGAACGTGCCGGTCGACGCGTCGTAGACGAGCGATCCGGTGACGTCGCCGGGCATCAGGTCGGGCGTGAACTGGATGCGCTTCGTGTCGAGCGTCATCGCGGCGGCGAGGCTGCGCACGAGCAGGGTCTTGGCGACACCCGGGACGCCCTCGAGCAGCACGTGCCCCTGGGCGAGGAGGCCCACGATCATGCCGGAGACCGCGCCCTCCTGGCCGACGACGGCCTTGGCGACCTCGGTGCGGACCCGGCCGAACGCGTCGCGCAGGTCGGTGCCGGCGGCGCTCGATTGGTCGGGCTCCGCCGCGGCGTGCTCGGTGGTGGCAGGGGGCAGGTCGGTCACGGTCGTGCTCCTGGTCGGTCGGGGTCAGAGGTCGGGTGGTCGCCGGAGGTCACCCGGCGGACGGCGCGTTCGAGGTCGTCGAGCGCCGCGGTGCCGTCGACGAGCGCGCGGTCGTCGTCGGTGGTCCCGCCGACGAGCACGGCGCCGACACGGGTGTGCGGCATGCCGGTCGCCTGCGCAGCGGCGCGGACGACCTCGTCGACGTGGGCGGAGCGGGGGAGCCCGAGCAGCCGGGCGATCCGTCGGACGGCGGCGACGCGCAGGGTGTCCAGCGCGTGGGTGCGGTCCCGCGTGCGGGCGTACATCCGGGCGCGTCCCTCGGTCGTCTCGGCGGCCCGGACGACGACGGGCAACCGCTCGACGACGAGCGGGCCGAGGCGCCGACCACGCCAGACGCCCGCAGCCACGGCGACGAGGGCGAGCAGGGCCAGGGCACTCGGCACCCACGGCGGGGCGAGCTCGCCGAGGGTCGGAGCGGCGTCGGGTGTCCCGACCGTCGGGGTGTACCAGACGAGCCGCTCGTCGCCGCCGAGCAGCCCGAGGGCCAGCGCGGCGTTCCCGGCGGTGGCGATGGTGTCGTTCCGGAACGCCGAGGTGGTGCCGACCAGCGTCACGTCACCGCCCGGCGTGGTGGTGCGGACGAGGCCCCAGACGCGGGAGTCGCCCGCACCGGTCGGCGCGCACCGCTCGGCGCTCTCGTCCTGCACGGTGTACCCGGAGCCTGCGGTCGTGACCCGCGCTGCCGAGGCCGCCGCGGGGATCCCGCACGAGGTCGTCGAGACGGTGGCGTCGCCGTCGATCTGGCCGGGCGGGTCGATCGGGAAGCCGAGCAGCGCGTCGAGGCCGGCGCCGCTCGTCCCCACGACCACGGTGTGCCGGGCGGTGCGCGCGATCCGTTCCGCGACGGCGGGGTCGAGCGCGCCGTCGGCGTCGTCGATGAACACCGTGCCGCCGTCGATCGCGCCGGTGCCGTCGAGGGTGTCGGTCACGGTGACCGCGGTGCCGCGCTGCTCGAGGACGCGCACCAGGGCGGCGGATCCGCTCGCCGTCGTCGAGGTCGGGTCGAGTGCGCGCGGTGCGCCCTTCTCGGTGCCCTGCACCACCGCCGTCAGGGCGGCGAGCAGGACCCCGACCAGGACGATCACGACCCAGAAACCGAAGCGGAACCGGCGTCCCTCGGCCGGACCGGAAGCCGGATCCGAGGCCGGATCCGAGGCCGGAGCCGAGGCCGGGGCGGCGCTCGTCCGGGTGGCGGTGTCGGCCGTCATGCCGGCACCACCGGTGCCTCGACCCGCGCCGGGCGGGCCTGTCGGACGGTCTGCTCGGTGTCGAGCACGCGGAGGGCGGTGTCCTGGTCGGCCTCGGCACCGAGGTACCGGACCGCGTCGAAGGACGTCGCCGCGGCGTCGAGCGCACCGGCTGACGCGGGGAACGGCACGGCGCCGCGTGCGGCGATCGTGCGGGCGGTCGCACCGGGCACGTCGGGCACCAGGTCGCGCTCACCGAGTCCGCGGGCGATCGCGCGGAAGCCGTCCAGCACCGCTGCCGACCAGTCGGCGCGGCGCACTGCGGCCTGGGCCGCCTCGAGGAGTTCGCGGGCGGAGCGCAGGTCGTCGGCGTCGAAGACCCCGCCGGTGTCGCCGTCGCCGGCCCGGGCGCGCCGTCGGGGGAGCCCCCGCGCGACGACGACGAGCACGACGACCGCGACGAGCACCACGATCGCGATCACCAGCGCGGTGCGGGCCGCGGCGGGGGAGTCGAGACCGTCGGCGCGGAGCGAGCCGAGCCAGTCGAGGAAGGACCGCGAGGCCCGGTCCCACCACGTCGGCTGGGCACCGTCGTAGGCGGACCGGTCGAGTTCGCGTTCGAGCAGACGACGCGCCTCGTCCGGGTCGACCGCCGTCACGCGTTGCCGTTCGGCGGCGACTGGCCCGGACCCTGCTGCCAGGGCGGCTGCTGCGACTGGGACTGCGGCTGTTGCTGCCCCGGCTGCCACGGCTGCTGGGTGGGGTGCCACTGCGGTTGCTGCTGCTGTGCGGGCTGCCACTGCGGTTGCTGCTGCCCGGACCACTGCTGCTGCCCCGGCCACTGCTGCTGCTGCGCCTGCCACTGCTGCTGCTGCGCCTGCCACTGCTGCTGCTGCGCCTGCCACTGCTGGCCGCCCCACTGCTGCTGCGGGGGCCACGGCGGCCGCGCGACGGGCTGGGACGGCGCGAACGGGTCGGTCGGCTGCCCGGAGTCCAGGTGCGACGCGATCCGCTGGTCCAGGGCCTCGGTGCGGATCCGCCGGTCGATGGCCAGGAATGTGGTGACCGACGCGCTCAGGACGTCAGTGATGCACTGCACCGCCATCGCGAGCAGGCTGCCGATGACGATCGCGATGACCGCACCGGCGCCGGCGCCCGACGGACCGCCGGTCTGCCCGAGCGGGTCGAACGTGCCCCCGACGAGCACGGTGCCGACGGTGAGCGGGATCGACGCGATCGACGCCGCGAAGCCGAACATCAGCTGCACGAGCAGCAGGATGCCGAAGGTCCGCCAGAAGGCCCCGCGGGTCAGGCGCCACGACTGGGCGGCAGCGGCGAAGACCGGTCGGCCCTCGAGCGCGATCGTCGGGACGGTGAACACGAAGCGGATGCCGAGCCACACGACCACGACACCGAGCCCGAGCACGAAGAGCACGAGCGCCAGCACGAACCAGCCGGTCCCGGAGCCGGCGGCACCGATCGTCGCGAAGACCCCGAAGAAGACGAGCCCGGCGACGATCGCGATGACGACGCCCGCAGCGGTCTGCACGAGCATCCACGCGACGACCGGCCAGCGGCGTCCGGCCAGCAGCGCCCACAGCCCGCGGAACGTGGCGCGGCGGCCGAGCACCCGCTGCCCGGTGTCCGCGGCGACCGGCGCGACGAGGAACCCGCGACCGAGGTAGGCGAGGAAGGGCAGCCCGATCGACATGAGCGCCGTGAGCGTCAGCGTGCCCGCGGCCACCGAGCCGGCGCCGCTGCCGCCGTCGAGGGCGGAGAACATCCGCGACTGCAGTGCCTGCTGCCCGAACGTGCTGGCCAGCGTCGACAGCAGGCCGAGCACACCGCTCAGCAGCACGCTCCAGAGCAGCAGCACGCGGGCGTTCCGACGGAAGACCGTGAACGCGCCGGCCAGGACGTCGCCGAGACCGAGCGGGCGCAGCGGGATCACCGGACGCGAGCCGCCGGACGGACCGCCCGGTCGCCCCGGACCCGACCCCGGGGCGGGCTGCGGCGGCACCGAGAAGCGGGGCGGGCCTCCTGGCTGGGGTCCGGGTCCCTGTGTCGGTCCGGACGCCGGCGGTGTCGGCGCACCCTGCTGCCCACCGCCCGGTGTGTGCCAATCGGACATGACTCCAGCCCCCTCGTCGTGTCGGACCGTGCCAGCGATGCACGTCCCACCCCCATCCTGTCGGAAAACCCCGCGCGGCGGGGCCTCGGCTATCGTGTGGGGACACGTGCCGACCACGGCACTCCCGCACGCCACCCGGAGTCCAGATCACATGACACCGCGCATCCTCGTCGTCGACGACGACCAGGCCCTCTCCGAGATGATCGGCATCGTGCTCCGCTCCGAGGGGTACGAACCCGAGTTCAGCGCCGACGGCAACGACGCCGTCGACGCGTTCCACGCCACCAAGCCGGACCTCGTCCTGCTCGACGTCATGCTGCCCGGCATCGACGGCATCGAGGTGTGCAAGCGCATCCGTGCCGAGAGCGGCACACCGATCATCATGCTCACCGCGAAGAGCGACACCGCCGACGTCGTCCTCGGGCTCGAGAACGGTGCCGACGACTACGTCGTGAAGCCCTTCAACCCGAAGGAGCTCGTCGCGCGCATCCGCACCCGACTGCGGCCCAGCGCATCCGACGCCACCGTGCTGCACGTCGGCGACGTCACGGTCGACGTCGCCGGGCACGAGGTGCGCCGCGGCGACACCGTGATCGCGCTCACGCCGCTCGAGTTCGACCTGCTCCGGGCGCTCGCCGAGAAGCCCAACCAGGTCTTCACCCGCGAGATGCTGCTCGAACAGGTCTGGGGCTACCACTACAAGGCGGACACCCGGCTGGTGAACGTCCACGTGCAGCGGCTCCGCGCGAAGATCGAGCACGACCCGGACAACCCGAAGACCGTCACCACGGTGCGCGGCGTCGGGTACCGCGCCGGAGGAGCCTGAGCACCGTGTCGCCCTCGACGCGCCCGTCGGGCCCGGCCCGCGGTGTCAGCGGCGCCACGGTCTCGATCGGTGTCGTCGACCGTGGCCGTCGCCGGATGCGGCGCTGGCTCCGACGGGGCTGGCGCCCGATCGCGTACCTGTGGCGGCGCTCGCTCATGTTCCGCTCGGTCGCCATCACCGTGATGACGACGGGGCTCGCGGTGGGGATCATCGGCACCGCGGTCATGGTGAGCATCTCGACGAACGTCTACTCGCAGCGCCGTGACCAGATCGAGTCGGAGTCGGCCCGGGCCACCATCGTCGCCCAGGGGATCTTCGACGCGGCGACCGCGGCCGAGGACAACAACCAGTCCGAGCTCGAGACCCTGCAGAACGAGGCGCAGCAGGCGATCCTGTCGAACACGACGAGCCCCGGCGGGACGAGCATCGCGATCGAGCGGAGCCCGGGCCAGTCCACCCCGCAGACGCTGCAGACCATCGCCAGCCAGGACTTCCCGGACGCGGTGATCACCGACGACCTGCGGAAGGAAGTGGGGCAGAACACCGGTCGGCTCAGCCTGCAGCCCGTCCAGCTCGACGACGACGGGCGCCGCGTTCCGGGGCTCGCCGTCGGGTCAACCCTGCAGATCCCGAGCGCCGGGCAGTACGAGCTCTACCTGGTCTACGACCTCTCGGACGCGCAGCAGACCCTGGACTTCGTGTCCCAGACGCTGTCCATCGGCGGTGTGGCGCTCATGGTGCTCATCGCCCTGGTCACCTCGCTCGTCGTCCGGCTCGTCGTCGTGCCGATCCGCGGTGCCGCCGAGACGAGCCGGAAGATCGCCGCTGGTCGCCTCGACGAACGCATCCCGGTGCGCGGCCAGGACGACCTGGCGACCCTGGCGCGGAGCTTCAACGGCATGGCCGAGGCGGTCAGCCGCCAGATCACCCAGCTCGCCGAGCTCTCGCGCGTGCAGCAGCGGTTCGTCTCCGACGTCTCGCACGAGCTCCGCACCCCGCTCACCACGATCCGGCTCGCCGGCGACATGCTCTACGACTCCCGGCACGCGTTCGAACCGTCAGTCGGTCGGTCCGCCGAGCTCCTGCACGCCCAGGTGGAGCGCTTCGAACTGCTCCTCGCCGACCTGCTCGAGATCTCCCGCTACGACGCCCAGGCGGTCCAGCTCGACACCGCGCCCGTCGTGCCGGCGTCCATCGCCGCGGACATCGTCGACGAGTTCCGTCCGCTGGCCGAACGCGCCGGCATCGACCTGCAGCTCGCCACGCCCGGCGGCCACACGACCATGCGGCTCGACGCCAAGCGCGTCCGCCGGATCCTCCGCAACCTGGTCGGCAACGCGATCGAGCACGGCGACGCCAAGCCCGTGCAGGTCGTCGTCGACAGCGATGCGCGCACCGTCGCCATCGCCGTCCGTGACCAGGGGGTCGGCATGCCGCCGGAGGACGCCGGACGGGTGTTCGACCGTTTCTGGCGCGCCGACCCGAGCCGCAAGCGCACCATCGGCGGCACCGGGCTCGGTCTCGCGATCAGCCTCGGCGACGCCAAGCTCCACGGTGGCCGCATCGACGTGTGGTCCCGGCCGGGCGAAGGGTCGACGTTCGTGCTGACCCTGCCCCGCAACGAACAGGGGACGACCGCCACCTCGGCCATCCCGCTGCCCGAACTCGACGAGTCGTACGACGGCCCCCGCGCCGTGCGAGAGGAGTCCTGATGCGCCACCGGATCCGCCACGTCCTCGCCGTCGCGCTCGCCGCGGTCAGCCTGTTCGCGGTCACCGCCTGCGCAGCGATCCCCACCGACGGCGCCGTGCGCACCGGGCAGACCATCAAGGACGAGTCGCTCTCGGGCGTCGACTTCCGGCCGGACAAGCCGATCACCGGATCCGACCAGACGGCCATCCTCCGCGGGTTCATCGCCGCGGCCACCGGCGCCCAGGACAACTACGCGATCGCCCGGCAGTTCCTGGCGGACGACTTCGCCCAGCGGTGGAACCCGCGGCAGGGCGTCACGATCCGCGACGGCAGCGGCACCGTCGAGCGCGCCGACGACCGTGAGCTCACGTACACGATGACGGCCAGCGCCACCGTGGACGCCGAGGGGGAGTACACCCAGGCCGTCCGCCCCACCTCGTCGACGCTGACGTTCCAGTTCGTCCGCGAGGACGGCGAGTGGCGCATCGCCTACGCCCCGGACGGCATCATCCTGTCACCGGTCAGCTTCGAGTCGGTGTTCCAGCCGCACGCGCTGTACTTCTACGACCCCACCTACCGCTTCCTCGTGCCCGACCAGCGCTGGTTCCTCGCCCGGTCCTCCACCAGCACCCGCATCGCCAGCGCCCTGCTCGCCGGTCCCGCCGACTGGCTGAAGGGGGCCGTCGTCTCGTCGTTCCCGGAGGGCACCCAGCTGTCCCTGAACGCGGTGACGATCGACAGCGGCACGGCCCTCGTCGACCTGTCGAGGGACGCCCTGGGCGCGAGCACCATCGACAAGGTCCGGATGCGCGAACAGCTCAGCAAGTCCCTCGCCTCGGTCGCCACCATCTCGTCGGTGTCGATGACGATCGAGGGCGCGACGCTGTCGGTGCCGGACTCCGGGGGAGCGGACGCCCAGCAGAACCCCGACGTCGACCCCAGACCGCTGGTCGAACACGACGGCGTCGTCGGCTACGCAGCCTCGGGCACCGGCAAGGTCGCCGAACTCGGCAGCGGCGTCGGTGCGGCGATCGCCGGCCTCGACCCGACCTCGATCGCCCTGTCGGCATCCGGCACCACCGCGGCCGTCGGCAACCGGGACGGCGCCGTCGTCGTGCGCGGCAAGGACCGCCTGCGCGTCGACGCGCGCGAGGACCTCGTCGCCCCCGCCGTCGACGACCTCGGCTTCGTGTGGGTCGGAGAACAGTCTGACACCCGCCGCATCACCGCGTACGGCCTCGGCGGCGACCCGCACGAGGTCCGCACCACCCTGCCGCGCGGCGACCTCGTGTCGTTCCAGGTGTCCCGCGACTCCACCAGGGCGCTCGCGCTCATCGAGACCGCCGACGGACCCGGCCTGTACGTGATGGCGATCATCCGCGGGTCCGACCGGTCACCCAGCTCGTTCGGCGCTCCCGTCCGGGTGCAGGCCGCCAGCGGCACCGCCGTCGACGCCACGTGGGTGAACGACACCGACGTCGCCTCGGTCGGACAGACCACCAGCGGCCCGAACATCGTGCGCACGACCATCGGCGGCAAGTCGAGCACCCTGCCGAAGCCCGACGGCCGCGCGACCGCGATCAGCGGGGGCAGCGGCGGGGCGCTGCTGCTCCGGATGTCGAGCGGTGACGTCCTGCAGTCCACCGGTGGTGGCTGGGACACGACGGGCGTCACCGCCGACGTGCTCGGCGTCCAGCGCTGACGGCACCCTCCTCCACACCGCACCCGGCCTGGAGGCCCGTCCACAGCCCGGCCCACCGGCCCACCGCCGTCGTCCGGTCACCGCCACGATCGTGGTCGTGCCCCCTGACGACGCCCCCACCCCGTGGCGTGACGCCCTGCTCGCCGTGCTCGGACTGTTCCTCCCCGTCGCCTGCCTGGGCTGCGGCCGCCCGGACCGCGCACTCTGCCCGCCGTGCCGCGCGGCGCTCGACGCACGCCCCGGGCGCGTCCGGCTCGTCGCCGGCGTCCGGCTCGACGCCGCCTTCGAGTACGAGGGGCTGGTCCGCACCCTGGTCCTCGAGCTGAAGCTGCGCGGCCGGGTCGACGTCGCCCGTCCGCTCGGTGGCCGGTTCGGTGCACTCGTCCGGACGGCGCTCGCCGCGGCACCGGACGGCACCGTGGTGCTCCGCGTCCCGCCGTCCCGTGCGGGTGCCCGGCGCCGCGGGTTCGACCCGGTGGTGCTCCTGCTCGCCCGCGGCGGTGTCCGGCGGACGGGGCGGCTCGTCCGGACCCGGGCCGGACGCCGGGGTGCGGGGCCCGGGCAGAAGGAACGATCGGCGGTGGAGCGGGTCGCCGCCACCGTCGGCACCCTGCGCGCGGTCGGGGTCGCCGGCCGCCACGTGGTACTCGTCGACGACGTCGTCACGACCGGCGTGACGATGGCCGAGGGTGTCCGCGCCGTGCGGTCGGCGGGTGGTCGGGTGGTGCGCTGCGTCGCCCTGGCGAGCGTCGACGACTGACGGCTCCGTGAACACCCGGTGTCCACTGTGCGTCCGGTGAGTGTCCGACAGACTCGCCGACGCCCCGTGACGCCGAGGGTGCGCCGGGTCTAGCCTCGCGGCAAGGCGTTCGGGTCGCCGGACGGAGGCGACGCGCCGACACTGGATGGGAGCCGCCACATGGACGTGACGATCACGGGCCGGAACGTCGGGGTCACCGACCGTTTCCGCACCTACGTCGAGCAGAAGTCCGAGAAGATCGACGTGCTCGCCGACCGCGCCCTCGCCTTCGAGGTGCGCATCAGCCGCCACCACGAGAAGTCGAGCGGCAGCCAGGGCGAGGACCGCGTGGAGCTCACGCTGATCGGGCCGGGGCCGCTCGTGCGGGCCGAGTCCGCGGCGTCGGACAAGTACGCCGCCTTCGACCTCGCCTTCGCACGGATCATGGAGCGCCTCCGTCGGGCGCGTGACCGCCGCAAGGTGCACCACGGCCGCCACCGTCCCACCTCGGTCGCCGAGGCCGCCGGCAATGCGTTCGACGGCATGGGTGTCGTCCCCGCCGACGGCAAGCTCATCGAGGAGGTCGCGACCGGTGCCGTCCCGGTCGTCGACGACGAGACGAACGAGGACGAGAACGAGGTCTACAGCCCGGTCGTCATCCGGCACAAGGTGTTCGAGGCCGCCCCGATGACGGTCGACGACGCCCTGTACTACATGGAACTCGTCGGGCACGACTTCTACCTGTTCCTCGACGCGGAGACCCGTCGTCCGAGCGTCGTCTACCGACGCAAGGGCTGGGACTACGGCGTGATCGGGATCGACGAGGTGCCCGCCGGCCAGGCGCAGGCCTCGGCCACGGCGGACTCCGACGCGGAGCGCGCAGCGGCGATCGCCTGAGGTCCTCGCGGAGCCTCCGGTTCCGCTCCGTGTGCGCGGTCCGTTCGCGGGCCGCGCACACCCGTGTCCGCGACAGCCGCGGCGCTCACAGCGCCGAGCGTTCGCGGGTTGCTAGCATGACTGGTCGATCGGGCGTGCAGGTCGCGCGCGACGACCCCGTAAGGAGTTCACGTGGCAAACGTGCTGGAGAAGGTCCTCCGCATCGGCGAAGGACGAACCCTCCGTCGGCTGAAGGCGTACGCCTCGGCCATCAACGACCTCGAGGACGACTTCTCGAGCCTCACCGACGAGGAACTCCACGACGAGACCAAGGAGCTGCGCGAGCGGTACGCCAACGGCGAGACCCTCGACGACCTCCTGCCCGAGGCGTTCGCCGCCGTGCGTGAAGCCGCGAAGCGCACCCTGGGCATGCGGCACTTCGACGTGCAGCTCATGGGTGGCGCGGCCCTGCACCTCGGCAACATCGCCGAGATGAAGACCGGTGAGGGCAAGACCCTCGTCGCGACGACCGCCGCGTACCTCAACGCGATCCCGTCGCGCGGCGTGCACGTCATCACGGTCAACGACTACCTGGCCTCGTACCAGTCCGAGATCATGGGCCGCGTCTTCCGCGCGCTCGGCATGACCACCGGCTGCATCATCGCGAACCAGAGCCCGCCCGAGCGTCGCGAGCAGTACGCCGCCGACATCACCTACGGCACGAACAACGAGTTCGGCTTCGACTACCTGCGCGACAACATGGCGTGGCAGGCCTCCGACATGGTGCAGCGCGGCCACTTCTTCGCCGTCGTGGACGAGGTCGACTCGATCCTCATCGACGAGGCCCGGACGCCGCTCATCATCTCCGGTCCGTCGTCGGGCGAGGCCAACCGGTGGTTCACCGAGTTCGCCTCGATCGCCACGCGCCTGACCCCGGGCGAGGACTACGAGGTCGACGAGAAGAAGCGCACCGTCGGCGTCCTCGAGCCCGGCATCGAGAAGGTCGAGGACTACCTCGGCATCGACAACCTGTACGAGTCGGCGAACACCCCGCTCATCTCGTTCCTGAACAACTCCATCAAGGCCGTCGCCCTGTTCAAGAAGGACAAGGACTACGTCGTGATGAACGGCGAGGTGCTCATCGTCGACGAGCACACCGGCCGCATCCTGATGGGCCGCCGCTACAACGAGGGCATCCACCAGGCGATCGAGGCCAAGGAAGGCGTCGAGGTCAAGGCCGAGAACCAGACCCTCGCCACCGTCACGCTGCAGAACTACTTCCGCCTGTACCAGAAGCTCTCCGGCATGACCGGTACCGCCGAGACCGAGGCGGCCGAGTTCATGTCGACCTACAAGCTCGGCGTCGTCGCCATCCCGACGAACAAGCCGATGCAGCGCATCGACCAGACGGACCTCGTCTACAAGAACGAGAAGTCGAAGTTCGAGCAGGTCGCCGAGGACATCGCGGAGCGTCACGAGAAGGGCCAGCCCGTCCTCGTCGGTACCACGAGCGTCGAGAAGTCCGAGTACCTGTCGAAGCTCCTCGCCAAGCAGGGTGTGAAGCACGAGGTCCTCAACGCGAAGAACCACGCCCGTGAAGCCGCGATCGTCGCCCAGGCCGGTCGCTTCGGCGCTGTGACCGTCGCGACGAACATGGCCGGTCGTGGTACCGACATCATGCTCGGTGGCAACGCGGAGTTCCTCGCCGTGCAGGAGATGCACGCCAAGGGCCTGTCGCCGACCGAGACCCCCGACGAGTACGAAGCCGCGTGGGACGACGTGTTCGCCCGCGTCAAGGCCGAGGTCGAGGAAGAGGGCGACAAGGTCCGCGCAGTCGGCGGCCTGTACGTGCTCGGCACCGAGCGCCACGAGTCGCGACGCATCGACAACCAGCTGCGTGGTCGTTCCGGCCGCCAGGGTGACCCGGGCGAGAGCCGCTTCTACCTGTCGCTGACCGACGACCTGATGCGCCTGTTCAACTCCGGTGCCGCCGAGAGCCTGATGGGCCGCTCGAACGTCCCGGACGACCTGGCGATCGAGAACAAGCTCGTCGGCCGCGCGATCCGGTCCGCCCAGTCTCAGGTCGAGGGCCGCAACGCCGAGATCCGCAAGAACGTCCTGAAGTACGACGACGTCCTGAACCGTCAGCGTGAGGCGATCTACAGCGACCGCCGCCACATCCTCGAGGGCGACGACCTGCACGACCGCGCGCAGGCCTTCCTCAAGGCGGTCATCGACGACGTCATCGACACCCACACGGGCGAAGGCTCCCCGGACGACTGGGACCTCGACGCCATGTGGACCGAGCTCGGCACCCTCTACCCGATCTCGATCTCCATCGACGAGGTCATCACCGAGGCCGGCTCGAAGGGCAAGGCGTCGCGTGACTTCCTGGCCCGCGAGATCCTCTCCGACGCCAAGCTGGCCTACCAGCAGCGTGAAGAACTCCTCGGCGACGAGGCGATGCGCGAGCTCGAGCGTCGTGTGGTGCTCTCGGTGATCGACCGCCGCTGGCGCGACCACCTGTACGAGATGGACTACCTGAAGGACGGCATCGGCCTCCGCGCGATGGCGCAGCGTGACCCGCTGGTCGAGTACCAGCGCGAGGGCTACGCACTGTTCCAGACGATGATGGGGCAGATCCGCGAAGAGTCCGTCGGCTACCTGTTCAACCTCGAGGTCCAGGTGCAGTCCGACGGCGAGAACGCGGTCATCGAGGCCAAGGGGCTCGGCGAGGACGAGGTCTCCGGCCTCGAGTACTCGGCACCGTCCATCGACGGCGAGGTCGAGGTCCGCGACGAGAAGGGGCGCCTCGAGCAGGCCGCCACCGCTCGTGCGCAGCGCGCCCAGGCCGAGGCCGAAGCGGCTGCCGAGCCGGAGCAGGGCTCCGCGTTCGGCAACGCGGCCACGGCCTCCGGTCAGGCTGCGGCGAGCAACCGCGCCGAGCGTCGACAGGCCACCAAGAAGAACTAGCGTCCCGCGCGCGAGCGCATGCGTGCCGCCTGCCGGATCGGAGGCCCGTGGCGGCGCCGCCACGGGCCTCCAGGTCGGCAGCGGGCGCGCCTAAAGGACGCCGATGGCGGTCGCCTGCCACCGACCGTGCCGCGTCTCGAGGCGCATCGCGACCGCTCGCGCGTGGCTGCGCGTGTGCACGATGACCGTTGCCTCTGCGACGCCGTCCGCGGGGCGGCAGACCCGGACGCTGCCGACCCGGAGCACCGGGCGCCCTCGGGCCCGCTGGCCGGATCCCCGGGCGTGCGCCGCCACCGCGGCCCGCTGCTGCAGGTGGCGCTGCACGTCGTCGCTGATCCACCGGGCGATGCTGTCGACCTCGCGTGCCCCGGTGAGCACCTCGGCGACGCAGAGCCCGAGCGCCCGAGCGGTCGACTCGGGCTCCGGGGGACCGGACGCCGCGGCTGGTTCCGGTGCCGGTTCCACGATCCGCAGGGGCGGTGGGTGCACCGCCGTCGTCTCGTGATCGATGCGGCGTGCCTGCTCTGCCACCCCTGCCCCTTCCGTCGTTGGAGCGAGCGTATGGGGCGTACGACATACGAAATACAACGCTGTCTCCCCTGTGGAGAGGGCGACGTTCTCCACAAGGCGGCGGACCTAGACTGGCTGGGTGTCGACCCTCAGTGACCTCGTCCTCGCGCAAGGCCGTTCCTCGGAAGCAGACGTGGAGTGGCTCCACCTGCTCGTGGGGGACTGGCAGCTCCTCGCCGACCTGTCCTTCGCCGACATGGTGCTCTGGGTCCCGACCGCCGAGGACGGCTCGTTCGTGGCCGTCGCGCACGCCCGCCCGAGCTCCGCGGCGACGCTGTTCTACCGGGACATCGTCGGGCAGGAGATCCGCGAGGAGTGGCGCGGCCAGGTGACCGAGAGCTTCGCTGGTTCCCGCGTCGTCGACTCCGCCGAGCCGGACTGGTACGAGGACACCCCGACCCGCGTCCGCGCGATCCCGGTGCTCCGCCGCCTGAGCCCGAAGAGCGCCGAGACCACCGAACGGCCGATCGCCGTCGTGACCCGGCACTCCAACCAGGACGAGATGCGGACCCCGAGCCGCCAGGAGCTCAACTTCACCGCGAGCGCGAACGACCTGTTCGGCATGATCGCGACCGGTGACTTCCCCGACCTCGGCGCACCGGCGGGCCCCCGCCGTGGGGCGCCCCGCGCCAGCGACGGCCTGCTGCGCCTGGACACCGCCGGCACCGTGACGTTCGCGAGCCCGAACGGCCTGAGCGCCTTCAACCGGATGGGCTTCGAGGGGGAACTCGAGCGGAAGTCCCTCGCCGAGGTCACCACCGAGCTCATCGGCGCCCAGCTCGACGTCGACGAGTCCCTGCCGCTCGTGGTCACCGGCCGGGCGCCGTGGCGGGCCGACATCGAGTCGAAGGGGGTCACAGTGTCGCTCCGCTCGATCCCGCTCCGCGACCACGGTGAGCGCATCGGTGCCATCGTGCTGTGCCGCGACGTGTCCGAGCTGCGGCACCAGGAGCGCGAGCTCATCACCAAGGACGCCACGATCCGCGAGATCCACCACCGCGTGAAGAACAACCTGCAGACCGTCGCCTCCCTGCTGCGGATCCAGGCACGACGCACACACTCGGACGAAGCGCGGACCTCGCTGCAGAACGCCATGCGCCGTGTCGCCGCCATCGCCGTCGTGCACGACACGCTGTCGAGCGGCCTCAGCCAGACGGTGGACTTCGACGAGGTGTTCGACTCGGTCCTCAAGCTGGTCACCGAGGTCGCCGCGTCGCACAACACGACCGTGCACCCGAAGAAGACCGGTGAGTTCGGGGTGCTGCCCTCCGAGGCCGCGACGCCGCTCGCCCTCGGCCTCACCGAACTCGTGACGAACGCCGTCGAGCACGGGCTGGACGGCCGCGACGGCGAGGTCGAGATCGTCGCCCGCCGTTTCGACGACCACCTGGAGATCGAGGTCCGCGACAACGGCGTCGGGCTCCCCGAGGGCAAGGTCGGGTCGGGCCTCGGGACGCAGATCGTCCGCACGCTCATCCAGGGTGAGCTCGGCGGCACCATCGACTGGCACACGCTGACGGGCAGCGGCACCGAGGTGACGATCAGCATCCCGTTCCGCTGGCTGACCGCCCCCGCGGCGTAGTCCGGGCGCCGCACAACACCGGTGTTCACCGGTCGAACACCCGTGTCCGGGTGTTCGATGCGTGAACACCGGTGTTTTGCATGACGACCCCCGCGCATGCCGATCCCCGCGCGCACGACGACGCCCGCCGTCCCCGAAGGGACGACGGGCGTCGTGGTGTCAGACGACCGGGGTCAGGACGCGCGGCGGGCGCGAGCGGCGCGACGCTTCAGCGCACGACGCTCGTCCTCGCTGAGACCACCCCAGACACCCGAGTCCTGGTTGTTCTCGAGTGCGTACTGCAGGCACATCTCGGTGACCGTGCAACGCGCACAGACCGACTTGGCCTTCTCGATCTGGTCGACGGCGGGCCCGGTGTTCCCGACGGGGAAGAAGAGCTCGGGGTCTGCGGTGAGGCAGGCAGCCTTGTCACGCCAGTCCATGTGTGGTGCTCCTTGATGTCGATGCTCGAACGGCAGGCCGGGGCCGTGGTTCGGGGGATCGGAACGCTGACCATGCATGAGGCATGGAGGGGACAACTGTGGGGAGGAGTCCGCATGAAGCGAATCTGACGCCCGCGAGACGCTCGGGGGAGGAGCGATGAACCACGGGAGACGCACACCACATCGTGCCGTCCAAACGACCTCCAATATCGTTCCATACTGGTAGGGCCAAATCAAGGGTTCCGATGCTGGAGGATCACTGTGCACGACGACACCCCGAACGACACCGAACCCTCCGCCCCCGTCGCGCGTCGGTCGCCAGCGATGCTGGGGTTGCTCGTCGTGGTCGGCCTCGAGTTCCTCGCACTGGTGGTCGTGACCGTCGTGCTGATCGTCGAACTGCTCGTCGCGCCGGCCACGAGCATCGCGTCGGGCATCGCCCTCACCGTCCTCGTCGCCATCGCTGCGCTCTGGCTCGGTGCGCTGCTGAACGGCCTGTGGCACGGCCGGTCGTGGGTGCGCTCGGGCATCATCGTCTGGCAGGTCCTGCAGGGCGCCATCGCGATCGGGGCGTTCCAGGGCGTCTTCCGGGTCGCCGCGGTCGGCTGGGTGCTGCTCATCCCGGCCCTGCTCGGCATCACGCTGGTGCTGTCGCGGTCGGTGACGGCCGCGCTCGCGCGCCCGGTCGAGTAGACGGTCTGGTCCGCCACACACAGGAGGCCCGGTGCCGGTTCTCGGAACCGGCACCGGGCCTCCGGTGCGTGGCCGGCTCTCAGACCAGGCCGAGCTTCTTCCGCAGGCTCGCCACGTGCCCGGTGGCCTTGACGTTGTAGAGCGGCAGCTGCACGGCGCCGTCCTCGCCGACCACGATCGTGGAGCGGATCGTGCCGGTGACGATCTTGCCGTAGTTGTTCTTCTCGCCCCAGGCTGCGTACGCCTTGTGCACGGCGAGGTCGGGGTCGCTCAGCAGCGGGAAGGTCAGCGCCTGCTCGTGCTGGAACGTCTTGAGCTTCGCCTGGTCGTCCTTCGAGACGCCGAGCACCTCGTAGCCGGCGGCCTGCAGCGAGGACATGTTGTCGCGGAAGTCACAGGCCTCGGTGGTGCAGCCCGGGGTGGAGGCCGCCGGGTAGAAGTACACGATGACCTTCTTGCCGCGCAGGGCGGCCAGGGAGTGCTGGACGCCGTCCTGGTCGGGCAGCGTGAAGTCGGGGGCGGTGTCGCCTGGGACGAGACGGTCGGTCATGGTGCTCCTGTTCGCGTCGTGCGCCCGCGAGTGGTCGTGGGCGCGCGAAACCCATGCTATTGTTGATTCCCGTTGCGGCACGGAAGCCGGAACATGCACCTCTAGCTCAATTGGCAGAGCAACTGACTCTTAATCAGTGGGTTCTCGGTTCAAGTCCGAGGGGGTGCACCGCAGGACGAACGCCCCGGCTCATCGAGTCGGGGCGTTCGTGCGTTCCAGGGGTCCTCGCGCTCCGGCACCTGGACACGCCCGAGGTGCGTCGGAGTGCAGAAGTCAGTCCGGACCGGACATCGGTCTGACCGGACGTCAGCCGGTGGGGACGTTAACGATCCGTTCCTCGCCGACGACGGGTTCGAGCGCGCCGGCCGACGCCGCGGCGAGGTCGGCGGTCAGCGCCCCGAGCGCGTCGTGGGGGACCCACACCTCGAAGGTCGCCGCCTGCCCGTACTCGGTCGGGCCGAGCGTCGCGTGGTGGTGCCGGACCCAGTCGCGCAGCACGTTGTCGAGCCGCCCGGCATCGGCGTGGTCGACGTCGAAGCGCACCTGCGTCAGGGCCTCGCGACGAACGGGCACGGCGGTGTCGAGCGCTTCGGAGACCGAGGTCGAGTAGGCCCGGACGAGCCCGCCCGCGCCGAGCTTCACCCCGCCGAAGTAGCGCGTGACGACCACGACCACGTCGGTCAGGTCGCGACGGCGCAGGACCTCGAGCATCGGGACGCCGGCCGTGCCCGAGGGTTCCCCGTCGTCCGAGGAGCGGGCCTGGTCGCCGAGCACGCCCGTGACCATCGCCGTGCAGTTGTGCCGGGCGTCCCAGTACCGTCGGCGGACCTCGGCGATCACGCGGTCGGCGTCCTCGACGCCGGACACGGGCGCCACGGTGGTGATGAAGCGCGACTTCGTGATGACGATCTCGTGCTCGACGCGTGCCGCGACGGTGGCGGGGAAGCGGCGGGGCATGCCCACGAGGGTAACGGCGCGGTGTCGGGTGTCCGCGCTAGCATGGCGTCCACGCGCCGGACCGACACCCCGCGCGGACACGGCTGGGGAGGAGTCCGAGATGGACACGGGTGATCTGAAGGGCGGGGCGCTCGACGCCGCCGAGCTCGCGCGCCGCCTCAACCTGCTCCTCGACTTCGAGGAGTCCCAGCGCGGTGCCCCGGTGCCGTTCGCCTCGATCGAAGAATACGTCGCGGCCCACGGCGGCTCCCTGTCCCGGGCCAAGTGGACCTACATGCTCTCCGGCGACGGCCGCCGCAACCGCGACACCGAGCTCCTGCGCCTGCTGGCCGGGTTCTTCGAGGTCGACGAACGCTTCCTGCTCGAGGACAGCGAGGTACCGGAACGCATCGGCGCCCAGCTCGCCCTCGTCCGGTCCCTGCGGTCCGCCCGCGTGAGCGGCTTCGCGGCGCGGACCTTCCCCGGCGAACTGTCGCCCGACGCGCTCCGACGCATCGCCGAGGTGCTCGAGGAGGAATCGCAGCGGGGGAGCGTCGCATGACCGACGCGCTCGTCGACGCGTTCTGGGCTCGTGGTGCGGCAGAGGGCTGGTCGGACGTCGACCAGGCCGTCGCCGCCGCGGCTGACGTCGTCGGCAAGTCGATCGTGGTGCGCGAGGAGTCGTTCCTAGCTGCCGAGCCCGTCTGCGGCTTCGTGGCCACGCTCGAGCACGCGCACCTCGTGATGATCTCGCCGACCGCGTCGCCGACCTTCCGGTCGTTCGTCATCGGCCACGAGCTCGGCCACGTCCTGCACCGGCACCAGGAACACGCCCCGCAGAGCGCGTACATCCGCGACGTCATCCCCGACCTGCCCGAGTACAAGGTCGAACGGGCGCTGGCCCGTGGGCTGTTCTCGAACACGTACGAGCACGAGGCCGAGGTCTTCGCCGACCGCCTGGCCACCGTGATCCGCCAGCACCGCGGCCGCCCGAGTGCCTTCCGCGGGGTCTTCGGGTGATCATCGCCGTCGTCCAGGCGGTGCTGCTCCTCGTCGGGACGATCGTGCTGCTGGTCCTGCAGCGCGGGCAGGACCGCACCCTCGCGTTCACGTTCCTGCTCTTCGCCGCCACCATCGTCACGAACGTCGACCCGCTGTACCGCTGGCTCGATCCGCGGCTCGGTGGGTTCAACGTCGTGACCGTGATCAGCGACTGCCTCATGGTGGCCGGCACGAGCACGCTGCTGTGGGGCGTGGCGAAGGCGGTCGGGGCGGCACGACCCTGGCTCCGGAACGCGGTCCTGGTGTCCTTCGTGGTGGTGGTCGTGGTGGTCCTCGTCGCGTTCACCGTGCTCGACAAGCCCGCGACCACGACGACCTTCATGCTCGACGCCGGTTCGCACCCGGCGGCCACGGTCTACTCGATCGCGCAGACCGTCTACCTCGGTGTGGCACTCGGCGCGACGGGGTTCATCTGCGTGCTGCGCCTGCGCGAGGCCCGGACGACCACGGACCTGGTGGGGTTGTGGGTCCTGATCCTCGGCGGAGTGCTCGGGGTCGTCCGCATGGTCGTGGTCGTCGTGATGGACGTCGCCCACGTCGCCGGCGACCTGCAGGTCACGCACGCGCTCTCGCTGCCCTACGACGTCACCACGCCGGGAGCGGTGCTGTGCGTGGCGTCCGGGATGCTCCTGCTCGTGTTCGGGCACCGGATCTCGCGCCGACGCCGTGCCCGCAGGGTGGACGCAGCGCTGCAGCGTCTGGCGCCCCTGCACGAGCGGCTCGGGGTGGACAACGCCTACCCGCCGACCGACGACCCCGCGACGCTCCTCAGCCGCCGCATCGTCGAGATCAACGACGGGGTCCGCGGTGCAGGGGCGTCCCTGACCGAGTCGGAGCGTGCCGTCCTCGCCGATGCCGAGGCCGCCCTCGAGACGGCGTAGCCGTTCGGTGCTCGACGCTGTGGGGCATGCCGTGTACAGTCTGTAGCAAGTGCTACAGATCCTGTGGCCTCGCCGGGTCGGGACTCGGCCGCGTTGGGGGCGGCCGAGCACCACCTGCCCGGTCTCGTCCCGGTCGTGGGTTGTCTAGGATCGGACCGTGCTCGTCTTCGCCGCAGTCGTCCTGTTCCTCGGTGCCGTGTTCAACGTCATCACCTGGCCGCGCTTCTTCCAGCGGGTCGCGACGGACACGCGTGCCCGTGACGCCGCCGGCAAGCCGACGACGTTCTACACGGTGCACCTCGTGCTCCTGCTCGTCGCGCTCGCCATCGCCGTCGCCTCCGTCATCGCGGGGATCCTGCTGCTGGTCTGAGCCCGCGCAGGCGGGCCGCGCGGCCCTGGTCCGGACCACCGCCGGACAGGAGGCGCGTGGCGGTGCCGCCACGGGCCTCCCGTCCGCCCCTGGCCACCATCGCGGCCCGCTTCAGCCCTGCTTCAGCGGGACACGGCAGGATCGGTGCCATGCGTGTGCTGGTGGTCGACGACGAGGTCCGGCTCGCCGACGGGGTGCGCCGCGGGCTCGAGGCCGAGGGGTGGGCGGTCGACGTCGCGAACGACGGCGTGGACGGCCTGTGGCACGCGCGGGAGTTCCGCTACGACGCGATCGTGCTCGACCTGATGATGCCCGGCCTGAGCGGCTGGGCCGTGTGCGTCCAGCTCCGTGCCGACGGTGACTGGACCCCCGTGCTGATGCTGACCGCGAAGGACGGCGAGTGGGACCAGGTCGAGGCACTCGACGCGGGGGCCGACGACTACGTCACGAAGCCGTTCTCGCACCCGGTGCTCGTCGCCCGGCTCCGGGCGCTCGTCCGCCGCGGCGCCCGGGAGCGCCCCACGGTGCTGACGCTCGGCGACCTGGTGGTCGACCCCGCGGCGCGCACCGTGGCCCGGGGCGGGAACCCGGTCGAGCTGACCAGCCGCGAGTTCGCCGTGCTCGAGTACCTCGCACGGCACCCGGGGCAGGTGCGGTCGAAGCGGGACGTCATCGAGAACGTCTGGGACGTCGACTTCGAGGGGGACCCGAACATCGTCGAGGTGTACGTCGGGCACCTCCGTCGAAAGCTCGACCGGCCCTTCGGGCGTGCCGCGATCGAGACGGTCCGCGGCGCCGGGTACCGGTTGGCGGCCGACGGTGGCTGACGGGTCGAGCCCGGGCACGCGTCCCGGCGCGCCGACCCGACCGCGGCGCTTCCGGTCGGTCCGCGCCCGGACCACCCTCGGCGCGGGGCTCGTCGTGCTCGCGGCCCTGGTCATCGGCGCGGTGGCGTTCGTCGTCGTGCTGCGGCTCGTGCTGCTCGACGGCGTGCGCACCTCGGCCGAGGCCGGGCTCGAGCAGGTGTCCTCCCGGGTCGAGGCGGACGGCGCGTCCGCGGTCACCGACTACGAGGACGTCCTGGTGCAGGTGATCGGCGACGGCGGAGCGGTCCTGGCGCACGGCGAGGACGCCGACGGCGACGCCCTGCCCACCGCCGACGAGTCCCGGTGGTCCCACGACGGTGAACGGTGGCTGCTCGTCGCGGACGACGTGGACCTGCCGGGCGGCGGCGAGGCGACGCTCGTCTACGGCGCCTCGCTCGACCAGGCCGACACCGCGGTCCGCACTGCCGTCGCGCTCCTCGCCGTCGGGGTGCCCGTGCTCGTGCTGCTGCTGGTGGCGGTCACCTGGGCCGTCACCGGGCGGTCGCTGCGGCCCGTGGAGCGGATGCGCACCGAGGTCGAGACGATCCGTGCCGCCCACCCGGACGCCCGGGTCGAGGTGCCGGACACCGGTGACGAGGTCGCGCGGCTCGCGACGACGATGAACGCGATGCTCGACCGCCTCGATCGGTCCGCGGAGAGCCAGCGGCGGTTCGTCTCCGACGCCTCCCACGAGCTCCGGTCACCGATCGCGTCGATCCGGCAGCACGCCGAGGTCGCCGTCGCCCACCCGGAACGCTCCGACGTGGCCGACCTCGCCGACGTCGTCAGGTCCGAGGCGGTGCGCCTGCAGGACCTCGTCGCCGGGCTCCTCGAGCTCTCCCGCCTCGACGAGGGCGGGATCCGGGCACGGCGCCCCGTCGACCTCGACGACCTCGCCCTCGACGCCGTGGCCCGCGCACGAGCACGGGCCACGACCGGGGCAGAGGCCGAGTCCGAGTCCGAGTCCGAGTCTGGGACGGACGGCGCCGTGCGCGCGGTCCGGGTGGACGGTTCGGCGATCTCGGCGGCGCGGGTCCTCGGCGACGAGCGCGTGCTGGCCGGAGTGGTCCGGAACCTCGTCGACAACGCCGTCCGGCACGCGAGCACCCGCGTCGCAGTCTCGCTCACCGAGCACGACGGGTCGGCGGTGCTCACGGTGGACGACGACGGCGCCGGCGTGCCCGAGGGCGAGCGGGAACGCGTCTTCGAGCGGTTCGTCCGTCTCGACGAGGCCCGCAGCCGCGATGCCGGCGGCGCGGGCCTCGGGCTCGCCATCGTGCGGGACGCCGTGCGTGCGCACGGTGGTGACGCGACCGTCGTCGCGTCGCCGCTCGGCGGCGCCCGGTTCGTCGTCCGCATCGCACTCGGCGGCTGAACAGGTCGCTTCAGGCCTGCTTCAGCACCCCGACGAGATGCTCGTCACATGAACTTCCGCACCCAGCACCAGAAGCCCGCCGCCCGCCGCGTCGCCGCGTTCGCCGCCCTGCCGATCGTGGCGGCTCTCGCCCTCACCGGTTGCGCCAGCGACGACTCCGACGACGACACGGGCTCGGCCGGCTCCGGCTCGGTCGGCTCGTCGGCCACGGACTCCGCCGGCAGCGGCAGCGGCAGCGGCGACGGCTCGTCCTCGCCCGGCGCGGCGGCGGTCGGCTCGAACAAGGCCCTGCTCGCAGCGGTCGCCACCGCACGCGGCGAGGTCGGCTCGGGCACCGTCATCTCGGTCGAGCAGGAGCAGGGCGCCTCCGCCTACGAGGTCCTCGTCGTGACGAAGGACGGCACCGAGCACGAGGTGCACACGAACGCCGACGGCACCTCGGTCGCGGGCACCCCACAGACCGAAGCCGGCGACGCGGACGACACGGCCGAGCACGAGCGCTTCGTCGCAGCCGCCGACCTGAGCGTCAAGCAGGCCGTCGACGCCTTCCAGGACCTGCACGCCGGGACCGTCACCGAGCTCGGGCTCGACGACCACGTCGGCACGGTGGTCTGGGAGGGCGACGTGCTCGACTCGTCCGGCACGAAGCACAGCGTGCGCATCGACGCCGGCTCCGGTGACGTCGTCACCGACCGCGTCGACACCGACGACTGACCCTGCGTCCTCAGGACTCCAGCGGGGGCCCGAGCACCTTCCGGATCGCCAGCGCAGCGAGCTGCTCGTCCGGGGTGTCGAGCAGCACCCGGTAGGTCTCCTGCTCCGCGACGAACTCGACGCAGACCGCGTCCTCGTCGCACGGCCCGAGGCGCCACCCCTGCACGGCGTCCATCGGCACCACCGTGCGTGCCTCGCGCTGGTAGTCGGTCTCGGCCTCGAGCCGGTCCGCGAACACCCGGAGGCGTCCGAACGCACCCCGCCAGCTGAGCTGCAGGTCGAGGGTGGGGGAAACAGAACGGTCCGGCACCCGCTGATGGTAGCGACGGGTGCCGGACCGTTCGTGATCGCGCGGTGCGGCCTTGCGTTCCGGGGACAACCGGGGCGTGCTAGACCCCGTCTCCGTTCCGGTCGTCGTCACGGCGGACCTGGGCAGCCGGGTTGCGGACGCCGATCGGGTACGGACCCGTGACGCCCTCGCGCAGGGCGGCGATGCGCAGGATGCGGTCGCGCTGCAGGAACCAGCCGACGATGAGCAGCGGGATGATGACCACGAGGGACGCGATCGTGTACGTGCCGACCGGGTAGTCGATCGCCATCAGGACGATGACCGAGGCGAGGAACGCCAGGGTCAGCCAGGCGGTGACCGGAGCGCCGGGCAGCTTGAACGAGGGTTCCTTCGCCAGACCCTGCTTGGCCCACTGGCGCAGCCGCATCTGGCACAGGATGATCGTGCCCCACGCGGTGATGATGCCGAGACTGGCGATGTTCAGCGCGATCTCGAACGCCTGCTTCGGGACGAAGTAGTTGAGCACGACACCCGCGACGGTGAAGGCCGCCGTGAGCAGGATGCCGGCGTACGGCACACCGCCCTTCGACATCTTCGTGGTCCACTTCGGCGCGGACCCGTTCATGCCCATCGAGTGCAGCGCCCGGCCGGTCGAGTACAGGCCCGCGTTCAGCGACGACAACGCGGCGGTGAGCACGACGAAGTTCATGATGCCGCCGACGATCGCGCCGACGTGCGGGTTGCCGAGCGACGAGAAGAACGTCACGAACGGGCTCTCGCCGTCCTTGTACGAGGTGTACGGCAGCAGCAGGGAGAGCAGGACGATCGACCCGACGTAGAACACCGCGATGCGGAAGACGACGGAGTTGATCGCACGCGGGATGACCTTCTCGGCGTTCTGCGTCTCACCCGATGCCGTGCCGACGAGTTCGATCGCGGCGTAGGCGAAGACGACGCCCTGGATCACGATCACCGCGGGGAGCAGCCCCTTCGGGAACAGCCCGCCGTTGTCACCCCAGATCGTGAACCCGGTCCGGACGGCCTCGCCACCGGCCTCGACGGGGAACGCGAAGACGAGCCAGACGATCGCGACGACCAGGAACGCCACCAGCGCGGCCACCTTGATCAGGGCGAACCAGAACTCGAGCTCGCCGAACACCTTCACGGCGACCATGTTCGCCGCGAGGACGACGATCAGGGCGATCAGTGCGAGCAGCCACTGCGGCGCCGCGGTGAAGGCGGACCAGTACTGCAGGTAGATCGCGACGGCGGTGGTGTCGACGATGGAGGTCATCGCCCAGTTCAGGAAGTACATCCAGCCGGCCGCGTACGCGAACTTCTCGCCGTAGAACTCTCGGGCGTACGAGATGAAGGACCCCGAGGACGGCCGGTGCAGCACGAGCTCGCCGAGTGCACGCAGGATGAAGAAGGCGAAGACGCCGGCGACCAGGTACGTCAGCGCGAGCGCGGGGCCCGCGGTGTGCAGTCGTGCGCCGGCACCCAGGAAGAGCCCGGTTCCGATCGCGCCGCCGATCGCGATCATCTGCAGTTGCCGGGGCTTCAGACCGTGCTGGTAGCCCTCCTGCTCGTGCGAGAAGTCGTTCGCCGGCGCTCGGTTCACACCCGTGTCGTTCTGCGCTGTCATGCGCGACAACCTACATGCGCTCCGGACCGGGCCGTCACGCAAACCCCCGTTCCGACGAACGGAAGCTGCTGAACGTCCGCACAGCCGACGGCGGCCCGATCCTGAACGACGGCCGTCGTCCATTGCTTGCATGGAGGGATGGACATCCTCCTCCGACTGCTCGTCGCGACCGGGTTCGCCCTGCTCGTCACCGCCGTCGTCGCCCTCGTCCTGCACCTGGTCCTGCGGGCGGTCGCGCGCCGGGAACGCTGGGCCGGCGTGCTCTCTCGCCGGACGAAGCACCCGTTCCGGACCGTGCTGCTGGTGGTGCTGCTCTGGATCGCGTTCACCTCGAGCATCCCGCGGGACCCCGACGCCTACCCGTGGCGGGACGAGGTCGTGCACGGCTTCCTCATCGTCACGATCGCGGTCGGCTGCTGGCTCGCGTGCCACGTCGCGATCTTCCTCGAGGACCTCGGGCTGCACCGCTTCCGCATCGACGTGCCCGACAACCGGCAGGCGCGCCGCATCCGCACCCAGGTGCTCATCATCCGTCGGCTCACGGTCGCCCTGCTCGTCATCATCGCCGTCGGAGCGATCCTGCTGACCTTCGACGGGGTCGAGGCGGCGGGCGCGAGCGTGCTCGCCAGCGCCGGCCTCATCTCCGTCGTCGCGGGCCTCGCCGCGCAGTCCACACTCGGCAACGTGTTCGCCGGCATGCAGCTCGCCTTCTCCGGGTCGATCCGGGTGGACGACGTCGTCGTGGTCGAGCAGCAGTGGGGGCGGATCGAGGAGATCACGCTGACCTACGTCGTCGTGCACCTGTGGGACGACCGGCGGTTCGTGCTGCCGTCGACGTACTTCACGAGCACCCCGTTCGAGAACTGGACGCGGACCGGCAGCGAGCTCCTCGGCGCCGTCGAGTTCGACCTCGACTGGCGGGTGAGCCCGGCCGACATGCGCGCCGAGCTCGACCGGATCCTCGAGACGTCGACGATCTGGGACCGCCGGGTCAAGGTGCTCCAGGTCACCGACGCCGTCGGGGGACTGGTCCGCGTCCGCATCCTCGTGACGGCGCCGGACGCCGGCGGCCTGTTCGACCTGCGCTGCTACGTCCGCGAGGAGATGGTCGAGTGGATCCAGCGCACCCACCCGGATGCCCTGCCGGTCCAGCGGGTGCAGCTCACCGAGCCGACCGCACCGGCCCTGCGCCGACGCGGACGCGGTCGCGCGACCGAGGGCGACTCGCAGCTGTTCGGCGACGACGAGCGCGGAGCGCTCTTCACCGGACCGATCCAGACCTCCGGCATCCCGGATTCCGAGCGCTGACCCGGTTGCGGCACCGGTTGCCGTGGACGGCACGGAAGACGGACGGGAGGCCCGGTGCCAGCTGGCACGCCTCCCTCGCAGGCTCGGTCGGCGCGCCCCGCGCAACGCTTCGCGTCGCCGCTGAGCGGGGCGCGCCCGTCCGTCCGTCAGCGGGTCGCGACCGCGGCCCCTTCGGCCTTCCGACCTACTGGCGCGCCTTGACGGCGCGGTCGTCCTCGACGACCGTGCCGATGGCCACGATGGTGGTGGCGATCCACGCGACCCAGGTCAGCGCGAGCCGCCAGTCACGCGGTCCTTGTCGGGTGGTCTGCAGCACGCTGTAGCCGCTGATGAGCGAACTCCACACCGCACCGTTGAACATGAACTTGCGCACAGAGGCCTCCTGTCGTCGTGCTGACAACGCTACCGGCCCGTACATTGGAGCGCCGCCGGTCACCCGGCCGCGGCACCGGGTGAAGGAGCGTTCGTGCGTCAAGCGGTCATCGGAGCGGCCCTGCTCGTGGTCGGCGCGGTCTGCGTCGTGTTCGGGTTGCTGCCCCTCGACGACCTCGCCGTGCTCGCCGACCGGGTCCTGCCGGTCCTCGGGTTCGTGCTCGGGCTGACGATCGTCGCCGAGCTCGCTGCGGACGCCGGGGTCTTCGACCGCCTCGCCGACGTCGCCGCCCGGGTCGGTGGCGGGCGCACCATCGGCCTCTGGGGCGCGGTCGTCGTGCTCGCCGTCCTCTGCACCGTCTTCCTGTCGATCGACACCACCGCGGTGCTCCTCACCCCCATCGTGATCTCGCTCGCACGGCGCGTGGGTCTGCCCCCGATGCCGTTCGCGCTGACCACCGTCTGGCTCGCGAACACCGCGTCGCTGCTGCTGCCGGTGTCCAACCTGACCAACCTGCTCGCCGTCGACCGGATGGGGCTCGACGGCCCGCTGGCGTTCGCCGGGCTGATGGCCTGGCCCGCGGTCGCCGGTGTGGTCGTGCCGTGCGTCGTCCTGCTGGTGGTGTTCCGGGGCAAGCTCTTCGGCCGCTACACACCGGTGTCCGTCCGCAAGCCGAGCGACCCGGTGTCCTTCTGGGCTGCCTCCGCCGTGCTCGTCGCGCTCGTCGTCGCCCTGACCGCCGGGGTGACCGTGTGGATCGCCGCGGTCCTGGCCGCCGTGGTGCTCGTCGTGGTCGCGGCGTTCCGGTCGCCGTCCGAGCTCCGGGTGTCCCGCGTGCCGTGGTCCACCCTGGTGTTCGCCGCCGGGCTCTTCGTGGTGGTCGAGGCGCTGCACACGACCGGCATCACCGACCCGATCGTGCACGCGCTGCAGGGTGGAACCGGAACGGGGCCGCTGCTGCTGCTCGGTGGTGCCGGCGCGGTGGCGGCCAACGGCATCGACAACCTGCCGGCGTACCTGGTGCTCGAACCAGCTGCCGGGCACGAGGCCCTGCGGTACGCGGCACTGCTGATCGGTGTGAACGCCGGTTGCCTCATCACGCCGTGGGCCTCGCTCGCGACGCTGCTGTGGCACGCACGGCTGTCGGCCGAGGGTGTGCACCTGTCGTGGGGCCGGTACATGGCGCTCGGGTGCATCGTGGCGCCGCTCACCGTCGTCGCCGGGGTCCTGGCGCTCGCCCTCTGACGCGGGCGGGGCCGTCGCTCAGAGCCAGTCGCGGGTCTTGAAGACGCGGTAGAGCACGAGCGACGACGCGGTGATGATCGCGAGCGACGCCCAGAGTCCGCTCCAGGCGCCCTCGCCCGGGAACGCGACGTTCTGCCCGAAGAAGCTCGTCACCCCGGTCGGGATCGCGATGATCGCCGCCCAGCTCGTGACCTTCTTCATCACGGTGTTCTGCCGGTTCGATGCCAGGTTCAGGGTCGTCTCCAGCACGCTCGACACGGCGTCGCGGAGCTGTTCGACCGAGTCGGCGATCGAGACGAGGTGGTCCTCGACGTCGCGGAAGTAGGGCCGGATGCCGTTCGAGATCGTCTCCGCGTCGCCGTGCAGCAACGACGCGACGCTGTCCCGCGTCGGCACGACCAGCCGCCGGAGCACCCCGAGGGTCTTGCGGAGCCGGAACGACCGTCGCTGGACCTGCTGCTCACGGGGATCGCCCGGCTCGAACAGGTCGTCCTCGAGCGCGTCGATCTGCCGCTCCAGGTCCTCGACGGTGTCGGTGGCCCGGTCGACGACGGCGTCCAGCAGCGCCCACACCAGCCACGGCACCCCGTGTCCGGCCATGTCGGCGTTCGCGCTCAGACGGTGTTCCATCCGGGCGGTGTCGACGTCGGACCCGTGGATCGTGACGAGGGCGCGTTCCGTCACGAACGCCTTGACCTCGTGCGTGATCAGGTCACCGGCGTCGTCCGTGCCGCCCACGTCGTAGACGACCAGGAACAGGCTGTCCCGGTACCGGTCGAGTTTCGGGCGTTGGCCGTGCTCGACGGCGTCCTCGACGGCGAGGGCGTGGATCCCGAGTTCTTCCTCGATCTGCTCGAGGTCGGCCGACGTCGGGTCGGTGTGGTCGATCCACACGAAGGTGTCCGGGTCGGCGACGAGGTCGGAGATCCGGTCGACGGGGAAGTCCCGCTCGACCGTGTCGCCCTTGCACCACGCCCGTGTCCTGACCATGTCCGTCAGCCTACTGAGACGGCCGACCCGCGAGGATCGCGGGTCGGCCGTCGTGGTGCCGGGGAGTCGGTGCAGCGACTCCCGTTCAGCCTGCGCCGATCAGTCGGCTCCTGCTCAGTACGCGGAGACGAGCTTGCCGTCCTCGACCTTCAGGTACTCGCTCACGCTGAACGAGTCCTCGCCGCGCTTCTTGTCACCGAGGTAGGACTTGTAGTCGTACGAGACGCTCCCGTCCTTCGTGCTCGTCACCATCACGGTGCCGGAGCGTGATGCCTCGACCTCCAGCTCGGGCATCGACGTGACGTCGTACCGCACGCCGCCGTCGGCGTCGTACGGTCCGTACCAGGGGCAGCCGCTCAGGGCGCGGAGCTCGGTCTTCTCGGCGCAGTCGTCGATCAGGTCGGACACGTACTGCTCGGCGTCCTGCTCGAGGGCCTTGGTGGCCTTCGGCGCGAAGTCGACGTAGCCGGACGAGACCGCCCCGACGCTCACCTTCTCGGTGCCGCCGGTGAAGTACTTCGACCCGCCGACCGAGACCTCGTAGCTGCCGGGGTAGGCGAGGGACGTGAACTTGCCGTCGCTGATCTTCCCGATCTCCTTGCCGCCGACGGTCACCGGTGCACCCTCGAGCACTTCGGACGCCGTCAGGGTCACCTGCTGGGCGAGCGGCTGCGTGACACGCCACTCGTCCTTCACCAGGAACGAGGTGCCGGTCCGGCGCAACGTCACCTGACCGGAGCGGTTCTTGCCGTCCTGCGTGTAGCTCAGGGTGGCGATCGCCGAGTCCCCGGTCTGGGCGACCCGCCCGACGTGGATGTCGGACGGACGGTCCTTCGCGCTCCGCAGCACCTTCGTGTCGAGCATCGCGGCGTCGTCCGGCACGTCGCTCAGGTCGGCGGCGGTGTCGGCGTCACCGCTGGCGATGGCCTGCACGTACGACTTCACCGTCGGGGCCGGGCCCCACACGTTGGCGCGGAGGACGCTCGTCGTGACCGCACCCGCGACGACGACCACGATCACGGCACCGCCGGCGATGAGCGAACGGACCAGGATCTTCTTGGCCCGCGGGGACATCGGGGCGGGGGCCGGGGCGCCGCCGCCGATGAACGGCTGCGACCCGTACGCCGGCTGACCACCGGACGCCGGCTGCGCCCCGTAGGGCGGCAGGTTGCCCGCGCCGTAGGGCGGCTGCGACCCGTACGCGGACTGCGGGGCGGACCCGGACGGCGGGTACGGCGCCTGCTGGTCGGCGGCCGGGGGAGTGGTCCACGCGGCGGCAGCCGGATCGCCGGCAGCCGCCGGAGCACCCGATGCACCGGGAGCATCCGGCACACCGGGCGCGGCAGGCGCACCGGGAACGGTCTGGTCGGCGGGAGCCGCCGGGGCAGCGGGCATGCCCGTGTCGGCGGGGGCTGCGGCCGGGAACGCCTGCGGCACCACGGGGCGGGGGTCCGCCCCGACCACACGCGACGTGCGGAGCACCACGGCACCGCCGAGACGGGGCAGGAGCACCGGAGCCAGGTACCGGGCGACGACCTCGATCGCGCCACCCCACATGGCGAAGACGATCGGCGTCCAGGGCGCGATGCCGATCGACCCGGACCCGTCCACCGAACTCGTGCTGCTCACCTGGTACGAGACGACCCCGGTGCCGAGGACGAAGAACAGCAGGCCGAGTGCGAACCACACGAGCGGCGTGACGACCCAGTCCAGTGTCGAGCGCATCCGGTCGTTGCGGCGGACGGCGAGTGCGAGCCCGGCCATGATCGAGGTGACGACGACGAACAGCACGACGAGCCAGGTCCAGCCACCCGCTCCGCCGAACACCGAGGCGCTGTCGCTGGCGGACCCGAAGCCGGACGTGCCCACACCACCGAAGAACCCGAGCGCCGTGAGCCCGATCGCGACGTTGCCGAGCAACAGCGGCAGCGCGGAGCCGTAGGAGGGCTGGGCGATGAGCGCGACGACGATGACGACGACGGCGACCAGCACGACGAGGACCGTCAGCTGCGACGCGGCGACGCGGAGCGTGCCGAGCAGACGGACGGCGAAGACGCTGCGACCGGCGAGCACGGAGGGCCGAGCGAGGAGCGCCGCCAGGGCACCGATGACGAACGCCCCGAGGATGCTGCCGACACCGACGGCGTGCACCGGCTCGATGACCGCACCGGACACCGACGGGAACCGGATCGCGAACAGTGCGGCCGCGACGTTCGTGAGCACCGTGGTCACCAGACCGGAGACCACCGCGGTGACGAGCACCTGGGAGCGACCGAGTGCACGGCTGCGGATCCGCCGGGTGAGCACGACGGCCAGCACGACCTGCGCGGCGAGCACCAGCGCCGGCACCACGGCGAGCGAGCCCGATCCGGAACCGAGGAACCCGATCGACCCGGACAGGTGCAGCCGGCCGAGGTCGGCGAGGGCGACGAGCTGCGCCGGCGCACCGAGCAGGACGCTCACGCCGGAGAGCAGGGACTCCACGTCGGGGGCCTGACCCGCGCCGAGGTCGGTGCCGGACCCGGTGGACGGAGCGGCCGAACCGCTGCCGCCGGACGCGAGCAGCCCGACGGTGATGAGCAGGGAGAGCCCCGCGACGACGTAGGCTGCGACCCAGCCGCCGACGGCGGCGAGGACGGCCGCCAGCCAGTCGCGACCGGACACGGACCGCAGGAAGCGACCGAACGCATCGGACGGCTGCGCGGCGGGGGCGGGCTGACCCGGCCACTGCTGCGGGCCTCCAGGCTGCTGTTGCTGCTGCCAGGCGGGCTGGCCGTTCCAAGCTGGCTGGCCGGGGCCGGGCTGGCCATTCCAAGCCGGCTGGCCGGGGCCGGGCTGGCCGCCGGGCTGCGACGGCGGGACGGGCTGGTTGGGCGGGTTCTCGCTCACGGCTGGGGGTCCTCTCCGACCGGGAGGCCGGCGCCGCACTCCAGCACCCGTGTCCCCCCGACACGTGCCTGCAGCGTAGCGGAACCGCCGATCGCCCGTGAATGTGCTGTCCCCACGCTGGTAACTTCGGCAGCGCACCCGGCGCAGCACGCCGGACCCGGCACACCACGCCGGCCGACGCACCGACGCACCCGACGCACCCGGCTCCGGCCGGGCGGAACGGAGATCACACCACCCCATGCCTGCAGACCGCACCGAACAGACCCGCTACTCGTTCGTCGTCGCCTCCAACCGTCTCCCGGTGGACCGCGTCGTCGACCAGGACGGCAACGAGGGCTGGCGGCACTCGCCCGGTGGCCTCGTCACCGCCCTCGAACCCGTCATGCGCGCGAACGACGGAGCCTGGGTCGGCTGGGTGGGGCAGGCCGAGGTCGAGGTGGCACCGTTCGACAACGAGGGCATCCACATCGTGCCCGTGCCGCTCTCCGACGATGACGTCGAGGAGTACTACGAGGGCTTCAGCAACGACACGCTCTGGCCGCTGTACCACGACGTCATCGAGCACCCGAGCTACCACCGCGACTGGTGGAACGCGTACAAGCGGGTCAACGAGCGCTTCGCCGAGCAGATCGCCGAGATCGTCGAGCAGGACGGCATCGTCTGGGTGCAGGACTACCAGCTGCAGCTCGTGCCGGCCCTGCTCCGGGCGAAGCGTCCCGACCTGACGATCGGCTTCTTCAACCACATCCCGTTCCCGCCGGTCGGCATCTACGCACAGCTGCCGTGGCGTGCGCAGATCCTCGACGGGCTGCTCGGCGCCGACGTCATCGGCTTCCAGCGTCACGACGACGCCAGCGACTTCCTGCGCGCGGTGCGGCACATCAAGGGCTACACGACCAAGGGCACCACGATCGACGTCCCCGTCGACGACCCGGCCGCCCCGCGCAGCCGCAAGGGCATCACGGTCCGTCACGTCGAGGCACGGCACTTCCCGATCTCGATCGACGCCGAGAGCTTCGAGGCGATCGCCCGCAAGCCCGAGGTGCAGGAGCGTGCGCGGGAGATCCGCGCGAGCCTCGGCAACCCCAAGACGGTGCTGCTCGGCGTCGACCGGCTCGACTACACCAAGGGCATCCGGCACCGCATCAAGGCCTTCGGTGAGCTGGTGGAGGACGGCCGCATCGCGGTCGAGGACGCCACCCTCATCCAGGTCGCGAGCCCGAGCCGCGAGCGTGTCGACTCGTACGCGGCGCTCCGCGACGAGATCGAGCTGAGCGTCGGCCGCATCAACGGCGACCTCGGTGTCATCGGCCACCAGCCGATCTCGTACCTGCACCACGGCTACCCGCGCGAGGAGATGGTGGCGCTGTACCTGGCCGCCGACATCATGCTCGTCACGGCCCTGCGGGACGGCATGAACCTCGTCGCGAAGGAGTACGTCGCCGCCCGGTTCGACAACGACGGCGTGCTGATCCTGTCCGAGTTCGCCGGGGCAGCCGACGAACTCAAGCAGGCCGTGATCGTCAACCCGCACGACATCGGTGCGCTCAAGGACTCGATCGAACGTGCGATCCAGATGCCGCGTCGCGAGCGGTCGACGCGCATGCGTGCGCTCCGCAAGCGGGTCCGCGACAACGACGTTGCGCGCTGGTCGCGCTCGTTCCTCGAGGCGCTCGACCGCCACGCGCCGCGGAACGCCCAGATCGACCCGTCCGCCGCCGACCCGCGCGAGCAGCACCGTGAGGCGCAGACCGACAACATGTCGATCTTCGACCAGGACGCCCAGTCCGCCAGGGCTGCCGAGGACACCCGGGAGGCACGTGATGACTGAGACCACCACCGACCAGTCCGCCATCGACGCGGCCCTCGAGACGCTCGCGGCTGCGCCGCGACTCATCGTCGCCCTCGACTTCGACGGCACACTGGCCCCCTTCGCCGACGACCCGTCGCAGGTCGGGGCGCTGCCCGGCTCGTGGGCGGCGGTGCTGACCCTGCACCGCGCGAAGGACACCGAGGTGGTGCTCGTGTCCGGGCGTCCCCTCGGCAGCCTCGCCGAGGTGACCCACGCGCCCGAGGACATGGCGCTCGTCGGCTCGCACGGTGTCGAGTGGCGCGTGGACGGCCACGACGAGGCCGCGCTGACGGACGACGAGGTCGATCGTGTCGCACGGATCGGTGCGGCGCTCGACGAGGTCGGGGCACGGTTCCCGGGCGTCGTCATCGAGCACAAGCCCGCCGGGCACGGGGTGCACACCCGACGTGTCTCCGCCGAGGTCGCGGCCGAGGCAGACGCGGCGGSGAGCCGTGCTGCGCACGAGGCCGACCCCGAGGTGCTCGAGCGCGGTGGCAAGGACATCGTCGAGTTCGCGGTGCGGCACGTCACGAAGGGTGACGCCATCGCCCGGCTCCGCGACCTGCACGGCGCCGACGCGGTGTTCTTCGCCGGCGACGACGTCACCGACGAGGACGCCTTCCGCGTGCTCGGCGACGGCGACGTCGGGGTGAAGGTCGGACCGGGCGAGACCCGGGCCGGGTACCGCATCGCCGACCCGGCGGCACTGACCGGGGTCCTGAAGCAGCTGGCGAGGCTGCGCGCCACCCGCTGATAACGGCCCCCGAGCATGAGAAAGCACGGGGGTGGACGGCTGGTATCCCAAACCGTCCTAGACTCATCCCATGCCTGATATCGACGTCAAGCCGCGCAGCCGGGTCGTCACCGACGGGATCGAAGCAACCACCTCGCGTGGCATGCTGCGGGCCGTCGGTATGGGAGACGAGGACTGGAGCAAGCCGCAGATCGGCATCGCGTCCTCGTGGAACGAGATCACGCCCTGCAACCTGTCGCTCGACCGTCTCGCACAGGGTGCGAAGGAGGGCGTGCACTCCGGTGGCGGATACCCGCTGCAGTTCGGCACCATCTCCGTCTCCGACGGCATCTCGATGGGCCACGAGGGCATGCACTTCTCCCTCGTCTCGCGTGAGGTCATCGCGGACAGTGTCGAGACCGTCGTCAACGCCGAGCGCCTCGACGGCACGGTCCTGCTCGCGGGCTGCGACAAGTCGCTGCCCGGCATGCTGATGGCCGCCGCACGCCTCGACCTGGCGAGCGTCTTCCTGTACGCGGGTTCGGTCATGCCGGGCTACGTGAAGCAGGCCGACGGCACGATGAAGGAAGTCACGATCATCGACTCCTTCGAGGGCGTCGGCGCGTGCAAGGCCGGCACCATGAGCGAGGAAGAGCTCAAGAAGATCGAGTGCGCCATCGTCCCCGGCGAGGGCGCCTGCGGTGGCATGTACACCGCGAACACGATGGCCTCGGTCGCCGAGGCCCTCGGCATGTCGCTGCCGGGTTCGGCTGCTCCGCCGAGCGCGGACCGTCGCCGTGACTACTACGCGCACCGCTCCGGCGAGGCCGTGGTGAACATGCTCGAGCACGGCATCACCGCACGCCAGATCCTCACGAAGGAAGCCTTCGAGAACGCGATCGCCGTCGCGATGGCCCTCGGCGGTTCCACCAACGTCATCCTGCACCTGCTCGCGATCGCCTACGAGGCCGAGGTCGAGCTGTCGCTGGACGACTTCAACCGCATCGGCTCGAAGGTCCCGCACCTGGCCGACATGAAGCCCTTCGGCAAGTACGTCATGGTCGACGTCGACCGCAACGGCGGCATCCCCGTGATCATGAAGGCGCTGCTCGACGCGGGCCTGCTGCACGGCGACTGCATGACCGTGACGGGCAAGACCGTCGCCGAGAACCTCGCCGAGATCGACCCGCCGGCACTCGACGGCGAGGTCTTCCGCACCCTCGACAACCCGATCCACGAAACCGGTGGCCTGACCGTCCTGCAGGGTTCGTTCGCACCCGAGGGCGCCGTGGTGAAGACCGCGGGCTTCGACGCCTCGGTCTTCGAGGGCCCGGCTCGTGTGTTCGACCGTGAGCGCGCGGCGATGGACGCCCTGACCGAGGGAGGCATCCAGAAGGGCGACGTCGTCGTCATCCGCTACGAGGGCCCCAAGGGCGGCCCAGGCATGCGCGAGATGCTCGCCATCACGGCGGCCATCAAGGGCGCCGGCCTCGGCAAGGATGTACTACTCTTGACCGACGGTCGATTCTCAGGCGGCACAACCGGCCTCTGCATCGGCCACATCGCACCGGAAGCAGTGGACGCAGGTCCAGTCGCTTTCGTTCGTGATGGCGACCGCATCCGTGTCGACATCGCGGCTCGTTCGCTCGACCTACTGGTCGACCCGGCCGAGCTGGAGGCCCGCCGTGACGGCTGGGCCCCGCTGCCCCCGCGCTACACCCGCGGAGTCCTCGCGAAGTACGCCAAGCTCGTCAAGTCCGCTGCCCAGGGCGCGGTCACGGGCTAGCGTCCGACACCCGCACCACCGCCACCACTCAGGCAAGGACCACTCATGCCCACGGAAGCAACTCCGTTGTCCGCGGCCGCCGGTGCACGCCGGTCGCCGGAGATCCTGACCGGCTCGGGAGCCGTCCTCCGGACGCTCGAGCACCTCGGGATCACCGACGTCTTCGGCCTGCCCGGCGGAGCCATCATCCCGTTCTACGACGAGCTGATGGCGTCCACCACGATCCGGCACATCCTCGTCCGTCACGAGCAGGGCGCCGGCCACGCCGCCGAGGGCTACGCCTCGTCGTCCGGCAAGGTCGGCGTCGCCATCGCCACGTCGGGTCCCGGCGCGACGAACCTCGTCACCGCCATCGCCGACGCCTACATGGACTCGGTGCCGTTCATCGCGATCACCGGCCAGGTGTTCTCGACGCTGATGGGCACCGACGCCTTCCAGGAAGCGGACATCGTCGGCATCACGATGCCGATCACGAAGCACTCGTTCCTGGTGACCGACCCGGCCGACGTGCCGGCGACCCTCGCCGCGGCGCACCTCATCGCGACGACCGGTCGCCCCGGCCCGGTGCTGGTGGACATCACCAAGGACGCGCAGCAGAAGTCCGCGCCCTACGTGTGGCCGCCCAAGCTCGACCTGCCCGGCTACCGCCCGGTCACCAAGGCGCACGGCAAGCAGATCACCGCGGCCGCCCAGCTGCTGTCCGAGGCGCAGCGTCCGGTGCTCTACGTCGGCGGCGGCGTCATCCGCTCCGGTGCGACCGCCGAACTCCTCCGCTTCGCCGAGGCGACCGGTGCGCCGGTCGTCACGACGCTGATGGCGCGCGGCGCGTTCCCGGACTCGCACCCGCAGCACCTCGGCATGCCCGGCATGCACGGCACGGTGCCGGCGGTGCTCGGCCTGCAGGACAGCGACCTGATCGTCGCCCTCGGTGCCCGCTTCGACGACCGTGTCACCGGCAAGGCCGACGAGTTCGCGCCGGACGCCAAGGTCGTGCACGTCGACATCGACCCCGCCGAGATCTCGAAGATCCGCTTCGCCGACGTCCCGATCGTCGGCGATGCCCGCGAGGTCCTGGTCGACCTGCTCGACGCCTGGGGTGGCATCGCGGTCGAGGACCGCGCCTCGACGGAGGAGTGGTGGGCGAAGCTCCACCAGCTCAAGACCGACTTCCCGCTCGGGTACGCCGAGCCGACCGACGGGCTGCTCGCCCCGCAGGGCATCATCAAGCGCATCGGGGAGCTCTCCGGCCCCGAGGCCGTGTACGCCTCCGGTGTCGGGCAGCACCAGATGTGGTCCGCGCAGTTCATCAAGTACGAGCGGCCCAACGCCTGGCTCAACTCCGGCGGTGCCGGCACCATGGGCTACTCGGTCCCCGCGGCGATGGGGGCGAAGGTCGCCCAGCCCGACCGCGTGGTCTGGGCGATCGACGGCGACGGCTGCTTCCAGATGACGAACCAGGAACTCGCGACCTGCGTCATCAACGACATCCCGATCAAGGTCGCGATCATCAACAACTCGTCGCTCGGCATGGTCCGGCAGTGGCAGACGCTGTTCTACGACGGCCGGCACTCGTTCACCGACCTCGAGACGGGGCACGCCTCGCGCCGTGTGCCGGACTTCGTGAAGCTGGCCGACGCGTACGGTGCCCTCGGCATCCGCGTCGAGAAGGCCGACGAGGTCGACGCCGCGATCGAGCTCGCCCTCGCCACCAACGACCGTCCGGTGGTCATCGACTTCGTCGTGAGCCGTGACTCCATGGTCTGGCCGATGGTCCCGCAGGGCGTCAGCAACTCGTCCATCGAGTACGCCCAGGCACTCGCGCCCACCTGGGACGACGAAGACGCCGACATGACGGGAGAAACCGCATGAGCCACGTCCTCTCCCTCCTCGTCGAGGACAAGCCCGGTCTGCTGACCCGTGTCGCGGGACTGTTCGCCCGACGCGGGTTCAACATCGAGTCGCTCGCCGTCGGCAACACCGAGGTGGACGGCCTCAGCCGGATCACGGTCGTCGTCGACGTCGAGGACCTGCCGCTGGAACAGGTGACGAAGCAGCTCAACAAGCTGGTGAACGTCATCAAGATCGTCGAACTGGACTTCTCGCAGTCGGTCCAGCGCGAGCACATGCTCGTGAAGGTGCGCGTCGACAACCAGACGCGTTCGGCGGTGCTCGAAGCAGTGAACCTGTTCCGTGCCCAGGTCGTCGACGTGGCGACCGACTCCCTGATCGTCGAGGTGACCGGCGACCCCGGCAAGATCCAGGCGATCCTCCGCGTGCTCGAGCCCTACGGCGTCAAGGAGCTCGCCCGTGCGGGTCTCCTCGGCATGGGCCGCGGACCGAAGAGCATCACCGATCGGGTGCGCTGAGCGCCCGTCACACCCTTCCCGGGCGCCGACGGTGCCCGGCACTCCCACAGAACCAAGGAGACACACCCTCGTGACTGACATCGTGTACGACGCTGACGCCGACCTGACGCTCATCCAGGGCAAGAAGGTCGCGGTCATCGGCTACGGCTCGCAGGGCCACGCCCACGCACTCAACCTCCGTGACTCGGGCGTCGAGGTGAAGATCGGCCTCAAGGAGGGCTCGAAGAGCCGGCAGAAGGCCGAAGAGGCGGGCTTCGAGGTCCACACGCCGGCCGACGCCACGGCCTGGGCCGACGTCGTCGTCATCCTCGCGCCGGACCAGGTCCAGCGCATCGTCTACGCCGAGGACATCCGCCCGAACCTCAAGCCGGGCGCGACGCTCGTCTTCGGCCACGGCTTCAACATCCGCTTCGGCTACATCGAGGCCCCCGAGGGCGTCGACGTGTCGCTCGTCGCGCCGAAGGGTCCCGGTCACACCGTCCGCCGCGAGTACGAGGCCGGCCGTGGCGTCCCCGTCATCGTCGCCGTCGAGGTCGACGCGTCCGGTTCCGCCTGGGACCTCGCGTGGTCGTACTCCAAGGCCATCGGCGGGCTCCGCTCCGGCGGCATCAAGACGACCTTCACCGAGGAGACCGAGACCGACCTGTTCGGTGAGCAGGCCGTCCTCTGCGGTGGTACCTCGCAGCTCATCCAGTACGGCTTCGAGACCCTGGTCGAGGCGGGCTACCAGCCGCAGATCGCCTACTTCGAGGTCCTGCACGAGCTCAAGCTCATCGTCGACCTCATCTGGGAGGGCGGCCTCACCAAGCAGCGCTGGTCGATCTCCGACACCGCCGAGTTCGGTGACTACGTCTCCGGCCCCCGCGTGATCTCGCCGGACGTCAAGGAGAACATGAAGGCGGTGCTCGCGGACATCCAGAACGGGGCCTTCGCGAAGCGCTTCATCGACGATCAGGACGCCGGCGCCCCCGAGTTCAAGGCACTCCGCGCCAAGGGCGAGGGGCACCCCATCGAGGCCACCGGCCGTGAGCTCCGCGCGCTCTTCGCGTGGAAGCAGAACGACGGTGACTACGTCGACGGCTCGGCCGCGCGGTAGTCTTCCGAGAACACTCGACGACGAGGCGGCGGTGCACCCTGCACCGCCGCCTCGCGATGTGACCCGAACGTTATGCATCAGCTCTTCTCCAGCCCCCACGCCGCGGACCGGCATGCCTCCGCGCTCCCCGCGGCCGATTCCCGACACTCGTCGGCCGTGCTGCGCTCCGGCGGTCAGGACCGCCCCGACCAGCATGGGATGATCGTCGGATGGCGGTGACGAAGCGAGCGGTCCACATCGGCGCCGGCAAGATCGGGCGCGGGTTCGTGGGCCAGTTCCTCGTGGCGAGCGGCTACGAGCTCACCTTCGTCGACGTCGACGAACGCGTGGTCTCGGCCCTCAACGAAGCCGGACGCTTCGTGGTGCACGAGGTCGGCGAGATGCCGGTCGAGCACCTCGTCTACGGGTTCCGTGCCCTGAACAGCAAGACCGACCGCGAGCGCGTGGTCCGGGCCATCGCCGAGGCCGACGTCGTGACCACCGCCGTGGGGGCCCGCACGCTCCCGCTCGTCGCGCCGCTCATCGCCGAAGGGCTCGCGGCACGACCGCTCGAGCACGGCGACGTCACGATCGTCGCGTGCGAGAACGCGTTCAACGCGACCGACTCCCTGCACGCCAGCATCCGCCGCGCTCCGATCCTCGAAGACCGCGACATCGCCGCCGTCTTCGCGAACTGCGCCATCGACCGCATCGTGCCCGACCAGTCCGGCGTCCTCGGCCAGTCGGGTGGCCTCGACGTCGTGCTCGAACCGTTCTACGAGTGGGTCATCGAGCGCACCCCGTTCCTGGGTTCCGACGCCGAACCGCCGACGATCGAGGGCGTCACCTGGGTCGACGACCTGCAGCCGTTCGTCGAGCGCAAGCTCTACACGGTGAACACCGCCCACGCCACGGCCGCCTACCACGGGTACGTGCGGGGCATCCGGCTCATCCGTGAAGCCCTGGAGGACGACGCCGTCCGCGCCGAGGTCGACGGCGTGCTCGCCGAGACCACCGCGCTGCTCATCGCGAAGCACGGCTTCGACCCCGAGGACCACGCGCGCTACGTCGCCGCGAACCTGTCCCGCATCGCGAACCCGCACCTGCCGGACTCCACGGCGCGAGTCGGACGCAATCCGCTCCGCAAGCTCGGCCGTCGTGAACGCTTCGTCGGCCCGGCATCGCAGCTCGCCGAGCGCGGCCTGCCCGTCGAGCACCTGCTCGGGGCCGTCCGTGCGGCACTCGCCTTCGACGACGAGAACGACCCGGAGTCGATCGAGCTGCACGCGCTCCTGCGTTCCGGGGCGACCGCGCACGCGCTGACCGAGATCCTCACGGGCCTGATGGAGAGCCACCCGCTCTTCCCGGCAGTCCGTGACGTGGTCGCCGAGGTGCTCGCGACGCAGCCTGCCGACGTCTGACCGACGCCGCCGCCGCGCCACTCGCCGACACCCGCTGGTCCGCCCGACGTCGCGTCCCTCGTAGAATCGGGGCATGACCACGGCAGCATCCCCACCAGACGGGTCGATCGACCCGGACGTGCCGAACGCCGTCGACACCGACGACGCCGCCCTCAGCTGGGGTGACGCCGACGACGCCACGCACGTCGACGCGGCGCACAACCCGGTGGCGGTCCGCGACCGCGGAGCGCGCGACCCCGAGGCCCCCGAGACCTCCGGTGCACTCGTCGGGTTCGGCATCTTCGGTGGCCTCTACCTGCTCTACACGGTGGCCTGGCTCCTCACCGCGTCGACCGCGTACGTCTCCGGCGTCGACACGGTCCTGACGCTCTTCGTCGAGGTGCTCCGCTTCCTCGCGATCCTCGCGCCGGCACTCTGGTTCACGGTGGTGCTCTGGGCGGCGCGCAGCAGCCGCACGCGGACCCGCCTGCTCTGGATGCTCCTCGGTGCCGTCGTGCTCTTCCCCTGGCCGTTCCTCCTGACGCGGAGCTTCGGGTGACCGGGGCAGTGCCGGCGACGACCCGCCGGAGCAGCGCCCCCGTGGTCGCGAAGCTCGTGGTCTGGGTCGTGTTCGCGGCGCTGTTCGCGTACATGACGGTGCAGGCCGTCGGCAACCTCACGCAGATCAACCAGCGGGTGGACGCCTTCAACGCGTTCCTCCAGACGACCTCGGGCGGCGACTCGCTGCAGACCAGCACCCCGTGGCTGTGGCTCGTGCTCGACATCCTCATCGCGCCGGTCGCCTTCGTCGCGGCGATCCTCATCACCCGGCGCGCCAGCCTGCCCGTCACGATCGCGGTGTTCGTGGTCGCCTTCGCGGGCGCCGGCGCCCTCTGGCTCGACCTCCAGCTGTTCGTCCCGACGCTGCTGGACTTCTGACGCGACCCGCCGACGGCCAGGAGGCGCGGTGCGGCACCGCCCCGCGCCTCTCCCCACCGGCACGGCCGGACCGCCGCTGGCGCGGCGCTCCGGAACCGGCGGCGTGGGCCCTGGCCGTCGTGTGGTTCTCCACAGGACCGCTCCCGCGGTCGTCACCACCGGCCCGCGTCGATAGCATGGTGGGATACCAACCGTCTCGAGTGAGGAAACAGCTGCTGTGTCGAAGCCGGTCGTCCTGATCGCCGAAGAACTCTCGCCCGCAACGGTCGACGCCCTCGGGCCCGACTTCGAGATCCGGAACGTGGACGGCACCGACCGTCCGGCGCTCCTGGCGGCGCTGTCCGACGCGCACGCCGTCCTCGTGCGGTCCGCCACCAAGATCGACGCCGAGGCGATCGCCGCGGCACCGGTCCTCAAGGTCGTCGCCCGTGCCGGCGTCGGCCTCGACAACGTCGACATCAAGGCGGCGACGACCGCCGGCGTGATGGTCGTGAACGCACCGACCTCGAACATCATCTCGGCGGCGGAGCTCACGGTCGGACACATCCTGTCGCTCGCGCGGCACATCCCGGCCGCTCACGCCTCGCTGGCCGCCGGTGCGTGGAAGCGCTCGTCGTACACCGGTGTCGAGCTCTACGAGAAGACCGTCGGCATCATCGGCCTCGGCCGCATCGGCGCGCTCATCACCCAGCGGCTGCAGGCCTTCGGCGTGACGGTCATCGCGTACGACCCCTACGTCACCACGGCACGTGCGCAGCAGCTCGGGGTCGAGCTTGTCTCCCTCGACGACCTGCTGCGTCGGGCGGACTTCACCACGATCCACATGCCGCGGACGCCGGAGACGCTGGGCATGATCTCGGACGCCCAGTTCGCGCTCATGAAGCCGACCGCGTTCGTCGTGAACGTTGCCCGCGGCGGCCTGATCGACGAGGACGCCCTGCACCGGGCCCTCACGTCGAACACCATCGCCGGTGCCGGTCTCGACGTCTTCGTCGCTGAGCCCCCGAAGGACTCGCCGCTCCTGGCGCTGCCGAACGTCGTCGTGACGCCGCACCTCGGCGCCTCCACCGACGAAGCGCAGGAGAAGGCGGGCGTCTCGGTCGCCAAGTCGGTCCGTCTCGCCCTCGGCGGCGAGCTCGTCCCCGACGCCGTGAACGTCGCCGGCGGGGTCATCGACCCGTACGTGCGCCCCGGCATCCCGCTCGTCGAGAAGCTCGGCCAGGTCTTCACCGCGCTCGCGACCTCGCCGGTCACCAGCATCGACGTCGAGGTGCACGGCGAGCTGGCCGAGTACGACGTCAGCGTGCTGAAGCTCGCGGCACTCAAGGGTGTCTTCACCGACGTCGTGAGCGACCAGGTCTCCTACGTCAACGCCCCGCTCATCGCGGAGCAGCGCGGGGTCACCGTCCGCCTGATCACCGAGACCGACAGCCCCGAGTACCGCAACGTGCTAACCATCCGCGGCGCGCAGTCGGACGGCCCGGCGATCAGCGTGTCCGGCACGCTCACCGGCCCGAAGCAGGTCGAGAAGCTCGTCGAGATCAACGGGCACGACGTCGAGGTGCCGCTCGACCGGCACCACGTCGTGATGGAGTACACCGACCGACCGGGCATCGTCGCGGTCTACGGCAAGGAGTTCGGCCAGGCCGGCATCAACATCGCCGCGATGCAGATCTCGCGCGAAGCCGCGGGCGGCCAGGCGCTGAGCGTGCTGACGGTCGACTCACCCGTCCCTGCCGAGATCCTCGAGCACGTCCGCTCGGCGATCGACGCCTCCTCGCTCCGCGAGATCGACATCACGCTCTAGGGGAGTGGCGGACATGAGCACTGCGCAGACGATCCGACTCGCGGTCATCCGTGGCGACGGCATCGGCCCCGAGGTCGTCGCCGAGGCGCTGAAGGTCCTGCACGCGGTCCTGCCGGACGACCTCGTGGTGCAGGAGACCCCGTTCTCCCTCGGTGCCGCACGGTACCTGGAGACCGGGGACATCCTGACCGACGACGACATGGCGGCCATCGCGCAGCACGACGCGATCCTGCTCGGTGCGGTCGGCGGCGACCCGCGTGACCCGCGGCTCGCCGGCGGCATCATCGAGCGGGGGCTCCTCCTCAAGCTCCGCTTCGCGTTCGACCACTACGTGAACCTGCGCCCGACGACGGTGCACCCGGCCGTCCCGACGCCGCTCGCCGACCCCGGCGAGGTCGACTTCGTGGTCGTGCGCGAAGGCACCGAAGGGCCGTACGTCGGCAACGGCGGTGCGATCCGGACCGGTACCCCGCACGAGATCGCGACCGAGGTCTCGTTGAACACCGCCTTCGGTGTCGAGCGGGTCGTGCGGTACGCCTTCGCGTTGGCGGACCGACGCCCGCGTCGGCACCTGACCCTCGTGCACAAGAGCAACGTCCTGGTGCACGCCGGAGCCCTCTGGCAGCGCACCGTCGCGGCTGTCGGCGCCGAGTACCCGGACGTCACCGTCGACTACCAGCACGTGGACGCGGTCACCATCCACATGGTCCGTGACCCCGCACGGTTCGACGTCATCGTCACCGACAACCTGTTCGGCGACATCATCACCGACCTGGCCGGCGCGATCAGCGGCGGCATCGGTCTGGCGGCCTCGGGCAACATCAACCCGGACGGCACCTTCCCCAGCATGTTCGAGCCGGTCCACGGTTCCGCACCGGACATCGCAGGCCAGCAGCAGGCCGACCCCACTGCCGCGATCCGCTCCGTCGCCCTGTTGCTCGACCACCTCGGTCGCGGTGACCTGGCGGCGGCGGTGACGGCTGCGGTGGAGTCCGACCTCGCAGACCGGGGCACCACGCCGCGTCGCACGGCCGAGATCGGCGACGCGATCGCCGCCGCGGTCACGGCACGCACCACCACCGCCTGAGAAGGAGTCCTCCCCATGAGCACCGACACCGCCTTCGGACTCGAGTTCGCCAGCACCCCGTCCGCCGTCCGCCGCGCAGCCGCGGAGCGGGAGCAGATCCTCGCCGACCCGGGCTTCGGCAAGCACTTCACCGACCACATGGCCACGGTCGAGTGGACGCTGGACGACGGCTGGCACAGCGCGTCGATCCACCCGTACGGCCCGCTGTCCCTCGACCCGAGCGCGAGTGTCCTGCACTACGCCCAGGAGATCTTCGAGGGGCTCAAGGCCTACCGGCACGCAGACGGCTCGGTCTGGTCGTTCCGGCCGGACGCCAACGCGAAGCGCTTCCAGCGGTCCGCCCGACGCCTGGCGCTCCCGGAGCTCCCGGTCGAGGCGTTCGTCGAGTCGATCCGGCAGCTCGTGCAGACCGACGTCGACTGGGTACCCTCGGCGCCTGAGACGAGCCTGTACCTGCGGCCGTTCATGATCGCGACGGAGTCGTTCCTCGGGGTCCGCGCCGCCCAGGCCGTGGCGTACCACTGCATCGCGAGCCCGGCCGGGGCGTACTTCACCTCGGGCCCGAAGCCGGTGTCGATCTGGCTGTCGACGCAGTACGCCCGAGCCGGCAAGGGCGGGACCGGCGCCGCGAAGACCGGCGGCAACTACGCTTCGTCGCTGCTGCCCCAGCAAGAGGCCTACGAGCACGGCTGCCAGCAGGTCATGTTCCTCGACTCGGTGGAGGGCAAGTACCTCGAAGAACTCGGCGGCATGAACGTCGTCCTGGTCAATTCCGACGGCACCCTCGTGACGCCCGACTCCGAGTCCATCCTCGAGGGGATCACGCGTGACTCGATCCTGCAGCTGGCCGAGGACCGCGGCCTGACGGTCGAGAAGCGCCGGGTGACGCTCGACGAGTGGCGTGACGGCGTCGCCGACGGCTCCATCACCGAGGCCTTCGCGTGCGGTACCGCCGCCGTGGTGACCCCGATCGCCGAACTTCGGGGCGAGGGCTTGGCGATCGGTTCGCCGACCGTGGGGGCCGGGGAACTCACGATGTCGCTGCGCGACGAGCTCACCGACATCCAGTACGGCCGTCGTCCCGACCCGCACGGGTGGATGACCAAGCTGACCGACGCGTCCTGATCGACCGGCAGGCGTGGGTAGGGTCGAACGGTGAAGATCGCACGGTTCAGCAGCAAGGGTGAAGACCCCCGGTACGGAATCCTCGACGAGCGGCACCTGGTGGTGCTCGCCGGGGACCCGATGTACCAGGGGTTCGAGACCACGGGGGAGCGCGTCGCACTCGCCGACGCCAAGCTCCTCGCCCCCGTCATCCCGCGGTCGAAGGTGATCGGCGTCGGGCTCAACTACTCGGAGCACGCCTCCGAGATGGACGAACGAGCCGGTGACGACCCGGTGGTGTTCCTCAAGCCGAACACCTCGGTGATCGGTCCGGACGAACCCATCCGACTGCCGGCGGACATCGGCCGCGTCGACCACGAGGGCGAGCTCGCGATCGTGATCGGGTCGCTCGCCAAGAACGTCCGGCGCGAGGACTTCGCGAGCGTCATCCTCGGCTACACGATCGCCAACGACGTGACGGCCCGTGACCTGCAGGCGCGGGACGGGCAGTGGACCCGATCGAAGGGCTTCGACACGTTCTGCCCGCTCGGCCCGGTGATCGAGACCGAGATCGACCCGTCGGACATCCGCCTCGAGACCCGCGTCGACGGTGACCTGCGACAGGCGGCGTCGACGAACGAGATGGTGCACGACATCCCCTCGCTCGTCGAGTTCGTGTCCTCGATCTGGACCCTCCTGCCCGGCGACGTGATCCTGACCGGCACCCCGGCCGGCGTCGGCCAGATCCGCGACGGTGAGATCGTCGAGGTCACCATCTCCGGCATCGGCACGCTCAAGAACCCGGTCATCGCTCGGCACTGACAACGCTCTCGGACGGCCCGTTCCCCAGGTGGGGAGCGGGCCGTCCGTCGTTGTCGGGGGAGCCGTCGTCCCGGGCGGGATGACCGACACGCCCGGGATGTGGCCCGGCTTGGCGCTGCCGTTCACCTCTGCGTAAAGTAATCACTCGTTGCCGCTGAGGCGGAGAACGGAACGGCCGAGACGATCACCGGGTTGAACACCTGGAGATGCAGTCCGGACGGGGTCCCGCTCAGGCAACCAGCCCTCGGATCCATGACCTTCTGGTCGTGAGCCCGGGTGTTGTACAAGACGAATGCCTCTCTGGCGGAATCCTTTTGTGGGTCGAGCGGGGAGTGCGTCTGGTCCTTGAGAACTCAACAGCGTGCACATTGTCAATGCCAATTTATTGATTGACCTCGTGCC
>NZ_LMOS01000005.1:0-343155 GCF_001424595.1 Curtobacterium sp. Leaf154
CTGACGGTGCGCAGCCTCGTGCGACAGGAACGCGAACTGCGTGAACAGCACCCCCAGCGCACCGGCCACGATCAGCTGGAACCACGAGTCACCCAGGAACGCGAACGCGACCCAGGTGAGGGCGAGGCTGCCGACGAGTGCGCTGAACAGTGCCCAGTAGAAACCGGTACGACGGCGGAGCAGGCCGTTCTCCTTCACCTGCGCCAGGAGCGCGGAGTAGGTCGAGGTGCCCTTTCGGGCTCCCGTAGCGGGGCGAGTGCGGGTGTAACCCGGAGCGAGCGGAGTAGTGGTCATGTGGACCGCTTTCAGTCACGGATCGGTCCTTCGACCGGTTCGAGAGAGTTCACGCGATTGCGCTTGCGGCGACCCTAGGGGCCGAACTTGCGTGTTCACCGTGGTGTCCGGAACACGTCGCACGACCTTCGAGATCACCCCGCGTGTCGCTCCGGACCCGCTGCGCACGCACCGGACGATGCGCGCAACGTCTGGCCCGGGTACTCGCCGAATCGGCGGAAGTAGGTGCCTGAGAAGCGCCCCAGGTGACGGAAGCCCCATGTCAGGGCCGCCTCGCTCACACTGGTCTCCTGCCGGCTGCCGGACTCCAGCGCCGCGCGCACCCGGTCGAGCCGCATCCGCAGCAGGAACGTCATCGGCGAGACGCCGTGTTCCCGCATGAACGCCGTCTGGAGCGTGCGGGGGCTCACACCCACCGCGTCGCAGATGTCGGCGAGGCAGAGCTGCTGATCGCAGTGTCCTTCGAGGTACGCCATGGCGAGTTCGACCGTCGACGGGGTCACGGCACGCCGGAGGATCACGGGCACCCGCGTCCCGAACGCTCCGAGGACGGCCTCGACGAGCGCGACCTGCGCGCTGGTCCTGGCGCCCTGGGTGAAGCCGTCACGCGTCGCGGTGACCGCCACCTGTTCGACGCACCGGCGCAGGTGTTCGAGCACCCCCGCGGCGGGTTCGGCACCTCGGTCCGGCAGCTCCGGCGCCGCGGCTCCGAGCGAGGAGCGCACCTGGTCGAGGAGTGACCGGTCGATGCTCACCAGCTGCAGCGTGCCCGTCGGGGCGCGGACGGAGAACTCCCCCGACGTCGGCATCCGGACGGGCGTGCCGGGCCGGGTCTCGAGGACGGCACCGTCCTGGACGGCGATCCGGACGCCACCGGTACTCGACCACCCGACGACGATGCGGTCGACGGGTTCGAAGGTCCCGGAGAAGCCGGAGGTCGCCGACGCCGTGACGAGGCTCACGCATCCGTCCCGGCGGGTTCGGTACCGGAACCGGAAGGGCAGCCGGGAACTGTCGTCGTCGACGTCGAAGCGGACGTCACGACCGTGCCCGGCCTGGGCGAGCACGCGCGCGGCGAAGGACCGGTCGGTGCCGGAGCGTTCGGGGTGGCGGCGCTGGGTGTCGATCCGCGCGGTGACGGTCCGGGCCGCGTCGTCCCCGTGGACCGCGGTCAACACGGTGCCTCGTCGAGGTGCTGTCCGCATCGCTGCTCGAACCAGGAGCGGGCGTCCCGCAGGCTCGCAAGCCGTTCCTGTTCGTGCAGTGTCGCCATGAGCGTGCAGTCGACCCCGTCGACAGTGCGCTCGACGCAGCCGAGGAGCATGTCCGGGTCCCCCCCAGGCGGATGCAGCGTCGACGACCCGCCAGCACCCGGCGTCGACCGGCTGCACCCGGATGTCCGTCGGGTCCGTCGGGGCGAGTGCCCGGATCCGTTCGGTGTGGACGACCTGCTGTCGCACGACGGAGTCGATGACCATGGTCGAGGTTCCCTGTGCGTGTCCCATCGCGCCTCCCTGTCGGTTCGATGTGGTGCACTGCTTCGACCAGCGGCGCACGAGACACTTTCAGTATCAACAGGACGGTTCCCGTCACGTCAGGGGTTGACACCTGACCGCGTCTGGCGGATCATCCGCGGCCCGGATCGGGGTCCTGGCAACGCACCGTGGACGGTTCCCGTACGGTCGGCCCATGAACGACGGGAGCGGTGCGGCACGGGACGTCCCGCCTCGGCTCTCACGTGCCGTGCGGGACGCGCTCCGGTTCGTCCAGGAGCACGCGACGACCCACATCACCGTCACGGACGTCGCCGCGGCGGTCCAGCTGTCGCCGCGGAGTCTGCAGAAGCGGTTCCGGACGGAGATCGGGCAGACGCCGGGCGCCTTCCTGCGCGCGGTGCGGCTCGAGGGGGTGCGTCGTAACCTGCAGGCGGCATCCGGTACACCCGACCGGCGGACAATCGCGGCGATCGCCCAGCGGTGGCAGTTCAGCAACGCGGGTCGGATGGCTGCGGCGTTCCGTGAGGCCTACGGGATCGCGCCCTCGTCGGCGCTGCGCTCCTTCGCGCCCGAGGACGGCGAGGACTGCGAGGACGACGAGGACGGCGCGCCGAGCCTGTCGGACCGGAACCAGCGGCGCTTCCGGCTGGTGCTGGACTGCGAGGTGGACGTCGACGACCCCCAGACGGTGCTCGCCGGGGCGCTGCAGCGTGCTGGGGCCGGTCCATGGCGCGACTACCGGCCGGACGGCGGCAGCGAGGACCTGATGGCGTTCCTGCTCGGCAACGCGGTGCGGACGGTGGTGCGCGAGACCTCCGGCGTGACGCTGGTGGCCCTGGACGCGATGCTCCGGGTGCAGGACGAGCAGGGGACGTACCCGTGCGCCGAGCTCCCGGCCTGGCGTGCCGGCCCACCGCCGAACGTGCCCGCGCCGTCGGGGTCGTCCGACACCGCCCAGCGCGTAGGATCGAGAGACGGCAGGGAAGGCGCCCATGGATGACGCATTCGAGCGTGCACTCCGTGCGCTCCGGTCGGCGGACGTCGCCGACGACCAACTCAGTCGGCCGTTCGCGCTCGCGCTGCCGATGGGCGGTGTCTCGATCTCGACCTTCGGTGAGCTGTGCCCGAGCGAGACCGTGTCCGCGACCGACGAGGTCGCCACCCGGATCGACGAGATCCAGCTCGACCTGTCCGAGGGACCGTGCTGGGCCGCGCTCTCGACCGATGCCCCGGTGCTGGAGACGGATCTGGTGGAGCGTCCGAACGCCGCGTGGCCCGCCTTCAACGAAGCCGTCCGGAGCGAACCCGTCGGCGCGGTCTTCGCCTTCCCGGTCGCCTTCGGGCCGTTCCCGCTCGGCGCGATCGACGTGTACGTCCCGCAGCCCGCGACGATCGAGGACGACACCGTGCGCCAGGCCATGACCCTCGCCTCCGCAGTCAGCCGCCGGGTGCTCCGCCGAGCCCTCCGCTCCATCGCGGACCAGGACGACGCCCTGCTCGACCGGAGCCCGTCGTCCAGGCGCGTGGTCCACCAGGCCACCGGTGTGGTGCTCGCGCAGCTCGACATCAGCCCCGAGGACGCCTACCTGCTGTTGCAGGGCCATGCCTTCGCCCGCCGGACGACCATGCGCCGGGTGGCGGAGGAGATCCTCGACGGCACGGTCCGGTTCGAGAAGCGAGGCGACCTGATCGAGGAGGTCCAGTGACGACGGCAGGCCGAGAAGCCCGGATCCTCGAGACGTTCACGTCGCTCGCCGACACCCTGGTGGACGCCTACGACGTCGTGGAGCTGCTGCAGACCCCGGTCGAGACCTGCGCCGAGGTACTCGGCATCGACGCTGCGGGCATCCTGCTGGCCAACGACGACCAGGAGCTCGAGGTCGTGGCCTCGACTTCTGAAGCGAGCCGGCTCGTCGAGGTCCTGCAGCTCGACGCCGAGGCCGGACCCTGCATGACCTCGTTCGCGACCGGACGGGTCGTGGCCTGCCCGGACATCGAGTCAGCGCCGGCGGAGTGGGCGATGTTCCGCACGGGCGCGGTCGAACTCGGGTTCCGGTCGGTGCACGCCGTCCCGCTCCGGCTGGGCAGCACCGTCATCGGCACACTCAACCTGTTCGGCATCGCCGTGGGTGCCCTCGGGGAATCGGACCTGCGCGTCGCCCGTGCCCTGGCCGACGTGGCGACGATCGGCATCCTGCACGAGCGGTCCCTGCGCGAACACGAGGTCGTCCGCGCGCAGCTGCAGCGCACCATCGGCTCGCGCGAGGTCATCGAGCAGGCCAAGGGCGTCGTGTCGTACCTGCGGGGTGTCTCGATCGAGGATGCCTTCGCGGTGATCCGCGGGTACGCGCTCGAGCACCGCGAGCCGCTCTCCGAGGTGGCCCGCGCGGTCGTGCAGCGCCGACTCGTCCCCTGACCGGTCCGGATAAACGCCGACGAACGCCGACGGGCAGGCTCCAGCGCACAGCGCTGCGGAACGTCCGTCGAGCTCGTGATCGCAGGTGACGGCAAGCGGTATACCCCACGGGCTGGAGGCGCGGCACCAGCCCGCCCCGCGCCTCCAGTCCGCCCAGCCGCACGTCCACGGCCGCGCGCCGCGCGCGCAAGACACGCCTGGCAGAACACACAGGAACGCGAGCAGGCACCATGGACTGCATGGCAAGCACCACTCCTCCCCTGCCCGGACCCGTGACCACGACACCGCAGTTGCGGCGGTGGGTGTTCTGGCCCGCAGCCGTCATCGTGCTGGGGTTCGTGGCCTTCACCCTGATCTCCCCCTCCACCGCCGAGGCGATGTTCGTCGGACTGCAGGACGGCATCGTCCAGAACTTCAGCTGGTACTACGTGCTGATCGCCGCGTTCTTCGTCGGCTTCTCGCTGTTCGTCGGCTTCAGCCGCTTCGGTGACATCAAGCTCGGCAAGGACCAGGACGAGCCCGAGTTCTCGACCGGTTCGTGGTTCGCGCTGCTGTTCGCCGCCGGCATGGGCATCGGCCTCGTGTTCTACGGCGTCTCCGAGCCCCTCAGTCACTTCGCCTCCCCGCGCCCGGGCGTCACCGGCAACGAGAAGGAACTCGCGCAGCAGGCACTGACCCAGACCTTCCTGCACTGGGGCCTGCACGCATGGGCGATCTACGTCGTCCTCGGCCTCGCCCTGGCCTACGCGATCCACCGCCGGGGTCGCCCGGTGTCGATCCGCTGGGCGCTCGAACCGCTGCTCGGCAACCGCGTCCGCGGCGGCTGGGGCAACCTGATCGACGTCATCGCCCTGGTCGGCACGCTGTTCGGTGTCGCGACCTCGCTCGGCCTCGGCGTCATCCAGATCGGCGCCGGACTCGAGAGCGCCGGCATCGCCGACAGCAGCATCGTCAGTCAGATCGCCATCATCGCGGTGATCACCGCCGTCACGATCGTCTCGCTCGTCACCGGTGTGACCAAGGGCATGAAGATCCTGTCGAACTTCAACCTGCTGCTCGCCGCCGCGCTGCTGCTCTTCGTGCTCATCGTCGGTCCGACGCAGTTCCTGCTGCGTGACTTCGTGCAGTCGATCGGCTCCTACCTGCAGAACATCGTCGGCCTGTCGTTCAACGTCACCGCGCAGCAGGGTGCCGAGGGCGAGGCCTGGCAGGGCGCCTGGACCACCTTCTACTGGGGCTGGTGGATGTCGTGGGCGCCGTTCGTCGGTGTCTTCATCGCCCGCATCTCCAAGGGCCGCACGGTCCGCCAGTTCGTGTTCGGTGTCCTCCTGGTGCCGACCGCGCTCACGTTCCTGTGGTTCGCCGTCCTCGGTGGTGCGGCCATCCACCGCCAGACCGACGGTGCAGGCGGCCTCGTCGGCTCGGACGGCTCGGTCGACATCGAGGGGTCCCTGTTCGCACTGCTCGGTGACCTGCCCGCCGGCGTGGTGCTGACCTACGGCGCGATCCTGCTCATCGGCGTGTTCTTCGTGACCTCGTCCGACTCCGGGTCGCTCGTGATGGCGATGATCGCCTCGGGTGGCGACATCGAACCGAAGAACTGGCTGCGCGTCTTCTTCGCCGCTGTGTCGGCACTGCTCGCCGTCGCACTGCTGCTGAGCGGCGGGCTGAACGCGCTGAAGACCGCGGCGATCACGACCGCGTTGCCGTTCAGCATCGTCCTGATCCTGACCTGTTGGTCGACGATCATCGCCTTCACCCGCGAGCGCCGGGCCTACGACAAGGCCGAGCGCGAGGTCCTGCTCGAGCACGTCGGCGCCTACTACGGGCTCGAGGTCGAGGCGCCCTCCGAGCGTCCCGCACGGTCCGCTCTCGGCCGTCCGTGGGCAGCGGTGAAGAGCCGCGTGCGCGGTGGCCGCGGAGCCGCGGCTCCGACGGTGGAGGCCGGTGCGCTCGAGGACTTCCCCGTGCGCCCCGAGTCGATCTCGCCCGACCCGGCGGTCGACCCGAGCCTCGACGCGCGTCCGACGTCGGCCGACACGTCGGCGACGGAGCAGCCGGAGCGCTGACGGGCCGTCGACGCGACCACCTGACGGACGGGAGGCACGGTGCCAGCTGGCACCGTGCCTCCCGTCCGTCGTCCGTCGTCCGTCGTCCGTCGTCCGTCAGGTGTCGGTCCGCGCGGACGCGACCTCGAGGGTCACGACGACCGCCGCCACGGCGAGCGCGGTGAGCGGCAGCGACACCGCCGGCACCGCGATCGACGCGAGGACGACGAGCACCAGGGCCACCACCGCGGCGTTGGCCCGCGTGGACAACGACGGCCGGATCGCGAGCGCCCAGATCGATAGCACGAACACCGCGACCGGCACCGCGACGGTCGCGGCGACCGAGGCGGACGACAGTGCGACGTGTCCGGCGTCGGCGCTGACCGCGACCTCGATGCCGGCCGGCAGCGCGCCGGCGGCGGCGAAGACGAAGAAGTGGCCGTAGCCGAACACGAGCGCGGTGGGCAGCGAGCGGATGTGCGCGTGCTGCTCGCGGGAGAAGTAGATCCACCACATGCCGACGGTGATCACCAGTCCGCAGCCCGCGAGCGCCAGCAGGGCTCCGAGGTGCTCGGTGTGCGCGAGGGCGTCGATCACCGCACCGGCCGAGGCCACCAGTCCCTCGCCCAGGACGATGAGGGTGAACAGCGAGAACCGCTCGGCCAGGTGCCGGGTGTGCCACGGGGTCGTCCCCGTCGAGGTCTGTGCCCAGATCGGCACGGACAGCTCGGCGAGCACGAGGAACGGTGCCGCGTACCCCCAGACGTCGTCGGGCAGGGCCAGGGAGAGCACCCAGAGCAGCTGCACGACCGTGACGCCGACGGCGTGCAGGACGGCGGTGCGGCGGGAGCGGGTGGAGGACGCGGCGGCGCGGATCCACTGCCCGACCAGCGCCAGCCGCATGACGACGTAGCCGATGACGCCGATCGTGAAGTCGTCCTCGACCATCGCCGCGTGCACCCCGGCGGCGAGGACGAGCACCCCCGCCATCTGCACGAAGGTCATCACCCGGTAGAGCCAGTCGTCGGTGTCGAACGACGTGGCGAACCAGGTGAAGTTCATCCACGCCCACCAGATCGAGAAGAACACCAACCCGTAGGCCAGGACGGCCGAGGTGACGTGCCCCTCGACCTCGATCTCGTGCAGGTTGGTGGCGGCGAAGCCCACGGCGACGACGAACACCAGGTCGAACAGGAGCTCGAGCGGACTCGCTGCCCGGTGTCGTTGGTCGGGGTCGCGCGGCACCATCCGGCGCAGTCCGATGGTCGGCATGGGGCCAACGGTAGGGCATCCCCAGAACGCGGACTGCTGACGGCGGGACCGGTGCTGCCGATCTGTCCGGGTGCAGCCCAGCACCACCAGACCCCGCCGCCCACGGCCGTGTACGTCGTGCGCGGCCGAACCGTTCCGACAGGAGTCCCGGTGAGCTCACCGCGTCCCGCCGTCCGTCCCAGGTCGTTCCGCCGAGCGGCCGTCAGCGCCGCAGCCGGCGCCCTGACCGTCGCCACGCTGCTGGCGTCCGCCGTCACCCCGGCGCACGCCGCGACGTCCGACACCCGGCGGTCGCCGGCCGATCCGGGTGCTGCGGTTGCCGCACCGCAGGAGCAGCCTGGAGGCTCGTCCCGCGTCGGTCCCGCCGCCGACGGCGTGCAGGTGGGTGCCGGCTCCTACGCGCCGACCCCGCCCGACGAGATCACCGACATCGCGGACGTGCGGAAGACGCTCGACCAGGAGCTGTACATCGATCCGTCGAAGGCCGGCGAGCCGGTGCCCACGAACCAGTGGTGGACGGACCTGCTGGTCAGCAAGTACTCCGGCGACATGTGGGCGTACCCGTTCGTCTCGTCGAACAGTGCCGCGGGCACGAAGCTCACGATCCCGACGCGGTGGAACAGCGACGGCACGGCGATGCGTCTGGAGGCACCGGTGACGGTCGGCGGGACCGTCGAACCGAGCCCGGACGCGAGCGACCGCACCCTGGCGGACTTCGAGGACGGACTGCCCGACGGCTGGACCGCGACCGGTGACGCGTTCACGGCAACGGCCACGGGGACGGCCGCCGGGCAGAGCGCGGTCTCCGGGTGGCTCGGCGGACGCTTCCTGAACTCGTTCAGCGACGAGGACGGCGACGGCGCGACCGGCACCCTCACGTCGCCGGCGTTCACGATCGACCGTTCGACCCTGGCGTTCCTGGTCGGCGGCGGCCGGCACCCCGACCACGAAGCCGTGCAGCTGCTGGTCGACGGCGACGTCGTGGCGAGCAGCACCGGGACGGACAGCGAACAGCTGCGGTGGGACAGCTGGGACGTCTCCGCGCACCGGGGGCAGTCCGCGCAGCTCCGGATCGTGGACGACCTGCGGGCCGGGTGGGCACACGTCCTGGTCGACCAGGTCCTGCTCACCGACGCCCCGGACGGCCTCGCTGACCGCTTCGCGACCACGTTCCGGGCGAAGCAGGCCGATGCGCTCCGCTGGGGTGACTGGAACGTCAGCTGGCGGATGCCGCAGGACGGCCCGGGCGGGCAGTACATGGACGTCACGAGCGTGCAGGGTTCGCCGTACGAGTGGTTCGAGTTCCACGGCATGACCCCGCGCCTCACCCTGCAGGACGGTGCCGAGATCACCGATGGGGACGGCGAACCGCTCGACCTGCCGGTGACGACGGACCGGTTCGAGATCCGCCAGGACGGCCACGTCTTCGGCGTGCACGCCCCCGACGGGACGACCTTCACCCGTGTCGGGAACGCGCTGGAGGCCTCATCCGGCACGCCCTACCTGGTGCTCAGCGCGGTGCCCGAGCAGGGGTTGTCCCTCGACGACCTGCACGGCACCGCGTTCGCGGTCCCCCGTGACACGACGATGACGTACGCGTACGACCCGGCGGCGGCGAACGTCCGCCAGCAGTGGTCGATCCGCACCGACACGCTGCAGGGCGACAGCCACGACACCGTCCAGGGCTGGCTGCAGCACCAGTACGCCGACGCCACCACGAACCTGCGCTTCACCGGCGCCACCTACGAGACCCCGCGCGGCACCATGCGGACCACCGTCGGCCACGGCGGCTGGACCCTGGACTACGCGTTCACGGGCATGACCCCGATCGGCGCCACACCCGAGGCGGTCGGCGACGACCCGTACTCCGAGCGCATCATGCGCGAGTACCTGCACGACTACGCCGCGAAGACGACGTACGGCGGGGACACCTACTGGGGCGGCAAGGACGTCCTGCAGCTCGCCGAGTACATGACGATCGCGCGGCAGATCGGTGCCACCGAGGACGCCCGGACGCTGCAGGACACCCTCGAGCGCGCCCTGACCGACTGGTACACGTACACGGACGGCGAGGCGGAACACTTCTTCGCGATGTACCCGACGTGGAAGGCCCTGATCGGGTTCGCCGACTCGTACGGGTCCGCGCAGTTCAACGACAACCACTTCCACTACGGCTACTTCGCGGTCGCGACGGCGATGCTCGGCCGGGTCGACCACGCGTGGGCGGCGAAGTACCAGGGCATGGCGACGCTCGTCGCGAAGCAGTACGCGAACTGGGACCGCGACGACGCCCGGTTCCCGCACATGCGCACGTTCGGGGTCTGGGAGGGCCGGTCGAACGCCGGTGGTGTGTCGTCCCCCGGCGGCAACAACCAGGAGTCCTCGTCCGAGGCGATCCAGTCCGAGGCGGGGCTCTTCCTGCTCGGCTCGGTCCTGGGCGACGACGAGATGCAGGCCGCCGGTGCGGTGCAGTACGTCACCGAGCGGGCCGCCGTCCGCGCGTACTGGCAGAACGCCCGCGGCAACCCCGCTTCGGCGTCGTACGACGGCAACGGCGCGTTCCCGGACGAGTACGAGCACGGGCAGGCGGGGATCCTGTTCGACTCCGGGCAGGCCCACGCCACGTACTTCTCCGGCGACCCCGCCTGGATCTCCGGCATCCAGTGGATGCCGATCGCCCCGTGGTTCGACTACTTCGGCTGGGATCCCGGCTTCTCGAAGGCCCTGATGCGCGAGATGATGGCCGCCCGCCCGGAGTCCATCGGGCAGGCCGGGGTCACCGACGGCAACGCGGCACGCATCCAGATGCTCACGAAGAAGTGGTGGGGCGTCGGCAGCTACGGCGACGTGAAGATCACCCGTGACCGGCCGGCCGCGATCGGTGAGCTGCAGGACGCGATCCGCGCCGTCGAGACGAACCACCCCGGGTACGTCACCCGACGAACCGCAGCGAACCCCCTGTACGACCCGGCCACCGACACCCTGCTGGTGAGCGTGGACGACGACGGACGGGTGGTGTTCCCGGACCGGTACTGGACCCCGGAGAACCTGCCCGACTCGCTGGTGCCCACCGAGCTCGACGGTCCCACCGCCGACCGGAGGCCCCAGGACTGGCCGACCCCGTCCCCGCTGATGCCGTTCCTGGTGGACGACTTCCGCGCCGACACCCGGACCATCGACCAGCTGTACGGCGTCGACCTCACCGACCACACCCCCGGCGAGGACACCGAGCACGCCGCACGGGTGTTCAGCGGCATGGGCGACGCGCTCGGCAACGTCGTCCTCGGGTTCCTCGGGCAGTACGACCCGGACACCTACGCCGACGTGCACGCCGCGCTGTGGAAGGCCGACGACCCGGCCGTGACCGGGCAGTCGATGGCCGGCCTGGTCTACCACCAGGCGATGTCGAACCGGACCGTCGGCACCGAGGTCACCGACCGGCACACCTCGGACCCGCTCAGCCAGGTGTTCCGCGCACCGGACGGCACGATCAGCTACGTGCTCGACAACCCCGACACCGTGCAGCACACGTACGACGTCTACGAGGGCACCGAGGTGATCGGCCAGATCGCGGTCCCGGCGCAGACGCAGATCACGTCGCACCTGGACGCGCGGCTCACCGAGGTGGTCGTCAGCGCCCAGGGAGCCCCGAAGACGATCGTCCCCGGTGCGACCACGACCTTCACCGCCACCGGCTACGACCAGTACGGCGCCACCGTCGCGCTGGACGACGTCACCTGGTCGACCGACACCGGCACGATCAGCGCCAACGGCGTCCACCGTGCATCGGAGCGCGCGGAGCGGGCGACCGTCACCGCCACGATCGGCGGCGTGCACGGGTCGTACGCCTTCCGGGTCGCACCGGCACCGGTCCTCACCGGGTTCGACGTCACGCCCGGCTTCGACCGGCTCGTCGTCGGGACGCCACAGCGGTTCCGTGCCGCCGGCCACGACCAGTACGGCGACCCGGCGGCCCTGCCCGCCGACGTCACCTGGTCGTACACCGGTGCCGGAAGCGCCGGGAGCGACGGCACCGTGACGACCACAGCCGCGGGCTCCGGGTACGTCGTCGCGACCGGTGGCGGTGTCGAGGGCTCGGCGGTCGTCGCCTCGGTGACGTCGATCCCCGACGCCGCAGCGGGTGCCGACGTCGACGCGAGCTCCTCGGACGGCGGCAACGTCGCCGGGAAGGCCGTCGACGGCGACCGGAGCACCCGGTGGGAGAGCTCGCACGGTGTGGACGAGGTCGACTACACGATCGACCTCGGGGCCCTGACCGACGTCGACACCGTCCGGGTGGACTGGGAGAACGCGGCCGCCGCCCGGTACGTCCTGCAGGTCCGGGACACCGCCGACAGCCCCTGGCGCGACGTGCGGACGGTCGACAAGACCACCGCCGACGCGGACACGGTGTCCGTCGGCGAGACCGCCCGGTTCGTGCGCCTGCACCTGACCGACCGGCTCACCGGGTACGGGTACTCCATCTGGGAGGTGCACGTGTCCGGCACCCCGGCGGCCTCGACCGTCGACGTCGAGGACGTGCTCGTCGCACCACGCACCACGACCGTCCGCGCCGGTGACACGGTCCGGATGGCGGCCTACGGGTTCGACCACGACGGGTTCGGCGGGCGGCTCGCCGCGGACCGCCCGGAGTGGGCCGTCGACGGCGGCGGAAGTGTCGAACCGGACGGTGTCGTCACCGCAGCGGCCGAGGGCGGTGTGACCGCGACGGTCACGGCCACCGTGCCGGGAGCATCCGGGACGGCCACCGTCACGACCCTCGACGAGGCGACCGACGGTGACGACGACGGCGGAACGGCACCCGCCCGCTCTCGCGACGTGGCCGCCGGCAAGCCCGTCACCACCTCGTCGGACGAGCGCGGCGACCTGTCCGGCGGCAATGCGGTGGACGGCGACGCCCGGACCCGGTGGGCGAGCGCAGCACGCGACGGTGAGTGGTTGGCGGTCGACCTCGGGCAGGTCGTGCCGATCGACCAGGTGCAGCTCGACTGGGAGGCCGCGTGGGCCGAGGCCTACCGCGTCCAGGTCCGCGACGACGAAGACGCCCCCTGGCGGACCGTCGCGGAAGAAGCCCACGGGACCGGCGGCGAGGTGATCCACCGGCTGGAGGGCGACGACGTCACCGGCCGCTGGGTCCGGGTCGTCGCGGACCGCCGGCACACCGCGTTCGGTGTCTCCCTCTGGGACCTCCGCGTCACCTCGACGCAGGGCGAACCGACGCCGGACCTGGCACGACGGGCGACCGTGTCGTCATCGGCCGACGAGGGCGACGGCGTCCCCGCACGGAACGCCGTGGACGGCGACCCGGGGTCACGCTGGGCGAGCGGGCACACCGACGACCAGTGGCTCGCCGTCGACCTCGGAGCACCGCACCGTCTGCACGGAGCGGTGCTCCGGTGGGAGGACGCCTTCGGACGTTCCTACCGGATCGAGGCGCGGAACGCCGGCGACGACGGGTGGACGACGCTCGCCACCGAGACGGACGGCAACGGCGGCACCGACCGGCACGACCTGGACGGCTCGTGGCGGTACGTCCGCGTGCACGGTGTCGAGCGGGCGACCCCGTACGGCTACTCGCTGTACGACCTCGAGATCCGGTAGCGCTGACGCCCCGCTTCCCGCACACCTGTCCGGCGGCGACGTCGTCGCGAAGGCCTGCACGATCCGGACCACTTGACCGCCGTCCGCAGGTTCCGGCGTCCGACTCGGTCCGAGCGGTGGACGCGACCAACCGCCGGACTGGAGGCGCGGTGCCAGCTGGCACCGGGCCTCCAGTCCGCCTGTCGGCACGACTGAGTCGTTGCAGGATCGAGACACCGGTCCGGTCCGGCGTGCGGCATGGTTGAGCCACCGATCGCGGACAGGACGGAGCGCACGGTGGAACGCGTGCGGATCGACTGATGCCGCTCGGGGAATGTGTCGCGGAGCGACCGTGCGAGGATTCGTCAACCGCACTCCCGAGGGGAACGACCACCATGACCACAGCCCGCACACTCCACTGGGTCAGCACCGTGCTCCTCGCCGTGGGGTTCCTCGGCGTCGGTGCCCTGATGTACGACGCGTTCTTCGGCCCCGAAGGCGGTGGTGCGAACATCGGCCTCGGCCTCGTCCTCATCCCGTGTCTCGGATCCGGCGTCGTCGGGCTCGCACTCGGGGCAGCAGCCTTGGTCGCGACGTGGTGGGGCACCCGGGCCGAGCGCTCGCGTGCCGCGGCCCGGTGACACAGATGCCGGCCCAGTCCGCTCCGCGCCCGTGGACCCTGATCGCCGTCGTGGTGCTGGTGGGTTGGGCGCTGGTGACGGCACTGCTGTTCCCGGTCACCGGGGCCACCGAGCACGAGGGGCCCGGCGACCAGGTCTGGCGGACGTCGTCGAGTGCACTCGGTGTGCCGCTCTCGCCCGAGTGGGACGTCCTCGTCTGGCTCGCCGCACTCGCGCTGGTGCCGGTCGTCGTCGTCGGGCTCGCGTTCCTGCTGCGCCGCCGACGACCGCGCACCGCGCCCGTCAGTCCGTCGCCGGGTGGCCCTGCGCGCTGAGGTGTGCGCGGAGCACGTCACGGACGCTCGTCCACGACTGCACGCCGTAGCGGTCGTTGTCGACGTGGTGCAGCTCCGCCTGCCCGCTGAACATGCTCACGAAGTACTGCATCCCCTGCCACGCCGGGAACGTCTCGTCCGGGTTCTTCGACAGACGCCTGCCGACGGCGCTCATCGCGGACAGCGTGCCGGTGGTGCCAGCCCACTGCAGCCGGAAGCGCTCCCCCGTCAGGTCGCTCATGGTGTGTGCGACGTCGCGGGCGGTGACCCGGTCGCCCGCCATCTCGATCACCCGCGGAGCATCGTCGTCCAGTGCGGCGAGCGCCGTGACCCGGGCGACGTCGTCCTTCGTGGTGAAGTCGAGCACCTGGTCCGCCGACGACCAGAACAGCACGAGCCGACGACCGAACAGGATCATCGGGGCGTCGCCGGTGAGCAGGTCCGTGAACATGCCCGTCAGGATCGAGGTCGCCTGCACCGGGGCGGCGTCGAGGTCGGCGGCGAACTCGCGTCGCAGCTCGAAGTTGCGGTTCGTGCCGGGTGCGATCCGCCGGTAGTCGGCGGAGTAGTCGGACGGGACGAACCGCCGGACGCCCGCCGCCACGGTCGCCGCGAGCAGCGCACGCTGGACGTCGACGATCACCGGGCGGGTCCCGCTCACGGCGGAGACCACGACGTCGGATCCGCTGACGGCCCGGGTCAGGCCGTCGTGGTCGCTGTACTCGGCGGTGACGACGTCGACCCGGGGGTCGTCCCCGAAGCGCTCGTCGGCGGTCCTGCTGCCGGGCCGGGTGAGGACCCGCACCCGCACGTCGTGCTGGGTGAGTTCGCGGACGATGCGGTGCCCGAGGTCACCGGTGGCGCCGGCGACGAGGATGGTGGTGGTCATGGGCGGGGCCTCACTGCAGTGGTGGTCGACGTGGTCGTCGTGGTGCGCCGTCGGGATCGCTCCGGGACGGCGAGGGGATGTTGGAACGAGGGGTCTGCCTGGTCCGGTCCGGCGGTGCCGAGCCCGGCGGTGAGGGCGACGCGGGCCAGCAGCCGGCGCAGCGTCGCCTGTTCGTCGTCGTCGAGGTGCCGCATGAGCACGCCCTCGGCGCTGCGCAGGGCGGACCGCGTCCGGGCGAGCAGGGCCCGGCCGGCGTCGGTGGGGTGGACCTGCCGCACCCGCCGGTCCGTCGGGGCGGGGCGGCGTTCGACGAACCCGCCCGTCTCGAGCGCGTCGACGATGTAGGTCATCTGCGTCTTGTCGATCCCGAGGCGCTGCGCGAGTCCGAGTTGCGACGACGGTTCCTCGGTGGTGGTCGCGACGAGCACCTGGTAGCCGCGGGGACCGCCCGGTACGTCGGCGACCGCTTCGCTGCCCAGCCGCGTGAACCCCTGGAGCGCCAGCGGGAGCGCCCACCCGAGCTCGGATTCGATCCCCTCGGCACCCCAGTCGATCTCGGGGAGCGCATCGGTCGGCATCGGACTGTCCATGGCGAAGAACGTACCGCAACAAGATCGTCTTGCGCAAAGATCATCTGCGATCAGGACGGAGCGCATCACCCCGTTCACCGTCGACGTCCCCCGGACAGAGCTCGACGACCTGCGCCGACGAATGCTGGCCGAACACTGGTCGACGGGCTACACCGGTACACCGACCCGGTGTTCTTCAACGAGGTCGCGCGCGGCGGGCACTTCGCGATGCTCGAACAGCCGGGCCTGCTCGTCGACGACGTCCGTGCGACGTTCCGCGGGCTCCGCCGAAGGCCACCGACCGCACCACCAGGAACAGGGCGTAGCCGATCATCGCGGCGCCCAGCGTCGGCACGAGCCACGCGCGGGCGTCGCCGTCGACGGCGGTGTTCACGAAACCGAGTCCGGGGATCGAGTACCAGACCCGGCCCATGACCTGCGCGGCGACGACCCGCTCGGGGTCGACGGCTGCGTTGTTGTCACCCTTGAAGGTGAACAGGCGGCGACCGTCGGCACCGACGGCGATGGCGACGACCCGGTGCGAGATCACCCCGGGCCGGTCGACCCGGATCTGGTAGGTGACGATGTCGCCGACGCCGATGTCCGCGGGGTCCACCGGGCGGACGACCGCCAGGGTGCCCGGGGGCATCCCCGGCTCCATCGAGCTCGTCAGCACGGTGAGCGGCACCGACCCGGTGATGCGCGGCACCGCGATGGCCAGCGCGGCGATCCCCACCACGGCGATCAGGAGCAGGACCGCGACCGTCTGCCCCAGCAGCCGGAGTGCGCCCGACCAGCGGGTGACCGGCGCCTGCTCCCGCTCCGGCGGTGCGGACGTCACGACGTCGATCGCAACGAGAACAGCTGGAGGCCGGACGTGCTGCAGTCGGCGACGGTCATCGTGTTGGTGCTGCCGGACCCGTTCGACGCCGTCAGGCACAGGTCGTTCCGGTTGCGGAACCGGAAGAGCCCGCTGCCCGCGCCGACCGCTTCGGCCGTCCACTTCTGGGCGCTGATGTCGTTGACGGGACGGAGCACGGCGGACCGGTCGCTCGGGGCGTCCCAGTACAGCGACGGGTTCGACGGCGAGGTGACCCGGAGCCAGGAGTCCTCGGGCGTGAACTGCCAGGTCTGGGTCGCGCTCGTCGTGCAGGACGTCGTGACGATCGGCGAGCCGGAGGCCGTCCCCCCGCTGGCGATGCACGTGCCGGTGGCGTCGTTCCGCAGGACGTAGCGGCTGGTGGCGGTGAGCCACCTGGTGGCGTGCTGGATGCCCGGTGACATCGGCGAGGCGTTGCCGCCCGTGCCGGTGGCGACCGAGCGCACGGTGTACGCGTAGTACTTCGAGACCAGCAGCCCGGTGTCGGTGAAGGACCGGACGGACGCCGGCACGACGCGGACCAGGACGCCGTCCCGGTACACGGCGTAGGAACCGATGCCGCTCGTGTCCGCGGGCGCTGCCCACGTGAGCGTGATGCTGCTGTCGGTCTCGGCGGTCTTCGACGGCACGGACGGTGTGACGGTGTCGGCGATGACCTGGGCCGCGCGGGCGTGCGCGATGCCGGTCCAGGATCCCTGTCGGGCGGTGACGGTCGCGTCGAGCGTGGTCGCGCCTCCGGACAGGTCGAAGCGCTGCCCCTGACTGACCGACGTCCGCACACAGGTCGAACGGCTGGCACCGGCAGCGAGGGTGGCGGCCACGGGGGCGATCGTCGTGCCCGAACCGGTGATCGCAGCACTGGACGGAGCGCCCGAGCAGGGGTTGGCGTTGGTGGACTGCCRGATGTCGACCTGGACGGCGCTCGACAGGGCCGATCCGGCGGTCGCGGCGAGCGACAACGTGGTGGCCGCGGGCACGGACCCCGAGTTCGACACCGTGACGAGCGCGGTGCGGGTCAGCGCGTCCGAGGAGTACGTGGTGGCGAGGTCCTCGACGCCACGGATGCCGACGGCCACGGACCCGGTCGTGGCCGCGGCCCGGACGGACTGCGCCGGAGCGGTCCAGGTCGCCCAGGCAGTCCCGCCGCCCGCGAGCTCGATCGCGACGACCGCGGCGGCCGTCGCTCCGAGCAGGAGCACTCGTCGAGGTCGTGTGCTGTCGGTCATGATCCTGCCTGCGTCCCGCTGATGGTGGTGGTGAAGTCGGCGCTGAGGCCCTGCTGCGAGGCGGCCGCATCCGCCGGCATCGCGACGGCGAGGCACAGGACGACGTCGGCCCCCGGCCGCAGGGTGATGCCTGCGGACCGCGGCGAGGTGGAGTCGAGGGTGCCGGACCACGTGGGGCGCACGCTGCCGGACCGGCACGCAGCCGCCGACGTCGCAGCGCCCACGGTCACCCGCAGGTCGCTGCGCACGGCGGACGCCGAACCCGACGCCGTCGTCGTGCCGGCGCGTCCCGTCGCGACACCGAGGTCGAGCGGGACGTCCCCGGTGTTCGTCGCGGTGACCACGCCGAACTCGGTGGCGCCCGGGTACAGCGGTGCAGACGGCAGCGTGAGGCTGCTCAGCGACAGGTCCGCCGAACCGGCGGTGATCGTCGCCGGCTGGGTGGACGACCGGGCGCTGAGGAGTGCGAACGTGCCACCGTCGGTCGAGATCGCGACGACGACCACGACCCCCACCGCGGCGACGGCGAGCAACGTCGCCGCCGGCCAGCCGGTCAGCGCAGCCCCTCGGCGCCGGTGTTTCACGCCTGGGTCAGGGTCACGGCGATGGCGTCGAGGTCGACCGACCCGTTCTGCATGCCGTCCTCGACACCGGCGGTGGTGCTCTTCGGGAACGTGATGGTCACCCCGACGCGGACGTCCTGCTGCGAGCCGGTCTGCCCGGTCACCGTGTACGGCGCACCGGCACCGGAGACCCCGTCACCGCTCGCGGTGAGCACGGCGTTCGCCGACAGGTACTTCGCCAGCGCGACGTCGGCGGGGGCGGACGTCGAGGTGGCCTCGACCGAAGCCGGATCGACGGCCAGGGTCGCCTTCAAGCCCTTGCCGTTCGCGGTGACGACCATGTCCTGCGAGTAGGTGACGACGTCGCCCGGCACGATCGGGTAGCCGTCCAGGGTCGAGAGCGGCGACCCACCGTTGACGGTCCAGCTCGCCGCCTGCGTGGTCGGCTTGATCGAGAGCGCACCGGCGACGATGTGGCCCCCGGCGGTCGCTGCGCTGGAGTTCCAGAGCGCGAACGTCCCGGCGCCTCCGAGCAGCAGTGCGACGCCAGCGGCGCCGATGATCGAGGCGGTGATGATCTTCTGCATGGTGTGCTCTCTACGACGTCGAACGTCGGATACGCGTCGACCGTGTCCAGGCGAACAGCTCGATGAGCTGGTGGCAGCCGGCCCCTGGTGAGGGGGCGGCGCATCGACCGAGGGACGTGGTGCTCGACCTGCTGGGAGTGGCAGGTGCAGGAGACGAACCCTGCGAGCAGTGACCGGCCGACGGCCGACCTTGCTGCTGCGCTGAGTATGACATGACAACGACCCACGTGCCGAACTGCGCGGAGGCACAGGCGGACTGACAGCTTGACGGTCCCTCATGGATCTGCAACGGTCCGCCGCCCCTTGTCGGCAAGTTCAGATAGCGCTACTCTCCGATAGTGCGAATATCCGAACTTGCTCGAGCGTCGTCGACGCCGGTCACCGCCGTCAAGTACTACCAGCGCGAAGGCCTGCTGCCCCCTGGTGAGAAGTCCGCGCCGAACCAGACCGCCTACGACGACCGGCACGTCGAGCGGGTCCGGCTCGTCCGGGCACTCCTGGAGACCGGCGGGCTCTCCGTCGCCGTCGCGAAGCAGGTCCTCGCCGTGCTGGACACCGAGACGGCACCGCTGGCCGAGGTCTTCGCCGTCGCCCAGTACGCGATGACCACCCCGCGGTCCCCCGAGTCCGCGGCGACGCCGGAGGCACGTGCCCGGATCGAGGAACGGGTGTCGGCCGCCGGCTGGTGCGCGACGTCGGACAACCCGGGACTCGAGACCGCTGCGCGGGCACTCGACGGGCTGCGCACCATCGGGTTCGACGCCCCGGACGACTACCTCGACGCCTACGTGTCGGCAGCGGCGAGCGCAGCACGCGCCGACGTCGCCGCGCTGCAGCACCGCGACGGCCGGACCGCGATGGCGGAGCTGATGGTGATCGGGACAGTCCTCGGCGATCCGCTCTTCGCGGGACTCCGGCGCCTCGCGCAGCAGGACGCCACCCACGACCTGTTCCCCGTCGCCGACACGGACGAGGCCGGCGCATGAGCGCGCCAGGCCGGATCGCCGCCGTGCGCCGAGCGGTGGCGTGGCACCCGGCACTCATGGCCGTGGCCGGCCTGATGGTCGTGGCCACCGCGGTCTGCGTCGTCGGCCTCGTCGTGGACCCCCGGACCATCCTGGGGGCACCGGCGTGGGCGAAGCCGCTGAAGTTCTCGCTGTCGATCCTGCTCTACGCCGTCACCTGGGCGTGGCTCATCGCCCACCTGCCGAAGTGGCGGACGCTCGCTCGGCGGCTCGGCACCGTGGTCGCCGTGGCCCTGGTGGTCGAACAGGCGCTGATCGTGTGGGCCGCCGCGACCGGCACGACGAGCCACTTCAACGTGTCGAACAGCGTGCACGTGGTCGTGTGGGCGGTGATGGCGGTGGCGATCACGACGCTCTACCTCTGCACCTTCGTCACCTCGATCGCCCTGTTCTTCCTGCGTCTGCCGACCCCGGCGCTGACGATCGCCGTCCGTGCCGGTGCCGTCATCGCACTCGTCGGCATCGGGGTCGCCTTCCTGATGACCGGTCCGACCCCCACCCAGCTCACTGCTCCGGACGGGATCGTCGGCGCCCACACGGTCGGGATCGCGGACGGCGGCCCAGGGGTGCCGCTGCTCGGGTGGAGCACCGTCGCCGGTGACTACCGCGTCGCCCACTTCGTCGGCATGCACGCCCTGCAGGTACTCCCGCTGGTCGCGCTCGTGCTCGCCGCCGCCGGTCGGCGCCTGCCGTGGCTGGCAGACCAGACCACGCAGGTGCGGATCGTGGTCATCGTGGCGGTCGCGTGGGCAGCGGGCACCGTGCTCCTCACCGTGCAGGCCGCGGTCGGACAGTCGGTGGTCCACCCCACCGGCGTCGTGGCAACCGCGGCGTGGGCACTCGTGCTGCTCGCCGCGGCCGCGAGCGTGACTGTCCTGCTCCGCGCCCGCACCGCTCCGGTGGCGCGACTGCGCTGACGGGTCGCGGGCCGGACGACCCCACCGGTCGCCGGTCAGCGGGCCCGGAGCCCTCGGGAGACCAGGTCGGCGGCAGCACGGGCTTCCATCGCCCACCCGGGGCGATCGATCCCGGCCCCGATGCCGTGCAGCAGCATGAGCACCGTGCCGGAGGTGACGTCGGACCGGATGGCACCGTCGGCGGCCGCGCGCGCCAGCAGCTCGGCGAGCGTCCGCTCGAGCTCTCCCCCGCCTTCCGCCTGGGTGGTGGCGTCGACCACGGCTGCGAGGGTGCGTGCGAGTGCCGCGTGGTCGACCACGTACTCCACGAACCCGCGCAGGAAGTCGTCGAGGCTCTCGCCCGGGGGGAGCGTCGAGTCGCGAGCACGTCGGCACAGGACATCGACCTCGCCCCGGTACACCGCCGCCGCCAGCGCTGCACGCGTCGGGAAGTGCCGGTAGAGGGTGCCGACCCCGACCCCGGCGCGTCCGGCGAAGTCGTCGAAGCGCAGCTGCTCGTCACGCTCGAACGCCGTCCGGGCAGCGGCGATGATCGCGTCGCGGTTCCGTCGGGCGTCAGCACGCATCGGCTTCTCGGCGGGCATCGGCTGCTCGTCCGGCACAGGCACTCCTTGACAAGTGGAAACGATCTCCATATCTTCCAAGTGGAGATCGTCTCCAGACTAGCGGACAGGTGCCTGATGCGGATCCTCATGCTCGGACGGGGCGTCATCGCGACGATCTACGGCCAGGCCCTCCAGCACTCCGGACACCACGTCGACCACCTGGTGCGGCCCGGGCGCGCGGCCGAGTACGGCGACACCGTGCAGACCGACGTCATCGACGGCCGCCGCGGCCCCCTGGGCCGGCGGACCCGAACGACGTCGCCGACGCGACTGGTCGAGTCGATCGAGACGGCGGACGCGTACGACCTCGTCGTCGTCAGCGTGGGCCACCATCGGCTGCAGGATGCCGTGACCTCCCTGGCGCCCCACATCGGTGACGCGACGGTGCTGGTCCTCGGCAACGTGTGGGACGAACCCCTCGCCGCGGTCGCACCGCTCGCCGCGGAGCGGGTGCTGTTCGGGTTCCCGGGCGCCGGCGGCGGGTTCGACGCCGACGGGGTCCTGCACGGTGCCGTCCTCCGGTCGGTCCGGCTCGGGACGACCGGCACGGCTCCGGACCGGCAGGAGCTCGTGCGGTCGGTGTTCCAGCGGGCCGGGTTCACCGTGCAGGACGAGGACGACATCCGCGGGTGGCTGTGGCTGCACGTCGTGCTCGACGCCGGCATGTTCGCGCAGGCCCTGCACAGCGGTGGTCTGGCGACGATGGTCGGGGATCGGCGGGCGCTCCGCGAGGCGTTCCGGATCGGGCGGGAACTCCTCCCTGTGCTGGAGGCGCGGGGCGTCGACCTCTCCCGACACCGCTCCACGACGCTGCCCGTCCGGCTGCCGGGGACGTCGGCAATGCTCGTCGCCGCGGGCACTGCGCTGGTCCCGATCGCGCGTGCGAGCCTCGCCGCGCACGACGACCCGACCGCCGCGGAACCCCTGGCGGTCCTCGAGGACGTCCGGCGGGCCGCCGCCGCCCTGGGCATCCCGACCCCGCGCCTCGACCGGGCGGCGCGACGCGCCTGACGACGGGTGCGGGCGGTGGACGCGACCAGCAACGGCCTGGAGGCTCGGTGCCAGCTGGCACCGAGCCTCCAGTCCGGCACGGCGAGCGTTCCGGACCCGCCCGTTACGCTGTCCCCGTGTCAGAGCCGCGCCGCAGTCCGGGGAACCAAGCTTCACTGCGTGAAGCCAACCGGGGCCGGGTCGTCAGCGCGGTCAAGCGGCACGGCGGGCTGACCCAGGTTGAGCTCGCCGGGGTCACCGGACTCTCCCCCGCGACCGTGTCGAACATCGTCAAGGAGCTCGTCGCGACCGGCGCCCTGCACGCGACGCCGAGCACCTCGAGCGGCCGCCGGGCGCTCCGCGTGACCCTGCCGCACGGCCTCGGGCTGGTCGCCGGGGTGCACGTCTCACCGCGGCACCTGCGGCTGGCGCTGTCGGACCTGAACGGCGCCGTGCTGGCCGAGCGGCACATGCCCCTGGCCCGCGACCACCGGGCCGATGCCGAGCTCGACAAGACCGCGCTGCTGGTGCTGGACATGGCGGAGTCCATCGAGTCGTCGATGGACGAGGTGCTCGCCGTCGGCCTCGCCGTGGCCGCCCCGATCGACGCCCGCACCGGGATGACGGCGCGCGGCGGGATCCTGCGCGGCTGGGACGGCATCGCGCTCGGCCAGTCACTCGCCCGGCGGATGGACAAGCCCGTGCAGGTCGACAACTCGGCCAACCTCGCCGCCCTGGCCGAACACCGGAGCGGCGCCGCCCGGGGTCGCGACACCGTCGTGACGCTCGACGTCGGCAACGGCATCGGCGCCGGACTCGTGCTGGGCGGGCACCTGTTCCGCGGGCACCACGGCATCGCCGGCGAGTTCGGGCACACCCCCGTCCTGCCGAACGGGCCGCTGTGCCGGTGCGGCAACCGCGGGTGCCTCGAGGCGATCGCCGGAGCACCCGCCGTGCTCGAGGGCGTGCGCGACGAGGTCGGCACCCTCAAGCTGGCGGACCTGATCCTGCGCGCCATGGCCGGTGACCAGGTCTGCATGCGCGCCGTCGCCGAGGCCGGGCGGGCGATCGGTTCGGCGGCGGTGGGCCTGTGCAACGTCCTCGACCCCGAGCGGGTCGTCGTCACCGGCGAGTTCGCCCGTGCCGGGGAGCTGCTGCTCGGCCCGATGCGGCACGCCCTCGAGTCGTCGTTGATCGTCGACGTCGACGGCACCCCGGACGTGGTGCAGGGACAGCTCGGCGAGAAGGCCTCGGTGACCGGCGCGCTGGCCCTGGCGATCGAGGCCGTGGACGTGACGCGCGCACGCTAGGCGGACCCGCGCCGGGGCGTGCCGGCCGGGGCGCTCCGTGCTGCACCGGCCGCACCGCTCCGCGCCCACCGGATAACGTTTTCGTCACGGCACGCGGTCCTTGCGTTCAACTCTTGCAGCCAAGAACGCTCACTGTCACACTCAGGGCACCGCCGATGGGGGCGGTCCACTGTTGGAGGACGTTTCAATGAAGAAATCCACCACACGAGCGATGCTGGGCGTCAGCGCCCTGCTGCTCGCGATCACCACCCTGGCGGGCTGTTCCAACGGCGCGGACGCCGGGACCGGTTCCGGCGGAGACGCGTCGAAGGCCAAGATCGGCCTGCTCCTGCCCGACTCCGTCACCGCCCGGTACGCCAGCGCCGACCGCCCGCTCTTCACCGCCGAGGTGAAGAAGCAGTGCAGCGGCTGCTCGGTCATCTACGCGAACGCCGACGGCGACGCGTCGAAGCAGCTGCAGCAGGCCCAGTCGATGCTCACGCAGGGCGTCAAGGTCCTGGTCCTCGACCCGTTCGACGGCGAGGCCGCTGCGTCCATCGTCCAGCAGGCGAAGGCCAAGAAGGTGCCGGTCATCTCGTACGACCGACTCATCAACAGCCCCGACCTGAGCTACTACATCTCGTTCGACAACGAGAAGGTCGGTGAGCTGCAGGGCCAGGCGCTCGTCGACGCCCTCAAGGCCAAGAAGGTCCCGGAGGGCTCGGGCATCATCATGGTGAACGGCTCCCCGACCGACAACAACGCCTCGCAGTTCAAGAAGGGCGCCCACTCGGTCATCGACGACAGCGGCTACAAGGTGCTCGCCGAGTACGACACCCCCGGATGGGACCCCGCCAAGGCGCAGGACTGGGCAGCCGGCCAGATCAGCAAGCTCGGCAAGGACAAGATCACGGGCGTCTACGCGGCGAACGACGACACCGGCGGCGGTGTCATCGCGGCCCTGAAGTCGGCCGGCGTCACCGAGCTCCCGCCCGTCACCGGGCAGGACGCCTCGCTCGCGGGCATCCAGCGGATCCTCGCCGGTGAGCAGTACATGACCGTCTACAAGGCCTTCAAGCCCGAGGCGTCGAAGGCCGCCGACCTGGCGATCCAGTTCGCCAAGGGTGAGACCCCGAAGGGCGACACGACCGTCGACACCGCCGGCGGCGCCAGCGTCCAGTCGACGCTGCTCGACCCGGTCGCCGTCACCACGGACAACGTCGAGTCGACGGTCGTCAAGGACGGCCTGTACGAGGTGTCGAAGATCTGCACCGCGCAGTACAAGTCGGCCTGCGACAGCGCCGGTATCAAGTAGGTCCGACCCCCCTCTGCCCSCCCGGTCCGACTGCGGACCGGGCGGGCCTCACCGATCGAGGACGACACCCGTGAGCACGACACCCGTGAGCAACGCGTCACCAGCAGCACACCCCTCCGCCGAACCGGTGATGTCCCTGCGCGGGATCACCAAGCGGTTCGGCGCCGTCCAGGCCCTCAGCGACATCGACTTCGACGTCTACCCGGGCGAGGTGGTCGCCATCGTCGGCGACAACGGCGCCGGCAAGTCGACGTTCGTGAAGATCCTCGCCGGGGTCTACACCCCGGACGGCGGCACGATCACGTTCGGCGGTGACGAGGTCACCGTCCCGAACCCCGCGGCGGCCCAGACCCTCGGCATCGCCACCGTGTTCCAGGACCTCGCCCTCGCCGACAACCTCGACGTGGTCTCGAACCTGTTCCTCGGCCGCGAGATCGCGCACCCGTTCCTCGACGAAGAGGAGATGGAGCGCCGCTCGTGGGAGCTCCTGCAGCAGCTCGCGGCCCGGATCCCGTCGGTGCGGATCCCCATCGCGTCGCTGTCCGGTGGGCAGCGGCAGACCGTGGCGATCGCCCGCTCACTGATCGGCGACCCGCAGGTGGTCGTCCTCGACGAGCCCACCGCCGCACTCGGTGTCGCGCAGACCGCCGAGGTCCTGAACCTCGTCGAACGCCTGCGCGAGCGCGGCCTCGGCGTCGTGCTCATCAGCCACAACCTCGCGGACGTGCAGGCCGTCGCCGACCGGGTCGCGGTCCTGCGGCTCGGGCGCAACAACGGCACGTTCCGCATCGACGACGTCTCCTACGAGGAGATCATCGCGGCCATCACCGGCGCCACCGACAACGCCGTCACCCGTCGCGCCGCCGCCCGGACCGAGCAGGAGACCAGCGCATGAGCAAGACCGACGAGACCCTCACCGCGGCGACCCCGACCCCCTCGGCGGCCGACCTGCAGGACGAGCGGCTCCTGCGCGACCAGGGGATCGGCGGCGCGGCGAAGGCGTTCGTCCGGCGGGTCCGCGGCGGTGACATCGGTTCGCTGCCGGTGGTCGTCGGGCTCATCGTCATCTGGGCGGTGTTCCAGGCGCTCTCCCCCGACTTCCTGTCCCCGGGCAACCTGGTCAACCTCGCCCTGCAGTGCGCGGCGGTCGGCACCATCGCGATCGGCATCGTGCTCGTGCTGCTGCTCGGCGAGATCGACCTGTCCGTCGGCAGCGTCAGCGGGCTCTCCGCCGCGATCCTCGGCCAGGGCCTCACGACGCTCGGCTGGCCGCTGTGGCTCGTGATCACCGTCGCCCTGGCCGTCGGTGCCGCCGCCGGTCTGCTCTACGGCCTGCTGTTCACCCGCTTCGGGGTGCCGAGCTTCGTCATCACGCTCGCCGGTCTGCTCGGGTTCCTCGGGCTGCAGCTGCTCATCCTCGGCCCGAACGGCTCGATCAACCTGCCGTACGACTCGCCGATCGTGCAGTTCGCCTCGGCGTCGTACCTGCCGCCGTGGCTCGCCTACCTGCTCGCCGTCCTGGCCGCCGGAGGACTCTTCTTCACCGAGATCCGCCGCGCTGCCCGTCGCCGTCGCGCCGGACTGTCGACCGGGGCGGTGTCCCTGACGATCGTGAAGTCCGTCGCCCTGTTCCTCGGCCTGGCGCTGATGGTCTGGTACCTGTCACGCGACTTCGGCACCGGCACCTCGTTCGTGTTCTTCATCGTGCTGGTCGTGCTGATGAACTTCGTGCTCAAGCGCACCCGCTGGGGCCGTTCGGTCTTCGCGGTCGGCGGCAACGTCGAGGCTGCACGGCGCTCCGGCATCCGGGTGAACCGCATCTACATCTCGGTGTTCATGCTGACCTCGCTCTTCGCCACCGTCGGCGGCATCCTCGCCGCCGCCCGCCTCAACTCGGCGAGCCTGTCCTCCGGTGCCGGCGACACGAACCTCAACGCGATCGCCGCCGCCGTCATCGGGGGGACGAGCCTGTTCGGTGGCCGCGGCAGTGCCTGGTCGGCGCTGCTCGGCATCATCGTGATCCAGTCGATCTCGAACGGCCTCACCCTGCTGAGCCTCGACTCGTCGATCCGCTACATGATCACCGGCGCGGTCCTGCTGCTGGCCGTCATCATCGACTCGCTCTCACGGCGCAGCCGCGCCAGTCACGGCGCGGCCTGAGCGGGGCCCTGGACCCCGCCACGTCGGCGGACGGGAGGCACGGTGCCAGCTGGCACCGTGCCTCCCGTCCGTTCGTCCCTGACAGTTCACCGCCTGACTTGGCCACCTGGCCAAGTCAGGCGGTACGGTCGGTCCATGACCCTGCACCAGGAGCACCGCAGCATCGAGGAACGGCGACACCAGCTCGTCGACGCGGCGATCGCGGTCCTGCGCGACGGCGGGATCGCCGCGCTCACCACGCGTGCCGTCACCACGTCCGCCGGGCTCCCGCACGGTGCGTTCCACTACTGCTTCGCCTCGAAGTCGGCGCTGTTCCGGGCGGTGCTCGAACGACAGCTGCGGGGCGCGATGGCGGCCGCGTTCGCCACGCCGACCACACGGCTCGATCCACGGGCGCGGATCGCCGCGGGCCTGGCGGCGCACCTCGGGCAGACCAGGAGCGACCCGGCGACCGCACTCGCCCTCGTCGAACTCGTCACGCACTCCCGTCGCGATGCCGACCTGGCAGAGCTCGCCGCGTGGGAACAGGGGGCGTACCTCGAAGCCGTCCGCGCGCACGTCGACGCCTGGTCGAGCGAGGACGGGATCACGTGGGCGGTGCCGGTCGAGCAGGTCGCACGCCTGCTCATCGCGACCGCCGACGGCGTCAGCGGGTCGTGGCTCGCCGATCGTGACGACACTGCCGCTTCCGAGACCGTCGCCACGGCGGCTCGGGCGATCGCCAGCCTCGTCGGCGGCGGTGCCTCGTGAAGTGGCTCTTCCTCGGGATCGCGATCGTCGCCGAGGTCACGGGTGCCCTGTCCATGCAGGCAGCCGTCGAGCAACCCGCCTGGTACGCCGTCGTCGGCATCGGGTACGTCACCGCCTTCGTCATGCTCATCCGGGTGCTCCGGAGCGGCATGGCCGTCGGCGTCGCCTACGGCATCTGGGGCGCTTCCGGCGTCGCACTGACCGCGGTGCTCGCCGCCGTCCTGTTCGGGCAGGCCCTGACCCTCACGATGATCGTCGGGATCGCGCTCATCGCGGTGGGCGTGCTCCTGGTCGAGATCGGGTCCCAGCGGGCGCTGGCACGTTGCGAGCAGGAGGCCCGCTGATGGGGTGGGTCCTGCTCGCGATCGCGATCGTCACCGAGGTTGGCGCGACGATCAGCCTCAAGCTCGCGACGGACGGGAAACGCGTCTGGTACCTCGCCGTCGTCGCGGGGTACCTGACCGCGTTCAGCCTGCTCGCCGTGGCATTGACGCTCGGCCTGCCGATCGGGGTGGTCTACGGCATCTGGGCCGCGACCGGCGTCGCCCTGACCGCCGTCCTCGGACGCGTGCTCTTCCGCGAACCGCTCACGGCGCTCATGCTCGGCGGGATCGCGCTGATCATCGCCGGCGTGCTCCTCGTCGAGCTCGGGCACTGAGCGCCGTGCCATTATCGCCTGGTGCGAGGTTGCACGCGTGGTGCGACCCTGATGCCTCGCACCACGTGTGCAACCTCGCACCGATCGGCGACAGACAGCCCCTGCGGTCAGCTCGATGAACGGATGCGGTCCTGAGCAAGGGCGATCCGGATCGTCTCGAGTGCCGTCAGCCCGAGCGCCGCGTCGGCGGTGGCGGTACCGCCGCGCACCATCGCGATCCCTCCGGCCACGACCGGCTCGGTCGGCAGGACTGCCCGGTGCCCTGCGTGCCGATGGATGACCACGGTCGTGGTGTGCCCGACCGCGGTCCGCCGAGCTGCGATGCGGCGAGCGCTCTGGGCACTCGGCCAGACCTGGTCGTCCTCTCCGGCGATCAGGACGAGCTGCGGTATCCGCTCGACGGGTACCGCCGCTGCCCGAACCCGGTCCGGGGCAGCTTCGTACGAGTGTTCGTAGAGCGATCGGAAGCGCGGTGGTTCCTCCCGCCGCCAGGTGTCCCACGCCAACGGCACGTGCGGCAGTAGCGATCCGTCGAGGGTCCAGTGCGATCGTTCCACGCCCTCGTCGTCCGGCCAGGGCCACACCACGTCGGTGGGTGCGAACGCGATGACGCCCGCGACCGAGGGGCGGAGGGCGCCGAGGACCAGCGCGGCCTCGGCCCCGAGGGACGTCCCGACGAGCCAGACCCGATCGCAGGTCCGCTCGAGATCGTCGATACGGGCGAGGAAGAGCTCGAGGGGGACGGACCACGGTCCCGGTTGCTGGCCGGCTCCCCCGAACCACCGGATCGATTCAGCGACGTGCCCGAGTTCCGCGAAGACCCGCGCGCGGTCCTCGTCGATCCGCCCGCTCGACCCCGCGAGCACCAGGACGCCGGTCCCCGATCCGCGGGGAGGGACGAACCGAACACCTTCTGGGTCGCTGAGCCCGATTCGCTGCACGGGACCAGCATGGCCGCTCCGATCAACCGTCGCGAGGAACGCTGTTCGCAGCACGGGACGCCGACACCGCACCGACGACGAGCGCCGCCAGCGTGGTCGCCAGGGACAGCCCGAGCAGCACCACGTAGAGCACCGGGATGAGCTGGGCCGGTACGGACACGATCGCCACGACCGCGGCGGCGATGAGCAACGGCCGCATGACCCGGCGGGCGGCCCGGTGTCCGGCGTGCCAGGCCGCGTCGCTCCGCATGAGCGACGGCAGTCGGATACCCGCTGCGCGGTTCCGTCCCAGGCCCTCTGCAGCGATCGACACGATGCCCCAAATCGCTGCGTCGACGATGAGCAGGAGCACGGCGCAGCCGATCGCGGCCCACCAGCCCGGACTGTCCATCACGGCCTCCCCGCACCACGCGAACGCGCGGTGGAGGCGGCGCGCGCGAGGTCAGGAGACTGGCGCGCCTGCCGAATCGATCTCGGCCAGGATCCGGTCGCGCCGCCGCTTCTCGATCATCGACAAGACGGTGACGAACGCTGCAGCGCAGACGATGAGCACGACGAACAGCCAGCGCCACGGACCCAGCGTGGCGAGTGCGGACGCCGCCAGGCCGAGGAGGCCGAGGCCCATACCGATGAGCGCCGGGATCGCCATCCGCGTCGACCGTCGCTGCCACGCGAGCAGCGCCCGCACGAGCGGCATGGTCTCGGGCGTCATCGCGGCCCGCCCAATGAACTGCCGGGTCACGGACTTGCGGTCCGCAGGGGTGAGCGCGCCGAGCGGCCGTTCGGGCGTGTCGACGATGTAGGGCAGCAGCCTGCGGTGCCGTCGAGCGCGGACCCAGGCGGTCACCGCCACGACCGCTCCGGCGACGGCGAGGAGGAACCAGACCAGCATGCTGAGCCGCAAGGCGGCGGGGGCAGTGGCGGCCACCCAGAGGACCGACAGCGCGGCGAGTCCCGCCTGCTGCGACATGACGACCACGGTCGGCCCGTTCTCGACCAGGTGCTCCGCGCGCCGCGTCGCCTCGGCGAGGCCGCTCGGGTTCACCACCCGGGGACCTCGACCCGGACCGAACTGATCCGGCCGGAGCGAGTCTGCGCCGTCACGGCCGGGTCGTAGCTGTCGGCTGTCGCCAGGTAGAGGGTGCGACCGTCCTCGCCACCGAGCGCACAGTCGATCGCGCACTCCCCGGGCGCGTCGACGCGGTCGGTCACCTCGCCGCCCTCGACGACCCGCAGGAACTCCCCCGTGTCGACCGAGCAGACCCAGACGGCACCGTCACGGTCCACGGTGCTGCCGTCCGGGGTCACGCCGCCGGGCAGGGCTGCCCACTCGCGACGCCCGGTCAACGAACCGTCGTCCTCGATGTCGAACGCGGTGAGCCGGCCGCCCCACGTCTCGCTGACCACCAGGGTCCGGGTGCCGGGCAGGACGTTGGCGCTGTTCGGGAACACCAGGCCTTCCGCGGCGAGCCGGACGGAGCCGTCGGGGTCGATCACGTAGAGCGGGCCGGGGCGTAGTTCCTCGCCCGCGTACAGGTCGTAGCCGAAGGCGCCGATGTAGGTCCGGCCGGTCTGGGCGTCGACGACCAGGTCGTTCACGAGCGACGACTCGATCGCGGACAGGTCGGCGAACACCGAGGTGCTGCCGTCCGGCTCGACGGCGACGACCGTGCGGGACTCCATCGAGCTGATGATGAGACGTCCGTCGGCCAGCCACCCGAGTCCGGACGACTGCCCGTCGACGGTGGCCTCGAGCCGGGGGCCGTCAGTCGAGGACGGGTCGACCGAGAAGACTTCGCCGGTGTGCATGTCCGAGTACCAGAGCCGCCCGTCGTGCCAGCGGTTGCCCTCCGGGAACCGGATGCCGGAGATGACGATGTCGGTCGCAGAATCCAGGGTGATGTGCACGGATCCACCCTGCCATCCGGACCCCCGCGCCACCCGATGGTCTGGCACGATCGACCCATGCCCCTCGACGGAACTCCCCTGCACCGGCTCGGCTTCCTGACGATCGGGTCCTTCGACCCCGCGCGACCATCGGAGGGGCACGAGGACACGCTGCGGGTGATCGAGCGTGCCGAGGCCCTCGGTTTCGACAGCGCGTGGCTGCGCCACCGGCACCTGCAGCACGGCATCTCCTCCCCCGTCGCGGTGCTGGCCGCCGCCTCGCAGCGCACCTCGCGCATCGACCTCGGTACCGCCGTCACCCCGATCGGCGCCGAGAACCCGTTCCGCCTGGCCGAGGACCTCAGCACGGTCGACGTCCTGCTCGGTGGCCGCCTGAACCCCGGGTTCTCCGTCGGGACCCCGATGAACTTCGACCTGTACCGCGACGCGATCTACCCCCACACCCTGGAGCACGAGGACCTCGGCAACGACCGGCTCCTGCGCTTCCGTGACCTGGTGCGCGGTGACCCGGTGACGGACACCGAGACCGTCGAACGTCGGGGCATCGAGGAGTTCGCGAGCACCGTCCAGCCGCACAGCACCGGCCTGGCCGACCGGATCTGGTACGGCACCGGCAGCACGAAGTCGGCCGTGTGGGCGGGCGAGAACGGCTTCCACCTGCTCACCTCGAGCGTCACCCGCAGCGAGGTCGGCACCGACTTCGCCACGAACCAGCGCGCCCAGATCGACGCGTACCTCGACGTCCACCCCGACCCCGCTGCCGCCCGCGTCTCGCAGGGCCTGGTCGTCATCCCGACCGACACCGCGACGAGCGAGCAGGAGGCCCGCTACCGCGCCTACGTCGACAGCCGCTCGGGCCGCGTCGGCGTGCCGATGGGTCCAGCAGGGATGCTCTTCGCTGCGGACCTGGTCGGCACGTCGGCCGAGATCGCGGACCGGCTGCGCGCCGACGTCGGCTACCAGGCGGTCACCGAGGTCGCCTTCGCGCTCCCGTTCTCGTTCGAGCCCGACGACTACGCGCAGATCATCACCGACATCGCGGAGCGTCTCGGCCCGGAACTCGGTTGGGCGGCGCAGGGCGCGGCCTGAGAACGGCGCCAGACCGACGGGCGGGAGGCACGGGCCAGCTGGCACCGTGCCTCCCGTCCGCCGTTGACTCGCGCCCAGCGCGCGCAGGGCGTCGGATCAGTCCTGCTGGTCCGCCTCCACCGCGTCGCGCAACCGGTCGAGCACGTCAGGCACCGCCGAGCGCACCCGGCTCCAGCTCGGGATGAACGGCTTGTCGTTCGGCCGCGCCGTGAAGGCGCCGCCGGCGTCGAGGATCGCCTTCGTGAAGAGCTCCACGGCGGCTTCCTCGGCGTGCTGGTCGAACGCGAGCCCGCTCATCTCGGCCTCGTGCCGGTAGACCTCGACGATGTCGAGCGCGTTCCGGTAGTACGTCGCCTTCAGCACCCGGAACGAGTCGGATGTGAGGGGGACGCCCATCGTCGCGAGCTTCCGGAGCAGCGACTGCACGATGTCGTTGCCCATCCGGGCCAGGCCGCCGGTGCCGTCAGCCTCGGCGAGGGGCTGGTGCTTGTGGTCGTAGGCGTCGGCGATCTCCACCTGGCACACCTGCCGGGTCGCGTAGTCGCGGTAGACCTCGGAGAGCATCCCGATCTCGAGTCCCCAGTCGCCGGGGATCTTCAGGCCGTTCAGCACGTGGGCGCGCATCGCGAACTCGCCGGACAGCGGGTACCGGAAGCTGCTGAGGTACTCCAGGTACTCGGACTCCCCGTAGACCTGGCGGAGCGAGCGGAGCAGCGGCCCGACGAGCAGCCGTGCGGCGCGGCCGTTGATCCGGCCGTCGGCGACGCGTGCGTAGTAGCCCTTCGAGAACTCGTAGTCGAACGCGGGGTTCGCGACCGGGTAGAACAGCCGCGCGAGCATGCCCCGCTCGTAGGTGGTGATGTCGCAGTCGTGCAGGGCGATGCAGTCCGCCCGCTCCGATGCCAGGGCGTAGCCGGTGCAGTACCAGACGTTCCGGCCCTTGCCGGGCTCCCCCGGTGCCAGCCCCGCGCGCTCCAGTTCGGCGTCGAGCTCGCGCAACCGCGGCCCGTCGTTCCACAGGATCCGGTGCCGCTGCGGCAGCCGCGAGAAGAACTCGCGGGCGTGCTCGAACTGGGAGCGGTCAGCCCGGTCGAGCCCGATCACGATCTCGCTGAGCCAGTCGGCCTCGGCCAGCTCGTCGACGATCCGCGACAGCGCCGGGCGCTCGAGCTCGGAGTACAGCGCCGGCAGGATCAGGCTCATCGGACGCTTCTCGGCGAAGCCCCGCAGGTCCTCTTCGAGGCTCGCGGTGCTGCGGCGACCGAGGTCGTGGAACGTCGTGATGACGCCGTTCTGGTGGAAGTCGCTCATCGGTGGCTCCTGACGGACGGGGTGGTGAACCGGGTGAGGCCCTCGGTCCAGCCCTGCGGGCCGGGGACGGTCGTGCGGTGGACGCGCTCGGGTCGGTCGTCGGCGAGCGGCCCCGGTGCCGGGCCGTGTCCGCGGACCACGACGGCGAAGTCGACGGCGTCGAGCAACGCGGTGTCGTTCGGGCCGTCGCCGAGTCCGATCGTGCGCGGGATCGTGCCCGTTCGGCGCTCGTGGTCGGCGATCAACGTCCGGACCGCCGCGCCCTTGTCGCGGCCCGTCGGCAGCACGTGCCAGAACCGGCCACCGCGCACCAGGTCGAGGCCGACCGCGGCGAGCGCCGCGCGGAACGCGTCCGCCCGGTCGTCGTCCTCGGCGTGCCAGAGCAGGACCTCGGACGCCTCGCGCTGCTGCGCTCGTCCGGCGGCTTCGAGGTCGAGGCCGGTCCACGCGGCGACGACCGCGTCGGTCACGCCGCCGAAGGTCTCGAAGTGCAGCTCCAGTGACTGGCGGACGCGGACGAGTTCCGCGTGCAGCCGCTCGAGGTCGCCGTCGCGCGGTCCGACCAGCGCCTCGCCCGCCGGTCCGACCACGACCGCGCCGTTCTCCGCCACGAAGGCGTGCCCGTCGAGCCCGGTGCGGGTCTGCAGTGCCGTGATCTCGGCACGCGTCTTGCTGCTGCAGAACACCACGGGGACGTCGTCCGCCCGCAGCTGTTCGAGCATCGGCAGAGCCGCGTCGAACGAGTAGTCGTGGTGGTCGAGGAACGTCCCGTCGAGGTCCGTGACGATCATCAGGTCGGGTGTTGGCATCGTGCTCCGCTGGCGGCTGGCTGGGCTGCGGGCGACGATGCCCCGGACCACCCTGCCACGCGGACGCGTCGGTTGGGTGAACAAGCCGGCGTCGGTCGCGCGACGCGACCAGCGGACGGACGGGAGGCACGGCGTCAGCTGGCACCGCGCCTCCCGTCCGTCACGGCGCCTCAGTGCCGGCGCAGGATGCCGAGGAACTCGTCGGCCCACTCGAGGTTGCGGGCGAGCTTCGCCCGGCGTTCCTCGGTGTCGACGACGTACGCGTCGAGCTGCGCCTGCAGCCGGTCGCGCTCGATGCCGTCCGCCGTCTCGAGCCCGTCGAGGATGCCGAGGAGCTCAGCCATCTGCTCGAGGGAGTAGCCGAGGGGCTTCATCCGGCGGATCACGAGCAGCCGATGCAGGTCGTCGTCGGAGTACAGCCGGAAGCCGCCCTCGGTCCGTCCGGTGGGGTGGAGCAGTCCGACGTCGTCGTAGTGGCGCACGGTCCGGATGGAGAGCCCGGTCCGGTCTGCGAGTTCACCGATCCGCATCGTCGATGCACCTGCTGCGTCCGTCACTGCTGACCCCTTCCGCCCGGTTGCCCGGTCCGGACCGATCGTACCGATGCTTGCGCTGCAACCCTTCCGTTGCGTTAGAGTCAGACACGACCGACTCTTCCGTTGCGGAAGGTTCTGGTTCCTGGCCGCACTCGGTCAGTGCGCGACGAAGCGCCCCCACGACATTCCCCCGCGGACGCCGAGCGTCCGCACCCCCTCACCGAAGGAGAACCGTGACGACCGTCACGCCCGCACCGGCTCCGGTGCACGCCAGTCCCACCGTCCTGTCCGCCCTGCGGAACCCGAAGATCCTGCTCCGCGAGGTGCTCGCCGGCCTCGTCGTGGCCCTCGCGCTGATCCCGGAAGCGATCTCGTTCTCGATCATCGCGGGCGTCGATCCGCGCGTCGGCCTGTTCTCGGCGTTCGTGATGGCCGTGGTGATCTCGTTCGTCGGCGGGCGAGCCGCGATGATCTCCGGTGCGACCGGCGCGATCGCACTCGTCGTCGCACCGGTCATGCGGGACCACGGGCTCGACTACCTGATCGCCACCGTCATCCTCGGCGGCGTCTTCCAGCTCGTCCTCGGTGGGCTCGGCGCAGCCAAGCTGATGCGCTTCGTGCCGAGGTCGGTGATGGTGGGGTTCGTCAACGCCCTCGCGATCCTGATCTTCACCGCGCAGCTGCCGAACATCATCGGCGTCGACTGGCTCGTCTGGCCGATCGGCGCCGTCGGCATCGCGATCATCGTGCTGCTGCCCCGTGTCACCAAGGCCATCCCGGCACCGCTCGTGGCGATCGTCGTCCTGACGCTCGTCACCGTGCTGGCCTCGATCGCCATCCCGACCGTCGGCGACGAGGGCAAGCTGCCGGACAGCCTGCCGACCCTGTTCATCCCGAACGTCCCGCTCACGCTCGAGACGCTGACGATCATCGCCCCCTACGCCCTGGCGATGGCGCTGGTGGGCCTGCTCGAGTCGCTGATGACGGCGAAGCTCGTCGACGAGGTCACCGACACCGGCTCCCGCAAGACCCGCGAAGCGCTCGGGCAGGGCGTGGCGAACATCTGCTCCGGGTTCATGGGCGGCATGGGTGGCTGCGCGATGATCGGCCAGACGATGATCAACGTGAAGGCGTCCGGTGCCCGCACCCGGATCTCGACGTTCCTGTCCGGCGTGTTCCTGCTGGTCCTCGTCGTCGGGCTCGGTGACGTCGTCGCGATCATCCCGATGGCCGCACTCGTCGCCGTGATGGTCATGGTGTCCGTCGGCACCTTCGACTGGCACAGCATCAAGCCCTCCACCCTCAAGCGGATGCCGGTCGGCGAGACCGTCGTCATGGTCCTCACCGTCGTGATCGTCGTCGCCACGGACAACCTGGCCATCGGCGTGATCATCGGGGTGATCGCCGCGATGATCGTCTTCGCCCGCCGGGTGTCGCACTTCACCAACGTGTCGCGGAGCATCGAGACGCTCAGCACCGGTGAGCAGCACGCGCTCTACACGGTCGAGGGCGAACTCTTCTTCGCGTCGAGCAACGACCTCACCACCCAGTTCGACTACGTCGACGACCCCGAGCTCGTCGTCATCGACATGACCGGGTCGCACATCTGGGACGCCTCCACCGTCGCCGCGCTCGACGCCATCGAGACGAAGTACCACCAGCACGGCAAGCGGGTCGAGATCGCCGGGCTGAACGACGCCAGCCGAGCCTTCCACGGGCGCCTCGCCGGGAACCTCGGCACCGGTCACTGACCTCCTGACCTCCGCCCGCCACCTGGCAACGCCCGTCAGCGTCGGGCGTTCACCGTTCGCCGGGACGAGCGCGCAGCGGATCCCGGAGCAGCGCGGGCCTGGCGGATCGACCGCCGATCCGTCAGGCTCGTGCTCGATGACCGACTCCTCCCCGCAGCTGCGGATCCGACGCGCAACGCCCGACGACGTGCCGGCCCTCACCCGCTGGAGCAGCGACGAGACCGTGGCGTGGGTCGACGCCGAGCGCCTGACCGACGAACTCCGCACGGGCAACTACCGACCGGAGTGGTCGTGGATCGCCGAACGTGCAGGGCAGCCCGTCGGCCGAGCGCTCTGGTGGGGGCAGGCAGACAGCGAACGACCCGCCACCCTGGACTGTCTCTCGACGAGTGCTCGAGGCGCCGCCGCGGTCGACGTCGGTGCCGCGTTGGTCCGGGCCGGGCTCGACGCGTTCGGCGCCGGCGCTCCGCTCGAGTACAACGTGGACGTCGCTCCGACCTGGACGGACGACCCGGCAGCAGTCGAAGCGGTCCGGTGGCGACACGAAGCAGCGCACCTCGGCGGCTTCACCCGCACCACCGAGCGCATCAGCTTCGCGCGCACCACGACGACCCCGAGACCACCGCGTCCGACTCGGCTCCGGTTCGCCCCGGCCGAGGACACGACCTTCCGGGCGCTGTTCGCGGCCGTCGCGCCCGGCTCCCTCGACGACCACACCAACGACATGGTCGCCCGCGAGGGCATCGATGCCCTGGCCGACGACGATCTCGAGTTCTACCGCTCGCTGCCCGGCGACCGGCACGCGTGGCGCACTGCGCACCTGCCCGACGGCACCACCGTGGGGTTCATCATCCCGACCAGGACGGCGTACGACGCGAGCATCAGCTACCTCGGGGTCCTGCCGGAACACCGCGGACACGGGTTCGTCCACGACCTGCTCGCAGAGATGACCCACGTTCACCACGACGACGGGCAAGACCGCATCGTCGGGACCACCGACGCCGCCAACACCCCGATGCGAGCGGCCTTCGAACGAGCCGGCTTCACAGTCACACGCGTGCGGATCGTTCACGCGCAGTGACGAGTGCGGGCGGGCCGCCGACGCCGGCCAGGGCCAGGGCGTGGGCGTGGGCCGGGGCCGGGGCGGGAGCGCAGACCCGACGACACGCCCGGCGACGACCGATCTGTGAGGATGTCCCCTCCGTGCACACTGCGGAGTGAAGGGGGTGGACATGAACCGATCAGCCGAGCCGGACAGCGCGCTCGTGGCGGCAGCAGCGCGCGGCGACCGCAGTGCCGTCACCGCGTTGTTCGACCGTCACGCCGAGACCATGACCCGGTACACGTGGGCACTGGTCACGCGGCGCATGGACGTCGAGGAGATCGTGCAGGACGCGTTCCTGACGCTGTGGCAGAAGGCCGACACGGTGGAGGTCCCCGGGGAGTCGCTCCTGCCGTGGCTGCTCGTCGTGTGCCGGAACCACGCCGCGAACCTGCGACGGCAGCAGCGCCGACACGAGGGCGTCGACCTGCCGGACGAGCTCGCTGCGCCCGAACAGGACGACGATGCCCGCGAGCGGCTGCGGTGGGTCCGCGCCGAGATCGACGCACTCGCGCCACTCGATCGCCAGGTGTGCGAGCTCTGCCTGATCGAGGGCCGCTCCTACGCCGAGGCCGCCGAACTGCTCGGCATGAGCGTCGGCGCCGTCACCCAACGCGTGTGGCGGTCTCGTGCACGGATCAAGAAGGCGGTGACGAACGATGAACGATGAACGACGTCTCGACCACGAGCCTCCGATGGGCAACGAGCCGCCCGGCGGCGACGACATGCGCCAGATGCTCGCCGGCATGCGGCAGCAGGTCGTCCGGGGCATGCGCGCCGAGCCCCGCCCGGTGTCCCCTGGCCGTCGGGCCGGACTCATCGCGGCGGTGATCGCGGTGCTCGGCATCGGTGCCGCGAGCGGGTCGATGGCGCTCGGCCTGGTCCCGACGCCCTTCGCCGCCGCGCCGACACCGGCTGCGACCTCTGCGGCGCCGGCCCCGGCACCGTCCGGGTCGCCGTCACCGTCAGCTGCCCGCATCACGCCGACGCCGACCCCGACGGCCGACACGACGGGGACCATCCCCGCGGCGTGCACGGACGCCGTTCCGGCAGCTGATGCTCCGCGCTTGTTCGGTTCGCTGGTCCTCGACCAGCTCCGACCCGCGGTTCCCGGGGGGAAGACCGACTACTACGTCGACCCCGAGGAACCGTTCACCGCGGACGCGACGCTGGTCTGCCACTGGTCGCCGAGCGGCAGCACCGAGGACGTCGACAACCTGTTCCTCGAGATGGGCACCGTCGACCGAGGTGTCCTCCAGGCCCGGCTCCAGTCCCTCGCAGGCAAGGGCTGGACCTGCACCGACACGCTCGGCGGGCGCTCCTGCCAGCACACCGAGACGGCGATGTACTACTCGGACCGGGTGGAGACGGCGCACACGTTCTTCGTGCGCGGCGACACCTGGATCTCGATCACGCAGTCGAACGTCCCGACCGACGGCCTCCTCGAGGCCCTGGTGCAGCAGACCTGGACGGACTGACCGACGGACTGGAGGGACGGTGCCAGCTGGCACCGTCCCTCCAGTCCGTCGCCACGCACGCTCAGAGCCAGTGCCGCCGCTTGAACACCGCCCACAGCACGACCGCCAACACGACCATCGCGACGATGGCCGCCGGGTACCCCCACACCCACCGCAGCTCGGGCATGTGCTCGAAGTTCATGCCGTAGATCGACGCGACCAACGTGGGCGCGAACAGGATCGCCGCCCACGACGAGATCTTCTTCACCTCTTCGCCCTGCTCCATCGACGCCCGTGCCAGCCGCCGGCTCTCCTCCCCCTGCGCCAGGCTCGCGCTGGTCATCCGGCGCATCGCGTCGTTCTGCTCCTGCGTCACCAGGGTCGAGTGCAGCGTGAGGGCGTTCTCGAGCAGCGTCCGGAAGGTGTCCACCCGCTCGGTCACGCGGATGGCGTGGTCGAGGACGTTCCGCAGCTGGTTCTGCACCTCGATGTCGGTGCCGTACTTCTCGGCACCGCGGAGCAACGCGTTGAGCATCTCGGGGAGCGGTCCGATGGCGCGTTGGAACCCGATGACCTCGCTGAGCAGCTGGTAGATCCGCCGCGACGACGCGGGGTCGACGTCCCCGTCGAACAGGTCGTCCTCGATGTCGTCGATGTCGTCCTGCAGGCCGGCGACGACCGGGGCGTAGCTGTCGATGACCTCGTCGAGGACGGCGCAGAGCACCGCCTCGGACCCTCGCCCCAGGGCTTCCGGATCGGCTTCGAGTCGCTTCCGCACGTCGGCCAGGTTCGGCCGTTCCGCCTGCCGCACGGTGACCACGAAGCCCCGCCCGGTGAACAGGTGCACCTCGCCGAACTCGACCGTCTCCTCGTCCTCGTCGTACCAGGCGGGTCGCAGCACCACGAAGAGCGTGTCGCCGTAGCGCTCGAGCTTCGCGCGCTGGTGCCCCTTGTGCGCGTCCTCGACGGCGAGCGGGTGCAGCCCGAACTCGTCCGCGACGGACGCGAGTTCGGTGGCGGTCGGTCGGAACAGCCCGATCCAGGCCATCGCCCCGCTGCCCGCGGCGTCGAGTGCCTCGTAGGTCAGGCTGAGGTCCTGCGGCGACTGGGTCCGCGTTCCGTTGACGTAGATGCCGTTGTCGATGAGGGCCACCGGTGTCCTCCTGGTTCCGTGGGGCGTGCGGGCAACCTGCCGATCATGCCGGACCGCCGACGGCGCGAGCGCTTCCCTGACGGAGCCCTCACGCTGCGCGCCGGATTCCTGTCGGAGTCCTGACACGCCCTGGGCGCGACCCAGGACGGACTGGAGGCACGGTGTCAGCTGGCACCGTGCCTCCAGTCCGACACGTGGCAGACGAGACGGCGTGGAGCTGACGGAATCCCGGTGCGGCAGGGAAGATGACCAGGTGAACCGCACCGATCGGCTCTACGGCCTCGTGGAGGAGTTGCGCGCCGTCTCCCCGCAGCCGCGGAGCGCGCGTCGTCTCGCGGAGCGGTTCGAGGTGTCGGTGCGGACCATCGAACGGGACATCTCCGCGTTGCAGCAGTCGGGTCTGCCCATCTGGGCGGAGCCCGGCCGGACCGGCGGGTACGTCATCGACGCGTCCGCGACGCTCGGCCCGGCGGGCTTCACGCCGGATGAAGCCCTCGCGGTGCTGATCGGGCTCGGCTCGCTCGGGCGCAGTCCCTTCCGGCACGCGGCGCACACCGCCGCCAGGAAGACGCTCGCGGTGATGCCCGCCGGGGACGCCGCACGAGCCAGCGCACTGGCGTCCCGGGTGCACTTCCTGGAGGACGAGGAGGACGTGGTCGCCCCGGCTGAGTTCGCGGCGGCCTTGCGCGCGGATCGAGTGGTTCGGCTCGAGTACCGGGACGCCGACGGAGCGGAGTCGGTCCGAGACGTCGAACCGTTGGGGTCGATCGGGAAGGACGGTCAGTGGTACCTGATCGCCTGGTGCCGCATGCGCGACGGGGTGCGGGCGTTCCGGGGCGACCGGATGCTGACGGTCGAGGTCACCGACGAGCGGCCCGCGCAGCGCGTCTTGCGATCCGAGGACCTCGCGATCCGGTACGGACGACTCCGGCCGGTCCTCGACGACTAGCGCGGTCGATCCCCGGAAACGCGGTCGGTTTCCGGAAACGCGGTCGGTTTCCGGAAACACCGACAGGACGGTGTCGCAACCGCCGGTGAAGCTGGTCGCTCCGAGTCAGCAGCACCACCGTGAGGAACCCCATGTCGTTCGCATCCGTCCGCATCATCACCGACGACCTCGAAGGCGTGGTCGCCTTCTACGAGCGGGTCACCGGCCAGCCGGCCGAGCGCCCTGCACCGGTCTTCGCGCAGTTCACCGGCCAGGGTGGGACCCTCGCGATCGCGAGCACCGCCACGGTCGCCCTGCTCGGCGATGCGCTGGCGCCCGCGACGAACCGTTCCGTGCTCATCGAGTTCGAGGTCGCCGACGTCGACGGTGCCTTCGCCGGACTGCAGCTCGGCAGCGACGACGTCGTCCTGGAGCCGACCACGATGCCGTGGGGCAACCGTTCCGCACTGGTCCGCGACCCGGACGGCAACGTCGTCAACCTGTTCAGCAGGCCCGCCGCCAGCTCGGTGTGATGGCCAGGCAGGTTGTTGAGCCTGCTGATGGGTGAGGCTCAGTGAAGCCGTACCCGGCGGCGGGGCAGATACGAACGTCCGAGGAGCGGGGCGAAGGCTCCTCAGCTGACGACGGCCCGCAGGGCCGGCAACTCGCGGTCGGTCTCGGCGACCTGCGTGAGCTTCATGGCGACCGGTCGAAGCGGCCGTGACATCAGCACCTTGTTCAGGAGCCCGCGGAGTGCGAGAGCGAGTCGGGACTGCGGGTACGCCAGGGCCTTGAGTCCACGAGGCAGATCCTGCACATCGTCGACCAGTGGGCGCATCCACGTCTCGTAGGCGGTCAACGCTGCCTCCTGGTCCTGCGTCGCGTCGGAGAGCTCGGCGGCCAGGACGTAGCCGGCGGTGAGCGCGAGCGAGGCGCCGCCGCCACCCATGGGCGTGACGCACCATCCGGCATCCCCGGCCATGACGACGTGGCCGCGGTGCCAGGTCCGCATCCGGATCTGCTGGAGCTGGTCGATGTAGACGTCGGGCGACTTGTCGAGCGCGTCCAGGACCCGCGGCGCCTCCCACCCGACTCCGTCGTACCGGCGCCGCACCGCCGCCAGTGTCTGCTCACGACTCAGACCGATGACGTCGTCCCCGGGAGAGTAGGCGAGGATCGCCCGGGTGGTGCCGTACGGGTCGGGTCGGAGGTGGACCTGGCGCCCTCGGACGGCGTTGTGCCACCGCCAACGGTCGTCGTCGCCGTCGGTCCCTGGGATGGTCCCGAACACCATGGTGACGTCGAGGTCGCGCTGGTCGACGTCGTCCTGGTCGAAGACCACCGCACGGGTGCGGGACCGCACACCCTCGGCGATGACGAACAGGTCAGCACGCAGGCGCTGGCCCTTCGCGGTCGTCACGGTGACTCCCGCAGCGTCGTCGGCGACGGCCGACACGGTGTCCCCGTAGACGAACGAGACGCCGGGCGGCAGGTTGTCGAGGATCGTCCGGGCGAGGTCGCCGCGCAGGATCTCGAGTTCCGCTGTCGCACCGCCGGCCCCGTCGGAGGGCAGCTCAGCGATGACTGTTCCACGCCCGTCGACGAGGACGGTGCCCGTCTCGGTGGTGTTCCGTGCCTTCACGGCGTCGAACAAGCCCATCTTGCGGAGCACGTCGCGCGCGACGCCCCGGACGTCGACGTTCTGTCCGCCGTCACGGAACGCAGCGGCTCGTTCGATGACCGTCACATCCCATCCGGTCCGGCGGAGCCAGTAGGCGGTCGAGAGGCCAGCGATACTGGCTCCTGAGATGACAGCGGTGCGGTTTGCCATGGTGTCCCTCCGTTGCGAGCTTTACAATAAAGATACTACACAGTAAAGGAGTCTGATGGACGACGTGTTCGAGGCGGAGTGGGACGCGCCCCAGGTCGAGGTGATGGAGGCGCTCCAGACATGGGCGGTGGCGTTCGCGGAGCTCAACCAGCTGATGTCCTCCTGGCTCGACCTGCCGACCACAGATGCGAACGCCCTCGGACAGGTGCTCTGGGCCGACTCGTCCGGGGAACCGCTGTCGCCCGCACGGCTCGGGCAGCGGATCGGTATGACCTCCGGCTCCGTGACGGTGCTGCTGAACCGCTTGGAAGCGGCCGGTCTGCTCGCGCGCAGCCGCGAGCACACCGACCGGCGCCGGGTGACGCTCCGTCCGACACCGGCGGCACGGGAGCGTGCGCGGGCGTTCACGGAGCGGTCGACCGCCGAGATCGCTGCCGCCCTGCAACAGGTGCCTGCAGCAGAGCTCGAGCACCACGCCGCGTTCATCCGCCGCATGGTCGGTGCCGCGTCGTATGCCGCGGACCGGCTCCGCGGATAGACGCCGTCGAGGTCCGTCGATCGAGGACTGGCCTTCTCGTCGGCCGATCGACCACCCCACAGCGATGCGGAGTGGGAAGTGTCTTGCTCGCGGCGTCGCCGTCTGCCAGCGTTGGCGCATGGGCGAGGACGTGACCACGCTGCGCCGAGTACCCGGGTTCCGCTCGTACTGGTCCGCCGCGACCGTCTCATCGTTCGGATCAGCAGTCAGCGCGGTCGCCGTACCGGTTCTCGTGGTGACCGTGCTGCACGCCAGCCCGTTCGAGGTGGGGCTGGTGAACGCTGCCCAGTTCCTCCCGTACGCGTTGTTCGGGCTGATCGTCGGCGCGTACGTCGATCGATTCCGGCGCAAGCCACTCCTGATCTGGGCGAGTGTCGGTCGTGGCGTGTGCCTGGGCGCGATCCCGGTGCTCTGGTTCACCGGGCTCTTGAACCTCTGGGTGACGGCGGCGGCGTTGTTCGTGTTCGGCATCCTGTCCGTCATCGGATTCGCCGCGACGCAGTCCCTCCTCCCTCGAATCGTCCCTCGCCCGCTCCTCCTGGCGGCGAATGCGCGGGTCGACCAGAGTGATGCGGCAGCGCAGACGGTGGGCCCGGCTCTCGGAGGTGTCCTGGTCAGCATCGTGACCGCGCCGGTCGCGATCGCCCTCGACGCGGTGAGCTACTTCATCGACGCCGTCCTCATCGCGCGCGTCCGCGTCATCGAGCAGACGCCAGCGCGCACGGCGGGTGCGCGGTTGCGGAGCGACATCGCCGACGGTCTGCGGTGGACGTACGGTCATGCGACGCTCGCACCGCTGGCGCTGTCGACACATCTCTGGTTCCTCGCCAACGCCGCCGGACTGACGGTGTTCGCGACACTCGCGCTCCGCACCTTCGCGCTCCCAGCGGCCGTGTACGGGGGCATCCTCGCCGTCAGCGGTGTCGCGATGCTCCTCGGCGCCACCGCTGCGCCGCGCCTCGGTACCCGCTTCGGTGCCGGCCGGACGATCATCGCCGCTCGAGCCGCGTACCCGGTCGCCTGGGCCGCCGTCACGCTCACGACGGTCGGCACCGGCACCGCAGGAACACCGGCGACTGTCGCGGTGTTGTTCGTCGCCTTCGCCGTGCACGGCGCTGCAGCGGGCTGCGAGAACGCGAACGAGATGAGTCTTCGCCAGACCGTCACACCCGACGCGCTGCTCGGTCGGATGAACGGCACGATGCGCAGCGCGAACAGGACCCTCGCGGCTGCGGGCGCGGTGGGCGGCGGCGCGCTCATGACCGTCGCCGGGGATGGCGTCGCGCTCCTCGCGGTGACGCTCGTGTTCACTGGCGCCGTCGTCGTGGCGGTGTGCTCACCACTCAGGACGATCGCCGTTCGGTAACGGGGAGCTCGAGCACCACGCCGCGTTCATCCGCCGCATGGTCGGTGCCGCGTCGGACGCTGCGGATCGGCTCCGCGGGTGAGACCCCGCGAACACTCGGCTGAACGGTCAGGCTGGTGCACCCTGGCGGCTCACGGACCGCTTCGACACTCACTCGCTCCCCGGAACGCGCTCGGCGCTCAAGCGGGGGAAGAGCTGCTCGGCGGCTGTTCGGTGCACCTCGCCCAGTCGTTCTGCGCCGGGGCCGTCGTAGGTGTCCAGGTCGTGGTCGAAGCGGGCGCTCCAATCGGGGTGCGCGTAGGGGAAGTCGCTGCCGTAGAGGACATGGCCGGGTTCCGCGAACGCCAGCAGTGACGGCAGCGAGGTTGGGGATGCGGACAGTGCGGTGTCGAAGTAGAACTTCCGGAGGCCCGCCTGGATGCTCTCCGGCGTGGTGTCGGGGTTGAACATCGCGGCGGCGCTGAATCGACTGGCTGCGTAGGGCAGGAACCCGCCGGCGTGGGAGAGGATGACGCGGAGGTTCGGGTACCGGTCGAACACGCCGTGCGCGACGAGGTCCACGGCGGTGCGGGTGGTGTCGAACGGGAAGTCCAGCAATGCAGTCGGCATCCCTGGCAGCTGGGTGATCGGTGGTGCGGTGGGGTGCACGAAGACCACGGCCGAGCGCGCGGCGAGTTCTGCCCAGAGCGGCTCGTACGCGGGGTCGCCGAGGTACCGTCCGTGCGCGTTCGACAGCAGGAGCACCCCGTCGGCGTGGAGTTCGTCGAGTGCTCGCACGGCCTCGGCGACGGCACCATCGAAGTCCGGCAACGGCAGCACCGCGAAGTGCCCGAACCGGTCCGGCGCCTCACGGACCAGCTCGGCTTGGTAGTCGTTCAGTTCGCGGGCGAGTTCCCGCGCCGCGGCGTCGTCACCGAAGTGCACGCCGGGCGCGCTGATCGAGAGCATTCCGGTCTCGATCCCCGCCTCGTCCATCATCTCGATCGCCGCTCGGGGGCTCCACTCCGGCATCAGCCAGCCACCGATGGCACGAGGCCCTCGTCGCGGTGCGGTCCCGCCGCTTCCACCCCACGGGTCCCACTGCGCGGACCCTCCGGTCGCAGCCGGCGCATCCCCCGGGGCGCCGGCCCCCATCGCTTTCGATCCTGCCGCTGCCAGCGCCTCGAAGTAGCGGGGCGGGAGCAGGTGCTGGTGGACATCGATCTTTCCTGGCATGGTGCGGTCCTCCGATCGTCCTCAGCGATGAGGGCTGGTTGTCGTGTGCAGGAGTGGGTGCCTCGAGGGATCCCCGCCCGTCGAGGACCCCTGTTGCATTCAGGGCGTTGGGGTCAACGGCAGCAAGGCCGCGTTGGGCGTGACTGCAGCGGCCTCGAGGTGGGAGCCCGAGGGTCCGGCCGTCTGGCGGGGATCGTGCTCGGAGCGGAGGCCGCCCTTCGGTCGAGCCGCGGCTTCGCGTCGGTTCCGGATGAGCATCGCCGTCAGCGTGAGCAGGATGCCTGCCACGGCCCAGATGCTCAGCCGGATGATCGGGGCGGCGACCGCGGCGCCGTCGAAGTACTGGACGGACCGCAGCAGGTCGAGCGCGTCGCCCTGTGGGAAGACGTAGTAGAGCGTCTGGAAGAAGTCGTTGAGGACGTGGATCCCGAGCGGGCCACCGGACGACGTGTTCCCGAGGATCACCAGGGCGAGCGTCATCACCAGAGCCGCGATGGTTCCGCCGAGTGCTGCGACGCCCGTGACCGCTCCCCCGATGGCGAGTCCGGTCAGCCAGAGGGTCCCGAACACGGCCCAGGGGCCGACGGTCACCGCTCCGAGTGCGGAGTCGATCCACAGGGTGATCAGTCCGGCGAGGAGACCGGTGTAGAGCACGAGGACGATGCTGCGCTCGATGAACTTCGCCGCCGTGTCGACAGTGCCGAGGATGCGTCCGAACACCGTCGCACCGAGGGCGGCCCCCAGGCCGGCGAAGAGGATCGCGTAGAACTCGATCGATCCGACCGGGTCCTGCTTCGGCAGGGGTGCGAGGTCTGCGGCCGTGTTGGTGGTCCGCAGTTTCGCTGCGATCGAGTCACCGATACCGGAGATCGCCTGTCCGAGGCCACGGCCGCCGCCGCTGGCGATGTAGGTGGTGACGCCGGCGCCCTTCCCCGGAGCAGGTAACACGACAGCGCCGTCGACGTCGCGGTCGAGCACCGCGGTCCGCGCCTGCTGGTCAGAGGCCACGACGGTGAGGTCCAGCGATCCTTGCTGCTCGAGCGCGACGATCGCGTCAGCGTCGCCGGTGACCGCGAGGTGCACGTTGTTCGGCGTGGGGTCGCCGAACGCGCTCGAGTAGCTCGTCAGCATCGCCATCGCGAGGAGCAGGATCGCGATCCCGCCGAGGATCACGTTCCGGTAGCGATGAGCCGATCCCGGCCCTTCGGAGTTCAGCGTTCCGCCCGCGACCGCCGCTTCGAAGGCCGGGTGCTGCGGGCCGTCTCGCCGGTCCGGTGCGGGTTCGGTCACGTGCGTCATGGTGTCCTTTACAGTTGTCCAGTAGATGACGAACGTACATCAGAGCTCTCAGTCTGGCAAGATGGACGCATGACGGAGGGAACGCCCACGGCGGCACTCGCGAGCCAGCGGGTGGACCCGCGCATCACCCGCACCCGCGCCGCCCTGATCCGGGCGTTGACCGCACTCGTGTCCGAGGCGCCGAAGGGCGAGACGATCTCGATGAGTGCAGTGGCGCAGCGAGCTGGCTTGAGCAGGCAGGCGCTCCACAACCACTACAGCAATGTCGGTGACCTCGCGACAGATGCCTGGATCAGTCGACTCCTCGAAGACCATCTTCCCCTCGACGAGGGCGCGGCGAACCTCGCGCAGGCCCTCACCGACGCCGTTCGCGAACGCGGGATCGAACCGCTGCTCACCGCAGGACGATCGGATCGGGAGTTCTTCGATAAGCTCCGTGCCATCCCGCGCGGCGAGCGGGTCACCGAGGTGCTGGCTTCGGCGATGACGACGTGGCTGACGGAGTCCGATTGCGATGGCCCCCGACCGATGGTCGCACTCAGCGGGGACGCCCGCACCTTCACGATCGGCGGCATGATCGCGCTGGTGTCGACGTGGCAGATGGCCGACGCACCGCCGAGCACCGCGCAGCAGGTCGCCACGCTCCGCACGTTCGCAGCCGCGGCAGCCGGTGCCCGCACCGACTGACGTGCAGAGCGCCACCATGCAGAGTTCGCGGCAGCCACCCGTCCAGGCCGGCCGGCCCGGACGGGTGTGTCGTCAGCCGTCGTAGGCGACGTAGTGCAGTTCGGCGTCCCGCCGCTCGTCATGGAGCTTCACGTACGACTGCGCGATGACCGCGGGCTCCGCATCCGGTCGCCCACCTCCGATCAGGGCGGTGATCGCGACGAAACCGACGTAGACACCCTTCTCCGCGACGGCGGCACCGAGGTTGAGGATCCAGTTCCGGAGCCCTGCGGCTGCGATGTTGACGTTCCCGCGGACCGGAGTCCGGGCGAGCGCACCACCACCGGTCGTCACGAGGACCGTGCCTGTGCCCGCGGCGATCATGTCGGGCAGCACCGCACCGACGGCCGCGATGGCGCCACCGAGGTAGAAGTCGATCTGTGGCTGCAGGTTGTCCATCGTCACGTCCACGGCATCGACCGACTCCAGTGCCCGATCCGCCGGCGAGTACTCGAGGACGTCGATCGGACCGAGCGACTCCCGGATCGACCGGAGTGCGCCTCGGATCGTGTCGGGCTCGCTGACGTCGGCGGTGAACCCGCGAGCCTGGATGCCCTCCGCGACGAGCGCACTCGCCAGGGCATCCACCTTCGCCTGGCTGCGGGCAACGAGCGCGACGTCGAAGCCCTTCTTCCCGAAGGCGCGAGCGATCTCGAGACCCAGTCCGGGTCCCGCGCCGATGATGGTGATGAGGGGCATGATGTGTCCTTTCGTGGCCCACCGCCGGGCCCTGCAAGCTGGTGCGGTAAGTTGAGAACGTCCTCAAATCCACTGCAGCATATGTTGAGACCGCCCTCAAGATCCTTCGGAGTCGCTGTGAGCACCCCACCCCGTCTGCGTCGAGACGCGCAGGCGAACCTCCAGAAGCTGCGCGCCGCCGCCATCGCCGTGTTCTCGCAGCGAGGATTGTCCGCTCCCCTGGAGGACATCGCCCGGGAAGCCGGCGTGAGCATCGGCACGCTCTACAACCGCGTCGGGTCGCGCGAAGAACTCATCGACGCCGTCGTGCCCGACATCGCAGGGGCAAAACTCAAGACCCTGCGAAACCGGACACTGTCGCAGGACAGTCCCCGTTCCCAGTTGGAGACCTTCATCGCCGAGATGATCGACCTCCAACGAAGCGACCCGGCCATGAACGACGCAATGCTGCGGCGCTACCCGGACGCCGTGCTCCTCATCAACGCTTGCGAACGATCCATGGCGCTCGGCGCCGAACTCGTCGCCAACGCACACAGCGCCGGAGTGCTCGCCGAGGACTTCACCGCCGACGACCTGATGGCCGTCCTGTGGCTGGCCGGGATGGCCAGCCACGACCCTGCAGCCCCGGAAGGATGGCGTCACGTCGTGGACCGGAGCGTGTCCGCAGCTTGGCTTGCCTGAGGGTCATGCCACGGCGATCGTCACGGAGTACCACTGACCCACCGGGCAGCCGCCCCGTGTCGCGCGAAGCCGATCGCACCCTGACCGTTCACCTGATTGCCGACGGGAGCGCCCCGATCTGCCCGAGGATGCTGAGCACGTCCGGCTGGCCGACCTCGTCGACGATCAGTCCCTCGTCGAAACGGTAGAAGTTGCTCGCGTTCGCAACCACCGTCCTCCCCGTAGCGGGGACACCGAGGAACTCGCCGTCGTGCGTGCCGCGCAGTTCGAAACGTGCTGCGACTTCGTCGCCCTCGACGACGATCCGGTCGGTGCTCCACTGGATGTCGGAGAACGCGCCCCGCATGATCGTCAGGATCTGCATGTACCCCGGCAGTCCGCGCAGCGGCTCGGGCGAGAACGGCGTCAAGAACGCCGCTTCGGGTGCGATGACCGTCTCACCGATGGACGGGTCGGCGCTGTTGATGAAGTCGACGAATCGCAGGAAGGAGAGGCGTGTGTCTGTGGTCATGGACAACTACTTTACATAGCAAGTAGATGCCGTAGAGTCGAAGCATGAGCACGGACCTCGCACCCCTCCCTGGAATCGACGCCCCGGATGACCGGGCTGGGCGAGCGGCGCGTCTGCGGGAGTACTTCGCCGCGCTGGTGCGGCACGAGACCGACGTGTGGAACGCGGTCGAGAAGCGGATGCGGGGCGAGGGCGTGCTGAGCCTGGCCCGACTGGAGGTGTTGCGGATCGTCCAGGCAGCCCCATCGGGCGCCCGGGTGCAGGACGTCGCGACCGGCGTCGGGACGTCGATCGCTGCAGCCAGTCGCTTGCTCGACCGGCTCSCCGCCGATGGTTTCCTCGAACGTTCGACGGACCCGGACGATCGGCGCAGTGTCCGGAGCGTGCTCTCGCCCCAGGGGAGAGACGCCTTCGCCCTCGCGGACGAGCGGTTCGACCAAGCGCTGGACGCCGTGCTCTCGGATGCCGATGCCGCGGCGATCGCAGACGGCATCGCGGCACTCGAGCGCCTGCAGTCGACGTTGGAGGCAAGGCGATGACGGCGACCATGCGGGCCGTCGTGATCGACGCACCCGGTGGCCCCGACGTGTTGCACCTCCGTGAGCTGCCGGTCCCGATCCCGGGCCCGGGCCAGGTGCTGATCCGTGTGGAAGCGTTCGGGCTCAACCGGTCCGAGCTGCACTTCCGCCGCGGCATGGGCCATTCCGGGACCTTCCCACGGGTGCCCGGGATCGAAGCCGTCGGGACCGTGGAGGCAGCCCCGGGTGGAGAGTTCCCCGCCGGTACCCAAGTAGCCGGACTGATGGGCGGGATGGGTCGCGACTTCGACGGGGGCTACGCCGAGTACACCGTCGTTCCGGCCAGCAGCGTCGTGCCGTTCCGGAGCAGCCTCGACTGGTCCGTGCTCGGCGCCGTCCCCGAGATGCTGCAGACCGCACACGGGTCGCTCACCGTGGGCGTCGGTGCCCGCCGGGGCGACACGATCCTGATCCGCGGTGGCACGTCGTCGATCGGCCTGGCGTGCATCGTGCTGGCGAAGCAGCAGGGCATGACCGTCATCGCCACCACTCGCAACCCGGACCGCGCCGAGCGACTGCACGCCACTGGTGCGGACCACGTCGTGGTGGACTCGGGCAGGATCGCCGACACGGTCCGTCGAATCGTGCCGGACGGCGTCAACGGAGCGGTCGAGTTGATCGGCACCGGCACGCTGCCCGACACACTCCGGGCGACAGCCGTCCACGGCACCGTGTCGTTCAGCGGGATGCTCTCCGACGTCTGGACCATCCCCGACTTCTACCCGATGGCGGTGATCCCCAACGGGGTGCGCCTCACCGCGTACTCCGGCGAAGCGAGCGACCTGCCGGCATCGGTACTGCAGGCGTTCCTCGACACCGTCGCAGCCGGCACCGTGCAGGTCCCGATCGCGAAGGTGTACGCGCTCGAGGAGATCGTTCAGGCCCACCGCGACATGGAGGACGGGATCCGGTCAGGCAAGCTCGTCGTCACCATCCGATGATGGGCACGGACTCCCCAGGACCCCGCTCTCGGGGTGGAACCCGTTCGTCCTCGACAAGGGCGCCAGCCAGTGCAATTCAGGAAGGTCGGATGTCTCCTCGCAGCTACGAGACCACCTTGGTCGTCTTCGGCGTGGTCAGTCTCCTGCTCGTGCCGTTCTTGGTGCAGGGCGCCCTGCCGGCGATGTACGGCACGGTCGCACTCGTCGTTGTCGTCGCCTGGCTGCTCTACGGCGTCGTCAGCTCGAAGCTGACCCGACGATCCGGGCCCAGCTAGGCAGGTCCCACGGGGCTGCCGTGTCCGGCAGCACCGTCCGGTCACCTCCAGGTCAAGGGCTGTTCACCCGCTGGCACTAACTCTGCTGGTCGGACCGCCGCCCGAGGGTCCCGATACCGGAGGACCCATGAACACCCGCACCGCACTGTCCTGCGTTGCCGTCGCTGCCGTCGCCTCGCTGGTGTTCGCGACACCGGCGCACGCCGACGAGGCCAGCTTCACCAGCAGCAAGCAGCCCTACATCGCCCCCAGCCAGTCGGACATCGACGCCTACTCGCCTGCCCCGACGGGCTACTCCCCCGTCGCCACGGAGTCGGTCGCCCGGCACGGATCCCGGGGGCTCTCCGCGTACAAGTACGACGCGCTGCTGCACCGTCTCGCCGCGACCGCGCAGGCCGAGAACGGGTTCCTGACGCCTGCGATCGGGAAGGAGTTCTCCGCGAACCTCGACGCCATCACGGCGGCGAACGTCGCGAACGGCTACGGCATGCTCACCGGTCAGGGTGCAGCCCAGCACCAGGGCATCGGAGCGCGAGCCGCGCAGCGCAACAAGCAGCTGTTCGCCCGTGCGGCGAAGACGGGCGGGCGTGTCGTCGCCGAGACGTCGGGCGAGTCTCGCGCCACGGAGTCCGGCGAGAACTTCTTGCGGGGCTTCGGTGCCCCTGCTGTCAAGCTCGAACCGCGCCCCGACCTGCTCTACTTCCACGAGGTCGAGAACCCGGACGGCACCGACAAGGCCGAGGGGTCACCCGAGCGCCAGCGCGCCCAGGCGTACGAGGACTACATCGCCGAACAGACCGGTGACGGCGGCACGATCGCTGCGGCCTTGCGGTACATCGAGGCGAAGCCGCGATCGGTCCAGGCGGCGCAGGACCTGCTCTCCGGCATCTTCACGCCCGGGTTCATCGCCGAGATCGGCACCGACAAGGCACACACCTGGTACAACACCGCCGACGGCTCCAAGGGCGGCGCGGTGGCGTGCGCGCCCGGCGCCGACACGAAGGCCGATCCCGATGCCTGCGGCGACCCGAAGAAGTCGATCAAGAGCACCGTCGATGCGGCGATGTCGCTCTACAACCTGTACATCATCGCGGCCGACATGCAAGTGGAGAACGTCGCTCCGCACCGGTTCGACTTCGCGCAGTACTTCGCTGGCCGGGCGGCGGATGCCGAGTGGTTCGCGTACTTGCTCGACGCCGAGGACTTCTACGAGAAGGGCCCGAGCCTCGCCGGGCACGACGAGACCTACTCGATCGCCGAGCCCCTGCTCGACGACTTCTTCGCCACGATCGACGCCCGCGTCGCCGGTGGCGACGTCGTCGCGACCTTCCGTTTCGCGCACGCGGAGACGATCATCCCGTTCGCGGCGCTGCTGCGGCTGCCGGGATCCACCGTCGCCGCGCCCGACAACGCTGCTCCGGCGTCCGACGCCGACGTCTACGGGTACGCCACCAACCCGTGGCGAGGTTCTGCGGTGACGCCGATGGCTGCGAACGTGCAGTGGGACGTCGTCTCGCGAGCAGGCATCGACCCCGCCACCGGAGCGGCCTACACGCCGCTCGTGCGCATGCTCTACAACGAGCGGGAGATCGCGTTCGCCCCCGGGTGCCGTGCAGTCGCTGCAGGGTCGCACTGGGTCAAGGAGACCGAGCTCAAGCACTGCCTGACCGGCACGGCGATGGCGGAGAGCCCGCTGATCGTTGCAGCCACGCCACGACCGACCGCGACGCCCACTGCGGAGCCCACGCCGACCCCGACGACGACGCCGGCGGTGACTCCGGCGACGCAGGGTGCCGGCACACCGACGGCCCGCGCGACGGGCACGCTGGCCGCGACCGGTGCACAGTCGCCTGCCGGACCGGCGTTGCTCGCGACGCTGCTCCTCCTGGCCGGTGCCGGGACCCTGGTGCTGCGTCGCCGTCGTCGCCTGCGTCGTCACACCGACTGACGCCGGCGCACCGCGCCAGCGGGGTGACGGCCGTGCCTGGAGGTGGGCCCCACGTCGGCAGCCGAGGGGCAGTGACTCGACCGAGCCGCGGACCTCGGCCACCAGTGACAGATGTCATGCCGGGATCGTGACGTCCGGCCGAGGCACCGCGCGCGCGGCTGCACGAGGGTGGGTCCCATGAACGACACACCGGTCATCCAGCTCCGCGACCTCCGTAAACGCTTCGGCGAGGTGGCTGCGGTCGACGGCGTCGACCTGACGATCCGTCCGGGCGAGGTCGTCGCCCTCCTCGGCCCGAACGGCGCCGGTAAGACCACGACGGTCGACCTCGCGCTCGGGCTGTCCGTGCCGACGAGCGGCGGGGCCCTGCTCTTCGGTGAGGAGCCCCGCGCCGCGGTGGTCACGGGGCGGGTCGGCGCGATGCTCCAGGGCGGCGCGCTCCTGCCGGACATGACGGTCCGGGACGCGGTCGCCCTGGTTGCTGCAGCGCACCGTCGTCCGATGTCGGTCGACGAGGCCCTCCGCCGTGCGCGCTGCACCGAGATCGCCGGCCGCCGGGTGAACAAGCTCTCCGGCGGTCAGCTGCAGCGGGCGAGGTTCGCGGTCGCCGTGGTCTCCGACCCCGACCTGCTGGTGCTCGACGAACCGACCGCGGCGATGGACGTCGAGGCCCGGCACACGTTCTGGTCCTCGATGCGGGAGTTCACCGACGCCGGGCGCACGGTCGTCTTCGCCACCCACTACCTCGACGAGGCCGACACCTTCGCCGACCGCATCGTCATCATGCGCGCCGGTCGGATCGTGGCCGACGGCACACCCGCCCAGATCAAGGCGATCACCGCCACGCGTGCGGTCCGGTTCTCCGGGGTCGGCGCCGCCGCGCACGTCGCGTTGCGCGGTCTCCCCGGTGTCCGCAGCCTGGAGGCCCGGCACGACTCCGTCACGCTCCGTTCGGACCGCAGCGACGACACCCTCCGGGCCCTGCTCACGTCGTTCCCGCAGGCGCACGACATCCAGGTGGTCGCCTCGACCATGGACGACGCCTTCCTCGCGCTGACTGCCGACCCCGCCACCACCGACACCGCTCCCGAAGGGATCCCCGCATGACCACCGTCACCGCGTCCGGCCGGATGCCGATCCGTTACGTCTACCTCGAGACGAAGCGGCAGCTCCGCAACGTCCGTGCGATGGTGTTCACCTTCGCCGTCCCGGTGATCATGCTGCTCGTCTTCGGTTCGGCCTTCGGCTCCCAGACCGACCCGACGACCCGTCTGCAGTACCTCGTCGTCACGACGCTGCAGATGGCCGCGTACGGTGCGATGATGGCCGCGCTCAGCCAGGCGTTCGCGATCGTCAACGAGCGATCGATCGGCTGGAACCGGCAGCTGCGGGTGACGCCGCTCTCCGGGTGGGGCTTCATGGTGTCGAAGGTGATCGCCGCGATGGCCTTCGCCGCGGTGTCGATCGTCATCACGGTGGTCGTCGCGACCGTCGGCATGCACGCCTCGCTCGACCCGCTGCGCTGGTTCGCCGCCGGGTTCGGCATCTGGTGCGGAGTGATCCCGTTCGCGCTCATCGCGATCCTGATCGGACAGTTCGCGAAGCCGTCCTTCGCGCAGCCGCTCTTCATGGTGGTGTTCATGGGCATGGCGATCCTCGGCGGTCTGTGGGTCCCGCTGTCGGTGATGCCGGAGTGGATGGGGACCGTCGCGCACCTGCTGCCCTCGTACTGGTTGAACCGGATCGGACAGATGGGGGCCGGGGCCACCGATTCCTCGGGCATGGTCGAACCCGCGATGGTCCTGGCGTGCTGGGCGATCGTGCTGGCCGCGGTGATCGTGTGGCGCTACCGCCGCGACGCTGCACGGCAGTGACCGACGGCCCTACGCTGGCACCGATGTCCGAGGCGACCAGCACGACCGACGCAAGTGGCACGGACGACGCGTCACGCGCCTCCCGGCCATCCCCACGCTCGTTCCCGTGGGCCGTCCCGCCGGGGGCGAGTGACGACGACATCCGCATCGGACGCCGTCGGTGGTACACCGGCGCGGTGTTCGCGCTCCTGTGGCAGGTGCTCGAGATCATCGCCGTCTGGACCGACGGACGGAGCCTCCGCGCGCACGTCGTCTCCTCCATCGCCCTCGCCGTCGTGTACGCGGCGTACCTGTTCGCACCGGAGCTGATGTGGCGACGGAACCTGCGCGAGCGGGTGCTCGTGCTGGCCGGGGTCGCGCTGCTCGCCGGGCTCCTGCTCCTCGTGGTCGGGCCGCTCGCGGTCTGGACCTGGCTGCTCATCGCTGCACTCTCCGGGTTCGTCGCCGAGCGGTTCTGGGTGGCCGCTGTCGTGGTGCTCGGGATCGTCGGCGCGCAGCTCCTCGTCGCCGTGAGCACGGGCTGGGGCAACGCCGTGGACAACGGCATCCTCTTCGCCCCCGTCATCACCGTGTCCGTCGGGGCGTCGATGCTGTTCTTCGGACGGCAACGCGAGGCGGAGCAACGGCTCGGGGTCGCGCAGGACGAGATCACCCGCCTCGCCGTCGTCGAGGAACGCGCCCGGTTCTCCCGCGACCTGCACGACGTGCTCGGCCACTCCCTGACCGTCGTCGCGATGAAGTCCGAGCTCGCCACGCGGTTGGTGGACGTCGACCCGGCCCGGGCGAAGACCGAGATGCAGGACGTCGAACGACTCTCCCGCGAAGCGCTGCAGGGGCTCCGACGCGCGGTCAGCGGCTACCGCGAGGCCGACCTCGACGCCGAACTCGTGTCGGCGCGAGCAGCACTCGAGGCCGCAGCCATCGACGCAGCACTCCCCCGGGACGCCGACGCAGCAGCCGATGACGTTCGGAGCCTCTTCGCGTGGGTCCTCCGAGAAGGCGTCACGAACATCGTCCGGCACGCCGCCGCGAGCCGGGTCCGCGTGACGCTGACCCGGACTGCGCTGACGGTCGAGGACGACGGCACCGGGGTGCTCGCTCCCCCGTCGACCGCGGCCGTGCTCGGCGGGAACGGGCTCCGCGGCCTCAGGGAACGCGCGGAAGCCGTCGGAGCGGTCCTGACCACCGGCACGAGCGACCTGGGCGGATTCCTGCTCCGGGTCGAGAGGAGTCAACGATGACCGACGTGATCCGAGTGCTCATCGCAGACGACCAGGCGCTCGTCCGTGGCGCACTCGCCTCGCTGCTCTCGCTCGAACGGGACATCGCGGTCGTCGCCCAGGTGGCCCGTGGCGACGAAGTGCTCGACGCAGCACGGGCGTCCGGCGCCACGGTGGCCCTGCTCGACGTCGAGATGCCGGGGGCGGACGGCCTCACGGCGGCGTCGATCCTGGCTCGCGAGCTGCCGACCTGCCGCTCGCTCATCGTCACGACGTTCGGGCGCCCCGGGTACCTCCGGCGAGCGCTCGAAGCCGGGGCAGCCGGGTTCGTCGTGAAGGACACCCCCGCCGAACACCTCGCCGATGCCGTGCGCCGTGTCGAGGGGGGTTTCCGTGTCGTCGACCCCGTGCTCGCCGCCGAGTCCCTCGCTGCCGGGCCCTCCCCGCTCAGCCCTCGGGAGACCGACGTGCTCATCGCCTTCCGCACGGCGCCGACCGTGGCCGGGGTCGCCGGCACGCTGCACCTGTCCGAGGGGACCGTGCGGAACCACCTGTCGTCCGCGATCGGGAAGACCGCGGCGCGCAACGCGACCGAGGCACTGCGGATCGCGGCGGACAACGGCTGGCTGCTCGGCACGGGACGGCCCTGATCCGGTCGCGGAACGATCGGCGCTCGGTCCGGTCCTTCGCGGTTCGGCGGCGGTCGCAGGCGTCAGTCAGCCGATCGACGGAGCGGCTCCGCCTGTCGCTTCCCTGCCGACGCCCGCACGGACTCCTTCACCGCGGCGACGAAGGACGTCCGGGTGCGCTCGTCGAGCAGGTCGAGCGACAGGTACGGGTTGAGGTCTTCCAGCTCCACGAGGAGCAGTGCTCCGTCTCGGGTGCGGCAGGCATCGACGCGTTGGACACCGTGCTCGATCGTGTTCCACCCGATGAACTGTTGCGCGAAGGCCCAGTCGTCATCGCTCGCGCGGTACTGCTGCAACTCCCACCGTTTCGTCGGGTCGGGAGCGTTGAGCGCGTACTGCGGGACGTGGTCCACGTAGTAGAAGGAGACTTCGTACTGGAAGTCGATGCGGGGTTGCACGAGCAGGTTGTCGTAGTGCAGCCCGGCGAGCTCGTCACGGCCCACGACTCTCAGCCCGATCGAGTCCGCGCCCAGCTTCGGCTTCGCGATGTAGTCCGCGGTGTCCGGGAGCTGCGCGATGTCCGCGGCGGCATCGATCGTGGGGATGACCGGGTACCCGGCTCGGAACAGGTCGAGGAGGTACTGCTTCCCCCTCTGGTCGGCTCGTCCTGTCAGGTCCGTGAACACAGGGATCCCACGAGTCCGCGCGGCTTCGCGGAACGCATCGTACGCAGCCAGGTAGTGCAGCACGGGTCCACTGTTGCGCACCACGACGACGTCGAACGCGTCCATCAGGTGCTCGGCAGCCAGCGGTGGGCAGATCGCGACGTCGAACTCCGCGCTGAGCTCGCCGGACAGGTAGATGTCCTCGTCGCAGTAGCGTCGGCCCTTCGCCTCGTACCCGAGGTCACTCACGTAGAGGACGCGAAGGCGCTGGCGCTCTCCGTTCATGCCCGTGCGCCTTCCGCGGGCGACGGACCTGATGCACGTCCATCGATCAGCAGGCGCCAGCCGGGGGCGAGTGGGTCGTGTTCAGTGCGCATCAGGATCTCCGGGTCGGAACGGGTGGGGACGGGTGGCGAAGGCAGTTGGGAGACGATCGTACGAGTCAAGGTGACCTGCCGCCCTGAGAAGCACCGCAGCCCTCACCGTCTGGATGGGGCTCGGGATCGTCTCGACAGGCAGCCGTGCGTCTGTTGCGAAGCCCTGTCCTCGGAATGTCGCCGCATGTGGTGGCTGGCTTCGAGCACCGGGACGCCGTTGTCGTCCTGCCAGCCACCCCCCTGTACCAACGGAGCCCGCCGTGTCCGGGCGGAGGTCCGTTCGACAGGCTGCTCCCTTCCTGGCATGTTAACGACTGAAGGGCTGGATATCAGTTCCCGGGAAGGAGTGGGAAATGAGCAAGAACGATCACCGATCTCGGCGGGTTGCCGCTGGCTTCGCCGCTGTGGCTGTCGGCGGGGCGGTGTTCCTCGGCGCGATCCCCGCACAGGCGCAGGACGGCGTCGGGAGCGAGGGGGTCATCGGTGGATGGTCAGAGAGCACCGGGACCGTCGACGGCGCAGGAACCGGAATGTCGGTGTTGGCGGTGAACCACCGCGGTGCAGCGGAGAAGAAGACCATCAGTGGGACGACGCACAAGCGTTCGCATGGTTGGACGACCTGGGCAGGCGTGCAGCACTACACGCGTGCGCGGCTCGAGCACGGCAGCAGCATCATCGCTGACTCTGGCCGGAAGTGGGGCAAGTCCGGCACGGAAGCAGTGACCGTGTGGAAGCCGTACCGGCCGAACCGGCCCGGCAACGGTGTCGGTACAGCGAAGACCTACTACGGCAGGTGACGCATCGCAGCGGGTGCGAGCCGACGGCTCGCACCCGCTGCTGCGTGAGGAGAAGACGTGACGAAGCAACAGACCACGGCGATCGCGGGCCTGCTCCTGCTGGCCATGCTGCTGACGGTGTTGATCGGGGTGTTCGACGCTCGCCGAGGTGTCATCGCTTCTGAAGGCAACGATCTCCGCAGCGGTCAAAGCGTGTGGGTGAACGCGACACTCGACGAACTCATGCGTGCCCGGAACGCATTCGAACCGGGAACGAAGGTGTTCGTGCGCCTCGAGGGCGATGTCCGCGCCGTCGCAATGTTGTCGGGACGGTGGACAGATGTCCCGCTGCACGACGGGCACGCACTGACCGGGCGCCCCGGCGAGGCCCTCGCCGGGGCTGACGTTGCCGTCCGCGGTGACGACATCGTCGTCGATGGCAAGCCCTACGACGTGGTGGGCCGTCTCGGCGTCCGGGCCGACAGTCTGCTGTCCGATGACGTCATCGTCGCCGATCCGTCGCGGTTCTCGGCGTCACCACAGCGGCTCCTCCTGGACGGCCCGAGCAGTGTCCGCCACTACAGCGCAGAGTTCCCTGGCCGAAGTGTCGAGATCGTCGACGACGGCACGAACCGCAGGACGAACGTCGACGCCGTGTCTCCGGTTCTGGTCACGCTCGGCGTGCTCGTCGTCATGCTCATCGGCGTGGTCGCAGGCCTGCAAGCTGGGCGATGGGAACTCCGCACTGCCGCCGTCCGCTTCACCACGGGGATCCGACCGCTGAGCACCCTCCGCAGCGCGGCCACCAGAGTCAGCGTGATCACCATCGCCGCCTGTACGACCGCTCTCGCGGGCGCGGCAGTGGTCAGGCAGGCCACCCTCCTCGACCTCGACGTCACCACTGTGGTCGTCTCGGTCGGAACCGTCGTGCTTGCCGTGTCCGTCGCTTCGTTCTGGCAGGGAACCCGTCGATGGAACTGCTGAACGACCTCCGGTCCAACTGGACGATCATCGTCGCCAAGATCGTCCTGCTCGTGCTGCTCGCACTCTGCTGGTACAACGTGGCGTCCTTCACCCAGTCCACCTCGCAGGCCGTGGCCCAGGGCTTGTCCGCCGATGCCGACGTCGACCTCTACACGGTGGTCGACGATCTCGGCCCGGATGCTTTCGAGGCGATCCGGCGAGACGAGCACGCACTCGACGACGTCGCCTCGTTCGTCGACCGTATCGACGACGAGCCCGGGTTCGACTTCATCTCCTCGTACGACCAGCCCGTCACCGTTCAGGACTTCCGCGGCGACGACCGCTTCGACGTCGGCTACGGCACCGAGTACACGCTCAACGGGAAGTACCAGGACGAGTCCGGCCGGAGCGTTCAGGACATCAAGTCCATCCAGCTCAACGAGAACGCGTACGAGTTCGCGGGGCTCTCCGTGCAGGACGGCAAGCCCATCGAGTGGAACGTTGTCGACTGGGGATCCGGTCGGATCCCGGTGCTGCTCGGCAACGAGTACCGCGGCGTGTACGAGCTCGGGGAGCGATTCACCGGAGCGGTCATCCTGCAGGAGCAGGAGCTCGAAGTCGTCGGTTTCCTCGAACCGGACAGTGCCATGTACTTCCGCGGTGAGGCAAACCACTACCTCGACGACACCGTCATCGTGCCCTACCCGCCAACACTCGCCGGACTCGACCGAGCAGCACTCGACCGGCTGGATCCCGAGCTGTTCGGACGCCTGGCGTTCCAGGTGCTCAACGCCGATCTCGCCGTCGATCACAGCCTCGATTTCGGGGACGTCGTCGCGCGTCTCGACGCGATCGGAGACGACACCGGCTTCCGGTCGTACACGTTGCTCGGAGTACCGGCCTACCTCGTGCAGCTCTCCCTCGTTCGCCAGCTCATCCAGGACAACCTGGTGCTCGTCACCGCGCTGCTGGTCGCCCTCACCGCGGGCGTGGGCATCATCACGGCGTTCCTCAACCGACTCCTGCATCACCGTCGAACGCCAGTGGCGCGGGTGCACCATCTCCTCGGGAGGAGCCCGAGTGCCACGAACCGGCTGTTCCGCGCAAGCCGCCTCACCGAGTTCACCGCGGCGCTCGGGCTGTTCCTCGCGACCAGCGCACTGCTCCCCAACGACAGCGAGATGGCTCGACTCGGCGCCGGCACCGCCCTGCTCCTCTGGTGCGTGGCGGACGGCGCACTCGGCCGGCGAGCCATCCGCATCGAACTGACCGCCCAACAGCGAAGAGGTACCTCACGATGATCGTGCTGCGTGACGTCTCGAAGACCATCACCGAGCCCGACGGATCGATCCGAGCACTGTTCGACCGGCTCGACTTCGACCTTCGCGACGACGATCGATCCGTGGCCATCACGGGGCGCAGCGGATCCGGCAAGAGCACGCTGCTCCGGATCCTCGCCGGACTCGACACCGACTTCGGCGGGACCTACGAGCACGACGGCCACGTGCTCGAGCGCACCGCACGGAGGATGGCGGAGCACCGACTCCGACACATCGGCATCGTCACCCAGGACCACAGCCTCCTCGGCGACCGCAGCGTGCTCGACAACGTCCGGCTCGGCGTTCCTGCTCGCGCTGACTCCACCGCCCGAGCACATGAGGCGCTCGACGCGGTCGGCATCAGCCACCTCGCTGGCAAGCGCCCACGACGACTGTCAGGAGGAGAAGCGCAGCGCGTCGCGATCGCTCGAGCCATCGCGAAGCGCCCTGCCGTCGTCCTCGCCGATGAGCCCACCGGCGCACTGGACGAGACGACCGAAGACGACGTGCTCGCCCTCTTCGACCGGCTGCAGCAAGCAGGAACCAAGTTCGTGATCGTCACCCACAGTGAGCGCGTTGCACAGCGATGCGAACGGCAACTCCAGCTGCACCACGAACGACTCATCGCGCGCGGCACGTGACGGACGGGAGGCCGGCCCCACCAGCCGGTACCGGCGCACCGCGCCAGCGGGGTGACGGCCGAGCTTGGAGGTGGGCCCCACCCGCCGGTACCGGCGCACCGCGCCAGCGAGGCGATGGCCGAGACGGGAGGGACGGTGCCAGCTGGCACCGGGCCTCCCGTCCGTCAGCGGTTGCGCTCCAAATCCCCGATCACGCGTGCGCAGTACGTTCGCGGCTCGAGAACTCGGCGAACATCTCCCGTTTCGCTGCGTGCGAGTCAGCCTCGAGCTCGAGTCTCTCCACGTTGACCGGTGCCTGATCGGCTACCGGACCAGCGCGCGTTCGTAGAGGCTGGAAGCGAGTTGCCGCCCACCGTCGGGGGCGCTGACCGTCACGTCGCGGACGTGCCGGAACCCCTGCTGTTCGGAGAATCGCCGCAATCCGGGGTTGTCCGTCGCGCAATCCAGCCGCACGAGGGCCGCCCCGCGCCCGGCGGCTCGCTCTCCTACCCACACCAGCAGTCGCTGCCCCAGCCGACTGCCACGATGCGTCTGCGCCACGACCAGACGGTGCACGTACACAGCGGGATCGTCCTCCACGCCCCACGTCTCGGAGTCCGAGTCGGACACCGTGACCATCGCCACGATCACCCGGTCCTGACGTACGACGAAGAGGTTCCCCTGCTCTGCGTCGCGCAGCAGAACCGCGTCCGGCACCCGGTCCTGCCACTGGTCGATCCCACGCGAGCGGAGCCACAGCCTCGCACCGTCGATGAGCACCTGAGCCGAAGGAACATCCGCGGCCGTGGCCGCTTCGACCGCCAACACGTCTTGATCCACGAGACGACGCTACGGGCTGACCTCAGCGGACACGAGCGGAAGTGGGCCTGATCCGGCATCCTCGTCTCGTGGAGTTCTCGTGGTGGACGTGGTGGGGGCTCCTGCTCATCGCGCTGACGGGGCTCGGGCTGATCAGGCGCGCTGCTGTCGTCTCCTGCTGATCCCGTGGGTCATCGCACTCGACAGCTGACTGCAGACACACCGAGATCGGCTCGGTCGATGAGCGGCTGCCGGACGGCCGTGGGGCTGGTCGACCCCCGGGAGCGTCAGAAGAACATGCGCCCCCGCGCGATGTCCGACTCGGCCTGCCGAAGAGCCTCCGCGACTTCGGGGTCTGTCCCCTCGAACTCCGCCGCCCGAGAGCCGAAGTTGGTGTACCGGTGCATGACGAACCACAGCACGAGGAGCGCCGCCAAGACCACGCCGGTTCCGATCCACCACCACATGGGGGCAGCGTACGTGCGACCGACAGCGGGGGCAAGCGCTGCGATACGCCGTTGCAGGATCGGCGATCGGGGAGCTCCCGCGGGTTCGTACCTGAAGCGCTCGTCTACGCTGGGCTCCTCACGAGGGGGATGCAGTGGGTTTCGGAAGATCTGTGGTGCTGGCCAGCTTGGCGACTGCGAGCGCCATCGTGCTTGCTGGGTGCGCAGCGTTCCCTCCAGCTCCGAGCACGGTGGGCTCCGACTGGCCGAGCACCGGGGTGCCATCCGCCGTGCGATGGCCGTCCGACTGGGTCGACAGCCTGTCCGGTGAGTCCGAAGCCGTGGGCGGTCCGATCGTCGGGCTCCGCCTTGAGTACGGAGCGGAGCACTGGGTCTGGCGGATCCGCAGCACCGACCCGGGAAAGACCGACGCCCTCGGCGAGTCCAACGCAGAACCGACCAGCGGTGTCGAGGCGCTCGTCGACGCCACGGACCTGAGCCTCGTGCGGCGACACGAGGTCACCCTGACCAAGGCTGAAGCCACGGGGACGGACACCAGCTACTACGACGCCGTGAAGGCCTCGGGTGAGGAGTGGCCCGGCCCACGACTGGTCGAGCTGGTGCGCGTCGTCGACGACGGCCGGCCGACGTGGCGCGTCACGACGTACGACACCGAGGACGGCCACCTCGCCCCGCGGACGCTCTGAGCACGCGCGCTGATCGATCTCGGGTGCGGAACCGAGTCGCTCACCCGATCAGCGCCGATGCCGCCGTCATGACTGGCAACAGCGGCCGTCGTCGTCCGAGGCGAGAGCCTGCTCGTCATCGATCGATTGCAGGACGGTCGAAACTACTGGGTGATTCCCCGCACGAGCGCGGAACGCTGCCGCCGTCCCGGCCGGACTGATCCGGCTTCCGGAGGACGCGTCCCGCGCTCGCCAGTACCACCTACCGAACGCCGTACACGACGTGGTCGTCGAGGTACTGCCAGACCGTTCCGACCTCGGCGAACCCAGCGCTGCGGAGCGACTCGATGTGGAAGCCGAGCGTGACCTTCGGCGGCGCTTCGTGGAGTTCCGCGCCCCACACCACGTCGCGTCGCGCGATCGCTTCGGCGTACCGCGGCGTCTCCGCCACCGCTGCCCACCACGCGTCCCACGTGTCCGCGCCGGCCGCGAAACCATCTCGCTGCGTCACGGCGTCATCGCGCGCTGCGATGGCGGCAAGGGTGCTCTCGTCCCGCTGGTAGGACAGGTGGTCACCGTTGAGCAGGATGCCACCGGCGCGGAGGAGGTCCGCGGTCCGTCGGTGGACATCGACGAGCGTGCCCGGCTGGAGCCAGTGCAGGGCAGTCGAACTCACCACGGCGTCGAACGGTGCGTCCGCGATCGCAGGGTGCTCCGCCCAGCGCCGATCGGCGAGGTCGACCTCCGCGATCACGAGCCGACGGTCGGCGGCGGCGAGGTCCGCGGCGATGGCCAGGAGCGCTGGATCCTTGTCCGCCACCACTGCCGTGGCGCCAGGGACCGCGGCGAGCACTGCTTCCGCGAGCGCTCCGGTTCCGCCCGCGAGGTCGAGGATCCGCGGCGCGGTCGTCTCGGCGCAGACGTCGGCGACCACGCGGGCGATCGTGGCGAACCGCTCAGCCCGGTGCCGGATGTACGCGGTCTGCTGAGCATCCCACCGGCTCGCCAGGTCACGTGCCCGCGCGGTGTCGGCCTCGGTGGCGATCGGTGTGGTGGTTGTCGTCTCGGTCATGGGGTGGTTCCTTCCAGAGGGGCGAGTGGGACGGCCGGTGGTGCTGGCAGGCGGAATGTGAGGTGGATGTCACCGTCAGGGTCGTCGCGACGGGTGGTGTGGACGTCGTAGACCGAATCCAGGAGCGCGGGGCGGAGGACATCGGCGGGTGGGCCGGAGCCGACGACGCGGCCCGCGGCGAGGATCACCAGGTGGTCGCAGACGCGGGCGGCGGCCTCGAGGTCGTGCAGGACGACGACGACGGTCGGTGCGATGTGCGGCAGGAGTTCGAGGACTTCGAGCCGGTGTCGCAGGTCGAGGTGGTTGGTGGGTTCGTCGAGGAGGACATGGTCGGCACCGTGAGCGATCGCGCGGGCGAGGCCGACCCGCTGGAGTTCGCCGCCGGAGAGTGCGGCCAGGGAGTCGCCGGCTCGGTGCGTCAGTGCGACCGCGTCGAGGGCTGCCGCCACACGCTCGTCGGGGTCGACACCGTCGCCGCGGCCCTGGCCGACCTGGGCGAGGCCGCCGAGCGCGACCTCGTCCGCCACGGTGAGCGCCGGGTCCGGGTCGAGTCGCTGCGCCACGCTCGCGACGCGTTGCGCGATCCACCGGCGTGACCGGTGCCGGACATCCTGTCCGTCGATCTCGACACGGCCTTCCTGGATGGGGACGGCTCGGAGGAGCGCGCGGATCAGGGTGGTCTTGCCACTGCCGTTCGGGCCGACGATCCCGGTCACGGAGCCCGTCGGCGCATCCAGGTCGACGGTGTCCAGGAGCAGCCGCCGTCCGGCGCGCACCGTCACCGCGTGTGCGCGGATCACCGCAGTGCGTCGAGCTGCCGTGTGAGTTCAGCCGGGCCCGAGACCGACAGGGTCGAGGGCGGATCGGTGAACGGGAAGCGGAGTGCGACGATCCGGTGGTGGCGCACCGCGGAGAGGCCCGATGTACCCGGCGCCGTCAGGAAGCTGTCGATGGTGTCCTGCGCCGTGCCGCTCGAGTAGAGCAGGACGATCGTCTGCGGGTCGCGGGAGATGATGTCCTCGACACCTGCATCGAAGACGCGCTCGTGCGAGTCGGCGTACACGTTGCGCAGTCCGACCGCTCGGAACACCGGCGTCACCATGCTCGGACCGCCGTACGGCGAGAGGACGCTGCCGCCGGAGGACACGTAGAGGGCAGCGGCTGTTCCTCTGTCCTTCGGGGACTGCGTCGCGAGCGTGGCACGGCCCGAATCGATCGCATCGGAGGCCAGCGCCGGTTCGCCGAGCACTGTGCCGAGTGTCCGCAGTTCGCTCCAGACACGGCCGAACGTCGCCGTCCGGCTCAGGTCGGGACCGGGGTTCGCGCAGTACGCCGACGGGGTGTAGAGCGGGATCCCGGCAGCCTGGAGCGCGTCTCGGTCGACGGCGTTCGCGGGTGCGATCACCAGGTCCGGCTTCGCACCGAGCAAGCTCTCCTGGGACACGACGGAGCCGCCTGTCGACGTCTGCTTCGTCGAGAGGGCGTGGAGGTCTGCGAGCTCGCGGTAGGTCTGCTTCGTGTAGAGGTCCGGAGCCAGCGGAGCGGTGACACCGACGATCCGGTCCACGGCGTGGAGCGCTTCGAGGTTCGGGAGCTCGTCGTTGTTCACGAGCACGATGCGTCGCGGGGTCGCGGTGATCGTCACCTGGGATCCGCAGTTCTGGATCGTGACGGGGAAGTGCGTGCCACCGCTCGAGCTCGTGCGCGGGTTCGGCTCGGTGGCTCCGGACGATGTCGTGCAGGCGCTCAGGCTGAGCACGGCGACGGTCGCCAGCAGACCGATCGCTGCTGCGACCGTGGTGGACCGGGTTCGGGTTCTCATGTGGGGCTTTCCGGTGGGGTGCGATGGACCGTGGGGTGGAAGGTCAGGGGGCTGTTGCGGGGGCGGTGCGACGCAGGAGGACCAACAGGAAGGGCGCACCGAGCACCCCGGTCACGACCCCGACGGGGATCTCCTGGGGCGCGAACGCGATGCGGGCCACGGTGTCAGCGATGACGAGCAGGGACCCACCGAGCAACGCCGACACCGGGAGCACCGCTCGGTGTCGTCCGCCGACGAGTCGGCGTGCCAGGTGCGGCACGACGAGACCGATGAAACCGACGCCGCCGACAGCCGCGACGATGACGCCGACCATCGCGGACACTGCGACCATCAGGCCGAGTCGCGCGCGTTCCGGGTCGATACCCGCTGACCGTGCGGAATCGTCTCCGGAAGCGAGCGCGTCGATGAAGGGTGCGATCACCACGAGCGCGACCAGTCCGACACCACCCGTGATCGCCGCGGCGGCCAGGGCGATCGGCTGCACCGACGTGAGCGAACCCAGGAGCCAGAACAAGACCGACCGGGCGGCCTCCGGAGAGTCGCTCCAGAAGACGAGGAAGCTCGTCGCCGCGTTCAGGGCGTACCCGACCGCCAAACCGGCGAGCACGAGCCGAAGCGGCCCCCGACGGCTCGCGGTCCCGGCCAACGCCACAACCAGGAGAACGGCACCGATCGCGCCCGCGAGCGCCGCACCGGAGAACACCAACGCGCTCCCCGACCCGATGACGAGCACCACGAGGGCGACGCCGGTACTGGCGCCGGAGTTGATGCCGAGCAGGTACGGATCGGCGAGGCTGTTCCGGACGAGCGCCTGCAGGACAGCTCCGGCCACAGCCAGCACGGCGCCGGCGATGATCCCCATCACGACGCGGGGTGCCCGCGTGCCCCACACGATCTCATCAGCCGACGCAGACCAGTGGCCCGCGCGGGCCCCGCTGACGTGCTCGACCAGGATGCCGATGACGTGCGTCGGTGCGATCGGCACCGGACCGATCATCATCGCTGCGACGGCGACCAGGGCGAGCACCACGGCGAGCACCACGATCCGCACGGCCGCACGCCGACGGGCTCGACGCATCAGGCACAGGACCGCATCGATCCTGCCCGACCGCGACGGCGCCGGGAGGACCGTCGAGAACCGATCGGGCATGAGACTCCTTGATGATAACGAGTCTCATTACTAGCAGGTCGGCCAGGGTTTCACCAAGTCCTCGACGGTGCCGACGGACGCCCTGTGGCCGCCCGCAGCACAACGTGCTGGCGCACACGCGGGCGCCGACAGTGATGGCGGGTCCGAGAACTGATCGGGTCGGAACGATCCCTGGATGAGACAGCGGTCTTCCAGCCAGCGCAATGCGACTCGACTGAGCGAGAATCCCTCACTGCTCGACTCGCACCGACGGTCCGGTCGTCTCGTTGTTCCTTGCCCCGGCTCGCCGGGACGAGGTCGATCCCAACGCAAGAAGCCCACCGAGATCCTCGGTGGGCTTCTGTCATCGTGTCAGACACGTTTCGGTCGGGCTGACAGGATTTGAACCTGCGACCCCTTGACCCCCAGGCGGGCGGTGACGCTCCGCGCGCACAAACCGACGCAAACCGAACGAGCCCTTGTGCCCCCGCCGCAGCCCGCGTTATCGGGCATCATCGGGAGCCAGGCTGGTTCACGGCGGCTCGGTTCGGTCAGGGGTGGCGGAGCACGGCAGGAGGGGTTTCAGAGGGTCAAAGCGGTGCGACCTGATCCAGCAGCCTCAGAAGCTCGACGTCTGCCCCGCGCGGCTCGCCCAGAAGTAGATCTGGAGCCCAGCTGCTGAGTTCTGATTCCGTCGAGAAGCCCCAGAGCACGCCGACCCCAGCCACCCCTGCCTTTCGTGCCCCTTCCAGGTCGGTCGACTGGTCACCGACAAAGAAGGAGTGGCTTGTGTCGCTCTTAAGCTTCTTGAGGGCCTTCGTGATGCCCGCATCCTTTTTTCCGCCGTGGTCGTTGTAACTGAGAACGAAGGAGAATAGTTCCCGCACATAGGACGGCAGCATCACGTCCGCGCGTCGTGCAGGCTGACTCGTGATCCCCGCGAGGAGCACACCCTGATTTCGGAGAGCCCGCAGTGCGTCGACCATATCCTCGAAGACCCGAACGTCCTGTTGATGCGCGCTGAACTGAGTGTCATAGTCAGCGCGATAAGCGTCGTATGCGTCAGGCACACCTAGCTTGCGAAGCGCGTTAGCAGCGGAGCCGCGAGGGTCAACCTCGCTGGGCATAACCTCCCGTCCGAGCCGTCGGCTGGCAATCTCGGCGACGGCAGCAGTGTGAGCACCGCGACTGTCAACGACGACTCCGTCCAGGTCGAAGAGCCCTACGCGTGCCATCCCGGCACCGGCCTGCGAAGACATAATTCCCTCGTTCTGCAGTTCCGCAACGTCGAAGAACGTGCCCTGAGTTGGTCGCTCGCCCCACAGGTCCCCGTTGGTGCGTTCAACAATTTCCATTGCCTGCTCGAAATACTCGATCACGTGAGCTCCGCGATCGACGAGCTTTCGCGCCCACTCGTTGTCTGAGTTTTTGAGATTGCGGCTCAGTAGAAACACTGGGCGCTTATGCTTGAAGGAGAAGTCGGCTTGAATGATTGAGCCACAGCCTTCCTTGCCTTCGATGATTACGGTCCCGAGAGCGAGGGTGCACATGGCTTCGTTTCGCGCCGGGAAGGTCCATCGTTGGGGGCCGACTCCGGTCGCGAACTGCGAGAGGATAGCCCCATGGTGAGGGATCTGCTCGTAGAGGTCGTGGTTCTCGGACGGGTATGCAAAGTCGAGACCATGCCCAACCACGGCAAAGGTGGTTCCAGCAGGCTCCTGGAGCGCCGCGCGATGCGAAGCCCCATCGATTCCCTTCGCAAGCCCTGAGATCACCTGAATATCATTCTCGACGCACATGCGTCCGAATCTGAACGCTGCGTCCTCACCCCGTTCGGTCGGATCAACTCTTCCGACGAGCGCCAAGGCGCGGGTGCTGAGCGTCTCCAGCTGCCCCTTATAGAAGAGAACCGGGGGGCGCCCCGCCCACTTGGATAAGTTCGCTGGGTAATCAGGTTCGTTCCACAGCTTATATTGGCCGCCCACTGAGTACGTCCCCATGAGCACCTGCATATACCGATCAAGGTCAGCATGGATCAGATGTTCGCGCACCTTCTCCGAGGTGTCGGGCGACTGGAGCACAGCATCCCAGGCAGCCTGGCTCGAACCGAAGCGCCCTAGGAGCTCAAGAACTTTTCGAGCACCGTATCCCGGAGCATCGAGGAGACCCAGCGCGAGCGCTGCCGATACATCACGCGCAGATGGAGCAGTGCTCATTCGTCCAGCTCCTCGCTTCAACTTCTTGGTACAGCTCTTGGTTGTTCCCGGCCGCGTAGTCACGATTGAGGGATCGCCCGAGCGTGAGGCCCACGACCTGGCTTGCTCCGGCGAGCCTGAGTGCCGCCGCCGCGCTTCCGAGCGAAGCACCGGAGGTCCAGACGTCGTCCACGAGCACGAACGACCGTCCTTCTACATCCTCTGTCACACGATACGCAGCCGGCGAGAGCTGCTGTGCGCGAGGCTTAGGCACTTCCAACTCCCGCTCAAGCACGCCCGGTCGCCAGGGCCACCCCTCGTAGAAGTTACCGACAGCACGAACGAGCATCTCGATGTGGTCGAACGCTCGCGCGTCCCCGGCGGGAACCCAGGTGAAGACGACGTCTGTACCGACGACCGACTCGATGCAGTGCTTGTGCCTGGTGGCGAATTCGGACAGCAGGGACCCGAGCGGGGCGCGAAGCCAGGTGTACGCATCCTTGCCTTGATAGAGGTCACCGTCCTTGTATCGGTGCAACATCGATTCGAGCCCACTATCCAGGCTGTAACTGGCGATGATCAGCGCGTCCAGGTAGGGGCCGAACCGCTGGCTGCACGTGAAGCACTCCGTGTACCTGTCGTTGAGCATTGACCCGCCACAGAGCTGGCAAGCACCCTCCGGGATCACGGCAAAGTCATGCAGGATGCCCAACTGCTGCATCCAGTCGATCCACTCATGCGTGGAGTGCGGGCCGGCGATGAAGGCTGGTGCGGTGAAGCCTGTGCGGTACTGCGGTGCCACTTCTCGTGTTCCCCTCGGGCCGACCAGGCGGGTCCCGACTCGGCTGGAAGAAGAGTAGCAATCACCTATCACCATGTCGGGTTTCCCACCCGCGGGTGCATCGAACTCGTAGCCGCCATGAACCGAACATACGTTCGACCACTGACAGAGGGGGTCATCGACCCACGTCAGCGCTTCCGCTACGGCCTTCCTCCATGCCCTCCCGGCGGATCGCTCTGGCTTGCTCCTACACGGTAGGCGGGCGCTTCGCCCGCTCCTTGTCGTCACCGGTGTACTCGGTGGCGCGGTTGGTGTTGGTGTTGGTGTTCATGAGCATTGCCTTTCGTCATTGTCGATAGTCCCGATAAAACAAAACGGCACTTTTGCCCTGCCGTGTTATTTTACGGCGTATGGTTAATGCTAACGCAAACGGAAGGAACGCAATGGGTAAGCGTGGACCACAGCCCCTCGGGTATGAATCAGAATTGCGCACGACCCTGCCGAAGGAAGTAGGCGACGCGCTCGATCTAATGGTGCGATTCGGCGGCGTATCCAAAGCGACAATCGTGCGAGTAGCCCTGATCGACCACCTGAGCACCCTCGACGTGCTGTTCCCCGAAGTCGCCGACAGGATTCACTCCACCACCACCCGCGGCCGACTCAGCAGTGACCGCCTGACCCAGAAGGAAGGCCGATGACCGTCAACACCACCCCATACCCCGCCTACGGCGGACCGCGCGCAGCGAAGAACCTCCGGCAGAGGGCTGACGACTACCCCGTTCGATCCCAAGGGCTTCTACCGGTACACGTTCAAGCCCGCGGCGAAAAGCATCGGCCTGCCGACGTTGAAGCTGCACGAGCTCCGGCACACCTTCGCGACGCTGGTCTTGGAGTCGGGCGCATTCGACATGTTCGAGCTGTCGCGGCTGATGGGGCACGCGTCTGTGGCGATCACCGACAAGGTCTACGCGCACCTCCGGAAGAAGGACTACGCCGCGGAACGAGCTCGGTTCTCGGTGTTCGTCACCGGGGCCACAGCACCGCCCGCCGACCACAGGGAGGGCCACCCGTGGGCCGGTGCGACGACGAACTAGACCGCCGCTCACCAGCGCTACGTAGAGCGGCTGACCGGCGTGATGACCGGACGGATCGAGCGAAACCCGCCCGAGCTACTCAGGCAGCACCTCATCAAGGATTGCGAAGATCCAGCCCGTGAGTTTGCGAACCTTTTCTTGAGCGGCCCCGGAGTGGAATGACTTGCTGCTTACCGTGTAGGTGTCTCGACTGATGCGTCCGATGGAACCTTCCACGATCGCGTCGAGTTCCTTGACTTGTTCGGGGTCGCCGCCGCGTACCTGGGCCGCATACCTGGCCCGCTCCGCCTGACTCGGGTTGGTCGACTTGCCGTTTGCTGTCGGAACTCCCTTGTACCAGGGCTGAATGCGGATCTCCTCGTCCGGAGCAAGTTGCTGTATCGCAGCGCGCATGACTTCGCGCAGTTCCCCGGCCGGGCCGATGTAGCTGAGCCGAGTCGGATCGTTCAAGTCCCGCAGGCACTGTTCAAGCGACTGAGCAAGCGGCTCCGATAGCCGCCGAAGCCTCTCCATCACCACCGCGTCCCGACCCGAGAACGGGGCGCGAGCTGGCACTACTGCGGTGCTCGGTCTCGGCCGCTGTCGGACCTGAATCTGATACTCGCGAAGCCTGCGCAGGAGGTCTGGCGAAGGAGCTCCGTTACTCTCGGCCGTCATCGGTCACATCGTCCGGCTTGAGGACGTAACGACGCATGTTCTTGAAGATGTCTTCAACAGTCTCACTCGACGCATCTGCTGCAATATGAATTTCGATATTGATGTGCACGCCGGGAGACAACGCGACGCTGTGACGACCGCCCCCTGCCGGAGCTTCTACATGGGAAAGCGGCGCGTCCACGGGCGACCCCTGCGGTTCGGCCGCGAAGTCCTCCGTTTTTGGAGCAACACTTTCGGCACCTGACAAGTCTACGTATTTCCGTCCCTTGTTCTCGTGAATGAATCCGACGGACTCGGCGCTCTTCACAATCAAGGCGAGAACAGCTTCGGCGCGTTCTGCCGGAACGCCCTTCTCAACTAGTACATTCTTGCCAATTGCATCTTGCGGCAGTGCCGCATTATCGTATTGGCGGAGAAACTCACCGAGGATGCGCGGTTTGAGGAGAGCCTCCCGTTGCGCAGCCAGATCATCGCCCTCGCTGGTCGGTCGGACTATTCGCGTTCCGAGCGGGGTGAGACCAATCTCTGCAGAGTTGTACGCTCCGGTTGTCAAACCGTACGCAACTGCCGCGCCTGTAACTCCTCGGAAGTTGCTTGACGACGGCGTAACACCCATCGCGCTGGCGACATGGATGGGTCGCGTCGGCGCATAGCCGTAGCTGTCCGCGATTGCTCGCGCAACTCGAAGCGCCTGTTCCAGGGCGAAGCTAGGGACGTCGGACTGCGACAGTCGCACGATCTTCGACTTCTTCGAAGTACCAGTAGTGCCCTGGCTGCCTCGTGTCGGCGTATCCGCTGCGCTCGTGTCAGACATGGGTCCCTCTCCGGTGAGTGTAGTGACCAGAGAGTACAGGACAACTGGCGCAAACCTGACGACATCTCGACGTCAGCGAGGGGTTTCGGAGGGGTTGCAACTTCGGATAAGAAACAAGCCCCGATAGAACTATCGTTCCATCGGGGCTTTTCGGTCGGGCTGACAGGATTTGAACCTGCGACCCCTTGACCCCCAGTCAAGTGCGCTACCAAGCTGCGCCACAGCCCGCGAGTTCCGGAGAACCCAGGACCCCGGAGGATCCTCGCCCGCGTCCGACCGGAGCGCGAGCGACCGGTCCAGCATAGCGGACGTCAGACCCCCTCCGTGCCACGGCGAGTCGCAGCAACGCGACCCGAACGACACGCTCAGCCCGGCCGCACCACCTCACGCCGCGCCGCCAACCACGGCAACAAGAGCCCCACGAGCAAGCCCCCGGCCCCGTCCGCCGCCAGGTCCCCGATCGTGTCGTCGTACCCGACGAAGATCTTCGCGTCGACGAAGTTGTGCCCGAGCCACTCCCCCATCTCCCAGACCGCGCCGACCGCGAGTCCCGCACACAGCGCGAGCACCGCGACGACCACCCGGCGTTCCCCGTGCGGGGCCGGCACAGCACGTAGGTCGGCACCGATGACGTACAGCACGGCCGCGAGCAGCCCGGTCAGCACGACGTGCATGAACTTGTCCCACAGGAAGACGGTCGTGTACCACTCGAGCACGCTCGACCAGCCGGCGACGAGCACGAGCACACACACGGCCAGGTCGAAGATGGGTCGCAGCCCGAGCATGCGCGGCACCACGACCCCGAGCAGCGCCAGCGCCATGACCGGGAACGCCGTCCCACCCCACCCGACACTCGCCACGACGACGCTCACGAGCGTCAGGGCGCGCACCACGTCGGCCACCAGGAACCGCGGCCGCAGGAAGGTCGACCCGAGCGCCCGGATCACGACGCCCACCGCACGACCGCGTGCACGGCGGCGTGGTCGGACGGCCACACGCCGCCCGGCCGCCGCACGTCGACCGCGACGCGGTCCACGGCCGCCCCAGCGGTCACGAGCACCCCGTCGATCCGCCGACCACCAACGCGCGGACTCCCGTAGTGCGGGTACGTCCCGTAGGGCTCACCCACCTGCCTGGAGGCCCGCCCCCAGCTGTCCTCGACCCCCGCCTCCGCCAGGGCTCGCCACGGTGCGGAACCGGCGGGGGTGTTCCAGTCGGCCATGACCACGGCGGGCAGGCCGCGCTGCCGGACGATCCGGCCGAGCAGTTCGGCGGAGCGGAGTCGGGCCCACGACGAGGCGACGTCGAGGTGGGTGGCGATCGCCAGGAACCGGACGCCGGTCGCGCGGTCGTCGACCACGGCTCCGACGGCGTGCCGGGGGAAGGACGTGGCCCACGACCGCGAGCCGGGGCGGTGGGGTGTGCGGGAGAGCGCCCAGGTGCGGCGCTCGACGACGTCGAGGCGGGAGCGGTCGAGGAACAGGCCGACCTGTTCGCCACCGCCGCGCGCTCCTCGCCCGGCCAGGACGGGCTCCCAACCCGACCCCAGGCCGGCGGTGAGGTCGTCTGCCTGCGTGGGGAGGGCCTCCTGGACGGCGAGGACGGTGGGCGCTTCGGACGTGACGAGCGCGAGGACGGCGTCGCGGCGGCGCTCCCAGGCGTCCGGGTGGGTCGACCGTCGCGGCACGCGGCGACGCACGTTGAGCGTCATGCAGTGCACCTCGGGCGACCGGACCGGTCCGATGAGCGGGCGGTCGTCGGGGTGGTGGGGCATGCATCCCTTCTACGAGACGACACCCGTCGGATTCTCAGGGACCTCTCCGCCTGGCTCGTAGGGTGGCCCGATGCGTTCTCGTTCCACCCCTCGTGTCCTCGTCGCGATCGCCGTCTCCGGCCTGCTGCTCGGAGCCGCCGGGTGCACGTCGAGCGAACCGGACACGAGCCGCCCGACCCTGGCGAAGGCCTCCGCCGACACCGTCACGGTGGCCGACGCTGCGGACGCCGCAGCGCGGTCGGTCCGGGTCAGCAAGGCGCTGTTCGCCAGCGCTCCGGGCGCGGTCGTCGCCCCGGCCGACGACGCCGACGGGATCCGCGACGCAGCGAAGACCGCGGCGAGCGCCCACGTCCCGGTGCTGCTGACGACCAAGAACGAGGACGCTGCCGTCGCCCGCGAGCTCGACCGGCTCGGTGCCGGCTGGTACCAGGCCGAGGGCGACGTGTCGCTCGACACGGACATCGAACAGCGGCAGGCGCCGGACGGCGGTGACGCGCCGGAGTCGACCGGGGCCTCCCGGCAGGCGACCGTGGTGGTGGCGGACACGCGTGCGGACGCTGCTGCCGTAGCAACCGCGAAGGCCGCCGGTGCGCGGGTCGTGACCATGCCGAAGGGCGTGACCGACCCGGCTGCCGCACCCGACGTGGTGACGGCGCTGCACGAGCGGGCGAAGCACCCGACGGTCCTGGTCGGTGCGGCGTTCGACGCCCTGCCGGACCCGGATTGGATGGTGCGGGCGGCCGAGGGCGGGTTCCAGCTGCGGAACGGCGGCCAGCGGCCGTTCGACGGGCACCGGTACGTCGCGCTGTACGGGGCTCCCGGGGCGCCGGCGCTGGGAGTGCTCGGCGAGCAGGGGCCGAAGCAGACCGTGCAGCGGGCCGAGCAGGTCGCGAAGCCGTACCGGGCCGAGTCCGACGAGCTCGTGACGCCCGCGATGGAGGTCATCGCGACCGTCGCCGCCGGGGACGCCGGTGCCGACGGCGACTACTCGACCGAACTGCCGGTCTCGACGCTCGAGCCCTACGTCGAGGCCGCCCACGATGCGGACATGCCGGTCATCATCGACCTGCAGCCGGGGCGGTCGGACTTCTTGTCGCAGGCGAAGAAGTACGAGTCGTTGCTGAAGCAGCCCGGTGTGTGGCTGGCGCTCGACCCGGAGTGGCGGCTCACGAAGGACCAGGTACCCCTGCAGCAGATCGGCAGCGTGTCGGCGTCCGAGGTGAACAAGGTCTCGTCGTGGCTGGCTGCGCTGGTCAAGCAGGAAGGGCTGCCGCCGAAGGCCCTGGTGCTGCACCAGTTCCGGCTGTCGATGATCCAGGACCGCTCAGCACTGCAGACCCACCCGGAGCTCGACATGCTCGTGCACGTCGACGGGCAGGGGTCGCAGCCGGACAAGCAGGCGACGTGGAAGGCGCTGCACCAGGGCGCGCCCGAGGGGCTGCACTGGGGCTGGAAGAACTTCACCGACGAGGACACGCCCATGCTGACGCCCGCGCAGACCATGCGGGACGTGCGGCCGACGCCGTCGCTGATCACGTACCAGTAGTGCCCGGTTGGTCCGGTTGTCCACAGCCGGGAGTCGCGACCCGGGTTTCGTCGGTCGGTGCTGACAGCATGGGGGCATGTCTGGTCTTGGTGTCGGGTCCACTGCGTCGTCTTCCGTCTCCCCCTCTGCGGACATCGCCGCCGAGGCGCAGCAGGCGCTCGCTGCGCTCACGGGGCGCCCCGACGCGGTGTTCCACCCCGGCCAGCTCGAGGCGATCTCCGCGCTGGTGGAGCACCGGCAGCGTGCCCTCGTCGTCCAGCGCACCGGCTGGGGCAAGTCGGCGGTGTACTTCCTGGCGACGCTGCTGCTGCGCCGACGCGGGGGCGGCCCGACGGTCCTGGTGTCGCCGCTGCTCGCCCTGATGCGCGACCAGGTCGCCGCTGCCGCGCGGGCCGGGGTCCGTGCGGTGTCGATCAACTCCGCGAACGCGCACGAGTGGGGTGAGACCCAGGCTGCCCTCGCCCGTGACGAGGTCGACGTGCTCCTGGTCTCCCCCGAACGCCTGAACAACCCGAAGTTCCGCGACGAGCAGATGCCGACCCTGATCGCCCGGATGGGCATGCTCGTGGTCGACGAAGCGCACTGCATCTCGGACTGGGGCCACGACTTCCGGCCGGACTACCGGCGTCTGGCCGAGCTCATCCGGTCGCTCCCCCACGGCGTCCCCGTCCTGGCCACCACCGCGACGGCGAACGAGCGCGTGGTCGAGGACGTCGCCGAACAGCTGACCGCCGGCCCGGCCGACCCGGTGTTCACGATCCGTGGGTCCCTGGCCCGCAAGTCCCTGCGCCTCGGCGTGCTGACCCTCCCCGACGCCCGGCAGCGGCTCGGGTGGCTCCTCGCCCATCTCGGCGACCTGCCCGGCAGCGGCATCATCTACACGCTCACGGTCTCGGCGGCCGAGGACATCGCCCGCCTGCTGCGCGACAACGGGTACGCCGTCCGCGCGTACACCGGGCGCACCGACACCGACGAGCGCGAGCAGCTCGAACAGCAGCTCAAGGGCAACGAGCTGAAGGCCCTGGTCGCCACGAGTGCGCTCGGCATGGGGTTCGACAAGCCCGACCTGGGGTTCGTCATGCACGTCGGCGCTCCGTCGTCGCCCGTCGCCTACTACCAGCAGATCGGTCGCGCGGGTCGTGCGACCGACAACGCCGACGTCCTGCTCCTGCCCGGGCGCGAGGACCGCGAGATCTGGCAGTACTTCGCCAGTGCCTCGATGCCGACCGAAGCCCGTGCCGCCGCCGTGCTGGGCGCCCTGTCGACCGACACCGCGATGTCGACCGTCGCGCTCGAGGGTCTGGTCGACATCAAGCGCTCCACCCTCGAACTCCTGCTCAAGGTGCTCGACGTCGACGGCGCCGTCCGACGCGTCACCGGCGGCTGGGTGTCGACCGGGCAGCCGTGGGAGTACGACGCACCCCGGTACGAACGCGTCGCCGCGGCCCGTGCTGCCGAGGCCGCGTCGATGCTCGACTACGAGTCCACCTCGGCCTGCCGCATGCAGCTGCTGCAGCAGGACCTCGACGACCCCTCGGCCGAGCCCTGCGGCCGATGCGACAACTGCGCCGGGGCGTGGTTCCCGACCGCCGTGTCCGACACCGACTCGTCCGGAGCTGCGGCCGCGCTCGACAAGGTCGGCGTCGAGATCGCCCCGCGTGCCCAGTGGCCCTCGGGGATGTCGTCGCTCGGTGTCTCGGTGCGGGGCAAGATCGGTCCGGACGAGCTCGTGCAGCCCGGCCGTGCGGTGGCGCGTCTGACCGACCTCGGCTGGGGTGGTCCCCTGCGTGCCATGTTCTCGCCGTCCACCCCGGATGCACCGATCTCGCGCGAACTCGTCGACGGCTGCGTCCGGGCGCTCAAGGACTGGCCGTGGGAGACCCGGCCGACCGGCGTCGTGGCGATGTCCTCGCGGTCACGGCCCGAGCTCGTGGGGTCCCTCGCCCAGGCGCTGTCCACGATCGGGCGGCTGCAGTTCCTCGGCACGCTCGGCCGTGCCGGCGGGACCCCTCGCGGCGACGGTGCGACGAACAGCGCCTACCGGTTGTCCGGCGTGTGGGACACCTTCGTGGTCGATCCGTCGCTCGCCGCCGCCCTGCAGTCGCACGAGGGCCCGGTGCTGCTCGTGGACGACCTGGTCGACAGCCGGTGGACGATGACCGTCGCCGGCCGGGAGCTCCGGCGCGCCGGGGCCTCCGCCGTGCTCCCGTTCGCCCTGGCCACGGTGGCGTAGCCCCCGCACCTGTTTTGCGACAGTCCACGTGTCGATCGACTCGTGTTCTGTCGCGGAGCCGGTCCGCCGCCCGCCGGAGCCCTACCGCCGCGCGGGCTTCGGGAACGTGGCCCGCATGTGGTCGCTCGTCAGCACGTCGCCGATGCCGACCATCAGCACCGAGAACAGGATCTGCTCGATGACCATCCAGAACGGGTAGAGCCCCGGGATCGCCGCGACGATCAGCGTCACGATCGGGAAGATCCGGCTGAACAACCGCAGCCGCTGGTACGCCCAGTAGTACCCGAGCTGCGCCCGCCAGGCGAACACGTAGAGCGTCAAGGTGATCAGCAGCACCACGGTGGACCGGAACCACACCGCCCACGACAGGGACTCCCCGGCGCGGGTCAGCAGCACCGCGACCACGATGGCGGTGAGGCCGACGACGGTCTCCGCGACGAGCAGCCACCGGATCCACCGGAACGAACGGACCGTGTCCGGGTGTTCGAGCATGTCCTCGCGGATCACGTACCCGGACTGCCGGCCTCCGGCCAACCGGTCGAGCCGAAGACGGCACCACACACGGTCGGCGAGCACACCGAGTCCGTCGTTCTGCTGCGTCACCAGTACATCGTGCCCCATCCCGGCGGTAGCGGCGGACGCGGCACCGGCACGAGCACCGATGCGGAACGACACTGTCGACGTCGGACGACCACGACGGTGTCGTTCTCCGTCGGCGCAGCGCAGCACAACCCCGCGCAGCCCCAACCCCGCGCAGCCTCAGCCTGCGCCCCGCTCAGTCAGACGGGACGAGTGCCGCGCCGCCCAGCACGGTGCCGGTGTCGGCGTCCAGCAGGACCAGGGAGCGGACCTCGTCGGGCAGCGTCCACGGCTCGCCGAGCACGACGGTCAGCCCCTGTTCGACCCCGTCGGCCTGGAACAGCTCGTAGGACTCCCCGACCGGCGTCCACATCGGCTTCGAGCCACCGCGCACCGTCCCCGCGGACAGCACGACGTCGACCGGGCCGTCCCCGCCGGTCTCCAGGTGGTCGATCTCCACCGCGAGGGTCTCGTCACTCGTGTTCGCGGCGATCCGGACGTGCCCGGAGGCCGCAGCCCCGATGCCGACGATGTCACCGGAGACCGGCGGGACGCGGCGCCACCACGGGTCGATGGGCGAACCGTCGACCGGACGGACGGGTTCGGGCTCGATCGGCTCCCCGAGGGCGTCGGACGGCGGCAGCCGGACGTCGGGCGACTGCGCCGGTTCGGGGCCCACTGCGTCGGCACGGGTGACCGGTTCGCCGTCGTCCGGTGCGTGCGAGCTCGTCCACAGGGACACCGAACCCACGAAGACCACCCCGACGAGGACACCCACCAGGGCGAGCCGACGTCGGTCGGCTGCCCACCGCCCGGTACCCACGCCCCCATGATGCCGCACCGGCGCGCCAGACCGGCCCCGGGCCTCCAGGCCGACCGCGGACGCGAACGCAGAACGCAGAACGCGCCCCGACGGATCGGGGCGCGTTCTGCGTGACGGGTGGGGAGGCTCAGCGCTTCCGGCGCTCGCGCACCCGCATGTTGACGTTGATCGGCGTGCCGGAGAAGCCCCAGACCTCGCGGAGTCGACGCGTGATGAAGCGTCGGTACTGCGGGTCGAGGAACGCCGACGTGAAGAGCACGAAGGTCGGCGGCTGGCTCGACGCCTGGGTGCCGAACAGGATGCGGGGCTGCTTGCCGCCGCGCACGGGGTGGGGGTGCTCCTGCACGAGCTCGGCGATGAAGGCGTTGACCTTGCCGGTCGGGATGCGGGTGTCCCACGACTCGAGGGCGGTCTCGAGCGCCGGCACGAGCTTCTCGAGGTGACGGCCGGTGCGGGCCGAGATGTTCACGCGCGGGGCCCAGGCGACGTGCGCCAGGTCCTGCTCGATCTCGCGCTCCAGGTAGCGGCGGCGTTCGTCGTCGAGCAGGTCCCACTTGTTGTAGGCCAGCACGAGGGCACGGCCGGACTCGAGGACGAGGTCGATGATGCGCAGGTCCTGCACGGACACCGGCTCGGTGACGTCGAGGACGACGACGGCGACCTCGGCCTTCTCGAGCGCGGCGGTGGTGCGGAGCGACGCGTAGAAGTCCGCGCCCTGCTGCATGTGCACGCGCTTGCGGATGCCGGCGGTGTCGACGAAGCGCCACACCTTGCCGCCGAGCTCGATCTGCTCGTCCACCGGGTCGCGGGTGGTGCCGGCGATGTCGTTCACGACGACCCGCTCTTCACCGGCGGCCTTGTTGAGCAGCGAGCTCTTGCCGACGTTCGGGCGGCCGAGGATGGCCACGCGGCGGGGGCCACCGACCTCCTGCTTGGCGACGGCCGAGGTGTCGGGGAGCGTCTTGATGATCAGGTCGAGCAGGTCCGCGACGCCGCGGCCGTGCAGGGCGGACACGGGGTGCGGCTCGCCGAGGCCCAGGTTCCAGAGCTCGGAGGCTTCGAGCTCACGGCGCTCGTCGTCGGCCTTGTTCGCGACGACGATGACGGGGCGGTCGGTGCCGCGGAGCATCTTCACGACGTGCTCGTCGGTGGCGGTGATGCCGACCGTGACGTCCACCACGAACAGCACGGCGTCGGCGAGGTCGATCGCGACCTCGGCCTGGGCAGCGACGGAGGCGTTGATGCCCTCGGCGCCGGGCTCCCAGCCGCCGGTGTCGACGAGCGTGAAGCGCTTGTCGTTCCAGTCGGCCTTGTAGCTGACGCGGTCGCGGGTGACGCCGGGGACGTCCTGCACGACGGCTTCACGGCGACCGAGGATGCGGTTGACGAGCGCCGACTTGCCGACGTTCGGGCGACCGACGATCGCGAGCACCGGGTAAGCCGGCAGGTAGTGGACGCCGTCTTCGCCGATCTGGCCCGCTTCGAGCAGGGCGAGGTCCTCGTCCTCGAGGTCGTACTCCTCGAGGCCGGCGCGGAGCGCGGTGGCACGCTGCTCGGCCTCTGCCTCGTCGAGTCCGGCGAGACGCTCGCCGAGGGCGTCGTCGTACTCCGGGAAGTCGTCGTTGTCAGGATTGTCCAGCTGAGCCATCTTGTGTTCCTCGCGAGCGGCCGGGGCCGCGGTGTCGGTGGCCGTTGCCGGCCGGGCCGGGGGTCCGGCCGTGGTTGACCGTCCCGCCGGAGCGTTCTGGTCTGCGTCAGTGCGTGAGCGGCCCGCCGAGGCGGTCCGGTCTGCGTCAGTGCGTGGCCGCGCGGGCCAGGTCGACGACCGCCTGCACGGTCTGGTCGAAGTCGAGGTCGGTGGAGTCGAGCGTCGTGACGCCGTCGGCGGCGTTCATGAAGTCGACGACCTTCGCGTCCGCCGCGTCGCGACGAGCGAGTGCTGCGGAGGTCTCGGCGGCCGACTGGGTCGTGACCTCTGCCGAGCGTCGGGCCATTCTAACGGACTCGTCGGCCGTCAGCAGGATCCGGACTTCGGCGTCGGGTGCGACGACCGTGGTGATGTCCCGGCCCTCGGTGATGATGCCCGGGGCGTCGGTCTTCCGCATGACGGTGCGGAACAGATGGACCAGGCGCTTCCGGACGTCCGGGAGCTTCGCGATGTGGGCCACTGCACCGGTGACGTCGGGGGTACGGATGGCCTCGGTCACGTCGGTCTCCCCCACCTTGACGTAGTAGTCGTCGGGGTCGGTGCCGATGGCGTAGTCGAAGGTGTCCCAGCTCGCCAGGACCGCCGCGGCGTCGTCGAGGTCGACCCGCTGCTGCAGGGCGTGCCACGCGAGTGCACGGTAGGCGGCGCCGGTGTCCTGGTAGCCGTAGCCCAGGGCTCGGGCCGCCGCGCGGGAGACGCTCGACTTGCCGCTGCCGGCCGGACCGTCGACCGCGATCACGATCTTCGCCACGTAGGCGCCGTCGGCCAGACCGGACGGCATCGGGGCGCTGGTCGAACCGGGCTCCCCGCCGGGCTCGCCGAGGCCGCCGGCAGGACCACCGAGTGCGCCGCCGTCGCCGCTGCCGCTCAGCGGGCCGCCGGCACCACCCTGGCCCGGGGTCGGGAGGCCGGAGTCGGGCCCGTCCGGTCCGCCGGTCACACCGGAGTCGTTCGTCGCTGCGTTCGTGTCGTCGTTCAGGCCCATGCTGCTGCGATCCTCCATCCGCGCCCCTCGAGTTCCTCGACGAGTCGCTGTTCCTGCTCGGGCAGCACCGACACCTCGACGATGCCGATCTGTGCGCCCGGTGAGTGCTCGAGGCGCATGTCCTCGAGGTTGATGCCGATCTCCCCGATGAACGTCAGGAGTGCGGCGATCTGCCCGGGGGTGTCGTCGACCAGGACGACCACCTGGGCGAAGCGCTTGGTGGTGCCGTGCTTGCCCGGCAGCCGTTCGACCCCGCGGTTGCCGTCGGCGATCGTCTCGGCGATGGCACGCGGCGAGCCGGCACCGTCCGGGTCGCCGAGCGCGTCGATCACGCGGGTCAGGTCGTCGCGCAGGTCGGTGAGCACCGGCCGGATGTGCCCGGCGTTCGCGCCGATGATCTGCACCCAGAGCCCGGGGTCGCTCGCGGCGATCCGGGTGACGTCGCGCACGCCGCCGCCGGCCAGGCCGAGCGACCCGTCGGGGGCATCGCGCAGGCGCGAGGCCATCAGCGTCGACACGAGCTGCGGCGCGTGCGAGACGTACGCCACGGCGAGGTCGTGCGACTCGGGGTCCATCGGCACCACGGTCGCGCCGACGTCCAGCGCGAGGTCCTCGACCACCGCAGCTCGCTGGTACGTGATGCCGTCGTGTCCCGCGATCACCCACGGGCGGCCGACGAACAGGTCGGCGCGGGCGGCGGTCGGACCGCTGCGCTCGCGTCCGGCCATCGGGTGCGACCCGATGTAGCGGGAGACGTCGGCCCCGGCCGCCACCAGGGCGGCGAGCGGCCCGGACTTCACGCTGGCGACGTCGGTCACGACGGCGTCGGGGTGGGCGGCGAGCTCACGCTCGACCACCGTCGCGACGACGTCCGGCGGCACCGCGACGACGACGAGCTCCGGCTGGTCGCCGGCTGCCGGGCGACGCCCGGCGCCGTAGTCCACGGCGAGCGCCAGCGCGGCGGGCGAGACGTCGTCGAGGACGACGTCCACACCCTTCTCACGCAGGGCCAGACCGATCGAGGCGCCGAGCAACCCGGCACCGACGACCCGGACCGGGCCGCGTAGACGGCGGTCGATGTCGGTCGGGGTCACGTCGGTCACCGGGCAAGCCTACCGATCGAGGCTCGGGCATCGGTCGATGCCCGAGCGTCGGGGTCGGTCAGTCCGCCGACTCGTCCTCGTACTCGTCGTCGTCCTGGTCGAGTGCGACGTCGCGGTCGTCACGAGCGGACGGCTTCGCGTCGCGGACGGTGCTGAGCAGCTTGCCGACCTCGACCGTGCCGAGCTCGCGCATCTTGCCCGGCGGCAGGCTGCCCAGGTGCAGCGGCCCGAACGACCGGCGGACGAGTTCGAGGACCGGGTGGTCGACGGCCTCGAGCATGCGTCGGACGATGCGGTTGCGGCCGGAGTGCAGGGTGATCTCGACGAGCGACTCGCCCCGCGAGGACTCGAGCAACCGCACCTTGTCAGCCTTGATCGGACCGTCCTCGAGCTCGACACCCTCGGTCAGGCGCTGCACCACGGCGGGGTTCACGTTGCCGTGGACCTTCGCGATGTACGTCTTCTGCACGCCGAACGACGGGTGCGCCAGCACGTGCGCCAGGTCGCCGTCGTTCGTCAGGACGAGCAGCCCGGAGGTCTCGGCGTCGAGACGGCCGACGTTGAACAGGCGCTCCTCGTAGCGGTCCACGAACTCGGTCAGGTCGCGGCGACCGCGCTCGTCCTGCAGGCTCGAGACGACGCCGGTCGGCTTGTTCAGCACGATGTAGCGCCGAGACGAGTCGATCTGCACCGGCACACCGTCGACGCTGATCGCGTCCTTCTCGGGGTCGACGCGACGACCGAGGGCGTCCACGACCTCGCCGTTGACCGTCACGCGGCCCTCGACGATCAGGTTCTCCGCGACCCGGCGGGATGCCACGCCGGCAGCGGCGATCACCTTCTGCAGGCGCTCGCCCTCTGCCTGGAGGCCCGGCTCGGCCCCGGCAGGCGCCGTTCCGTCCGCCGCGTCCCAGTCCTCGATGATCGGCCGTTCGGGCGTGCCCTCGGCCGGGTTGCCCCGGTCGTCGCGCTGCCCGCTCGGCTTCGGCGTGGTGCGGTCGCTGTTGCGGACGCTCGTGGTGCCGCCGACGTAGCGGCGGCCGTTGTGCCAGACGCGGCTCTGCTGGCCGTCGGGGGTGCGGCGGTCGTCGCGGCCGCGGTCGTCCCGACGGTCGTCACGGGGTGCCGAGCTGGTGCGGTCGTCACGGCCGCGGTAGCCACCACGGTCGTCACGCGGAGCCGAAGCCCCACGGTCGTCACGGCCCCGGTACCCACCACGGTCGTCACGCGGAGCGGAGTTGCCGCGGTTCCCACCGCGGTCGCCGCCACCGGATCGGTCGTCGCGACCCCGGTACCCGCCGCGGTCGTCACGTGGAGCCGGAGCCCCGCGGTCGTCACGGCCGCGGTAGCCACCACGGTCGTCACGCGGAGCCGAGTTGCCGCGGTAGCCACCACGGTCGTCACGCGGAGCCGCGCTCCCGCGGTCGTCACGACCCCGGTAGCCACCACGGTCGTCACGCGGAGCGGAGCCCCGGTAACCACCACGGTCATCGCGCGGAGCCGAAGCGCCACGGTCGTCACGGCCCCGGTAGCCACCACGGTCATCACGCGGAGCCGAGTTGCCCCGGTACCCACCACGGTCGCCGCCACCGGAACGGTCATCACGACCCCGGTAGCCGCGGTCGTCACGCGGAGCGGAGTTGCCGCGGTACCCGCCGCGGTCGCCGCCACCGGACCGGTCATCGCGGCCCCGGTAGCCACCACGGTCATCGCGCGGTGCCGAAGCCCCCCGGTACCCACCACGGTCGTCACGCGGTGCCGAAGCCCCSCGGTACCCACCACGGTCGCCACCACGGTCGTCACGCGGAGCCGAAGCCCCGCGGTACCCACCACGGTCGCCACCACGGTCGTCACGCGGAGCCGAAGCCCCGCGGTACCCACCACGGTCGCCGCCACGGTCGCCGCCACGGTCGTCACGCGACGGGTACCCGCCACGACGGTCGTCGTCCCGCGGCGGGCGTGCGCCCCCACGGTCGTCGCGACCGTACCCGCCGGAGCGGCCACCGGCACCGGAGCCGGCCCCGCCGCGTCCGCCGGCCGGGCGGCCGGGGCGATCTGGGCCTCCTGAGCGTCCGTTGCGGTCGTCTCGGTCTCGGGGCGCGCCGCGCCCCCGGTCGTCAAACCCTGCCATCGGGGATCCTTTCGTTCTGCTCGAAGCCGTCCGCACCGTCGTCCAGGAGGGGCGAGATGAGCGGCAGCTCGTCGAGCGAGTTGATGCCGAGCTGCTGCAGGAGCAGGTCGGACGTGACGTAGTTGATGGCGCCGGTCTCGGCGTCGGTGAACGACTCCTCGATGAGGCCGCGTGCCACCAGGGTCCGGACGACGCCGTCGACGTTGACGGCGCGGATCGCAGCGATCTGCGATCGGGTGATCGGCTGCTTGTAGGCGACGACCGCCAGGGTCTCGAGTGCGGCCTGCGACAGCCGCGAGGGGCGCTCGGCCTCGACGAACTGCTCGACCACGGGGTCCAGGTCGGCGCGGACGTAGAAGCGCCAGCCGCCCCCGACCTCGCGCAGTTCGAAGCCACGGCGGATCGTGCCGTCGACACCGTCGAAGTCCGCGACCAGGCGTTCGATCGCCTGGCGCACGGCGGGGACGGGCGAACCGACGGCGGCACCGAGCGCGACGAGCGACTGGGGCTCGTCGGCGATCATCAGGATGGCCTCGAGCTGGCGGTCGAGCGGGATGGCGGGGTGGGCCGGCGACGCAGCGCGTTCGGCGTGGTCGTGGATCTCGTGCTCGATCGCGCGGGCGTCGGCCATCTCGTCGGCGCCGCCGGGTTCGGCGCTGGACGTGTCGTGCACGTCATCCGTCATAGTCGGCTCCCAGGTTCGCGAGGCTCTCGTCGGACCAGTCCTCGGCGGTCCACCGCAGTGTCAGCTCCCCGAGCGGCTCGAGCTGCTCGAACGAGATCGACGCGTTCCGGTACAGCTCGAGGATCGCGAGGAAGCGAGCCACCACGATACCGGTCTGGTCGACGCCCGCGACCAGTTCGCGAAACGAGACACCCTCACCATCACGGGTGCGGAGGATCGAGACGACGATCGCGGCCTGCTCACGGATGCTGATGAGCGGCGCGTGCAGGTGGTCGAGGCCGACGGTCGGGATCTCCCGCGGGGCGAAGGCGAGCGTGGCGAGGGCGGCGAAGTCCTGCACGGACAGGGTCCAGACGAGCTCCGGCGTCCGCGCGCGGAACCGCTCCTCGAGCCGGACGCTGCGGACGTGCCGGCGCGACTCGATGCCCCACCGCTCCCCGAACCAGTCGGCGGCCTGCTTGAACGCCCGGTACTGCAGCAGTCGGGCGAACAGCAGGTCGCGGGCTTCGAGCAGGGCGACGTCCTCGGCGTCCACGAGCTCACCCTGCGGCAGCAGCCCGACGATCTTCAGGTCGAGCAGGGTCGCCGCGACGACCAGGAACTCGCTGGCCTCGTCGAGCTCGTCGGCGGACTCGGCCTGCCGGACGTACTGGATGAACTCCCCCGTCACGGCACCGAGCGAGACCTCGGTGATGTCGAGCTCGTGCTTCGTGATGAGCGACAGCAGGAGGTCGAACGGTCCGTCGAAGTTGGTGAGCCGGACCCGGAACCCCGGCTCAGGCGACGGCGCCACGCTGGACGAGCTCTCGTGCGAGCTGCCGGTAGGCGTGGGCGGCAGGGTGGTCCGGCGCGGTCTGCGTGATCGGTCGTGCGGACACCGTGGCGTCCGGGAACTTCACGGTGCGGCCGATGACGGTGTCGAGCACGCGGTCGTCGAAGGTGTCGACGACCCGCTCCATGACCTCGCGCGAGTGCAGCGTGCGCGAGTCGTACATGGTCGCCAGGATGCCGTCGAGCTTGAGCGCCGGGTTGAGGCGGTCGCGCACCTTGTCGATCGTCTCGATGAGCAGCGCGACACCGCGCAGCGCGAAGAACTCGCACTCGAGCGGGATGAGCACGCCGTGCGCAGCGGTCAGGGCGTTCACGGTGAGCAGGCCGAGCGACGGCTGGCAGTCGACCAGGATCACGTCGTAGTCGTTCGCGACCTTGCGCAGCACGCTCGCCAGGATCTGCTCGCGGGCGACCTCGTTGACCAGGTGCACCTCGGCCGCGGACAGGTCGATGTTCGCCGGGATGACGTCGAGGCCGGGGGTGTTCGTCGGCTGGATGACCTGGTTCGGGTCCTTCACGGCACCCATGAGCAGGTCGTAGACGGTGTGGATGTCGTGGGTGCGGACACCGAGGCCGGCGGACAGCGCACCCTGCGGGTCGAAGTCCACGGCGAGCACCTTGCGGCCGTACTCCGCGAGCGCGGCGCCCAGGTTGATGGCGGTCGTGGTCTTGCCGACGCCGCCCTTCTGGTTGCAGAGCGCGATGATGCGGGCGGGTCCGGTGCTGTCGAGCTCCTCGGGCACGGGGAAGTCCCGGACGGGACGCCCCGTCGGACCGTGGGTGGTCGCGCCGGTGGGGTTGGTCGTCGGGTTCGGGCTCACCCCGTCATCGTACCGGCGACGTCGGGGTGGGCCGGGTCGCATCGCCGCACTGCTGCTCGTCAGGCAGCGCGCAGGGCGACGCGCATGCTGTCGACCCGCTCCGCGATCACGGGGTCGGCCGACCACCGCTGCTGCAGCCGTCCGACGAGCTCGCCGACCTGCTCGCGGTCGAGCCCCGGGTGCAGCGCCAGGCCCACCGTCAGCTCCGGTCCGGCGAACCGGCCGACCGGGTCGCCCGGCGCGAGTTCGACACGGGCCACGCTGGGCTCCCCTTCGACCGAGGCCGCGAAGGCACGGGCCACTTCGGGGTCCTCGAAGCACGGGGTCCACGGCAGGTCCTGCCCGAGTGCCCACACCGCCGGACGACGCAGCACGAACTCGGTCGGCGACTTCGGGTCGAGCACGACGAGCTGGGTGTCCTCGCTCGCCGCGGCCATCGCAACGCGGCGGGACTCCACCGGCACGGGGCGCGCGTCCGGGTCCCACGCGTGCATGGCGTCGACCGAGGTGAACGCGGGCATCACGCTGCGACCGTCGGGGCCGGCGACCGTCACGATCGAGAGTTCCTGGGTCTTGTCGACGAGCTTGCCCGCGTCGGTCTCCCCCACGTCGCCGGCCTCGGCGATGAGCGGGATGAGCAGGCGGGCGGAGCGGAGCGCATCGACGATCGCGGCCTGGGACGCACCGTCGGCGAGTGAGCCGATGGCCGCGACCACCGCGGGGTCGGCGAGTCCGTCGTCGTCCGCGAACGCGGTGTCGTGGTGGTCGAACGTGCGGCCTTCCCACGAGAACCCCGCCGAGTCCGCCGCCCCACCCGGGGTGTGCGCGTCGTCGGTCTCCGGCCCGGTGCCACGACCGTTCGAGATGCCCGCCACGGCGTTACTCCGAGGCGATGTCGAGAGCGGCGGGCAGCGTGAACGCCCCGGAGTACAGCGCCTTGCCGATGATGGCGCCTTCGAGCCCGTACGGCACGAGTTCGCGGAGCGCACGGAGGTCATCGAGGGTGGAGATCCCGCCCGAGGCCACCACGGGCTGGTCGGTCCGGTCGCACACCTGGCGGAGCAGTTCGACGTTCGGGCCCTGCAGCGTGCCGTCCTTCGTGACGTCGGTCACCACGTAGCGGGCACACCCGGCGGCTTCGAGGCGGTCGAGCACCTCCCACAGGTCACCGGCATCCTCGGTCCAGCCGCGGCTCGACAGCGTGGTGCCGCGGACGTCCAGCCCGACGGCGATCTGCTCGCCGTACTCGCCGATCACCCGCGCGGCCCAGTCGGGGTTCTCGAGCGCCGCGGTGCCGAGGTTCACGCGCGCCGCGCCGGTCGCCAGGGCCGCTTCGAGCGAGGCGTCGTCGCGGATCCCGCCGGACAGCTCGACCGAGACCCCCTCGACCTCGCGGACGGCGTGCGCGATCACCCGGCGGTTGTCGCCACGGCCGAAGGCTGCGTCGAGGTCGACGAGGTGGATCCACTCAGCACCCTGGTCACGCCAGGTGCGGGCAGCGGCGACGGGGTCGCCGTAGCCGGTCTCGCTGCCCGCCTCGCCCTGGGTGAGTCGCACGGCCTGTCCGTCGACGACGTCGACGGCCGGCAGCAGGACGAGGGGCGGGGTGTCGGTGAGGTCGGTCATGGTCCTGTCGGTTTCGTTGCGGTGGAGAAGGGGCTGCGGACAGCCGGGAGGCCCGGGGCGCGTCCGGCACGGCCGTCGCGCCCGGTGCAGGCCGGGTTCAGAGCGAGCGGACCCAGTTGGAGAGCAGGCGGATGCCCGGCTCGCCGGACTTCTCGGGGTGGAACTGCGTGGCGGTGAGCGGTCCGTTCTCGACCGCGGCGATGAACGGCTGCCCGTGCTCGGCCCAGGTCAGGCGGGGCGCACGGAACGGCCCGTACGCCTCGAGCGGGAAGTCGGTCACGCCGTAGGAGTGCACGAAGTAGAAGCGCTCCTCGTGCAGGCCGTCGAACAGCACGGAGTCCTCGGGCGCCTGCACGGTGTTCCAGCCCATGTGCGGGAGCACCTCGGCCTGGATCTCCTGCACGGTGCCGGGCCACTGGCCGAGCCCTTCGACGTCGGCACCACGCTCGATGCCCCGCGAGAACAGGACCTGCATGCCGACGCAGATGCCGAGCACCGGGCGCCCGCCTGCCAGGCGGTGGTCGACGATCTCGCCGCCCTGCACGCCCTCGAGCTGGTCGATCACGGCCGCGAACGCCCCGACACCGGGGACGAGCAAGCCGTCAGCCTTGAGCGCCGCCTGCTTGTCCGACGTCAGGGTGACGTCAGCCCCGGCGCGCTCGAGCGCCTTGGCGGCGGAGTGGACGTTGCCCGACCCGTAGTCGAGGACGACGACGTTCGGCTTGGTGGCGGTCACAGGGCGCCCTTCGTGGACGGGATGCCGTCGACGCGCGGGTCCCGCTCGACCGCCTTGCGCATGGCCCGGGCGAACGCCTTGAACTCGGCTTCGGCGATGTGGTGGGGGTCGCGGCCCTCGAGCACGCGGACGTGGACGGTGATCCCGGCGTTGAACGTGATCGCCTCGAACACGTGGCGGACCATCGAGCCGGTGAAGTGCCCGCCGATGCCGTGGAACTCGAAGCCCGCGGGCTCGCCGGAGTGCACCAGGAACGGACGCCCGGAGACGTCGACGACGGCCTGGGCCAGCGCTTCGTCCAACGGGACCAGGGCATCGCCGTACCGGCCGATGCCGGACCGGTCGCCGAGGGCCTGCTTGATCGCCTGTCCGAGCACGATGCCGGTGTCCTCGACCGTGTGGTGCACGTCGATGTCGGTGTCACCCGTGGAGCGCACGCGCAGGTCGATCAGGGAGTGCTTGCTGAACGCGGTCAGCATGTGGTCGAAGAACGGGACGGAGGTCGAGATCGACGAGGTCCCGGTGCCGTCCAGGTCGAGCTCGAGTTCGACACTCGATTCGCTCGTCGAACGGCTGATCGAGGCGGTGCGGGCGGTCATGCGTCAACCCTAACCGGCGGCTGCTCGGCGGCGACCTGCCGCATGGCGTCGAGGAACGCGGTCGTCTCGGCTTCGGTCCCCGCACTCACCCGCAGGTGGTTCGGGATGCCGAGGTCGCGCACGATGACGTCGCGCTCGAGCAGCGCCTCGAACGCAGCGTTCGGGTCGGCGACACCTCCGAAGAGGACGAAGTTCGACCAGGTCTCGTAGGTCCGGTACCCCATGGCCCGCAGCTCGGTGACCATGCGGTCGCGCTGCGCCTTGATGTCGTCGACCATCGCCAGCATCTCGGGGGCGTGCCGGAGTGCCGCGATCGCTGCCGCCTGCGTCAGCGCGGACAGGTGGTACGGCAGCCGGACCAACCGGACGGCGTCAACGACGGCGGGGTGCGCGGCCATGTACCCGACCCGGGCACCGGCGAACGCGAACGCCTTGCTCATCGTGCGGGACACCACCAGGCGCTCACGTCCGGGCAGCAGCGTGAGCGCGCTCGGAGCGTCGGACGGCATGAACTCGGCGTAGGCCTCGTCCACCATCACGATGCCGTCGGTCGCGTCGTAGGCGGCCGCGATCGCCTCGATGTCGAGCGGGGTGCCCGTCGGGTTGTTCGGCCCGCACAGGAACACGATGTCGGGCTTGTGGTCGCGGATGGCTGCGACGACGGTCTCGGGCGAGATGCGGAACTCGTCGTCCCGCTGGGCCGGGATCCACGTCGTGCCGGTACCCGACGCGAGGATCGAGTGCATCGAGTAGGTGGGTGGGAACCCGAGGACCGAGCGACCGGGCCCGCCGAACGCCTGCAGGAGCTGCTGCAACACCTCGTTCGACCCGTTCGCCGCCCAGAGCTGCTCGGCGCTCAGGTCGTGCCCGAGGTAGTCCGCCAGGGACTGGCGGAGCTCGGTGAACTCGCGATCCGGGTACCGGTTGACCGTCAGCAGGGCCTGCCTGATCGACTCGATGATGTCAGCGGCGACGTCGTCCGGAACGGGATGCGTGTTCTCGTTGACGTTCAGCTGCACGCGGACGTGCTTCTGCGGGGCGCCGTAGGGGCTCTGCCCGCGCAGGTCGTCTCGGATCGGGAGGTCTTCGAGCGTGAATGCCACCGATCCATCGTAGGCCGCTGTCACCGTGCGACGACCAGCCGTCTGGACGGGGCTGCCCGAGTGACTACTCGCCGTCGGTGTACTTGGTGGGGATGGAGAGCTCTTCGCCGGCCTGCAGCGCCGAACCGTCGAGCGCGTTGAGGCTGACGACGTCCTGCACGAAGTCGCGCGGGTCGGAGTCGGGGGCGGTCTGCTCGGCGAGCTGCCAGAGCGTCTCGCCCGGCTGGATCGTCACGGTCTCGAAGTGGGTGCGGGCGCCGCCGGCGGTGGCGTCACCGGCCGAGGCCTGTCCACCGTTCAGCACGCCGAGGGCGACGACGACGAGGAGCGGGATCGCGGCGAGCGTCGTGAAGACGATGCGGCCGCGACGCGTCAGACGCAGGCGGGTACGCACGGCGGGCGCCGCGGTGCGCTGAATGTCAGCGATGGCGATGGTGCTCATGTCGTTCTTGCCTTCCCGTTCGGTGGAACCGAAGTCCTGTACCGAACATAGTTTCGAATCAGATGACGCACAAGTCCTGGGAGAGGATTTCTGCGGGGTCTTCTTGCGACACGCTCGAACAGGTGTTTGTCCGGCCCTGGCTGGTCGGATACTGTTTCGATCGACTGGGACAAGCCTGGCGGGGACCACCGACATTCCCGCCGCGGCCGGACCGGCACCGACGAAAGCGAGACGACGTGGTGGACGAACTGCGGGGCCAGAAGCCGCTGACGCCGAAGCAGCAGGCGATCTTCGACGCGATCCGTGCGTCGATCGCCTCGCGGGGCTACCCGCCGAGCATGCGCGAGATCGGCGACGCCGCCGGGCTCTCCTCGCTCTCCAGCGTCTCCCACCAGCTCGGCCAGCTCGAGCTCGGTGGCTGGATCCGCCGCGACCCGAACCGCCCGCGTGCGCTCGAGGTCCTGGTTGACGAGCCGACCTCCGACGTCGGCGGCCCGGACATCGACGCCACGACGCTCGTGCCGCTCGTCGGCCGGATCGCCGCCGGTGTCCCGATCACCGCCGAGCAGCACGTCGACGAGATCATCCCGCTCCCCCGCCAGCTCGTCGGCACCGGTGAGCTCTTCATGCTCAAGGTCGTCGGCGAGTCGATGATCGACGCCGCGATCTGCGACGGCGACTGGGTCGTCGTCCGGTCGCAGCAGACCGCCGAGAACGGGGACATCGTCGCGGCCATGCTCGACGAAGAGGCGACCGTCAAGGTCTTCCGCCAGCGCGACGGCCACACGTGGCTGCTGCCTCGGAACTCCGCCTTCGAGCCGATCCTCGGCGACGCGGCCTCGGTGCTCGGCAAGGTCGTCGCGGTCCTCCGCTCCCTCTGACCACTGCTCGCGCCGCACCGGCGCGGGACGCCGTCGTCACCGTACGACGCCCCCTGCACGACGAAACGCCGCCGGATTCGGCGGCGTTTCGTGTGTTCCGGGGTGTCTCGGTGACACGACGGCGTCTGACGGACTCGTGACGGGCCTCCAGGCCGCGCGGCGGCGCTCACCAGCGCCAGCCGGCTGCCAGCGCCAGTCGGAGCCGGGGGTCAGACGGTCGGGACGGGCGTGACCACGTAGGGCTCGAGCTCGGTGACCTGCCGTTGGAAGACGCGCACCCGCAGGCGTGTGCCGTCCTCGACGTAGTCGACGGACTCGACCGAGCCGGTGTCGTGCAGCGACGACACCAGGTCACCGCGGTCGTACGGCACCACGATCGTCAGGTCCACGTCGGGCTCGGGCAGGCGGTCCTCGATGACGCTGAGGAGCTCCGGGATGCCCTCACCGGTGCGCGCCGACACGAACACCGCGTCCGGCACGAGCCCGATGAGCACGAGGCGCTGCGCGTCGTCGATCAGGTCGGCCTTGTTGAACACGACGACCTCCGGGATGTCACCCGCACCGACGTCACCGATGACCTCGCGCACGGTGGACAGCTGCGCCCCGGGGTCGGGGTGCGAGCCGTCGACCACGTGCACGATGACGTCGGCGTCGCCGACCTCTTCGAGGGTGGAGCGGAAGGCCTCGACCAGCTGGTGCGGCAGGTTGCGCACGAAGCCGACGGTGTCGGCGAACGTGTACTCGCGGCCCTTGGTGCTCTCGGTCCGGCGGACCGTCGCGTCCAGCGTCGCGAACAGCTGGTTCTGCACGAGCACACCCGCGCTCGTCAGTCGGTTGAGCAGTGACGACTTGCCGGCGTTGGTGTAGCCCGCGATCGCGACGCTCGGCACCTCGTTGCGGTTGCGCTCGGCACGCTTGGCCTCACGGGCCGGGGTGAACCCGGCGATCTGCCGGCGGAGCTTCGCCATCCGCGTGTGGATCTTGCGGCGGTCGAGCTCCATCTTCGTCTCACCGGGGCCGCGAGAGCCCATGCCAGCGCCTCCGGAGACCTGGCCACCGGCCTGCCGGGACATCGAGTCACCCCAACCGCGCAGTCGAGGCAGCAGGTACTGCAGCTGGGCGAGTTCGACCTGCGCCTTCCCCTCGCGGGTCTTCGCGTGCTGGCTGAAGATGTCGAGGATCACGGCCGTGCGGTCGATGACCTTCACCTTCACGACGTCCTCGAGCGCACGACGCTGCGAGGGTGCCAGTTCGGTGTCGGCGATGACGGTGTCGGCGCCGGTGGCCTTGACGACCATCGCGAGCTCCTGGGCTTTGCCCTTGCCCAGGTAGGTGGCCGGGTCCGGGTTCGGCCGGCGCTGGAGGAGCCCGTCGAGCACCACGGCACCCGCGGTCTCGGCGAGTGCCGCGAGCTCGCGGAGGGAGTTCTCGGCGTCCTGCGCGTCGCCCTGGGGGTACACGCCGATCAGGACGACCTGCTCGAGCCGCAGCTGGCGGTACTCGACCTCGGTGACGTCCTCGAGTTCGGTGGAGAGGCCGGCGACACGGCGCAGCGCCGCACGGTCCTCACGGTCGTACTGGTCGCCGTCGCCCGTCCAGCTGCGATCGTCGGTCGACCGCGTCTGGATCGCCTGGGCGGGCGCGAAGATGGACGATGCTGCGCGGTGGTCTGCGTTGCGCAACACCCTCTCGACGACACCGTCTGCGCTGTCGTCGTTGGTCTGGTGGTTCTGCTGATGGGTATCCGTCATCCTGTGCACAGGCTACCTCCGCAGGCCCGTCGACACACTCGGTTGCCGGTACGGTTCATCCATGGCGAACGACCACTACTTCTCGGCCAACCCCGAGAGCGACGTCCGGCCCCGCCAGGTGGACGTCACGCTCGCCGGTCAGCCCCTCACCCTGTCGACCGCGGCGGGGGTCTTCAGTCCCGACGGCGTCGACCGCGGCACGAAGGTCCTGCTCGGTTCGGTGCCGGCACCCGCTGCTGGCGGAGCGCTGCTCGACATCGGCTGCGGCTGGGGGCCGATCGCGATCACCATGGCGCTGCAGTCCCCCGACGCCCACGTCTGGGGCGTCGACGTCAACGAGCGGGTGCTGGGACTCGCCCGGGCCAACGCAGCGACGGCCGGAGCTGCGAACGTCACGATCGCGCTGCCCGACGACGTGCCGGCAGACCTGCGGTTCCGGACGATCTGGTCGAACCCGCCGATCCGGGTCGGCAAGGACGAGCTGCACCAGATCCTGCTGACGTGGCTGCCCCGGCTCGAGGTCGGGGGCGATGCCTGGCTCGTCGTGTCGAAGGACCTCGGGGGTGACTCCCTGCAGAAGTGGCTCGTCGGCGCCCTCGGTTCGGGCTTCGCAGTCACGCGGGAGTCGACGGCCAAGGGCTTCCGCGTCCTCCGGGTGCAGCACAGCGCGTAGGGCGCGCGCGACGCGCCCGCGCCGCGCAGCGCGTCAGACCGTCAGACCGTCAGGTCGCCGGAGAACACGAGCTCGGCGGGCCCGGACAGCGACACGTGCTCGCCGTCCTCGGTCGCCGTCATCCGCACCGTGAGCAGCCCGCCCGGTACCCGCACGCGCCAGGTGTCCGGCGCCCCCGCACCGACCCAGTAGCGCGTGGCGAGGGCAGCCGCCACGGCACCGGTGCCGCACGACAGGGTCTCACCGCTCCCCCGCTCGTGCACCCGCATCGTGATCTCGCCGACGCCGTCCTTGATGAGCGGGTCGCCGGGCAGCACGAACTCGACGTTCGCACCGTGCTCGGGCGCCGGTTCGAGCACCGGCAGGAACGTCAGGTCGAGGTCGGCCAGTTCGTCCTCGGTCTCGACGGCGACGACCACGTGCGGGTTGCCCACGTCGATGCCGATGCCGGGGCGCGCCCCGTCGAGGTTCTTCGCCCGGACGAGCACGTCGTCGGATCCGCCGCCCTCGATGCCCAGGCCCCAGCGGCCGAGGTCGGCCGCGAACCCGTTCGTGGTGCGCTGGATGTCGACCAGCCCCTTGCGGCTGCCGACCGTCAGCGTCTCGCCGGGCGCCAGTTCGACCAGGCCGGACTCGGTCAGGTACCGGGCGAACACGCGGATGCCGTTGCCGCACATCTCGGCGACCGTGCCGTCGGCGTTGTGGTAGTCCATGAACCACGTCGCCTCGGGTTCGACGGCGACGAGCGCGCGGCCCTCGGGGATCGCTTCGGACCGCACTGCGCGGATCACGCCGTCCCCGCCCACGCCGAAGCGTCGGTCCGCGATGGCACGGATCCGCTCGGGGGTCAGGTCGACGGTGGCGTCGGGGTCGGCGAACAGGACGAAGTCGTTGCCGGTCCCCTGGCCCTTGGTGAAGTGCAGCTCGGTCACGGCACGATCCTACGGGCCAGTTCCGTCAGGTCACCGCGGTCGGCCCCGGTGACGTCGAGCGTCTCGGCGTCGGCGTACCGGCGGAACCACGACACCTGCCGGCGGGCGTACTTGCGGGTCGCGATGCCCGTCGCCTCGACGGCCTGCTCGCGGGTCGACGTACCGGCGAGCACCTCGAGCGCCTGCGAGTACCCGATGGCGCCGCGCGCGGTCCGGCCCTGCTCGAGTCCCAGCCCGCGGAGCGCCGCGACCTCGTCGACGAGTCCGGCGTCGAACATCCGCGCCGCGCGCTCGTGCAGCGCCGACACGAGCTGCTCGCGGTCGCGTCGCAGGTGCAGGATGCGGGACGGTCGCCATGCGCGGGGCGCGGCCGGGAGGCTCGGGGGCACGACCTCGGATCGGCTCGCGATCTCGAGTGCACGGATCAACCGCCGTGGGTTGCGTGCGTCGATCGTCGCGGCGGCCGCCGCGTCGAGGGCGCGGAGCCGTTCGAGCAGGATGCCCGGGCCGAGCTCGTCGTGCTCGCGCTCCAGCTGCGCACGGAGCTCGGGGTCGGTGCCCGGGAACGCCAGGTCGAACAGCACCGCGGAGACGTAGAGCCCGCTGCCCCCGACCAGGACGGCCACCCCACCGTCGGCCTGGATCCGGTCGACGTCGGTGCGTGCAGCCACCTGGTACGCGGCGACGCTCGCCTCATCGGTGACGTCGAGCACGTCGAGCTGGTGGTGCGGGATGCCGTGCCGCTCGGCCGGCGGGAGCTTCGCCGTGCCGATGTCCATGCCGCGGTACAGCTGCATGGCGTCCGCGTTGATGATCTCCGCGTTGCGACCGGTGGCACGCAGGCGCTCGGCGATCGCGATGCCGAGGTCGGACTTCCCCGTGCCCGTGGCTCCGACGACCGCGATCAGGTCGGCCTCGACGCCGGTACCGGACCCGAGCGTCGAGCCGCTCGACGGCACGCCAGCGGTGGGCTCAGCGTCCGACACGGAGCGTGGGCAGCCCGAGCGAGACCGGACGTGGGCCGTCGGCTGCGGCGCCGGCCGGGGTCGGCACGCCGCAGCTCTCGGCCTGCGCGCGGTCCCAGGCATCTCCGGCCCGGGTTCGTCGGATGCGCAGCGGGGCGTCGTCGTCGGCGAGCAGGAAGTGCGGTGCCGCCCGGGTGATGTCGACGGTGACGACGTCGCCGGGGCGCGGGACATCGGACCCGGCGGGCACCGTGAAGTGCACGAGCCGGGAGTCCTCCGCGCGACCGGAGAGCCGGCGGGTGGCGTCGTCCTTGCGGCCTTCACCCGAGGCGACGAGCACCTCGACGCTCCGGCCGACCTGCTGTGCGTTCTCTTCCGCCGTGATGCGTTCCTGCAGGGCGACGAGTCGCTCGTACCGCTCCTGCACGATGTGCTTCGGCAGCTGGTCGTCCATCGTCGCCGCGGGCGTGCCGGGGCGGATCGAGTACTGGAACGTGAACGCCGAGGCGAACCGCGCCTGCTCGACGACACGCAGGGTGTCCTCGAAGTCGGCGTCGGTCTCGCCGGGGAACCCGACGATGATGTCGGTGGAGATCGCCGCGTGCGGGATCTTCGCGCGGACGCGGTCGAGGATGCCGAGGAACCGCTCGCTGCGGTAGCTCCGGCGCATGGCCTTGAGCACCCGGTCGGAGCCCGACTGCAGCGGCATGTGCAGCTGGGGCATCACGTTCGGGGTCTCGGCCATCGCGTCGATGACGTCGTCGGTGAACGCTGCCGGGTGCGGGCTGGTGAAACGCACGCGCTCCAGCCCCTGGATGCCACCGGTGGCCCGCAGCAGCTTGCCGAACGCCTGTCGGTCGCCGAACTCGACGCCGTAGGAGTTCACGTTCTGCCCGAGCAGGGTGACCTCGATAGCACCGTCGTCGACGAGCGCCTGGATCTCGGCCAGGACGTCACCGGGGCGGCGGTCCTTCTCCTTGCCACGCAGCGAGGGGACGATGCAGAACGTGCAGGTGTTGTTGCAACCGACCGAGATCGAGACCCAGCCGCTGTGCGTCGAGTCGCGCTTGGTGGGCAGCGTCGACGGGAAGACGTCGAGTGCCTCGAGGATCTCGATCTGCGCCTCGTCGTTGTGCCGCGCCCGCTCGAGCAGGGTCGGCAGCGATCCCATGTTGTGCGTGCCGAAGACCACGTCGACCCACGGCGCCTTCTCGAGGATGACGTTCTTGTCCTTCTGCGCCAGGCACCCGCCGACGGCGATCTGCATGCCGGGGTGATCGCGCTTGATGCCCGCGAGTTGTCCGAGGTTGCCGTACAGCCGGTTGTCCGCGTTCTCGCGCACCGCACAGGTGTTGATGACGACGACGTCGGCCTGTTCGCCGTCCGCCGCGGTGTAGCCCGCGGCCTGCAACGACCCGCTCAACCGCTCGGAGTCGTGCACGTTCATCTGGCACCCGTAGGTGCGGACTTCGTAGGTGCGGGGGCGCGCTGCGACGGTGGCCATGGTCGTCCCAGTGTAGGTCGGAGCGGCTACTCGAACCGCACGGTCCCGCGGCCGGAAGGCGGCCGTCTGCCGCCGCCGTCGAGTGCGCGTGCGACAGCGATCCGGACGACGCCGGAGCTGTAGCCCTTGCGCATCAGGAAGCCGGACAGCCGGCGTTCCGCGGTGGCCCGGTCGAGGCCGCGCATCTGCGGCGCTCGCTTGTCGGCGAGTTCCTGCGCGCGGAGGAACTCGTCGTCCTCGTCGTCGGCGGCTTCGTCGAGTGCGGTGTCGATCGCCACCTGGTCGATCCCCCGGCGTCGGAGTTCGGTGACGACCCCCTGGCGGCCGAGGCCCTTGCGCGCGTGCAGCCGGTCGACCAGGTCGGTGGCGAGGGCGACGTCGTCCAGGAGCCCGACACGGGTCAACCGTTCGATCTCGTGCTCGACCACGTCGGGGTCGAGGTCCTGCTGCAGCAGTAGGGTCCGCATCTCGGACTCGCTCACGCCCTTGCGACCGAGGGCACGCAGGCTGAGCCGTTCGGCGTCCGCGCGCTGTTCGTCGAGCGGACGAGGTGCGTCGGCCGGGTCGATCTCCTCGCCGCCGGCGATGGAGAACACCGACGCGGTGGTGGCGTCTGCGGTCTCGGAGTCGTAGCCGTCCTGCTCGGCACGGGTCGAGCGCCCGCTGCCGTCACCGATCACGGGCGACACCCATGCTGCTGGGCCCCGGGCACCGTGCAGGGGCACCGGCGAATCGGCGTCGAAGGGTGCCGGGAACTCGTCCGGCCGAGCGTCGCCGGATTCCGGCAGTGCCCACCCGTCGACGTCTCGTGGTTCGTCCGGTGACACCGGCGGTGCGGGGATCGCGGACGTCACCGGGGTGACGGGAGCGCGACGACGCGACCTCGCACCGAACAGGTCGGTGACCGGTGCGAGGCCGTCGTCGTCATGGTCGGTGCTCACGCGCCCTTGCGCTCCGCGAGCTTCGGCGCGATCGACTCGACCGGAGCGTCCTCGGCCTTGGCGCCGCCGACGCCGAGCTTGGCGAGGATCTTGCCTTCGATGTCGGCAGCGATCTCGGGGTTCTGGATCAGGAACGAACGCGAGTTCTCCTTGCCCTGCCCGAGCTGGTCGCCGTCGTACGTGTACCAGGCGCCCGACTTCTTGACGATGCCGTGGTCGACACCGAAGTCGAGCAGCGAGCCTTCGCGCGAGATGCCGACGCCGTACAGGATGTCGAACTCGGCCTGCTTGAAGGGCGGCGCCATCTTGTTCTTGACGACCTTGACGCGCGTTCGGTTGCCCACCGCGTCGGTACCGCTCTTGAGTGTCTCGATGCGACGGATGTCGAGGCGGACGGACGCGTAGAACTTCAGCGCCTTACCGCCCGAGGTGGTCTCCGGCGAACCGAAGAACACGCCGATCTTCTCGCGCAGCTGGTTGATGAATATCATCGTGGTCTGCGTCTGGTTCAGGCCACCGGCGAGCTTCCGCAGTGCCTGCGACATGAGGCGGGCCTGCAGACCGACGTGCGAGTCACCCATCTCGCCCTCGATCTCGGCACGGGGCACGAGGGCCGCGACGGAGTCGATGACGATGAGGTCGATGGAGCCGGAGCGGACCAGCATGTCCGCGATCTCGAGCGCCTGCTCGGCGGTGTCGGGCTGCGACACGAGCAGGGCGTCGATGTCGACACCGAGCTTCTTGGCGTACTCGGGGTCGAGCGCGTGCTCGGCGTCGATGAAGGCCGCGATGCCACCGGCGCGCTGGGCGTTGGCGATGGCGTGGATGGTGAGGGTCGTCTTACCCGACGACTCCGGGCCGTAGATCTCGACGATGCGGCCGCGGGGCAGGCCACCGATGCCGAGCGCGACGTCCAGCGCCACCGACCCGGTCTGGATGACGTTGACGGGGGCGCGTTCGTCCGAACCGAGGCGCATGATCGCACCCTTGCCGAACTGCCTGTCGATCTGTGCGAGTGCGGTCTCGAGGGCCTTTTCGCGGTCTGCCGGTGATGGCATGGAGTGCTCCTTCGTGCTCGTGTTCGGCCGCCTGTAGGCTGTCGCGTCCACGCCGGCCGATGGTGCAAGGCCGATGGTTCTGCGACAAGGCTTCGGGCTGTTCCCGATGTCCATCAACCTATGGCGAGCCACCGACATCACTGCCGACGGTCACGCGATCTGTGGATGGAGCATCCGGGCGACGCCGCTGTGGAGGAAGTTACCACCGATCGAACACGCGTTCGAGCAACACGCCGAACACAGTTTCGGGTGCCGGACCCTGCAGGACCGCGCTCAGTCCTGGGGTTCGGCCAGGCCCTTGCCGTGCCGACGGTCCATCGGGACGTCCTGCGAGTCGCACAGGGCATCCCACACCCGGCGGGCGTCGATGCCGGCGGCGAGGGCGTCCACGGCCGAGCGACCGCCCAGACCCTCGAGCACGACGTCACGGGTGACCACGGACCCGTAGGCCTCGCCGAACACCTGGTCGACGGCTCGCCAGAACTCACTCACGCGCATCCGACCAGCCTAAGCGCGTCGTCGCGGGCCGGAACGCAGAACGCCCCCGCCGGGAAGGACCGGCGAGGGCGTTCGGTGCAGTGCGGTCAGCGCACCGCGAGGTCGTTGTCGAACTCGGCGACGAGGTCGTCCGGGAGCGTGTCGGGGACGGGGGTCAGCCCCTCGACGATCGCGAGGCGGTCGCCCACTTCGCGCATGATGGTCGAGATGGGCGTGTCCAGAGCATCCGCGACGGACGCGAGGATCTCCGAGCTGGCTTCCTTCTGCCCACGCTCGACCTCACTGAGGTACCCGAGCGCGACACTGGCCTTGGACGCGACCTGACGGAGGGTCCGGCCCTTCTGCAAGCGGAAGTCCCGGAGCACATCGCCGATTTCCTGACGAACGAGAACCATGAGAACTCCTCCTCTCTGTCGTCTCCGCGCCCGCTCGGTCCGGTGGAACGAGTTCGGGTTCAGCAACAATAGCGTTGCCGGTTGCAGCATGTTAGCCAGGCTGGCTGCCGTACTGCTGGAGATTTCGTGAGATGTAACCCAGTGGAAACGGGACCTATTCCCGGCCCCGGATCTCGGACGACATCCGTGCAAGGAGTTCGGAGACGGTGGCGTGACGGATTGCTCCCCGGTCACCGTCGAGGTGCAGCTCGAAGGCCTCGGCGCCCGCGGCGGAGGCGATCCCCACGTACACGGTGCCGACGGGCTTGCCGTCCTGCGGGTCCGGGCCGGCGACACCCGTCGTGCTGATCCCCCACGTTGCGGGCTCCCCGTCGACGGACAGCGCGATCCGGACACCGGCGGCCATCTGCCGGGCGACCTCCGGGTGCACGGCGCCCTCGGCCTCGAGCAGGTCCTCCGAGACCCCGAGCACGGAGTGCTTCACGGGCGTCGCGTACGCCACGACGCCACCGCGGACGACGGCGCTCGCCCCGGGCACGTCGACGAGGGTCGCGACGACGAGTCCGCCGGTCAGCGACTCCGCCACGGCGAGGGTCTCGCCCCGCGCCGTCAGTTCGGCGATGAGACCCGGTGCGACCGGCTCGACGGGCGCGGCCTCGGTCGAACGGTCGGGCATGGTCATGCGGTGGTGCGGTTGTGCTTCCATGCCTGCCAGAGGTAGTCGATCCCGCTCAGGACCGTTGCCAGGAACGCGGCGGTCATGAGGATGCCGTTGACCCAGTGTGCCCAGTCACCGACCAGGCTCCACCACGGGAACAGCGCGGCCGTCAGCGCGACGGCCTGCAGCACGGTCTTGATCTTCCCGCCGCGGCTGGCCGGGATCACCCGGTCGGAGAGCACCGCGAACCGGAAGACCGTGATGCCGATCTCCCGCACCATGATCAGCACGGTCACGTACCAGGGCAGTTCATGCAGGATGGACAGCGCGACGAGCGCACCCCCGATGAGCACCTTGTCGGCGATCGGGTCGACGAGCTTGCCGAAGTCCGTGACCAGGTTCTGCCGACGGGCGATGATGCCGTCCGCGCTGTCCGTGACGATCGCCACGACGAAGACGACCGCGGCCCAGATGCGCAGGGGCCCGTCGTTCCCGGCGTCGGTGAGCAGCAGGACGAAGAACAGCGGCGCCATCAGGATGCGCACCACCGTGATGATGTTCGCGACGTTCGCGGTCGACGCCGGGCCGGGGCCCTTGCGCAAGAGCCGCCCGCGCCACGGGAACCGTGCGCCGTGCGTGGTGTTCGTGCTGTCCGAGGCGGTCATCGCCGTCACTCCCTGCCCGTCAGTCCCCACGCGTCCTCATCGGGCTCGTCGTGGACTTCATCGTACCCGCGGGTCATGTCCCCGACGGGGTCGGCACCGTAGCGGTCACCGTCGCCGGACGGCGTCGGTGCCGGCGCTGCCGGAGCGGCCGCGGCGGGCGGCTCCTCGCCGCGGAGCTTCGCGAGCACCGCGGGCAACTGGTCGGCGGTCACCAGGACGTCGCGGGCCTTCGAGCCCTCGGACGGTCCGACGATGTCGCGCGACTCCATCAGGTCCATCAGGCGACCGGCCTTGGCGAAGCCGACGCGGAGCTTGCGCTGCAGCATCGACGTCGAACCGAACTGGGTCGACACGACCTGTTCGACGGCCGCGAGCAGCAGTTCGAGGTCGTCGCCGATGTCGGCGTCGATCTCCTTGCGCTCGACCACGGCCTGGACGTCCTGGCGGTACTCGGGCTGGGCCTGCCGCGTGACGTGCTGGACGACCTCGGCGACCTCGCCCTCCTGCACCCAGGCGCCCTGCACGCGGAGCGACTTCGACGAACCCATCGGCAGGAAGAGCGCGTCGCCCTGACCGATCAGCTTGTCGGCGCCGGGCTGGTCGAGGATGACGCGGGAGTCCGTGACGCTCGTCACCGCGAAGGCGATGCGCGACGGCACGTTCGCCTTGATCAGGCCGGTGATGACGTCGACCGAGGGCCGCTGCGTCGCGAGCACCAGGTGGATGCCGGCGGCGCGGGCGAGCTGGGTGATGCGGACGATCGATTCCTCGACGTCACGCGGTGCCACGAGCATCAGGTCGGCGAGCTCGTCGACGACCACCAGCAGGTACGGGTACGGCTTGAGCTTCCGCTCGCTGCCCGCCGGCAGGACGATCTCGTTGTTCTCGATCGCCTTGTTGAAGTCGTCGACGTGGCGGAACCCGAACGACGCCAGGTCGTCGTACCGCATGTCCATCTCCTTCACGACCCACTGCAGCGCTTCGGCCGCCTTCTTGGGGTTCGTGATGATGGGGGTGATGAGATGCGGGACGCCGGCGTAGATCGAGAGCTCGACGCGCTTCGGGTCGACCAGGACCATGCGGACCTCGGACGGCTTCGCGCGCATCAGCAGCGACGTGATCATCGAGTTGATGAACACCGACTTGCCGGAACCGGTGGAGCCGGCGACGAGCAGGTGCGGCATCTTCGCCAGGTTCGCGACGACGAAGCCGCCCTCGACGTCCTTGCCGACGCCGATCGTCATCGGGTGCTTCGACTTGCGCGCGGCGTTCGAGCGCAGCACGTCGCCGAGCGAGACGATCTCGCGGTCGGTGTTCGGGATCTCGACGCCGATCGCGCTCTTGCCCGGGATCGGCGACAGGATGCGGACCTCGTTCGAGGCGACCGCGTACGACAGGTTCTTCGACAGGGCCGTGACGCGCTCGACCTTGACGCCCGGGCCGAGCTCGATCTCGTACCGGGTGACCGTCGGCCCGCGGGAGAACCCGGTGACCTTCGCGTCGACCTTGAACTCGGTGAGCACCCCGGTGATGGCGGCGACGATGTCGTCGTTCGCCTGGCTGCGCGCGACCGAGGGCGTGCCGGAGCTCAGGGTGGTGGCGGCCGGCAGTCGGTACGGCTTCGACGGGTCGTCGTCGGGCCCGGCGGCGGCCGCGCTCAGCTCGGCGGCGGCGTCGATGTCCTCGGGCTCGTCGACGACCTCGGGCTCGGACAGCACCTCGGGCACCGCGGGACGGATGTCGGCGGTCGGCTCCGGGCGCGCGGGGACGTCGGTGCCGAACGCGCGGAGGGCCTGCTCGGCGTCCTGCAGGTCCTGCTCGACGGAGTCGTTGAGGTTGACCGACGCGGGCTCGGCCGGTGTCAGGTCGACGAGCCCTGCGGCGGCACCGGCGTTCGGGCTCGGAACGGGGGCGACGGGAGCAGCGGGCGCGACGGGCGCGGCAGCGGGCGCGACACCGGTGGCCGGCGGGAGCACCGGGCTGTCGTACGCCGGGTCCTCTTCGCGTCCGGACTTGTTGCGGCGCCACCACGGCACGTTGTCGCCGCCGGCTTCGGCGTCGGCAGCGGCCTGCTCGTCACCGAACCCGAGGTCGTCGAACAGCTGGAAGTCGGCGTCGCCCTTCTTGCCGCGCTTCGAGGTGCGGGTGCGGGCGGCGGGCTCCGCCGCGGCGGCGGCGTCCGCGTCCGGCTCGGCAGCGGGCGCCGGGGCACCGAACAGGTAGGCGTAGAGCTCGTGCAGCCGGCGACCGAGCTTGTTCGGCGGCGTCTTGGTGATGATGAAGAGCGAGAGCACGAGCAGCACGATCGCCACGGGCACGGCCACCCACGCGGTCGCGATCGTGACGAGCCAGCCGATGACCACCCAGCCGAGCACCCCACCGGCGGCAGCGAGCGCGGGCATGCCGTCGGCCGCGCTCGGTCGGCCGCCGAAGACGTGGCAGAGCGAGGCGATGGAGACGATCAGGACGCCCAGACCGATGCCGATCCGGGTGTTGTCGTGCACCGAGGCCGGGTGCCGGAACAGCCACCCGGCGAACACGATCATGATGACCGGCAGGGCGAATGCCAGGCGGCCGAACAGCCCGCCGAACGTGTACGCGTCGAGTGCGACGGAGACGCTGTTGGTCGGGTTGAGCCACTCGACGACCCCGCCGGCGATGGCCAGCAGGAACAGCAGGAACGGGAACCCGTCGCGCCGCTGGTCCTTCTCGAGGGTCTCCTTGCCGAGCAGCCGGAACATCGCGCCGACGCCGTGCGCCATCGCGAGCCAGAAGGTCACGAGCGGGTTCTGCTCGCGGAACACCGGCGTGGGTGCGGCCTGCGGCAGCTTCTTCGTCGTGGCCTGGGTGCGCGACGAACCGCGCGTCCCGTTGCCACGGGACGACGTGGACGCGCGCGAGCGCGTGGTCGACTTGGTGCCTCCGGCCATGGGCAGAACCCTAACGCCCGCCCAGGACAAACGCAGGAAGGCCCGCCGCAGCGTCCGTGACGGACGCTGGACGGGCCTCCAGGGCGGGGACGGAGGCTACGCCTCGATGACCACCGGGACGATCATCGGACGACGACGGTGCTTCGTGTTCACCCAACGACCGACCGTGCGACGGACGACCTGCGCGAAGGCGTGCGAGTCGCGCGTGCCGTTGGCTGCGGCCTCGGAGATCGCCTTGGCGATCTGCGGACGCACGTCGTCGAAGACGGAGTCGTCCTCGGCGAAGCCGCGCGACTGGATCTCGGGGCCGATCACGCACTGCCCGGTGGTGAAGTCCACCGCGCAGAAGACCGAGATGAAGCCCTCTTCGGCCAGGACACGGCGGTCCTTCAGGTCGGCGTCGGTGATCTCGCCGACGGTGGAGCCGTCGACGTAGACGTAGCCGATGTCGAGCTGGCCGGCGACCGTTGCGACGCCGTCCTTCAGGTCGACGACGATGCCGTCCTGACCGAGGATCACGTTGCGCGGCGGGACGCCCGTCTGGATCGCCAGGTCGGCGTTCGCGTACAGGTGACGGTGCTCGCCGTGGACGGGGAGCACGTTGCGCGGTCGCAGGATGTTGTAGCAGTAGAGCAGTTCGCCGGCCGAGGCGTGTCCGGAGACGTGCACCTTGGCGTTGCCCTTGTGCACGACCTTCGCGCCGAGCTTGGTCAGCCCGTCGATCACGCGGTACACGGCGTTCTCGTTGCCCGGGATGAGCGACGACGCGAGGATGACGGTGTCGCCCTCGCCGATCTCGATCTGGTGCTCGAGGTTCGCCATGCGGGCCAGGACGGCCATCGGCTCACCCTGCGACCCGGTCGACATGTAGACGATCTGGTCGTCGGGGACGTTCTTCGCCTTCTTCGTGTCGATGAGCACGTTCTCCGGCACCCGCAGGTACCCGAGGTCGGCGGCGATCGTCATGTTGCGGATCATCGAGCGGCCCATGAACGCGACCTTGCGGTTCGCGGCCGCGGCGGCGTCGAGGACCTGCTGCACGCGGTGCACGTGTGACGAGAAGCTCGCCACGACGACCTTCTTGCGGGCGCGCATGATGATGTTCTCGAGCACCGGGCCGATGTCGCGCTCCGGAGCGGTGAAGCCCGGCACGTCGGCGTTCGTGGAGTCCGGCAGGAACAGGTCGACGCCGGCCTCGCCCAGACGGGCGAACGCGCGGAGGTCGGTGATCCGGTCGTCCAGCGGGAGCTGGTCCATCTTGAAGTCACCCGTGTGCAGGACACGACCGGCGGGGGTCGTGATCGCGACGGCGAGGGCGTCCGGGATGGAGTGGTTCACGGCGACGAACTCGAGGTGGAACGGGCCGATCTGCTCGGTCTGGTCCTCGGCCACGACGAGCGTGTACGGCTTGATCCGGTGTTCCTTGAGCTTCGCCTCGACGAGCGCGAGGGTCAGCGTGGAGCCGATCAGCGGGATGTCGTCGCGGAGCTTCAGCAGGTACGGGACCGCGCCGATGTGGTCTTCGTGGCCGTGCGTGAGCACGACACCGAGGACGTCGTCGAGGCGGTCACGGATCGGCGTGAAGTCCGGCAGGATCAGGTCGACACCGGGCTGGTGCTCCTCGGGGAACAGCACGCCGGCGTCGACGATGAGCAGCTTGCCCTCGTACTCGTAGACGGTCATGTTGCGACCGATCTCGCCGAGGCCCCCGATGGGGATCACGCGGAGGGTGCCGTTCTCGAGCGGCTGCGGTGTGGAGACTTGTGTGGGCATTCGGTCCTACGGATTCGGGCGACGTGCGTGCTGCGCGCCGCGGTGTTCGCTAGCGGGTGGTGCCTGGCACCTTCGGTAGTGCACCGCCGGCCGCCGCGTTGCGGTCGGGGCGGAAGTTCGAGAAGTCGGCGCCGGGCACGTCGCGCACGGCTTCGAGTGAGGTCTCGATGGCGTACGCCTCGGAGTCCTCGGGGCCGACGAGCGGCAGTCGGACGCGCGGGCTGCCGATGCGGCCGAGCCCGTGCAGGATGTACTTGGCGGCCACGGTACCGGGAACGTGCGTCATCACGGCGCGGACGAGCGGCTCGAGTCGCTTGTGCTCGGCCGTCGCGGTGGCCAGGTCACCCCGGTTCACGGCGTCGACGATGGTGCGGTACGGCACGCTCGTGATGTTCGCCGTCACGCCGATCAGGCCGGTGGCACCGATCGACAGGTGCGGGAGCACGTTCGTGTCGTCACCGGAGAAGTACATGAGGTCGGTGTTGTTCAGCACGCGCGAGACCTCGGCGAAGTCGCCCTTGGCGTCCTTCACGGCGAGGATGTTCGGGTGCTTCGACGCACGCAGGATCGTGTCGTAGGTGATCGGGATGCCGGTGCGGCCCGGGATGTCGTACAGGATCACCGGCAGGTCGGTGGCGTCCGCGATCATCCGGAAGTGGGTGAGGACACCCGACTGTGTCGGCTTGTTGTAGTACGGCGTGACGATCATCACGCCGTCCGCGCCGGCCTTCTCGCTCTGCTTGTACAGGTGGATGGCGTGCGCGGTCTCGTTCGAGCCACCACCCGTGATGATCTTCGCGCGGCCGGCGGCGACGGACTTGCCGACCTCGACCAGCCGGAGCTTCTCCGGGTCGGTGAGCGTCGACGTCTCGCCGGTCGTGCCGGTGACGACGATGCCGTCGGCGCCGGCGGTGATGCAGTCGTCGATGTGCTGCTCGACGCCGGGCCAGTCGACCTCTCCGTCGGCCGTGAACGGGGTCACGAGGGCGACGAGGACCTGACCGAAGGGATTCTCACGCGGGGACACGGGCACCAGCGTACCGGGGATGCGCGCGGAGGCCGCCGTCCGTGTGGACGGTCGCCTGCCTGCGGCGCGGCCGGGAGGCCCGGATCACGTCCGTCCCGCCGGTCACGCCCGGCGCGTGCGGGCGCTCAGGCGCGGCGCTGCCACTCCAGGAACCGGTAGCGGGTGCCGCCGTTGCGGGACTCCTGCCACGGGCCCTCGTCGGTGAGCGTCCAACCGGCAGTCTCGTCGAGCGTCGGTGCGACGGTGTCGCCGGGGACGTCGACGTCGATCACGGTCTCGGAGACGACATCGGCACGGTCGAGCGCCGCGGCGTAGACCTGGCCGCCGCCGATGACCCAGACGGTCTCGTCGGTGCCGTCGTCGCCTTCGAGCGCGGCCTGCAGGTCGTGCACCGCCTCGGCACCGTCGGCGGTCCACGTCGTGTCACGGGTGAGCACCACGTTGCGCCGACCGGGCAGGGGGCGGAACCGCTCGGGCAGGGACTCCCACGTGCGCCGGCCCATGAGCACGGTCGCGTCGCCGGTGACCCGCTTGAAGTGCGCCAGGTCCTCGGGCACGTGCCAGGGCATGCCCCCGTCGGCACCGATGACGCCGGCGGTCGAGCGGGCCCAGACCATGCCGATCATCAGACGGCGACCGCGGCCTTGATCGCCGGGTGGTGCTCGTACCCGACGACGGTGAAGTCCTCGTACTCGTAGTCGTCGATCGAGTCGCGCGGCGCGAGCTCGAGCGTCGGCATCGGGTACGCCGTGCGGGACAGCTGCTCCTCGACCTGTTCGACGTGGTTGTCGTAGACGTGGCAGTCGCCGCCGGTCCAGACGAAGTCGCCGACCTCGAGCCCGGTCTGCGCCGCGATCATGTGGGTCAGCAGCGCGTACGAGGCGATGTTGAACGGGACGCCGAGGAACATGTCGGCGCTCCGCTGGTAGAGCTGGCACGAGAGCTTGCCGTCGTTGACGTAGAACTGGAAGAACGCGTGGCACGGGGCGAGCGCCATGTCCGGCACGTCGGCGACGTTCCACGCCGAGACGATGAGCCGACGGCTGTCCGGGTTCGTCCTGATCTGCTCGATGACCTGGGCGATCTGGTCGACGTGCTCACCCGAGGGGGTGGGCCAGGATCGCCACTGCACGCCGTACACCGGGCCGAGGTCGCCGTCGGCGTCCGCCCACTCGTTCCAGATCCGGACACCTTGCTCCTGCAGCCAGGTCGCGTTGCCCTCGCCGCGCAGGAACCAGAGGAGCTCGTACGCGATCGACTTGAAGTGCACGCGCTTCGTGGTGACGAGCGGGAAACCCTTCGACAGGTCGTAGCGGAGCTGTGCACCGAACAGGCTGCGGGTCCCCGTGCCGGTGCGGTCGCCCTTCGGCGAGCCCTCGGTCAGGACCCGGCGGAGCAGGTCCTCGTAGGGGGTCGGGACGGAAGCGTCGGGCTGTACGGTCTCGCTGTCGGTCACACACAGAAGCCTACGTCGGTGTGAGTAGCGTTGCCGGTATGCCCGACACGACGGAACAACCGCTCTCGATCCTGGTGGCCGGCTCGTCCGGCTTCATCGGGACCCCACTCGTCCGCGCCCTGCGCGAGGCGGGGCACCACGTCACCACGCTCGTGCGCCGGGAAGCCCGCACCGCGACCGAGTTCCGCTGGGCACCGGGGCGACGTCCGCTCGACCCGGCGATCCTCGACGGCGCCGACGTCGTGATCAACCTGGCCGGCGCGAACATCGGCAAGCTGCCGTGGACCGACGCGTACCGCAAGGAGATCCGCAGCTCACGCATCGACGCCACCGACACCCTGGTCGAGGCGATGCGGCACGCGACCACTCCCCCGGCGCTGTTCCTGTCGGGCTCGGCCTCGGGCGTGTACGGCGACCGTCCGGCCGACGTGCTGCCCGACGACGCCGCCCCGGGCACGGGGTTCCTCGCCGACGTCTGCACCGCGTGGGAGTCGGCCGCGAACGCCGCCCCCGCGGGGGTCCGGGTCATCACGCTCCGGACCGGCATCGTGATCGGCAAGGGCGGCGGCGCGCTCGCACCCCTCGTCCCGCTGACCAAGCTCGGCGTCGGCAGCCGACTCGGCACCGGCGGCCAGCACTGGCCCTGGATCGCCCTCGAGGACGAGGTCGGCGCGATCGTGCACCTGGCGACCGCGGCTCCGGACGTCTCCGGCCCGGTGAACCTGGCGGGCCCGGAGCCGGTCGTCGCCGACCGCATCACGAAGCACATCGCCGAGGTGCTGCACCGCCCCTACCTGTTCCGGATCCCCGAGTTCGCCCTGCGCCTGGCGCTGCGGGACGCCGCGGACGACATGCTCCTGTCGAGCCAGCGGATGGTCCCCACGAAGTTGCTCGAGTCCGGCTACACGTTCCGGTACACGCAGGCGGCGGACGCGATCGACGCCGTCTTCTGATCGGACACCAGACCGGGGGTCAGCGGTCGGCGGCGCGCGCCAGGGCGGTGCGCATCGCCGACCGTGCACGTTTGCGGTCGCCCGCGGCGTCGTAGACCACACCGAGCCGGTACCAGGCACGCCAGTCGGCCGGGTCCTGCTCGACCGCGTCGCGGTACCGCGGGAACAGCTCGTCGGCGGCGTCGCGGATCGGACGACCCGACGGCCGCACGGGGACGACGTCGTCCGGTGTGCCGCCCTCGGCCTCGAGCCGTGCGCCGAGCCGCGTGATGCGGATGCCGAAGCGGAACTCCAGGACGAGCAGGAGCGCGCCGATCGCGGCGACGACGAACAGTGCGACACCGATGCCGATGCCGATCGGGATGCCGGTGGCGATGAAGGCCACGGCACGCTGTCCGACGAGAACGATGTACAGGGCGAGCAGCACCGCCATCAGTGCTGCACCCCAGAATGGCGAGCGGATCGTGCGTCCGGCCCGCTCCATGCGACCCACGGCCCTCAGCCGATGCCGAGGACGCTGCCGAGGCCCACGGTGAGCCCCCGCGCCGACACCACGTTCGCGAGCGCCGCACGGATGCCCGCCACGTAGGCGACGTCGTCGTTGGTGTCGTGCCGGATCGTCAGTGTCTCGCCGGGGCCGCTCAGCACGACGTCCTGCACGGCCTTCACCCCGGGCAGCCGAAGCGAGTGGATGGGCACACTGGCGACCTGCTGACCACGGGCGCGCTGGTCGACGTGTGGAGCGTCCACCGGCCCGACATCGCGCCGGGCGTCGGCCATCAGCTCCGCCGTGCGCACCGCGGTGCCCGAGGGTGAGTCGATCTTGCCGGCGTGGTGGGTCTCGACGATCTCGGCAGCCGGGAACCACGGCGCCGCGATCGTGGCCAGGTGGGTGCCGAGCACCGAGCCGATCGAGAAGTTCGGGACGACGAGCACCCCCTGCTCCGGGCGTTCCTGCAGCCCGGTGCGGAGCTTCGCGAGGCGGTCGAGCGACCAGCCGGAGGTACCGACGAGCACGTTCGCGCCGCTCGACAGCGCATTCTCCACGATCGCCGGGCTGAGCGACGGCACCGTCACGTCGACCACCAGGGCCGCGCCGCCGAAGACGGACGGGGGTGCCTGGTGGGCGCCGTCCTTCGAGGACAGACGGGCGACGAGCTCGAACTCCGGGAGTTCCTCGACGACGGCGGCCACGAGGCCCCCGAGACGACCGGTGGCGCCGACGACGGCGACGGGAGTGACCATGCGGTCCATCCTAGGATCGACGCATGTCAGTCGAGGTCAGGACCGTGCCGGCCGATCTGCCCGAGGTCGACGTCCTGCTCGACGCGTACCTGGACGAGCGCGAGGCGACGTTCCCGAGCGCGCAGGGCACGTACGCACGGAAGCGCACCCCCGCGGCCGAGTTCACGCCGCCGAACGGTGTCTTCGCACTGGCGGACGACGACGGCGTCGCGATCGGGTGCGGGGGGCTCCGGCGGATCGCGGACGGGGTGGACGCAGCCGGCGCCGTCGACGTCCGGTTCGAGGTCAAGCACGTCTTCGTGACACCGGCCGGGCGCGGCAAGGGGGTCGCGACGGCCGTGATGGACCTGCTCGAACGGGCCGGTGCCGACCTCGGCGCGACGAGCATCGTCCTCGACACGAACGACTCACTCGTCGCCGCGGCCGCCCTGTACCGCAGCCGCGGCTACGAACGCGTCGAGCCGTTCAACGACAACCCGAACGCGACCGCCTGGTACCGCAAGGCGGTGGCCCCGACCCGGACGGGCCGCGGGCCGGACGCCTGAGCCGCCACGGGCCTCCCGGCCGCGCCACCGCGAACCGGACCGGCGGCCGCTAGACGGGCTGGTCGACCGGCAGCCCGGTGCGCAGCTCCACCGGCAGGTGGGCCAGGTCGTTCAGCGTGACGACCTCGGCCGGCTTCGCCGAGCGGATCCGGATGATCGTGAGCGCGGTGTGCGCGACGTTGGTGCCCATCCAGCGCCACTCGGGCGCCTGGAACGCTTCACGGACGAACCAGCCGATCACGGCGTTGTGCGTGATGAGCAGGTCGTGCCGGTCTTCGCGCGCCGGGGTGAACCACTCCGACACGGCGTCGCCCATCTGGGCTTGTCCGGCGACGATCTCCTCTTCGGTGATGCCGCCGTACCAGCCCTGGTAGGCGTGCGGCATGTCCGGCGTCGGGCCCGAGGGGATGCAGTCGAACAGCAGCGTCGAGGGTTCCGGCTGGATCGACGGCAGTCGCTGCGACAGGAACGCGGCGGTCTCGCTCGGGGCCTCGAGCGGCGAGTGGTACACGCCGTCGAAGGGCACGCCGCCGAGACGGTCGGCGACCAGGGTCGCCTGACGCTTGCCGCGTTCGGAGAGCTTGCCGTCCCGCAGGCCGTGTTCGGCGTCCTGGTGTTCGCCGTGGCGGACGAGGTACAGGTAGTGCGACATGTCCGTGTTCAGCTGCCGATCCCGATGGCCGCGGCGAGTTCGTCCTGCTGCACGGCGCCGACCACCGAGGTGATCGTCGGTCGGGTGAGCAGGTCGCGCGCGAGTTCGAGCACGCCGCCGGTGGTGACGCCGTCCACGCGTTCGAGCGCGGTCGACAGGTCGGTGTACTCCCCCGTGCCGAGCTCGGAACGGCCGAGACGCGTCATGCGTGCGTCGGAGTCCTCGAGCGAGAGCGTCAGCGCACCCTCGATCTGCCCCTTCGCCCGCCGCAGTTCGTCGTCGGTGATGCCGTGGTCGACCATCCGGCGGAACTCCGCGTCGACGATGTCGACGACACCGGCGACGTTGTCTGGCGCGCAGCCGGCGTAGACGCCGAAGGCACCGTTGTCCAGGTAGGCGGGAGCGAACGACGACACCGCGTAGGCCAGACCGCGGCGCTCGCGGACCTCTTGGAACAGGCGCGAGCTCATGCCGCCGCCGAGCACGGCGTTCAGGACGCTGAGCGAGGGCCGGCGGTCGTCGCGCAGGTCGAGACCCTGCGAACCGCGGAGCATGCTGACCTGCTCGGTCGGGCGGTGAACCACGGACAGCTTCGGCTCGACCGGGTCGGCAACCGTCTGGGGCGTGCGGCGCGGCAGCGGCGCGGCGTCGGGAGCGTCGTGGAAGACGCCGGCGACGAGCTCGCAGAACCGGTCGTGGTCGACGGCACCGGCGGCGGTGACGACGATGCCGTTGGGCGCGTAGTGCTCGCGGTAGTGCGCCAGCACCTCGTCGCGCTGGACCGCACGGATGCTGTCCGGGGTGCCGCCGATCGGACGGCCGAGGGGGTGCCCGCCGAACGCCGCGGCGAAGAACGCTTCGCCCGCGACGTCGGCCGGGTCGTCGGCGGCCATCGCGAGTTCTTCGAGGATGACACCGCGCTCCACGGCGAAGGCCTCGTGCTCGAGCACCGACCCGGTGACCATGTCACCGATGACGTTCACGGCCATCGGGACGTCGGTGTCCCGGACCCGTGCGTAGTAGCAGGTGTACTCCTTGGCCGTCGCGGCGTTGTGCTCACCGCCGACCGAGTCGAACGCGATGGCGATGTCGAGCGCCGACCGCGTCTCGGTGCCCTTGAAGAGCAGGTGTTCGAGGAAGTGCGTCGAGCCGAACTGACCGTCGCGCTCGTCACGTGAACCGACGCCGACCCAGAACCCGATGCTCGTCGACGCGGCGCCCGGCACCGCCTCGGTGAGCACACGGACGCCCGACGGCAACACGGTGCGACGGACGAAGGCCCCACCGGACGTCAGGAACGACGTGTCCGGGGCCCCGAGCGGCAGTGGCACTGGCTGGTTCATCGCAGACGAGCCTACTGATCCGCCGACGCGTGCCGCCCAGTTTCCCGGTCCGGGCCACGTGCCACTCGAAGTGGGGTACAGGAAGTGCGGACAGACCGACTCGTCTGTCTGTCCTCCTTGTGCTACAGTTGGCCACGCCGGATCGAAAGCCCCCCTAAGTTCCGATCCGGCGGCTCGGGACATCAGTCCTGCGCGACCACCGAGTCCCCCCACTCCGGTCGCGGAGCCGATGAGTCCGAGGAGTACACGCTGTGACGGTCGATTCCCCCCAACCGGCCGTCCAGCGTCTCCCCGGCCCGAGCACGAACCTCGCGTCGCCGGACGGGTCGAGCGTCCCCCCGACTCCCCGCTCCGGCGGCGCGAAGGTCCGTGTCCTCGAGACCGCCACGCGGTTGTTCTACGAAGAGGGCATCCACAGCGTCGGCGTCGACCGCCTCATCTCCGAGGCGAGCGTCACGAAGGCGACGTTCTACAAGCACTACGGGTCGAAGGACAACCTGATCCTCGCCTACATCCGGACCCAGCACGAGCGCGTGCAGGAGCGGATGGAGCAGCTCATCACCGACGCCGGCTCCCCCGAGCGGGCTGTCCGAGCGTGGGTCGCCGCGCTGGCCGACGACGTCAACGACCCGGCCTTCCGCGGCTGTGCGTTCCTGCACGCCGCCGCCGAGTACCACGACCCGCGCGACCCGGTCCGCCAGGTCGTCGCCGTGCACCGCGACTGGTACACCGAGCGCCTCGCGACCCTGCTGCACGACGCCGGGCACCCCCTGCCCGGCGACGGCGCCGACGAGCTCATGCTCGCGCGTGACGGTGCGATGGCCGGGGCCTACGCCGGCGACGCGATCGCTGCCACCGCGGCGCTGAACCGCGTGGTCGACCGGGTGCTCGCGGTCTGACACCCGACTCGTCGCCAGCGCTGTCGCTGTCGGCTGTCGGCTGTCACTGTCGCTTTCGCGAAAGCGACAGATCACCCCGAACAGTTCGCGGCGATCTGTCGGCTTCGCGGCACGGACGCACCCGCGCGACGCAGATCTGTCGCTTCCGCAGCGCGGTCGAGGCGACCGCGGGGCGGACGGGAGGCCCGTGGCGGCCCCGCACCGCGCCTCCAGGCCGTCCTGTGCGAACTCCCACAGCCCCACGCGCGTCCCGAGCGCAGGCCCGGCCGGCGGGTGTTGGCTGGGGGCATGGCCAACGACCCCAACTGGAACCTGCCCGACGTCCCGTCCTTCACCCTGACGAGCCCCGACTTCGCCGACGGCGGTGCGCTGCCCACCTCGGCGCGCGGCTCCGACGCCGGTGGCGAGGACCGCTCCCCCGCGCTCGAGTGGTCGGACGCACCCGAGGGCACGAAGAGCTTCGTCCTGACCGTGTACGACCCCGACGCCCCGACCGGCTCCGGCTTCTGGCACTGGAGCCTGACCGACATCCCGGGCTCGGCGACCTCGCTCCCCGCCGGTGCCGGCACCGACGACGCCCTGCTGCCCGCCGAGGCACTCCGCCGCCGCAACGAGTTCGGCACGGACACGTTCCTCGGCGCTGCACCGCCCGCGGGTCACGGCGCGCACCGGTACTTCTTCACGTTGAGTGCCCTCGACGTCCCCGTGCTCGAGGCGCCGGCCGACGCGACCCCCGCGGTCGTCGGCTTCATGCTCCGTGGGCACCTGCTCGGTCGCGCGCAGCTCATGGGCACGCAGGAGACCCCCGCCGCCTGACGCGCACGCGCACCGCGCACCGCGCACCGCGCACCGCGCCGCGAGCTTTCGCGCCCACCGCACGCACGCCCCGCAACGGCGAACGGCCGCCGCCCCGGAAGGGACGGCGGCCGTTCGTGCGTCAGGACGCGAGAGAGGATCAGCCCTCGGCCGGGTCCTCGGCGTGGGCGCGGACCGTCTCGGCCGAGGTGGAGTCACCCTCGGTCTCGTCGGCCACGACCGGCGCGAGCGACAGCTTGCCGCGGTCGTCCACCTTGGTGACCTCGACCAGGACCTTCTGGCCGACGCCGAGCACGTCTTCGACGTTCTCCACACGCTTGCCACCGGCGAGCTTGCGCACCTCGGAGACGTGGAGCAGACCGTCACGGCCCGGGAGCAGCGACACGAAGGCGCCGAAGGTGGCGATCTTCACGACGGTGCCGAGGAACTGGTCCCCGATCTCCGGGTTGGTCGGGTTCGCGATCGCGTTGACCTGGGCACGAGCGGCCTCGGCCGACGGACCGTCGACGGCGCCGATGTAGACGGTGCCGTTGTCCTCGATCGAGATGTCGGCACCGGTGGTGTCCTGGATCCCGTTGATCGTCTTGCCCTTCGGGCCGATCAGCTCGCCGATCTTGTCGACGGGGATCTGCACCGAGATCACGCGAGGAGCGGTGTCCGCCATCTCGTCGGGGGCGTCGATCGCCTCGTTCAGCACACCGAGGATGGCCGAGCGGGCCTCCTTGGCCTGCTTGAGCGCCGCGTCGAGCACCGTCGACGGGATGCCGTCGAGCTTGGTGTCGAGCTGGATCGCGGTGACGAACTCCGAGGTACCGGCGACCTTGAAGTCCATGTCGCCGAGCGCGTCTTCGGCACCGAGGATGTCGGTCAGGGCCGCGTAGCGGGTCTGGCCGTCGACGGTGTCGGAGACCAGGCCCATCGCGATGCCGGCGACCGGGGCCTTGAGGGGCACACCGGCGTTGAGCAGCGACAGGGTCGAGGCGCAGACGGAACCCATCGAGGTCGAGCCGTTGGAGCTGAGCGCCTCGGAGACCTGGCGGATGGCGTAGGGGAACTCGTCACGCGACGGCAGCACCGGCACGAGTGCGCGCTCGGCGAGGAAGCCGTGCCCGATCTCGCGACGCTTCGGCGAACCCACACGGCCGGTCTCACCGGTCGAGTAGGGCGGGAAGTTGTAGTGGTGCAGGTAGCGCTTCTTCGTGACGGGCGACAGCGAGTCGATCTGCTGCTCCATCTTGAGCATGTTCAGCGTGGTGACGCCGAGGATCTGCGTCTCGCCGCGCTGGAAGATCGCCGAACCGTGGACGCGCGGGATCACGGCGACCTCGGCGTCGAGCGGACGGATGTCGGCGAGGCCGCGGCCGTCCATGCGGATCTGCTCGGTCAGGATGCGGCCGCGGACGACCTTCTTCGTGACCGACTTGTAGGCCGCGCTGACCTGCGAGTTGGCGACCTCGGGCAGCTCACCCGCGGACACCTTCGACGCGATGGCCTCCTTGACGCGCGACTTGAGCGCGTCATCGGCGTCCTGGCGCTCGGTCTTGGCGGCGATCTTGTAGACGTCACCGAGCTCGGAGAGCGCGAGGGCCTCAACGGCCGAGTAGACCTCGGGCGCGTACGGCGGGAAGACCGGGAAGTCCTGGATCTCCTTGGCCGACTGCGCGGCGAGCTTGGCCTGGGCGTCGACGAGGGACTTGAGGAACGGCTTGGCCGCCTCGAGACCCTGGGCGACGATGGCCTCGTCGGGCTTGGTGGCGCCGCCCTGGATGAGGTCCCAGGCGTGCTCGGTGGCTTCCGCCTCGACCATCATGATCGCGACGTCCTCGTTGCCCGCCTCGTCCGTGACGACACGGCCGGCGACGGTCAGGTCGAACACGGCGTCGGCGAGCTGCGAGGCCTTCGGGAACGCGACCCACTGGTCACCGATGAGCGCGAGGCGCACACCGGCGATCGGGCCGGAGAACGGCAGACCGGAGATCTGCGTCGACGCGGACGCGGCGTTGATGGCCAGCGCGTCGTAGAACTCGTCCGGAGCGATGCTCAGGACGGTGATGACGATCTGGACCTCGTTGCGCAGGCCGTCGACGAACGACGGACGCAGCGGCCGGTCGATCAGACGGCAGACGAGGATGGCCTCGGTCGACGGACGGCCTTCGCGACGGAAGAACGAACCGGGGATCTTGCCGGCGGCGTAGGAACGCTCCTCGACGTCGACGGTCAGCGGGAAGAAGTCGAATCCTTCACGCGGGTGCTTGCCGGCGCTGGTGGCCGAGAGGAGCATCGTTTCCTCGTCCAGGTACGCGGCGACCGCGCCCTGGGCCTGCTGAGCGAGCCGACCGGTCTCGAACCGGACGGTGCGCTTGCCGTACTTGCCGTTGTCGATGACGGCTTCGGCGAACTTGATCTCGGGACCCTCCAAAAGGGCGCCTCCTTGATGTGTTTCCGGCAGGCCGTGGCGACGGCACTCGATGGTGCGTGCGCGCCGATCGTTCCGGACGCATGTCTGGCCAGCAGTAGAAGCACTCGGGAAACCGTTCCGGCCCGCGAGCCACCACCGATGACCAGCTCCGTGCCCGGCCTGCGCAGTGTTGTGTGTGACGTCCGGGGAATGAGTCCTCGGACACGATGGACTTTACCAGTCCTCAGGCTGTCGGCGGCGCGGCTCGCTGGACTCCTGGTGAACATCGGTAGCCTGCCGACATGCGTCTCACCCCCTCACGGGGCGTGCTCGTCGCGGCCGCCGTGGTCGTCGGCGCGCTCGTCGCCCCGACCCTGACCGCTGTGCCCGCCAACGCCACCGAGTACCCCACCTGGCAGGACGTCCAGCGCGCCAAGGGCAACGAGACCGCGAAGCGGGCCGAGGTGCAGAAGGTGCAGGCCGCGCTGCAGTCGGCGCAGGACGAAGCGGCCGCGAAGTCGCAGGCCGCCCTGGTGGCCTCGTCGAAGGCGGACGCGGCCGAGACGGAGCTGGCGTCGGCCACCCAGGCCGCCACGAGCCTCCAGGCCCAGGCGCAGCACGCGAGCCAGACGGCGGAGCGGGCCCAGCAGCGGGCCGGCCAGCTGGCCGCGAACCTGTACCGCGACGGCAGCACGAACCAGATGACCACCCGGATCGCGACCGCGAAGAACCCGGACCAGCTGCTCTACCAGCTCGGTGCGCTCGACCAGCTGTCGGAGACCTGGTCCGGCGTGATGGACGACGCGTCCGTCGCGGCCGGCACCGCCTCGTCGCTGCACGAGCAGGCCGAGCGAGCCGAGACGGAACGTGCGACGCGTGCGCAGGCAGCCGAGGAACGATCGGCCGCGGCGAAGTCGGCGGAACAGGTGGCGGACGCCGCCGTCGAGTCGACGGAACAGCACAGCGACGAGCTGTACGCGCAGCTCGCGTCACTCAAGGACAGCACCGCGAAGCAGGAAGCCGGGTACGAGCTCGGCCAGCGGGTCGCCGCACAGAAGGCGGAGCAGCAGCGCAAGCGGGCAGCAGCGGCGGCGGCCGAGGCAGCGAACACGCCGACCCCAGGCAGCAGTGGCGGCAGCGCCCCCGGCGGCGGTTCCGGCACGTCGTACCCGAGCACCGGCGGCGTCGTCGTCGACCCGGCCGGCGCCCAGGCCTACGCGCGCGGGGCCCTGGCGTCCTACGGATGGGGCGACGACCAGTTCTCGTGCCTGGTGTCCCTGTGGACGCAGGAGTCCGGGTGGCGGGCGAACGCCCTGAACGCCTCGAGCGGCGCCTACGGCATCCCCCAGTCACTCCCTGCCGAGAAGATGGCGGTGGCCGGTGCCGATTGGCGGACGAACGCCGCGACGCAGATCAACTGGGGCCTCGCCTACATCAAGAGCGCCTACGGGTCGCCGTGCGGGGCGTGGGGGCACGAGATGAGTGTCAACCCGCACTGGTACTGATCGCCGGGCAGGTCGGTTGCAGCGCTGCTTGACGCCGTCGTCTTGCTGAGACGCCGCAGTCTCACTGAGACGCCGTCGTCTTGCTGAGACGCCGGCGAACGCACGAGACGCCGCCGGATTCGGCGGCGTCTCGCGGACACGACGGCGTCTCGGCACCTGTTCAGTGGCCGAGGCCGCCGAGCAGGCTCGCGAAGTCCGGGGTCGCGGGGAGCGCGTCGGCTTCCTGCGGCGCCCGCCTGGAGGCCCGGATCGCCCAGGCCAGGTCGGCTCCGGCCCGGCGGATGCGACCGTCCAGGGCGGCCGAGTCGCCGTCGGTCCCCCAGTCGTCGGTCGCGGCGAACACCCCGGTGGGGACGATCGCCGCACGCAGGTACGCGAAGACGGGTCGCAGCGCGTGGTCGATCGCCAGGGAGTGCCGCGAGGTCCCGCCGGTGGCACCGAGCAGGACGGGCATGTCGGCCATCGAGTCCTTGTCGAGCACGTCGAGGAAGGACTTGGCGAGTCCACTGACGCCCGCGGTGAAGATCGGCGTGACGAACACGACGGCATCGGCCTCGACCACGGCGGCCATCGCGGCGGAGAGTGCGGGTGCGGCGAACCCGGTCAGCATCGCGTCGGTGATCTCGTGCGCGAGCGGCCGGAGCTCCACGTGCACGACGTGTGCGGGGGTGCCCTCGGCGACGAGCGAGGACACGGCCGCCTCGCCCAGACGGTCGGCGAGCAGGCGTGTGGCGCTGGGCTCGGAGAGTCCGGCGGAGACGACGGCGATGGTGGTCATGATGCTTCCCGACTTTCGATGCGTTTGCATGAACATAGCATCCAACCGAGCTCCCCTCGCAACCATTCCCGTCGTCCGACCGGCGGCTGGTCGGTCACGACTCCCCGCGCGCTGACCGCCGATCGGTCACGAAGTGTCGAGTCAGACCGCGGGATACGACGAGTCGTGACCGCGGGACGAGCGCGTGCGACGTGTCGTGACCGGTCCGAGCGGGAGCGCCGACGGAGCGAACCCCGGCACGCGACGCCCACCCCGGAGACGAAGAACGCCCCGGTCCTCGTGGAGAGGACCGGGGCGTTCGGTCAAGCGTGTGTCCGGTCGACTAGCGACGCAGGCCGAGGCGCTCGATGAGCGTGCGGTAGCGGGCGATGTCGACGTCGGAGAGGTAACCGAGGAGACGACGACGCTGACCGACCATGAGCAGCAGGCCACGACGCGAGTGGTGGTCGTGCTTGTGCTCCTTGAGGTGCTCGTTCAGGTCGTTGATACGACGCGTCAGAACGGCGACCTGGACCTCGGGGGATCCGGTGTCGCCCGGGTGGGTCGCGTACTCTTCGATGATCTCCTGCTTGACCTGTGCGTCAAGTGCCATGGTGATCCCCTTCCTGTCCGTTGCGCGGTGCCCGTGCCTGATGCACGAGCGCTCTTTGTCCGCGGCCGTTCGACGGCAACCGCCCAAGACTACCAGAGTCCTACGCGGTCCTGGGCTGCAGGCGACGTCGGCGCCGACGGTCCGGCAACAGGCTGCGGACGAGTCCGACCAGGGTCGCGCCGAGCAGCCCGCCGAGGCCGTTCGACAGCACGTCACGCGGGTCCGCGACGCGGTACGGCAGGTACGTGGCCTGGGCGAACTCGATGCCCGTGGACAGTGCCACCGCGACGAGCGCGCCGAGGATCCACCAGCGACGGGGCAGCCACAGCGCGGCGAGCATGCCGACCGGCACGAACATCGCGATGTTGGCGAGGAACTCGGTGCGCTCGTACGTGAACCAGGCACCGTGCGGCAGCTGCTGCACCCACGCGATCGCGTGCAGCACGAGCGAGTTCTGGGCCGAGGTGAAGACCTGCGGGGTCAGCGTCATCCGCCAGATCACCCAGGCGTAGCCCGCGGTCAGGGCGAGGAGGAGGAGTCGACGGAACATCCGCACAGTGTGCGGCACGGTCCTGCACGGTCGCTGGAGCGCTCCTGTCAGCGGGCGGTGCGACTCCTGGGCGATCGCGGCTCGGCCCTGGTCAGGACTCCCCCGCACCTGTCAGCATGGGTCCGGGCACGACCGCTGCCCGCACCACCGACACCGCACGGGCAGATCAGGGAGCACCGCAGCATGCCGGAGCACGAGGCACCCAGCACCCCCCGCCGCAACCGCACCGGCGGCCTGCGGCAGTGGGGGTGGATCGCCGCGGCGGCCGTCGTCGTCGCCGCGGTCGTGACGACGCTCGTGGTCGTCGGCCCCTGGAACGGTGGCCCGCCGGACGGCGACCGAACCCCGAGCGGGCGAGCCGTGTCCGAGCGGAAGTCCGCGGCCGAGGCGTTCCGCGGCGGACTCGCGCGCCAGCCGACCGCGGTGAACCAGGCCGGCATCCGCGAGCGCCAGGCCCGGGCCGAGGGCGACGCCGAGACCGCCGAGCAGATCGCGGTCATCGCCGACCAGCCGATCGCGACCTGGCTGACGAACACCTCGCGCTCCGAGACCCGGTCGACCATCCGGTCCGTGGTCGCCACCGCGAAGGAACGTGGCGGCACCCCGGTGTTCGTCCTGTACAGCATCCCCGACCGCGACTGCGGCAGCTACTCGAAGGGCGGCACCGAGGACGACGCCTACCTGCCGTGGGTCCGGTCCGCCGTCCGTGCGATGGCCGGCTCGCACGCCGTCGTGCTCGTCGAACCCGACTCGATCGCGCAGATCCAGAACTGCGAACGGCTGCGCGACGAACGTCTGCCCCTGCTGCGGAAGGCCGTCGACGCACTGACCGGTCACGGGCTCACCGTGTACCTGGACGGCGGCAACGAGAACCGCGTGCCGACCGCGACCATGGCGGACTGGCTGCGGCAGGCCGGCATCGACGAGGTGCAGGGCTTCTTCACGAACGTGTCGAACTTCTACCGGGTCGACCAGGAGCGCGCGTACGCCGACGAGCTCGCCGACGCGGTCGGTGGCGACCCGCACTTCGTCATCGACGTCTCCCGCAACGGGCAGGGGTGGCGGGGCACCTGGTGCAACCCCGAGGGCGCGGGCCTCGGCCAGGAGCCGCACGTCACCGGCGGGAGCACCCGGCTCGACGCGCTGCTCTGGGTCAAGACGCCGGGGCTCAGCGACGGCACCTGCAACGGTGGCCCCGCCGCCGGCCAGTGGTGGGAGTCGTACGCGCTCGCCCTCGTCGAGCACCGCAAGCGCGACTGACGGCCACCACCCGGCAACCGGCAGCGCAGGGCTGTCGGTGCCCGGTGGTTGCATGAGCGCATGACCGCGACCGACCGCATCCGCTCCGTCGTCCCGCCCTACCTGCTCCGCGCCGTCGCCGACGCCGACGCGTTCCCCCGTGCGGCCTCGGCGGCACGCACCGCGCTGGCCTCGCTCGACACCGTGCAGGCGCCGAAGCACGAGCACCTGGTGGCGCCGCGCAGCCTCAGCGGCACCGTCGACCGCTCCCCGCAGCGCACCATCACCGACGCGCACGGCACCACGACGCTGCCCGGCACCCTCGTCCGGCACGAGGGCGACGCCGACACCGGCGACACCGCGGTCGACGAGGCGTACGCGGGCCTCGGCGCCACGCACGCCTTCTGGCTCGAGGTGTTCGACCGGGTGTCCATCGACGGCGCCGGGCTCCCCCTCGACGCCACCGTGCACTACGGCCAGGACTACGACAACGCCTACTGGGACGGCAGCAGGATGGTGTTCGGCGACGGCGACGACGAGGTGTTCCGCCGCTTCACCATCGCCCTCGACGTCATCGGCCACGAGCTCGCGCACGGTGTCACGCAGTACACCGCCGACCTGACCTACCAGGGGCAATCGGGGGCCCTGAACGAGTCGATCAGCGACGTGTTCGGTTCCCTCGTCGCCCAGTACGCGGCAGGTCAGACGGCCGAGCAGGCCAGCTGGCTCATCGGCGAGGGGCTGTTCACCGACGCCGTGCAGGGCGACGCGCTCCGCTCGATGCGGGCGCCAGGAACCGCCTACGACGACCCGGTGCTCGGCAAGGACCCGCAACCGGCGACCATGGCCGGGTTCGTCGTCACCACCGACGACGCCGGCGGGGTGCACACCAACTCGGGCATCCCGAACCACGCGTTCTTCCTGGCGGCCACCGCCATCGGTGGGCCCGCGTGGCAGGGAGCCGGCGCCGTCTGGTGGGACGCCCTGACCTCGCCGGAGGTGACCGCCTCGATCGACTTCGCGGGCTTCGCCACCGTCACCGTCGACGCTGCTGTACGACGGTTCGGGGACGGCTCCGCCGAGCACATCGCGGTCCGTCAGGCCTGGCAGCGGGTGGGCGTGCTCGACTGAGCACCCGTCCCGGGCGTAGCGTCGGGGACATGCGCATCGAGGTCCGCCGCTCCGGGGGCTTCGCCGGTACCGTGCGGCGCTGGCGGGTCGACACCGACGCGAGCAGCGACCCCGCGGCGTGGTCCGACGTGGTCGACGCGCTGCGGCGCACCCCGGTGCCGACCGCTGCGCCCGTCCCCGACGACTTCAGCTGGACGATCACCGTCGAGCGCACCACTGTGACCATCCCCGGCCGCCGCCTGGACGGACCGTGGGCCGACCTGGTCGAGCGGGTGCGGTCCGAGGGCGACCCGACCTGAGCCGGGAGGCGCGTGGCGGACCCGCACCGCGCCTCCTGTCCGCCCCGCGGGGACGCCACCGCCCGGCCGCGTCAGTCGACGTCGATGACCGTCAGGCGACGCGTCGGGCGCGTCATCGCGACGTAGACCGCTGCGGCGGCACGGGCCGCGTCGGCACCCACGCCGTCCGGGTCGACGAGCAGCACGCCGTCGAACTCCAGGCCCTTGGCGTCCGCGCCGGTCAGCACCGTGAGCGACCCGGCGGTCGGCGAGGCGAGCCCCCGGACGTCCGCCTCGGTGCGGGCGAGCCGCTGCCGGACGGTGTCGACCTGGGACTCGGGGACGATGACACCGATGGTGCCGGACCCGATCCGGACACGCTCGGCGTCGGCGACGGCGACGACGGTGTCGAGCAGGTCGGCCCGCGCGACGCGGACACGCTCGACGGGGTCGCCGTCGCGCACGGCCTCGTTGCGCGTGACCGTCAGCCCGGCACTGTCCGCGAAGGCCCCGGCGGCCTCGACGATGGAGCGCGGGGTGCGGTAGTTGACCGTCAGCTGCTCGATGCGGTGGTCGAGCGGCACCTGCGGCGCACGGCCGCGTCGGCGACGCGCGAGCGCCCCGATGACGTCGTCCCACGTGCGCGCGGCACCCGGCGAGGAACCCTGCGCCATGTCGCCGACGATCGTGAACGAGCGCAGCGGGTTGCGGCGGGCGAGCACGCGCCACTGCATCGGAGAGAGCTCCTGCGCCTCGTCGACGACGATGTGGCCGTAGGTCCACTCGCGGTCGTCCGCGGCGCGCTCTGCGGTGGAGCGGGGGTCGCCGCCCTCGGCGAACGAGCCGGCGACCTGCTCGGCGCTGACGATGCCCTCGACGCCCATGTTCTCGATCGCCTGGCGGGCGTTCTCGATGTCGCGGTTCCGGCTGGCCTTCGCGGCGCGCTTGGCGGCGCCGCCGGTCGGGTCGAACGGGCCGAGCAGTTCGGCGGCCTCGTCGAGCAGGGGGACGTCCTCGACGGTCCAGGCCGTCCCGCGGGCACGCTGCAGCAGGGCGCGGCGCTCCGGTGTCCAGTCGGGGGTGAGCGAGGCGAGCCAGTTCGGCCGGGCGTAGAGGTCCTCGAGGAACTTCTCCGGCGGCAGCGGTAGCCACGCGGTGTTGAGCAGGACACGGGCGTCGTACGAGCTCCGGATGTCCTCGCGCAGGACCTTCTCGTCGGCTTCGTCCACCGTGGTGCCGCGCTCCCGCAGCTGCTCGGCGAGCAGGCGCGTCATCGCGTCGAGGGCGATCTTGTTGAACGTGACACGGGCGGCGTTGTGCGGCTTGCCGCGGTCCTGCGCGCGCTTCATGGCGTCGGCGACGAGCTGCGGCGACACGACGAGCCGCTCGCCCTCGATGTCAAGCGTGACCGACTCGGTCGGTACGACCTGGCGCGAGCGCACCGCCCGGCGCAGCAGCGACGCCATCTGGGCGGCGCCCTTCACGGCGGCGACGTCGCGGGTGTCGTGCGTCGTCGCGTGCACGCCCGGGTAGAGCGAGCCGAGTGAGGCCATCACGACGCCGGTCTCGCCGAGCGACGGGAGCACCTGCTCGATGTACGTCAGGAAGGCCGGGGACGGTCCGACCATGAGCACGCCGGAGCCCCGTAGCCGCTCGCGGTACGAGTAGAGCAGGTAGGCGGCGCGGTGCAGCGCCACGGCGGTCTTGCCGGTGCCGGGACCGCCCTGCACGATGAGCACGCCCTCGAGCGGCGAGCGGATGATGCGGTCCTGCTCGCCCTGGATCGTCGCGACGATGTCGGTCATCCGGCCCGTGCGCTCGGCGGTGACCGCGGCGAGCAGCGCGCCCTCGCCCTGCAGGTGGGTGCGCTCGTCGTCGTAGAGCGAGGCGTCGAACACCTCGTCCTCGACGCCGACCACCCGACGACCCTGCAGGGACAGGTGCCGGCGGGAGCGCATGCCCATCGGGTGCGCCGCGGTGGCCTGGTAGAAGGCACTGGCACCGGGGACGCGCCAGTCGAGCAGGAGCGGCCGGTGCTCGGCGTCGCGCAGCCCCACGCGGCCGATGTACCGGAAGGTGTCGTCGGGGTTGTCGGGCTCGGCGACCTCGAGCCGGCCGAAGACCAGACGGTCCCCCACCCGCTCGAGCGTCGCGACGGTGTCCTCGTAGAGCCGGGCGTACGCGTCGCGCTCGCTGCGGCTCTGGTGGTTCCCGCCGACCGCCTGTCGGCGGGTCTCGGCGAGGCGCTGTTCGGCCTCGGCGGTCAGCTCGTCGAGACGACGGAAGAGGCCGTCGACGTAGCCGCGCTCACGGTCGATCTCGGTCGGTTCGGACACACACAACCCTTCGGGAAAGAGGGGTGTCCAGTGTAGTCCCGGCGCACCGACACGGATGACTGGAGGCGCGGTGCCAGCTGGCACCGCGCCTCCGCTCCGGACGGCAGCGCGTCCGTGCGTCCGTGCGTCCGCGCGTCCGCGCGTCCGCGACCCGTCTACATCTCTTCGTGTGTGTCCGGGTCGCCGTCCCACAGGCGGCCGCGCTCGAGCGCGGAGATCGCCTGCACCTCGTCGTCGGTCAGCTCGAAGCCGAAGACGTCGAGGTTCTCCTTCTGGCGGGTGGCGTCGCCCGACTTCGGCACCGGCACGGCACCGAGCTGGACGTGCCAGCGCAGGACGACCTGGCCGGGGGCCACCCCGTGTGCGGCGGCAGCGTCGACGATCGGCTGCTCGGTGAGCAGTTCCGACCGCTTCGCGAGCGGGCTCCAGCTCTCGGTCACGATGCCGAGCTCCTGGTGCACCTTCCGCAGTTCCGCCTGGGGGAAGTACGGGTGCAGCTCGACCTGGTTGACGGCCGGGGCGACCCCGGTGGCGTCGACGATGCGGCGGAGGTGCTCCGGCGTGAAGTTCGAGACGCCGATCGAGCGCACCTTGCCGCTGTCGCGCAGGTCGACGAACGCCTTCCAGGTGTCGACGAACTTGTCCACCGACGGGTTCGGCCAGTGGATCAGGTACAGGTCGACGTGGTCGAGCCCCAGGTTGCCGAGGGTCTCGTCGATCGAGCGGTGCGCCTCGTCGTAGCCGTGGTGGCGGCCGGGGAGCTTCGAGGTGACGACGAGGTCCTCGCGCGCCACCTCGGACTCGCGGACGGCCCTGCCGACGGCGTCCTCGTTGCCGTAGTTCAGCGCCGTGTCGAGCAGCCGGTAGCCGCCCGCGATCGCGTTGCCGACCGCGGCCGCACCCTCGTCGCCGTTCAGCCCGTAGGTGCCGAGGCCGAGCTCCGGGAACCGGTGGCCGTCGTTCAGCTCGATCGTCGGGGCACCGACCTGCATCAGCGGACCCCGAGCAGGTCGATCACGAAGATGAGGGTCTTGCCGGACAGGAAGTGGCCGCCACCGGCGGGGCCGTAGGCGAGCTCCGGCGGGACGACGAGCTTGCGGCGGCCGCCGACCTTCATGCCGGGGATGCCCTCCTGCCAGCCGCGCACCAGCGCCGCGAGCGGGAAGTCGATGGGCTCGCCGCGGTTCCAGGAGCTGTCGAACTCCTCGCCGGTCTCGTACTCGACGCCGGCGTAGTGGACCTTGACGGTCGAGCCGGCGGACGCTTCTTCGCCGGAGCCCTCGACGATGTCGGTGACGACGAGCTCGGTGGGGGCGGGGCCCTCGGGGGCGTCGAACTCGGGCTTGCTGTTCAGGTCAGTCATGCCGATCAGTCAACCAGAGGGCGCACCGGGCACGCGCAACGAGCGTCCAGCCCGCAGAATGGTTCCACCGTGACACCATCGACTCCCGCACCGCCGCGCCGCCGTCTGCTCGCCGACCTGACCCCGCTCCGCCGCTCCCCCGCCTTCGCCCGGCTCTGGGCGGGCACCGCGATCGCCGGCATCGGCACCCAGATGACGACCGTGGCCGTCGGGCTCGAGGTCTACGAGATCACCCGCTCGACCTTCGCCGTGGCCCTGGTGGGTGTCATCGCGCTCGTGCCGATGATCGTCGCGGGTCTGTACGGCGGGATGCTCGCGGACGCCTTCGACCGGCGCCTCGTCGCGCTCGTGTCCTCGATCATCGCGTGGGTCGCGGTGGCGCTCATCGCCACCCACGCCTGGCTCGACCTGCACAGCGTCCTCTTGCTCTACGTGCTCGCCACGGTGAACGCCGTCGCCGCCACCGTCAGCAACGCGTCCCGCTCGGCCATCGTCCCGCGGCTCGTCGGCACCGACCTGCTGCCCGCGGCGAGCGCCCTGGGCGGGATCGCGTCGGGGTTCCAGGTCACGGTGGGCCCGGCGATCGCCGGCGTGCTCATCGCGACCGTCGGGTTCGCGCCGACGTACACGATCGACGTCGTGCTGTTCACGTTCGCGTTCCTCGGGGTGTTCACGCTGCCGCGGATGGCTGCCGACCACGACGCGCTGCGGCCGGGGCTCGGCTCGCTCATCGAGGGTGCGAGGTTCCTGCGGCGGTCGCGCAACATCACGATGACCTTCGTGCTCGACATCGTCGCGATGACGTTCGGGCAGCCGCGCGTGCTGTTCCCCGCGATCGGGGCGCTCGTCATCGGCGGCGGGTCGATCACGGTCGGCACCCTGACCGCCGCGTACGCGATCGGAGCGCTGCTGTCGAGCGTGTTCTCCGGGCCGCTCGGGCACGTCCGACGCCAGGGTGAGGCCGTCGGCTGGGCCATCACGGCGTACGGCGGGGCGATCGCGGCGTTCGGTGTGGTCATCGCGCTGGCACACGTCCTGGGCGGCCGCTCGGGTGAGGCGTTCGGGGTCGAGATCCTGCCCGCGCTCGGGCTCGCGGCGCTGTTCCTGGCGATGGCCGGCGGCGCGGACAACGTCAGCTCGGTGTTCCGGAACACGATCCTGCAGGCAGCGTCGCCGGACGGCATGCGTGGTCGGCTGCAGGGCATCTTCATCGTGGTGGTCACGGGCGGTCCGAGGCTCGGCGACCTGTACGCCGGCCTGGTCGTCGCGGCCGGCATCGCGTACCCGCCGGTCATCGGCGGCGTGCTGATCATCGGCCTCGTCGCGCTCCTCGTCCGGATGGTCCCGTCGTTCCGCCGCTACGACGCCCTGCACCCCCACGCCAACTGACCGGTCGGTCCTGGTGCGCATAACACCGGTGTTCGCACGTCGAACACCCGCGTTCCGCGGTGCGGAGCGTGAACACCGGTGTCTTGCAGGCGCACCAGCGCGACCAACAGGCGGTCGGGAGGCGCGGGGCGGGCCCGCCACGGGCCTCCAGGCAGTCACGTGTCGGGTACCGTACGACGCATGCCGGACAGCGCATCGCGCGATCTCCAGCGGACGGGAGTCCGCGCCGTCGTCCGGCGCACCTACCACTCCGTCATCCGGCACCGCGTCGTCGACGCGGCCGCGTCGCTGACGTTCTTCGCCCTGCTGACCGTCTTCCCGACCGCGCTGGCGGTGGTGTCGGCCCTGTCCATCGTGGACCGCAAGGGCGACAGCCTGACCGACATCGTCGAGGTCCTCGGGTTCATCGTCCGGCCCGAGACCGCGTCGCACCTCGAGGGCCCGCTCCGGCAGCTGCTGACCCTGGACAACCCGTGGCTCGGGTTCACGATCGGCGTCGTGCTGACGCTCTGGTCGCTGTCCGGCTACGCGACGGCGTTCGGGCGGGCGATGAACACCGCGTACGAGGTCGAGGAGGGTCGGCGGATCTGGAAGTTCCGCAGCATGATGCTCCTCGTCACGCTCCTCGTCATGGTCGGCGGTGCCGTCGCGATCGTCATCCTGCTCGGCACCCCGACGATCTCCGAGGCCGTCATCCGGCAGCTCGGGTGGGCGCCCTGGATCGACGACGTGTGGAACGTGGCGAAGTGGCCGGTGCTCGCGGTCGACCTGGTCGTGATGGTGGCGGTGCTGTACTACGCGACGCCGAACGTGAAGACCCCGCAGCTGCGGTGGGTGTCGGCCGGTGCCGCGTTCGCGATCGTGACCTGGGCCATCGCCACCCTCGGGTTCGCGCTCTACGTGGAGACCCTCGGCGGCGGGAACCGTGCCTACGGGTGGCTCGGCGGCGCGATCCTGCTGCTCGTGTACCTCTACATCTCGAACTTCGTGCTCGTGGTCGGCGGGGAGCTCGACTCCGAGGTGATCCGGATGCGGCAGCTGATGGCCGGCATCGAAGCGGACGAGTCGATCCGGCTGCCGCTGCGGGACGTCACCCGGAACTTCACGCTCGCGCGCTGGCGGGACCAGGACATCGCTGCAGCGCAGCACGTCAGGGCCGAGGCCGCTCGGGTGGCCGAGGACGAGGACGCCGAGCTGACCCCGGGCGAGGAGCAGCTGCGGGCGATGGCGCAGCAGGTGCGGGTGGGCGAGCGGCCGCTGCCCTGACGGGTGGCGTGCGCGCGCTCGTTGCCGCGGACGCCCCGCGTCAGCGCTTGCGCGCCTCGGCGTCCAGCATCTCCTCGGTGACGATCGGGATGGCGCCGGTCGCCAGCTCGATCCCCGACAGCCGTGCCGGGCTGAGCACCCGCATGACCTGGTTCTCGTCCATCAGGCCCGCGGCCACGACGAGCGTCGAGATCGGCGTCGAAGTGGTCAACGCCGTGTGCGCGATCGACGCCGCGGCCGCGTACCCGATGTACGGCGTCAGCGCCGTGACGACGCCGACGTTCGTGTCGACCTGGGCGGCGAGCTTCGCCTCGTTCGCCTCGATGCCGACGATGCAGTGCTCGCGCAGGGTCGCACAGCCGCGGGACATCCACTGCAGGGACTGCAGGATCGAGTGGGCGATGATCGGCTCGAAGGCGTTGAGCTGGAGCTGGCCGCTCTCCGCCGCCATGGTCACCGTGGTGTCGGCTCCGGCGACCGCGTAGGCGATCTGGTTCACGACCTCGGGGATCACCGGGTTCACCTTGCCCGGCATGATCGACGAACCGGCCTGGCGAGCGGGCAGGGTGATCTCGCCGAGGCCCGCCTGCGGGCCGGACGACAGCAGCCGCAGGTCGTTGCAGATCTTCGAGAGCTTCGCGGCGCTGCGCTTGACCGTGCCGGACAGGGTCATGAAGGCGCCGGCGTCGCTCGTCGCCTCGATGAGGTCGGGGGCGGTGACGACGTCGATCCCGCTCGCCTCCTGCAGCTGCCGGCGGACCTCGTCGCGGTAGAGCGGGTCCGCGGTGATCCCGGTGCCGATGGCCGTCGCGCCGAGATTCATCTCGGCGAGCAACGGCATCACCTTGCGGAGCATCTCCGCGTCCTCCTGGATGGTGTGCGAGAAGCCGGTGAACTCCTGCCCGAGGGTCATCGGCACCGCGTCCTGCAGCTGCGTCCGGCCGACCTTGAGCACGTCGGCGAAGGCGCGGCCCCGCTCGGCGAACGCCGCGGAGAGTTCCTCGAGCTGCACGATCAGCCGCCGGACGCCGAAGATCATCGCGATCTTGATGCTCGTCGGGTACGTGTCGTTCGTCGACTGGCTGCGGTTCACGTGGTCGATCGGGTGCAGGTACGCGTAGTCGCCCCGCGCACGGCCCAGGAGTTCGAGTGCCCGGTTGGCGAGCACCTCGTTCGTGTTCATGTTCGTGCTCGTGCCCGCGCCGCCCTGCACGACGTCGACGACGAACTGCTCGCGGAGCGCCCCGTCGCGCACTTCCTGCGCCGCGCGGTCGATCGCGTCGGCGCGCTCCTCGTCGAGGACACCGATCGCCCGGTTCGCCCGCGCCGCCGCCTGCTTCACGGTGACGAGCGCCTCGATGAGGTCCGGGTACACGGCGATCGGCACGGAGGTGATCGGGAAGTTCTCCAGCGCCCGCAACGTGTTGATGCCCCAGTAGGCGTCGTTCGGGACCTCCCGTGATCCCAGCGAGTCGCTCTCGGTCCGCGTCGTCGTCACAGGTGCCTCCTCGTTGCCGGTCACACGTCGAGGCTAGTCCGGTCCGTCCAGCCGGTCCGGGAACGCGCCGGGACGGTGCAGAGCGGCGCGTTCCTGCGCGAGCGGGCGGAATGCCGCGGTCGCCTCGGTATCGCACGCCGGCATTCCGCCCGCTCGCCCGGGACGGACGGGAGGCGCGGCGCCAGGCCGCCACGGGCCTCCCGTCCGCCCCCCGGTCGCGACCCGGACCGCGAGCGGGCGAAATGGCGGGGTGGGCGCGAGCGCGGACGCGGGCATTTCGCCCGCTCGCGCGGCGAGCGCGGCGAACACACGACGAGTGAGCAGAAGACGCCGGGTCGCGAAGGGCGACCCGGCGTTTTCTGCTCACTCGGTGAGCGCGCCCGTCAGTGGAACTGCGGAACGATGAGATAGATGCCGTAGAGCACGACGGCGCCGCACACGACGAAGCACGCGACGGCAGCGGCACGGAGTGCACGTGTAGCCGTCGAGGCGCCGGCCGGGTTCGGGAAGCCCGCGGTGGCCGGACCGATCGTGCCGTCGTCCTTCACGGTGAACTTGCCGGCGCGGGTGTCGGCGGCGCTCCAGAGACGGAGGCCGACCGAGTACACGGCGACGACGAAGCACGACGAGACCACGGCGACGAGCGCCACGGTGAGGAATGCAAACCAGTCGATGCCCATCAGCGACGGCCTCCCTTGCGGGCCGCCATGCGACGGAGCGTCCGCTCGCGGCTCAGTTCGGCGCGACGCTCGGCGACCGCGTCGGCGCGCTTCTTGCGCTGCATGTCGCGCAGCTCCTTGCGGGTCAGGACCGCGTTCGCGGCGACGTCGACCTCGATGGCCGAGGCCTGCTCGTGCGGCTTGCGGAGCGACCAGAGGTACAGGCCGAGGATGACGGCGGCACCGACCACGGCGTCGATCACGAGCCCGATGACGCCGAGACGGGCGATCCCGGAAGCGACGGCACCGACCGCAGCAGCGGCAGGCAGGGTGATGAACCAGGCGATGACGATCTTGCCGGCGGTCGACCACTGGATCTTCGAGCCCCGGCGGCCGAGACCGGCACCGATGATGGAACCCGAGGACACCTGCGTGGTGGACAGCGCGAAGCCGAGGTGGCTGGAGGCGAGGATCGTCGCCGCGGTCGAGGCCTCGGCCGCGAAGCCCTGGGTCGCCCGGATCTCGGTGATGCCCGAGCCGAGCGTGCGGATGATGCGCCAGCCACCCGTGTAGGTACCGAGCGCGATCGCGAGGGCACAGGCCACGACGACCCAGAACTGCACGCCCTGGTTGGACGACTGCGCGCCCGAGGCGATGAGGGTCAGCGTGATGACGCCCATCGTCTTCTGCGCGTCGTTGGTGCCGTGCGCCAGGGACACCATCGAGCTGGTGAAGACCTGCCCGATCCGGAACCCGCCGCGCTCGTTCGGGAACACCGGCCGCTTGGTGATCCGGTACGCGATGCGCGTCGACAGGAACGACACGAGCGCCGCGATCACGGGCGAGGCGAACGCCGGGATGATCACGACCGTCAGCAGCGCGACGTAGTTGACCGACTGGAACCCGGCACCGACGATCGCGGCACCGATGAGCCCGCCGAACAACGCGTGCGAGGACGACGACGGCAGCCCGCGGAGCCACGTGATCATGTTCCAGACGACTGCCCCGATCAAGCCCGCGAAGATCATCTCGGGGCTGATCGCGACGCCACCGGGGCCCTCGTTGATCAGCCCGTGCGAGATCGACGTCGCCACGGCGGTGCTGAGGAACGCACCGACCAGGTTGAGCACCGCAGCGACGGTGACCGCCACCTTGGGCTTCATGGCGCCGGTCGCGATCGGGGTCGCCATCGCGTTGGCGGTGTCGTGAAAACCGTTTGTGAAGTCGAAGAAGAGGGCCAACGCGATGACCAGGACGACTATGAGTGTGATGTCCACCGCGGGCAAGTGTCCCAGGCGTCGGCCCTTCGAGCAAACCTGATCGGCAACCTGTTGTTCACCGTCGCTTCACACTCGTTCAGGTTCGGAACCATGCCGATGGAAGAATGGGTCCATGGACACCGCTGAGCTCCTCATCCTGTTGATCGGATCGCTCGCGGTGACCGGGTTCGCCCGCGCCAAGGGGCTCCCCGCTCCCCTGCTCGTCACAGCGGTCGCCCTGGCGGCCTCGTTCCTGCCCGGGCTGCCCCCGATGGAGATCGACTCCGAGGTCATCCTCACGGTGATCCTGCCGCCGCTGCTCTACTCCGCCGCGCTCGACGTGTCGTGGCAGAGCTTCCGCGGCTCGATCAAACAGATCCGACGACTCGGCATCTTCCTGGTGATCGTGACGGCCCTGGTCGTCGGCGGAGTGGCGTACCTGCTCATCCCGGACATGACGCTGCCTGCGGCGATCCTGCTCGGCGCGATCGTCGCCCCGCCGGACGCGGTGTCCGCCGCCGCGATCGGCCGGAAGCTCGGACTCCCCCGGCGTGTCATGACCGTGCTGTCCGGCGAGAGCCTCATCAACGACGCGGCCTCGCTGACCCTGGTGCGCGTGTTCACGCTCATCATCGCCGGCACGTCGCTGACGGTCTGGCAGGACCTCGGCATCTTCGGGCTCGCGATCGGCGTCGGCCTGGTCGTCGGCATCGTGCTCGGCGTCGTCGTGCACTGGATCCGGATGCGCATCAACGACCCCGTGGTCGAGACGATCATGAGCATCCTGCTGCCGTTCGTCGCGTACATCCTCGCCGAGGACCTGTCCGGCTCCGGCGTGATCGCGGTCGTCACGGCCGGCCTGTACATCGGCTACAACTCACCGAAGGAGGGCTACGCCACCCGCCTGCAGGAGCGTCCGCTCTGGACGAGCATCGACGTCATCCTGGAGGGCTTCGTGTTCGCGCTCATCGGCCTGCAGCTCAACACCGTCGTGCAGGACCTGGTGGAGAGCGAGCGCAGCCTCGGGCAGACGCTCACCGCGGCGGCCGTCGTGCTCGCGGTGGTGATCCTGGTGCGGCCGCTGTTCGTGTTCGAGTCGTACGTGCGCAACCGGTTCAACGGGAAGTGGCTCCGGCCGCTGCGGATCAAGCTGTCCCGCGGGCACCCCTCACTGCGGTGGATGCGCGGTTCCGCGGAGCCGAAGCTCAACTGGCGGGAGCTCACCGTCATCTCGTGGACGGGCATGCGTGGCGTGGTGACCCTGGCGGCAGCGGTCTCCGTCGTCGCGAGCCCGACGCAGATCCCGGCGCAGGACACGATCTTCATCATCGCCTTCTTCGTCACCGTCGGCACCCTGCTGTTGCAGGGGCTCACGCTGCCCTTCGTCATCCGCGCGCTCAAGGTGCAGGACCCGGCCGAGGGCGAAGAGGACGTGCGCAGCGAGATGCGACTCAACCAGCGCACCACCGAGGCCGCGATCGAGCTGCTCGAGAAGCGACGTCCGGCGTGGGCGAAGCAGTACGGCTCGGACGCCGTCGACTCGGTGGTGAACCGGCTGAAGGCACGACTCGAGCGTCAGGCCGAGACCTTCCGCCAGGACGCCGAGGAAGAAGAGGACGAGGAGCGGAACGTCGCACTGCGCCTGCGTGGCTCGCAGATCCAGGACATCCGGCGCGAGCTGCTCGACCGCCGCCGCGAGATCGTGCTCGAGGAGCGGGAGAAGGGGAACCTCGACGAGGAGGTCATGCGCCGCGTGCTCGTGACCCTCGACGCCGAGGAGCTCGCAATGGACTCGGCGCAGGCATCGCGCAGTCGCTCCTGAGCACCTCGGGCGTATCCTGGCGCTCCGATCGAGAGCAGGAGCAGAGCGCCGAGTGAGCACGCCGCGGAACGACGTCCCCAGGAACGACGACGGACCGGAGCGCCCCGGCGGTTCGCGTCCGACGCCCTCGAAGTCGCGCGGGAGCCGGCCGTCCGCCCAGGGGACGAAGCCGCGTCGCGGTGCCAAGGTCGCGGGACACGCCAGCCGGTCAGCACCCCGGCGGCAGGCCCCCGTCCCCGCCCCGCAGCAGTACAGCGCGTACCGCCGCTGGTACTCGACACTGCACCCGTCGCTCCAGCTCATCGGCCTGCAGCTGTGGATGCCGCTGTTCTTCATCGTCGGGTTCTGCCTGTGCTACGTGTTCGCGTTCCACGCCCCGCACCCGCACGACGTGCCGATCGCCCTGATCGGCAGCGACCCGTCCTTCGTGCAGGCCGTGCAGCGGGCGTTGCCGGGCGAGTTCGTGTTCCACTCCTACGACTCGCTCGCCCAGGCGAAGCGCGACGTGGTCGACGGCTCGATGGCGGTCGCGTACGACCCGGCCGCGAACGAGTTCTTCAAGGCGAGCGCGCACCAGTTCCAGGTCGCGAGCCTCGTGCCGGCCACCCTCAGCGCGGTGCTCACCGGCCTGGGCGTCGCGACCCCGAAGGTGACCGAGCTCGCGCCCCTGCCGGCGTGGGACGAGTACGGCACCGTGGCGATGTACGTGATGCTCGCGTGGTGCATCGGCGGCTACATGGTCGCGATGTTCATCGGCATCATGGGCGGCCCGCTCCGGCACCGCACCCGCATGACGGTCATCGCGGTCGGCGGCCTGGTCATCTCGCTCATCACGAACACGCTCGCCGGCCCGGTGCTCGGTGCCATCCACGGCCACTGGATCCAGCTGGTGCTCATCGCCTGGGGCTGGATCGTGGCGATCGGCCTGGCGGTGAACGGTCTGAGCTACTTCGTCGGCCGCTTCATCGCCGCCCCGGCGATGATCTGCTTCGTCTTCCTGTCCATGCCGTCGTCCGGCGGCGCCTACCCGAAGTGGTTCATGCCCGAGCCGTTCGCGTGGCTCAACAACGTCGTGGTCGGCTCGAGCATGGTCGACATGATCAAGCACCAGGTCTACGGCGTCGGCCCCGGTCCGGCCCGAGGCCTGATCACGATGGCGTGCTACGCGGCGGCCGGCCTCGTGCTCATGTACTTCGGCAAGCAGTGGTGGGAGCGCAAACGGATCCGCGCGATCGTCACCGGCCGCACGACGATGTTCCAGGACGCGAACACGGCCAACCGCGAGTTCCTCGGCGGGCAGCGCGACGCCGAGCTGGAGCGCCACGGGCTGACCTCCACCGAGACCGGCACCCTGAGCGTGCTGCGGGACGACGACTGGGAGGACGAACGCACCGGTGGCGACGTCTTCACCGGCGCGCGCGACGGCCTCGAACCGGGCGCGACCCCGACCGGTCGCATCGCCGTGCAGCGCCCCGCGAACCGGAAGGAGCCGCGACCGGCGGCGGCTCCGCACGGCAAGCACGCCGACCGCTGACGCGTATCCTGAGGGGCATGAACCCCCGAATCACCTGGCACCGCGTCCTCGTCAGCGTCGTCGTCGTGTTCCTCGTGCTGACGCTGGGCTTCTACGCCGCGAGCGTCCTGCTCGCCCCAGCCGACGGGCGCGGCACCGCCGGGCTGTTCGTCGGGTGGGCGATGTTCTCGATGATCGGTGCGATCGTCGTCGGTGTCATCGACTTCTTCGTGCGACCCCTGGGCGGCCGGAGCGGCGACGCCGACGTCATGGCCGCCGCCGAAGAGGCCCGGACCGGCAGCACCCGCACGCAGCAGACGCGCTAGCAGCCAGCAGCTACTCACCCAAGCCGACGCCGACACCCGTCCCGGTGAACCCGGACACCGTCGCGTCGTCCTCGGCGAACGTGAACCGCGCCCGGACGTTGCCGCCAGCGAGCACCCCCGGCAACCAGTACCGGGCGTCGTCCCACATCGCGTCGTAGGGCACGGCGTCGACCGGGATCCACAGCGGCTCCAGTTCGTCCGAGCCCGACGGGTCTCCCTGCCAGCGGCGGCAGACGAAGACGTCCGAGACCTGGGACCAGGACGGTCGGTACGGGAACCGGTAGTCCAACGTGCCACGGGCCTCCAGGTCGACCGCGTCGAGCCGCAGGCCGACCTCTTCACGCACCTCGCGCACGGCGGTCTCGACCGCCGTCTCGCCGGACTCGCGCTTGCCGCCGGGGCCGACCAGACGGCCGGTGCCGAGGCCGCGGCGCTTCTCCCCCAGCAGCACCTCGGGCCCTGCCTGGCCGTCGCGCAGCAGGTACACGACCACCACCCGGGGATGCTGGGACTTGCTCTCGTCGCGAAGGCTCACGCGTCCAGTGTGGCCGATGGAGTGTCGTACGCTCTTCCCATGGCAGGCGTGCTGCGGGGGCACCATGGCTGAGCCCCGCAGGACCGGGCGCAGCCTCGAAGTGCTGCGCGCCGAGGCCGCCGAGGAGATCTCGATGCTCGTCGAGCACCGGAGCCGTCAGGGCGAGGACCCGTGGGAGTTCATGCCGACGCTCCCGACCGTCGACGAGCAGGTCGTGCTGATCCTGCGCGCGGACGCCGTCGACCTGGACGAGGCGATCGGCAAGCGGCACGCGCAGTGGTCGAGCCACCCGGCGTCCGGGCAGGGCACCCGGCTGGGTGAGGAGTACCACCGGCTGCGCCGGATCGCGCTGCAGCACCCCGAGCTGACGCCCGCCGTGTGGAAGCTGCTCGGCGCCCTGCCCGAAGCGGGCTGAGCTGCGGTTGGATGGACGCATGACCGAAACCGTGCTCGCCGTCCTCAACCAGCCCTCCCGCGACGCCGCGCCGCACGACCCCGCGGCCGACGCCTTCACGTGGGCGAAGCCGCTCGAGGAGCACGTCCAGGTGCAGGACCTCGGCGTCACGCGCGGTGACGGCGTGTTCGAGACGATCACGGTGATCGACGGCCGACCCCAGGCCCTCGAGGCGCACCTCGCCCGCTTCGGTCGCTCCGCCGCGATGCTCGACCTGCCCGCCCCCGACCCCGAGGCGTGGCGCCAGGCCATCGAGGCCGTCTGCGCGCGCCTCGACCCGGTACGGGAGGCCTTCGCCAAGACCGTCCTGACCCGCGGCGTCGAGGGCACCGACCGTCCGACCGGCTGGGTCTACGCCGCGCCGTCTGGCGACTCCACGGCCGCCCGCACCGAGGGGATCTCCGTCGTCGTCCTCGACCGCGGCTACCGGCACGACGTCGAGCGCACCTCGCCCTGGCTGCTGCAGGGCGCGAAGACGCTGTCGTACGGCGTCAACATGGCCGCCCTGCGCGAGGCCGTCCGCCGCGGCGCCGACGACGCCCTGTTCGTCTCGAGCGACGGCTACGTGCTCGAGGGCACGCGCGCGAACCTGATCATGAAGGTCGGCGACCGGCTGGTCACGCCCCGCACCGACATCGGGATCCTGGCGGGCACGACGCAGGCCGACGTGTTCCGCTTCGCTGAGCAGGAGGGCATCGAGACCGCCTACGAGCTCGTCACCCTCGCCGATCTTGCAGCCGCGGACGCGCTCTGGCTCGTGTCGAGCGTGCGGCAGGCGGCGCCGATCCGTTCGGTGAACGGCGACGCCCGCGCGATCGACGCGGACCTGACGACGCGCATCAACGACTTCCTGCTGGCGCGCGAGGTCTGAGCACGGTCTGACCGCTCGACCCGGAAGACGCCGTCGTGTCCGCGAGACGCCGCGGAATTGGGCGGCGTCTCGCGGGTGTGACGGCGTCGTGCCGAAACGACGGCGTCTCGCGACCGGACACCTGACGGACGGGAGGCCCGTGGCGGGCTCGCCACGGGCCTCCCGTCCGCCTGTGGCTGAGCCCACCGCGTCACGCGAGACGCCGGCGTCTCGTGGCCGCTACCAGCGCGGCGTGGTGACGCCGGCCCCGTCGGCCCACGCGAAGACGGTCTTGCCGTCGATCCAGACGCGCGTCGCGCGGCTGGTCGCGTCGAGCGGGTCGCCGTCCCAGAGCACGAGGTCGGCGTCGTAGCCCTCGGCCAGGCGACCGACACGGTCGCCGAAGCCCAGGAACTCGGCCGGGTTGACCGTGAGCGCCTCGAGTGCGGTCTGGGCGGGCAGGCCCTCCTTCACGGCGGCGGTCGCCTGGTCGACGAGCATGTTGATCGGCACGACCGGCGCGTCCGTCGTGATGGCGACCCGGACCCCGGCCGCCGCGATGGTGGCGAGGTTCGGGATGCCGCGGTCGCGGAGTTCGACCTTCGAGCGGCTGGTGAAGAGCGGGCCGTAGATGACCGGGATGTCCTTCGCGGCGAGCACGTCGGCGATCTTGTGCGCCTCGGTGCCGTGGTTCACGACGAGCCGGTAGCCGAACTCCTCGGACAGGCGGATGGCGGTGGCGATGTCGTCGTGGCGGTGGGTGTGCTGGTCCCAGACGAGTTCGCCGTCGAGCACCCGGACGAGCGTCTCCTTCGTCAGGTCGCGGGCGAACGGCTCGTCCTTCGCGGCGGCGGCATCGCGGGCGGCCTTGTAGTTCTGCGCGTCGACGAAGGCGTCACGGATGATCTTGGCGACACCGAGCCGGGTGGAGGGGGTCTGGCCCTTGCCGCCGTAGACCCGCTTCGGGTTCTCGCCGAGGGCGCTCTTCACGCTCACCGAGTCGGAGATGAGCTGCTCGTCGATCGTCCGGCCGCCCCAGGTCTTGATGGCGACGCTCTGGCCGCCGATCGGGTTGCCCGAGCCGGGCTTGACGACGATGCTCGTGATCCCGCCGGCGAGCGCGTCCCGGAAGCCCTCGTCGTCGATGTCGATCGCGTCGATCGCGCGGACGCCCGCCATGTTCGGGGCGGTCATCTCGTTCGTGTCGTTGCCGGCCTCGCCGTTGGCTTCTTCGTGGATGCCGACGTGGCCGTGCGCCTCGACGAACCCGGGGACGAGCCACGAACCCGCGGCGTCGATGACCGTCATGCCGTCGGGCGGGGTGACGTCGGGCCCGACCGCGGTGATCCGGCCGTCCTCGACGATGACCGCGCCGCCGTCGAAGGCGGGGGCGGAGACGGGGACGACGTGGGCACCGGTGATCGCGAAGGAGTTGCTCATGGCACCAACGGTACGCGGGGGCGTGCGGGCGGGGCGTGCGGGCGAAATACCGATTCCTGGCGCCGGACGTCCCGGCGGCCCTACCGTCGCGGGATGGCACACCGGAGCGAGACCTGGCCCACGCACCACAGCGCCGAACGACCCTGGCGCAGCGCAGTCCGCGGGTGCCGTGACGACCGGCTGGTGACCACCGTGCGGGTGTCGGTGCCCCCGTCCATCGCCGGGGCTCGGTGGACACCCGACGACGACACCGTCGCACTGCTCGACCGGAGCGCCACGGCCCTGCGCACCCTCGACGTCCACCACGGCTCCCGGCTCGCACCGCTCGGGTCCGTGCTCGGCCGGACCGAAGCCGTGGCGTCGTCGCGGATCGAGGACGAGCCCGCCTCGATCGACGACCTGGCGCGCGCGCTCGTCGGCATCCGGGCGAACCCGGGTGCCACCGCGGTGGTCCGGGCCGGCGGCGCCGTCGAGCACCTGGTCTCCGCGGCGGACTCGGGCATCGTCACGGAGTCGTCCCTGCTCGAGGCGCACCGTCTGCTGATGCGCGACGACCCGGTCGACGGACGGTCCGCAGGCCGGTACCGCGACGTGCAGAACTGGATCGGTGGCGGCGCCACACCCCGCGACGCCCGGTACGTCCCACCGCCGCCGGAGCTCGTGGCACCGCTGATGGCCGACCTGCTCGCGTTCGTGCACCGTGTGGACCTGCACCCGATCGCCCAGGCGGCCATCGCGCACGCGCAGTTCGAGTCGATCCACCCCTTCACCGACGGCAACGGTCGGATCGGGCGGGCGCTGATCGGTGCCGTGCTGCGGCGCCGCGGGGTCACGACGACGGTGACCGCACCCGTGGCCACCGCACTCGCGGCGGACCGACGGCGGTACTTCCGGCACCTGGAGCGGTACCGCGACGGCCAGGTCACCGGGTTCGTGGCCGACCTGGCCCTGGCGATCGGGACGGTGTGCGACGAGGCGACGCTCGGCGCCCTGCTGCTCGCCGAGCACGACGCCGACCGGTCCGCCGGTCCCTGCGCCACGGGCCCGCACGCCGTCGTCGGCCGTGCGCTCGCCGACGACCCCGTCCTGACCGAAGCGCACCTGGGAACCCTGCTCACCGCCGACCAGGTCGAGCGCGTCACGCTCGACCTGGTGCTGGCGGGCGTGCTCCGTCCGGTCACCCGTCGCCGCCGTGACCGCGCCTGGGTGGCACCCGCCGTGGTCGCCGAGCTCGAGGCGTTCGAGCAGCGGGTGCACGCCGCTGTGGGCGGCCACGAGCGGACCGCGGCCTGACCGGGGGTGCGGGCGAATAGGGTGGGACGGTGAGCAACGAGCACACCGCATCCACCCCGCCCAGCGCCGCCAAGCGGCCCGTGACACGGACCCACCACGGCATCGACTTCGTCGACGACTACGAGTGGCTGCGGGACAAGGAATCCCCCGACACCCTGGCGTACCTCGAAGCCGAGAACGCCCACACCGACGCCGCGACCGCGCACCTCGCGCCGCTGCGGGACCGCATCTTCGCCGAGGTGAAGAGCCGCGTGCAGGAGACCGACCTCTCGGTGCCGGTGCGCATGGGCGACTGGTGGTACTTCACCCGCACCGCCGAGGGCAGCCAGTACGGCGTGCACTGCCGCGTGCCCGTCGCCGGCCCGGACGACTGGACGCCGCCCGCCGTGGTCGAGGGCGAGTCGACCCTGCCCGGTGAGCAGGTGGTGCTGGACGGCAACGCCCTGGCCGACGGCCACGAGTTCTTCTCCCTCGGCACCTACGACATCAGCGACGACGGCACCCGCCTGGTGTACGGCATCGACGTCGAGGGCGACGAGCGGTACACCCTGCACGTGCGCGACCTGGCTTCGGGGACCGACCTCGGCGACGCCATCCCGAACACCGGGGCCGGCGCCACGTTCGACCCGGCGGGCCGCTACGTCTTCTACCCCACGGTCGACGAGTCCTGGCGTCCGGACAAGATCTGGCGGCACACGGTCGGCACCGCGGCGTCCGAGGACGTCCTGGTGTTCGAGGAACCCGACGACCGCTACTGGATCGGCGTCGGCGTCACCCGCTCGTCGCAGTACATCGTCATCGAGCTCGGCTCGAAGATCACGTCCGAGGCGCACGTCCTCGATGCTGCGGACCCGACCGGTGAGTTCCAGGTCGTCTGGCCCCGCCGCGAGGGCGTCGAGTACGAGATCGAGCACGCCATCGTCGGTGGCAGCGACCGGTTCCTGGTGCTGCACAACGACGGCGCCGAGAACTTCGAGCTCGTCGACGTCCCCGCCGACGACCCGACGTCCGAGCGTGACCGCCGCGTCGTCGTGGCACACCACACCGAGCGCCGCATCGAGTCGGTCGACGCCTTCGCCGGGCACCTCGCGCTGGAGTACCGGTCCGAGGCGCTCCCCCGCGTCGCGATCATCCCGATCGAGGGCGACGGCTACGGCGACGCGCACGAGGTCCCCTTCGACGAAGCCCTGTTCTCCGCGGGGCTCGGCGGCAACCCGGAGTGGGAGCAGCCGACACTCCGCATCGGGTACACGTCGTTCGTCACCCCCTCCGAGGTCAGCGACCTCGACCTGGCCACCGGCGAGGTCACCGTCCTGAAGCGCCAGCCCGTGCTCGGTGGCTACGACCCGGCCGACTACGTGCAGGAACGCGACTGGGCCACCGCGGCCGACGGCACCCGCGTGCCGATCTCGCTCGTCTGGCGCCGTGACGCCGTCGACCAGGACTCGCCGTCGCCGCTGCACCTGTACGGCTACGGCTCGTACGAACACTCGATCGACCCCGGCTTCAGCGTCATGCGCCTGTCGATGCTCGACCGCGGTGTCGTCTTCGCGGTCGCGCACGTCCGTGGTGGCGGTGAACTCGGCCGGCACTGGTACGAGAACGGCAAGACCCTGACGAAGAAGAACACCTTCACCGACTTCGTCGCGGTCGCCGAGCACCTGATCGAGTCCGGCCGGACGAGCGCCGACCGGCTCGTGGCCGAGGGCGGCAGTGCGGGTGGGCTCCTGATGGGCGCCGTCGCGAACCTCGCACCCGAACGGTTCGCCGGCATCCTGGCGGCCGTGCCGTTCGTCGACGCGCTGACGAGCATCCTCGACCCGGACCTGCCCCTCACCGTCATCGAGTGGGACGAGTGGGGCGACCCGCTGCACGACGCCGAGGTCTACCGCTACATGAGCGAGTACACGCCCTACGAGAACGTCCGCGACGACGTCCAGTACCCGCAGATCCTCGCCGTGACCTCGATCAACGACACCCGCGTGCTCTACGTCGAGCCCGCGAAGTGGACCGCGAAGCTCCGCGAGGTCGGCGCGCCCGTGCTGCTGAAGACCGAGATGTCCGCCGGCCACGGTGGTGTCAGCGGTCGGTACGCGTCGTGGAAGGAGCGGGCGTTCGAACTCGCCTGGCTGCTCGACGTGCTCGGGCTCGCCGACGAGACGCCCGCCGCGGCGACCGCCACCCCGATCGCCGCGGGCTGAGCAGCGCCGCGCACTTCGTGAGCAGAAGAGGTCGGGTCCGAACGCGGGACCCGACCTCTTCTGCTCACCAAGCGAACAGCGGCGCACGCAACGCGCGCACTCCGCTCACACGCGGTTGAGCGCGTGCACCGCCTCGTCGTAGGACTCCTCGGCCAGGCGCACCCGGTCCCCCGCGAGCACCCCGTACCCGAACGTGCCCTCACCGCCACGCTCCGCGATCGCCGCGTTCGCCCGCAGGATGTCGAGGGCGCGCAGCGACCGCACCCGCTCCGTCAGCACGTCGGCGGCGGTACCGATCCGCTTCCACAGCGCGTGTGGGAACGCGTCGTCGCCGAGCACGTCCATCGCCATCCGGGCCCGCATCGTCTCCTGCCACGCGGCCTCGGTGGTGCTCCGGTCGGCGGCCTCCCGCTCGGCGGCGGTGTCCGAGGTGTCGTCGGCGACGGCGGCCCGGACGAGCTCGCGCACGCGCGGCTTCACGTCGGCGCCGACGTCCTGGGCGACCTGCTTCGGCGAGCGGAGCGACCACGCGGTCGGCACCGGACGCTCGGCTGCGTCGTCGAGGGCGTCGAGCAGCTCGAGGAACGGCTCGCCGTGCAGGAACGCGACGACGTCGCGCACCGCCTGGTCGCGACGCTCACGGGTCGAGGCCAGGATCCGCTCACGGGTCAACGCGTCGACCAGGTCGTCCTGCGCCGGCGACGACGCCCGCGGCAGCCGGTCGATCAGGTACTCGGCCAGCGCCGCACGGGCGGTGACGCCCGCCAGGCCGTCCGCCGCCTCGGCGGCGCGGTCGACGGCCTCGCCGTCGCGGAACGCCGGGCGGTAGGCGCCCAGGATCGCGGCGATCTCGAGGGTGGTGTCGGCCGCTTGCCGGAGGTCGGCCGTGTCGCCGGAGCGGAGCCGGGCCTCCTGGCCGAGCAGCGCGATGCGCAGCTTGCGCACCCGCTTCGCCAGGATGCGTGCGGTCGTGCCCTTGGCCGGCTTCTCCTCGGTCTGGAGGCGCGGTGCCGGTGCTCCTGCCAGCCCGCGTGCCAGCTTGGACGCGACTGCGGCGGGGCCGGCGCCGACGGCCGCGAAGCGTCCGTCGAGGGCCGCGAACAGCTCGTGGGCGATCTGCGGGTCGACGCCGTCGACGGTCTCGACCTCGACCTCACGCCAGGTGCGCGGGGTCTCCGGGGCGTCGTCGTCGAGGCGCTGGGCGGTGACCTGGTCGTCGGCGAGCTCGGCGATCTGGTCGCCGTCCTCGTCGAGCAGTCGAGTGACGGTCCGGGTGGTGGTGATCCGGACGACCGGACGCAGCCCGCGGCCGCGACGCTCGGTGAAGAGTGCGGCGAGGACCTCGTCGGGCACCGTGTCGGCGTCGTCGGTCAGGGGGAACTGCTGCTCGTGGCGGACCGTGTCCGACTCGGAGCGCTTGATGTGCCAACCGGCGTCGGGGCCACCGGTGCGACGGCGGACCGTCACCCGCGCGGCCACCAGGTCGTACCGCTCGGTGTCCCAGTAGGTCGCGTCCAGTTCGAACGGCTCCTGGTGCTCGGTGCGGAGGATGCCGCCCGCGCCGACGAGGTCGGGCAGGGCACCGCCCTCGGGCAGGTCGTAGGTGCGCTCGATCTCGAGGTGCGTGTGGCTCACACGGTCTTGTCTACCAGGCACTGCGCGGATTCCCCGCACCCGGGGTTAGCCTGCAGGGATGAGCGACACGATCACCCGCGAGCAGTTCACGCCCGAAGCCGGCGGCGTCACGATGTTCACCACCACGTGGTGCGGCTACTGCGCCCGGCTGAAGAACCAGATGTCGAAGGCCGGGGTCCCCTTCACCGAGGTCGACATCGAGCAGACCCCCGGTACCGCGGAACTCGTCGCCGAGGTCAACGGCGGCAACCAGACGGTGCCGACGCTGGTGTTCCCCGACGGGACGACGGCGACGAACCCGTCCCTGGCCGAGGTGCAGTCCCGCATCTGAGCGGCGGCGCTTCGCAAAACACCGGTGTTCACGCTCCGAACACGCGCATGACGCGGTTCAGAGTGCGAACACCGGTGTTCTGCTGTCCGGACGCGCCTGCGCTAGCCGCCGAGCGCCTCGGTCAGCAGCGCGGCCATCGCGTCGAGCTGGATGTCGCCGGAGTCGACGACCGCTTCGTCCGAGCCGTCGAGCGCACGGGCGGCCAGGGACGCCTTCGAGTCGATGAGCTCGGCGATCTTGGTGTCGATCGTCTGCGCGGCGATGATGCGCCACGCGGTGACGGGCTCTTCCTGCCCGATGCGGTGCACACGGTCGATCGCCTGGGTCTGCTCGGCGCTCGTCCACGACAGCTCGGCGAGCACGACGTTCGACGACACCTGCAGGTTCAGGCCGACGCCGGCCGCGGTCAGCGAGCAGACGATGACGGCGACGTCGGGGTCGTTCACGAACGAGTCGATCTCGGCCGTGCGCTGCGTCGGGGTCTGGTCGCCGCGGATCGTGGCGGTGCGCAGCCCACGACGGGCGAACACCTCTTCCGCCTGGTCCATCACGTCGAGGTGCTTCGCGAAGAACACGACCTTGCCGACGTTCGAGGCGAGCTGCGCGGCGTAGTCGGCCGCGAGCTGGGCCTTGGCCCGGCCGATGCGGCGGACCATCGAGAACACGTTCTCGCCGGTCGACGAGGCGTCCTGGTCCTCGAGCTCCCAGCGCGCGACCTGGCGGACCAGCTTGTGGTCGATGCCGACGACCGGGTCCTGCCCGGTGCGGGCGTCGAGCGCCTGGTGGTACCGGCGGACGAGCTTCGCGGTGAGCTCGCGCTCGGCGTCGCGGATGGAGCGGCCCTCGTCGCCGTCGAGCTCGACGGGGATGTCGGCGATCCGGCGTGCGGGGATGTCCGCGGCGACGTCGACCTTGCGGCGTCGGACGATGCCCTGGTCGATGACGGCACGGCGGGCCTCGACGAAGAACCCGGGGTCGGCCGGGGTCAGGCCGATCTCCTCGAGCTCGTTCATGAGCTTGGCGCGCGGCTTCTTGTCGTCGATCCATCCGAGGTACTCCCAGATGGTGCGGAAGTCCTCGACCGAGTTGATGAGCGGGGTACCGGTCAGCGCCATGAGCAGCGGGGTGGCGGTGCGCTGCCGGATGCGCTCGGCGATCTGCAGCACGAACCGGGCGCGCTGCGAGTCCTTGTTCTTGATGAAGTGCGCCTCGTCGACGACCATCCCCTTGAACCCGAAGTTGCCGAGCCACCCGGCGTGCCGGTCGAGGATCTCGTAGTTCACGATGACGATGTCGGCGAACCCGTCGAGGTCGTTGCCGTCCCCGTGGATCACCGTGGCGCGACGGTTCGGCACCCAGCGCTCGGCCTCACGTGCCCAGTTCGTCTTGACGACGTTCGGCACGACGACGAGCAGCGGGAACGCGTTCGCGGCGTCGGCGGCGAGCAGCGACTGCGCGGTCTTGCCGAGGCCGGGCTCGTCGGCGAGCAGGAAGGTACGGTGCCCCTGCGCTGCGGCGGTGATGAGCTCCGCCTGGTGCTTCATGAGCGTGGTGCCCGAGCGCGAGTGCAGCGTCGGGGGCTCCGGCAGCGGCATCGTCGCCGCTCCCCCGCCCGCGCCGTACTCGAACGACTTGAACAGCGGTCCGAACAGTTCCCAGTTCGCCAGGCGGCGCGGGTGCGCGACGGGCTGGTCGGCGAGGGCGAAGTCCGGCGGCATGAACGGGTTCGCGAGCTGGCGCTGGACGACGGACTGCGGCACGACGGCACGCACCGGGGTCTCGACCACCGCGGCGGGCTCGGACGCGATGACGAGGTCCTCCGGCTGGAGCTCGACGCCACCGGCGATCATCATGTCGCGCTTGACCGCGCGCGTCGCCTCGGGCACCTGCACCTCTTCGGCGAGGAGCTGGATGACGCTGGTGTCCCGCGCCGCCGTCTTCGCCAGGATCGTGGCCACGCCGTCGAGCCGCTTCAGCTGTTCGGCGCGCTGCGCGTCGGTGAGCTCCGTGTCGGCCTTCACCCGCGCGCGCTCTTCGCGCATCAGCAGGGCGACCGCCTGGAACTTCGTCCGGTTCGACGCCTTGAGTGGTCCGCGCTGCGCCGCGGCCTCGACCTCGCGCACAGCGCGGGCGAGGACGGGGATGACGCCGTCGTTGTCCAGCGGCCTGGTGCGACGTGACGCGGTCCGCGTCCCGCCGGCAGCACGCCGGGTGCCTGATCGAGCCAACGCTCCTCCTGTTCCGCCCACACGTCGGGGCGATCCGCCCGTGGGGCGGGAAGTCCTGCACCGGGGCCTGGCGCGGCTCCGGTTCGGCCGCGGGCCACCGTGGCCCACCGCATCGCCGGTCCCCGCATCGGGACGTCCGGTGGACTCCCGCGAGCCGTTCCACACGAGCACCTGCCGGGAGCAGGTTCGGACGGTCCGCGCCGGGATCCGGCGTCGTCACACGCACGTGGTGCCCCCTCGGGGCACTCACGGCCCGGTCCCCGCGTCGATCAAGTGATCGACGGCTGCGTCCGGAATCGACGCGGCACGCGGGAACACGGTGCGTGCGCGCTCAGTTTACTCCCGGACCGCCGACGGAGGCGACCGCCGCGTTGCCCGCGCGCGTCGCGACGGCGGACGGGAGGCCCGTTGCGGGCCCGACCCGCGCCTCCCGTCCGTCCTGCAGTCGCGTCCATACCGCCGAAGCGACGGGGCTGCGAGCCGTCAGGCCTGCGGTGCGGACCGCGGGCGGGTCGACGCGCCGGTCGGGAGGCTCGGGGCCGCGTCCGCCAGGGCGGCCTGCGTCGCTGCGAGGAGCTGCTGGGCGGTCTGGATCCCGTTGGCGGAACCGGTGGTCGCCTGGCCGCCGGCGTGGGCGAGCAGCTGCGCGCCGATGGCGGGCCCGATGCGGTCGGTCTCGCGCGGGTTGCGCGCGACCCAGTCGCGGGCGATCGCGTCGGCGAGGCGCTCGGCGGCGGCGCCGCGCTCCGCGTCGCCTCGGGACCGGTGCCACAGCCCGGTCACCACGAGGTGGGCGACGACGGCTCCGACGTCACGGACCGGGAACCCCCAGCCCGCGGTGTCGATGTCGAGCAGGCCCGAGATGCGCCACGGCTCGTCCTCGTCGACGAACACCTGCTCCAGGTGCAGGTCGCCGTGCACGACCTGCTTGGTCGAGCTCGACCAACCGATGGAACGGCGGCCGATGGCGTCGTACAGGCGGTCGATCTCCTCGGCGTCGCGCGGCAGGGCGGCGATGAGCGTGCGACGGTGCCAGTCGGCATGGTCCATCGCGTCCGCACGGGCCTGCTGGGTCATCGGCACGGTGGCGACGCGGCCGCTCAACGCCGCGAGCGACGCCACGAAGCGCGGGTCGTCGGCGATGTCGAGGATGCGGCTGCCGGCCGGCACGCCGCGGATGCGCTCAAGCACGAGCAGGCCGTCACCACGACTGGACAGCACGCGCGGCACCGGCAGGCCGGCCGCGACGAACTGCTCGTGCGACTGCACGATCGGCGCGACCCGGTGCGGACGGACGATCTTCAGGAACAGGGTGCGCTCGGGGGCGTCGACGCGCACCACCGCACGTTTGCCGGGCCGGTACGCGGCGACGGTGAGCACCGGGTCGGTGACGGGCATGCCGAGGGTGGTCAGCAGCTCGGCGACGGCGTCGCGGTAGGTGACCTGCGGCAGCACCGGCAGGCCTGGATCGTTCGGGTACGCCCAGACCGACACCGGTTCGCCCGTCGCCGGGTCCGTGACGATGGCGCTGTTCTGGTCGTGGGTGCCGCCGGTGTCGACGTAGGTCAGGACCGTGGCGCGTTGGCCGTTGCGGTCCAGTGTGTCGACCTCGTAGCCGTACAGGTAGCCGTTGCCCGACGGTTCGACGGAGTGCGCCCGCGCGGCCACCACGGAGGTCCCGGAGCCGGCGAAGGCCTGCGGGATGACGCGCTCATGGTTGGGCCACACGACATCAGTCAACCGCGTCGCACGGGTTTCGTCGCGTTCGTGCACGGCTCGGCGCGCGGCCGGTGGCTACCGTGGTCGGTGTGAACCCGGTCGCGCGTCTCCGCAGCTCCAGTCGCACGCCGTTCCTGCAGGTCGTGAAGACCGCCGTCGCGGTGGTGGCCGCCGTGCTCCTCTGCCGTCTGGTGATCCAGGGGCCGTTCCCCACCTTCGCGGCCATCGCGGCCCTGCTCGTGGTGCAGCCGAGCATCAACCAGTCGTTCGTGAAGGGGCTCGAGCGGAGCGCGGGCGTCGTCATCGGCGTCGTGCTGGCCACCGGGTTCCACCTGCTGCTCGGCGACGGCGTGTTCGTGGTGCTGCTCGTCATCGTGCTCGCGATCCTGATCGCGTGGGCGCTCCGGCTCACCCCGACGTCGGCCACCCAGGTGGGGATCAGCGGGATGCTCGTGCTCACCGCCGGGGTCGTGACGCCGAACTACTCCGCCGACCGGATCCTCGAGACCGTGATCGGTGCGATCGTCGCCCTGGTCGTGAACGCGCTCATCGTGCCGCCCGTCCTGCTCGAGCCGGCGCACCTCGCCGTCGCCCGGCTCGCCCGCGACACCGCGGTGGCGTTCGAGCGGATCGCGATCGGCCTGACCGAGGGGTGGGACCGCGCACGCTGGGACGAGGCCCTCGTCGCGGCCCGGGCCCTCCGGCAGCAGCACGCCAAGGCCGAGGCGTCCCTGGGGGCGGCCCGCGAGTCCCTGACGATGAACCCGCGCAGCGGCCGGCACCGGACGATCCTCGACCGCGACGTGGTGGTCACCGACCACCTGCGCATCCTGGTGACCCGGGTCACCGGCATGACCCGGGCGATCCGCGACAACACCGCCCCGGACCTGCGGGACGATCCGGTGGTGCACGGCATCGCGACCGAGGTGGCGCGGATCGGGGCGGACGTGCGGGCGCTCAGTGCGCGGGTCGAGTCGACGCGGCTCGACCCGGCACCCGGGGCCGGTGGGGCGGACGCTGCTGCGCTCGGACCGGACGCCGAGCCGTGGGCGGAGGCCTCGGAGCCGGCACTCACCGCGCCGCTCGAGGTGGTGCGTCCGAACTCCCGGCACTGGGTGCTCATCGGGGCGCTGCTCGAGGACATCCGACGGGTGCGCGGGGAACTGCTCGGCGAGGACGACTAGGCGCGTCGCGTTTGCGCGGTGCCGGGTCTACTCAGCGTGCCGCGCAGACGTTGTGCCGGGTCCACCTCAGCGTGCCGCGCAGGCCGCCTCCGACGCCGTCCGCACCACGTCGGACCAGATCACCTCGGTCGGCACGACGTCGGTCGCACCGGGGACCCCGGTGTCGGCGTACCGGTTGATCTCGGCGACGACGGCCTCGATGCCGACCTCGCGTGCGGCACGGCTCGCCACGTCCGGCACCGCCGTCCGCAGCTCTGCGACCACGCGGTCGCGCGGTACGTCCTCCAGCTGTGCGAGCGTGCCGATCCCCTTCCACGCGGCGTCCAGTTCGGCGCGCAGGCGCACGATTGCCGGATGGTCGATCGAGTCGTTCATGATCCCCCAGTGCGGGCGGCGCATCGGGTCGCGCTGTCCGCTGCCGGAGCCTAGCAACGAAGCAAGCGACGCTCACGTCCCTAGAACGTGGGACAGACCGTTCCGCCCTGTCCTGTGACGAGATTCAGCGAGTTCGGCCTGAGAACGGCCCTCGGCGACGGTTCGATGCCACGATGGGTCCGAGGAGGTCCACTATGCGGCTGTTGGTGGTCGAGGACGACGACGAGATGCGGGCCCTGATGGAGCGCGGACTCGCGGCCGAGGGGTACCGCGTGACGGCGGTCGAGAACGGTGTCGAGGCGCTCATCGCGCTCGGCGAGCAGGCGTTCGACCTTGCGGTCGTGGACGTGATGATGCCCGGCATGTCCGGCTTCGAGCTCGCCCGGCGGATCCGTGAGCGCGAGGACCCCGTGCGGATCCTGCTCGTGACGGCGCGCGACGCCGTGGACGACCGTGTGTTCGGGCTCGACGCCGGTGCGGACGACTACCTCACCAAGCCCTTCGCCTTCGCCGAGCTCACCGCTCGGCTGCGTGCGCTCGGCCGTCGTGAGTCCGCCGGGGCTCCCCGCACGATCGAGGTCGGCGACGTCTCCATCGACTCCGAGGCACGCCGCATCTCGATCAAGGGCCAGCGCGTCGCCGTGAGCCCCACGGAGTTCGCCCTGCTCCGCCTGCTCGCCCGGTCCGCCGGCAGTGTCGTCGACCGCCCGAAGATCCTCGAAGAGGTCTGGGACGGTTCGCAGCACGTCGACCCGAACGTGGTCGAGCAGTACATCTCGTACCTCCGCAAGAAGCTCACCGCGCACGAGGCCACCGTCGCCATCGCCACGGTCCGCGGTCGCGGGTACCGCCTGGATCTGCTCGGGGCGTGAGCGGGGCCGACGACGCCCCACGATCGGACCACCGACGCGGTGGTCCGATCCGGCCGCTGCGTCTGCTGTCGCTGCGTGCCCGGATCACGATCGGTTCGACGGCGATCGCGGCGATCGTGATCCTGCTGCTCGTCCTGGTGATGCGGTTCCAGGTGGTGAGCGTCGTCGCGAGTGCGACCCGCACGCTGCTCGACGCCGATGCCGACCCCTACGTCGCCACGCTCGAGGTCGACAGCGACCCCGACCTGTCGTCACCGGGCAACGCGCAGCTCGTCGCCGTCGTGTCCCCGTCCGGCGAGATCGTGCTCTCGACGATGCCGGACCGCGTCGAGCAGGCGCTCGGCAGTCTGCGGTCCACCCCTGCCGGCACCTCGATCATCACGGCATCCGGCTCGGAGTACCGCGTCGTCGTGGAGCACCCCGTCAACGAGGCCGGCCGGTGGACGGTCGTCGCCGCCCGTAACTCGCAGGCCGAGGCCATCGTCGTCGACGACCTCACGACGACCCTGTCGTTGACCGGCCTGGCGATCCTGCTCGCCTTCGGCGTGGCGTCCTGGGTGCTCGCGACCACCGCGTTGCGTCCGGTGAACCGGATGCGCCGCGAGGCCGAACGGCTCTCCGTCGCCCCGGAGCGCGCCGAACTGCCGGTGGGCCCCGCCCGGGACGAGCTGGCATCCCTGGCGACGACGCTCAACGCCTTCCTGGCCCGGACCCGGCAGGCGACCGAGCGTGAACGCCAGATGGTGTCGGACGCCAGCCACGAGCTCCGGACGCCCCTGGCCATCCTGACGACCCAGCTCGACCTCGCCTCGCTCGACGGCAACGACGCCGCCGCCCTCGCCGCCCACATCGAACGGGCCAAGCACAGCGTCGCGCGGTTGTCCCGGCTCGCCAACGACCTGCTCGCACTGTCGCGGATCGAGGAGTCTGAGCAACGTGAACAGGACGGCGACCGACGGCCGGAGACCGCCTGGTCGGACCTCGGCGATGAGGTGATGGCAGCGGTCGACCGCGTCCGGCTCATCGCGTCGGCGAAGGACGTCACCGTCGACTTCGACCTGGAGCCGCCGGTCGCCGTCGGCGGGTCCGGCCCGGGCATCGGCGGCGGCACCGTGGAACCGCGCTACCGGATCGACACGGGTGGGATGGCCCAGCTCGTCACGAACATCGCGGGCAACGCCGTGGCCGCACTCCCCCGCGGTGGCGGCATCTTCGTGTCCTGGCGGAGCACCGGCGGCCAGGGCGTGCTGCAGATCACCGACGACGGCCCCGGTGTACCCGAGTCGTTCATCCCCGTGGCCTTCGACCGGTTCACGCGTCCGGACGAGGCACGGACGTCCCGCCCGAACCCCGACCCCTCCACGGGCGCCGGCGCCCTGCCGGGCGGCTCCGGTCTGGGACTCGCGATCGTCCGCGCGGTGGCGGAACGCGCCGGGGGCACGGCGTCGCTCCGCAACGTGCCTGCCGGTGGGCTCGAGGTCACGATCACCCTGCCCGAGGTGCGCTGAGCACGACCGCTCACCCGAGCAGGACCGCTCACCCGAGCACGACCGATCACCCGAGCACGACCGATCACCGGCGCAGGACCGCTCACTGGAAGTCGCGCGACCGGGTGCGGACGGACAGCGACAGGTGCTCGATGCGGTCCGCCACCAGGTTGACCACGCCGTCGGGTGACCGCTCGAGGATGCCCCGGACGATCACCGCCGGGGACTCCCGTGCCACCCGACGGTAGCGTCCCCACACCCCGACGCTGCAGATGACGTTGACCAGCCCGGTCTCGTCCTCGACGTTCAGGAACGTGATGCCGGACGCGGTCGCCGGACGCTGCCGGTGCGTCACGATCCCGCCGACCTCGACCCGTCGTCCGGTCTCGGCGGTCGCGGTGTCCTGCACGCTGAGCACCCGGCGGGCTGCGAGCCGGTCGCGCACGTGCCGGACGGGGTGGTCGTCGGTCGTCATGCCCGTCGACCACATGTCCGCGATGAGCACGTCCCCGCTTGTCATCTGACCGAACAGCGGCGGCTGCACGAACACCTGCGTGTCCGGCAGCTGGTCCGGACGCTCGGCCGCAGCCTGCGCAGCCGACCACATCGCACCGCGGCGGTCGATGTCGAACGGGGCGAAGGCGTCGGCGGCAGCGAGGGCCTCGAGCTGCGGCGTCGTGAGTCCGACCCGGCGGGCCAGGTCCGACATGTCGCGGAAGGGGCCGTTGGTGTCCCGCTCGGCGACGATCTTCTCGGCGCTCTTCCGGCTGAGCGACGCGACCTCGGCGAGCCCGAGCCGCACGGCGAAGGCACCGTCGCGACGGTGGCTCGCTGTGTCGTCGGGGAGCGCCTTGTCGAACGGCAGTACCGGGGGCTGCTCGGCGGCCAGGCAGGCGTCGGCACCGACCGGGGCGTCCCCGTCCGGCAGCGGTTCGAGCGTGGCGTCCACCCCGGACCGCAGGATGTCCGGTCGCAGCACGCGGACACCGTGCCGCCGGGCGTCGGCGACCAGGGTCTGCGGTGAGTAGAACCCCATCGGCTGCGCCCGGAGCAGCGCTGCCAGGAACGCCCCCGGGTAGTGCAGCCGCATCCACGCGCTCGCGTAGACGATGAGGGCGAAGCTGATCGAGTGGCTCTCCGCGAAGCCGAAGTTCGCGAAGGCCTGGATCTTCGCGTAGATCGCGTCGGCGTCGGCGCCGTGGATGCCGTTGTCCGCCATCCCCGCGTAGAGCTTGTCCCGCAGCCGGTCGATCTTCTCGTGTCCGCGCTTCGACCCCATCGCCCGCCGCAGCAGGTCGGCGTCGTCCCCGGAGCAGTTGCCGACCGCGATCGCCATCTGCATGAGTTGTTCCTGGAACAGCGGGACCCCGAGGGTGCGTTCGAGCACGGGTTCGAGCGCCGGGTGCATGTAGGTGATCGGTTCCTCGCCGGTGCGCCGTCGGATGTACGGGTGCACTGCGCCGCCCTGGATCGGCCCGGGGCGGACGAGTGCGACCTCGATCACCAGGTCGTAGAACCGCCGTGGGAGCAGTCGGGGCAGGGTGCCCATCTGCGCGCGGGACTCCACCTGGAACACCCCGATCGTGTCCGCGCGGCAGAGCTGGTCGTAGACACCCTGTTCCTCCTTCGGGATGGAGTGCATCTCCCAGCGCTCACCGCAGTGCTCTGCCGCCAGGTCGAACGAGTACTGCAACGCGGCGAGCATGCCGAGCCCGAGCATGTCGAACTTCACGAGTCCCATGTAGGCGCAGTCGTCCTTGTCCCACTGGAGCACGGTGCGGCCGTCCATCCGGGCGTGTTCGATCGGCACGACCTCGCCCACCGGGCGGTCGGTCAGCACCATGCCGCCGGAGTGGATGCCGAGGTGCCGCGGGAACCCGAGGACGTCGCTCGCGAGTCCGACGACCGCCGGTGGGATGTCGTGGTCCTGGCTCTCGGTCACCGAACCCCACCGTTCGACCTGCTTCGACCAGGCGTCCTGCTGTCCGGGGCTGTGGCCGAGCGCCTTCGCCATGTCGCGCACCGCGCCCTTGGGCCGGTAGGTGATCACGTTCGCGACCTGGGCGGCGTTGTGCCGGCCGTACTTGGCGTAGACGTACTGGATCACCTCTTCGCGGCGGTCCGAGTCGAAGTCGACGTCGATGTCGGGCTCCTCGTCGCGCATCGCCGACAGGAACCGCTCGAACGGCAGCCCGTAGCGGATCGAGTCCACCGCGGTGATCTCGAGCAGGTAGCAGACCGCCGAGTTCGCCGCCGAACCCCGCCCCTGACAGAGGATGCCCCGGCCGCGGGCGTACTGCACCATGTCGCGCACGATCAGGAAGTACCCGGGGAAGTTCTTCTCCTCGATCACGGACAGCTCGCGTTCGATGCGCTCCCGCTTGCGGGGCTCGACGCCGTCGGCGCTGCCCGGGTAGAACCGCCGGGCACCGGTCCAGGTGAGCTCGCGCAGCCACGACATCGCGGTGTGTCCGTCCGGGACGTCGAGGTCGGGCAGCCCGGGCTTGACCGTCTTCAGCCGGAACCCGAGTTCGTCGGCGAGCTCCACGGTCCGTTCGACCGCGCCGGGGTAGCGCCCGAACCGTCTGGCCATCTCGGCGCCGGAGCGCAGGTGGGCGGTGTCGGCTGCGGGCAGCCAGCCGTCGATCTCGTCGAGGCTGCGGCGAGCACGGACCGCCGCGAGCGCGGTGGCCACCGGGAACCGGTCCGGGGTGGCGTAGTGCACGTTGCCGGTGGCGACCAGGGGCAGTGCGTGCTTCGTGGCCAGGGCGGCCAGGGCGTCGTTGCGGGCGCTGTCGAGGGGGTCGCCGTGGTCGAGCAGCTCCACCACGACGTTGCGGCTGCCGAACCGGTCGAGCAGCACCCGGAGCGCGGTGTCGGCGGCGGATTCCCCACCCTGCTCGAGGGCCTGCCGCACGGTGCCCTTCCGGCACCCGGTCAGGACACGCCAGTGGCCGTCCGCGCGTGCGGCGAGGTCGTCGAGGTCGTACTGCGGGCTGCCCTTCTCGGATCCGGCGGCCAGGTGCGCGCTCGTGACCGCGCCGGCCAAGCGGTGGTAGCCGTCCTGCCCGTCGGCGAGCAGGAGCAGGTGCGAGCCCTCGGGGTCGGGCACACCGTTCTGCGGTTCGGTCAGCCCCAGGGACAGCTCGGTGCCGAAGACGGTGCCCACCTGCGGGTAGGACTCGGCGACCTCGGCCATCCGGGCTGCCCCGTAGAAGCCGTCGTGGTCGGTGAGCGCGAGGGCGTGCAGCCGGAGCCGGGCGGCTTCTTCGAACAGGTGCTCGGGCTGACTGGCGCCGTCGAGGAAGCTGAAGGCCGAGTGCGCGTGCAGTTCGGCGTACGGCACGACCGGGCCGCCGTCGGTGTCGATCGGCGACGGGACGTACGGCTCGCGCTTCCGCGACCACGCCGGGCTGTCGCCGCCGTCGCCGTCGTGCGCGGTGCCCGGGCTCCGTTTGTCGGACAGCGCGCGCTCGAACTGCGACCACGGGACGGGTGGGTTGCTGTAGCCCATCAGGACACGCTCCTGTTGGTGGTGGTGGGGGTCGGGGTCACGTCGCGATCGCCTCCGCCCACCAGCGGTGGTCCGCGAGCACCAGGTACCAGGCACGCCCCTCGGCGTCGACGAGCTGCAGCCGGTGCAGGCGTCGGCCGCCGGACTCCCACCACCGGACGACGAGTGGCCACGGACCCGCCCAGGCCGTCACGGCCGAGAAGCCGCCGCCCCGGTCGCCCTCGGCACGGAACCGTTCGGGAGCGCCGGACAGCACGCCGCGCTCGTCGACGTCGACGCTCGCACCACCGGCAGCGACCACGTCGACCGGTCGGGGGCGCTCGAGCACGGTGGCGGGCGGCGGACCGGGGAGCTTGCCGGGCCACGGACGGTCGCGGACGGTCGCCAGGGCGCGCTCACCACCCGCGGGTGCGTCGCCCCACGGCACGAGCACCACGCGCTCGGACAGGGTGCGGCCACCGCCGACGCGCGGACTCACCACACCGTCGTGGCCGACCATGCCCTGGATCCGGGCGAGGCCGTGGTGCACGCGCTCGTCCGGGCCGGAGCCCCACAGCCCGCGCTCGTGGTTCGCCATGTCGTCGACGGCGACCGGCTCGAGCACGACCGAGGTGACCGGTGCCTCGAGCCCGCTGGGGTCCACCCCGCCGGCGAGCTGCCACCGCACCCGGTCGACCACGTCGGCGGCGTCGAACCAGCGCGGGTGTGCCCAGGTCCGTTCGAGCAGGATGTCACGCTCGTCGACGATCCCCACCCGGATGGTCGTCGCCACGAGCCCCGCGGCCCGGAGTCGCTCGGCGAAGTCGTCGGCGGAGCGTCGGAACGCGAACGCGATCTGGTCGGCACGGTCCAGCGGGGGTTCGAACGACGCCTCGACCCGGAGTTCCGGTGGGATCTCCCGCGCCGCGATCTCGCGCGGGTCTCGGCCCGCGGCCAACCGGTGCAGGAACGCTCCGGCCACACCGAAGCGGTCGCGGACCTGCTCGTCGCCGAGTGCCGCGAAGTCGCCGAGCGTGGTGATGCCGAGCCGGTCGAGCACCGTCGCGAGGTCGGGGTCGCCGAGCACGCCGAGCGGCAGGTGCGCGAGGAAGTCCGCCGATCCCCCGACGGGCACGAGCCGCACGCGTTCACCGGGACGCACCGGGCGCGCCCGGGCTGCCTGGTCCGCCGCGAACGGGGTGTCGGCCACCCCGGCCCGCACCGCGGGGGCGCCGTGGTCGGCCGCGATGCCGGCCAGGGTCGCCGCCGCCGCTCGCTCACCGCCGTAGTACCGGGCCGGCCCGCGGGCGCGGAGCGCGAGGGTGCCCGGCCGCAGCACCTCTACCCCGGGGACCGCTGCCTCGACCGCACGGATGACGGGCTCGAACGCGCGGTGGTCGAGGGCGTCGTCGTAGGGCTGCACGAGGAGCTCGGGGCACCGCGCCTGCGCCTCCCGCACGCGGAGTCCCCGCACGACGCCCTGTTCTCGCGCGGACGCCGAACTCGCGAACACGAGCCCCTTCGCGGTCAGGGCGAGGGGCTGCTCCGGCGGGGTCCCACCGGCCCGAGCAGCCGCGATGACCGGCCAGTCCGGGCACCAGAGCACGATGGTCCGGGTCGGGGGTGGTTCGGGCAGTGCTGCCCCACGGGTGATCGCGTCGGTCCGGACGCGCCCCGGGGCGATCACGACGCCACCGCCACGGGCCGCAGCACACGGGTGTCCCCGGAGCCCACCGTCGGCACGGGCGTCGCGGCCCGGACCGCGCCGTCGGCCGCGGGCAGGAGGAGCTCTGCGGTCGCCGGACGCACCGCACCGGCACGCCCGGTCGCGGTCACGGTGGCCCGGCGCTCCGTCAGGTGGCCGTGGCCCTGTCCGATGCCGCTCCACGTCGACGACGTGACCCGCAGCGTGACGTCCGCTCCGGGCCAGGACCCGAGCGCGACGAGCGCCCCACCACGCTGTCGCAGTCGGGCCGAGAGCCGTGCCACGTCGCCCGGCACGACCCGGCCGAGCGGTCGGGTGAGGACGATCTGCGCGACGTCGGCCATCGCCGCCGTCACGGCGAGCCACTGGTCGCCCGGATCGGGGACGAGCACGAGCCGCTCCAGGTCGATCCCCGCGGCTGCGGCGGCTTCGATCCCGAAGGACGGCACCCCGACGACCGCGCACCACGCGCCGGCCGCCGAGGCCGCCTGCAGCATCGTGATCGCGAGCAGCACCGACTCGGGGACGGCGTAGGTGCCACCGACCCGGATCGCGCCGCCGGGCAGCAGGGGTTCGAGCGCCGGGGCGGTGGGGAGCCCGGCGGTGTCGACCCGGGTGGACTCCATGTCGGCCACCCGGGACCGCAGGGACGTGATGCGGTCGAGCGCGGCCCGCGCGTCGCCCAGGTGATCGGACCCGCGACGCACACCGCCACCGGCCGCACCGCTGCCGCCACGTGCAGCACCGCTCCGCCCGCCCCGGTCCGGGGTGGGCGACCGGAGTGCCGCCGCCGTCTGCATGCCCTCATATTCGAACATGTGTTCGATGATGTCAATCGCGTCCGACATCTGTGGACAGTCCGTGTCGAACACGTGTTCGAAACGCGTCAGGTCACCAGCCGACGGCCGCCCCCACTGCACCGAGCACCGACCGCGTCTTCGTCTCGACCTCGTCCGCCTCGTCCGCTGCCACCGAGGACCACGTCACCGCTCCCCCGGCTCCCAGCGTCCGGGAACACACCGCCCCCGACGCGTCGAGCACGGTCACGAGGCTACGGATCGCCACCGACAGGTCGACCGCCCCGCTCGCCGAGAAGTACCCGATCGCGCCGGAGTACACCCCGCGCGGAGCCCCCTCGAGCCGGTCCGCGATCGCCGTGGCGCTGCGCTTCGGCGCACCCGTCATCGACCCCGGTGGGAACGCCGCGTGCACCACGTCGGCCCGTGACGCCCCCGGCGGCAGCACCGCCCCGATCGTCGACACCAGCTGGTGCACGCTGGCGTACGTCTCGACCTCGCACAACCGCTCGACGTGCACCGACCCGGGCACCGCCGTCCGCAGCAGGTCGTTCCGCAGCAGGTCGACGATCATCACGTTCTCGGCGCGGTCCTTCGGGCTCGTCGCCAGGTCGTCCCGCGCAGCCGCGTCCGCCGCCGCGTCGGCGAGTCGCCGTCGGGTGCCCTTGATCGGCTCCGCGAGCACCGCTCCGGCCGCGTCGATCCGCAGGAACCGTTCCGGCGACCGGCTCGCCACGCGCAGCGGGCCGAGCCGCAGGTACGCGCCGAACGGCACGGGGTCCGACGCCCGCATCCGCAGGTACTCGTCCAGGTGCGGGTCCGTACCGGGGCCGCCACGGGCCTCCTGGCCGACCGCGAAGGCGGTGGTGAGGCAGACCTGGAACGCGTTCCCCTCGCGGATCTCCGCACGGCACACGTCGACCGCTTGCTCGTAGGCGGCGCGCGACACGCGTCCGGTCGCCGCGGACACCCCGGCCGGGAGGCCCGTGGCCGCGTCGCCGACGTCGGCCGACGGCATGCGGGCGGTCGCGTCCTCGAGCCACGCACGGTTGTGCGCACTGGCCTCCGGTTCGGCGTCGGCGACGAGCGCCAGCGCCCACGCGTCACCGGTGTGGTCGACGACGAGGGCACGGTCGACGAACCGCAGGTCAGCGTCGGCGTGCCCGTCGGCGGTGCGGTCCGGGCCGTCGGACTCGCGGCCGAGCTCGTACCCGAGGAACCCGACCCACCCGAGCGCGAACCCGCACCCGTCGACCGGCTCGGGCAGACGGGGCGTGCGGCCGAGCAGGTCCGCGAGCACCGCGAAGGCCGGACGGCCCTCGGAACGAACCCGCCCGAACCACCCCTCGGCCGGCGCGGCGACCGTCAGGTGCGCACGGCGGTCCTGGTGTCGGAACCGAGCGGCGAACGGCCCGTCCGTCCAAGCCAGCACGGACCAGCGCGCCCGGGGCCGGGCCGTGGCGGGGGCACCGTCCGGCAGCCCGGAGTCGAGCCACACCAGGTCCCCCGAGACCCGCGCCGCCAGGGCCGCCAGGTCGGGGACGGGGTCGAGTCGGCGGACCTCGACGCGGACGCCGGGGTCGGGGTCGGGGTCGGTCAGACCGCGGCGATCGTCCATGCGGCGGCGTGCGAGGCACCGGGGGCGAGCACCACGAGGCCGCGGTCCTCGCCGTCGTTGAAGGCGTCGGGCGCGCACGTCATCGGCTCGACGGCGAGACCCGCGCGGTGGTACTCGGGCACGACGTGGTCAGCGGTGTGCACCTGGGCCCATCCGCACTCCGGCCCGAAGGTCGCACGGACCCCGTGACCGTCCGCCGCCGTGACGGCGATCGTGGCGAGTCCGCCGGCGTCGCGGTCGAACCCGGTGAAGGCGTGGTCGATGAACCGGTCGCCGATCAGCGTGGGCGTGCGCAGGTCGAACTCGTCGTGGACGGGGACCAGGTCGGTCGGGATGAGCCGGTCCGGCGTCACCTCGAGCACCTGGGCGGCGGGGAGCGTCAGGGTCCAGTCGTCGACGGTGCCGGCACCCGCCACGAGGTACGGGTGCGGGCCGGTGCCCCACGGCGCGGCCTGGGCCCCGGTGTTCGTCCCGGTGATCGTCGTGTGCAGCCCCTCGGCGTCGAGCCGGTACTCCACGGTGACCTCGACGCGGTACGGGTAGCCTTCCTGCGCCTGCACGGTCGTGACGAGCACGACCCGGTCGTCCGCCTGCTCCTGCACCCGGAAGTCGGTCCACGCGACGAGTCCGTGCAGGGCGTGGTGCCGTGCCGGCTCGGTGAGGGCCAGCTCGTGGTCGACGCCGCCGAAGGAGTACTCGCCGTCGACGATCCGGTTCGGCCACGGAGCCAGGACGGCGCCGCGGAAGACCGGACGGACCTGGTCGGCGTCGAACGGCACGACCAGGTCACGACCCTCGTGCCGCAGGGTCCGCAGCGTCGCTCCGACCGTGGCGATGTCGGCCGTGTAGCCGGCGGAGGCGATCGTCAGTGGGGACCCGGACAGCGGCGCGTCGTTGCTCATGCGCTCAGCGTATCGGGCCACCGGGTGGCGATCGGCGCACGAGAAAACCCCCGCCGTTCCGAGGAACGACGGGGGTTTCGGGTGGATCTGAGGGGACTCGAACCCCTGACCCCCTGCATGCCATGCAGGTGCGCTACCAGCTGCGCCACAGACCCAGATCGTGTTGCTTCTGCACCAACCGGTTCCCCGGAGGCACCATAGAAGCGTACACCATGCGAACGCCGGGCAACGAAATCGAAGCCGCCACCCGGGCGCGTCGCTGATCAGGCGGTGTGGTCCACCGGGAGCTCGAGCGGGATGGTCGGGCAGTCGGCCCAGAGACGCTCGAGCGAGTAGTACTGGCGGTCTTCGTCGTGGAAGACGTGCACGATGACGTCACCGAAATCGATGAGGACCCAGCGGCCCTCGGCACGGCCTTCGCGGCGGAGCGTCTTGGCACCGAGCTCGAGGAGGCGCTCCTCGACGGCATCGGCGATGGACTGCACGTTGCGCTCGTTCCGACCGGTTGCGAGCAGGAACACGTCCGTGAGCTGCAGCGGCCCGGTCACGTCGAGAGCGACGAGGTCCTCGGCCTGCTTGGCGTCAGCCGCGAGTGCTGCGGCCTGCGCGAGTTCCAGTGCGCGAGTGGAGGCGGTCACGGATTCCTTCCGGTCGTCGAACCGACGGACAGCCGGTTCGCTTGATGGGTCACGATCATAAGCCACCCCGCCGACAGCGGCCAGGCCGGGGTCGGCGGGGTGGTGGAGAACGGTCGTCGGGGACGGCAGCGGTCAGCCGCCGAACGCATGGGTGGTGACGAGGGCGACGACGATGACCGCCGCTGCGGCGATGCCGACCGAGCCGAGCGCGACACCGAGGATGAGCGGCGTTCGCGACTCCTTCGGCTTGGCGGCGGCGAGCACGACCTGACGGGTCGAGGTGTGACTGGACACCGCACGGCTCGCCCGCACCGGACTGGCGTCGGTCTCGGGCTGCTCGTCCTGCTGCTCGAGCAGGCGGTCGACCTCGGCCCCGTCGATCGGACGGTGCGACCCGGTCGACGACAGCGACGCCGGCAGGTCGATCGATCCGGTGAGGATCACCTCGCCCGTCGCGTTGAGGGCACCCGTCGGGTCGGCCAGGGCCGAGTTCGGCAGGATGATCGCGTTGGTGTTCGTCACGGCGACGCGGCGGGTGCCGGTCTCGGCATCGTGCACCTCGGAGTCGTTCGAGTCGTGCGCCTGCTGCGACCAGTGGCCGGCGGGCGGCGCGAAGGCCGTGGTCACCGGCTTCGGCTCGGTGGGCCGCTGGAACGCGGCGGGGGCCTTCGGGGCCTCGGTCACGGCGCCGGGCAGCGGGACCTCGTTCGTGTCGTCGTCCTCGGCGTCGAGCGAGAGCGGGAACACCGCGGGGGTCCCTGCTGCGGCGTTCGTCGGGATCGGGACGGGCGTGACGGCGGGCCGCGACCCGGGCGCGGTGTCGGCCGACCCGGCCGGAGCGTCGGCGGGCGTCTCGTCGGCCTGGGCATCGTCGGTCGCGTCGTCCGCCGGGGCGTCGAGGACCGACGCCTCGGGTGCGGTGGCGTCCGGGTCGGTGGCGTCCGAGTCGGTGGCGTCCAATTCGGTGCCGTCCGAGTGGGTGCCGTCCGAGTGGGTGCCGTCCGAGTCGGAGTCGACGGGCGGCGACCACGTCGAGCGGTGGCGGCGGGGCTCCTCGGCATGCGCAGCGGCCTCGTCGAGGGCCTCGATCGCGTCCGGGGACCCGTCGGCCTCGGTGGCTTGCGCGACCGCGGCCTGGTCGAGGACCGTCGGCGCAGCGGACTGCTCGTCGCGCTCGGCCTCGGCATCCGGAATGCTCTGCTGCGCCGCGGCGGGGTCGATCGTGTCGACCGAGCCGATGACGTCCTCGACGGTGCGGTCGGAGGACTGCGGCGTGGGGTTCTGCAGCGGGACCGGCAGGACCGCCTGGCGCTCGGCGGCGCGGAGCTGCCGGATCTGCCGACGGGTGAGTCCACCGCTGCCGGGGACGATCTCGGTCGCGGACGCCGGCGGGAACGGCGGCACACCGGCCGCGGGCGCCGACACCGGGACGGACGGCGCGGAGCCCGGGGCATCCTGCGCCGAACCCGGCGTGGACGACTGGGCAGGGCCGCCTGGTGCGGGGGCGACGTGCGACCCGGGGCGACGACGGGACTCGGGGGTCTCGGCCGCGGGCGTGGCGACGGTCGGGGGCGGCGTCGCGGGCTGCGAACCGGCCGCGGCGGCACGCTCCCGCTCGCGCGCCTGGCGCCGCGACAGGGGCGGCTGCGCGTCGGACGAACTCATGCAACGCTCCGATACAGATGGTGCTTGGAGATGTACTGGACGACACCGTCGGGAACCAAGTACCAGACGGGGGAACCCCGTCGAACCCGGTCACGGCAATCCGTCGACGATATGGCCAGTGCAGGGACCTCGAGCAAGCTTACGTCCCGCTCGGGCAATCCGGTGATGCTCAAGGCGTGTCCCGGACGCGTCACGGCGACGAAGTGTGCCAGGTCCCAGAGTCCATCATGGTCTTTCCAGTCGACGATCTGCTGAACGGCGTCTGCGCCCGAGATGAAGACGAGCTGGGCATCCGGTCGTTGTTCGTGCAGGTCCTGCAGCGTGTCGACGGTGTACGTCGGCCCCGGACGGTCGATGTCCACGCGGCTGACGGTGAACATCGGGTTCGACGCGGTGGCGATGACGGTCATCAGGTACCGGTGCTCGGCGTCGGTGACGTCGGACTTCATGTACGGCTGCCCGGTGGGGACGAAGACGACCTCGTCGAGGTCGAACGCCCGCGCCACCTCGGACGCCGCGACCAGGTGCCCGTGGTGGATGGGGTCGAACGTGCCACCCATCACGCCGATGCGTGGCCGTCCGGTGGTCTCGAGCATCGAGTGGTCGGTCAGATCTTGGTGTGACCGAACTCGTCGACACCCGACTCGTTGTGGCGGGTGGCCTCGAACTTCTGGGAGTGACGGTACGCCACGTCGCGGAAGCTCCAGGTCACGAAGCCGAGGAAGATGAAGAAGAGGGCGCCGACCATGGGGAACACGAACGCGGGCGCCCCGGAGGCGTGCTCAGCAGCTTCTGCGAGGAGGGTCATCGTTCGTGCTCCGTTCGGTCGGGGAAAGACGCCGTTCAGTCTAGCCGCGGATCTGCCCGGAGCCGCGCACGATCCACTTCGTGCTCGTGAGCTCCGGCAGCCCCATCGGACCGCGCGCGTGCAGCTTCTGCGTCGAGATGCCGACCTCGGCCCCGAAGCCGAACGCACCGCCGTCGGTGAACCGGGTCGAGGCGTTCACCATCACCACCGCCGAGTCGACGCTCGCCAGGAACCGCTCGGCGGTGTCGACGTCGTTCGTGACGATCGACTCCGTGTGGTGCGTGGACCACCGGGCGATGTGCGCCATCGCCGCGTCGACGTCGGGCACGACGCGGATCGACAAGTCGAGGTCCATCGACTCGGTCGCCCAGTCGGCGTCGGTGGCTCGGAGCACCCCGGGCACGATCGCCCGGGTGGCGTCGTCGCCGCGCAGCGTGACGCCGGATGCCCGCAGCCGGTCCGCCAGCACCGGCAGGAGTCGCTCGGCCGCCGCCTCGTGCACCAGCAGGGTCTCGAGGGCGTTGCACACGCTCGGTCGCTGCACCTTGCTGTTCAGCACGATGTCGACCGCACGCTGCTCCGGCGCGGACGCGTCGAGGAACACGTGCACGACGCCCGCGCCGGTCTCGATGACGGGCACCTGCGACTCGGTGACGACTGTCTGGATGAGCGCGGCGCTCCCCCGTGGGATCAGCACGTCGACCAGCCCGCGGGCACGCATGAGCTCGGTGGCGCCGGCGCGGCCGAACTCGTCGATGGTCTGCACCAGGTCGCGGGGCAGTCCGACCGACTCGACCGCGTCCTGGATCCGGGCGACGAGCACGGCGTTCGTGTGCTGGGCCGCCGATCCACCGCGGAGCACGACGGCGTTGCCCGACTTGAGTGCGAGCGAAGCGATGTCGACGGTGACGTTCGGGCGTGCCTCGTAGATGGCCCCGACGACACCGAACGGCACACGCACCTGGGTGAGCTGGAGCCCGTTCGGCAGCTGCGACCCGCGCACGTGCTCCCCCACGGGGTCGGTGAGCCCGACGACGTGCTCGACCGCGGCAGCCAGGGTCTCGATCCGGACCGGGTCGAGCCGCAGCCGGTCGAGCAGCCCCGACGACAGGCCGCCGTCCTCACCCGCGACGAGGTCGTCGTGGTTGGCGGCGACGATCTCGTCCGTCGCTGCACGCACCGCCGAGGCGATCGCCGCGAGGGCCGCGTCCTTGACCGCGGTCGTGGCGGTCGCGAGCGCCGACGAGGCGGCGCGTGCCGCCACGAGCTTGTCGGTCAGGGTCGGGGCGGGCGCGATCGACGACATGGACCGATTGTAGGTCCGCCACCCGGGTCGTGACGGGCGTGCCGGATGCTCGCCGCGCCTCCAGGCCCGGTCCGCCGTTCCGGTCGGTCACGACACGTCGTCCCCCGTTCGCCGAGCGGTCGCAGACCGTCGCCCAGCGGCGACCGCAACGACGGTTCCCGACCACGCGCCGGTGACCCGACGGGGAGTCGTGACCGCCCGGAGGCCCGCCACCGGTCCCGACACCCGCACCGGCCCTCCAGGCGGTCGCGTCCACCCCGTCGACTGCCTGGACCCGCCGGTCACGACACGTCGCGTCACGCCCGCCGAGCGGTCGCAGACCGTCGCTCCGCGACGCCCGCGCCGACGGTCCCCGACCAGTCAGCGCCGTCCCGACGGGGAGCCGTGACCGCCTGGAGGCCCGCCACCGGTCCCGGGACCCGCACCGGGCCTCCAGGCGGTCGCGTCCACCCCGCCGACCGGTCACGACACGTCGTCCCCCGCCCTCCGAGTGGTCACAGAACGTCGCCCAGCGGCGACCGAAGCGACGATTCCCGACCACGCACCGGTGACCCGACAGAGAGTCGTGACCGCCTGGAGGCCCGCCACCGGTCCCGACACCCGCACCGGCCCTCCAGGCGGTCGCGTCCACCCCGTCGACTGCCTGCACCCGCCGGTCACGACACGTCGCATCACGCCCGCCGAGCGGTCGCAGACCGTCGCTCCGCGACGCCCGCGCCGACGGTCCCCGACCAGTCGACGACGTCACAACGGGGAGTCGTGACCAGTCCCTGCCAGTCGCGCGGACCGGCCCGCCCTCAGCGGCGCGGCGCGGCGTGGAACCAGGTGCCGACGTGTTCGCCCGCCAGGGCGCGGTCCACCAGCGCCGTGTCGGTCACGAGTACCGCGGTGCCCGCCTCGGCCGCGAGTCGCGCGGCGGCGACCTTGGTCCCCGCTCCCCCGGTACCGACGCCGGCCGTGCCGATCGACCCGAAGGTGACCCCGGCCAGCTCGTCGCCGAACGGCACCTCGTCGATGCGGGTCGCACCGGGCTGCTCCGGGGGTGCCGTGTAGAGCGCCTCGACGTCGGAGAGCAGCACCAGGGCATCGGCACCGAGCAGCCGAGCCACCAGGGCCGCGAGCCGGTCGTTGTCGCCGAAGCGGATCTCGTGGGTGGCGACGGTGTCGTTCTCGTTCACGATCGGCAGCACTCGCAGCGCGAGCAACCGGTCGATGGCGCGCTGGGCGTTCACCCGGTGCGTGGGGTTCTGCAGGTCGCCCGCCGTGAGCAGGATCTGCGCCGCGACGACACCGTGCCGGTCGAGTTCCTTCTGGTACCGGAACATCAGGACGTTCTGCCCGGTGGCCGCCGCCGCCTGCTGCGTGGCCAGGTCGTCCGGCCGCCCCTGGAGCCCGAGGAACGGGAACCCGGTCGCGATCGCACCGGACGACACGAGCACCACCTCGGTGCCCCGCCCGTAGGCCGCCGCCAGGGCGTCCACCAGCGGGCCGATCTGCCCGGCGGCGTCACCGCTGACCGACGACGAGCCGACCTTGACCACGATCCGCCGCGCACGCGGGATGTCCTCGCGCCGGGTGACGGGTCCGAGGTCGGTGCGGGCGGTCGTGTCGGTCATGCCGCGGTCAGTCCTTCTGGTCGCTGGTCTCGACCTGGTCGCCGTCGAACTGGTCGCCGGTGCCGAGCTGGTCACTGGTCACGACGTCGTCGTCCACCCAGAGCCCGGAGACGCGCTCCTGCTCGAGCTCGGCACGGGCGGCGGCCTTGGCGTCCATCCGCTCGAAGTACTCCTCGCGCCGCTCGTTGCGGGTCGGACGCGAGGTCGCACCGATGCGGGCGTCGGTGCCACGGGCACTCGTGATGAGCTCCGCGGTCGACGTGAGCGTGGGCTCCCAGTCGAACACCATGCCGCCGTCGCCACCGATGACGACGGTCGACCCGGCGACGGCTCCGGCCTTGAACAGACCGTCCTCGACGCCGAGCTTCGCGAGCCGGTCGGCCAGGTAGCCGATCGCCTCTTCGTTGGTGAAGTCGGTCTGCTGGACCCAGCGCTCCGGCTTGGCGCCGCGGACGCGGTAGAAGCGGTGCTCCTCGCCGCCCTCGGCGCGCACGGTGAAGGGCTTCTCGTTGACCGAGCGGGGGCGCAGGACGATGCGCTCCGGCACCGGCTCGGCCGCACGGGTGGCGCGGGCCTGCTCGACCACGTCCGCCAGGGCGAACGTCAGCTCGCGGAGGCCCTTGCGGGACGCCGTGGAGATCGGGAAGACGCGGTAGCCGCGGCCCTCGAGCTCGGCGGTGACGAACTCGGCGAGCTCCTGCGCCTCGGGCACGTCGATCTTGTTCAGGGCGATGAGCTGCGGGCGCTCGAGCAGCGGCACCTGGCCCTCGGGGACCGGGTAGCGCTCGAGTTCGCCGAGGATGACGTCGAGGTCGCTGATCGGGTCGCGGCCCGGGTCGAGCGTGGCGCAGTCGATCACGTGGAGCAGTGCCTCGCACCGCTCGACGTGCCGCAGGAACTCCAGGCCGAGGCCCTTGCCCTCGGACGCGCCCTCGATCAGACCGGGGACGTCGGCGACGGTGAAGCGGGTGTCGCCGGACTCGACGACGCCCAGGTTCGGGGTGAGGGTGGTGAACGGGTAGTCCGCGATCTTCGGCTTGGCGGCCGAGACCGCCGCGATCAGCGAGGACTTGCCGGCGCTCGGGAACCCGACGAGGGCGACGTCGGCGATGGTCTTCAGCTCGAGGCTGATGTCCCCCGCCCAGCCCTCGGTGCCGAGCAGCGCGAAGCCGGGGGCCTTGCGCTTGGTGGTGGAGAGCGCCGCGTTGCCGAGGCCACCCTGCCCACCGGGGGCCACGACGACGCGCATGCCGGGCTCGGTGAGGTCGGCGATCACTTCGCCGGATTCGTCGTACACCACGGTGCCGACGGGCATCGGGAGCTCGAGGACCTCGCCGCTGACACCGCTGCGGTGGTCGCCCATGCCGGGCTGGCCGTTCTTCGACGAGCGGTGCGGGGAACGGTGGTAGCCGAGCAGCGTCGTCACCTGCGGGTCAGCCACGAGCACGATGTCGCCGCCGTCACCGCCGTTGCCGCCGTCGGGCCCGGCCAGGGGCTTGAACTTCTCACGGCGGACCGACACGCAGCCGTTGCCGCCGTGCCCCGCGCTGAGGTGCAGGGTCACGCGGTCGACGAAGGTCGCCATGGGTCCACTCCAGGTGTTTCGTTGTGCCGACGGGATCGTCGGCGGGAAAAGCGAAGGAGGGGCGGGCACTCGGCCCGCCCCTCCAGCTGCAGTCGTTCGAACGACTACGCGTTGACGATGTTGATGACCTTGCGGCCACCCTTGGTGCCGAACTCGACCGAACCGGACGAGAGGGCGAACAGCGTGTCGTCGCCACCACGGCCGACGTTGGCGCCGGGGTGGAAGTGGGTGCCGCGCTGGCGGACGATGATCTCGCCGGCGTTGACGACCTCGCCACCGAAGCGCTTCACGCCGAGGCGCTGTGCGTTCGAGTCACGACCGTTGCGAGTGGAACTCGCACCCTTCTTGTGTGCCATGAGTTGACTCCCTTACGCGATCTTGGTGATCTTGACGCGGGTCAGCTCAGCGCGGAAACCCTGGCGCTTCTTGTACCCGGTCTTGTTCTTGAACTTCTGGATGATGACCTTGGGACCACGGAGGTCGTCGAGCACCTCGGCGGTGACGGTCACGTTCGCGAGCTCGGAAGCCGCCGACGTGATCTTGTCACCGTCCACGAGGAGCACGGGGGCGAGGTCGATGTTGCCCTTGTCGTCCGCCTTGGCACGGTCGATGGTCAGGATGGTGCCGACCTCGACCTTCTCCTGACGGCCGCCGGCGCGCACTACTGCGTAAACCACGTGGAAATCCTTACGTAACTCTGCTTGAGGGAAGTCTCGGGTGCCCACTTCTGCACGAGCGGCTCCCGGAAGGCCGGGCCCGATCGGCGACGCAGGCAGAACGGCCCGCTGACACCAGGGACCGAGAATACTCGATCACCCTGGGTCCGGTCAAACGGCGACACCCGTACGATTGCACGGTGACCGTGTTGATCGACCCACCGACGTGGCCCGCCCACGACACACTGTGGTCGCACCTCGTCAGTGATGAATCCTACGCGGAACTCCACGCGTTCGCTGCGCGGGCCGGCGTGCCGCCCCGCGCGTTCGACCACGACCACTACGACGTCCCGCTCTCGCGGTACGACGAACTGGTGGCCGCCGGCGCCTCGGCCGTCACCGGTCGCGAGCTCGTGCTGCGGTTGATCCGCAGTGGGCTGCGCGTGGCGCAGCGGGACAAGCGCGGCCTCTGAGCGCCCGCCAGGAGGCGCGGTGCGGGTCTGCCCGGCCCGCACCTCGCACGGTGCGCAGCCGGCTCACAAGGCCCGCGAGCGGGCTCAGCGGGGCGCTGGGCCGCCCCAGGGGTTCGCCGGGGGCTGCTGCTGGTCGGAGCGCGGTCCGGCGCCGTACTGCCCGCCGTACTGGCCGTGCGGGTCGGGCTGGACGCGTCCCTGCCCGTAGGGTGCGGGCGGCTGCTGCTGTGGCTGCTGCTGGATCGTCGACGGTGGGACCGCGTCGGCGGGTCGGACGGTGCCCGGCCTGCCCGGGGTCGTCGACGAGCCAGGGCCGCGGCGCGGGCGACCGAGCCAGAGCCAGGCGGCCGTGGCGGTCGCCAGGAGCATCACGGTGAACGGCAGCCCGTTCTGCAGCGGACGCGTGAGCACGTCGATGACGAGCTTGGAGCCGCCGGCGGTGGCCGCGCCGAAGGACCCGGTGAAGACGCCGACCAGCATCAGGGCCACCGTGCCCGCGGCGCCGGCGAGCACGACGCGGAGCAGGAGCCTCGGCAGCGGGCTGCGGCGGTCGATCGGCGTCAGGAAGGCCAGGGCCAGGAACGCCCCGGCGTAGTACGGGAACGGCGCCACGAACACACTGGTCGTGAAGCTGCCGAGCAGGCTCGTCCCCGCGCCGTAGTGCTGGAACGGGCTGACCACGAGCGAGGTGCCGAGCAGACCGAAGAGCCCGGACACGAACTCGACGAGCACCAGGGCGACGACCGCGATGAGCGCCCCGGCCGTGTTCGTCACCGAGGCACCGGGCGCGAAGGCCCGCCGCGGGTCGGCGGGAGCACGGGGCGGTCGCGGCGGGGCGTACGGCGCACCCGCACCGGGCTGGCGGCCGTACCGCGGCACACCACCCTGCTGCGGCGGCACCGGACCACGCGGCTGCTGCCCACCCGGCTGCTGACCACCCGGGCCGGGCGGTGCGGGCTGAGACCAGCCCGCACCGTAGTACCCACGCTGCTGCTGCGGGTCGCCCGGGTTCGTCACGTCAGCTCCCCAGGATCACAGCGCCGTCGGAGCCGTCGGCGTCGTCGACCGGCTCCTCCGTCGGCGTGGCCGGCGCACTGATGCTCGGCGACGAGACCCGGCGGGAACGCGAGCGCCCCTGTCCGGGCTGCTTCGGCTCAGGGAGGGCCTGGAGCACCGAGTCGAGCAGGGACTCGGCGTCCGGGGCGACCGCGCGGGGCTCGCGCTTGGGCGCTGCGGCGATCGGGATGTCCAGGATCGCCACCGAGTTGTCGGTCGGGGTCACCGTGGCACTCGAGCTCACGCGACGACGGGCCGGGGCCTTCGCCTTCGGTGCGCTCGCGACCTCGGGCTCGGTGACGTTCGGCGCGGCGGCCTTCGGGGCGCTGCCCTTCGTCGCACTGGCCTTCGGCGCGCGCGCCTCGGGTTCGACGACGGGCTCGGCGGCGGGCGCCTCCGGCGCCTCGGTGGCCTCGGGGGCCTCCGGGGTCTCCGGGGTCTCCGGGGCGGCAGCGGTCTGCTGGTCTCCCCCGCGCCCACCACGGCCCCGACGACGGCGCTTCGAACCGGTGGGCTGCTCGCCGCCCGCACTGTCCGTGCTGGTCGATGCGTCCGCCGAGGACGGCGCCTCGGCTTCGGTCGCGGCGGCCGCGGCCTCCTGCTCGTCGTGCGACAGGGTCGAGGCGGCGATCCGGGACAGCGCGTTCTTCACGTCGTCGGTGATCTGGTGCGCCTGGCTCGACCCACCGTTCGACGAGGACCCCGACGAACCGGAGTTCCCGGTGCCGTTGCCGCCGTTGCCGGAGCGGCCGTTCTCGTTGCCGTTCCCGCCACGACCCTTGCGACGGCCCTTGCTCGGACCCGGGTCGGCGTTGTTGTCGTTGATCTTGGCGTTGACCTCGTCGAGCGACTCGCGCAGACCGACACCGATCTTCTTGCGGGTCATCTGCACCAGGCCGAGCGAGGTGATCTCGGCGACCTGGTGCTTCGTGCGGTCGCGGCTCAGGCACTCGACCAGACGGCGGAGCACGAGGTCGCGGTTCTCCTCGAGCACCATGTCGATGAAGTCGACGACGATGATGCCGCCGATGTCACGCAGGCGCAGCTGCCGGACGATCTCCTCGGCGGCCTCGAGGTTGTTCTTCGTGACCGTCTCTTCGAGGTTGCCGCCGGAACCGACGAACTTGCCGGTGTTGACGTCGACGACCGTCATCGCCTCGGTGCGGTCGATGACGAGCGAACCACCGGAGGGCAGCCAGACCTTGCGGTCGAGCGCCTTGTCGATCTGCTCGTTGAGGCGGAACTCCTCGAAGGAGTCGGGGCCGTCGTAGCGGACGACGCGGTCCTTCAGGTCCGGGGCGACGGCCGTCAGGTACTCGTCGATGGTGCCGCCGGCGGCCTCGCCGTCGATGATCAGCTTCGTGAAGTCCTCGTTGAAGACGTCGCGGACGATCTTGATGAGCAGGTCGGGCTCCGAGTGCAGCATCACCGGGGCCTGGCCACCGGCGACCTTCTTCTGGATGGCCTCCCACTGGCTGGTCAGGCGCTGCACGTCGCGGGTGAGCTGCTCCTCGGTGGCTCCCTCGGCAGCGGTGCGCACGATGACGCCCGCGTGCTCCGGCAGGACCTCCTTCAGGATCTTCTTCAGACGGGCACGCTCGGTGTCCGGCAGCTTGCGCGAGATCCCGTTCATCGAGCCGTTCGGCACGTAGACCAGGTAGCGACCGGGCAGCGAGACCTGGCTGGTCAGACGGGCGCCCTTGTGGCCGACCGGGTCCTTCGTGACCTGCACCAGGACCTTGTCGCCCGGCTTGAGGGCTGCCTCGATGCGGCGACCGTGGCTGGTGTCGACCGAGTTCCAGTCGACCTCGCCGGCGTAGAGCACGGCGTTCCGGCCGCGGCCGATGTCGACGAACGCGGCCTCCATCGAGGGCAGGACGTTCTGCACCTTGCCGAGGTAGACGTTGCCGATGAGCGACACGTTCTCGGACTTGGTGATGTAATGCTCGGCGAGGATGCCGTCCTCGAGCACGCCGATCTCGATCGTCGACGAGCTGGAGCGGACGATCATCTGGCGGTCGACGCTCTCCCGGCGCGCGAGGAACTCGTCCTCGCTGACCACCTGGCGGCGGCGTCCGGCGTCGCGACCGTCGCGACGACGCTGCTTCTTCGCCTCGAGACGGGTCGAACCCTTGATGCGCTGCGGCTCGGTGATGAGCTCCGGCTCGCGACGGCGCGGCTCCTGGTGGTCGCGCGGCTCGCGGGCCTCGCGGTCGGCGCTCGAGCCACGGCGACGCGAGCGACGGCGGGAACCGCCCTGGTCGTCGCGGTCGTCACGGTCGCGGTCGAAGCGGTCTTCGCGGTCGTAGCGGTCGTCCCCGTCGCGGTCGCGGTCACGATCGCGGTCGCGCTCGAACCGGGGCGCGCGCTGCGGCAGGTCCGGCAGCACCGGGGCGTGGAAGATCAGGCTGAGCGTGCTCGTGGCCTTCGGCACGAACGGCTCGTCGGCTGGTGCCGCGTCGTCGCTCGCCTCGGCCGTGGGCGCGGCCTCGGTCGGACGGGAGGCGCGGTCCGCGTCCGCCCCGTCGGTCACGGTGCCCGACTGGTCGCCCGTCACGACCGGCAGGTCACCGGTCAGCGTGCTCACGTCGTGCGGCTCGGCACCGCTGTCGGCGACGGCCTCGACCGCGACGGAGACCGCCCCGGTGTCGGTCGGCTCGACGGGCGACGCCGGCGATGCCGGGGAGTCGGGCGAGTCCGGCGAATCGGGAGAGTCCGGCGAGCCGGGCGACGCGACGCTGGCCGCGGGACGGGCGTCAGCGCCGCCCGTCAGCGCGAGCGTCTCGTCGGCGTGGGGTGCCTGATCGGCTACCCCACGGGCCTCCTGGCCGGACGACCGGGCGCGGCGACCGCCGAACAGGCGGCTCCGGCGCTTCGGCGCGTTCTCGTCGTTGGTCGTGTTGTCGTTGTTCTGCTCCACCATGGACTGGTGCACTCCTCGGCCCCACTCGCACCCTTTCGGGTGGCGGGAATTCTGTGTCGTGGCGGGCGGCGTCGACGCCCCCGCGCTCGCTGTCTCGTGACCGGTCCGCGTCAACTTCTCGTTGCGTCCGCGCCCGTTCCGGTCCGGGCACCCGGCCCGGGTCGGCTCGTCGTCGGAGTGACGCTGCCCGACCACAGTGCGCTCTCACCGCACCTGATCGTCCGAGGTCTGCCCGGTGGGGCGTCGCTCGGAAAGCTCTCTTCGGTGTGCGGTTGGCCGCACGACCTCCAGGCATTATCGCATGCCACACCCGGAAAGCACCGGAACCCGCGTGCGATGATGACCGCGTGACCGCGTCTGCACCTGCCCCCCGTCGTCCGATCGCGATGGCGGTCTTCCTGCTCGTCACCGGGCTCGTCGGCCTGTACGCAGCGTTCCGGCTCGTCCTCGACGAGTTCGCGAAGTACGAGAACCCCAAGGCCGTCCTGAGCTGTGACGTCAATCCGTTCATCAACTGCTCCGACGTGATGGCCAGCTGGCAGGGCCACCTGTTCGGGTTCCCGAACCCGCTGCTCGGCGTCATGGGGTTCGTCGCCCCGATCGCCGTCGCGGTGCTGATGCTGGCCGGGTTCCGGAACGGCTCGCGCTGGTTCTGGATCGCGTTCAACGCCGGCGTGTTCCTGGCGTGGGTGTTCGTGACCTGGCTGTTCACGCAGACCGTCTTCGTCATCGGCGCCCTGTGCCCGTGGTGCATGCTCGTCTGGTCGATGACGATCCCGATGTTCTGGGTCTTCACGATCTGGAACATGGCGCAGGGACGCTTCGGCGCCGGAGCACAGCGCGTCGGGCGCACGCTCCTGCCCTTCTGCTGGACGTTCCCGCTGGCCAACTACCTGGTCATCATCGTCACGATCATCATCATGTTCCCGGCGGTCCTGACCGTCTTCTGAGCCGTCCGGACTGCCCCTACGCTCGGGATCGATGAGCGAGCAGGAGACCAGCAGGGCGCGTCGGGACGCCGTACGGGAACGCGCGCGGGCGACACGGGCGAAGGAGCAGTCGCGCCGCCGTCGCCTCCGCACGCTGGGCATCAGCGGAGCCGTCATCGGTGGGCTCGCGGTCGTCGCGGTGGTCGTCGTCCTGGTGGCGGGATCGGTGCAGCCCGCGGGTCCCGGCCCACGCAACGCGGCGAGCGACGGTGTCCTGCTGACCGGTGTGCACGGCAGGATCGTGCCCGTCGAGACGCGCGCGGTCCCCGCCGGCGGGACGCCGACACCGACCGACCAGGACGGCTCGAAGACCGCCATCGTGGTCTACGCGGACTACATGTGCCCGTACTGCAACCAGTTCGAGACGGCCCAGATGCCCCAGATCCGGCAGTGGGTCGAGGACGGGACCGCCACCCTCGAGCTGCACCCGCTCGGGCTGCTCGACCGGCTGTCGCTCGGCTCGCGGTACTCCACCCGCTCTGCGGCGGCTGCTGCCTGCGTCGCCGACCACGACCCGGACGCGTTCCTGGCCTACAACGCGTCGCTCTCCGGGCACCAGCCGTCCGAGAACACCCGCGGGCTGACCAACGACGAGTTGGCGTCCCTCGCCCGCGGAGCCGGGGCGAGGGCCCCCGAGGTCGCCTCGTGCATCACCGGGCAGCGCTTCGCCGGGTGGGTCGCCGACGCCACGAACCGGGCGGTGCAGGACCCGGTGCCGAACTCGACGCTCGACGGGATCACGAGCACGCCCACGATCCTCGTCGACGGCGAGCAGTACGACCCGGACGGCTCGACGTCCCTCGCTGACCCCGAGGCGTTCGCGTCGTTCGTCCGGCGGCACGACCGCGCGTCCTAGCCCGAGGAGCAACGTGGAACGGCCCCCGCTTCCCATCGGGAGCGGGGGCCGTTCGTCGTGCCGAGGTGTTACTTCGCCGCGGCGTCGATCGCGGTGATGACCGTGCTCAGGTCGTCGAGGCGCTTGCCGTCGACCACGACCGTCGGCGTGCCGAACCCCTGCGGACCCGCGAGTGCCTCGTTCGAGGTGACGGCCTGCGTCGACTTCGTCACCCAGCCCTTGAACCGCTCGGTCGACAGGCACTGGGACAGGTCCGAACCCGTCGCGCCGCCCGCCTTGATGAGCTTCGCGATCTCGGAGTTGGTCAGGCCCTTCGTGCCCTCGGCCGGCTGGTTGTCGAAGAACTGCGTCTGCACGTCGAGGAACTTGTCCGGGTCGTAGTTCGCCACGCACATGGCGGCGTTCGCAGCACGGCTGGCGTACCGGGAACCCGGGTAGCTGCGGTCGAGGATCGACACCGGCTGGATCGCCAGCGTCGCGTCGCCCGATTTCACCTTGTCGAGGATCTGGTCGGCGTAGGCGCCCTCGAACTGCTTGCAGACGGGGCAGGCCCAGTCGACGTACTCGGTGACCGCGACGGCACCGTCACTGTTCGCCGTGGGGGCCGGCGATGCCGAACCCGTCGCGGCCACGGCCGGCGTGGTCACGGGGGTGACCTTGCCGTCCTTGCCGGTGAACTGGATGGCGCCGGTGGCCATGTTCTTCGGCCCGGCGGCGGACAGCACCGGTGCGTTGTTCACGTTCACCACGACGATGGTGATGATCGCGGCGATCGCCACGATTCCCAGGCCGATGCCGCCCTGCAGGAACCACTTGTTGCGGCGCTTGCGGCGCTTCTCGGCGTCGGCACGCTGGCGTGCGACCTCGCGCGCGTGCTGACGCCGCTCGTTCTTGGTGGGTCGGTCGTTGTTCGTCATGTCGTCCCCGCCGCTCAGGCGAACCAGAGCGCGAGCTCGCGCGCGGCCGACTCGGGGCTGTCCGAACCGTGGACCAGGTTCTGCTGCACCTTGAGGCCCCAGTCACGGCCCAGGTCACCACGGATGGTGCCGGGCGCAGCCGACGTGGGGTCGGTGGTGCCGGCGAGCGAGCGGAAGCCCGCGATCGCACCGTTGCCGGCGACGCGCACGGCGACGACCGGACCAGACTGCATGAACTCGACGAGCGGCTCGAAGAACGGCTTGCCCTGGTGCTCCTCGTAGTGTGCGTCGAGCAGGTCGCGCGGCGCCGTGAGCATCTTCAGGTCGACGAGCTCGTAGCCCTTCGCCTCGATCCGGCGGAGGATCTCACCGGTGAGCTGGCGGGCCACACCGTCGGGCTTGACGAGGACGAGGGTCTCTTCGAAGTCGGACACGCAGTACTCCCTGTGTTCGGGGTCGAATGTGGTGGTCAGTCCTCGCCCATGGCCGCTCGGCGCGCGGCGTTCTGACGGTCCAGCTGACCGCCCTTGACGAAGCAGAAGACCCACAGCGCCAGGAACACCACGGCGACCGCGAACATGAACGGTTCGATGAACCCGGTGGCGAGGATGGCCGCCTGCAGCAGCCACCCGAACCATACACCGGCCCGCTTGCCCGTCAGACGTGAGGCAGCTGCGAGGACGATGATCGCGCCGACGCCGCCGCCGAAGGCCGCTGCGGGCGGCAGCGTGCCCTTGCCGAACACGACGAGCATGGGGAAGAAGAACATGATCGCCTCGAGCACGAGCGTGATCGAGAGCAGGCTCTCCTGCGCTCCGCGTTCGCGGCGCGGCTTCCGGGTGCGCGGTGCGCGGCCCGGCCGGGAGGCCCCTGGTGCGTCCGTCACTTCGTCTCGCCTTCGCGGTGCACGAGGTCCATGACCGCGCCCACCATCACGATGGAGCCCGCGACGAGCACGAGGGCGTCCTCGGCGTCCGCCTCGTCGGCCAGGTCGCGTGCCTGCTGCAGGGCGGACGCCAGGGACGGCTCGACGACGACGCGGTCCGCGCCGATCTCGTCCACGACCACCTTGGCGAAGGCATCGGCGTCGAGCGCACGCTCCCCCGGCGGCTGCGTGACCACGAAGGTGGCGACGGTGTCCTTGAGCGCCCGGACGAACCCGCGGGCGTCCTTGTCGCCGAGGATCCCGACGACGCCGACGACGTGCTCCGACGGGAACGCGACCGGCAGTGCCTCGGCCAGGGCCTTCGCACCGTGCGGGTTGTGCGCGGCGTCGACGACGACGGTCGGGTCCGTGGCGATCGGCTGCAGTCGACCGGGGCTGGTCGTGCCGGCGATGCCCTCGGACAGGACGTCCTCGTCGAGGGCCTGGGCCCCACGGCCGAGGAACGACTCGACCGCCGCGATCGCCACGGCGGCGTTCTCGGCCTGGTGCCGGCCGAACAGCGGCAGGAACAGGTCGTCGTAGCGACCGGCGATGCCCTGCACGGTGATGAGCTGTCCGCCCACGGCCGGGGTGACGTCGACGACGCGGAACCCTCCCTGCAAGCTCGGACTGCCCGCCGCTCCGCGACGGTCAGTGACCGGCGCGAAGGGGCCCGTGCCCTCGACGGCCAGGGTGGACTCGGTGAGCTCGGCGGCGCGCTCGAGTTCGGCGAGGGCCTCGGGGACCTGCCGGCTCGACACCACGGCGGACGACGGCTTGACGATGCCCGACTTCGTGCGGGCGATCTCGGCGACGGTGGCGCCGAGCTGCTTCGCGTGGTCGATGGCGATCGGCGTGAACACCGACACCTGGCTCTGCACGACGTTGGTGGCGTCCCACTCGCCGCCCATGCCGACCTCGATCACGGCGACGTCCACCGGCGCCTCGGCGAAGCACGCCAGGGCGAGCACGGTGAGCGCCTCGAAGAAGGTCAGCGGGAGTTCGCCCTTGTCGGCGAGCTCCCGGTCGGTGATCTCGAGCACCGGGGCGATGTCGTCCCAGTTCGAGGTGAACCGGTCCGCTGCGATCGGCTGGCCGTCGATCACGATGCGCTCCCGGATGGACACCAGGTGCGGGCTCGTCGTCAGGCCGGTGCGCAGACCGTGGGCACGGACGATGCTCTCGATGGTGCGGCTGGTGGACGTCTTGCCGTTCGTCCCGGTCACGTGGATCACCGGGTACGCCAGGTGCGGGTCGCCGAGCAGCTCGACGGCACGCCGCGTCGCGGTCAGCCGTCGCTCGGGGGCCTGTTCACCGATCCGGGCGTACAGGGCGGCCTCGACACGGCGGACCTCGTCGTCGTCATCCCCGTAGGGCACGGCGTCGGCAGGGCCGTCACCGGCCGGGCCGACCGGGATCCGGATGCCGTCTTCGTCGCGGCCGTCGAACTCGTCGTGTCCGACGAACTCCTCGTTCGCCTCGTGGTCGTCGTACTGGTCGTCGTCGCTCATGCGCGTGCCACCTCCACGGAAACCTTCGCACCGTCACCGACGTCGGTGGTGGTGTCACTCGCCCCGAGGGGCACGATCTCGACGCTCGTCGCCAGGGTCTCACCGGCGATGAGCTCCTGGTGCGCGCGGACCGCGCCGTCGGCGGTGTCGTCCACCCGCAGGGTCAGGGCGATGCGGTCGCTGACGTCGAGGTCGGCGTCGCGGCGGGCCTGCTGGACGGCGCGGACGACGTCGCGGGCGAGCCCCTCGGCCTCGAGCTCGGGCGTGGTCACGGTGTCGAGCACCACGAAGCCACCCTCGTCGAGGAACGCCACGGCCACCGAGGTGTCGGCGACGGTGAGGTCGAGCGAGTACTCGCCCTCGATCAGGTCGATGCCGCCGACGGTCACGCCGGAGTCGGTGGCGGTCCAGTCGCCCTTCTTGGCGGCCGGGATGACCTGCTGCACCTGCTTGCCGATGCGGGGGCCGGCGACGCGGGCGTTCACGGTGAGCTTCCGCTCGATGCCGTACTGCGCCAGGGACTCCTCGGCCTGCGCCTCGAGCGCCACGCGCTTGACGTTGAGCTCGTCACGCAGGATGTCGGCGAACGGTTCGACCGCAGCCGGGTCCGGCACCACCAGGGTCAGCGTGGCGAGGGGCAGGCGGACGCGCTTGCCCGTGGCCTTGCGGAGCGCCAGGCCCTTCGAGGCGACGTCGCGCACGCGGTCCATCGCATCGACCAGGGCGTCGTCGGCGGGGAACTCGTCGGGGTCCGGGAAGTCCGTCAGGTGGACGCTGCGCCCGCCGGTCAGGCCCTTCCAGATCTCCTCGGTGACGAGCGGCGCGAGCGGGGCGGCGACCCGGGTCAGGGTCTCGAGGACGGTGTACAGCGTGTCGAACGCCGCACGGGTCTCGGCGCCGGCGGCCGCGTCGGCCCCGGTCCAGAACTTGTCGCGCGAGCGACGGACGTACCAGTTCGTGAGCACGTCGGCGAAGTCGCGGACGGCCTGGGCCGCCAGCGGGGTGTCGAGCGCATCGAGGTGCGCGGTGACGTCGGTGACGAGCACCCGGGTCTTCGCGAGCAGGTACCGGTCGAGCACGTCGGTGCTCGCGGTGCTCCGGGTGGCCTGGTAGCCCGACTCCCCGGAGGCGTTCGCGTACAGGGTGAAGAAGTAGTACGTCGACCACAGCGGCAGCATGAACTCGCGGACGCCCTGCCGGATCCCCTCTTCGGTGACGACGAGGTTGCCGCCGCGGATCACCGACGAGGACATCAGGAACCAGCGCATGGCGTCGGCGCCGTCGCGGTCGAAGACCTCGGAGACGTCCGGGTAGTTCCGGAGCGACTTCGACATCTTCTGGCCGTCCGAGCCGAGGACGATGCCGTGGCTGATGACGTTCTGGAAGGCGGGTCGGTCGAACAGCGCAGTGGAGAGCACGTGCATGACGTAGAACCAGCCGCGCGTCTGCCCGATGTACTCGACGATGAAGTCGGCCGGGTTGTGCGACTCGAACCACTCACGGTTCTCGAACGGGTAGTGCACCTGGGCGTACGGCATCGACCCGGAGTCGAACCACACGTCGAACACGTCGGTGATCCGGCGCATCGTCGAGGTGCCCGTGGGGTCGTCGGGGTTCGGCCGCGTCAGGTCGTCGATGAACGGGCGGTGCAGGTCGACTTCGCCCTCGGCGTTCACCGGCAGGCGACCGAAGTCGCGCTCGATGTCGGCGAGCGAGCCGTACACGTCGGTGCGCGGGTACTCGGGGTCGTCGGACTGCCACACCGGGATCGGCGTGCCGAAGTAGCGGTTGCGCGAGACCGACCAGTCGATGGCGTTGCCGACCCACTTGCCGAACTGGCCGTCCTTGACGTTGTCCGGCACCCAGTTGATGTCCTGGTTGAGCTGGCCCATGCGGTCGCGGAGCTCGGTGACGCGGACGAACCACGACGAGACGGCCTTGTAGATGAGGGGCTTCCGGCACCGCCAGCAGTGCGGGTAGCTGTGCTCGTAGGATGCCTGGCGGAGCAGTCGCCCGGCGTCGCGGACGGCCTTGGTCAGCGGCTTGTTCGCGTCCGACCAGAGCATGCCGGCGACCTCGCCGAACTGCGACGTGAAGACGCCGCCCTCGTCGAGGGACAGCACCACCGGGATGCCGGCGGCGGCGCAGACCTCCTGGTCGTCGGCACCGTAGGCCGGGGCCTGGTGCACGATGCCGGTGCCCTCACCGGTCTCGACGTACTCGGCGACCAGGATGCGCCACGCGTTCTCGTAGCCCTCGGCATCGGCCAGGTGGTCGAACAGCCGCTCGTACTCGACGCCGTCGAGCTCGGCGCCCGTCAGCGTGCGCGCGACGGCGGCGAGCGCCTCGTCACCCGAGGCGTAGCCGAGCTCCTTCGCGTGCGCGGCCACGGTGTCGGACGCGAGCAGGTAGGAGACGGAACCGGCGTCGGCACCGTCAGCCGCGCCTCCAGGCCCTGCCGGGACGACCGCGTACGCGATCTCCGGACCGACCGCCAGGGCGGCGTTCGTCGGGAGGGTCCAGGGGGTCGTCGTCCAGGCGAGCGCCCGCACACCGGTCAGGTCGAGCGCGGAAGCGCGGTCGCCGTGCAGCGGGAACGAGACGGTGACGGACTGGTCCTGGCGCATCTTGTAGACGTCGTCGTCCATGCGCAGCTCGTGGTTGGACAGCGGCGTCTGGTCGTTCCAGCAGTACGGCAGGACCCGGAAGCCCTCGTACGCCAGCCCCTTGTCCCAGAGCTGCTTCCACGCCCAGAGCACGCTCTCCATGAAGGTGACGTCGAGGGTCTTGTAGTCGTCCTCGAAGTCGACCCAGCGCGCCTGGCGGGTGACGTACTCCTGCCACTCGTCGGTGTACTGCAGCACCGACTTCTTGGCGGCGGCGTTGAAGACGTCGATGCCCATGGCGTCGATCTCGTGCTTCTCGGTGATGCCGAGCTGGCGCATCGCCTCGAGCTCGGCGGGCAGGCCGTGGGTGTCCCAGCCGAAGCGGCGGTGCACCTGCTTGCCGCGCATGGTCTGGTAGCGCGGGAAGACGTCCTTGGCGTACCCGGTCAGCAGGTGCCCGTAGTGCGGCAGGCCGTTGGCGAAGGGCGGGCCGTCGTAGAAGGTCCACTCCGGGCAGCCCTGGCGCGCGTCGATGGACGCCTGGAACGTGTCGTCGCGCTTCCAGAAGGCGAGGATGCCCCGCTCGACGGCGGGGAAGCTCGGCGAGGGGACGACGCCATCGGCATCGGCGTTCAACGGGTACGGCACCGGGACTCCTTGTGGGTTCGCTCGATCTCCACGAGGACGGAGCCAGGCTCCGCGGTACCACCTCGTTTGCCGCCCAACGTCCGCTGTGCGACCACTCTGTGTCGGGGATGGTGACGGTCCCGAACCCGCCCGGTTCTACTGACGGAGGCGCTGGTGCGCCCCGTGTTCTTCCGGAAGCTCCCCGGTGATGGCCGGATCGATGCTCGTGGAACACGACTTTACCGGACGGGAGCATGCTTGAGCGATGCCCGCAGAAGATCGCCCCGAGTCACTCGTCACCGTCCTGATCGCGTTCGGGGCGAACCTGCTCGTCGCGATCGCGAAGACGATCGCCTCGCTCGTGTCGGGTTCGGCGTCGATGGTGGCCGAGGCGGCGCACTCGTGGGCGGACACCGGCAACGAGGTGTTCCTGCTCGTCGCCGAACGCCGGGGCGGCAAGAAGCGGGACGCCGCGCACCCGCTCGGGTACGGACGCGAGACGTACATCTGGTCGATGTTCGCCGCGTTCGGCCTGTTCACGGCCGGTGCGATCGTCTCGATCTACCACGGCATCTCGGAGTTCGGGGAGACCGGGCCGGCCGAGGACGTCGTGCTCAACTACGTCGTGCTCGGGCTCGCGTTCGTGCTCGAGGGCACGAGCTTCCTGCAGGCGTACCGACAGGCGCACGGTGCCGCGACGAAGCGGAAGGTCCCGGTGCTGCGGCACGTGCTGCAGTCGTCGAACCCGACGCTCCGTGCGGTGTTCGCCGAGGACGCGGCGGCGCTGATCGGCCTGGTCGTGGCGTTCCTCGGGGTGTTCCTGCACCAGGTCACCGGGCTGGCGGTCTTCGACGCACTCGGCTCCATCGCGATCGGTGTGCTGCTCGGTGTCGTAGCGATCGTCCTGATCGACCGCAACCGCCGGTTCCTGCTCGGCGAGAGCACGTCGCCGGAGCTCGAGAACGCGGTGCTCGTCGAGCTGCTGGGCCGGTCGCAGGTCGAGCGCGTCACCTACCTGCACCTGGAGTTCGTGGGGCCGTCGCGGGTGTACCTCGTCGCGGCCGTCGACCTGACGGGCAACGAGACCGAGGAGCACGTCGCGGTGCGGTTGCGCGACGTCGAGCAGTCACTCGAGGACAGCCAGTACATCGAGGAGGCCGTCCTCACCCTGAGCTACCCGGGCGATGAGTCCCTGGTGCCGACCGACGGCGCTGTCCCCGAGGTCGTTCGGGACGGCACCGCGTCGGACGTGGCGGCCGGTGGCGCGGGGACCCTGCGCACGGAGTGAGCGCGGGCCGGGTCGCGGGGCGGCGTGGCGGCAGGGCTCGGGTCGCGAGACGCCGGTGTGTCGGCAAGGCGCCGCCATGTGCTCGAGACGCCGCCGGATTCGGCGGCGTCTCGCCGGTGAGGCGGCGTCGTAGAAAGACGACGGCGTGTTCCGTGAGCGACCGCGCGGCGGACGGGAGGCGCGGTGCCGGGCCGCCACGGGCCTCCAGTCCGTCTTCCCGCCACGTGCACCGCCCCACACGCGGGAGGAAGACGCCGGTGTGTCAGTAAGACGCCGCCATGTGCTCGAGACGCCGCCGGAATCGGCGGCGTCTCGGCGACGAGGCGGCGTCGTACGAGGACGACGGCGTGTCCGGGGGCGGAAGACACCGGCGTGTCAGCGAGCGTCGAGGCCCGCGACCACCGGTGTGAGCGCCGCCGCGACGTACTCGACGAGCGCTCGGCGCCCGACCCCGTCGGTGACCCACACCCCGAACGCGGCAGCGGCGGCCCCGAGCATCGCACCGGACACCGTCTGCGGCCAGAGCGCTCGCGGCTGCTCCCCCGTGCGTCCCGCGACGAAGGCGGCGACGGCCTCGTGCTGCGCCGTCACCCGGACCGCGACGCCGGCCACCAGCTCGGGCCCGATGCCCATGACCTCGGCCTGCGCGACCGCCCACGGCACCCGCTCGGGGTCGTGGGCGCGAGCGGCGTCGAGGAGCGCCTGTTCGACGGCCCGTACGGCACTCGACTCGGTGGACGCTGCGAGGTACCCGGGCAGCCCGGCGACGGCGGCGTCGAGTTCGAGCCACATCACGTCGGCCTTCGCCGGGAAGTAGTTGAAGAACGTCGCGCGGCTGACCCCGGCGCGGGCGGCGATCTGGTCGACCGTGGTGCGCCCGTACCCCTGCTCGAGGAACAGCTCGGCAGCGGCGTCCGCGAGGACCTCGGCGCTCGAGCGTCGGGGGCGGCCACCGCGGCGGATCGGTTCGTCCATGGGCCCCAGTAAACCGTTAGACTCGGTCAGCCATGATCTTGGACTCAGTACAGAAAACCCTCACCGCCGTCGCGGGCGCCTCGGCGGTCCTGCTCGTCCTGGCTGCCTGCAGCGGACCGGGCACGAGCACCGGGAGCAGCACCCCGGTCGCGGGCGGCACGCTCACCTACGCCTCCGGTGACGCCGAACCGACCTGCCTCGACCCGCACGTCGGCGGCAACTACCCGCAGGCGCTCCTGGCGACGCAGTACATCGAGGAGCTCGTCGGGCTCGAGGACGGCAAGCCGACGCCGGAACTCGCGACGAAGTGGACCACGGGTGACGACGGGAAGACCCTGACGCTCACCCTGCGCGACGACGTCACCTTCACCGACGGCACCCCGTTCGACGCCGCCGCCGTCGTGGCGAACATCGAGCACGTGCAGGACCCGGCCACCGCCTCGAGCACCGGGTACCTGGCGCTGCAGTCCATCACGAAGGCGACCGCCACCGACGACCACACCGTGACGCTCTCGCTGAGCCGGCCGGACAGTGCGCTGCTCGAGTCCCTCTCGCAGCCCTGGGTCGGTATGGAGTCCCCGAAGGCGCTCGAACGGAAGCAGGCGACGAACTGTGAGTCCCCCGTCGGCACCGGCCCGTTCCGGGTCACCGGCTGGAAGCACGGCGACCGCGTCACCCTGACGAAGAACACCGACTACTGGGGCAAGACGAAGCCGCGCCTGTCGGGCATCACGTGGCGGTTCCTGCCGGACTCGACCTCGCGCTACGCCGCGCTGCAGTCCGGCCAGGTCGACGTGATCGACAACGCCCAGCCCGACCAGCTCAAGGCCGCGTCGGCGAAGGGCGCGATCCGCGACCTCGACGCCCCCCGCCCCGGCGCCTCGAACCGGCTCGAACTGAACTCCGGGCACGGCGTGTTCCGCGACCAGGCAGTCCGCCAGGCCTTCATCGCCGGCGCCGAGATCGACCCGGGCCTGCAGTCGCTGTTCCTCGGCACCGCGAAGCGCTCGTACTCGGTGCTCTCGAGCGCTGAGCCGCTCGCGTACTCCGACAAGAGCCGGTTCGACTACTCGCCGTCGAAGGCGAAGCAGCTGCTCGACGACGCCGGGTGGAAGGTCGGCTCGGACGGCGTCCGCGAGAAGGACGGCCAGCAGCTCACCGTGACGTTCCCCGTCTCGACGAACCAGTCGGTGCCGGCCGAGCGCAGCCTGTTCCAGCAGATCCAGGCGTCCGAGAAGGCCGTCGGGTTCAAGGTCGTGCTCGACGAGCTCGACCTGTCCAGCTGGTACGCCGCCCTGGCCGCGAACGAGTACGACGTCGTGAGCGCCCCGTACACGAAGGTCGGCCCCGACGTCCTGCGGATCCTGTACGACAGCGCGAGCATCGAACCGGCACCGTCCGGCTACTTCGCGAACCTGGCCCAGCTCGACGACCCCGCGCTCGACCGGCTGCTCGAGCAGGCCGCCCGTACCTCGGACGCCGACGAGCGCGCCGACCTGTACGAGCAGGCGCAGAAGGCGATCCTGGCGAGCGACACCGTGCTCCCCCTGTACGACCAGCAGAACCACTTCCTGGTGCGCTCGGCCGTGCACGGCATCCGGACCACCCCGGTCTCGACGCCCTGGTTCGGCACCGCCTGGATCGACCGCTGACACGGATGCGGTGGGTCTGGTGGGCCGTCCGGCGGCTCGCCGGGGGCATCGGCGTGCTCTGGGCCGTCGCGACGATCGTCTTCGTCGCGATCCGGCTCATCCCCGGTGACCCGGCGCTCGCGATCCTCGGTGGCCCGGGGTCGCAGGCCTCGGCCGAGGCCGTCACCCAGGTCCGCCACGAGTACGGCCTCGACCAGCCGGTCCTGGTGCAGTACGCGGTGTTCCTCGGCCGCCTGGCGATCGGGCAGCTCGGTGACTCCTACGCGTTCCGCACCCCGGTCGCGACGCTCCTCGGCCAGCAGCTGCCCGTCACGCTGACGCTCGCGGTCGCCGGGCTCGTCGTCGCCTGGGTGCTGGCGATCGTCGCCGCGTGGGCCTCGACGCAGCGCGGCCGCATCGCCGCCGGGCTCACCAGCGCCCTCAGCGTCACCGCGAGCGTGATGCCGCACTTCTGGCTCGGCAGCGTGCTCATCGTGGTGTTCGCCTCGTCCCTTGGGTGGGTGCCGGCGGTCAGTGACGGCACCGCACGCGGCTGGGTGCTGCCGGTGCTGACCGTGGCCGTGCCGGTCGCCGGGTACCTGGCCGAGACCGTGCGCGACGGCGTGGTGGACGCGCAGCGCTCGGCCTTCGCGCTCGCCGCCCGGGGCCGGGGCGAGACCCGCCTCGGACTGTTCGGACGGCATCTGCTCCGGCACGCCGCCCTGCCCGGGATCGCACTGTCCGCGTGGGCCTTCGGATCGCTCGTCTCCGGGGCCGTGGTCGTCGAGTCCGTGTTCGCCCTGCCCGGCATCGGCCGCGCGCTGGTCACCGCCGTCACCCAGCGGGACATGCCCCTCGTCGCCGGCATCGCGATGGTCTCGGCGGCCGCGTACGTGGTCGTGCTGGCCGTCGCCGATCTGGTCGAGCGTGTGGTCGACCCGCGCAGCACCGCACGGAACGCGACCGCGCGCCCCGGCACCGCGCGACGCCGTGGGCCCGGCCGTCCGGCGGGCGCGCGGTGAGCGGGATCGCCGACCCGGGCCTCCAGACCGGTGCGTCCGCCCACCAGACCGCCGTCGGCACCGAGCGCGTCCGTGGGGGGACGCTCGGCGTCGGCGGCACCGCCGCGGCGGTGGTCGTCCTGGTCGCCGTCGTCGCGGCGGCCTGGCCAGCGCTGCTGGGCGGCGGCGATCCGCTCGCGGTGCACCCGACCCAGGCACTGACCGCCCCGAGCGGCGCACACCCGTTCGGCACCGACGAGTCCGGCCGCGACGTCCTGGCACGGGTGGTCGCGGGGACCCGCGCCTCGCTCGTCGTCGGCGTCGCCGCGACCCTGATCGGCGGCGGAGCGGGCGTCCTGCTCGGTGTCGTCGCCGGGCTCGGCGCCGGGGCCGGACGGCTCGGCCGCCTGCTCGACGCCGTCATCGGCCGTGTCACCGAGGTCGCGTTCGCCCTGCCGCTGCTGCTCGTCGCCCTGGTCGTCATCGCCGTGACCGGTCCGGGTCCGGTGCCGGCTGTGCTCGCCGTCGGGTTCGCGACCGCTCCCGGCTACGCCCGGATCGTGCGGGGCCTGGTCCGGACGGCCCGCGGTTCGCAGGTGGTCGAGACCGCCGTGCTGCTCGGCCGCTCCCCCGCCCGCACCGTCGTCCGGCACGTGCTGCCGACGGCGCTCTGGCCCGTCGTCGCCGTCGCCACGCTCGGGGTCGGGCAGGCGGTCGTGTGGGCATCGGCGCTGAGCTACCTCGGTGTCGGCACGCCCCCACCCGCGCCGGAGTGGGGCGCGATGCTCGCCGACGGCCGGACCTACCTGCAGACCGCGCCGTGGATGAGCACCTTCCCCGGACTCGCGATCGTCGTGCTCGCGACGGCCGTCACCGTGCTCGGCCGGGCGATCCGACGGAGCGGGGCCGCGCGGTGAGCGCCGTCCTCGACGTCCGCGGACTCACCGTCGCCATCGGCGGGACCCCGATCGTGCACGGTGTCGACCTGCGCGTCGACGCCGGCGAGTGCGTCGCCCTGGTCGGCGCGTCCGGCTCGGGCAAGACCGTCACCGCACGCGCCGTGCTCGGCCTGTCCGCGCCCGGCGCCGCCGTGCACGCCGAAACGTTCACGGTCGACGGTGTCGACGTCGGCGGGTACACGGACCGGCGGTGGCGCCGGCTGCGGGGATCCCGCATCGGCTACGTCGGCCAGGAGGCGCTGGGCGCGTTGGACCCGCTGCGTCCCGTCGGGCGCGAGGTCGCCGACAGCCTCCGCCTGCACACCGAGATGCGTGCGGCCGAGCGCGTGGACGCCGTGCGTGCTGCCCTGGCCGCGGTGGGCCTCGACCCGGACACCGCGACCGACGGCCGGCTCGCCGGGACACTGTCCGGTGGGATGCGACAGCGTGCCCTCATCGCCGCGGCCACCGTCGGGTCCCCCGGGCTGCTGGTCGCCGACGAACCGACGACGGCGCTCGACGCCGGGGTCGCCGTCACCGTGATGGAGCAGTTGCGGGCAGCGCAGAGGCGGGGCGCCGGACTGCTCGTCATCACGCACGACCTGGGGCTCGTCGCGGGGTGGGCCGACCGGGTCGCCGTCGTGCACGAGGGCCGGATCGTCGAGCAGGGTGCGGTCACCGGGGTCTTCACGGCGCCGCAGCACCCCGCGACACGGGCGCTGGTGCGCGCTGCCGGTGCTGCCGGTGCTGCCGCGGCGGAGCCGGCGCCACCGCACGGTGCCGATCTTGCCGGGCGGTGCGAGGTCGATGGCTCCGTGCAGTCCTCTGACGATGCACCGAGCGGCCAACCTCGCACCGGCCGCACGACTCCGTACCGTGCGCCGATCGGCAACCGCGACACCGAGCGCGCATCCTCGCACGGTGCGAGGGACGTGCTCGCGGCGCAGGGGCTCTCGCGGGAGTACGGCGGGCTGCTCGCGGTGGACGACGTGTCGTTCGGGCTCGAGCGGGGCCGGGTGCTCGGGGTGATCGGCGCCTCGGGCTCGGGCAAGACGACGCTGGCACGGATGCTCCTGGGACTCGAGACGCCCGACGCCGGCGCGGTCACGCTCGACGGCGACCCCTGGGTCCCGCTGCCCGAGCACGAGCGACGCCCCCGACGGCACCGGCTCGCGGCCGTCGTGCAGGACCCCGGCGCGACGTTCGACGAACGGTGGAACGTCGAACGGGTCCTCGCGGACGCGTTCTCACGCGGTGACGAACGGCGGGCGCGCGGAGTGCTCGGCGAACGGGTCGACGCGGCACTGCGACAGGTCGACCTCGACCCCGTGCTGCGGTCCCGCTCCCCCCGCACCCTGTCCGGCGGGCAACGGCAGCGGCTCGCGATCGCCCGCGCGCTGGCGACCGAGCCCGAGGTGATCGTGCTCGACGAGCCGGTGACCGCCCTCGACGCCACGGTGCAGCACGCCGTGCTCCGGTTGCTCGAACGGCTCCGCGACGAGACCGGGGTGGCGATGGTGTTCGTGTCGCACGACCTGCGGGCGGTCCGGCGGATGGCGGACGACGTGCTCGTGGTGCATGCCGGCGCGGTCGTCGAGCACGGCCCCGCCGCCGAGGTCTTCGCGCGCCCCGCCCACCCGGTGACCGCGCGGCTGCTGCACGCCGCGGAGCGGCTGGCAGCGGGTCCCGCCGCGGATCCAGCCACGGGGACCGCGGCCGACTCCACGGGCTGAGCGACGGTCCACACGGTGCCGCGCCCGCGGACTGTCACTGCGCGCGTGACGTCGCCAACGGCTCGGAACGGCCAGGAGGCCCGGCGCGCGTTCCGAGACGGAACGTGCGCCGGGCCTCCTGGCCGGGTTGCCGCGGGGCGGCTGGGTCCTCAGGAGCCGGAGGGCTCCTTCGATGCGGCCTCGGCCGAGATGATCGGGATCTCGCTCGTCGAGAACTCCTTCGCCCAGTCGGACTGCGCGAGCTCCGACGTCGGGTCGTTGTAGTCCTCGATCACGCCGGCGACCTCGTCCTCGGACCCGACCGTCGGACCGGAGCCCATCAGCGGGCTCGCGGCGGTCTCCTTGGTGAAGTACACCGCGACCAGGCCGATGACGGCGGCGAGCATCAGGTAGAACGCGGGGATGTCCTCGGCCCAGCCGTACCCGGCGTCCTTCGCGGCGTTGATGAGCGCGGCGGTGGCGAGCGGGGTGGTCCCACCGAAGAGCGACACCGACACGTTGAACGCGATCGCCAGGGCGCCGTAGCGGATGATCGTCGGGAACAGCGCGGGCAGCGTCGACGGCATGGTCGAGGTGAACGTGACGAGCACGACGCCGAGGATCAGCAGGCCGGCGAACACGCCGACGCCGGTGCCGGTCTGGACGAGTTTCAGGGCCGGCCAGGACAGCAGGATGAAGCCGATGCAGCCGGCGGCGAGCACCGGACGGCGCCCGAACTTGTCGGACAGGCGACCGCCGAAGGTGATGACGACCATCATGAGCAGCATGACGATGACGATGAGGATCAGGCCGAACGTGGCGTTCTGGCCGAGGTTCTGCTCGAGGTAGGTCGGCATGTACGAGAGCAGCATGTAGTCGGTCACGTTGAAGACCAGGACCAGGCCGATGCAGATGATGAGCGAGCGCCAGTTCTCGGCGAAGAGCTTGAGGAACGGGGTCTTCTGCCCCTCGCGCTCGGCGGCCTGCTCCTGCTGCTTCTGGAACGCCGGGGTCTCTTCCAGCTTGAGGCGCAGGTAGAGACCGATCAGGCCGAGCGGGCCCGCGACGATGAACGGGATGCGCCAGCCCCAGCTGAGCAGGGCGTCCTCGGACAGGCCGAACTGCAGGCCGGTGACGATCGAGGCGCCGAGCACGTAGCCGGCGAGCGTGCCGAACTCGAGCCACGAACCCATGAACCCGCGGCGCTTGTCGGGCGAGTACTCGGCGATGAAGGTCGCGGCGCCGCCGTACTCACCACCGGTCGAGAAGCCCTGCACGAAGCGGGCGACGAGCAGCAGGACGGGAGCCCAGAATCCGATCGTGTCGTACGACGGGATCAGGCCGATCATGAGCGTGCCGGCGGCCATCAGGATCATCGTCAGCGCGAGGACCTTCTGTCGGCCGATCTTGTCGCCGATCGGGCCGAACACGGCACCGCCGATCGGGCGCACGATGAACGCGGCGGCGAAGAAGCCGAACGTGGCGACGATGTTCGCGGCCGGGTCGCCCTGCGGCAGGAACACCTGCGAGATGGTGACCGTCAGGTACGCGAAGATGCCGAAGTCGAACCACTCCATGGCGTTGCCGAGCGCGGCAGCCGCGACGGCACGCTTGAGCAGCGACTCCTCGACGACGGTGACGTCGTCCTTCGTGAGATCGCGACGAGCGCGCTTCACGGCGCCCTTCGTGCGCAACGGCCGATCGCCGTGCGGTTGGGGTGCGTTGTTCGGTGCCAAGTCGTTCCTCCGGGGTGCGGTGCTTCCTTCGGGCGTCCGGCGGACGGCGACGTTGCAGCTCCTGCGAACCCTGCGTTCGCCGGACAAACTCCGACAGACTAGCAGGCTCTTGGCGTGTCCGACAGGTCTGTGTGGTAGGTCCCGGTCGGCAGCGGGCCGCGGACGCCCCGCTGCTCGGCTCAGGACGCGTGCGCGGCCGCTACGATTGGGGCACCGCGCGTCAGGCGCGCAACACTCAGGCACCTCATCACGGACTCGGTGCCGCACACACGGACGGAAGGCGCACCATGACCAAACCCATGCCCGAGAAGCCCAGCGTCGACGGACTGGAGCAGGTCTGGGGGCCCGTCTGGGAGCAGGACGGCACGTACCGCTTCGACCGCGACGCCGCCGGTCACCGCGACGCCGTCTGGTCGATCGACACCCCGCCGCCGACCGCCTCCGGTTCGCTGCACATCGGGCACGTGTTCTCGTACACGCACACCGACCTCAAGGCCCGGTTCGAGCGGATGCGCGGCAAGCACGTCTTCTACCCGATGGGCTGGGACGACAACGGCCTGCCGACCGAGCGTCGCGTGCAGAACTACTACGGCGTCCGCTGCGACCCGACCCTGCCGTACGACCCCGACTTCACGCCGCCGTTCGAGGGCGGTGACGGCAAGTCCTCGAAGGCCGCCGACCAGCTGCCCGTGTCGCGCCGCAACTTCATCGAGCTGTGCGAGCGCCTGACCGTGCAGGACGAGCAGCAGTTCGAGGAGCTCTTCCGCACGCTCGGCCTGTCGGTCGACTGGACCCAGTCGTACCGCACCATCGACGACACCTCGCGGGCGAGCGCCCAGCGCGCCTTCCTGCGCAACCTCGAGCGCGGCGAGGCCTACCAGGCCGACGCCCCGACCCTGTGGGACGTCACGTTCCGCACCGCGGTCGCGCAGGCCGAGCTCGAGGACAAGGAGATGCCCGGCGCGTACCACGGCATCGCCTTCCACCGCACCGACGGTGGGGACGACGTCGTCATCCAGACCACCCGCCCGGAGCTCCTGCCGGCCTGCGTCGCCCTGGTGGCACACCCGGACGACGAGCGGTTCCAGGACCTCTTCGGCACCACGGTCCGCTCCCCCCTGTTCGACGTCGAGGTCCCGGTGCTCGCACACCACCTGGCGCAGAAGGACAAGGGCGCCGGCATCGCGATGGTCTGCACCTTCGGTGACACCACCGACGTCGTGTGGTGGCGCGAGCTGCAGCTGCCGAACCGCGCGATCATCGGCTTCGACGGCCGCGTGCGCTCCGACGAGCCCGCATGGATCGAGTCCGCGAAGGGCCAGGAGCTCTACGCCGAGATGGCCGGCAAGACCGTGTTCTCGGCCAAGAAGGTCGTCGTCGACGCCCTCACCGAGTCGGGCGAGCTGATCGGCGACGTCAAGACCATCCAGCACCCGGTGAAGTTCTTCGAGAAGGGCGACAAGCCCCTCGAGATCGTGTCGACCCGCCAGTGGTACATCGTCAACGGTGCGCGCGACGAGCAGCTGAAGAGCACGCTCCGTCAGCGCGGCGAGGAGATCGCGTTCCACCCGGACTTCATGCGCGTCCGCTACGACAACTGGGTCGGCGGCCTGTCCGGTGACTGGCTCATCTCGCGCCAGCGCTTCTTCGGCGTGCCGCTGCCGGTCTGGTACCCGCTCGACGCCGACGGCAACCCGGTGTTCGACCAGCCGATCGTGCCGACCGAGGCGCAGCTGCCCGTCGATCCGGCTTCCGAGCCCGCCCCCGGCTTCACCGAGGACCAGCGCGGCGTCGCCGGCGGGTTCCAGGGCGAGCTCGACGTCATGGACACCTGGGCGACCTCGTCGCTGACCCCGCAGCTCGCGGGCAAGTGGGAGACCGACCCGGCGCTCTACGACCTGGTGTACCCGTACGACGTCCGCCCGCAGGCGCAGGACATCATCCGGACGTGGCTGTTCACGACCGTGCTCCGCAGCCAGCTCGAGGCCGACGTGGTGCCGTGGAAGCACGCCAGCATCTCCGGCTTCATCGTCGACCCCGACCGCAAGAAGATGTCGAAGTCGAAGGGCAACGTCGTCACGCCGCTGTCCATCCTCGAGCAGCACGGTGCCGACGCGGTCCGCTACTGGGCGGCCTCGTCCAAGCTCGGCACCGACGCGGCGTTCGACCCGCAGAACCCGAAGCAGATCAAGGTCGGTCGTCGTCTGGCGATCAAGGTGCTCAACGCGGCGAAGTTCGTCTACGGCTTCCCGCTGCCCGAGGGCGCCACGAGCGTCACCGAGGCCCTCGACGTCGACATGCTCGCCGAGCTCGGCGCGGTCGTCGAGCAGGCCACCGCCGCGTTCGACGGGTTCGACCACGCCCGTGCCCTCGAGATCACCGAGCGCTTCTTCTGGACGTTCTGCGACGACTACCTCGAGCTCGTGAAGGAGCGCGCCTACGGCACCGCGTCCGACGCGACGCACGAGACGCAGGCGAGCGCGGTGCTGGCGCTGCGCGGCGCCATCGACGTGCTGCTCCGACTGCTGGCACCGTTCCTGCCGTACGCGACGGAAGAGGTGTGGGCCTGGACCCACGACACCAGCGTGCACCGGGCCTCATGGCCGACCGCTGCCGACCTGCCCACCGACGCGGCCCCCACCGGGCTGCTCGCGGCCGTCGGACAGGCGCTCATCGGGATCCGCGGTGCGAAGACGGCAGCGAAGGCGTCCCAGAAGACGCCCGTGACGCGTGCCGTCGTCGCGGCACCGGCCGAGACGCGGGTGCTCATCGAGCGCGCGGCGGTCGACCTGGCGGCCGTCGGCCGCATCGAGAACCTGTCGTTCGTCGACGGCGACGAGCTCGCCGTCACCGAGATCGAGCTCGCGGAGCAGCAGGCGTAACGTCGGTCATCCGGGTCGGGTCGCCTCGGCGACCCGGCCCGTCCACCACCGGACAGGAGGCACGGATGCAGTTGGGCACACGCTGGAACGTGGGTGGGGAGCCGCCTGCGCGACTGCCCGAGGCGATGGTCGTCGCCGTGCGGGGCGTCGAGGACGAGCTGGCGGCGGAGTCCGTCGACACGGCGACGTGGGGGTGGACCCTGACGTTCCTGGAGGGCAAGCCGATCGTCGAGCTCGACGACGGCACCTCGATCCACCTCGACGACGCCGGGCACGCCCAGGTCACGAACCCCGACGACGCGGGCGAAGAGGACTAGCGCGGCCGCGTGCTGCGCGGCCCGCGGTTCGCTTGGTGAGCAGGAATGGTCGGGTCCCCACCGGGGACCCGACCATTTCTGCTCACGATGCGGGCGCCCCCACCGGGGAGCGCCCGCGTGATCGCCGAGGGATCAGGACTCGGCGAGCCAGGTGGCGAGGACCTCGTTCACCTCGGCGGTGTGCGTGGTGAGCAGGCCGTGCGGGGCGCCCTCGATCTCGACGTACTCCGCAGCGGGCAGGGCCTTCGTGAAGCGTCGGCCGGTGGCGTCGATGGGCAGGATGTTGTCCGACGTGCCGTGCACGATCAGGGCGGGGACGGTGACCTTCGGGATGTCCTGGCGGAAGTCGGTCGGCCAGGTCAGGGGTGCTGCCGCGGACGCGATCGAACCGGAACCGGCCGCGACGTTCCAGGCGTTGCGCACCTGCTCCTCGGAGATGCGGGTGCCGAGGTTCTCCGACAGGTTGAAGAAGTCCTGGTAGAAGTTCGTGAAGTACGCGTAGCGGTCCTTCGCCACGTCGGCGGCGATGCCCTCGAAGAACGACATCGGGCCGGCGCCGTCGGGGTTGTCGTCGGTGATGGCGAGGAACGGCTCGAGCGAGGCGAGGAACGCGACCTTGGCGATCCGGTCCTCACCGTGTCGGCCGATGTAGCGGGCGATCTCGCCGGTGCCCATCGAGAAGCCGACCAGGATCACGTCGCGCAGGTCGAGGGTCTCGAGGACGGTGTGCAGGTCGTCGGCGAAGGTGTCGTAGTCGTAGCCGGTGGACGGCTGCGAGGACCGGCCGAAGCCACGGCGGTCGTACGTGATGACGCGGTAGCCGGCCTCGAGGAGCATCGGGACCTGCCCCTCCCACGAGTTGCCGTCGAGGGGGAACCCGTGGATCAGCACGATCGGCTGCCCCTGGCCCTTGTCCTCGTAGTGGAGCTCGATGTCGACGCTGTTCTCGGTTCCGACGGTGATGGCACCCATGGTCGTTCCTTCCCTGAACTTCGCAGAGAACGATCGTTCTCTGCCGATGTGGACTACAGTAGAGAACGCCCGTTCCCGCCGCAACTCGAGAACGGTGAACACTCAGGGAACGGGGTACACACATGGTCGCCAGCACCGTCGAACCGGGCGTCCGAGCGCACATCGTCGAGGTCGCGGACGAGCTGTTCTACACGCGCGGGATCCAGTCGGTGGGGATGGACGAGATCCGCACGGGCGCAGGCGTCTCGCTGAAGAAGCTCTACGCGGCGTTCCCCGGCAAGGAGCAGCTCATCGCCGCGGTGCTCGCCGGTCGGCACGACATGTGGGAGCAGGGCGTGCACGGTGCGGTCGAGGCCGCCGCCAGCCCGCGCGACAAGCTGCTCGCGGTCTACGACTTCCTGGAGTCGTGGTTCGGCGACGACACCTTCCGCGGCTGCGGGTTCATCAACGCCTTCGGTGAACTCGGCGCGACCTCGCCCGCGGTCGCCGAGATCGCGCGTGAGCACAAGGACTCGTTCCAGCGGTTCGTGCAGCAGCTCACCACCGAGGTCGTCGCCGACCCCGAGCACGCCGAGGAACTCGCCGCCCAGCTCGCGCTGCTCGCCGAGGGCGCGCAGACCACCGCCGCCATCGCGGGCACCACGGTGCCCGCCGCGCACGCGCGCCGCGCCGCGGTGACCCTGATCGACGCCGCGATGCGCTGACACGCGACCGCGATGCGGACGGGAGGCCCGTGGCGGCGCCGCCACGGGCCTCCCGTCCGCCCCGTCGCGGCGCGACGTCCGTAGGGTGGTTGCCATGGCAACCCCGTTCGACGTCCCGAGCACCCTCCCCTACGCCCTGCCGCCCTTCGGCGACGTGCGACTCGAGCACTACCGACCGGCGTTCGAAGCCGGCATGGCCGAGCAGCGCGCCGAGGTCGAGGCCATCGCCACCGACCCCCACGCCCCGACGGTCGAGAACACCCTGATCGCACTCGAGCGGTCCGGGCAGCTGCTGGCCCGCGTCAGCCACGTGTTCTTCACGCTGTCGTCAGCCGACTCGACCCCGGAGCTGCACGACCTCGAGGCCGAGATCTCACCGCTCCTCGCCGCCCACCGCGACGCGATCACGCTCGACGCACGCCTGTACGCCCGGGTGCAGGAGGTGCTCGACGGCGCTTCCGCCGCGGGCCTGCAGGGCGAGGCGCTCCGCCTGGTCGAGCGGACCCACGCCGAGATGACCCTGGCGGGCGCCGGGCTCGACGACGCGGGCAAGGAGCGTCTGACCGCGATCAACCAGGAACTCTCGACCCTCACGACGACCTTCGAGCGGAACCTGCTCGAGGACACCAACGACTCCGCCGTGCACGTGACGAGCGAGGACGAGCTCGAGGGGCTCGACGACGGCGCGAAGTCCGCCGCTGCCGGAGCCGCCGCCGACCGTGGCCTGGACGGCTGGCTCATCACGCTGCCGCTGTACACCGGACACCCGTGGCTGTCGTCGCTGGCGAACCGTGCCCTGCGCGAGCGGATCATGCGGGCCTCACTCGCCCGCGGTCGTCGGGGCAACCAGTACGACAACCGCGACGTGCTGCTCCGGATCGTCCGGCTCCGTGCCGAACGCGCCGAACTGCTCGGGTTCCCGAACCACGCCGCCGTCGTCACCGCCGACGAGACCGCCAAGACCCCCGAGGCCGTCGACGGCCTGCTGTCCTCGCTCGTCGGTGCCGCCGCCCGGAACGCCGACGACGAACGGGCCGTCCGTTCCCGCACGGTCGGCTTCGACGTCGAGTCGTGGGACTGGGCGTACGCGACCGAGATCCTGCGCGGGGAGCAGTTCGCCGCGGACAGCACCGCACTCCGCCCGTACTTCGAGGCGGACCGGGTCCTGCACGACGGGGTCTTCCACGCCGCCGGCGCCCTGTACGGCCTGACCTTCACGGAGCGCCCGGACCTGCACGGCTACAACGACGAGGTCCGGGTCTTCGAGGTCACCGGCGACGACGACGAGCCCGTCGGCCTGTACCTGCTCGACCTGTACACACGCGACGGCAAGCGCGGCGGCGCGTGGATGAACCCGGTCGTCGAGCAGTCCGAGCTCCTCGGCACCCTGCCCGTCGTGGTGAACAACCTCAACGTCGCGAAGCCCGCTGCCGGCTCCCCCACGCTGCTCATCCAGGACGAGGTGCAGACGCTCTTCCACGAGTTCGGGCACGCCCTGCACGGCCTCATCGCCCGCACCACCTACCCGCGGTTCTCCGGCACCAACGTCGAGCGGGACTTCGTCGAGTTCCCGAGCCAGGTGAACGAGATGTGGGTGTCGTGGCCGTCGGTGCTGGCGAACTACGCGAAGCACCACGAGACCGGGGCTCCCCTGCCGCCCGAGCTGGTCCTGGGGCTCAGCGAGTCCGAGGGGTTCAACGAGGGATTCGGCACGACCGAGTACCTGGCCGCCGCACTGCTCGACCAGGCGTGGCACCGACTGTCGGCTTCCGAGGCGGCCGCGGTGACGGACGTCGAGGCGTTCGAGCGGGACGCCTTGCGAGCCGCCGGCATCGCCGTCGAGGCCGTGCCACCGCGGTACTCCTCGACGTACTTCGCCCACACGTTCTCGGGTGGGTACGACGCCGGCTACTACGGGTACATCTGGTCCGAGGTGCTCGACGCCGACACGGTGGAGTGGTTCCGCGACAACGGCGGGTTGGACCGTGCGGCCGGTCGACGCTTCGCGGAACGGCTGCTCGGGGTCGGCGGCGCGAAGGACCCGCTCGAGGCCTACCGGGACTTCCGCGGCCGCGACGCCGAGGTCGGCCCGCTGCTGCGGCGCCGCGGGCTCGAGTAGGGCGCTGCGGGACCGAGCGCTTCCGGGCGTACCGCGACGAATCGGGCGTACCCGGTCGGAACTTCCGACCAGGTACGCCCGATCTCGCTTTCCATCGCAGCCGTCATGGGAAGAACCAGACGTCGATCCGGGGGCCGCGCCGACCGGCAGACCACGACGAAGCCCCGCACCGATCCGGTGCGGGGCTTCGTTGCGAACGGAGCGCTACGCCGACTTCTCGACGCGCTTGGCCCGGGGCCGCGGCACGATCGTCGGGGCGGCGTTCTCGAGCACGGACTCGCGGGTGATGACCACGCGGGCGACGTCGTCGTCGGACGGGACGTCGAACATCACCGGGCCGAGGACCTCTTCGAGGATCGCGCGGAGCCCGCGAGCACCCGTCTGGCGCAGCACCGCGAGGTCCGCGATGGCCTCGAGCGCGCCCTGGTCGAACTCGAGCTCGACGCCGTCGATCTGGAACATCCGCTGGTACTGCTTGACCAGCGCGTTCTTCGGCTCGGTCAGGATCTGCATGAGCGCCGCCTGGTCGAGCTGCGACACCGTGGTGACGACGGGCAGACGACCGATGAACTCGGGGATCAGACCGAACTTGTGCAGGTCTTCCGGCAGGACCTCGGAGTACAGGTCCTGGTGGTCGGTCGCACTGTGCAGAGGCGCCCCGAAGCCGATCCCGCGCTTGCCGACGCGCGAGGACACGATGTCCTCGAGCCCGGCGAAGGCACCGGCCACGATGAACAGCACGTTCGTCGTGTCGATCTGGATGAACTCCTGGTGCGGGTGCTTGCGACCGCCCTGCGGCGGGACCGAGGCGACCGTGCCCTCGAGGATCTTGAGCAGCGCCTGCTGCACGCCTTCGCCGGAGACGTCGCGGGTGATCGACGGGTTCTCGGCCTTGCGGGCGATCTTGTCGACCTCGTCGATGTAGATGATGCCGGTCTCGGCACGCTTCACGTCGTAGTCGGCGGCCTGGATGAGCTTGAGGAGGATGTTCTCGACGTCTTCACCGACGTAGCCGGCCTCGGTCAGGGCGGTGGCGTCGGCGACGGCGAACGGCACGTTGAGGCGCTTGGCCAGGGTCTGCGCCAGGTACGTCTTGCCACAGCCGGTCGGGCCGATGAGCAGGATGTTCGACTTGGCGATCTCGATGTCGTCGCGGTCTTCGGCGGCGGTGATCTGTCCCTGCGCGCGGATGCGCTTGTAGTGGTTGTAGACGGCCACGGCGAGGGCGCGCTTCGCCGGGTCCTGTCCGATGACGTACTCCTGCAGGAAGTCGAAGATCTCCCGCGGCTTGGGCAGTTCGAAGTCCCCGCTCGAGGTGTCCTCGCCGGCTTCGGCCAGACGTTCCTCGATGATCTCGTTGCAGAGCTCGACGCACTCGTCGCAGATGTAGACGCCCGGTCCGGCGATGAGCTGCTGGACCTGCTTCTGGCTCTTGCCGCAGAACGAGCACTTGAGGAGATCGCCGCTCTCTCCGATGCGTGCCATTCCCGTGCCTCCCTGATTGGACATGCCGGCCGCGCTGTCGCACCACCGCTGGTGCACCGCTGCTGGTGGGCACCTCGTCGTGGACACGAGCCTAACCGCAACCGGTGACACCGACCGCGATGCCCCTCCGCAATCGCGCAGCGCGTTCGCCCAGGGCGTGCGAGCCTGCTACGGTGATCCGGACTTCTCTACAACTTGTAGAACAGCACGTGCAGAACCACCCCGGAAGGAACCCCATGCAGAAGCGTCTCGCCGCCGGCGGCGCCGTCACCCTCGGCGTCGCAGCCGTCATCGTCCTCGGCAGTGCCACGGCGGCCAGCGCGCACGTGTCCGCGACGGCCACGTCGACCGCCGCGAACTCATACACCACGGCGACCTTCTCGGTCCCGCACGGCTGCGACGGCTCCCCCACCACGAAGATCGAGTTCCAGGTGCCGGAGTCCGTCATCGAGGTCACGCCCACCGTGAACCCGAACTGGAAGATCACGAAGGCGACCGAGCCCTACACCGACCCGTCGGCCTCGGCTTCGGCCTCCGACGAGGACCACGCCGAGACGGCCGCCGAGCGCGTCACGAGCGTCACGTACACCGCGAAGACCCCGCTGCCCGCCGACGAGCGCGACACCTTCGCGCTCTCGTTCTCGCTGCCGGACGGCAAGGCCGGCGACCTGGTCGAGTTCCCCGCGATCCAGACCTGCGAGAAGGGCAGCGTCGAGTGGAACCAGGAGCAGCAGGCCGGCGAAGCCGAGCCCGAGCACCCGGCGCCCTCGATCACCCTGACCGCCGCCGAGCCGACGGACGACGACGGCGACCCGATCGCCGCGACCCCGACGACCGAGGCTGCCAGCACGACCGCCTCGAGCGACCCCGACCTGGTCGGTCGCTTCCTCGGCCTCGGCGGCCTGGTGCTCGGCGCCGTCGCCCTGGTCGTCGCCGTCGCCGGCACGCGTCGTCGGAGCTCCACCAAGTGACGCAGCGCGGCCCGCGTCGGTCCCGCCAGCGGTCCTCTGCCCGGAGGCTCGTGGCCGGGACCGCCGCGGCCGTCGCGATCGCCGGTGGTGCGGTCCTCGGGCTCGCCGGTCCCGCCAGCGCGCACAACTACCTGATCTCGTCCGACCCGGAGGTCCGCGGCACGCTCACCGAGCTGCCCGAGGACTTCGACATCACGACGAATGACAAGCTGCTCGACATCGGCGGATCGGGGTCGGGCTTCGCGTTCCGCATCGTCGGGCCCGACGGCCGGTACTACGAGGACGGCTGCGTCGACGTCGAGGGGCCGTCGATGACCACGGCCGCCGCACTCGGCGACTCCGGCAAGTACACCGTCGAGTGGCAGATCGTCTCCGCCGACGGCCACACCGTGTCCGACGAGTACCCCTTCACGTGGAAGGCACCGTCGGGCTTCACCCCGGCGTCGGGCGCGGCGAAACCCCCGACCTGCGCCACCGCGGGTGACGACGACGGCGGATCGGACACCACGACCGGTACGGCATCGGGGTCGAGCGACTCGGCGGCGTCCGACGCGATCTGGATCGGCGCCGGTGGCATCGTGCTCGTCGGCGTGGTGGTCGCGGTGTTGCTGCTCCTGCGCCGCAAGCCGGCCCCGGAGTCCGACGACACCGACGACTAGACACGACGCAACGACCAGCCCCGTCGCACGACGAAGGCCCCGCTCCGATCGGTGCGGGGCCTTCGTCGTTCCTGCTGGAGCTACTTGACGAGCGCCGGCAGGTTCTTGCGGCTGGTGAGGACCTGGTCGATCAAGCCGTACTCCACGGCTTCCTGCGCGGACATGATCTTGTCGCGCTCGATGTCGTGGTTGATCTCCGCCGGCGTCTTGTTGGAGTGCTTCGACAGCGTCTCCTCGAGCCAGGTGCGCATGCGGAGGATCTCCGCCGCCTGGATCTCGATGTCGGACGCCTGACCGCCACCCTGCTGGGTCGCGGGCTGGTGGATCAGCACACGGGCGTTCGGCAGCGCGAGGCGCTTGCCGGGGGTGCCACCGGCGAGCAGCACCGACGCGGCCGAGGCAGCCTGGCCGAGGCAGACCGTCTGGATCTGCGGACGGATGTACTGCATCGTGTCGTAGATCGCCGTCATCGCGGTGAACGAGCCACCGGGCGAGTTGATGTACATCACGATGTCGCGGTCGGGGTCCATCGACTCGAGCACGAGCAGCTGGGCCATGACGTCGTCAGCCGACGCGTCGTCGACCTGCACGCCGAGGAACACGATGCGGTCCTCGAAGAGCTTGGCGTACGGGTCCTGGCGCTTGTAGCCGTAGGCCGTGCGCTCTTCGAAGCTCGGCAGGATGTACCGATTGGACGGAGCCGGGACGTTCTGCGCGCCACCGAGCATGGGGAGATGCATTCTCGTTTCCTTTTCTTCGGTGGTGATCAGGACTGGGCGTCGGGCTCGGCTGCGCTGGTGGGCGTCTCGCCGTCGCCGACGGTGCCACCACCGCCGATGACCTCGGCGCTCGAGGCGCGGAGGTGGTCGACGAAGCCGTACTCGAGCGCCTCCTGGGCCGTGAACCAGTTGTCGCGGTCGTTGTCCTTGAGGATCTGCTCGACCGACTTGCCGGTCTGCTCGGCCGTGAGCTCCGCCATGCGCTGCTTCATGTCGAGGATGACCTTGGCCTGCGTCTGGATGTCGGCAGCGGTGCCGCCGAAGCCGCCGGACGGCTGGTGGAGCAGCACGCGCGCGTTCGGCGTGATGTAGCGCTTGCCGGGCGTGCCGGAGGACAGCAGGAACTGTCCCATCGACGCGGCGAGGCCGATGCCCACGGTGACGATGTCGTTCGGGACGAACTGCATCGTGTCGTAGATCGCCATGCCGGCGGTGATCGAACCACCGGGCGAGTTGATGTAGAGGTAGATGTCCTTCTCAGGGTCCTCGGCGGCGAGCAGCAGCAGCTTGGCTGCGATCTCGTTCGAGTTGTCGTCGCGGACCTCGGAGCCGAGCCACACGATCCGGTCTCTCAGAAGGCGGTCAAAAACACTGGGGTTCAGTGTTGCTTCGGCCATGGAAAAGCTCCCGTTCAGTTGTCGCTTGTTGTCGAACTTATCGGGTGCAACGCACCAGTTCTCGTCTGTTCGCCGACAGCAATGCGGTGGTGCGGAAATACGGACGGGAGGCGCGGTGCCAGCTGGCACCGCGCCTCCCGTCTGTCGTACTGGTGGCGTCGAGATCGTTACTCGGCGTCCCCTGCCGGCTCCTGCGCGACGCCCGCCGTGAAGGCGGACAGGTCGACGGCGTCGCCGTTGGTGTCCTTGACGGTCACCTTGGACAGGACGGTCGCGACCGCCTTCGAGCGGGCGACCTCGCCGACCATGCCGGGGATCTGGCCGTTCTGGTCGATGACCTTGATGAACTCGGCCGGCTCCATGCCGTACTGCGCGGCGGCCTGGATGAGGTACTGGGTCAGTTCCTCCTGCGAGACCTGGATCTCTTCCTTCTCGGCGATCGCGTCGAGGAGGATCTGCGAGCGGAAGGCGGTCTCGCTGGACTCGGAGACCTCCTTGCGGTGCTCCTCGTCCTCGAGGCGGTTCTCCTGCTCGAGGTGACGGTGCACCTCGTCGGCGATGAGCTGCTCCGAGATCGGGATGTTGACGTCCTCGGTGAGCTTCTCGACGAGCTTGTCGCGAGCCGCGGCGCCCTGACCGAAGGTCTTGGACTTCGCGATCTGCTCCTTCAGGTCCGCCTTGAGCTCGTCGATGGTGTCGAACTGGCTGGCGATCTGGGCGAACTCGTCGTCGGCCTCGGGGAGCTCGCGCTCCTTGACGGCGGTGACGGTGACGGCGATCTGGGCGGTCTCGCCCTCGCGGTCGCCACCGACGAGCTTCGACTCGAAGTTCGTCGACTCGCCGGCGGTCAGGGACTCGAGCGCCTCGTCGATGCCCTCGAGCAGGTCGCCGGAGCCGATCTCGTAGGAGACGCCGGTGGCCGAGTCGACCTCGTCGTCGCCGATGCTGGCGGTGAGGTCGATCTGCGCGAAGTCGCCGGTCTTCGCCGGACGGTCCACCGTCACGAGCGTGCCGAAGCGGGTGCGCAGGTTCTGCAGCTCCTCTTCGATCTCGTCGTCCGACACCTCGACGGCGTCGACGGTGAGCTCGTACGAGGAGTAGTCCGGCAGGTCGAACTCGGGGCGGACGTCGACCTCGAAGGTGAGGACGAGGTCGCCGGTGAAGTCCGCGACGTTCGGCAGCTCGGCGACGTCGGCCTCGGCACGGCCGAGGATGCGCAGCTCCTGCTCTTCGACCGCCTGGCGGTAGAAGTTGTCGATGGCGTCACCGACGGCGTGGTTCAGGACCTCGCCGCGGCCGACACGCTGGTCGACGATCGCGGGCGGGACCTTGCCCTTGCGGAAGCCGGGGATGTTGATCTGCTCGGCGATGTGCTTGTAGGCGTGGTCGATGCTCGGCTTGAGATCGTCCGGCGTCACGTTCACGGTGAGCTTGACGCGGGTGTCGCTCACCTTGTCGACGGTGCTGGTGGCCAAGGGATGTTCTCCTGTTGGTTGACGTTCGTGTGGTCGGTGGTGCTCGGAGGACCTGGTCGGGGCGACAGGATTTGAACCTGCGACCTCCCGCTCCCAAAGCGGGCGCTCTACCAAGCTGAGCTACGCCCCGTTGGTTCGTGCCAGGGATCAGCCGCACACACCGAGGGGCGCATGCGACCCCGGTGAGTCTAGCGGTCCGACGGCGCACTGTTCCCGGGGGTTGCCCAGTCGTCCTCCGCGGCGCGTCGGAGACCCCGCCGCCACCGGATCCCGACGACCACCTGGACCCCCAGGGCGGCCACCGCGAGCAGCAGCCCGACGACGATCCGCCAGACGTGCAGCAGTGCGTGCGCGGGCTGCGACTGCGGGTCGCCGAACAGGTCGGGGCGCAGGGACAGGACCGCGGCGGCGAGGAGCACCAGCACGTACGAGACCACCCGCGACCAGCGGATCGTGCGTTCGGCGCCGGCGTCCGGCTTCGGGATGACGCGCGTCGGCATGTCGGTGCTCGTTCGTCCGCTACGATGGTCGGGCTGCGCCTGGTGCGCAGGCGCGGGGATGTAGCTCAATGGTAGAGCCCCAGTCTTCCAAACTGGCTACGCGGGTTCGATTCCCGTCATCCCCTCTCTTCGTCCCTTCCTGCCGTCGCCGCACGGTGCGGTGTTGTTCGGCCCGTGCGCGGTGGGTCGTTCTGTGTGATGTCGTTCCGGCACACCGAGCGATCAACTCCGCACGGTGTGGACACGTGCGCACCGTGCATCTCGCCACCATCCAGAACCCGCCAGACCACAAGCCAGCGCGCGCCACGTACCCGTCGTCGGGTACCGATCATCACGCGGGTGGGCATCGTGGGAACAGCATCGTACGGCCGCGGCGTCGAGCGCGCCGGGCCGGGGTTCGTTCTCGGTGGATGACGGTTCCGGTTCACGATCCCCGAGGTCAGCGAACCGGAACCGTCACGGGCGAGGACGAACTGGGGCCTCCCCCGGACCAGCGGGACCCGGACGGCGGACGCGCCCCGCGCCTCCAGGCCGGAGCCGGGGAGCACGGGGCGCGAGCCGCCGTCAGGACGGACGCGTCAGCGGTACGACGCGGCCTGTCCGTACAGCACCTTGGTGAAGGAGGAGACGTACGCGGACTCGTCGCCTCCCGGCAGGTTGTACGTCATGAAGACGCCGTACCCGTCGGCCTTCGTGCGCTGTGCGAGCGACACCGCGGTGGCCTGCGGGGTGTTCTGGATGTCGACCGCGGCGGCGGACAGCTTCGACTTCGGCAGGCCCGGGATCGTCGGCGCCGTGTAGGTGCCGTAGTACGGGTTCCAGGCGTAGTCGAGCTGCTTGCCGATCGACGGGCTCGCGGTCGTCAGGGCGTCGGACGACGGGCCGATGTCGTAGAACGAGATGATCTTGCCCGGCATGTCCGCACGCAGGGCGCTGATGAGCCAGCCGATCGACTGCTGGTTCGGCTGCGGGGTGCCGTTCACGCCGTAGTCCGAGTACTCGTCGTCCAGGTCGACGCCGTCGAGTCCGTACTTCTTCACCGTCGCCGAGACCTGCGCCGCGAAGTCCCGTGCCGCGGCCTTCGTCGGGAAGTTCGCCAGGCCGGCGCCCTGGTGGTTGCCGAGCACCGACAGCGTCACCTTGATGCCCTTGGCCTGCAGCGGGCGGACCTGCGTGGCGGCCTGGTCGAGGGTCCGCTGCACGTTCTCGTTGTTGTACAGGACCGCCTTGCCGTCCTCGTAGTTGATGTTCGCGGCGAAGATGATCGCCACGTCGAACGCGTTCGCGCCGTTCTCCAACGTGTACCGGCCGACGTTGGCGAGCTCGTCGTTGTTCACCTCGACGTAGGCGATGCTCGTCGGCCCCGACTTGGTGGGCGCAGCGTGGTGCCCGTGACCGTGGCCGCCGCCGTGGGACGCACCGTGGCCGTGCCCGTGGCTCGATCCGGACGAGGAGGGCGCCGCGGACGCTGCGGCGGGCACCAGTGGCGCCGCGAGCATGGCGACCAGTGCGGTCGCGATGCTGAACTTGGTGGACTGCTTCATGACACTCCTCAGCGAGTGACGAACCGGTCGGCGGTCGCCGACCGGGGGCCGCCGCCGGGACACCCGAAGTCCCGGCGGCGGAGTCTCAGGCGCGCGTGCGCGGGAACCGGAAGGTGCGGACCTCGTAGGCGTCGACGGCGAACGAGGAAGCGTCGACCGCCGCGCCCGAGGCCAGCGGCTCTTCGAGCAGCGTCACCTCGGCAGCCGGCCCGAACGCAGCCCCGTCGGCCACGGACACCGCGATGCCCCCGGTCCCCCGCTGCCCGGACGGCTCGTAGACGCGCACGACCAGGTCACCGGACCGGTCGTCGGCGAGCTTGACGCTCGACAGCACGACGTCGCCGGAGACCTGCACCAGCGGGTCGAAGCCGTGCGCCCCGGTGATCGTCCGCGCGCCCGCGTTCATCCGCACGCCGGCCGACGTGGCGCCGAGCTGGTCGGTGCCGATGACGATGCCGTAGCGGTGCGTCTGCACGCCCTGGTCGGTCTCGGGGTCCGGGAACCGGGGTGCCCGCAGCAGCGACAGCCGCACGGTGGTGGTGACGTGCCCGTCGACGGCGTCGCGCGTGGTGTCGAAGCCGTGGATCGAGTCGTTCACGAGCGCGACCCCGAAGCCCGGTTCGGACACGAGCACGTAGCGGTGCATCGAGGTCTCGAACTTGGCGGCCTCCCACGAGGTGTTCGTGTGCGTCACCCGCTTCTGCGCACCGAACTGCGTCTCGGCGACGGTGTGCTCGGCGCGGACGTCGAGCGGGAACGCCACCTTGAGGAACTTCTCGGTCTCGTGCCAGTCGGTCACCTGGTCGAACTCCAGGGTGCGCGACCCCGGCGCCAGGACGATCTCCTGCGTCACCGTCGAGTCGCCGAACGCCCGGGACACGACGACCCGTGCGACCCCGGACTCGTCGACCGACGCGGTCAGCCCGGTGGTCGCCACGAGGTCCTCGACGCGGTTGCGGTAGTACCGGTCGACGTCCCATGCGTCCCACATGTTCGGGAAGTCCTGGTGCAGCTGCAGCAGGTTCGCCGCCTGGCCGGCCGCGATCGCCTCGCGTCCGCTCGCCAGGTCGACGGCGCTCGTCACGAGCCCCTGCGCGTCGACGACGACCCGCACCAGCTCGTTCGCCAGCACGTACCCGCCGTCCTGCTCGGTCAGGGACACGGCGGTCGCCGCCGTCACGTCGGTCGCCACGACGGCACCCTGCGCGGGTGCACCGGACTGGAGGAACGGGGCCGGGTTCACGACGACGGCCGCGTCCCCGGTGCCGGCGAGCGCCGAGAGCGCCCGGTCGATGATCGCGGTCAGCGCCGCGGCCGTCTCGGCGTAGCGCTCGACCGCTTCGCGGTGCACCCATGCGATCGAGGTGCCCGGCAGGATGTCGTGGAACTGCTGGAGCAGGACCTGCTGCCACAGGGCGTCGAGTTCGTCGTACGGGTAGGCGAAGTCGGTGCGGGCGGCGGCGGTCGCGGCCCAGAGCTCGGCCTCGATGAGCAGCTGCTCGCACCGGCGGTTGCCCTGCTTCGTGCCGTGCTGGCTGGTCAGTGTGGCGCGGTGCAGCTCGAGGTACAGCTCCCCCACCCACACGGGCGGGTCGGTCAGCTCGGACTTCGCCCGGTCGAAGAACGTGTCGGGATGCTCCCAGCGGACCTTCGCGCTGCCCTCGAGGTCGGCCAACCGTGCGGCGGTGCCGGTCATCTCGCGGGTGGTGCCACCGCCGCCGTCGCCCCAGCCCACCGGGGCGATCGAGCCGGTGGCGAGCCGGTTCTCACGGAACTGGCGGGAAGCCTTGGCGACCTCGCTGCCGGACAACCGCGAGTTGTAGGTGTCCATCGACGGGAAGTGCGAGAACACCCGCGACCCGTCGATGCCCTCCCACAGGAACGTGTGGTGCGGGAACTTGTTCACCTGGTTCCACGAGATCTTCTGCGTGAAGAACCACTCGAAGCCCGCGCGGCGCATGAGCTGCGGCAGCGCCGGCGAGTACCCGAAGCTGTCCGGCAGCCAGACGCCCTTGGGCCGGATGCCGAACTCGCGCTCGAAGAACCGCTGGCCCTGCGAGAACTGGCGGACGATGCTCTCGCCGGTCGGCATCACGGTGTCGGACTCGACCCACATGCCGCCGATCGGCAGGAACCGGCCGGCCTCGACCGCGGCCTTGACCCGGGCGTAGACCTCGGGGCGGTGCTCCTTGATCCACGCGTACTGCTGCGCACTCGACATGCCGTACAGGAAGTCGTCGGTCTGGTCGATGAGCTCGGTCATGGTCGACGTGGTGCGGGCGACCTTGCGGATGGTCTCGCGCACGGGCCAGAGCCAGGCTGAGTCGATGTGGGCGTGCCCGACGGCGGAGATGGTGTGCGCCGAGGCCTCGGCGGGAGCGGCGAGCACGTCGGCGAGCGCCGCGCGGGCGTCGGACGCGGTCTCCGGGATGTGCTGCAGGTCGAGCGCGTCGAGGGCGTCGTCGAGGGCCTGCAGGATCCGCATGCGTCGGGGTCCGGCGGGCAGCTCGGCCTGCAGTTCGAGCAGGACGTCGATGTCGAGGGCGAGTTCGTGCACCTCGGACTCGAAGACGGCGAGCTCGATCCGGCGGGTGGCGTAGAGGCGCTTCGAGGACGAGGTCTGCACGTCGCCCTCCTGCGTCGGCAGGAAGGGGTGGTAGTCGAGCAGGACGGGGTTCGACGCGGCCTCGACGAACAGTTCGACGGTCTCGCCACCCTCGGCCCGTTCGGTGACCAGGACCCACTGGTTGCGCGGGTTGATCGACTTCACGGGGGTGCCGTCGGCCAGGTACACGAGCCCCTCGCACTGGAACCCGGGCATGTTCTTGTCGAAGCCGAGGTCGATCACGGCCTCCACCCGGCGCCCGGCCCACTCGGTCGGCACGGTCCCGGTCAGCCGGAACCACGTCGTGCCCCAGGCCGCGCCCCACGGGGTGCCGACCTCGTAGGGCTCGAACGTGAGTGCGAGTCCCTCGGCGGGGGCGATCGGCTCACCGGGGAGCTCGTGCCAGGCAACGTCGAGCGGCGTCGCCGTGGCGTGCACCGCGGGGGTGATCCGCTCGTCGAGCACCCGTCGGGCGCGTCCGGTGGTGAGGGGGATGTCGTCGTGCATGGGGCCTTCCGGGGTCAGGGCGTGGTCGCGGGGTGGGCGACGCGGACGGTGGTGGTGTCGAGGTCAGACGGCACGTCGACGCAGCGGTCGATGCCACGGTCGGCCAGCAGTGCCGTGTCGGACAGTCGGGAGCGCAGGACGACCTGGGGGCCGCGGCCGTCCGGCGCGGCCTCGGCCAGCGCGAGCCAGGCGGCGGCGAACCGCCCGCCGGGGGCGCAGTCGGCGCGGGTGCCGTGGTGGTCGGTGCCGTCGGTCAGCACGTCGTCGAGGACGAGTGCGGTGGCCGGCGGTGCTGCGGGGGCGTCGCGGGTGTGCTCGGCACGGGCGAGGGCGGCGAACGCCTCGCCGACGGGCTTCAGGCGTCCGTCGTTCGTGAACAGCCCGAGGTCGTACTCGAGCTCGGGGAAGTCGGCGAGGGACCGCGCGACGTCGTGGGAGCACCACCACGTCACCCCGAGCACGTGCTGCGCGTCGAGGACGTGCCGGATGGTCTGCTCGGTGAACGCGGCGGCGTCGGCGGGGTCGACGACGTTGGTGGGGGCGCCGACCTCCTGCAGCCAGTTCGGCCGGGCGGCGTCGCGGTTCCAGGCCGCGGCGAGCTGGAGCAGGTACTCCCCGTGCCGCACCGACCCGGGCCCGAGGGCGCCGTGCAGGGCCGCCGAGCCGTTGAACACCCACGAGTGCGTGACCGTGGCGTCGCCGTGGTCCGCCGCGTGCTCGGGGCCGAAGGGCTGGGCGTCGTCGTACCAGGCCGCGTCGTACTGCGCGACGGTGACCAGCGGCCCAGGGCGCGACCCGGTGGCGGACGGGACCGACGAGGCGGCGCCGAGCCGCGCCTCCAGGCCAGATGCCAGCCCCGCTCGCGCCGCCGCGACCATCGCCGCCGCCCACGCGTGCCCCTGCTCCGCCGAGACGGCGTGCGGCGCGGGGTGCGGCGCGTGCGCGAACTGGTTGACCTCGTTGCCGATGGTGATGCCGAGCAGGTTCGGCTTGTCGGCGACCGCTCCGGCGAGCGCCCGGACGTACGCGGCGGTCGAGGCGACCACGTCCGGGTCGGTGAACATGTTGCGGCGGTGCCAGCTGTCCAGCCAGGACGGCACGAAGTCGAAGCTCGACAGGTGTCCCTGCAGGGCGTCCACGTTGACGTCGAGCCCGAACGAGCCGGCGAGGTCGACGACCGTCGCGACGTCGTCGAGGGCCTGCTGCCGGATGAGGGTCCGGTTGGGCTGGACGACCGGCCAGAGCGGGAAGATCCGCACGTGGTCGGCGCCGAGCGACGCGATGGCCTCGAGGTCCCTGGCGGTGTCCGACGGCGAGAAGTCCAGCCACGAGTGGAACCAGCCGACCGCGGGCGTGTAGTTGACCCCGAACCGCATCAGCCCTTCACACCGCCCTCTTCGACGCCCTTGAAGAAGAAGCGCTGCAGGACGGCGAAGATCACGGCGATCGGGATGAACGCGATCATGGTGCCGGCCGCGATCATCCGCTGGTCGGTGGCGAACGTGCCCTGCAGGTACTGCAACCCGACGGTCAGGGTGAGGTTCTCGGGCGACTGCAGCACGATGAGCGGCCACAGGAAGTCGTCCCACGCCCCGATGAACGAGAAGATCGCGATGACGGCGATCGTCCCCTGCACGGCGGGCAGCGAGATGTAGCGCAGCCGCTGCAGGGCGTTCGCACCGTCCATCACCGCGGCCTGGTCGATCTCCTCGGGGATCTGCCGGAACGCGTTGAACATCAGCAGGACGTTGAGCGCCGCGATCATGCCGGGCAGGGCGACGCCGACCAGGTTGTCGGCGAGGCCGAGGTCCTTCACGGTGACGAACTGCGAGATGATCGTCGCTTCGCCGGGCAGCACCAGGGTGCCGAGGAACAGGCCGAGCACGAGCTTCCGGTGCCGCCACTGCAGACGGGCGAGGGCGAAGCCGGCCAGGGTCGCGAACACGATGTTGCCGAGCACGTCGATCGCGGCGACGAGCAGCGAGTTGCCGATGTACCGCCACACCGGGATCGCGGCTGCGACCTTCAGGTAGTTCTCGATGGTCGGTTCGGACGGGATGAACGACGGGTTCGCCGTGTAGATGTCCTCACCGGCGCCCTTGAGCGACGTGGACAGCTGCCACAGGAACGGGCCGATCGTGATGAAGAGCACCACGATGAGCAGGACGTAGCGGACGACCTTCTCGCGGGTGGACATGACGCCCCAGACCGCGCGGCGCCGCTTGCGTCCGACGCGTCCGCCCCGTCCGTTCCGCCTGGAGGCCCGTCCAGCGCCCGTCGCGCCGGTCACGTCCGGCGTCGGGCTGGCGGCGCCCTGCGCGCCGCCGATGACGGGTTCGGTCGTGCTGGTCGTGTTCGTCACTTGTCCGCCTTGCTGTTCATCCGGGCGAGGGCGAGCATCGGCACGAGGGTCACGACGAAGAGCAGGAGGCTCAGTGCGGACGCGTAGCCGAGGTTGCCGGTGAAGCCGCGGGCGTACTGCTGGATGAGCATGACGAGCGAGTTGTCCTGCCCGCCGGGTCCGCCGGTGCCGTTGGTGAGGATGTAGAGCTCGCTGAACACCCGGAGCGCGGAGACGCACACCAGGATCCCGACGAGCGTCATGGTGCCGCGGACCCCGGGCATCGTGACCGACCAGAAACGTCGGACCGCGCCGGCGCCGTCGAGGGCGGCGGCTTCGTGCAGGTCCTTGCCGACGTTCCCGAGGGCGGCCAGGAAGATGATCATGTAGTAGCCGAGCCCCTTCCACACCGTCAGGCTGATGGCGCTGAGGAGCAGCAGCCACCGGTCGGTCAGGAACGGGACGCTGCCCTGCACGACGCCGAGGGCCTGCGCCATCTCGTTGATGACACCGCGGTCGTCGAGGATCCACGTCCAGATGAGCCCGACGACCACCGCGGACGCGATGACCGGCGTGTAGAACGCGGTGCGGAAGAACGCGATCCCGGGCAGCTTCTGCTGCACGAGCACCGCGATGAGGAGCGGGAGGACCGTCAGCAGCGGCAGGCACACCGCCATGTAGATGACGCTGTTGAGCAGCGCCTCCCACACCTGCGGGTCGGCGAGCAGGGTCTCGAAGTTCTTGACCCCCACCCACTGGCTGACGCCGCCGAGCGGGCTGGCGTTCGTGAACGACAGCCGCACCGTGTTGATCGATGGCCACAGGCTGAACGCGACGAGCCAGATCAGTGCCGGCAGGACGAGCAACCAGGGTGTGTACCAGCGGTTGGCGCGCATGGCGATCCTCCCTCTTCCTTCGTCGGGGCCGGATCAGCCGTTGGCCAGCAGGCTGTTCATCTTGGTCTGGGCGGTCTCGAGCGCCTGCTTCGGTGCCACCTGCCCCTTCATCGCGAGCGCGATCTGCTGGTCGAGGAAGTCCGTCATCGCGGAGTTCGCCTCGACCGGGTTGATGACCTTCGCCGACTTCAGGGCCTCGTTCGCCAGGACCCGGGCCTCGCCGTTCACGGTGCCGTCGTCCTTCGAGAAGTACGGGTCGGACTGCGACGACGTGGTGGACGGGAAGATGTTCACCTTGTGGGCGAACGCCTCCTGGTTCTTCGCGTTCGTCATGAACTTCGCGAAGGCCTCGGCGGTGGCGAGGTGCTTCGACTTGCTCGAGACCGACAGGCCCTGCACGTAGAGCGGCGGGGTGTCGAGTGCGGGGCTGACGGTGACCTTGCCCTTGAGCGACGGGTTGTTCTTCTCGAAGTCGGCGAGCGAGGTGGCACCACCGGTGGTCCAGGCGACCTTGGCCTGCGTGAACAGGGTGGAGTTGCCGAGGTAGTCGCTGTTCAGCACGTTGGAGGGCATGTAGCCGTCCTGGTACGCGTCCTTGTAGCGGTCGATCAGGTCGGCGGCCTTCGACGAATCGGCGAAGGTGAACTTCGTGCCGTCGGCGTTGAGCACCTTGACGCCGGCGAGCGTGAAGTCGCCGAGGCCGGGCTTCCGGCTCATCAGGTAGTCGGTCGGGCAGTTGTCGTGCATGGTCTTCGCCTGCGTGAACAGCTCGTCGGTGGTCTTCGGCGGGTTCTCCGCGTCGAGGCCGCACTTGGCGAACATCGTCGAGTTCCAGTAGTTCACGTCGGTGTTGAGGTACCAGGGGTACCCGAACGTGCCGTCCACTCCCTTGTACTCGTACGAGTCCACCGCGCCGGCGACGTACGTGCTGGCGAGCTGCGAGTCGTCCTTCGCGACGTCCTGCAGGAACCCGCGCTTCGCGAGCGGCAGGGCGATGTCCGGCGGCAGGTTGATCACGTCGGGCAGGCTGTTCGACGAGGCCTGGCTGAGCACCTTGTCGGCGTACCCGTCGCCCGGCTGGTCCTGCAGCTTGACCTTCGCGTCCGGGTGAGCCTGCTCGAAGTCCTTGATGACCCCGTTGAGGTACCCCGTGTAGGTGGGCGTGAGTGCCCAGGTCTGCAGGGTGATGGTGCCGCTGATCTCGCCGCCGCCGTTGTCGGCCGCGTTCCCGCCGCTCGAGCAGCCGGTCAGGACGAGCGCCGTGGCGGCGGCCGTCGCGAGCAGCGCGGTGGCGCGGCCCCTCGTCATGCGTGTGGTGGTCCTCATGGCGTCTGACTCCCTCGTCATAACTGAACCGGTTCAGCAGCAGTCACCAAACCCGTGTGTGGCAGCCACTGTGGATGACTAAAGCGCTATAGTCAACCCCGTGGCCACCAAGCGTCGAACGACGATCGCCGACATCGCCGCGCGGGCCGGTGTGTCCATCAGCGCGGTGTCGTTCGCGTTGAACGACCGCCCCGGCGTCTCCGACGAGACCCGTCGCCGCGTGCGCGAGATCGCCCGCGAGCTCGATTGGCAACCGCACACCGCTGCCCGGGCGCTCGGCGGCGCGAAGGCCGGTTCCATCGGGTTCGTGCTGAACCGTCCGGCCCGGACCCTGGGCACGGAGTCGTTCTTCGGCGACCTGATCTCCGGCATCCAACTCGGGCTCGCCGGCACGCACGTCGGCATGAACCTGCTCGTCGCGCGCGACGCCGAGGAGGAACTCGAGACCTACCGGGACTGGTGGCGGGGCCACCGTGTCGACGGCGTGATCGTGATCGACCCCCGTCGCGACGATGCCCGGCTCGCCCTGCTCGCCGACCTCGGCATGCCCACCGTCGTCGTCGGCTCGCACCCTTCCCCCGACGGCGCCGCCCCCACGGTCTGGATCGACGACTCGGACGCCACCGACACCGTCCTGCGGTACCTGCACGCGCTCGGGCACCGGCGCATCGCCCACGTCGCCGGGCGGCCCGAGTTCGAGCACACCGCGATGCGCATGGACCGGCTGCGCGCCTTCGCCGCAGACGAAGGGCTCGACGACACGGTGTCCGTACCGACCGACTACTCCGCCGAGGCCGGCGCGAGCGCCACCCGGACCCTGCTGTCCCGGAGCGTCCGACCGACCGCGATCGTCTACGACAACGACGTGCTCGCCGTCGCCGGGCTGGGCGTGGCGAGCGAGATGGGCGTCGCGGTGCCCGGGGACGTCTCGATCGTGTCCTTCGACGACTCGGCGATGATCCGGCTCGTCCGCCCCGCGATCACCTCGCTCACCCGCGACACCGTCGAGCTCGGACAGCGTGCGGCGACCCTGCTGCGCGCGCAGATCGACGCGAGCACCCCGCTCCCCTCACGCCCGGGTCCCTCGCTCACCCTGAGCGTCCGCGAGTCCACCGGCCGCGCCCCCGCCTGACCCGCACCGGACGTCGGCGCCGACGACTCGCTCCCGCCGCCGCCGCGCCCCCACCTGACCCGCTCCCGCTGCCGCCGCGCCCGCCGCAGCTTCCGAAGCGCGGCGCGGCTGCCTGCACCTGGCGCGCACGCACCGCACTGCGCCGACGCGGGACGACGTGGTCTTCTCCGCGCCGTGACGGTTCTGGTTCACGAAACCCGAGGATCGCGAACCAGAACCGTCATCGACGCGGAGCGGAACCTCCTTCCCCCGCGGTCGACGGTCACCGGCGGTTCGTCGGGGGTCGGACCCGCTCGAGGGCCCGCCGCATGGACGACGTCGTGCTGAAGCCGAAGCGGGTCGCGACGTCGGACGGGCGGTCTCCACGGCTGAGCGCGCTCCGGACGGCGAGACTGCGGTACCAGCGGCCGAGCTGCGCGGGCGAGCATCCCGTCGCTGCGACGCACCGGCGCTGGAGGGTGCGCTCCGACATCCGGACACCGACGAGGATGGCCTGCAGGGACGACGGACCAGCCGGATCGAACAGACGGTCGAGGATCCGCGCGAGACCGTTGTCGCCGAGCATCGGGGGCGGGTTGTCGCGGAGCACCGTCGTGACGACGAGCCGGGCGAGGGCCTGCTGCTGCGCGCCGTGCCACCTGCCGCCGTCGAGGTGCCCGACGTGGCGGAGCGCGAGGCCGACGTCGGGCGAGGGCGCACCGGGTGGGCCGGTGCTCGCGATGGGCGGGAGCGCGAGGACCTCGTCGACGAGCGGGCCGAGCGTTGCGGCTCCGACGAGGACACCGGTCAGCGCGAAGAGTGCCTCGTGCGGGAACGCGGACGTCTCCGCGACGCGGGGCGGGCCGGAGCGCTCCGGGCCCGTGCTGATCGTGATCGTCGCATGCCCTTCGACGAGGGCGGCGGTGCCGACGTCGACGATCGCGATGTCGTCTCCGCGCCGGATCCAGACGGAGCGGGACCGCGTCGCCACCCAGACGTGCGTGCCCGTCGGTTCGACGTCGAGCGTCCATGCCTCGTCGTCGGAGCGGACCTCGGCGCCCGGCCCGACCTGGAGCCCGACGGCGTCGATCAGTGCTCGGAGCGCATCACCCATCCGACGAGCGTGATCCACGGGCAGGACGCGCGGGCGTGGAGCGGGCGACCTGTGGAAGAGGGGGGATAACCCCACCCGGGGTGGGGAGAGGGCAGGATGGGGGAACGGCTCCGCGATCGCGAGGCTGGATGCATGACCGACACCGACCGCCTCGACCAGGCGCGAACCGTCCCGCTGGACGACGTCACGCCTTCGCCCGACCAGGCCCAGACCGTCCCACTGGGCGAGTCCGTGCCCCCTGGAGCCACCAAGCCGATGCCCCAGTACCCGCGCCAGCACCAGCACCAGCACCAGCACGACACCGGGGACACTCAGGGTGCCCGGCAGTCCCCGCCGGCGTCGTGGAGCGCCACCCCGCGCGTCGGGTCCGGCCCGGTCGGCGGCCCCGGTTCGGGTCGTGGGTCCGGCATGACCGCTGGACAGTTCTACCGTGACGCGTGGAGGCGCCTGCCGCGGGACTTCGGCTACATGGCACTCACCGCCGTACTGCTCTGCACGCTGTACTTCGCGTTCCCGGCGGCGGTCTTCGGCGGCGGCTTCCGCGACCTGTTCAACCCGTTCGTCCTGCTCATGTTCTTCATCGCGCTGTTCGTGGCGCGGTGGCTCGGACAGTTCGAGAAGCTCCGCATGAGCTGGGCCGACCGACGCCCGATCCGCCCGGTGGACTGGACGCCCCGCTGGCAGCAGAACTGGTGGACCCGCACCGGCTCGGCAGTCGCCAACCCGCACTACTGGCTCTACCTGCTGCACGCCGCGGTCGTCTACCCGCTCGTCGCGGTCGCGACCGTCGGGACCGGTGCACTGCTGCTCGTCGGCTTCGCCTGGCCGATCGTCGTGGGCGGACTGTACTTCGCGAACAACGTCCGGGTCGGCTACTTCACGGACAGCGTCGGGTTCGTGACCGGCGTCGGTGCCCTCGGCCTGCTGTCGATGACCGCTTCGGTCGTGCTCTTCCCGCTCTGGGCCCGCGGGTCCGTCCTCGCGCACTACTGGGTCGACTTCGGCCTGCTGGGTGGCTTCCGGGCCGAGCAGCTCGAGCAGCGCGTCGCCGGCCTGCAGGCCTCCCGTGCCGGTGCCGTCACCGCCGAGGGGCAGGCGCTCCGCCAGATCGAGCGCGACCTGCACGACGGCCCACAGCAGCGGCTGGTGCGACTCCGCATGGACCTGTCCGCCGCCGAGCGCGCGTTCGAGAAGGACCCCGAGAAGGCCAAGCAGCTCATCGGTGAGGCATCCGAGCACGCCCAGGACGCCCTCGACGAACTGCGCGCACTGTCCCGCGGCTTCGCCCCGCCGATCCTGCTCGACCGCGGACTCGTCGCGGCGCTCGAGGCACTGGTCGCCCGCACCCCGATCCCGGTGGGCCTGGACGTCCGGCTGCCCGAGGGCCTGGAGCTCGCCACGGAGATCCAGCGCAACGTGTACTTCACGGTGAGCGAACTCCTGACGAACACGATGAAGCACGCCGGCGCCACCACCGCCGGGGTGTACCTCGGCCTGGTCGTCGACGCCTCGGGTCTCTGGTACCTGACGGTCAGCGTCACCGACGACGGCCGGGGTGGCGCACGACCGCAGCAGGGCCACGGGATCGAGGGCCTGATCGGCCGCATGCGGGCCCTCGACGGCGACCTGGTCGTCTCGAGCCCCGAGGGCGGCCCGACCGAGGCCACCGCCCGGATCCCCCTCGGAGCCCTGAACGGCGTGCCGACGGCGGCGAACCAGCGGTCGTGACCCCACGGGGGCGCCCGCGCTCCCACTAGGCTGGTCGGCATGACAGACGGCCCGGATGCAGCACGCATCCGGGCCGTCGTCGTCGACGACGCCGTCCTGCTGCGCGAGGGCCTGGCCCGCGTGCTCGACGAGGCCGGCATCGACGTCATCGGGCAGTACTCCGACGCCCGGGCCTTCCTGGCGACCCTGCCCGAGGGTGCGCCGGACGTCGTGGTGATGGACGTGCGGATGCCGCCGACCTTCACCGACGAAGGGGTCCGCGCCGCCGTCGAGACCCGCCGGATCGCTCCACGGACGGGCGTGCTCCTGCTCTCCCAGTACGTCGAGGCCACCTACGCCGAGGACGTCCTGGCCGCCGGCGCGACCGGCATCGGCTACCTGCTCAAGGACCGTGTCACCCGGCTCGAGGAGATCGACGACGCCGTCCGCCGCATCGCCGCCGGGGGCACCGTGCTCGACCCCGAGGTCGTCACGCAGCTGATGAGCCGCCGCCGCGACCCGCTCGCCGCGCTCACCCCGCGCGAGCGTGACGTGCTCGGGCTGATGGCCGAGGGCCGCACGAACGCCGCGATCGCCCGCGCCCTGGTGATCGGCACCGGCGCCGTCGAGAAGCACGTGTCGAGCATCTTCGGCAAGCTCGCGCTCGAGGACACCGGAGAGGACCACCGCCGTGTCCTCGCCGTCCTCGCCTACCTCGGATGAGCCGAGCCCTGTGATGAACCGGGTCCCCGCGCCCCTGCTGGCCCTCACCGCGATGGTGTCCGTCCAGCTCGGCGCCGCGATCGCGAAGACCCACTTCGACGACGTCGGTGCGGTCGGGGCCGCAACGCTCCGGCTCGTCATCGGTGCCGTCGTCCTCGCCCTGGTGGTCCGTCCCCGCGTCCGGCACTGGACGCGGGCGCAGTGGCTCGGTGCGATCGGGCTCGGCTTGGCGCTCGGCGGCATGAACGTCTTCATCTACCTGTCGTTCGCGAGCATCCCGATCGGTGTCGCCGTGACGATCGAGTTCCTCGGGCCGCTCGCCCTGTCGCTCGTGCACACCCGGCGCTGGCGTGATGCCCTGTGGGCGGTGCTGGCGCTCGCGGGGGTCGTGCTGCTCGGCGTCGGCCCGACCGCCGTGACCGAGGTGGGCGGGGTCGTCTGGGCGGTCCTCGCGGCCGGGTGCTGGGCGGGCTACATCGTGATGAACCGGCACGTCGGCGCCGCGATCCCCGGTGTCGACGGGCTCGTCGTGTCGATGGTGGTCGCGATGCTCGTGTCGTTGCCGTTCGGGCTCCGGTCCGCGGTCGACGGTGTCGTGCGCGAACCGGCGCTCCTGCTCGTCTTCGGTGCCGTCGCCGTGCTGTCCAGCGTGCTGCCGTACGCCCTCGAGATGCTCGCGCTCCGCCGGATGCCGACACGGGTGTTCGGGGTGCTGCAGAGCCTCGGCCCGGCGATCGCCGCCCTGGCAGGCCTGGTGGTGCTGGCCGAGGGGCTGTCGGTGCTCGAGACGGTCGCCCTGGCGTGCGTCACCGCTGCGAGCGTCGGCGTGACGCTGTCGGCGCGTCGCCGACGTGGCGGACCGGTGGGGTGAACGAAGAGGAGGCCCGGATCACGTCCGCCGACGGCGGTGCGTGATCCGGGCCTCCTGAGAAGTCCGTCTACTCGTCGCGCAGGAAGTCTGCGTACGTGGGTTCCGACTGCTCACCCGACAGCAGGGCCGGATCGTTGATCCGACGCTCGACGTAGGCGCTGATGACCTCGGGCGGGGTGAGCACGTGGGCGACCCAGGACGGCACCGCTGCGTTCTTCATGGTGCCTCCTTCGTGAGCACGGGTCCGGACCGAATGCCTCGATCAGTGAGTTACTTGCTGAACCCGTGTTCGCTAAACCATCCTCGGGGTGTGGGCGGAAGTCAACGCAGTGCGTTCTGCGGACTCCGGTTCGCGCTGTCCCGGTCGGCACGGAGCGTGCGGTGCTTCACCGCGGAACGCCACACCCACGCCTCGGCCTGCTGCCCGAACTGCGCCCACTCCACGAGCACGGCGTCGCGGGTCCAGCTCTTCGCGAAGGCCTTCACCCGAACGTGGAAGGTCGGGAACTGGATCCACGCCCAGACCGGCTTCGGGGTGACGGCGTGGCAGACGTCGTCGCCGCGGGCGTCCTCGGACAGGGAGTAGGCGCGCGGACGCTCGACCTCCGGGTGTTCCGGGGGCTGCCACCGGTTCTCGCGACGCCGTCCCACGACGGTATTCGAACGTGTGTTCGAACAGCCGTCAAGTCGACCGCGCCGTCTGGACGACGACCCGGTGCCCGACGGGCGTGTCGCCAGGGGCGCCGAACCGCGGGGAACGTGTTCCGCTGGCGCCGCCCCGGGGCATAGGGTGCGGGCATGCAGAGCAGCACGGGGGTACGGGTGGTGTTGGCGGCCGCGGTGGTGGCGGCGCTGGTGTTCGGAGCGGCCGGACTGGTCGGGACGGTCTGGTTGGCGCCCTGGGACCTGCCCCGCGGGCTGCTCCTCGGCGCCACGGTCGTCGGGGGCATCGCCGGCGTCGTCGTGCTCGTCGCCGCGGTGCGTGCTCGGGACCGCCGGGCGCTCACGTTCGCGGTGTCCGTGCTCGCGTTCGCGCTCGTGTCGCTGGTTCCCGGACTGTTGATCGACGTGTTCCTCGTCGTCGCGCAGGCGGCGCTCGTGGCCTTCGGCGTCGTCACGGTCCGGAGCGAACCGGGTGCGCAGCGGGCCTTCGGCTGGATCGTCACGGTGGCGGCCGCGGCGTGGTTCGTCACCGCGCTGCTGTCGAACACCGTGCTCCTCACGGCACTCCCGCAAGAGTCCCTCGGCGTGGCCTTCGCGGTCCCGGGCCTGCTGCAGACCGTCGCGTACCTGGCCGCCGCGGTGCTCGTCGCCGTGCCGCTGCTGCGCCCGGTGGGCCGCGGCGTCGGCGTGCTGTGGGCCTCGGCCGAGGTGCGCTGACCCGGACTCCCGCTCGCCTCAGCCCACGCGGGCAGCCAGACGCTCGGAACGCCGTCGTGCCTGCTCCCCGGGGTCCGGCACCGGGGCAGCCTGGATGAGCCGTCGTGTGTACGGGTCCTGCGGCGAGCGCAGGATGGCGTCGCGCGTTCCCTGTTCGGCGACCCGGCCCCCGTGCAGCACGACGACCCGGTCGCACAGCGTGTCGACCACGGCCAGGTCGTGGGTGACGAACAGGCACGCGAACCCGAGGCGCTCCTGCAGCTCGCGGAACACGTCGAGCACGCGGGCCTGCACCGACACGTCGAGTGCGCTCGTCGGCTCGTCGGCGATCAGGAGCGCGGGGTCGAGCGCCACCGCGCGGGCGATCGCGACGCGTTGCCGTTGGCCGCCGGAGAGTTCGTGCGGGTAGCGCTCGGCGTACACGCCGTCGAGACCGACGTCGGCGAGGAGCCGCTCGACCCGTTCCTCGACCTGCACCGCCGGCAGCCGGAGGATCTGGCGGAGCGGCTCGGCGACGGTCTGCCCGACGGTGTACCGGGGGTTGAGCGACCGGAGCGGGTTCTGGAACACCACGCCGACGTGCTGGCGCATCTGCCGTCGGGCGGCTCGTCGTGCGCCGGCGACGTCGGTGCCCTCGATGACCACCGAGCCCGAGGTGATCGGCGCGAGGCCGACCGCGGCCCGGCCGATGGTGGTCTTGCCGCTGCCGGACTCCCCCACCAGGCCGACGATCTCGCCACGGCCGACGGTGAACGACACGTCGTCGACGGCACGGAACCGGCCCCGCAGGGCGCCGCCGTACTCGACCACGAGGTGCCGGACGTCCAGGACGGCGGCCGGGGGCTCCGTGGCGGAGCCGAGCCGGGCCTCCAGACCGGACCCGGTGCCCATGCGCGGGACCGCAGCGAGGAGTTCCCGCGTGTACTCGGCGGACGGTGCGGCGAAGACCGCCTCGGCGGTGCCGGTCTCGACGACGCGGCCGCGGCGCATCACGACCACGCGGTCGGCGAGGTCCGCGACGACACCCATGTCGTGGGTGATGAGCAGGATCGCGGTGCCGGTGCGTTCACGCAGCGCGCGGAGGACGTCGAGCACCTCGGCCTGCACGGTGACGTCGAGGGCGGTCGTCGGCTCGTCCGCGATGAGCAGGTCCGGGCCCGCGGCGAGCGCCATCGCGATCATCACGCGCTGGGCCTGCCCGCCGGAGAGTTCGTGCGGGTACTGGCCCAGGCGGCGTTCGGGTTCGGGGACCTCCACGGCGCGGAGCAGCTCGAGCGAGCGTTCCCGGACGGCGGCGCGGTCGTGCGGGCCGTCGGTGCGTCGGACCGCCTCGGCGAGCTGGAACCCGATGGTGAACACCGGGTTCAGGGCCGCGGACGGGTCCTGGAAGACCATCGACACGCTGCGGCCCCGGACCGACCGGAGGGTGCGCTCGTCGGCGCCGATGACCTCGAGGTCGCCGAGCCGGATGCTCCCCGAGGCACGGGCGCCGTCGGGGGCGATGCCCATCGCGGTCATCGCCGTCATGCTCTTGCCGGAGCCGGACTCCCCCACGACGGCGACAACCTCGCCCCGGGCGACGGTGAACGAGGCGTCGTCGACGGCACGGACGACCTCGCCGTCGACGTCGAAGGTGACGGTGAGGTGCTCGACGGTCAGGACGTCGGTGGTGCCGCTCATGGGGTCTCCGGGGGGTCGGTGTCGTCGCGGGCGGCCTTGAAGGCCTCCCACTCCTCGAGCATCTTGCGGTGGTAGCCCTGCAGCCACTGCATGTAGTCGCGGCCGTTGAGCAGACGTTCGCGGACCTCGGCGTCCACGTCGCCCGTGCCGGTGCGGCCGGCCCCCTCGACGACGGCGAGCCCGCGGCCGATGATGTCGCGCTGCCGGTCGAGGTACTTCCGTTCGCTGGCGAGCCAGGAGCCCCAGACGTCGGCCTCGGCACGGAAGTAGTGGCTGCGCTCGCCGGGGACGATGTGGCGCTTCACGAAGCCGGAGTCGACGAGCCGTCGGGTGGCCATCGACACCGACCCCGAGCTGGCACCGAGCGCTGCCTGCAGGTCGGACGACGACGAGTGCGGTGCGCGGGTCATCATCAGGTAGCCGAGCACCCGGGCGTCGGTGAGGGGCATGCCCGCACCGTCGTTGAGCATCAGGGCGAACTCCTCGACGAACGCCTGGCGCTCCGGTCCGAGCAGCCGGTCGTCGTCGGCGTCGGTGCCGACACCGTCGGTGCCGTCGGTGCCCCGGTCGTCGGTCACGAGGCCAGTCCGGCGGCCACCTCGGGTCGTTCGTCCGGGATCGACCACGGCTCCTGGGACATGCCGCCACCGCCACGGATCGCCCGCACGGTGCCGTCGTCGTCGCGGGTGTAGGTGATGTCCTCGTCGACGGAGCCGAAGCGGTTGCCGTGGGTCATCCGCAGGGTGTCGGCGTCGACGACCTCGAGCCGGGTGGGGGTGTCCATCGGCTCCGGGCCGGACGGGTCGACCTCGACGAGCCGGTCACCGATCCGGGCGACGTCGGTGACGCCCCACGGGTTCGCGAAGCGTCCGGTGAACGTGGTGGTGTCGACGTCGTCGGGCACCGGGGTCCCCGGGGCGTCGGTGTCGGCCGCGGCGTCGAGCATGGCGATGACCGCGGTGGCGATGACCGTCGCGGGTCCGGCGGCGGCGCTGGTCAGCACGGACACGACGAGCCCGGACGCCGGGTCGAACATCGACTGGGTGATGTGGCCGGGGAACCCGCCGGAGTGGCCGCGGATCTCGCGTCCGCCGATCCGGTCGACGATGAACCCGGCGCCGTAGCCGCGGGCCGCGGGGTCGTCGGTGGCGCTCCAGGCCTTCCGCTGTGCGAGGCGCTTGGAGTGGTCGTCGAGCAGGGTGCCCTGCCCGATCACGTGCTGCGAGAAGTAGCGGACCAGGTCGGACGCGGTGCCGTGGAACCCGGTGGCGGCGGCCATCGCGCGGGTGTCGACGTGGTCGATGCGCTGCCGGTGCCGCGCGGTGTGGAACCCGGTGTACCCGACCACGAAGTCGTCGGCGCGTGCGGGGTCCCAGTCGGGGCCGGTGTTCCGCAGGCCCAGGGGTTCGGTGATCGACTCGCGCACGAAGTCGTTGTACGACTGCCCGGACACCGCGGCGATGACGAGGCCGAGCAGGGAGTAGCCGAGGTTCGAGTAGTTGAACGACGAGCCGGTCGGTACCTTCTGGCCCCGGTCGAGCACGAGCGCCAGGAGTTCCTGCTCGTCGGGGAACGGGCGGAGCAGGGACCAGTAGTCGCCGTCGTGTCCGTCGCGGATGACGCCGGCCCCCATCTCCATCAGCTCGCGCAGGGTGGCGTCGGCGAGCGGGGAGCCACCGTCGACCAGTGCCGGGACGTACGTGCCGACGGTGTCGTCGAGCCGGAGCGACCCGCGCTCGGCGAGCTGCAGCAGGGCCGTCGCGGTGAAGGTCTTCGAGTGCGAGGCGATGCGGAACAGGTCGGTGGTGGTCAGGCGGCGCCCGGCCTCGACGTCGGCGTAGCCCCAGGCCTCGTCGAACAGGACCTCGCCGCCGAAGCCGACGGCGACCTGCACGCCGGGCACCCGCAGCTGCCACACCTTGTACGACACCCAATCACGGATGTAGGGCAGGGTCTTCCGGTACGCGGAGAGGGTGTCGGTCACGGTGGTCCTTTCGAGGGGCGGTGGTTCGAGTCTGGCGCGTCGATCGCTGCGGCGTCCGCCGCGACGCACGTCAGCGCCGACGTGGGTCGAGCGCGGCGCGCAGCGTGTCGCCGAGCGCGATGACGGCGAGCACGGTCACGGCGAGGAACGCCGCCGGGGCGATGAGCATGTGTGGGGCACGGAGGAACTGCGACGTCGCCGCGGACAGCTGCAGCCCCCACGAGATCGCCGGACGCTCCAGCCCGATGCCGAGGTAGGTCAGCGACGACTCGGACACGATGACCCCGCCGACGGTGATGGTGGCGAGCACGAGCAGCGGCGAGATCGACGACGGCAGCACGTACCGGGTGGTGATCCGCCACGTCGACAGCCCCATCGTCCGGGCAGCGAGCACGAACTCGGCACCCCGGACGCTGCGGACGCTCGACCGCACGAGCCGGGCCATCGTCGGCCAGCCGAACAGGGCGAGCACCAGCGACACGGTGAGCACCGACCGCTCCCCCACGCTGTTCAGCACGACGACCGCGCCGAGCAGGAACGGGAACCCGAGGAACACGTCGGTGAGCCGGGCGAGGACCGCGTCGACCCACCCGCCGACCATGCCCGCGACGGTCCCGACGACGACCGCGACCATGCCGGCGAGCAGGGTCGTGAGCACCGCGACGGCGATCGACGACCGGGTGCCCCAGATGACGTTCGCGTACACGTCGCAGCCCTGCAGGTCGAAGCCGAACGGGTGCCCGGCGGTCGCTGACGCCCCGCTCCGGCCGAGGTCGCACACCCGGGGGTCGCCGTGGCCGAACAGTCCGGCGAAGAGCTGCGGGAACGCCGCGATGAGCAGGACCACCACGAGCACCGACGCGGGCACCCAGAACCCCGGCGTCCGTGCGGCGGCGAGCAGTGGCCGACGCCGGACCCCGACGAGGGGTTCGACGGTGGCGCCGAGGGCTTCGGTGGTCATCGGGAGGCTCCTGTCCGGACGCGCGGGTCGAGGGCGGCGTGCAGCAGGTCGACGAGCACGCTCGTGACGAGGAACACCAGGATGAGGGCGGTCGAGATGCCGACGACGACGGCACCCTCGTGCGAGCGGATGCCCTGGAACAGCAGGTTCCCGACGCCCGGCAGGTTGAAGATGCCCTCGATGATGACGGTGCCGCCCATCAGGTACCCGAGGTCGGTCGCCAGGTAGGTGGCGGTGGGGATGAGCGAGTTCCGCAGGACGTGCACGCCGACGATCCGACCCGGGGCGAGCCCCTTGGCTCGGGCCGTCCGCACGTAGTCGGCGTCGAGCGTCTCGATCATCGACGTCCGGGTGAGCCGGGACACCGCGGCCAGGCCGAACAGGGCGATCACGAACGCCGGCAGGACGTACGCGGTCGGCCACCCGGCGGTGACGCCCGCGACCGGGAACCAGTCCAGCCGCACCGAGAACACCAGCTGCAGGGCCACGCCGAGCACGAACACGGGGACGGCTCCGACGACGATGGTGCCGACGAGCACCGTCTTGTCGAGCACCGTGCCGCGCTTGAGCGCCGAGACCACGCCGAGTCCGATGCCCAGGACGATCTCGAGCGCCCACGCGCTGAGCGCCAGCGTGATCGTCACCGGCCAGCGCGAGGCCATCTGCTCGCCGACGGACTGCCCGTTGAAGTCGGTGCCGAAGTCACCCCGGAACAGGCCGCCCAGGTACTGCACGTACTGCAGCCACAGCGGCTGGTCCAGGTGGTACTCCGCCCGCAGCGCCCGCACGACCGAGTCGGTGAGGGGGCGCTCGCCGCCGAGCGCCTTGATCGGGTCGCCGGGCAGCGCGAACGTCATCGCGTAGATCAGGAAGGTCACCCCGAGGAACACGATGACCAGGCCGCCGAGCCGGCGACCGACGGCGAGCGTCGGACGCATCACGCGCCTCCCGACACGGCCGCCGACACCGGACGGGAGGCACGGGTCGGGTCCGCCACGTGGCTCGCGCAGGCGAGGATCGCCCCGTACTGCACGCCCACGAGCTTCCCCACCGGGATCGGCTCGGCACCCGTCGACGCGTCCGCCTGCCAGTGCGCGTACCGCTCGGCCAGGCGGTCGCGGAGCCGCCGGAGCGGCGCGGACGCCGTGCCGGCGGTCGTCTCCGCCTCGACGGCGCGCAGGAGCATGCCGCCGTAGCGCAGGCGGAAGCAGCGGACCAGGTCCTCGCAGCCGAAGCGCTCGGCGACGGTGGCCGTCCGGTCGGCCGGTTCCCGTTCGGCGCGGCGGCGGTCGGTGTCCGCCATCCCGGCGAGCATCGGCACGAACGCCCGGGAGGCCTCGACGAACGGCGACGGGATCGAGAGCATCGGCGACGCCTCGTCGAGGAACGCCTGCAGTTCCGCACCCGAGGCGCCGAGCTCGTCCGCGCACCGGCGCAGCAGGTCGGCGTACGACTCGTCGGTCGCGGTCTGGTCGTCGGCGTCGGGGTGGCTCCAGTACGGCAGCTCGGCCACCATGCAGAGGGCCCCGTGCCGCATCGCCCACGCCGCGCTCGACCCGCCGTGGATGTGCTCACCCGGGTCGACACCGAGCTCCTCGAGGTAGGCGTACGCCGTCTCGATGCCGTCCATCGCGAACACCGCCGGTGCGAGCTCCCGCAGGTACGGGGACTCCGGCTCCCCGGTGTCGAGCGGCAGCCCGAGGGCGGCCGGCACCGCGTGCAGGGTGTCGACGACGTCGGGCAGGTCCTCGGACAGGTAGTAGTAGACGCCGCCCATCTCGCCGTTGTGCAGGCTCACGAGCAGCTCCGGCTCGGTGTCGTCGATGAGCCGCATGAACGCGAGCGTCTCGGGCAGCACCTGGTCGAAGTACACCGACCTGTAGCTGTTCGGGAACGTCCACTCGACCTGGCTGTCCGGGGCCGGCCGGTAGAAGTGGCGCGAGTAGAACACCCGGTCGTGCGGGTCGTGGAACCACGCCTCGTTGAGCCGCATGCCGTCCGGGTCGATCGTCGGGACGATGTGCCAGGTGACGTCGAGCGCCTGCACCTGCTCGTCACCGAGGGCCGTCTCGGCGAGGTGCAGCGCCGTCCACGAACCGATCGGCTCGTTCGGGTGCACCCCGCCGACCACGACGGCCGCGTGCGACCCGGTGCCGATGCGGTAGCTGTGCAGGGGTTCGCCGAGGCGGCTCGTGCCGATCCGGGTGACCGTGACCCGGTCGGGGTGCGCCACGGCGAGCGCGGCGAACCGGGCCTGCAGGTCGTCGACGAGCGGGAAGCCGTCGTGGTCGGGGACGTCGCGGACCAGGTCGAGGACGGTGTGCTGCTCCATGCTCCGCCCTACTTCACGGCGATCTGCGCGATCACGGGGCTGCCCGCCACCGCCGGCAGCTTCGCGATCTTGTCGCTCGTGACGTACGAGTACTTGTCGAAGAAGGTCGGGACGATCGGGAAGTCCTCGAGGACGGCCTGCTGCGTCTTCGTGTAGTACCCGTTCGCCTCGTCCTGGGACCCGGCGGAGTCGGCCTTCGCGAGCAGCGAGTCGACGTCGTCGGACTGGTAGTACCCGGTGCACGGGGAGCACCCGCCGGCCGTGGTGAACAAGGCGCGGAGCGTGTTCTGCTGGCTGATGTAGAGCGCGCCCCAGTGTCCGAAGTGCGGGCCGGCGACCTTCTTGTCCGTGAGCTCCGAGTAGTACGACGCCCAGTCGGTGGTGGCCTTCGCCTCGGCGTCGACGCCCAGGTTCTGCCGGATCTGGTTGGCGTACGCCTCGTACAGGGAGTCGAGGCCGGAACCGCCCGGGTAGACGAGCGTCATGGTGCCGTCGAACCCGCCGGCACCGGCGAGGAGCTTCTTCGCCGCCGCCGGGTCGAACTCGCAGGCGTCGCCGCAGATGCCCTCCTCGGTGCCGGACATCGACGGCGGGGTCAGTGCGGTGGCCGGTTCGTACAGACCGCCGTAGATGGCGTCGTTCACCTGGTCACGGTCGATCGACATCGAGATCGCGCGGCGCACGTCGGGGTCGGAGTACCGGTCGTCCCACAGCGGGAACCCGAGGTAGTCGATGCCGGGGGCGTCGAAGGAGTGCAGGCGGTCGCCGAAGTCGGCCTTCGCGCTCGTCATCTTGTCCGTCGGCAGGAACAGCACGTCGGCGTTGCCGGCCAGGACGTCGGTGTACGCGGTGTTCATGTCGGAGTAGCTGCGGAAGGTCACCTCGTCGGCGGCGGGCTTCGTGCCCTCGTAGTCCTTCCAGGCCGTGACGGTGAACTCCTGGTCCGCCTTCCACGCCGTCGTCATCTCGTACGGGCCGTTGCCGATCGGCTTCTCGTCGTACGCCTTCAGGTCGTCGTAGGCGGCCTCGGGCATCGGGTAGAACGCGGTCTGGGCCTGGCTGAGCTGCAGCGGGAACTGGCTGTCCGCGTGGGTGAGCGTGACCGTGAAGGTGTCCTTGCCGGTGACCTTGAGCCCCGACATCTCCTTGGTCTTGGGGGTGCCCTTCGCTGGGTTGAGGTCGGAGTACCCGACGATCCCGGCGAGCTGGCCGCTGTTCTCCCATGCGTTCGGGCCGTAGGCGACGTGGTTCCAGGCCTTCACGTAGCTCTCCGGCGTGACGGGCTCGCCGTTCTGGAACGTCCAGCCGTCCCGCAGCGTGATCGTCCACGTGATGGCGTCGTCGCTCTCGACGCTCTTCGCCGCGACGTCGTGCAGGTCGCCGTCGGCGTCGGTCTGGGTCAGCGGTGCGAAGACGCTCATCACCTGGTCGAAGGCCACGGTCTGCCGGCCCGGGGTCAGGTGGTCGGGCTCGCCGGTCGCGTACACCAGGCTCGAGGGAGCGTCGTCGTCGGCCGTGCCGCCCGCCGAGCAGCCGGTCGCCACCAGGGCCAAGGTTGCCGCCGCGGCCAGCGCGGCGATCGTCCTGCGTCGCATGATCTCTCCTCGATCGGGTGCGGCCGGATCCCTGCCCGGTCGTCGTGGTGGGAAAGCTAGGACGGTTCGAATCCCGACCACAAGACTTCTTTCAATGCGCTCTGAGAGTTTTACCGCGCAGAAACACCAGCGAAACCACGCCCGTCGCGCGACCCGGCTCGTTGTGCCACGCTCGGAGGATGCGCCACACACCGCACTTCCTGCTGACCGACGTCGACGAGGTCCGACGCCTCATCACCGGGAACCCGTGGGCGACGATCGTGTCCCACACCGCGGACGGACTGGTCGCCTCGCACTACCCGGTGCTGCTCGAGACCCCCGGCCCCGACGACGACCCGGACGCCCTCGTCCTGGTGTCCCACGTCGGCCGACCCGACGAGGTCGCGCACGAACTCGGACAGCACGAGGTCCTCGTCGTGTTCCAGGGCCCGCACGGCTACGTCTCCCCCGCCTGGTACCCGCCGGAACAGTTCGTGCCCACCTGGAACCACGTCACCGCCCACGTCTGGGGCACCCCCGAGGTCCTGTCCGACGACGAGAACTTCCGGGTGCTCGGCGAACTCGTCGACCACTTCGAGCACGTCATGCCCTCGCCCGTGTCGTTGCAGGTCGACGAGGACGCCGCCCGCCGGATCGCGAAGGGCACCGTCGGCATCCGGATCCGCGTCACCCGGTTCGACGCCCGCGCCAAGCTGTCGCAGAACAAGGCCCCCGAGGTGATCGACCGCATCGTCGCCGGCCTGCGGGGCGACGGCCCCTACGCGTCGCCGGCGCTCGCCGACGAGATGGCACGAGCGCACGCTGCGCGCGCTGACGACCGGGAGGCTCGATGAGCGAGATCCTGCTGCGCGCCGTCCGGCGTGTGGGCACCTCCGGGGCCCCTGCCGACGTCCGCATCGTCGACGGTCGCGTCACCGAGATCGCCCCGACCGGCACGCTCGACCCCTCGAGCGTCGACACCGACGTGGTCGAGGCCGGCGGCGCCTGGCTCGGTCCGGGCCTGCGCGACCACCACACGCACTTCGACCAGTGGGCGCTCGTCCGCCGCCGTGTCGACGTCACCGGCTGCGACTCCGCCGAGGCGACCGCCGACCTGCTCGCCGCCGTCGCGCGGGCGGGCGTGACGGACCGCGTCCTGGTCGGACACGGCTACCGCGACGGGACGTGGCCGCGCCCTGCGCGACGCGAGCTGCTCGACCGTGCCGCACCGAGCCTCCCGACCGTCGTCATCAGCGCGGACCTGCACGCGGTGTGGTGCAACGCCCTCGCGCTCGCGCACTTCTCCGCCGCTGTCGGCCGCCCGCTCGAGGCGGGCGAGGACGGGGTCCTGCGCGAGCAGGACGCGTTCGACGTGACCGGTGCGTTGTCGCAGGTGCCGGACGATGCGCTCGACGCGTCCGTGGCGGACGCTGCCGAAGCAGCGGCGGCCCGCGGGGTGACGGGCGTGGTCGACCTCGAGATGCGCTTCGGGCTCGACCGCTGGCGCCGCCGGATCCACGCCGGCACCGACGCGATCCGGGTCGCGTCCGGGGTGTACCCGGCCGAGCTCGACGAGGCCATCGCCCGGGGGCTGCGCACCGGCGACGTGGTCGAGGGCACCCGTGGGCTGCTCACGATGGGACCGTTCAAGGTGGTCACGGACGGGTCGCTCGGCACGCGGACCGCCGCGATGACCGACGGCTCCGGCGTGCTCGCCTGGCCGTTCGAGGACCTCGTCGCGATCACCCGGCGTGCCGTCGACGCCGGACTCGTCCCCGCGATCCACGCGATCGGCGACCGTGCGAACGCCCTGGCCCTCGACGTCTTCGAGACCGTCGGGACCCGCGGCACGATCGAGCACGCGCAGTTGCTCGTCGACACCGACGTCGACCGGTTCGCCCGGCTCGGGGTCGCCGCGTCGGTGCAGCCCGAACACGCCATGGACGACCGGGACATCGCCGACCGGCACTGGGCCGGGTACACCGACCGGGCGTTCGCCTTCGCCTCGCTCGCACGGGCCGGAGCGCGCCTGCTGCTCGGGTCGGACGCCCCGGTGGCGCCGCTCGACCCGTGGGTCTCGATGGCGGCGGCCGTCGGGCGGGACCGCGACGGCCGCGATCCGTGGCACCCGGCCGAACGGCTCTCGTCGCTCGTCGCGTGGCAGGGGTCGACCGACGGGCGGGTCGGGGTGTCCGTCGGCGACGTGGCGGACCTGGTGTTCGTCGAGTCCGACCCGCTGGCGGCGTCGTCCGCCGCTCTGCGCGGCATGCGGGTGCTCGGGACGGCCGTCGCCGGGCGGTTCACGTACCGGGAGCTGTGAGCAGGAGGACGGGCGGGTGCGTCCGTGTTCCGTGGGCTACTTCTGGTCCTTCGGGCACCAGTAGAGCTTCCGGCCGGCCATGTCGGCCATCCGGATCTCGGTGCCGCACACCCGGCAGGGCTCGCCCTGACGGTGGTAGACCCAGTGGCGGTCCTTGCGGGAGCGCAGGGCCTTCTTGTGGTCGGCCTCGGACAGGTCGTCCATCGTCATCATCAGACCGTCGCGGACGCCGTCGTGCAGCAGCTTCGACCAGTCCGCCCAGAGCGCCTTGGCCTGCTTGACGGTGATCTTCTTGCCCGGCTTGTACGGGTCGATGCGCTGCCGGAACAGCAGTTCGGCGCGGTAGATGTTGCCGATGCCGGCCACCACGGACTGGTCCATGAGCAGCTGCCCGATCGCGACGTTGCGCTTCCGGACGTTGTCGACGAAGGTCTTCTCGGCCTCGGGCCCGTCGTCGTTCATCGGGTCGGGGCCGAGCTTGTCGAGCGCGCGCTGCACCTCGGCCGGGGTCTCCACGACGCACGCGGTCGGGCCGCGCAGGTCGGCGACGGTGTCCTCGGTGAGGATCCGCACGCGCACCTGGCCGACCGGGTCCGGCGGGAACGACTCGATCGGGTCCTCCGCCTTCTCCTGCTCGGCCATCCGGTAGCGGGCGAGCCGCGGTGCGCCGATCGAGCTGAGCGACTCTTCGCGGTCGTCGTCGTCGGACAGCGCCTCGGCGGTGGAGATCACGCCCGCGAAGTCCCACGCGCCGTACAGGCCGAGGTGGACGCGGAGGAACAGGTCGTCCTCGAACTCCAGGAACATCTGCTTCGCGACCGCCCGGGCGGCGATCAGGCGCTTGCCGTCGAGCTGCGCGGCCCCGGCGGCGAAGCGGCCCTGGGGACTCGACACCTCGCAGCGCTTGCCGACGAAGTGCCGGGTGAACTGGTTGGCGATGCGGTGGACGGAGTGACCCTCGGGCATTGGTCTTGTCTACTCGGTGCTGCTCGGTGTTGCTGGACCGTGGGTCCGAGCCCTACGCGTCGATCTGGCGACCGGCGATCAGCCCGGTGGTCTCGTACTCGGCGAGCTGGGCGATGCGGCGGGCGTGGCGCTCCTCGCCCGAGAACGGCTCGGCGATGAACAGGTCGACGAACCGGATCGCCTCGTCCTCGGTGTGCTGGCGCGCGCCGATGGAGATGACGTTGGCGTCGTTGTGCTGACGGGCGAGCAGCGCGGTCGACTCGTTCCAGACGAGCGCGGCCCGGATGCCCTCGACCTTGTTCGCGGCGATCTGCTCGCCGTTGCCGGAACCGCCGAAGACGACACCGAGGGCCTGGACACCGTCGCGCTGGTCCTGCACCACGGCGTGCGCGGCGTTGATGCAGAACGAGGGGTAGTCGTCGAGCGCGTCGTACTCGGTCGGACCGTGGTCCACCACCTCGTGCCCGGCGTCGGTCAGGTGGGTTGCGAGGGTCTTGTTGAACTCGAGGCCGGCGTGGTCCGTTCCGAGGTGGATGCGCATGGAACCGATCCTATTCCTGCGGCTCCGGGGCCCGGACCACCACGGACTACGGTGCGCGGACCACCACGACGAGGTACCGGGTGGGGTCCTCGCCCGGGTTGCGGTACACGACGTCGGCGGGGTCGCCGAGCTCGATCCGGTCCCCCGACGCCAGCCGCGTCGGCTCGCCGCCGACGACGACCTCGAGCACGCCGTCGACGACCCAGATGCAGTGCCGCAGGAACGCGTAGGCGGACGCCGGGTAGGCCACTTCGCGGCCGGCCGGGAGGCGCACCTCGGTGACGTCGGCGGGGAACGCGGCGCTCGAGACCGGGCGGCGGCGGTACCCGGTGTCGGGATCGGTCCAGGAATCGGCGGTCGCGCCGCGTTGCACCCCACGCGCCTCGTCGGGGTCCGTCGCCCTGGGCACCTCGTGCTCCAGGGCATCGTCGAGGAGCTGCGAGATCGTCAGGCCGAAGGCGCCGGACAGGCGACCGAGGATCGTCGCGGTGGGGCTGGAGACCCCGCGCTCGACGCGGTTGATCATCGCCCGGGAGACGCCGGACTCCTCGGCGAGCTCGGTGAGGCTCCACCTGCGCTCGGTGCGGAGGCGCTGGAGCCGTTCGCCGAGCGCCCGCTGCTCGGCGACCGAGGTGTCGTCGGCGCCGGTTGCGGGATCGGCATGCGCGTCGTCTACGATGTGAGACATGACGACAGCATATGCGACGAACGGGGTCGTGATCCGCGACTGCACCCCGGCCGACCTCGACGTCGTGCACGCCCTGCACGTCGATGCCGTGCTGCACTCCACCGCCATCTGGCAGGACGTCCCGCACCCGCGTCCGTACTTCGACGGGTGGCTCGCCGAGCGGCAGGGCGGCGGGTACCCGGTGGTCGTGGCCGAGGTCGACGGGGTCGTGGCTGGCTACGCGACGTACTCGCAGTGGCGGCAGCCGGACGGGTACCGGCAGACCGTCGAGCACAGCGTCTACGTGGTCGAGGCGTCCCGCGGCCGGGGCATCGCGACGACGTTGATGGCCGAGTTGGTCGCGCGGGCCACCGCCGAGGGCCGACACGTGATGATGGCCGGGATCTGCAGCACCAACACGGGGTCGATCGCCCTGCACGAACGCCTGGGCTTCGCCACGGTCGCGGTCGTGCCCGAGGTGGGACGCAAGTTCGACCGCTGGCTCGACCTGACGCTCATGCGGCTGCCGCTCATCTGACGCGACGGGCGGGGCGGGCGCACCACGGGCCTCCCGGCCACCCGTCCCCCGCCGGTCAGCGCCGGATCAGTCGGTGGTGTCGAAGATCGGGCCGACGGTGCGCGAGCGCTTGAGCTCGAAGAACGCGGGGACCTTCGCGACGGCGACGACGCCGTCCCACAGGTCGAGCGCCTCCTGGCCCTTGGGGGCCGGGGAGATGACCGGTCCGAAGAACGCGGTGCCCTCGACGGCGATGACCGGCGTGCCGACGTCCTGCCCGACACGGTCGATGCCGTCCTGGTGGCTGGCGCGCACGGCGGCGTCGACCTCGTCGGTCCAGGCGTACTCGAGCAGGTCGGCGTCCAGGCCGAGCTCCGCGAGCACGGCGGGGACGACCTGCTCGGGGTCGGACTCCTGGCGGTGGTGGATGTGCTCGCCGAGGGCGTCGTACAGCGGCTTCACGACGTCCTGGCCGAGCCGGAGCTTCGCCGCCGCGACGATGCGCGGGTAGACCTGGCCGGCGTGCAGGCGCTCCTTGTAGCTGTCCGGCACGTCCTGGTCCTCGTTGAGGACGAACAGGCTCATCACCTTCCACGTCACGTCGAGGTCGCGGTGCTCGGCGACCTCACCCACCCAGCGGCTCGTCATCCAGGCCCAGGGGCAGTTCGGGTCGAACCAGAACTCCACGGCGGTGCGCTCGGTGGTGGGGTCGGTCGGGTTGTCCACAGTCGTCTCGGTCACGATCCGAGCGTACGCGGCGTCGCTAGGCTGGAGCCCATCGTCCCGCCGGCGCACGACGCCGTCCGGGGCCCCGTACGCGGACACCGATCGTCCGCGTCCCCAGCGAAGATGGAGCGTTGCGTGCCCGGAGAGAACCTCACCCGAATCGAAGCCCAGGAGCGCGCGGCCGTCGTCGCCGTGCAGACGTACGACGTCGAGCTCGACCTGACCCGCGGTGCAGAGAGCTTCGGCAGCACCACGCGGGTGCGCTTCACCGCCACCGCCGGCGCATCGACCTTCATCGACGCCATCACGAAGACCGTGCACTCGATCACGCTGAACGGCACGGCGCTCGACGTCGCCGCGGTGAACGACGGCGTCCGCATCCAGCTCGACGACCTGCAGGAGCAGAACGAGCTCGTGGTCGTCAGCGACGCGCTGTACACGAACACCGGTGAAGGCCTGCACCGCTTCGTCGACCCGGTGGACGACGAGGTGTACCTGTACTCCCAGTTCGAGGTCCCCGACTCGCGCCGCATGTTCGCGGTGTTCGAGCAGCCCGACCTGAAGGCCGAGTTCTCCTTCACCGTGACGGCGCCGTCACGGTGGCAGGTCGTCTCGAACTCCCCCACGCCGGAGCCGCACGTCGACGGCGACGTCGCGACGTGGGCGTTCCCGCCCACCGCGCGCATCTCGAGTTACATCACCGCGCTCGTCGCCGGCCCGTACGAGGTCGTGCGCGACGAGCTGACCAGCCGCGACGGCCGGACGATCCCGCTCGGCGTGTTCGCGCGCAAGTCGCTCGCCGCGTACCTCGACCCCGAGTACGTGTTCGAGACCACGAAGAAGGGCTTCGCGTACTTCGAGGAGAAGTTCGACGTCGCCTACCCCTTCGACAAGTACGACCAGCTGTTCGTGCCGGAGTTCAACGCCGGCGCGATGGAGAACGCCGGGGCCGTCACCTTCACCGAGACCTACGTGTTCCGGTCGAAGGTCACCGACGCCATCAAGGAGCGCCGGGTCGTCACGATCCTGCACGAGCTCGCCCACATGTGGTTCGGCGACCTGGTCACCATGAAGTGGTGGAACGACCTGTGGCTCAACGAGTCCTTCGCCGAGTGGGCGTCGACGATCGCCACGGCAGAGGCCACCGAGTGGACCGAAGCCTGGACCACGTTCCAGGCGATGGAGAAGTCCTGGGCCTACCGCCAGGACCAGCTCCCCTCGACGCACCCGATCGTCGCGACGATCAACGACCTCGAAGACGTCCAGGTCAACTTCGACGGCATCACCTACGCGAAGGGCGGCTCGGTCCTCAAGCAGCTCGTCGCGTGGGTCGGCATCGACGCGTTCTTCGCCGGTGTCTCCGCCTACTTCAAGAAGCACCACCACTCGAACACCGAGCTGCGCGACCTGCTCGTCGAGCTCGAGGCGACGAGCGGCCGTGAACTCACCGAGTGGTCGAAGCTCTGGCTCGAGACCGCGGGCGTCAACACCCTGCGCCCCGAGATCGAGACCGACGAGTCCGGCGTCATCACGTCGTTCACGGTCCTGCAGGAAGCCCCCGCCGACTACCCGACGCTGCGTCCGCACCGTCTGGCCATCGGCGTCTACGCGTTCCGGAACGACGAGTCCGCACCGTTCGGCGCGGACACGGCATCCGCCGGCGGCAAGCTCGAGCGGGTCCAGCGCGTCGAGATCGACGTCGACGGCGCCCGCACCGACGTGCCCGAGCTCGTCGGCGTGCACCGCGGCGACCTCGTGCTCCTGAACGACGACGACCTGGCCTACGCCAAGATCCGTCTCGACGAGCACTCCCGGCGCACCGCGATCGAGCACCTCGCGTCCATCGCGAACCCGCTCGCCCGCTCGATCGTCTGGGGTTCCGTGTGGGACGCCACGCGCGACGCCGAGTCCCCCGCCAGCGACTACGTCCGCCTGGTGCTCGGCAACATCGCGACCGAGACCGAGTCGACCACCATCCGCACGACGCTCTCGCAGCTGCTGCTCACCGCACGCAACTACGTGGCGCCGGGCTCGGTCGAGGCCACGGTCCGCACCGTCGGCGACACGCTCTGGCAGCTCGCGTCCTCGGCCGAAGCCGGTTCGGACGCGCAGTTCCAGTTCGTGAAGTTCTTCGCGCAGATCCCGTCCACGCCCGAGCACGTCGCGACCCTGCAGGGACTGCGCGACGGTTCGGTCACGCTGCAGGGCCTCGAGATCGACACCGACCTGCGCTGGGAGCTGCTCGAGGGCCTCGTGCTCGCGGGCGCCGCGGGCAGCACCGAGATCGACGCCGAGCTCGCTGCGGACAAGACCGCGTCCGGCGAGCAGGCCGCGGCCCGCGCCCGGGCGACGATCCCGACGGCCGAGGGCAAGCTGGCGGCGTTCTCGTCGCTGGTCGACTCGTCCGAGCTGCCGAACGCGATCGTGCGGCAGACCACGGTCGGGTTCCAGCACGTGAACAGCCCGGTCCTGCTCGAGGGCCTCGTGCCGAAGTACTTCGAGGTGCTCACGCGCATCTGGGCCGAACGCAGCTACCACATGGCGGACACCATCGTCTCGGGCCTCTACCCGGCGCCGCTCGCGTCGGCCGAGCTCCGTGACGCCGCCGCCGCGTGGCTCGCGGAGCACCCGGAGACGCCGGCGCTGCGCCGCATCGTGTCCGAGAGCCTCGCGGGCACCGAGCGGGCGCTCCGGGTCCAGGCCGCGGACGCCTGAACCCTGCGCTGATCCGGCGGGGTCTTGGTGTTCCTCCAGGGACGCCGAGGCCCCGCCGCTTAGCATCGACCGGATATGAACCTGGCTGCAGCAGACACCACCGACGTCCCGAAGTGGGCGTCCAACGCGTTCCTCCAGTTCGTCGACGCCTGGCAAGCACCGATCACGATCGTCATCACGATCCTCGCGGCGATCGTCCTCCGGCTGATCCTCCGTCGCATGATCAAGCAGGTCGTCGACCGGATCGTGAACGGCGTCAAGAAGCGTCAGGGGGCGGCCGACACCCAGGCCCTCATCGCCTCCCCCGTGCAGACCGCGCGTGTCGTGCAACGGACCCGGACGCTCGGCAGTGTCCTCGAGAACCTGGCCACCGTGGTCGTCGTCGTGATCGCGCTCGTGGTCATCGCCACGGCGTTGTGGAAGGGTGCCGCGGTCGGCATCGTCGGCGGTGCGTCCCTCGTCGCGGCCGGCCTCGCCGTCGGCGCCCAGTCCATCGTGAAGGACCTGTTGTCCGGCATCTTCATGATCCTCGAGGACCAGGCCGGCGTCGGTGACGTCGTCGACACCGGGCAGGCCACCGGCGTCGTCGAGAACGTCGGGCTGCGCGTCATGCAGATCCGCGACGTGAACGGCATCCTCTGGTTCGTCCCGAACGGGCAGATCCTGCGCGTCGGCAACCTTTCCCAGGGCTGGTCACGGGTGCTCGTCGACATCACCGTGCCGTACGACACCGACATCGACGCCGTGCAGGACGCCCTGCTCAAGGCCGCCGTGACGATGTCGCAGGAGCCGCGCTGGCGCCAGCGGATCGTCGAGAAGCCGGAGATCTGGGGCCTGCAGTCGATCACCGACGCCGGGATGGTCTTCCGCCTGGTCGTGAAGACCCGCGCCTCCGAGCTCGACGTCGTCGGCCGGGAGCTCCGCACCCGACTGAAGCACGCCGTCGACGAACTCGGCATCACCCTGCCCGCGATGGCGATGATCATGCCCGAGGGCTGGGAGAACGCCACCTCGATCAACGGGCTGCGCACCGTCCGCACCCAGCCGATGGCTGCGCCCACGAAGCCGCGGCGCACCAAGCGCAACATCCTCGGGCAGCCGATCCGCACGGACGACGAGCCCGACAGCGGGAAGGACCCCCGATGACCGACCTCACACCCCCGACCGGCCCGGGTGGGCCAGGAGCACGCGGTTCGCTCGGCATGCCCGGCGTCCCCGCGCAGCCGATCACCCTGCGCGTCGGTGAGCACGGCACCTCGGCCACCGGGTCGCTGTACGAGCGGATCGGCGGTGCCCCCACCTTCGACCGGCTCGTCCGGCGCTTCTACGAGGGCGTGCAGCAGGACGAGGTCATCTGGCCGATGTACCCGGCCGACGACCTCGAGGGCGCGATCTGGCGCCTGTCCGCCTTCCTGCAGCAGTACTGGGGCGGGCCGGGCACGTACAGCGAGCAGCGCGGGCACCCCCGTCTGCGGATGCGCCACAACCCGTTCCGCATCACGTCCGAGGCGCGGGAGCGCTGGCTCCACCACATGCACGAGGCGGTCGAGTCGCTCGAGCTCGCTCCCCTGGACGAAGCCGAGCTCTGGGGCTACCTCGACCGCGCTGCCCACGCGATGACGAACACCTTCGACTGACGCGCGTCCGGCGCGGACGCCGTCGTGTCGTCGAGACGCCGCCGGATCCGGCGGCGTCTCGACGCTCCCGCGGCGTCTTCCGCGGACGCCGGCGTGCAGTGATCGTCACGAGCGCCGGACGGGAGGCCCGTGGCGGCGTCGCCACGGGCCTCCCGTCCGGCGGTTCCCGCGTTCTCGTGCTGGCGAGACGCCGGCGTGTCCGTCCGACGCCGCCATGTGCGTTCCGCGCCTCCGAATACGGCGGCGTCTCGCGGAACCGGCGGCGTGCCCGCGGGACGCCGGCGTCTTCGGGCAGTGCGTCTCAGCGCGGTCAGCGGACGTACGAGCCGGAGGCGAGGTCGTCGACCAGCGACGGCCGTGACGGCCGCCAGCCGTGGGCCGACCGGGCGTGCGCGCCGGACGCCTCCTGGTGCAGCAGCAGCGCGTCGGCGAAGTCCTGCCCGAGCCGTTCGCGGCTCGCATCGACGCTCTCGGCGACGACCGGTGCACCGTGGGCCCCGGCCTCGGCGAGCTCGCGCACGGTCGGGTTGTCCCCGGTCGCCGCGACGATGTACCCGTCGAGCTCGCCGCGGTGCAGCGCGAGGACGTAGAGCTCGCCGAGGTCGTCCACGTGCACCGTCGTCCACCGCTGGGAGCCGTCCCCGACCAGCCGCACCGGCTGCTCGCCGTCGCCGACGAACATCGCCGGGATGCCCGCGCCGCGTCCGTACACGATGCCGGGCGCGACGATGGTGCTCCGGACGTCGCTCGCGCGCAGCAGGGCCTCGTTCGGACCGCGCCACGCGGTCAGCGCCGGCGGGTCGATCGGCGACTGCTCCGAGATGTCCGTCGAGTCGCCGAAGGTGAAGATCCCGCCGGTGTGCACGAACGGCTTGGGGGTGCCGGCCAGTGCAGCGATCGCGGTGCGGATGAAGTCCGGGTCGACGTCCGGGGCCGATGCCGTGTGGACCACGCCGTCGCTCTCGTGCAGCAGCCGTTCGACGACCTCGGTGTCGGTGACGTCACCGACCAGGGCTCGGCCACCGGCGTCACGGACGTGCTGGGCCTTCTCGTCGGACCGGACGAGTGCGGTGACCTCGTCGCCGTGGGCGACCAGGGAGCGGAGGACGGAGGAGCCGATGTAGCCGGACGCACCGGTGAGGAAGACGTGCATGCGGCCAGCCAACCACGGCGGCCGGCCAGCGTGGTCCGTGGGCGGTCACCGTCCTCGCCGTCTTCTTCGTCGTCGTCGTCGTTACGAGCTCAGGGTCCAGGCGCGCCGCTTCACGAGCACGTGGCCACGCGAGGTCGTGAGACGGCTCCACGGACCGGTCTCGAACAGGCGCACCGGGTCGTGCCCGAGGAAGCCGAGGCTCTCGCCGGCGAACCCCGCACCAGCCGGCAGGTGCTCGACGCCGGGGACCGGTCTGCCCCAGACCTCGGCACGGATCCGCCGGACGATGGCCTCACCCGAGTTGGACGGCACGGCGTCCGCGACCTCGGCGATGCCGTCACGGGTGGCCCGGCGGAGGAGTTCGGGCGAGACGTCCGGCAGCGGGACCCAGCCACCGCGGGGCGGCGAGATGGCCGCCCACGTGACCGTGTGGACCTCGTGCGGCAGCTCGACCTCGATCGGGGTGGCCCGCGTCGGGTCCGCGCCCTCGGCGTGCTCGGCGTCCTGCGTCTCTGCCAGCAGGCGGAGACGCTCGAGCAGCGACTGCAGCGGCACCACGGTGTCGATCGAGGCGGGCTCGGTGAGCGAGAACGTGCGGAGACCGAGCACCGTCGGCAGTTCGTCGAGCAACCCGAGCGGGTAGAGGATCGCCGTGTACACGGCCAGGACGCCCGAGTCGGCGATGAGCCGGACCGAGCCGTCCTCGATCCGAGCGGCACGTCCGAGGTACGTGCGGAGGTCACCGAGTGAGGCGGCGTCGGGAAGCGTGAACGAGTTGCCCATGTCGTCCACGATCCTACCGGCCGTCGACGTCGCACCGCCTGGGCGTGGTGACCCTGCATCGAGGCCGGGCAGCCGTTCGTAGACTGCACAGCGTGAACGGCGAACCCGACTTCCTGCGGACCCTGCGACTCGAGGACACCGGCGCGAGCACGGGCGAGACGATCCTGACCGGTGCCAGCCACTGGTCCCCCGGCGGACGGGTGTTCGGCGGGCAGGTCCTGGCCCAGTGCATCGTCGCCGCGCAGACCACGATCGACGGTCGCGACGTCCACTCGATGCACGGGTACTTCCTGCGGCCGGGCGACGTCGACGTGCCGATCACCTTCGCCGTCGAGCGCATCCACGACGGTCGTTCGTTCGCGACCCGCCGCGTGCAGGCGTACCAGCGCGGCGTCCCGATCTTCTCGATGATCGCGTCGTTCCAGGTGCCGGACACCGGTCTCGAACACCAGGACCCGTACCCGGTGGACACCCCGGACCCGGAGTCCCTGCCGTCGGCCGCGTCGATCCTGTCCGCCATCGACCACCCCGTCGCACGGGCGTGGGCCGCACGGTCCATCGACCTGCGGCACGTCGAGGGTCCGGTGTTCATCGACGTGCAGGGCGAGCACGTGCCGCACCAGGCGGTCTGGTTCCGGGTGCAGGGCGACCTGCCCGAGGACCCGGCGCTGCACCGTGCGGTGCTCGGCTACGCCAGCGACATGTCCATCCTCGAGCCGATCATGCGGCGGCACGGCGTCGCCTGGGGCACCCCCGGTGTGAAGAGCGCCAGCCTCGACCACGCGATGTGGTGGCACCGCGACGGTCGCGCGGACGAGTGGATCCTGTACACGCAGGAGTCCCCGAGCGCGCAGGGCGGACGGGGACTCGCGTTGGGGCGGATGTTCTCCCGCGACGGTCAGCTGCTGGCCACCGTCGCCCAGGAGGGCATGATGCGGGTGCCTACGGGCGGCTGAACTGCACCGGGTCTTCGAGGTAGCGCTCACACGCGGCACGCTCGGGGTCGGTCAGCCGACGCGGACGGTTCGTCGCCGCGTCGACCATCACGAGTGCGGTCGTGGCCCGGGTGTACAGGACCGCGGGGGCCTGTCCCACGGGCGACCAGACCTCGTACGAGACGTCGATGCTCGCACCGCCCACCCGCCCGATCCACATCTGGATGTCGAGCGGCTGACGGAGGTACGGGATCGATGCCAGGTACTCGAGGCGTTGCCCGGCGATGATCGTCATGGTGCCCGAACCGGGCCGACCGTCGATGATCGGCTCGGGCAGGGCGCCGTCGGGGTCCTCACCGGGGTCGGCACCCCAGAACCCCACGATGCGCGCCTCTTCGAGGAGGCGCAGCATCGCGGAGTTGTTGACGTGGCCGTAGGCGTCGATGTCGCTCCACCGCATGCGGATGGGAGCGTGCAGTCTCGCCACGCGGGTCAGTCGCGGGTGAGCTTGCGGTACGTCGCGCGCCCGGGCTTCGCGGCATCGGCGCCGAGGCGCTCGATCTTGTTCTCCTCGTACGCCTCGAAGTTGCCTTCGAACCAGTACCAGTTCGGCGTGCCGTCCTCGTTCAGGCCTTCCCACGCCAGGATGTGCGTGGCGATGCGGTCGAGGAACCACCGGTCGTGCGTGATGACCACGGCGCAACCGGGGTACTCGAGCAGGGCGTTCTCGAGGCTGCCGAGCGTCTCGACGTCCAGGTCGTTGGTCGGTTCGTCGAGCAGAAGCAGGTTGCCGCCCTGCTTGAGCGTCAGCGCGAGGTTCAGACGGTTGCGCTCACCACCGGACAGGATGCCGGCGCGCTTCTGCTGGTCCGGCCCCTTGAAGCCGAACTGCGACACATAGGCGCGGGACGGGATCTCGGTCTTGCCGACCTGGATGTAGTCGAGTCCGTCGGACACGACCTCCCACAGGTTCTTGTTCGGGTCGATGCCGCCACGGCTCTGGTCGACGTACGAGATGTCGACCGTGTCGCCGATCTTCAGCGTGCCGCCGTCGAGCGGTTCGAGGCCGACGATCGTCTTGAAGAGCGTGGTCTTGCCGACACCGTTCGGGCCGATGACGCCGACGATGCCGTTGCGGGGCAGCGTGAACGACAGGTCGCCGATGATGACGCGTTCACCGAACTGCTTGCGCAGGTGCTCGGCGTCGATGACCTGCGAGCCCAGACGCGGGCCGACCGGGATCACGATCTCCTCGAAGTCGAGCTTGCGGGTGCGCTCGGCCTCGGTGACCATCTCTTCGTAGCGAGCGAGACGGGCCTTGGACTTCGCCTGGCGGCCCTTGGTGTTGCTCCGGACCCAGTCGAGTTCCGAGGACAGGCGCTTCGCGAGCTTGGCGTCCTTCTTGCCCTGGACCTCGAGGCGGGCGCGCTTCTTCTCGAGGTAGGTCGAGTAGTTGCCCTCGTACGGGTACAGGCGACCGCGGTCGACCTCGGCGATCCACTCGGCGACGTGGTCGAGGAAGTACCGGTCGTGGGTCACGGCGAGGACGGCACCGTGGTACTGCTGCAGGTGCTGCTCGAGCCAGAGCACGCTCTCGGCGTCGAGGTGGTTGGTGGGCTCGTCGAGCAGGAGCAGGTCGGGCTTCTGGAGCAGGAGCTTGCAGAGCGCGACGCGGCGCTTCTCACCACCGGACAGGTGCGTGACGAGCTCGTCCCCCGGGGGGCACTGCAGCGCGGCCATCGCCTGGTCGAGCTGGGAGTCGAGGTCCCACGCGTCGGCGGCGTCGATGTCTTCCTGCAGCGTGCCCATCTCGGCCAGGAGCGCGTCGAAGTCGGCGTCCGGCTCGGCCATGAGCGCCGAGATCTCGTTGAAGCGCGCGAGCTTGCCGTGGATCTCGCCCACGCCTTCCTGCACGTTCTCGAGCACGGTCTTCGTCTCGTCGAGCTCCGGCTCCTGCATGAGGATGCCGACCGTGAAGCCGGGCGTGAGCTTCGCTTCACCGTTGGACGGCTGGTCGAGACCCGCCATGATCTTCAGGATCGTCGACTTGCCAGCACCGTTCGGTCCGACGACGCCGATCTTGGCACCGGGGAGGAACGACATCGTGACGTCGTCGAGGATCAGCTTGTCGCCGACCGCCTTGCGGGCGCGGACCATCTGGTAGATGTACTCAGCCATATCGGCCCCAAGTGTAGTGACACCGTCGGAGCAGCGCTCGCCCGACGCCGGATCGCCGCTTCCCGCACCTGTACGAACCGGCCTGTTGTTCGCGTCACGGACGACGTAGCTTTGCCTCACCCAGCAACTTGGGGCCCGTCGCCCACCACGACGAGGACCAGGATCAGGACCACGGACAGGACGAGGACCATGACCACGCACACGACAACGACCCCGTCGCGGCTCCGCCGCCTCGCGCTCCCCTTCGTCGGAGCGATCGCACTCACCGTCGGACTCATCGCACCGGTGTCGCCGGCATCCGCCGTGGCCCTGCCGAAGGGCGCCCCGTACCTGCTGTACACCGCGAGCATCAGCGCGAACGGCTCGGGGACCGGCTACTCGTCGTACATCAACGTGCACGACGCCCACAACAACGCCTACGCCTTCGGGATCCAGTCGGACAAGGGCTCCACCGTGAGCAAGGGCAAGCCGCGGTACATCTGGGAGCGCGTACAGAACGGCAAGTTCACGTACGGCTACCTCGGCCCGGCGACGAACAAGCTCACCCCGATCGGCATGCGCTGGTACAAGAACGACGTCGCGACGATGATCGTGAACCACAAGACCGTCGCCAACCTGAAGCTCAACCTGGACGGACGGCTGTTCTTCAACGCCGAGGCCAACGCCCGTCTGAACGGTGACGTCGTGCACTCGACGGTGCAGAACACCCGCATCACGGTCGGCGACCGCAAGTCGAACACCGGGCTGAACGGCAAGTGGAACACGGGCTTCTCGTTCCACGGCCTGAAGGCCACGCAGACCAACAGCCCGCGGGTGCAGGGTGCGAGCTTCAAGATCGACGGCCGTGTGACCGGGCTGCCCCGCGGCGGCAACTGGGACACCGACCAGGTCTCCGGCATCGGGATGATCGCCCAGAAGTGGTGACCGACGCGAGGCGGTGAACCGCACGCGGAACAAGCGGCCTGACCCGGCGCACCGACTCCGATCGGCTGCCGGGTCAGGCCGCTTCGTCGTGGTCGGTGCGGTCGGCGTGGTCGGCGTGGTCGTCGAGGGGCGGCGCAGGGTCCCAGGGCGCGGCGTCCTGCTCGAGGACGTGTTCGGACGGCCCCGCTGGCTCGGTGCCGTCCCCGAGGGTCGGTGCGCCGTGCAGCGCATCGGCGTCGTCGTCCGACCCCGGGTCGGTCGACGGTGCGTGTTCGTGGGGCTCTGCGGTGTGCTCCCCGCGGTCGGGTCCGTCCGCGGCGCCGTGACCCACAGCGGGGTCACGGACCTCGCCGGTGCGGGGGTCCACCCCACGCAGCCCACCGTGACCCGATGCGGCGTCGCCGACCTGCCGCGGAACCCGCAGCCAGTTGCTGATCCCCCACGCCAGGTCGTGGCCGATGCCGTCGGCGTCGATCTCGACCGAGGTCCCGCCACGACCGTCGCGTTCCCACGTGCGGATGCGAACCCGGCCGGCGACGACGATCCGGTCGCCCTTCTTCAGGGACTTGAACACGTTCGACGCGAGCGACCGGAACGCGGTGACGGTGTACCAGTTGGTCGCACCGTTGACCCAGGCCGAGGTGGCCCGGTCCCAACGACGCGAGGGTGACGCGAGCCGGAGACTCGTGATGGCGATGCCGGTCTCGGTGACGAGGTGCCGGGGCTCGGTGGCGACGATTCCGCAGACGGTGATGATGTCGTTCATGGGTCGATCGTCACGGAGCCCGGGGCTGCCTCAGCAGCCCCGGGCTGGATCTGTGGCGTGTGGACCCGATCAGGCGACCTGTGGAGGACGAGTCCCCCGGGCCTCCTGTCCGGACCCGCTCAGTGCGCTCGGAACTCGGGCCGGGCGGCCAACGGTCCGAGCGCGGCGTGGACCGCGCCCTTCGCGGACTCGAGGGACGGGTAGGGCCCGCCCGCCCGTCGGCGCCCGTAGAGCTCGACCTCGAAGCCGTCCGCCGCGCGGTGGATGCTTCCCACTGCTCCGGCCGGACCGATGGCGACCCAGGTTCCCGTGTTGTCCGTCATGTTCGAACCACCTCCTCGTGGCCCTGCCGCCCCGGGGTCAGGACGCCAGGATGTACTGACTGTAGGCCTTCCGGACCTTGTTCACCTTGGGCAGCGCGACCGCGAGGCAGTAACCCTGCCCGGGGTTCTTCGCGAAGAAGTCCTGGTGGTACTCCTCTGCCGTGAAGAACGTCGAGAGCGGCTCGATGGTGGTGACGACCCCGCCGTCCCAGATGTCCGACGCCCGCTCGATCGCGCGCTCGAACAGCTCGCGCTGCGCGTCGTCGGCCGGGAACAGCGCCGAGCGGTACTGCGTGCCGACGTCGGCGCCCTGCCGGTTCAGCTGACGGGGGTCGTGCAGCGTGAAGAAGACGTCGAGGATCACCTCGGCTGGGATCACCGACTCGTCGAACGTCACCGCGACCGCCTCGGCGTGCCCCGTCGTCCCGGTGCACACCAGTTCGTAGGACGGGTCGTCGACCTGTCCGCCGATGTAGCCCGACACCACGTCCTGCACACCCTGGAGCGTGCGGTACACGGCGTCGAGACACCAGAAACATCCACCTGCGAGCACGAACGTGGTCATGACGACACCCTCTCTCCGGGCCACGCGTGCGGCCCACTCGTTCCTCCACAACAGTGTGCGCGGAGACCCTGTTCCCCAGATCGGACGGCACCCCTCGGCGTGTCGGTGGTCCCCCGTAGCGTCGGCACCACACCGACCAGGAGGCCAGCGATGCAGACCATCACCGAACCCGCACTGCGGATCCGCACCGTCCCGCTGGCCCGCGCCCGGGGCGACTACCGCATCCTCGACGTCCGCGACGACCTGAGCCGCGTGACCCGGGCCAACGGTGAGATCGTCGGCTACGTCGACCGCATCGACGTCGCCGGCGACACCGCCTACCGTGCGCGCCGGTACGTCGCGACCGAGCGCCGGTTCGTCGAGCTGCCGAGCGTCTGGTCCGCCGACGACGCCGTGGACACCCTGCGCTGGTCATGATGTTCCACATTGGAATCATCTGCGCTGGGATGCGCGGAACGCCGTCCGACCTCCCCGACGCCTGATCGTCCCGTGGGTATGGTGCGCACATGGACTGGTGGAACGACCTGACCGACTGGACTTCGTCCGACACGGGGTGGCGGGTGCTCTCGGGCGCTGTGATCCCCTTCGTCGCGATCGTCGTGGCTGGTGTCATCGCGGCGCTCATCGGGCGCAGCGCGACCAAGCGGGTCGTGGCGCTGCAGGAGCGGGAATCGAAGAACGCGGCCGTGGCCGCGATCCTGACGGCTGCGCGCAAGGCTGCCGCGTGGGGATCCCTCGGACACGACGAGCGCGCCTACTCCGACCACCTGGCCGAGGACGCCGACATCCGGCTGCGCCTGCTCGCCGTGCAGGGTGCGCCGCTGGCCGCCAACTGGGCCCAGCACGAGATCGCCGACATCAAGAAGAACTCGTCGACGTTCAGCTTCCAGGCGGACCAGTCCCTCGCCGAGTTCCGTGACCGCCTGCTCGACTGGCAGGCACGTCCGAGCCGTGCGCGCAAGCTCTTCAAGGCCGACCTCGAGCGCTGGAAGTTCGAGTCTCCGGACCCCGACGCCGACCTGATCAAGCGCCAGCAGGACTGGAACGCCGACCAGGGCGAGGCCCCGCGCACCCAGGCGCAGGCCCCGGCCCCGGTTGCTCCGGTCGAGCGCGCCACCCCGACGACGACCTCGCTGCGTCCGGCGCAGCGCCCCGCATCAGCGCCTTCGGTCCCGGCAGCCACCGCACCCGCTGCTGGTTCGCCCACTGCCGGTGCGGCTGCGCCCGGAACCGCAGCCGCCGGATCCACCGGTGGGACGACCCCGTCGTTCTCGGTGAACCGCGGTGCCGGCACGAACCAGAACCGCGGGAGCACCGACCCGAACGCCACACGCTCCTTCGGCGAGAACACCACCCGTGTCTACGGCGACGACGAGGCTGCGCCGCCGGTGCGCCCGGCGCTCGGCACCCCGACCTCACCCGCACGCTCCACCCCGGTTCGCAGCACGGACGACACCGAGGCCGTGGACGACGCCAGCGCGACCCGTGCCTTCGGCGGCGCGAGCGCCACCCGCGCGTTCGGCGACACCGACCGCGCACCGCGGAACGACCGCCCGTCCTCTGCCGACCGCGCCGTCGCGACGCCCACGGCAGCCGAGGCGCACGTCAACCGCACACCGGCGAACGACGTCCCGCCGGCGTCGGCTCCCCGGGTCGAGACCCCCGGAACGACGAACACCACGTCCGTCCCGACGCGTCTGGGCCAGGCCCCCGCCGAACCGGCCGACGCGAACGAGACATCGGAAGCGCCGTACACGCAGCCGATCAGCGCCGCCGAACTCCGGCGCCGCGCCGCGGACGACGACGAGTAACAGCCGCCACGACGCCACAGCGACGAGAACAGGGCCGCCATCCGCACAGGATGGCGGCCCTGTTCGTCTTCGGTGCCCCCGGCAGGAATCGAACCCGCGGCACGGTGGGTAGAAACCACCTGCTCTATCCACTGAGCTACGGAGGCAAGCAGCGTCGATTGTAGCGCCGTGACCAGATCCGGCGGTTGCCCAACGGTCGGCCGCCGTCTGCTCTCCGTTCCCCTCCGGGACACCCGCGCTTCGTAGCGTCCGGAGCATGCGCACCACCGGTTCCGTCCTCGCCGTCGTGCCCGCGCGTGCCGGGTCGAAGGGGATCCCCGGCAAGAACCTCCGAACTGTCGGGGGCCGTTCGCTGGTTGGTCGTGCGGTCGAGTCGGCTCGGCTGGCCGCGAGCATCGACGAGGTGGTCGTCACGACCGACGGCGACGCGATCGCCGCAGAGGCGGTCGCCTCCGGTGCCGCCGTGGTCCGCCGTCCGGCCGAGCTCGCCGGTGACGAGGCATCGTCCGAGTCCGCGCTGCTGCACGTCCTCGACGCGATCAGCACGCCACTGCCCGAGGTCCTCGTCTTCCTGCAGGCGACCTCGCCGTTCATCGACCCGGCCGACCTCGACGCCGCCGTCGCGCGCGTGGTCGACGGGCACGCCGACGCGGTGTTCGCGGCCGCACCGTCGCACGCGTTCCTGTGGCGGACCGCGCCGGACGGCACCGCGGTCGCGGTCAACCACGACGCTGCGACCAGACCGCGCCGCCAGGACCGTGAGCCGGAGTTCCGCGAGACCGGCGCGTTCTACGTGATGCGGACGTCGGGGTTCCTCGAGCACCGGCACCGGTTCCACGGCCGCGTCGAGCTGGCCGTCGTCGACGGTGCCGGCGCGATCGACATCGACGACGAGGCCGACCTGGCCCTCGCCGAAGCCCTCGCCGGCGCGCGGAACGAAGCCCCCGGCCACGGCCACGCACGCGTCGGCGCCCCTGCCCCCGCACCCACCACGACCCGAGACCCATCCCCGACGCGGGCCACCCCCGCACCGAACGGAGCACCATGACCGTCACCATCGGTACGTCCACGATCGGCGCGGGCCACCCCGCGTACCTCATCGGCGAGATCGGCCTCAACCACAACGGCGACGTCGACATCGCGAAGCAGCTCATCGACGTCGCTGCCGACGCCGGCCTGCAGGCCGTCAAGTTCCAGAAGCGCACCCCCGCGATCTCCACGCCGGAGCACATGAAGAACACCCCGCGCAGCACCCCGTGGGGCGACATGACCTACCTGGAGTACCGCTACCGCGTCGAGTTCGACCGCGACCAGTACATCGAGATCGGTGACCACGCGACCCTCCGCGGTCTCGACTGGTTCGCGTCGCCGTGGGACGAGCCGTCGGTGGACTTCCTCGAGGACCTCAACGTCGTCGCCTACAAGATCGCGTCGGCGTCGGTGACGGACCTCGGGATGCTCGCCGCGGTCGCCGCGACCGGCAAGCCCGTCATCCTGTCGACCGGCATGTCCACGCTCGAGCAGATCGACGCCGCCGTCGAGACCCTCGGCACCGACCGCCTCGTCCTCATGCACGCGACGTCGACCTACCCGCTGCCGGCCGAGGAGGCGAACCTCCGCATGATCGACACGCTCGCCCACCGGTACGCGGGCGTCCCCGTCGGCTACTCCGGCCACGAGCCCGGCCTGCAGATCTCCATCGCCGCGGTCGCCCTCGGTGCCACGGCCGTCGAACGGCACATCACGCTGGACCGCACGATGTGGGGCTCCGACCACGCCGCGTCCCTCGAGCCGCACGGTCTGAAGACGCTCGCCCGTGACATCCGCATCATCGAGACCGCCCTCGGCGACGGCGTCAAGCGCATCTTCCCCGGCGAGCAGGCACCGCTCGCGAAGCTGCGTCGTGTCGGCGCGTGAGCGCATGCAGTCGCCATCCGGGCGCCGGCGAGCAGGCACCGCTCGCGAAGCTGCGTCGCGTCGGCGCGTGAGCGCATGCAGTCCCCATCCGGGCGCCGGCGAGCAGGCACCGCTCGCGAAGCTGCGTCGCGTCGGCGCGTGAGCGGAGCGCACGTGAGCACCGCGCACGTGACCGGCCCGGTCGACGGGACCCGCGCCCTGGACGTGCCGGCTGACGGCGGTGGGTCGACCGGCGGACGGGAGGCGCGCCTCCCGTCCGACGCGCCACCACGCGTCCGACGCGTGGTCGGCCTGGTCGACACAGACTCCTTCGCGAAGTGGGGCGCCCACCTGCTGGCGACCGCGCCCGCCGACTGGGACCTGGAGCTGCGCACCGTGGCGACCCCGCGGTCGGCCAGTCCGAAGCAGCTGCGCTCGGCGTTCCGCAGGTTGGACCGACGACTCGCCCACCTGCACCGCGAACCGCCCGCACCGAAGGACGTCGACGCCGCCGTCGAGGAGCTCCGACAGGACCCGCCGGACGCCGTCCTGGTGTCCTTGATCGGGCCCGTGGCCGAACTCGTGATCGACGAGGTGCACCGGCGGATCCCGGACCGGCCGGTGCTGGTGTCCGGGCTGCCGGGGATCTCGTTCCCCGCGAAGTGGAAGGGCATCTTCTTCCGCGCCCGGGCCGACCTGTTCGTGCTGCACAGCCACCGCGAGGTGCGCGCGTACGAGGAACTGGCGCGCGAGGGCGGGGTCGAGCCGCACTTCGCACTCGCCACACTGCCGTTCGCCCGGGGTGCCGGCGCGACCGGCGGTACCGGCGCGACGGGCGCGCCCGTCCGCGACTCCGTCGTCTTCGCGGCGCAGCCGAGTGTGCCGCTCGAGCGGGCCGACCGAGCCCTCGTCGTGCGCTGGCTCGTCGACACGGCCCGCGCGCACCCGGAGTGGCGCGTCGTCATCAAGACCCGCGCCGCGGCCGGCGAGCACCAGACGCACCGCGAGGAGCACCCGTACCCGGACCTGGTGCCGGCGGACGCCCCGGCCAACCTGGTGGTGGAGAGCGGCCCGATGGCCGACCACCTCGACCGCGCGGTGGCACTCGTGACGATCAGTTCGACGGCCGTCCTCGAGGCTGCGGCCCGGGGTGTCCCCGCACTCACGCTCACCGACTTCGGGATCGGGCGGCACCTGATCAACGAGGTGTTCGTGGGGAGTGGCCTCGAGGGGGACGCCGTCGACCTGGTCGACGGCCGGTTCGGGGTCGTCCGGCCGGAGTGGATGCGGGACAACTACTTCCACCCGGCCGCCGAGGACGACTGGCAGCGCCGACTGGTGGACCTGATGGCCCGACGGGACGCCGGGACGCTGGTGGACCGGGCACCGGCTCGGCGGAGCCGTGGTGGGGCGCTGCGACGTGCGTGGGAGCGGAAGAACGCCCTCGGTGGGGCCGATCGAAGCCCGCTCGGGCTGGTCGCTCTGGGCATCGGGGCGCCGATCCGGAGCGCGAAGCGCCTGGCGCGGCGCATACGGGCACTGATCGATCCGCCGGAGCCCGTCGTGGTGTCGGCGCCGACGTCGCAGCGCGCAGGAGGGCGCGTCGCTGCGCCCGCGTCGGGGGCCGTCGCTGGGACGGCCGCGGCAGCGGCTCGGTCAGAGCGCCTTGGCCACCGCGAGCAGGAGCTGGTCCCGGGTCGGGACGCCGGGTGAACGGAAGACCTCGGTGCCGTCGTCCTGCCGCACGATGATCGTGGGCGTGGACCGGACACCGAGGTCTTCCGCGTCGTCGGGGTGCGCCGCCACGTCGTGTTCGGTCACGGTGAGCCCGGGGACGAGCGCCGAGGCCTCGGCCGACACCCTGCGGGCGGCGGCGCACGGCGCACAGAAGGCGGACGTCCAGAGATCGAGCTGCATGTGGTCTTGCAACGCGGCGGGTGGGGGTTCTACTCCCGGTCGAACTCACCGCTGCGGTCGCCGCGGTCCTGCAGGTCGTCCACGGGGTCGGACTCGCTCGGCTCGTAGGTGAACTCGACCGAGATCTGGTCGAGCACCTGGCGGGACTTGGTGGCGCGGTAGGTGAAGGCCGTCTGCAGGCCCTCGACGTCGGCGAACACCGTGACCTCGTTGTCCAGCGCGTCGCTCGTGGCGGTGCGGGTGTCGGTCGTGCCGTCGAAGGGGCCGCCGTGGAAGATCGCGGTGTACTCGTCGCCTTCGTGGATGGTGATGTCGCTCATGCGTCCCTTCTACCAGGCGGCGGCTGGGGCAGTCTGTTCAGCCCGTGCTTGCGCGGCGGGCCTCGCCGGTTGCGCGGTGGTCCTCGCCCGTTGCGCGGCGGTCCTCGCCCGTTGCGCTCCGGTCGCCGCCGTTGCGGAATGCATAGCATCACTATATAGTTCCGCTATGGAAACACCGCGCGAGCAGACGATCGAGACCCTCCTCGTCTCCGTCAACCGCCTGATCCGCCGCGCCGTCCAGTCGACGGGCAACACGTCCTCCACCGCCGTCTGGCGCACACTCGGCATCCTCGAGACCGACGAGCCCCTGCGGCTCGGCGAGCTGGCCACCGCGTCGCGCGTGGCGCAGCCCACGATGACCCGGCTCGTCGCCGGCATGCTCGCCGACGGTCTGGTCAGCCGCAGCGTCGACCCCGGCGACTCCCGCGGGCAGCTCATCGAACTCACCGGTGCCGGGCGCGACCGGCTCGCGGCCTGGCGTTCCACCCTCACCAGCACGGTCGGCCCGTTGTTCGCCGACCTGACCGACGACGACTGGGACGTCCTGCACCATGCGGCGGACCTGATCGCCCAGCGCACCCGGACAACCCCCAACGGAACGGAGATCCCCGCGTGAACGCCCACGCACCCGCCGGCCGGTCCGGCTCCATCCTCAAGCAGTCGTCCGCGGTCTGGGCGATCGCCTTCGCCTGCGTCGTCGCGTTCATGGGCATCGGCCTCGTCGACCCGATCCTCCCCGCGATCGCCGCGTCCCTGAAGGCGACCCCGGCGCAGACCGAGCTGCTCTTCACGAGCTACCTCGCCGTCACCGGTGTCGCGATGTTCTTCACGAGCTGGGTCTCGAGCCGCATCGGCGCGAAGCGCACCCTGCTCATCGGACTCGCCCTGATCGTGGTCTTCTCGGTCCTCGCCGCGACGTCGAACAGCGTGTGGAGCATCATCGACTTCCGCGCCGGGTGGGGCCTCGGCAACGCGCTCTTCATCTCCACCGCGCTCGCGACCATCGTCGGGGCAGCGTCGGGCGGCACCGCCTCGGCGATCATCCTGTACGAGGCAGCGCTCGGCCTCGGCATCGCCGTCGGCCCTCTCGTCGGCGGTCTGCTCGGCTCGGTGAGCTGGCGCGGCCCGTTCTTCGGCGTGACCACCTTGATGGCCGTCGCGTTCATCGCCATCGTCGCCCTGCTCAAGACCGGCAGTCTCGAGAAGCCCACACCCACCAAGCTCTCCGCACCGTTCCGCGCTCTCGGTCGTCCCGCGCTCGCCGCACTCGCCGCGACCGCGCTGTTCTACAACATCGGCTTCTTCGTCCTGCTGGCGTACACGCCGTTCCCGCTCGGCTTCGGCGCGCTCGGCATCGGGTTCACGTTCTTCGGCTGGGGTGTCGGCCTCGCCATCACGTCGGTGTGGGTCGCCCCGATGCTCACCGCCCGGCTCCGCAGGACGACCGTGCTGAAGATCGCGCTGCCCCTGCTCGCACTCGACCTGTTCGCCGCCGCGCTCGTCGTCCGGTCGCAGGTGGGCCTGATCATCTGCGTCGTCATCGGCGGCCTCGTGCTCGGTGTCCTGAACACCGTGTTGACCGAGTGCGTCATGGAGGCCACCGACCTCCCCCGCTCGGTCGCCTCGAGCGCCTACTCCGCCGTCCGCTTCATCGGCGGCGCCATCGCCCCGCCCGTCGCGACCCTGCTCGCCGACGAGTACTCCCCCTCGGCGGCGTACGTCTTCGCGGGTGCGTCCGTCGCGGTCGCCTTCGTCGTGATCCTCTGCACCACCAAGGTCCTGCGCCGCGTCGACGACGGTGCCGAGCCCGAGCGCGTCGAGGCCGAGGCAATCACCGCCGGCGAGATGGTCTAGGGGCGGGGCGGGTCCACCGCCACGCGGACGCTCCCCGCTCGCCCCGATTCTCCCGCCTGCCCCGCTTCTCCCGCGAACGGGCGAAATGCCCGAGTGTCCCCCGTGGGCACTCCGGCATTTCGCCCGTTCGTGCATCTGCGCGCCCGCTCGCCCGTGCACCCGCGTACCCGTTCCTCCTTCTCCTTCCCCCGAGCGGGTGAAATGCCCGGGTTCGTCCGCAGGGCGACCCGGGCATTCCGCCCGCTCGGGGAGGACTCGAGCGGCCGGCGGGAACGCCGCGGCAGGCGGGGTGGAACGAACCGCCTGGAGGCGCGACGCAGCCCGCCGGGGTCGCCACGGGCCTCCAGGCGGTCGCCGGCAGTGCTGTCGGCTCACCTCACGGCCGAGCGGGCGGAACATCCGGGTGCGTCCGCCCAGCGGGCCCGGCATTTCGCCCGCTCGTGGTGGGGACGCAAGTCCGAGCGGGAGCGCCGCGGCAGGCGGGGTGGAACGAGCTGACTGGAGGCGCGGGGCGGCCTGCCGGGGTCGTGAGGGCCCTCCAGCCGGTCGCGTGTACCGCCTGCGCTTCGTGTCCCGGACGAGCGGGCGAAATACCCGGGTGCGTTCGGAGGGCGACCCGGGCATTTCGCCCGCTCGCGGATCGGACCCACGGAACGGGCCGACGGGCCGACGCCGACGCGGGCACGGGCACGGGCACGGGCACGCACGGCCGCCCCCCCCCCCCCCCCCCCCCCCCCCCCCCCCCCCCATGGCAACCGCGAATGACCGCCTCGTCTGGATCGACTGCGAGATGACCGGCCTCGACCTCGAGGTCGACGAACTCGTCGAGGTGGCCGTGGTCATCACCGACTTCGACCTCGAGCCCGTGCACCCCGGGTTCGACATCGTCATCAAGCCGGACCAGTCGGCGCTCGACAACATGAACGAGTTCGTGACGAACATGCACGTCACCTCGGGCCTCATCGAGGAGATCCCGAACGGCGTGAGCCTGGCGGACGCCGAGTACCAGGTGCTCGAGTACATCCTCGAGCACGTCCCCGCCGAGGGCTCCGCGCCCCTGGCCGGCAACACGATCGGCACCGACCGGGCGTTCCTGTCGAAGTACATGCCGCGCGTCGACGGACACCTGCACTACCGCAGCGTCGACGTGTCCAGCATCAAGGAACTCTGCCGCCGCTGGTTCCCGCGCGTGTACTTCAACGCGCCGGAGAAGCACGGTGGGCACCGTGCCCTCGCGGACATCCTCGAGTCGATCCGCGAGCTCGAGTACTACCGCCGCGCCGGCTTCGTCGCCGAGCCCGGCCCGACCACCGACGACGTGCGCGCCGTGCAGGCCGACATCGTGGCGAAGTGGGAGTCGCGGCTGGCGCAGCCCACGGCCGAGTAGCGACACGGGTGGTCCGCACCCCGTCCCGCATGTACTACTATTGAGTGGTCGCGCCGGTCCGCCGGTTCGAACATGGTGGATATAGCTCAGTTGGTAGAGCGCCTGGTTGTGGTCTAGGAGGTCGCGGGTTCGAGACCCGTTATTCACCCCAGTACTGAAGAACAGACAAAGGCCCCGGTCCGTTGGACCGGGGCCTTCGTCGTTTCGCGAACATGTTCTGGTCTTGTGTAAAATATGTACTTCTGTATATTGTAGATCAGTGCAGACCCGATCCTTTCGACCAGACATCCAGGGCCTCCGTGGGATCGCCGTCGCCGTGGTCGTCCTCGACCATGCGTTCCGTTGGCCGAGCGGTGGGTTCCTCGGCGTCGACGTCTTCTTCGTGATCTCCGGGTTCGTCATCACCGCAGGGCTGCTGCGTGAACACGGGCGGACCGGACGGATCCGCCTCCGGGCCTTCGCCGCCCGCCGCGTGCGCAGGCTCGCGCCGGCATCCCTCCTCGTGATCCTCGTGACCACGGCTGCGGCCTGGGTCCTCCTGCCGACGAGCAGGTTCGCTTCGGTCGCCGCCGATGCCGTCGCCTCCGTGCTCGCCGTGCAGAACTGGCGGTTGGCAGCAGCGGGCACCGACTACTTCGCGGCGACGGCAGCCGCCTCACCGTTCCAGCACTTCTGGTCCCTCGCGGTCGAGGAACAGTTCTACCTGGTGCTCCCGGTCCTCCTGCTGCTCCTGCTCGGGCGTCGCGCACGCCGAGACGATCGAACCGTCGGGCGCTCGGCACGTGCAACCGTCGTGATCGGCGGCCTCACGGTGTGCTCTCTCGCTTGGGCCTTCGTCGCTGCTGCGGTCGACCCTGCCTCCGCGTACTTCTCGACGGCGACGCGTGCATGGGAGCTCGGCGTGGGTGTCCTCGCCGCGATCGCTGTGCACCGTGCCCGGTCGGTCCGCCCGTGGGTCGCGGAGTGCATGGTCGTCATCGGACTCGGCGCGATCGCCGCGTCCGTCCTGCTCGGGCGGGAGACCTTCGACATGCCGGCACCGCTCGCACTCGTCCCGACGCTCGGCACCGCGCTCATCCTGGTCGCCGGAGCCGGAGCCGGAACCGGAACCGGAACCGAAGCCGGAACCGGCGCCAGCTCCCGCTCCAGCTCTGGACCCGCACCCACCCGCACGGCCTGGGCAGCGGCACCGCTGCGCTGGCGTCCCCTCGTCGGACTCGGGACGGTGAGCTACTCGCTCTACCTCTGGCACTGGCCGTTCATCGTCCTGCTGCCCCTCTTCACTTCGCTTCCCGTCGGCATCGCGGTCGTCCTCGCACTGCTGACGTCGATCGCGAGCTACGCAACGGTGGAGACCGCCTTCCGGCACCGCGGCCTCCGCGCCACGCTCCAGGAACACCGTCTGCGGCTGCAGGTCGGCGCGCTGGCCGCGCTGACCGTGCTCACCCTCGTCACCGTCTCGGGAACCGCCGAGCGGCTCCGCCCGCTCCCACCGGTTCCCGCTGCCGCGCCCGCCGCCGGGGACGACACCGACCTCGCCGCCGACGACTCGTTCCCCGCGCTGCAAGCCCGCGCCGACGCCATCGCAGCAGGGCTGGGCGCGCGATCGTGGCCGGACGACCTGACGCCGAGTGCCGAGGCGATCAGCGCCCCTGACTACGCAGACTCCCTGACGAAGACCTCGAGTTGGGCGCCCACCCTCGGGTGCTCGGTGATCGGTGCCGATTGGCGCGCGGACTCGTGCACGTGGGGCGCCGCTTCGGGGACGTCCGTGATGCTCACTGGCGACTCCACCGGTGCGTTCTCGGCGCCGGGGTGGAGAGCGCTCGCAGAAGACCCCGACGCCGATGTGCAGGTCCGGAACGGCGCACAGATCGGCTGCCCCTTCTCCACGACGGCGCTCACCTCGGACGTCGACACCTGCGCCGCCCACAACGCGGAGGTGCTCGCCGAGCTCGAACGGACGACCCCGGACGTCCTGGTCGTGACGAACCGGTTCTGGGACAAGGAAGACCCGAGCCTCGAAGGGATCACGCGAGAGTCCTACGAATCCGGCGTCAAGGGGATCATCGAGGCCGCCCGACCGCACGTCGGCCGCGTCGTCGTCGTACCCGCCACCCCGCCGGGGTACGCGCCGACCGGCTGTGTCGCCGGCACCCGGGGGCCACAGGACTGCCGAGAAGGCGATGCGACAGCCCGCGCCCAGATGCGTTCCCTGACCACCCTGCTCGACGACGTCGACGAGACCACGGTGCTCGACACGACCCCCCTCTGGTGCTCGTTCGGTACCTGCCCGCTGCTCATCGGGAACGTCCTCACCCGCTTCGATCCGGTCCACGTCACACCGGAGGCTTCACAGGCATCGGCGCCGGCGCTGCTCGACCTGCTCCGGAAGGAGGACATCCTGCCGGGTGTGCGACCATCGACCCCGTGATGGAGATGTCCGCCGAGGCCTTCGAGCAACTCGTGACCGACGAACTCGACCTGCTCCCCGACGAGATGGTCGACGGGCTCGACAACGTGGTGTTCGTCGTCGAGGACGAACCGGAGAACGGCGAAGAGCTCTTCGGTGTCTACGACGGCATCGCAGCCACCGAGCGCGGGCAGTACGGCTTCGGCGAGCTGCCCGACCGCATCGTGGTGTTCCGGAAGCAGCACCTGGCCGAGTGCGACACCGTCGAGGAGCTCAAGGACGAGGTGCACACCACCCTCGTGCACGAGATCGGGCACTTCTACGGCATCGACGACGAGCGGCTGCACGAGCTCGGCTGGGCGTAGCGGCCAGCGACGCGCCCGCGCACCGCACCCGCACCGCACCCGCACCCGCGCCTCAGAACCGCGTCGGCCCCACCTCGTGGTACTTCTCCCACGCCCCCACCGGCCCCCGCCCGTGCAACGCGTACTCCCCCACCATCCGCTCCTTGTAGGCCGCCGGGTTGTGCGACGCCACCACCCGCGCGTTCCGCCAGTGCCGGTCGAGCGCACGCGTCCGGTCGGCCGCCGACGCCCCGCCGACCTCGAACAGCTCGGACGCCGACCGCAGCACCCGCGGCCCGATCTCGACCTGCGCCTGGTACACGGCGTTCTCGGCCGCGTCGAGCAGCACGCGGTCGACACCGGCCCCGGGTTCGTTCGTCGCGACGACCCCGTCGAGCAGCCCGGCGGCGGCGGCGACGAGCGACCGGGCGGTGAACGCGCCGGCCGACAGTCGCCCGAGCACCGCGAGCACCTGCGGGTCCTGGCCCGGCACGGCCGCGTTGGCGTGGATGTACGTGCGGGTCCGTGGTCGCACGAAGGCCACGGCGTCGTCGGACACCGCCTGCCCGATCCCGGCGAGGACCGCCAGCAGGTACAGCTGGTAGAAGGCCTGGATGTGCGACAGCGGAGCGTCCCGGTACGCCGACACCACCGACGGGTCGACCGACACCCCGTCGAACACGGTCGTGCCGGACGCTGTCAGCCGCTGCCCGAACCCGTCCCAGTCGTCGATGCTCTTCACGCCCGGCGCGGAGGCGTCCACGGCGAACGTCACGCGCTCCCCGTCGCGGTCCGCCGCCAGGTATATCCAGTCCGCGTAGAGCGTGCCGGTCGAGTAGAACTTCCGCCCTTCGAGGCGGAGGAGATCACCAGCCGGCGTCACCGTGGTCGAGATGTCGGCCAGCGTCGTCCCGGTCCGCTCCGAGGTCGCGTTCCCGATGATCGCGCCGCCGACGATGCGCTGGAGCCACTCGTCGCGCGACGCGGAGTGCGGCCGCAACAGCACCAGTTCGGTGTACCCGAAGTGTCCCCGCCACAGGTGCGCGATGTTCGAGTCCGCCGCCGCCAGGTCCGCCACCAGGTGCGCGAGTTCCACCAGCGTCACGCCGAAGCCACCGCGGTCCTCCGGCACGCGCAACCGCCCGAACCCCGCGTCGGCGAGCGCCCGGACCTCGGCGTGCGGCAGCGGCCGGTCGCCCGGCTTCCCGGACGCCAGCTCACGCTCGACCGCGCCGTCGCGGATCATCGCGAACACGGGAGCGAAGCGGTCGCGCAGGGTCGACAGACGGTCGGCCGGGAGGCCCGGCGTGCGCCCGTCGGTCGTCGTCGCGTCCGTCATGCGGGCACCTCCACCGCACGGGCTGCGTCCGCGACGCCGCTCGCGCCACCGGAGAACGCCCCGCGCCACTGCCGGGCCGGGTGCGAGTCCGGTAGCTGCGCGTGGTCGAAGAGCTTCTCGCGCAGGGTGCCCTCGCGGTACTCGGACTGCATCAACCCGCGCTCCTGCAGGGTCGGTGCGATGTGGTCGACGAACTCCTCGTAGGAGCCGGGCAGCGTCCAGTTGATGACGTTCACGCCGTCGACGCCCACCCGCTGCCAGTCGGCGAGCTCGTCGGCGATCTGCTCCGGCGTACCGACGACCCGGGCGCGGAGCTTGGCGGACAGGCGGGCCAGGTCGGCGATGGTCGGCTCGCGGTCCCCGGCGGCCTCGCGGAGCCACTGCAGGTGCGACTGCCCGGCGTGGGTGCGGACCTCGGACAGCGGGGTGTCGGGGTCGAGGGGCTCGCCGGTGTCCGCGTCGAAGCCGAGGTTCGAGTGCACCAGGAACCCGTCGGCGGCCAGGTACTCGTCGATCTCCGCTTCCTTGGCCTTCGCCTCGGCCTCGGTCGAGCCGGTGACGAAGGTCAGGCCGAGGAAGAACGCGATGTCGTCGCGCCGCCGGCCGGCGGCCGCGGCCAGGTCGCGGGTCTCCCGGATGAGCTGTTCGGTGGCGTCACGGTTCGAGGTCAGGATGAACTGGGCCTCGGCGTTCCGGGCCGCGAAGGCTCGGCCGGCGGGCGAGGACCCCGCCTGGAACAGCACCGGGGTCCGCTGCGGTGACGGTGCCGACAGGTGCGGGCCCTGCACGTCGTAGCGCTTGCCGTGGTGGTCGATGCGGTGCACCCTGTCGGGGTCGGCGTAGCCGCGGACGGGGTCCTTCAGCACGGCGCCGTCGTCCCAGGATCCCTCCCAGAGCTTTGCGCAGACCTCGAGGTACTCCTCGGCCCAGACGTAGCGCTCGTCGTGCTCCTCGAGCCGGTCGGCGCCGAAGTTCCGGGCGGCGCTGTCGAGGGCGCTCGTGACGACGTTCCAGCCGGTCCGGCCCCGGGTGATGTGGTCGAGCGTGGAGACCTTGCGGGCGAAGTCGAACGGGTGCGCCTGGATGACGCTCGAGGTGAACGCCAACCCGAGGTGCTCGGTCGACACGGCGAGCGCGGAGAGCAGCACCGAGGGGTCGTTCGAGGGGATCTGCAGCCCCTCGCGCAGGTTGGTCGAGTAGTCGCCGCGACCGGGGCCGTAGGTGCCGACGACGTCGGCGAAGAACATCGCGTCGAACTTGCCGCGCTCGAGGGTCCTCGCCAGGTCGGTCCAGAGCGTCACGTCGTCGAAGTCGGCCTGCCGAGCGTCGGGGTGCCGCCACAGGCCGTGCTGGATGTGCGACGTCGTGTTCATGACGAAGGCCGCGAAGCGCAGCGGGCGGTTCGGTGCATCGCTCATGCGACCCATCGTGGTCGGCGGGCACCGCCCGCCGACAGCGACGTGACCTCACGTTACGCGTGGTGTTCCCCGGCGCAGTGGACGCGACCATGCTCCTGAGGCATGCCGAGCCAGACCACCGTCACCGCGCCTCCCGGCCGTCCCGCCGCACCGTCGACCAGCGCGACCCGTCGTCGGGTCGCGCTCGCGTCGTTCATCGGGACGACCGTCGAGTACTACGACTTCTACCTCTACGCGACGGCCTCGGCGCTGGTGTTCGCACCGACGTTCTTCCCGTCCGTCACACCCGCGGTCGGGGTGATCGCGTCGTTCGCGACCTACGGCGTCGGGTTCGTGGCGCGGCCGCTCGGCGGGGTGGTCGCCGGGCACCTGGGCGACCGGATCGGGCGGAAGAAGCTGCTCGTCGCATCGCTGGTGCTGATGGGCATCGCGTCCACGCTGATCGGGGTGATCCCGTCCGCCGCGACCATCGGGGTCGGCGCCGTCGTGGCGCTCGTGTTCCTGCGGCTGCTGCAGGGTGTCGCTGCCGGAGCCGAGTGGGGCGGCTCGGCGCTGCTGTCCGTCGAGCACGCGCCCGAACGGCACCGCGGGCTGTTCGGGGCGTTCACGCAGATGGGCTCGGCCGGTGGGATGCTCCTGGCGACCGGGGTCTTCACGCTCGTGCGGTCGCTGCTCGGCACCGAGGCGTTCCTGGCCTGGGGCTGGCGGCTGCCGTTCCTGTTCTCCGCCGTGATCGTCGCGGTCGGGCTCGTCATCCGGCTCGGCGTGCAGGACGCCCCGGTGTTCCAGGAGCTGCGTGCCTCGGGTGGGGTCGAACGGTTCCCGGTGTGGCAGGCGATCCGGCAGCACCCGCGGTCGATCCTGGTGACGGCGGGCCTGCGACTCGTACAACCGGCGCTGTACTCGATCCTGACGACGTACGCACTGACCTACCTCGGCAACGTGCGGGGGCCGTCGGGCTCGGACGCGGGGCTGCAGGCCGTGCTCGTGATCTCGGCGGTGTCGCTCGTGTCGACGCCGTTCTGGGGGTGGCTGTCCGACCGGGTCGGGCGGCGGGTGCTCACGATCTGGTCGGCTGTGGGCATCGCGGTGCTCATCTGGCCGTTCTTCGCGTTCCTCGACGCCGGGCCCCTCGTGCTGCTGCCGCTCGTGGCGCTGATCGGGATGTGCGTGTTCCACGACAGCATCTACGGCCCGCAGGCGGCGTGGTTCGCGGAGCAGTTCCCGACCGGGCGGCGGTACTCGGGGATGTCGCTCGGCTACCAGATCGGGTCGATCTTCTCGGTGGGGCTGACGCCGCTGCTGGCCGCGGTGTTCGTGCAGTTGGGCGGTGGCTCGCCGTGGATCCTGTGCGGGTACCTCGGGGTGTACGCGGTGCTGACGATCGTGGCGGCGGTGTTCGCGGTGGATCCGCGCGCGGCGGCGCGGCGGGCGGGCGGCGCGGGCGCGGACGCGGGCGCGGGCGGGGGCGCGGGCGCGGGCCGAGTCTCGGCTTGACGGACAGTTCTCGCCTTCCGTAGCCCGAGAACTGTCCGAGGACGCGTGACTCGCGGCCGCCGCAGGGCGCTACGTCCGCAGGACCACGTCGGCCAGGGCGGCCGGGTCCTCGGCGGCGATGAAGGCCTGCTCCTGCGCGGCCCAGCGGTCCCACTCGCGTGCGAAGACCTCGCCGTCGCGTCCGATCGCCCGGTCCCAGCGCACGGCGTCGTCGGCCTCGAGCCACACACGCAGCGACGCCAGCGGTGCCGACACCCGCGACAACGCCCCGCAGCCCTCCACCACGATCGGCAGGTCGGGGTCCACCGACGTCCACTCCGCGGGTCCGTCGGCGTCCCAGTCCCATCGTCGGTAGCCGCTCGGCGCTCCGAGCACGTCGGTCACCAGGGCGTCCGAAGCCGCTCGCAGGCCGTCCCAGCCCGGGTAGAGGTCGTCCAGGTGCACGAGCTGCGCTCCGAGCTGTTCCGCGACCTGCGCGCCGAGGGTCGTCTTGCCCGTGCCGGACCGGCCATCGATGAGCACGATGGCACGGTGGCCCGTGGCGGCGGCGACACCGGCGGCAGCAGCAGCGAGGCCCGGGGCGAGGTCCCCCGCGGTCGTGCCGGTCCCCGCGGTCGTGCCGGTCGTGCCGGTCCCGCCGGTCGTGCCGGTCCCGCCGGTCGTGCCGGCCCCGCCCGTCGTGCCGGCTCTGCCCGTCGTGCCCGTGGCACGTTCCGCGTCAGGCACGCCAGGTCCCCGTGCTCACCGCGACGGCGATCGACACCACGCCGATGCCGACCAGCACCGCCACCGTCGCCCACTCCGGCCCGGCGAACCGCGCGACCCGCGCCCAGGTCCGCCGTCCGGGAGCGCCGAACCCGCGTGACTCCATCGCCACCGCCAGGGTCGTCGCCCGGCGCAGCGCGAGCACGAGCAGCGCGAACGCCATGGTCGCTCCGCGGCGCAGCCTCCCGGAGTCCGCCAGTCCCCGGGCACGCCGGGCCATCGCGAGCTGTCGCCAGTCGTCGACGAGCAGCGTCATCATCCGGACGGCGGCGAGGGCCCCGAGCACGAAACGCGCGGGCAGCCGCAGCACCTGCGCGAGCCCGTCCGCCAGGTCGGTCGGGTCGACCCGCACGAAGAGCGCGATGGCTGGCACCCCCACCGCGAGGACCCGGAGCGCAGTCGCCAGCGCGAGCGTCAGCGATCCGTCGGTGACGTGCGCGAACCCGAGGTCGAACCACTCCCGACCCGAGGGTCTGCCGTACAGCGCGATGCTCACCGCCGTCAGCGGCACCGCGACCAGCACCGGTGCGAGTCGGAAGAGCAGTGTCCGGACCGGCAGGCGCAGGAGCGGCAGGAGCGCGAGTTCGAGCGCCAGGGCGACGGCGGCCGAGACGACGTCGAGGCTCAGCACCAGGCAGACACCGAGTGCGAGCACGCCGATCAGGGAGGCGACGGGCTGGACGCCGGGGATGCCGGTCGCGCGCGCGGCCAGCGGTCGTCGCGTGGGGTCCGACGCGTCGGTCGCGGCGGTCCGGTCCGTGTCGGCGGTCCGGTGCGTCCCGGCGGTCCGGTCTGGAGGCCCGGGGCGGTTCCCGGCTGTCGGTCCCGTCTCCGGGATGGCCCCGTCCGACGGCCCCTGGTCGCGCCCGACGGATCGCGCGCCGTCCGGCCCGAGGACGACCTCGTCGGCGTCGAGTGCCCGGACGAGGTCGCGGTCGTGGGTGACCGCCACCACCGCGGTGCCGGCATCGGCGAGTGCTCCGAGGCGCCCCACGACGGCCTGCCACGTGGCACGGTCCTGCCCGGAGGTCGGTTCGTCGAGCACGACGACCGGCGGACGGGCCGCGATGGCCGAGGCGATCGCGAGTCGTCGCTGCTCGCCGCCAGACAGGGTGAACGGGTTGGCGTCGGCCAGGTGTGCGAGCCCGAACTCGTCGAGCAGCGCGGAGGCTCGTTCGGCGGCATCGGGCGCACCGAGTACGCGGGGGCCGGCTTCGACCTCTTCGCGCACGGAACGGGCGACGAACTGGTGCTCCGGATCCTGGAACACCGTGCCGATCCGGGCCGCGAGTTCGCGGCTCGTCCAGGTGTGGGGCGTCGTGCCGATGCCGTCGGCCAGGAGGTCCGTGGCGTGGAGCTCACCGGCTGCCGGTGGGAGCAAGCCCGCGAGGGTCAGACCGAGCGTCGACTTGCCGACACCGTTCGGTCCGGTGACCGCGAGGACCTGCCCGGCTCGGAGCCCGAGGTCGATGCCGTTCCCGACCGGCTGCTTCCCCCGTGCCGTGCCGAGTCCCCGCGTCTCGAGCAGCACCGTGGTCCCCGCCCCGCGCGCCCCCTCGCCCGCGCCGAGCGCCCCTTCGCCGAGCGGGCGGAATGCCGCAGTCACCCCGCCGGACGACCCGGGTATTTCGCCCGCTCGTCCAGCCGCACGCTGCCCCCGCGCAGAACCGCGCTCCGGCTCGGCACCGGGCACCCAGACCCCGGCCGCGGTGAGCGCCTCGCCGTGGGTCGCCAGCACCTGCGCCGGCGGACCGTCCGCGACGACGCCGCCCGCCGGTTCGAGCAGCACGAGCCGGTCGACCAGGTCGAGCCAGGTGCCGATCCGGTGCTCCACCACGAGCAGCGTCGCCCCGGTGTCGTCGAGCAGTGCCCGGACGGCGTCGTGCACCTGCGCCACACCCTCGGGGTCGAGGTTGGCGCAGGGCTCGTCGAGCACGAGCGCACCGGGCCGCATCGCGAGCACGCCGGCGAGCGCCAACCGCTGCCGCTGCCCGCCGGACAACTGCGCGGTGGAGCGGTCGAGCGGCAGGTCGAGGCCGACGACGTCGAGCGCGGACCGCACCCGGTCCCAGGTCTCGTCGCGGGGGACGCCGGCGTTCTCGCAGCCGAAGGCCACGTCGTCGCCGACGCGGGACATCACGGTGTGCGCCTCGGGGTCCTGCATGACGAGGCCGACACGCCCGCGGACCGCGCGGGGGTCGGACTCGTCGACCAGGAGTGTCCCCTGCACCGACGCCGCGGTGGCGTCGGTGGCGTCGGGTTCGTCGGGCAGCACGCCGGCGACGGCTCGCAGGAGCGTCGACTTGCCGGCCCCGGACGGTCCGACGACGGCCACGCGCTCCCCCGGCTCGACGACCAGGTCGACTCCGCGGACGGCCCAGGCGTCTCGTTCCGCGTACCGCCAGCCCCAGCCACGGAACACGATGCGCGCCCCGCGGACGCCGACACCGGCATCGCCACCGGCAGAGGTGGGCGTCACGGACGGAGCGGGCACGGTCACACCAGGGCGCGGGGTTCGCGACGGCTGTGCTCACGGCCGGCGGCGAAGGACGACAGCACCCCCGTGCGGGCGAGTGCCCGCACGATCAGCCAGGAGCCCGCTCCCGCGATCACGGCACCGGAGACGACGGCACAGATCACGTAGACGACCTTGAAGGCGACGTCGAGTCCCGGGTACCAGAGGACGGTGTCGTTGATGCCGAGCGCGAGCCCGGCAGCGGCACCGGCGAGGACGACGACCGGCAGGCGGTAGACGCGGTACAGGAACAGCGCGAGGACGATCTCGGCGCCGAGGCCCTGGACCAGCCCGGCCTCGAGGGTGAGCCATCCCCATTGCGTGCCGAACAACGCCTCGACCGACGCGGCCACCATCTCGCCGTAGAGCGCGGCGCCGGGCTTCCGGACGACGATCGCGACGATCGGGCCGGCGAGCAGCCAGACCCCGCCGAACAGGGCCTTCGTGCCGGGGAGCACGAGGTCCATCACGGCGCTGATGGGTTCGTAGCCGAACTCCCAGAGCCGGAAGACGACTCCGAGTGCCACCGCGAGCACACTCGCGACGACGATGTCGACGACCCGCCAGCGCAGCGATCGCCGCGGAGCGGTGGTGACGGTTGTTGACGTGCCTGAAGGCATGCTGCTGACTCCTCCCTGCGCCGGCATGATCCGGATCAGGTTCGACGGTCGGAGCGCCGATCGCTCCCTCTCAGCCCGGCGGTCCCGGACTCCCGTGTGTGTGCCAGCAGTCTAGACGCGGTCGCGACCGCGTGAAGGACTGGAGGCCCGTGGCGGCGTCGCCACGGGCCTCCAGTTGCGTCAGGTGGTCACTTCTTGAGCGCGCGCACCAGCTTGCGCAGGACACGCCCGGCCACCCACACGAAGGGGATGCCCACGACGATCAGTGAGATCGGGTTCGGCTCGAACACCAGGTCCTTGCCCGGGCGACGGACGTAGGCGCCGACGGGGGCCGACAGGCCGCCGCCACCGCCGCCACCGTTCTCGTCGTCCCCGCCGCCACCGAAGCCGAACCAGCTGACGGACACGGGGATGAGGGTCTGGTCGCCGACCTCGACGGGTTCTCCGTAGTTCGTGGAGACCCCGAGCGGGCGGACCTGGTCTGCGATCTTCGAGACGATGTTGGCCATGCGCGCGACGCTACTCGTCCGTTCCTCAACAGGCCGCGGGGCGCCTCACGCATCCACAGCTGGGGCTTGTCTGCGGACGCGGACGAGTGCCGCCGATATGTTGGCCGCACCCACACCTGGAGGACCGTTTGCACACCTGGCCCGGAAACCCGTACCCGCTCGGGGCGACCTACGACGGGAGCGGCACGAACTTCGCGCTGTTCTCCGAGGTCGCCGAGCGCGTCGAACTCTGTCTGTTCGATTCCGACGGCAACGAAGAATGCGTCCGCCTGCTCGAGGTGGACGCCTACGTCTGGCACGCGTACCTCCCCAACATCGGTCCCGGGCAGGAGTACGGCTTCCGCGTGCACGGCCCGTACGACCCGGACTCCGGCGCGCGCTGCAACCCGTCGAAGCTCCTGCTCGACCCGTACGCCAAGGCGACCAGCGGTGAGATCGACTGGGACCAGTCGCTCTTCTCGTACACGTTCGGCGACCCGGACTCGACCAACGACGAGGACTCCGCGTCGCACATGATGAAGGGCGTCGTGATCAACCCCTTCTTCGACTGGCAGGGGGACCGTCCGCCACGCACGCCGTACGGCGAGACCGTCATCTACGAAGCACACGTCAAGGGCCTCACCGAGACCCACCCGGACGTGCCGGAAGAGCAGCGCGGCACCTACGCCGGCGTCGCCCACCCTGCGGTGATCGAGCACCTGCAGCGCCTCGGCATCACCACGCTCGAGCTCATGCCGGTGCACCAGTTCGTGAACGACTCCACCCTGCAGGACAAGGGGCTGTCGAACTACTGGGGCTACAACACGATCGGTTTCTTCGCGCCGCACTCGGCGTACTCGTCGTCGGGCGACCAGGGCCAGCAGGTCCAGGAGTTCAAGACGATGGTGCGCGAGCTGCACCGCGCCGGCATCGAGGTCGTCCTCGACGTCGTCTACAACCACACCGCCGAGGGCAACCACCTCGGCCCGACGCTGTCGTTCCGCGGCATCGACAACGCGGCCTACTACCGCCTGGTCGACGACGACAAGAAGTTCTACATGGACTACACGGGCACGGGGAACTCGCTCAACGTCGGGCACCCGCACTCGCTGCAGCTCATCCTCGACTCGCTCCGCTACTGGGTGACCGAGATGCACGTCGACGGGTTCCGCTTCGACCTGGCGTCGGCGCTGGCGCGTGAGTTCTACGAGGTCGACCGCCTGTCGGCCTTCTTCGAACTGGTCCAGCAGGACCCGATCGTGTCGCAGGTCAAGCTCATCGCCGAGCCGTGGGACGTCGGCCCCGGTGGCTACCAGGTCGGCAACTTCCCGCCCCAGTGGTCCGAGTGGAACGGCAAGTACCGCGACACCGTCCGTGACTTCTGGCGCGGTGAGTCGTCGACGCTCGGCGAGTTCGCGTCCCGGATCTCGGGCTCGGCCGACCTGTACGAGCACGACGGTCGCACGCCCAAGGCGAGCATCAACTTCATCACCGCACACGACGGCTTCACGCTGTACGACCTGGTGGCCTACAACGAGAAGCACAACGAGGCCAACGGCGAGGACAACAACGACGGCGAGAGCCACAACCGGTCGTGGAACTCCGGCGCCGAGGGCCCGACCGACGACGAGGCCGTGAACGCCCTGCGGCTGCAGCGCCGCCGGAACTTCCTGGCGACCCTGCTCCTGAGCCAGGGTGTGCCGATGCTCGCGCACGGCGACGAACTCGGTCGGTCGCAGTCGGGCAACAACAACGTCTACGCGCAGGACTCCGAGCTCAGCTGGATCGACTGGGACAGCGCGGACGAAGACCTCATCCAGTTCACCGCCGACGTGGTGAAGCTGCGGCACGACCACCCGACGTTCCGCCGGACCCGGTACTTCAACGGCCGTCCGGTCCGTCGTGGCGAGGGCGAGCCGCTGCCCGACGTGGTGTGGCTGACCCCCTCGGGCGACGCGATGGACCCCGAGGACTGGGACTCCGGCTTCGGCAAGAGCGTCGGCATGTACCTGAACGGCGAGGGCATCCGCGGCCGCGATGCCCGCGGTGAGCGCGTCACCGACGTCGGCTTCATCACGTACTTCAACGCCCACGACGACGTCGTGACCTTCACGCTGCCGCCCGAGGAGTACTCCCCCGGCTGGACCGTCCGGATCGACACCGCGGACCCCGGCGCCCGTGACGAGGTGCTCGACGCGGGCACCCCGCTCGACGTCCCCGCACGGTCGATGATCGTGCTCCGCGCCGAGCCCGACCACGAGGTCACGAGCACCCCGGTCGACGCCGAACAGGACGGTGCCACCGAACCGGCAGCACCGCAGGACGCCGTCACCCCGGTCAACCCGGCCGGGTCCACCGCACCGAGCGGAACCGCCCGATGACCGCCGGAACGCCCGGCGCCGCGAACCGCGTGCCCGCGTCGACGTACCGCCTGCAGGTCTCCGCCGACTTCGACCTCGACGCCGCGCGGGACCTGGTCGGCTACGTGCACGACCTCGGCGCCGACTGGCTGTACCTGTCGCCCGTGCTGCAGGCCGAGTCCGGGTCGAACCACGGCTACGACGTGGTCGACCACACCCGCGTCGACACCGACCGCGGTGGCGACCAGGCAATGCGGGCGCTGGCCGAGGCCGCGCACGCCGTCGGCCTCGGGGTCATCGTCGACGTGGTGCCGAACCACGTCGGTGTCGCGACCCCCGAGTCGAACCCGTGGTGGTGGTCCCTGCTCGAACTCGGCCAGGGCTCGCCCGTGGCCTGGGCGTTCGACGTGGACTGGGAAGCCGGCGACGGCAAGCTCCGGGTCCCCGTGCTGGACGACCGGCTGCTCGACGCGATCACGCTGGACACGTCCGACGCCGAGCGTCCGGTGCTCCGCGTCGGCGAGACCGCCTACCCCACGGCGCCGGGCACGGTGCACGACGGCGACACCGTCGAGACCGTCCACGAACGCCAGCACTACGCGTTCGTGCACTGGAAGCGTGCCGACCACGACTTGAACTACCGCCGGTTCTTCGCGGTGAACACCCTCGCGGCGATCCGCGTCGAGGAGCCCGAGGTCTTCGCGGCGTCGCACGCGGTCATCGGCGGCTGGTTCCGCGACGGGCTCGTCGACGGCCTGCGCATCGACCACCCGGACGGGCTGTACGACCCGGCGGGCTACCTACAGGACCTGGCGGAGCTGACCGGCGGGGCCTACACCCTCGTCGAGAAGATCCTCGAGCCCGGCGAGCAGCTGCCGAGCTCGTGGCCGGTCGACGGCACCACCGGGTACGACGCCCTCGGGGTGCTCGACCGCGTGTTCGTCGACCCGGCGGGCGAACAGTCCCTGACCGCGGCGTCGGGCGCCGAACCGACCGACTGGCAGCGACTCACGCACGACACCCGACGGGGCATCGCGGACGGCATCCTCGGCAGCGAGGTCGAGCGGCTCGCTCGTCTGCTCGCACCGAGTGCCGTCACGGAGACGATTACGCACGAGCGGATCGTCGACGCGGTCGCCGAGGTCGTTGCCTCGTTCGACGTGTACCGCACGTACCTGCCCGAGGGCGCCCACCACCTGATCACCGCGCTCGAGCGCGCCGCCGCGGCCCGCCCGGACCTCGACGACGTCATCGACCGGATCGCACCGGCCCTCGTCGACCCGACGAACGCCGCGGCCCTCCGACTGCAGCAGACCAGCGGCATGGTGATGGCGAAGGGCGTCGAGGACACCGCGTTCTACCGCACCTCGCGCCTGTCGTCCCTGAGCGAGGTCGGCGGCGACCCGAGCGTCTTCGCGGTCTCCGTGGCGGACTTCCACCAGGCACAGCGCGAACGGCTGGGCAGCTGGCCGCACACCATGACGACGCTCACCACGCACGACACGAAGCGCAGCGAGGACACCCGCGCCCGCATCGCCGTGCTGGCAGAGCTCGGCGACGAGTGGGCCGCCACGCTCGAACGGCTGCAGTCGCTCGTGCCGCTGCGGGACCGCGTGTTCGCCGACCTGCTCTGGCAGGCGATCGTCGGCGCGCGGCCCGCCAGCCGCGAACGTCTGCACGCCTACGCCGAGAAGGCCTCCCGCGAAGCCGGGGACAGCACCACGTGGACCGAGCCCGACGAGGCGTTCGAGCAGCAGATGCACGCGATCGTCGACGCCGCGTTCGACAACCCGGACGTGGTCGCCGTGCTCGATGCCCTCGACGAGCAGATCGACGCTGCCGGGTGGTCGAACGGTCTCGCCCAGAAGCTCGTCCAGCTCACCGCCCCCGGCGTCCCCGACGTCTACCAGGGCACCGAGTTCTGGGACCGCTCGCTGGTCGACCCCGACAACCGACGCCCGGTCGACTACGCCGAGCGGCGTCACGTGCTCGCGGAGCTCGACGGCCCCGACGACGACGGCCCCGAGGACCTGCCGGCCATCGGCATCGACGGAGCCGCGAAGCTCCTGGTCACGACCCGCGCACTGCGCATCCGACGGGACCACCCGGAGCTGTTCACCCGGTACCTGGAGCTCGAGGCCACCGGCAGCGCGGCCGACCACGTCATCGCGTTCGACCGCGGCGGCGCCGTGACGATCGCAACGCGCCTGCCGATCGGCCTCGACCGCGTCGGCGGCTGGGGCGACACCCTGGTGCACGCCGTCCCGGTCGAGCGCATCGACCTGCTCACCGGCCGACACGTCCCCGCTGACCGCGGGATCGCGCTGGCCGACCTGCTCACCACCTACCCGATCGCGCTGCTCGTGCCCGCCGACGCGGTCGGTGCAGCCGGCCACGCCGACGCGGTGACCGCCGTGTCCGACGCGAGCGGTGCCTCCCGGCCCGCCGCCGGCACGACGGACGCCACCGAGTCCGACGCGCAGGCCGAGATCGACATCTTGGAGGGTCACGCATGACCGCACCCGACCGTTACGCCGTCTGGGCGCCCGAGCCGGAACGGGTCCGGCTCGTCGTCGACGACGTCGAGTACCCGCTCACCAAGGGCACCGACGACTGGTGGTCCACCGACTCCGTGATGCCGGTGGTCGGTGCCCGGTACGGGTTCCGCATCGGCGACGACGACGCGGTCCGACCGGACCCCCGGAGCCGGTACCAGCCCGAGGGCGTGCACGGCCCGTCCGAGGTCGTCGACCCCGCTCGGTTCGCGTGGACCGACGAGTCGTGGACCGGACGCCCGGCCCGCGGCGCCGTGATCTACGAGATGCACATCGGCACCTACACGCCCGAGGGCACCCTCGACGCCGCCGCCCAGAAGCTGGACCACCTGGTCGAGCTCGGGGTCGAGTTCGTCGAACTGCTCCCCGTCAACGCGGTGAACGGCGAGTGGAACTGGGGCTACGACGGGGTCGGCTGGTTCTCGGTGCACGCGCCGTACGGCGGCCCGGACGCCTACGACCGGTTCGTCGACACGGCGCACGCGCTGGGGCTCGGTGTCATCCAGGACGTCGTCTACAACCACCTCGGCCCGAGCGGGAACTACCTGCCGCTGTACGGCCCCTACCTGCTCGCCGGGCTCGGCAACACCTGGGGCGACTCGGTGAACGTCGAGCACCCCGAGGTCCGTCGGTACGTCCTCGACAACGTGCGCATGTGGTTCCGCGACCACCACGTCGACGGGCTCCGGCTCGACGCCGTGCACGCGATCCGCGACACCACCCGCCCGCACGTGCTGGCGTCGATGGCCGACGAGACCGACGCCTACTCGTCGTTCATCGGGCGTCCGCTGTCGCTCATCGCGGAGTCCGACCTCAACGACCCGGTGATGTTCCGGCCGCGCGAGGCCGCCGGGTACGGCCTCGCCGGACAGTGGTCCGACGACTTCCACCACGCCGTGCACGTGGCGCTCACCGGTGAGACGAACGGCTACTACGCCGACTTCGCTCCGCTCTCGGCGCTGGCGAAGGTACTCCAGGACGGCTTCTTCCACGACGGCACCTGGTCGTCGTTCCGCGGCAAGCGGCACGGCCGACCGATCGACCGCGGGACCTCCCCCGCGACGGCCCTGGTCGTCGCGAACCAGAACCACGACCAGATCGGCAACCGGGCCGCCGGCGACCGGCTGGCCGCGACCCTCGACGACGAGGGGCTCGTGATCGCCGCAGCCCTGACGCTCCTCGGGCCGTTCACACCGATGCTGTTCATGGGCGAGGAGTTCGCGGCCTCGACACCGTGGCAGTTCTTCACCTCGCACCCGGAGCCCGAGCTCGGCAAGGCCACCGCCGAGGGGCGCATCGCCGAGTTCGCCGAGCACGGCTGGGACGAGTCCGCCGTGCCGGACCCGCAGGACCCGACGACGTTCACGAACTCGAAGCTCGACTGGGCCGACGTCAGCTCGGAGCGCGGTGCGGCGATCCTGCGCGCGTACCGGGTGCTGATCGCCCTGCGTCGCACCGACCAGGCGTTCGTCGACCACCGGTACGAGGCGAACGCCGTCCGCTTCAGCGAGGACCATCGCTGGCTCGTGCTCACACGCGGACTGCTCGGCCCCGACGTCACGCCGGTGCACGTCGTCGTGAACTTCGCCGATGACGCTGCCGAGGTCCCCGTGCCCGATGCCGTGGGCGAGGAGCTCTACGGCTTCGGGGCAACCGAGGTCGATGCCGGCGTCGTCCGGTTCCGCGGCCGAGGCGTGGTCGTGCTGCGCTAGCCGCCCGGACGCGTCCGCGTGCTGCGCGAGCCGCAGCCCCGCACACACGAACGGCGACGAACCCCCTGGGTCCGTCGCCGTTCGTGCGTTGGTGTGTTCGTGTGTTCGTGGACTCAGGCCGCGTGGTCGGCCACCGCGTGCGCGTTCTTCCGCACGGAGGGCAGCTTGCGGTGGTCCTTGACCAGGGAGCGGGTCTCGCGGATGCGACGGTCGATGCCCCACTTCGTCACGAGCGCSAGGCTCTCGCGGACGATGTTGCCGCTCATCTTCGAGACACCGAACTCCCGCTCGGTGAACGTGATCGGGGTCTCCACGACCCGCAGGCCTGCCTCGAGNAGGCTCTCGCGGACGATGTTGCCGCTCATCTTCGAGACACCGAACTCCCGCTCGGTGAACGTGATCGGGGTCTCCACGACCCGCAGGCCTGCCTCGAGGGCGCGCCARCAGAGGTCCACCTGGAAGCAGTACCCCTTCGACGCGACGCCGGCGAGGTCGATCCGCTCGAACGCCTTCGAGGTGAACACCCGGAAGCCGCCGGTSGCGTCGCGCACCGCGATGCCGAGTGCGAGGCGGGTGTACAGGTTGCCGCCGCGGGACAGCAGGAGCCGGTACCAGGGCCAGTTCTCGACCTTGCCGCCCTTGACCCAGCGGGAGCCGAGCACCAGGTCGTTGGAGTCCGCGAGCTCGAGCATCCACGGCAGGTACTCGGGGTGGTGGGAGCCGTCGGCGTCCATCTCGACGAGCTTGGCGTAGCCGTGTTCCAGGCCCCACGCGAAGCCGGACAGGTACGCCCCGCCCAGGCCGTCCTTGACGGTGCGGTGCAGCACGTGCACACGGTCGGTCTCGGTCGCGATGRCGTCCGCGATGTCGCCGGTGCCGTCGGGTGAGTTGTCGTCGACGACGAGCACGTGCACCGTGTCGTCCGTCGCGGCCAGCGTGCGTTCGACGATGGGCCGGACGTTCTCGGCTTCGTCGTAGGTCGGGATGATGACCAGGGNCGACGAGCACGTGCACCGTGTCGTCCGTCGCGGCCAGCGTGCGTTCGACGATGGGCCGGACGTTCTCGGCTTCGTCGTAGGTCGGGATGATGACCAGGGCAGACATGTTCGCGGTCATCCTTCACACAGAGGGGAGCAGGAGCCGCTGATTGCTGAGCTCCGACGACAGCAGCAGCCTACGAGAACCGAACCCTCGAAGATCCCGAGAGGCGCGGTCGGTTGATTAGCCGCCTCGACTACCACGTGTTTCGGCGGCGTCCTTGATGGGTATCGGCGATCAAGACTGGTTCGGAGCTGTCGGAGTCGCATCCTCACCTACCGACGCCCGGCGTCAGTGAGCAGTCCACAGCAGTGAGCGGAGCGGCCGATCTTGCGCCTTGCTGTTCGGGGCTCCGCTCACTGCTGCGGCGTGTTCCTCAGCTCCTGTGCGCAGCGGCGTCAGAAGGCTCGGTTCAGGGCCCAGGCCCCTCCGCGGTAGCTGTTCGGACCCCACTTGCCGTCGATGAGTCCGCCGTACTGCTGATGGTCCGCAGCCCAGCGCTGCAACGCCTTCACGACCTCGCGACTCTCCGAAGTTGCCAGGTCGCCTGACTGGTAGTAGCCGCCCTTGGCGAGTTGCTCCGAAACTCCTCGCCAGGAGTTTGGCCCCATCACCCCATCGATCGGTCCGTGGTAGCCGTAGTAGCCAGCCATGCTGCCCAGGCACTGCAGACGCTTGTAGAAGATCGGACCCGGGACGCCATCTGTCTCTGTCGAAGTCTTCGGCACAGACAGACAAGCTGGATTGATGGTGGTCAGCGCTTGTGCTGGCGCAGCTTGGACTCCTGAGACGGCGGCAAACCCGACGACAGTCAAAGCGCTCAGCGCGAGGACGATTTTGTACTGCATACGTATCTCCTTTGAAACGTGCACTCAACCTGGCAGATCGTGCTGGCTACATCAAGCGTTGCCGAGGAAGTGTTGCCGGCTGATTTCGTCGTGAGTGACGTCAGCCTGCGGCGTGGCAGACGGCCTGGCCGGACGAGCGGATTCTGCAACAGGCTGTTGCGCTACTTGGCCGCACGGCGGCCTGTGACGCGGTCGGCTTGGACCGACGTCAGGGATGCGAATGGTTCAAAGCAGTCCCCGGATGCTATCCGCTCGCGAACGGTCGGTGTACAGTCTCCTTGACATGTAAAGCGGACTGTACGTAGGGGAGTTGGGAATGAGCGACAGCACCGAACGCACCAAGTGGGGGCGTGTGAAGTTCGGGTCGGGCCGATTGGCAGCGATGGCAGTAGCCATCCCCAGCGGGTTGCTGGCGGGCGTCGCTCTGGGGGTTGCCGGCGTGTGGAGCGGACTGGCCGAGCCAGTGTCGTTGCTGGGTGTCGCAGCGTAGGCGGTCTGCCTGGCGATGCCGGTCGTGATGCTCGTGTGGGTCCTGGTCGTTGACCGGTCGACGCTGCAGGGAGCGGCCGAACGGTCGGAGGAGTCAATCGAAGCGCGTTGGTACGCACGTGCTGCCGCGGGCGCGCAGACCGACGTCATCTTCGTCGCCTCCGTTAGCGCTCTGGTCCTCACCCTGATCCCCGGAGGTGAGGTGATCGATGCACGGCTGGCGCTCCTCGGGGTGGTCGCCGCGTCATTCCTCAGCTTCTCACTCCGCTACCAGGTCCTTCGTCGGAAGGGGTGAGGTGCGGAACATCATCGCGGACACGCGCAAGTCTCTCGAATGGTCGCAGCAGCGGCTCGCGGACGAGCTCGGTGTCTCGCGGCAGACGGTCATCTCAATCGAGAGAGGCAGGTTTGACCCCTCGCTGCCCTTGGCGTTTCGTCTCGCGTCGGTGTTCGGACTGCCGATCGAGGACCTGTTCTTTCCCGAACAGAACGGCCAGGCTTGACGAGGACATCTCGCCGGACGACCGGCGAACGAGGCGACGTTAGCCCGGCCGATAGGGCCAGGCGTATGCGCATCACAACCGTGATCGGGAAGATCAGTTTCGTGGTCGTCGGGATCGTTGCCCTACCGTACTTCCGTGCGCGTCATCGCCCCGGGCCTCGACCTGGTCGAGCTCGCGGCCGTGCGGATGCAGGCAGCCGGCTGCGTCATGTGCGGCATCACCTCTAGACCTCCGTGCACACCTGTCGCACATCGCGGACACGGCACCCCAGAACCACGGGACCAGAGTCTCTATGCGATGTGGCGGTGGGGTATACCCCATAGCAACGTCGCTGATGGGATGCCCGAACGTGTACCTCCACGTGAGGAGTATGGCTACTCCTTTTCCTTCTCCACCGATGCGACAAATACCTCCACGCCTTGCGACCCGAGTTGGCTGACTTGCCGCCAGAGATTCACTTGAGTGAATGTGAAAAGAGACGCCGCATCAATGCTTTTACCCACACGTGCCAGCACTAGGACCACCCGCTTGGGCTTCCCTGAGTACATCTCCCCATCCCAGCCCGCAACGTCAACACGTTCCCGGAACGCAGCCTGAGCCTCTTGGTCATACGTCAGTGTCTCGACGGACACCAGTGCCTGGGCGATGAGGTGGCTTGCTGGTGCAGAGCTTTCGATCAGTTTGACGTGCACGAAAGTATTGTCCTTCAGCAGGACGTCACATGCCTCTATCCCATAGCGATGGAAGTCGCTTCGCAACAGTTTCCTGTCGAGCACAATCCCGTCAAGGTGATCGGCAAGAATCTTATTGTATTCATCCTCAGCTTTGCCCGCTGGCCAGGGAGGAAGGACTGCAAGGCCGTGATCGCGGGCAAAAATGGATTCGGTCTGCTCGCGCACATGGTCTGCGTACGTCTTCTCGATAAGGAACCAACGGCCATCGTGTAGGCAGTATCTCCGACCGGTGTCGTCTACCTGGAAAGATAGCCACTTGCGCAGCGGAATTCTTGGCGAGCAGGCATCTTCCCCCGCCTCGTCCCGGAAGAGAATCACGCCCATCCTGTCGAGCTTGCTTAGCTGATCAGGCTCGGCTTCAGACCGAACGGGACCCAGAAGGGAGTTGAGATCGGGTACTCCGTCCTGGACATCGGTTCTACCATCCCCCAAAATCTTGTAGGCATTCGGTGAGATGACGTCGTCCACGCGCTCGTGAGGCCAAGCGCTAGCGAGCAATGGACTGTCGCCGTCCCTGACTGCCTCAATGAGCAGTTCGTCGAGACGTGACACCAGCTCTTCGTCTTTGACTCGCACGAGTTGCTCCAGGAGGGCCAAGTCGGCATTCACCGGATCTTGCTCCAGAACTTCGGAGACAGCATCCAAGTCCGCCACAAGAAGCTTTGGGTCTCGCGCGAGAGGGAGACTCAATGAATCTGCCCCGCGGACTTTGACCTCTTCGGGTCCGCTCAAGCCAGGAATCGAAGCGGACGCAACCAGGCGCGTAACGATCTCACCGAGATCTCCACCGCCTAGGCCTCTGAGATGAACGCCCGCGGGAACCGACAATCTTTCGACGCGCGAGCGAGCGTCTAAGGTGACTCTCGAGATGGAGTTGAGGTCGTTTGGACGCGCGCTACGAATAGCGACGCGCTGGCCGAAACCGGGGTCCACCCGCGCTTGGTCCAAGAGCTGGAACCCTAAACCATAAGTAAGCACCCATGCGTCGATCATGCTGACGGCGTTTTCCCCGGGAGTTAGTTGTTGGTCCGTTATCTCTTGATAGTCTTCGGTTTCCTCCTCAAAGCGCACCGTCTTGGACTTCACAGTGGCAGCCGGGACGGAGGACCCATCTTCCGTCGGGATGATGAGCACGGCGCCAGCAACCGTATTGTCGAGGTCGACCTCCACCCCGCTGATATTGCTCAGAAGCGGACCCCAGCTCGCTGTTTTGCGGGGTGTGGAGCCGGTGACCAACAGGCAGTTGCGTCCTCCAACTGCAACGGGTGTGCTTGCGAAACCACCACTGTCCCGATATTTCTCCTGAATTGCCTCATCCAAGGTTGTTAGGGCTGTGGTGCGGTAGATAGTGGTGCGAGCCTCTTGAGCGGGCTTCCGGGGCATCTGCGTCTCCGTTCGGGTTCCTCAAGTACAGCATGAAGGTCCCTCATTTGGAAGCGCTTCTCGGTCTGGGAGAGCGGATCTCGGTCATCAGCGGGGTTTCGCAGCGCGAACTAGCGCCTCGCTACGTGTCGCCGGGTTCAGTGCATCGGGCATACTCCCTCGCCGCGTAACTGAAGTGAGCTACTGCGACCACGTGCGCGGTCTCACGCCAAGGGATCTGAGTTGTGCGGCTGACATAAGAGCGCCGTATCGGCGTACATGAGAACAGCCGGCCACCCCGTGGGGTGGCCGGCTGTTTCGTGGGGGAGTGGCTTCAGTGCGCGGCGTCGTACGCATCGCGGACAGCCTGGCTGATGCGGCCACGGGAAGAGACCTCGTGGCCGTTCGCGCTGGCCCATTCGCGGATCTTCGCGAGCTCTTCCGAGTTACCCCGCTTCGGCGCGCTGCCGGCAGTAGCGCGGCCGGATCGGCCCGTGACCTTGCGGGCAGCGGCGACGTAGTCGGAGAACGCTTCGCGGACCGCGTCTGCGTTGTCGTCGGTGAGATCGATTTCGTAGTGGCTGCCGTCGAAGGAGAAGGACACGGTGCGACCCTTGCCTTCCTCAATGGTGTCGCCGGTGAGGTCATCGACCAGTTGAGTGGTGACTTTCTGCGCCATGGAATTTACCTTTCGATTGGGAGTTGCCTCTACTGTGTCAGATATCTCGTCGGGCGCACGTCTTTGCAGACTCAGGGCGAAGTTTGGTTCGGGTGCGCCGCGGACAGAGTCGCTCGGCCGTGCGCCTATTCCATGCGCGTTGTCGTGCTGTCGGCAGTTGGATGAGGCCGCTCGATCGTCCAGGATCGGTAGCCGAGGCCTCGTCTGATCCCGAGGTTCGCGTCCTTGAACGTGCCGAGATTCACTCGTCGAAGCTCAGCGCCGATCGACGCTGCGAAGCGCGCGTTCATGCGTCGCGCTGCCAGATTGTCATTCTGTGTGGCAAGGGCGATGTTGCGGTGCGGGGCCTGCTCCGCGACGGTGCGCATCAGTGCAAGACCGATGCCGCGGCCCCGTGCGGCTCTCACGACCCCCACGGCCTGGATGAACACCGGATCCGATGCCGCGGTGCCGGTCGTCGACTCGCAAAACCCGACCTGTGTCGCGCCGATCATCGCGAAGAACACCAACTGTCCGGCGATCGTTTTGTCGTTTTCGGACTCTGATTGGGGGATGATCGGTTCGCATTCGACCTGCATGTACTGCAGCCGGCGAGCGTCCAACGAACCTGCTGTCGCGCGCCGGATCGTGAACTCCGCAGAGGGGAGGTCCTCAATCGATGTGCGCCACGCTGCGAGTTCAGGGTCGAAGGCTGGGTGTAACGGGTAGCTGTCAGATTGGATCTCGTCCACGGGTTCACGCTACGGCTGACGTGCTTGAACGTGGGTCGCTTCGGCTCTTGCAGGTTTTTCGATGATCCCAGGAGCGGCCACGCGGCGCTGCTCGGCCCTTGGCCGCCAGCTCGACGGGCTACTTCGGCTCTGCAGCGAAGTCCGGGGCGCGGTTGAGGATGCTGCCGTGTCTGATGACCTGGTCGACCATGCTCGCTGAGTCTCGCGTAGCGCTCCACAGCCGGGCACCTCACCGGGCGGGTCAGCTGCGACACCAGCGTCCGCGGACTTCCAAGGTCATCGACACTGGCGCCGGGCCGTGCGGCAGCCGAACGGCTACCGGACTCTCACATGACCCCAGCGATCGAGCACGGGGCCGGTATCCGCTTAGAAGTTTCGTCGCGCGACCCTCTCGAACTGACTAGTCTTCAATTTGTGGTCAACATAACCGAGGGGACGTAGGTCGATGCCCACGGGACCGGCACATCAGAAGGTCAACGAGGACGACGACACGTCTGAACAGTGTCGATGCATGATCGGCAACGATCATCTCGTTGGCGATGACACGCCTTTGTCCGAGGCGCTCAGTCCCTCGGATGCGGAGGACATCTGGCTCTCGAGCGGCATGGACGAGGACTACGACTTTCGCTGAACGCTCTGCATCTGCGTGAATCCGTGTGCCGCGCCTTGTCGGTTGCCGATTCTTCAACTGGCGGTGTCCCGCTACGCTGCAGCGGTGGGGGAGATGACACACGAGACGTTCCGTTCCGAATTCGCCACAGCCGCGGGCCGGCGACGTCTTGGGTACCGGGAGGGCGACCCGTGGCAGGGCCGGGTAGACAGGCTGCTCGGTGACGACGCGGAGCTTCAGGGTGAGTACCTCCAGTGGCAGCACCGGCGGAAACGAAGGGTTGAGCGAGCCCAGAGGCAGTTGATGGACACTCGTCGGCGCAACGGAGCGATGACTGGTGTGCTGCTGATCGTCGCCGGCGTTGTCCTCGTACTCGTCGGAGTGAACACTGCCGCACACCACCAGCAGCAAGTCAGCGGCGGACCCTGCTACCAGCGGCCGCACCTGTACGGCGACGCGACAACCACCGTCTGCCCCGCGCACATGGAGCCGCTCCACGACGGCACTTGGCTGGCGGCGACCACTCTGGGTTGGTTGGGTGTCGCGGTACTTGTCACCGGCGGTGTGCTCATCGTCCGGCACCCCAACTTTTGAGCTCGACCCGTCTCGGTAGCCGATCGGCTATCGGGACGGGCAGGGGGAATCGGCGGCTGCCAGATCGGAGATCAAGAGTGATCTGGCAGCCGCCCCCATGTCTAGTGCTTCACGAACTCGATCGAGAGCGGGTACTTGTAGCTGCCGCCCTGGTTCGCGCTGAGGGCGGCCATGATCGAGAAAATGATGGTGACTACCCAGACGGCAAGTCCGATGAGCAGTCCGATGGTGACCACTGACAGGATGACCCCTATGACGTAGCCGATCGCCATCGTCAGCTGGAAGTTCAGCACGACGCGTGTGTTCTCCTTGATGACGGTTCCCCGCTCGCGGAGGAGGAGATAGCCGATGAGAGCTGGTACGAATCCGAAGAAGATCCCACCGATGTGGATCAGGGTTGCCCAGAGCTTTTCGTCCTCCGGGCGCAACGGCGCGCCCTGACCTCCGCCTGAGGCCACTCCCTGCTCGCCCGTGCTGGGGTTTCCGTACGCGCCGGGTGGGGGCGTTGGTCGTCGGTTCGGCTCGTGGTGGTCTTCGTGCGGGGGAGTGGGAGAGGTCTCGGTTGTGACTAATCACGCTAATTTGCATGATTCTTGCCACCGACTGGCTGCCGGCCGGCGTTCTCGTCTCGATCGTTCCTTGCCGTGCTCTCGCCGACGACTATCTCCACCTTCCATCCAGTTTCAGTGGAGAGGTAGGCAGCGAGCGAGCCGTTGTCGTTGGGCCCGGGGTAACGGTCTTCGTATAGAAGCTGCCAACCGTTGTTGGGTGCTTCGACGACGAGTCGTTCCAACTCCGCATCTGTGCCCGCGTGGAAGGCCAGGTGATTTAAACCAGCGCGGCGACGATCGTGATGTCCTTGCTTCACCAAGGGCGCGGTAGTCAGAACCAGGTAAGTGGAGCCGAGCGCCCACGAACGTCCCCGCTCCCACACGTCTCCGTGGGACCAGCCGAGCGTCGTGAGAAGCCAATCCCAGCGTCGCTCGTCCAGTTCTTGATCGTCGGTCCAGAGCTCGACGTGATGCAGTCCACCCACGGGTTCATCTTCGCAGCCTCGGGGTGTGCGTCGCGGACTCGTCCGATTGGATCGAGGCTCTGACACGAACGACGATCTCGTGCGGATCCAGCGAAGGGGACGGGGAAAGGGAGCGAGATCGCGTCGTCTTTGCCACAGCTACCCGAAACCCCGATGTCAGTGTGAATTCGACGAGGGCGTCTGCAGGCCCTTCGTCGAACGATGCGACAGGCATCGATCCGCAGCTAGCTGCAACGCCGGCTAGATCGACGCCGCTAGCGGTAGCGGATGGCTGGCCGCCCGTCGAGTCGTACGCCTCGTTGTCGAGAATGAGGATTTTGAGGTTCTCGGGCGCATATCGTGCTGCGGTGGCGAGGGAGCCCAGCCCCATCAAGGCGCCGCCGTCGCCCTCGATGGCGATGACGGGAGCTGCCACGCCAGCGGCGATGCCGAGTGCGAAGGGGATAACATTCCCCATTGCTCCGAGGAGGTAGAAGTTGCGTTGATCGGGACTTATTCGCGCCAGGAGCCCAGAGGTGTTGCCGAGCTGCGTGACGAGGACTGCACGAGGTTCAGCGCTTCGAAGGGCAGCGAGCACCGCGCCTGTCTCAAGCATGCGGCGGCCTGTACGTCATGACGAGCGGGGCCTGCTGGTCGCGATGTTTGGCACTGAGGGCCTCGGCCTGCGCGAGGACTGAGCCGTGATTCAGCGTGTGCGCCCTGAGTCCGAACGCTCGGAAGATGTTCGGGGTCGCCTGACCGACGGGCTGCTGCGTCGGATTGGGGTCGTCCGGGCCCCCTCGAAGTGTGACGAGTATCGGCAGGGGAAGGCCGTAGGCGATGACGAGGGAACCAAGGGTGTTGAGGGCGTTCGCAAACCCGGAGTTCTGCATCATCAGGAGCGGCGACCTTCCCGCGACTAGGAGGCCCGATGCAATCGCCATGGCTTCGTCTTCACGCGAGGCGATGAAGGACTCGGTCGCGTCGAACCGGAGCGGTAGGCCCATGAGGATGGAGCAGGGAACGTAGACATAGCTGTCGAACGCCGTCACGTCGACCGCGTCGTTTCGGTTTGGCTTCCGACAAGACGCCCGACGGTAGCGGCAGGAGCGACTCCTTCAGCTCCTACGGACTCGGCGAGCGATGCGATGGCTGCTTCGATCGCGTCGGCGTGTCTGGATTCTCGGCCAGGTTCGATTACAAGCTTCTTGACGACCAAATTCCGCTCTTCGACTTTCGCATCTACACGCGCGATCAATTGGTCGTTGGCCAGGATCGGGCAGGCGTAGTAGCCGTATTTCCGGGCCGCGGCAGGCTTGTACGCCTCGAAGGTCTGGGCGAAGCCGAACAGGCGCTGCACGCGCGGACGGTGCCAGATCAAATTATCGAAAGGACTCAAGACGATAGGGCGCGTAAGGGGTTGGGCTGCCGAAGCGAACGCGTCGGGCGCGATCCATGCGGCGTCCGCCCATCCATCGACGACGCATCGCTCGGTGGCAAGCTCCGAGAGCGTGGAGGCCGCCTCGTTCTCCGGCATCCTGAGGTAGTCAGCCACGTCTTTCGTCGTCGCTACACCGAGCGCGGATAGTGCGTTTCGGACGAGCGTCCGGCGCCCTTCTCCCGGGTCTAGCTTCCGGTCTAGGAGACGTTGCGGCAGAACTCGCGTGGGGAGGTCGAAGACCCGTTCCCAGCCGTCTCGTCGGGCGCAGATGATTTCGCCGGTCCACACCATGTGCTCGACCGCTTGTTTGAGTGGTCCCCATCCCCAGCCGGCGCTAGGAGCCTCGCCCTTGCGAAGCTGGCGGGTTCCTTGCGGGCCCTCCGCTTCCAGTTGGTCGAGGATGCGGGCTCGGAGTTTTGGAACGGGAGCCCAGTCGAGCTTGGCGGCTTTGATCGTGTCTCGTCGATAGGACCAGAGCGGCCAGTCCTCGATCGGGACGAGCGATGCTGCATGCGCCCAGTACTCAAAAGCAACTGGCAGCGCCTGACTCCAGAGCCATCTACCGACGTCGTCCGCCGTCGTTCCGGGGACTCGGACAGACAGCGCCATCTCGTGAGCGCGCGCTGTGACCTTGATGGCGTCGAGCTGTACGATCCGGAGCCTCGCGATGGCGGCAGCGAAGGAGCGTGTGGCGTCATTGAGCCCGGCGGCTCCGATCGCTAGGCGTCGAACTTCGACCGTCGAGAGTGACTCAGGCATCGGACCTACCTGCTACTGGTGCGGGCTGGTCGGGACTTCGGGATACCGTCCTTCCACTCTTCGCGAACAGCAGGGTGAGGAGCGTCAGGCACACGAGTGTTAGCGCGCTGATGGACGCGCGGGCTTCGAACCAGAGCGCGCTGCTGACCAACAACCCGACGAGGATCGCTGATGCGCCGTTGGCGAGATCCGTGCTCGCACCGAGCCAGAGGTTCGCTTCGTGCCGTAATGGTCGTGGCACGTCGGAGTCGACGAGGAGGTAGGCGTTGATGTACAAGGGCGTCACGGCCAGGCCCGCCAGTGCGAGGAGCACGCACATTACCCAAACGTTGCTGGCGAGCACGAGCCCGAGGATGGGCGTTCCAAAGCCGAACGTGAGCGCGATGTACTTTTGCCAGAGCGGTTTGTCCCACGCCGCCATCGAATACCAGACGCCTCCGATGACGCCGCCAACGCTGACCATCGCGAGGATGACGCCGGACAGTCCGACGGCTCCGAGGTGTGTCGCGTATGCGGGCGCATAGACATCGATACCGCCGAAGACGAATCCCATTGCGGCAAGCGGTGCCAGGATCCGGAGGACGGACACGGACGACAGGGCCCCGAAGATGCGAAGAATGGGACCACGGGGTTCGCTGGTCGGCGACTCGTCAGTCGATGGAGCCTGCTCGGTCGACATAGGCGCAGCGTGACGAGAGCGGATGGCGTACAGCAACAAGTACAAGATCGTCGACGCGATGGTGAGGCCGGCCGCGACCGAGTAGGACGCGGCCCCGCCCATCGTCGCTAGGCCCAAGCCCGCCAAGAGGGGTCCGACGATGAACGCAGTCTCCTCGAGCAGCGAGTCGAGTGAGTGCGCGACACGAGTCAAATCGGCGTCGCCGCCCACCACTTCTGACCACTCCACGCGGAGCGCTGCGCTGATCGGGGGTGCCGCCGCTCCGGCGAGTACCACGAACACCAGCGTGAGCTGCCACGGAAGGACGACGGTGACCGAAACGGCGACGAGCCCCAGAGCCACGGATGCGATCACTGCCATCGGCACGAGCGCGCGCCGCGCCCCGAATCGGTCGACGAGACGGCCACGGAAGGGTCCGAGCACCGCCAGGAGAATCGTGTAGACACCATCGACAATCGCAGCCGTCGCGAACCCGTATGGCTGTGCGAGGGCCACAAGTAGCGCAAGCGGGGTCGCGGCGGCCGCGATTCGTGCCATCGCAGCAGCTCCGAGTAGAGGTGCCACTCCGGGAGCACGCACAGCACGTACTAGGAGATCGGATCGCATGGCTAGGCTGCCGACGCTTGGAGGGAATCTGCGTGGAGCAGGACGATCCGCGCCACCGGCGTGCCTCGGCGTATGACAACGTCCGAGGTGGGCGCGAAGGCGAGGCTGAAGCCGTTCTGAAGCATGCTCTGGTTGGCGCGATCGCTGATCACGCCGAGGGGAACGTCGATGCCCGTTGCCCCGATGGGCAGGGTCGCGAGGAAATAGCCCTTCGGGACATCGACTGTCCAGCCGAGGTGCCACTCGATCGTTCCCTGGCCGTTCGGAAGGAACATGGCCTCCCAGCCACTGGCCGTCCGATAGTCGTACATCTGCATCCATGACCCGCCGGACGTGGTCACCCACCCGTCGTCGCGGTCCCACGCTTCGGTGCGTCCATACCGACGTCCGACACTGCCGATGTCCTCTCCGTCTTGGAGCCCGAGGTCTGCATCATCGAGGGGCCGCATTCGGATGGAGACCGGCGATCGCACCTCCCACCCGAGTTCGAAGCCCATCCGGTAGGGAGGACAGTCCGCTTCGAGCCTCGCAATGCGCTTGTGCTTGAAATGCTCGGCATACAGGTCGCGCTCCTCTCGCAGTGCGCGCACGTCGAGACTCGGCTTTTCGGGCGTCAGAGCCCAGGGGTGCAGTCGTTCGAACTTAAGGGTGACCAACGGTGTCGCTTCTGATCTCGTGGTGCCGCCCCGGGCGATCAGCCCGGGGCGGCGGGACGGTGGACTAGTGCTACGCGCGGACGTCCTCGAGGCGGCGCGACCGCTCCTCTGCGGGAAGCGTGTCGAGGTCGAAGGTGACGACACTGCACGGGCCGTAGCCGACCATCACCTCTTCGTAGGCGAACTCGCCCTCCTGGCGCGTCAGCGGCGCGGACTTGAGGTCAACGGCGGTGAGGCTGTTCGCAGCAAAGTCGGGTCCACCGGTTGCCATGACCGTGCCGCGCTTGAAATTCGTGACGTAGATCGTCTCGTCCTTCGCGTCAACAGTCAGGCCTCGCGGGCCGGGTCCGACCGCAATGTAGCGAAGCACCTCGTGCGTGGCCACGTCCACGACGTAGACACGGTTGACCGCTTCAAGCGTGAACAGCGCAAGCTTACCGTCCGGGGTGAACGCAACTGCGCGTCCGCCGATCTCACCGAATTCGATCTTGTCGGACGTGTCCGTCTCAACGTCGATGACGGTGCCGTAGGTGGCCTGCGTGTTCGCGACGAACACCTGCTTCCCTGCTGGATCGAAGTTGAGGCTGTAGGGGTGTGCCGTCCTGTCAATGTCGATTCGCGCGATTTCACGAACGGACGCGATGTCCCCATTCGCGAGCCCGCTGACATCAAGCTTGCTGACGAATCCGCCGCCCCAGATGCAGACGTACGCGAAACGCCCGTCGGGCGAGATTGCCATGTGTCGAGGGTCGCGCCCCATCGGGATCTCAGCCACCTGCACGTTGAGGTCCAGGTCGACGATGGAAAGGGTGTCGGACCCGGAGTTGCTCACCAGTGCGTGGTGGTCACCAGGGTAGAGCGCCAGCCCGCGCGGGCCGAAGCCGACCTCGATTCGACGCGCCTCCCGAAGCGCGACCGCATCGATCTCCGAAAGCGTGTTCTGGCTTGTGTTGCACACGAAACCCCGACCATTCTTCGTGAACTTCACGCCACCTCGCGGTGCGTTTCCAACGCGAATCTGCTCGATAAGTCGGTGCTCGCCGGTACCGGTCTTCGAAACCACCGAAACAACGCCATCATCCGTGTCCGTGGAGAAAATCTGCATGTTTGTCATACGGCTCTTTCTAGCGGAGCGACTTGACCCGCGTCAAGACTAGACCCATTTCCTCAGCTTCTAGGCTTGGAGCGCAAGGCATAGCAAAATCAGCCTTTCTCATTTGGCTCATTCTCGACGCCGGTCCGGCTTGATCTTTACCTTGCCCGGGTCTCGCCCGCCCCCTTGGATAATCGAGATGCCCCTACCGACCTGTCTACCTCGAAACCTCGGGAGCCGCAACCACACTCAACGCGCGTCCACCGATATGCCGTTAAGGCCCGTGTTCGCTGCGCGGCGCGAACGAGCTTGGCTACGGCCATGGTTCCCATGGGCGAGGGGCGCGGTCAGGTCGACCAGTAGGACGATGACGCTCCAGTAGGACGATGACGCTCGAATCTCACTAACGGTTCGTTTGTGGCACACCGAGTGACCCGTGCTCTTCGCGCCCTCGAACTTCGGCGTGTCTTGTAGAGAAACACAGTGCCCGAATCTATGTAGCGTTTCCAACGCGGTCGGTTGAGTTCCGCTACATTCTTCTCATGGGTGAGCTTCTTGGGTACGCGCGAGTGTCGACGACCGACCAGGATGCGTCATTGCAACTCGACGCGTTGAAGGCTGCCGGCTGCTACCGCGTGTGGGTCGACACCATGTCCGGTTCACTCGAGCATCGGCCGGAGCTTGCGAAGCTTCTGGATCAGTTGCGGCCCGGCGACACGCTCGTAGTGTGGCGGCTTGATCGGCTTGGTCGATCCATTCGGCATCTGATCGACCAGCTACATGCACTGGGGGAGCGGGGTGTCGGGTTCCGGTCGCTGCAGGAGACGATCGACACGACCTCCTCCGGAGGGCGGCTCGTCTTCCATGTCTTTGCCGCGCTTGCCGAGTTCGAACGAGATCTCATCAAGGAGCGAACCCATGCCGGGCTCGTGGCCGCGCGGGCTCGTGGGCGAACTGGCGGACGGCCTCTAAAGCTGTCGACGGATCAGGTGCGGACTGCTCGCCGGCTATACGAGCAGCAGGACATGACGGTGGCGCAGATTGGGGATGTGCTCGGTGTCAGCCGGACAACGGTATACCGAGCGCTTCGACGTGAGAGCGAGCCGGTCGCGGTGCGCGGCAGGACGTACTAATGCGGCCCAGATAACGAGGTGAGCCGTAGAGGAAGAACGATGACGGCCGTGTACCCCATCCGGGGGCTGATACTTAGGATTCCCTGACCCCTAAGCTTTGAGGGTTGACAGCACGGTGCTGTCATCCTAACCAGGGGGTCTCGTGCGCACTTTGCTGCACACTCCGCGCACGAGAGGCCGCAGCCTTGCTGCTGCCACACTCGGCGCGCTTGCACTTGTTGGATCACTTCTCGTCGCCACACCGGCGCAGGCGATCAGCGACACCGGAACCGGCGGCGTGTTCGTGCCAGCAACTGCCCGTGTTTTGGACACGAAGAACGGCATTGGCGGCTACAGCACGCCGATGGAACCGAGCAAGTACCGGACGATCAAGATCGCCGGACTTGCCGGCATCCCGGATGATGGCTCCGTCGGGGCGGTCTCGCTGAACGCCACCGTTAGCGGGTCGGCTGACAATGGCACCCTGTTTGGTCGGCCGAACGCGGACACGTCGCGGACGATGATGCTGGTCTACAACGACAACGCTGGCGAGTACGTCTCGAACTCGGCGATCGTCGCCGTGAACTCCGACGGCACGATCCAGGTCGCGACCGAGACCGCCTCGCGGCTCGTCCTTGACGTCCAGGGCTACTACACCAGTAACGAGGACGGAACTGCTGCGGGCGGGTTCGTGCCGGTTGCAGGGAAGCGAATCGTCGACACACGAAGCGGACTTGGCGCGCCAAAGGCGATTCTGAAGCCTGGCAGCAGCATCGACGTGCAGGTTGCCGGCACCAACGGCGTGCCCGCAAACGCGTCCGCCGCGGTCATTAACCTGCTACCCATCAGCACCACCACTTCCGACGGATACCTGACCGCCTACCCCACTGGTGGCACCATCCCGAAGAACTCCCTTCATTACACCCCGATGGCGAACACGTCGATCCAGGCCCAGGTGCAGCTCTCCCCGTCAGGGAAGATGACGATCGCAAACCCATCGGGCAGTGCGAATCTCGCAGTCGATCTGCAGGGCTACTTCACCGCCGCTGGCACCGCCGGTGCGATCTTCACCCCCGGCATCGGCCGCGTGTACAACTCCACCGCAAGCGGGAATACAATCCTCGCGAAGAACGAGACCCGCTCCATTCAGATTGCAGGCAGGGCCGGCGTTCCGATCGTCGGATCCGGCATCAATGCGGTCGTCCTCACTCTCACTGCGTACCACGGGGGCGGCGAAGGCCGAGCCACGGTCTGGGCGGACGGAACCGCGAAGCCGGACATCACATCCATCAATTTCCGCAATGACGAGATTCGCACCAACACCGTGACCGTACCCCTTGGTGCCAACGGCAAGATCAGCCTCAACAATGTCGCCAACCCCACGCATTACCTCATTGATGTGCAGGGTTGGTACGCGGACCCCGCGAGCCCGACTGTTACCTGTGACAACGGAGCTGCTGCAGGTTCGTGGGGAACAGCTCAGCATTCTGCAGAGGACCCCGTTGTCTGCACAATTACGGCTCCCGCAGCAACAGAATCGGGCCAGTCCCTCGGTGTGACTGCCAACGGAATGCCCATCGGCGAAGCCATGCTCTACGAAGCTGGGCCCACCACCCTCAATGTTCCAGTCCCCCCGATCTCTGGCGCGGTTACTATTCGGGCTGCGGCGTTCAGTGACGCAGGCGAGTCCCGCTCCACCGAGTACGCGTTCGGCCTGGGTGACTGGACTAAAGCGTCGATCACTCCGACCGTGCCCGATGGTTCCGTGACAGACCCGGAAGTCGTCCTTGCGCCGGTCGCTGTTGACCTTGGACTTTTTCCGTCTGACAGCCAATACAAGTTCACTCTGACCGATGTCACCACTGGTCTGGAGGTGAGCTCAGGTGATTGGAGTGATGAGTCATTCGCGCCGGAAACATCGGCACTGCTTCGTGCACATGATTACGCCTGGAGCGTTGCGATTCGAGCAGCTTCTTCGTGGACTGGAAGCACTGAAATCAGCACTCCGACGTGGCGCTTCCGTGTCGCCGCGGAAGGTGAAGCTACGACGTCAACACCCACCGATTCAGAAGCAGACGTCAACCCGGACCCTGATGCCATTACCGACGCTTCGTCGACCGCTTCTGATCCGAACGGAGGGGTGTTCTCTGCGTCCAAGGACACCGTCAACGGCTGTACACTGTCACCGGATCACTGGTTCAAGGCCAACTTCACGCCAGCTTGCAACACGCACGACCGCTGCTATTTCTCGACATCGAAGACCCCCCGCAAGCAGTGCGACCTGGCTTTCGGTTCTAACCTCATCGCGGCTTGTCAGAAGGCGTACAAGCCGAAGACCGTATCACGCGCTTCGTGCATCGCCGTAACCCAGCTGTACTACGAGGCAGTGCGCCGCCTAGGCAAGAGTTTCTATAAGGGGAAGGGAAGCAAGGCATGAGAGAGATCGTCAAAATTCTGCACGTAGCAAGTACTAGCTTGCTAGCGTTTGGTTTCCTTGGAGTTGCTGTGTTCGTGTGGGTCACGAATTGGGGCCCTACCGACGGGGGAGCCAATATTGGGCTTGCGGCAATCGTGTTCGTTTGTTTGGTTGCTGGTGGACTTGGTATCGTGGTGGCTGCCGTTGCGCTCGTTCTCGCTTCCGCTGCGAGCATGCGCGGGCGTCAATCAGCGCCTCAGTCTCGGTAACATTGCTCGATTAACGCCTCCACTTAGCAACGTCAGGTACGCGAGGGATTGATTCCGTCGGTGCCTTTGGTTGTCGATCTGACGTAAGAGTGCCGTATCGGCATCAGCGAAAGCAGCCGGCTACCCTTAAGGGTGGCCGGCTGCTTTTGCTGGGGAGGGGCGTTAGTGTGCGGCGTCGTACGCGTCGCGGACGGTCTGGCTGATGCGGCCGCGGGAGGAGACCTCGTGGCCGTTCGCGTTTGCCCATTCGCGGATCTTGGCGAGCTCTTCCGAGTTCCCGCGCTTCGGCGCGCTGCCGGCACTGCTGCGGCCAGCGCGGCTGGTGACCTTACGTGCGGCGGCGATGTAATCGGAGAACGCTTCGCGGAGCGCTTCGGCGTTGTCATCGGTGAGGTCGATTTCGTAATGCGCGCCGTCGAAGCCGAACGTGATGGTGCGGCCCTTGCCGTCTTCGATGGTCTCGCCGGTGAGGTCGTCAACGAGGTGCGTGGTAACTTTCTGCGCCATGGGAGGTCGCCTTTCGCTCGAGGGTCATCTCCACCCTGGCACAGCTGATCCCGTAGACCGCTGCGTTTCTTCTTCTTCCGATCGTCTAGTCGGGCAGAATGGGCGATGATGTCGGAACCCTCGCCAGCCGCATCCGGGTATGCCGCTGCTCTTGCTGAGCTGAAGCAGCAAGGGCGCGTTGCCCGGTTCACGGCCCAGCGCCGCGTGAGCACAGAGCTCATCCGTCTCTATCGGGGAATCGGCGCGACGATCTTGCAGCGCCAGGGCGAGGATGGATGGGGGAGCAACGCCATGTGATCACGGTATCTAGGGGGACTCAGCCGGGGAAGAGGTGCGCCCTCGTGCGCATTGGTCACCCAGCGGCTATCGAGACGCGCTTCGCGTCCCGTTCAGCTCAATCAAGCGGGCGAGATCGTGCCAGTTCGGGCTACGACTCACTCGCTACCGTGACCGGATGGTCTCCTTGCGTCTGCCCGTCATTTCATGCAGCCTCGACCCCGTCAGCTCCAGCCGCCGGCTCGCCGAGCAATCGGCAGCCCTCCTCACCGCGATTGGACACCGGTCCGATGTCGTTGATCTCGCAACGTTCGCGTTGCCGGCTTTCGACAATGACCGGGTGTTCGACAGTGATGCGTTCGGCGCGCTTCACAATCTCATTCGTGAGGCTGATGGGGTGGTGCTGGCGTTCCCGGTCTACAACTGGGCTCCGTCGTCCACCGTCAAATCGCTCATCGAGGCCACAGGCGCGACCGGCGGCAGACGTCGCGCGGCTTGGTTTGACAAGGTCGTTACCTTCGTTTGCGCTGCTGGGCTGCCGCACAGTTACATGGCGACCGGCGCCCTCGCGCAGTCGCTGATGTTGGACTTCAAGTGCGTGGTGAACCCGTACACGGCGTACTTCTCGGAGCGGGACTGGGAAGCAGACGCGCTCAGTGAGGAGCGGGCAGCCCGCCTGAGCAAGACCATGACGGTGCACGCTGAGCTCGCGAGTCTGCTCCGGGGCAGAATCTACCGGTCGGACTGGGAGGTGTGAGCCAGACAAGCCCGTGTCCGGTAGCCGATCGGCTATCGAGACACGTTCACAGCGTCATGCCGAGCACCGTACGGACGGCGATGGGGCCGCCGTGATCATCCGCGCGTCGGGTCATCCCAATTTTCTGCGCGACCCTCTCGGAGGCAGTGTTGTCGGGGTGGATGATCGCGACGAGTTCGGCCGCGTCGAGCTCAGCACGAGCGAAATCCCGACAGGCAGCCGCTGCCTCGGTCGCGTAGCCCTGCCCGTGGAGCGCGGCGCGCACGTGGTAGCCGACTTCGAGCATCGGGACCCCGTTGACGTTCTGCCAGGTCAGTCCGCAGTCACCCACGAACTGCCCAGCGTGCGTCTCGATGATCCAGAGCCCGAAGCCGTGCGTGGCGTAGTTGTCCTGGTTCCACGCGATCCATCGCGCGGCATCGTCACGGTTCTTCGGCTCGGTGTAGAACTCCATGACCTGTGGGTCTCCGAGCAGGTCGGCCATGTCGTCGAGGTCTGCCGGGTTCATCTCGCGGAATCGGAGCCGCGTGGTGGGAGCGGGAAGCATCTCAGCACCGTATCGGCAGCAGATCGACTATCGGGCCGGCCGCGGCATATGGAATTGAGCTCTCCACTTAGCTTCAGGGTGCGCTCGAAGTGCTAGTTTCGCTGGCGTCTATGACGCGGTGTCAGGCTCAGCCGTAGGTGAGGCGCGGAGGTTGGCGCGCAGCGCTTCTCCGACGGCGTCCATCACGAGGGAGACCTGGTCTCCGAAAGTGCGCATCTGCTCGAAAGCAACAGCATCCGCTTCCTCTGGGCGTCTGGTCTTGGGCCGCGGCGGAAGTGTCGACACATAGTCGCACTGCGATTCGAACGACACGATCGATCGACGGAGATCCTCGTCAAGGAGCCGGTTCCGGAGGCGGATGACATCGACTCCATTCGCATGCATCTCCTCGCCGTACTGATGGGGTAGCTGTGTGTACTTGCCGTCTCGAGCTTGCATGTGATCGAAGTGCATCGTGCGGCCAGTAAGTCTTGCCATGAGCTGGATGGCGTCTTGTAGCTTGAGCAGCGTTGCGCGCTGGAACGCGTGCCGTTCTCGCCGGTCTTCCGCGTCCCGTTCGTCATGACGTGCTGCGCGCTCTCGGAGCGTCGTGCGACGGTCGCGCCGCGCATCGTTGAACCCCGAGAGCATGTACCCGAGGATCGACCCGACCACAGCAACGCCGGCGATGACAACCTGACCCCACAGTCCCGCATCCATGTGCGTCATTCTTCACTCTTCGTGACGGCACGGTGTGCAGGTCGGGAGAAGCCGGCATCGCATCACCGGCCATGAAATCGCAAGCCCCAGTCGTGTAGAAGCGGGAGCTCGAGTGGTCGGATCTCGTATGCTCCGAGCATGGGGATGAACAAGGACCAGCAGCTCGCCGCGATCATCGGAGGCCTGGTGGCGGTGTTCGCCAGCGTTGGTGTGATCGTCGCGTGGGCGACTGGGTTCATCAGCTAGACATTCGTTTCCCGCTCCCAGCCACGCCGGACTGATATCCGGGATGCAGTACCGGCATGCCTGTTCCGAAGTCTCCGACCAGCCAGGGTCCTCGCCGTCTTCTCCGTGATGTTGTCTACGAGCAGATGCTCGAGGCGATCGAGAATGGCACGCTCGAGGCGGGGGAGCGGTTGAACGATGAGGAGCTCACGAGCTGGCTCGGTGTCTCTCGAACTCCGGTGCGGGAAGCGATCGCCCGGCTCGAGTCCGAAGGTCTCGTCGAGATGGCTGCGAACCGGTACACCCGGGTCGCTAGCCTCTCCGGGCCGGCACACGACCAAGCAGCCATGCTCCTCGCCGCGCTGCACGCGTGGGCGATCGACCACGCCGGCGAAGCGACCGCTGATGCGCGGAAGACCGCGGCCGCTGCTGCGAGCAAGGTCACTGCCGGCGTCGACGCGCACGACGTCGACGCGTACCGGGGGCTGCAGGACGCTGTCGCTGCGCTCATCGCCGGGTTCGACAACACGCTCTACACGGCGACCGAGGCCGCGGTGCGTGGCCGGGTGAAGTTCCACGCCCCCGCCCCTGACGCGAACATCGACTGGGACGCGGCAGCTGCAACGACTGGCGCGCTCGCGAAGATCTGAACGCCGACGTCGGGCGCCGAGGCCGCGCGCGGCGTATCGCGGACTGTTTCCGGCGCCGTCGTGTTCCAGGGCTACGGTCACGCGCAGGGGTCTCACGCGTGTAGGCCGCCTTCACGGGGTCCGCTCGCCGGATGGGCCGGAACCGCTCCACACCGGCCACAGCTTCAGCAGCGCCCTCTGGTCTCGACGTCGCCAGTTCCACCGCACAACGCGTCCGGGTGTAATGCCCCTGCGGACATCAGGTCCGGTGGCGCGGGCGACCTCTGAGTGCGGAGGTGCGATCAGCGCGAGTGTGACCTTGGGATGGCCAGCGTACGGTCACGTTGGACCATTTGCTGGCCAGCTGGGCCTCACTTTTCATCGCAGATGCGTGGAGAGTCGAGTGACTAAGAACTGACCAAATCCTGGCCTTGATCCGGTCAAAAGTGGGCAACAGATGACCTCTCGCCGCCCACCTGCTCAGGAACGTTCATTGGTGACCGGCAAATGACCAGAGCGTGACCGGCTACTGGTCAAAGGTGGCCTCTGAACTCCTGCCGCGCGGCTGCCTGGAGTCGCCGTCCATCAGTCGCTGCACCTCCGCGCGAGAGGCACGCCTCCGAGCCATATCTGCCTGGTACAAGACGCGCAGCGGCTCACCATTGCTCGTTCTCCTGTCAAGCCAGGTCTCGAACTCCGGAGGTACGTGCAGCAGCCGCTCGTTGGTGGCGCGCAGTTGCTCGCGCTCCTGTTCTGCTTCCTCTCGCGCACGCTGTGCGGCCACCTGGACCGCTGCAGCGGCGCGGCGGGCCGCTTCAGCACGGTCGCGGACGAGATGAGCCTGCTGAAGGGCATCGGCGAGTTCCGTCTCACGGGTGCCGATGCTCGCTTCTCGCTGATCGAGGTTCTTCGATCGGTTCTTGAGCCCGACGAGCATCGCCTCGTAGGCGGCCTTCTCTGCTTCGGCGTCTGCGGCTGCGTCGCGCAACCGGTCGGCCTTTGCCTGGAACTCGCTGCTACTGAGGTGCTCGCGTGATCGCTCAGTGATACGCGCCTCCACGTCGTAGCCGGCCGCCGCCATGTGCTCGCGGAGGCCCTTGTGCTGGCGGCGGAGGTCGCTCGGGCCCCTGAAGTAGTCCTTCTGGGACAGGCGCCCGTCAGGCGTGACGGGCGTGATGAGTACCTGCAGTTGCGGGCTGTACTCGTCCAGGTGCAGCGAGAACCCCAGCACATTCTCCAGCCCGAACTCGTCAATCGCCCAGTCGAACGAGGCACTCATGTAGTCGACGGCCGCCTTGTTGGGGCCATGCGTGCGCCACGTCGGGTTGAACTCGTCGAACCACTTCGGGTCGAGCTGCAGGATAAGGCCGCGGACGAGGACGGCGTCCTTTCGGAGCGGGCGCTTGACGGTTGCGAGACGGCTGCCGAGGTAGGTGTGGAACTCGTGAGACGGCGGCCTACCGTCGATCGACACGAGCTGGCGGAATCCTCCACCCCCGTCGTTGATGAGCGTGCGGTTGTTCTGCGTCCGTTCCGGCACGATGTTCTTGTTCGCCTGCGGAAAGTGGAAGCCGGCCTGCTGATCAGCCTCTCGCGCAATGTGGCGGAAGAAACGCTGCGCGTGCCCTCCGCGCCCCACCTTGTGGGACGCGTCGAACGTCATCGTGTAGCTCATGCTTCGCCACCCTCGACGTTGATCGAGGGATGCACCGACTTCGTCGTCGCACCCCTCGATGCCTTCGGCGACTCTCCCGAGGGGCTTCTTCTGCCGCGACTCCGACCACCACCCCAGTGCGCCTTCGGGAGGGTGGCGGTCTCCTTCGCGGCAGAAGAAGGTGTAGCCCCATACACTTTGGCGTCGCTCCGCTCGCCAAAGTCCTTGGGGCCCTGCGGGACGCCGACGCGCAGAGCGCGTCGAGAGCAGCCCTGAGGCTGCGCTACGGACCCGGCTCGCTGGTCGCTCCTCGGGCACGTAGCCGTCGCACGCTTCGCGGCTGTTCGACGGCCACGCGAAGGCACAGCCTTCGCCGGGAGAGCGCAAGCGCTGAGAGCGCACCCTGGCACCTCGCGAGGTGACCGCGCGGCAACGGTGTCGGAGCCGCTTTCTCTGCGTACACATCCGGTGCGGCGCACCCCGCGCGCAGCGTCGACGCCATCGATGAGCGTCGTCTCGAGGTCGAGGGGCGGGGGACTCCACGCGAGCGGGCTCGCCTTCCAGTGCAGTTCCCCAACCGCCGGCGGCTGTTGCCCGGCGGCCCAGACGCACGGAGAGGCCTCGGCGGACGCCGTAGGGTCGCACCCGCAATCGAGAGTCGCGACTCGCTCGGCAGAGCGGCGGTCTGCCTCGAGGGCAGGGCGCCCAGTTCCGCGAGCCAGCGAATCATTTCTGCAATCATTTCTGCAATCATTTGCCGACGACGCCGCGACATCGCGCGGCTCGATGGCGCCCGTCACAGCATGCCTCGCGCCCGCTGCTTCCGTTCTGCCAGACGAGCGGCGCGCAGCTCGGGTGTCGCGTACTCCCGCAGGGCTGATTCGTCGAGTCGCTCGAACTCCATGAGGTGGCGAACGAAAATCTGCGGGTACTCGTCGAAGACGCTGCGCGCGCTCCGTTCGCCTTTCAGCACCGCCTCTCGGAGTCGATCGAGAAGCGGGGGGATGTGGCCCTCATGGGCCCGCAGGGCGTCGACTTCGGCTCGCCAGTCGTAACTCGGGGAGGCGAACACCTCGCTGTCGGCGTAGAGGTGCTTGCCCTTTGCCTGCTCGGTCGGAGACTCGTGCGTCAGGTAGCGGACAGCGCGCGCGAAGGAATGAGGATCCCCGCGCTGGCCAACGACCGGTCGGACAAGCTCGACTGGGACCTGCAGCATGTTGGCTACGGTCTCGTAGCTGCGGGCATCCCTGAGCGCGAAGATGACGTGAACGTGCTTGCGGACACCCCGGTCCTTATCGTGCACGATGCCCGCGTAGCGCTCGACGTTCGGCCGATCGAGCGCGTGGGCGACGGCATCTCGCGCCAGCGTCTGCGAGACGACCCTGAAGCGGCGAGTACGCTTTCCGCCTCCCCGACCCATCGTGGAAGGACTCGTTGGAGTCTCGCCAGAGCTCATCGGCGCCCCTCCTCAGAGGTGCTGCCGAACTCCTGGGACAGAAGCCAAGCGTCCACCGCCTCGGGGCGATAGCGAACGGACTTCCCGAGGCGGATAAAGGCTGGTCCGGTGCCGGTAATGCGCTTCTCGCTCAGAGTGCGCTGCGACAAGCCAAGACGCTCGGACAGGGTCGCCGGGGTGATCAGAGCGTCGAGGAGCGGGGTGCTAACTGCAGAGATGACGGGCATGGAGGGTCCTAGAGGACCCTCGGATCGCGCTAGCTCTATCCCCGAGGAGGGTGGTCCGACGGTGATCGGTCGGTGGGAGATCGTTCTCCCTGCGGCGCTCACTTCCCCGACTGTCACTTACATCGGTAACGGTGCTTGCTTCGCCGCGTTCGTCATTCGCGGCCTCAAGTATACACATTCGTGCACGTTCTTGCGGGCGCATTCGGAATCCGCCAAGATTCTCGATGCGGAGCTTCACAAACGACAAGGGACTGATGGGCAGCGTCTATAAGTACGACACGAAGCAGGGCTCGCGCTTCGAAGCTCGCTACCGCCGACCGGATGGCAAGCCCGCTCGGAAGGGCGGGTTCAGGCTAAAGCGCGATGCGGAGAACTACCTCACCACTCTGGAGGCCGCGAAGCTCGATGGATCGTACATCGCCCCCAGCGACAGTCGCCTCACCCTAGGGGCCCTCGGATCTGACTGGATCGCCTCCCATCGAGCGTGGGTCAAGCCATCGACCTTCCACTCGGACGAGTCCGCTTGGCGAGTACACGTCGAGCCGAAGTGGGGCGGTCGTGCGCTCGGTTCAATCCGGCACACCGAGATCCAAGCGTGGATCAGCGAGATCGCCGAGACGCGAAGCGCGACCACTGTCGCTCGTGCTCATGGCGTGCTCGCTGCGATCATCGACGGGGCGGTGAAGGACAAGCGGCTGACCTCGAACCCGGCGCGCGAGATCAAGCTTCCTCGCAAGACGAAGGGCCGGCGTGCCTACCTCACTCACGAGCAGGTAGAGCGTCTCGCCGTCGCGTCCAAGTACCCCGACCTCGTGCGTTTCCTCGCCTACACGGGACTTAGGTGGGGCGAGGCGACCGGGCTCCGCGTTCGGCACGTTGACCGGGCGGCGCGGCGAGTCAGAGTCGAGGAGAACGCGGTCAACGTCAACGGAACAGTGATCGTCGGAACTCCGAAGACACACGAACGGCGCTCAGTGGTCTACCCGGCGTTCCTTGACGGCGCGCTCGGGGCTGCGTGCGACAGGAAGTCCGCTGATGATCTCCTCTGGGGCGCAGGGCTAGAACACCTGCGCCCCGGTGACTCTCGGAAGGGCTGGTTTGTCGGCGCAGTTGGCCGCGTCCGTGCTGCAGACCAAGAAGCCGCAGCCGAAGCGCGCGAGCGGGGCGATGAGGTGCCGCCGGTCATGCCTGTCGTGACTCCGCACGATCTCCGGCACACGGCCGCATCTCTGGCGATCAGCGCCGGCGCGAACGTGAAGGCCGTGCAACGCATGCTCGGCCACTCGTCTGCGGCGATGACGCTTGACCGGTATGCGGACTTGTTTGAAGACGACCTGGACACCGTGGCTGTCGCATTGGACAACGCCCGAAACGCCCGCTTGCTTGATCGACCATCCCGCTCCTAGCGGCGAAGGACGTTCCTGCGCGAACTTCCTGCGAGCCGATCACGGCGCTCACCTCGATCGTCCCGCTCATCTCTTCCGCGCGACCTCGTTCCACCCTGTACGAGTGCAACTCGATGTCAAGCAAGGCATGACAACTCCTCGCTATGCTGACCCTGATGGCGGCGATCAGGACAGGCGCAGGGGCTCCGAAAAGCCCCTCTGTGTCGTCGCGTCTTGCGATCCCGGCAGGCAGCCATTTCACGGACAACGGGCGCAAGGGCCGCTACGGTGTGGCGTATTTGCGCTCGCTCGCAGCCCACGCGGGCGTCGGGCTGCAGGAAACGTCCCCTGATGAGGACATCGATGCCGTCGACGTCACATTGAAATTCGGGCGGGCGAGCGCCGAAGTTCAGATCAAGTGCACGAGCAAGTTCAAGGTGGGTCTGGGTGTTGCGAGCCTGCAGCTCGAGACCGGCTGGGTCGACAAGTGGACGGACAGTCTGGTGCCGGTCTTCGTGGTGCTCGTGAAGGTGCCGTCGGTGGTCAGTGATTGGATTGATGGCAAGACATCGTCGACGGTGCATCGGACCGTGGCCTTCGGGAAGCGGTTCGATCCGGCTGTACACACCACGTCGATGAAGTTCACGCGCGCGGATCGAATCACGGCGGAAACGCTTTACGACTGGCGGGACGAGGTCTACGACTTCCACAAGAACGGACGGGGAGGTGCGACGTGAGCGCAAACGTCGCCGAAGACCTCGTCGCGTTGCTGCGATCCCGCGGATGGTCGAAGATCGAGGACAATCCGCGTGGATCGGATCTTTGGGCGTTTGGTGCCATCCAGTTGCCATCGGACTACGTCGCGCACGATCACCCAGACGCGGCAAAGAACGTCACGTACCAAGCCGAGATGTACGTTCCGCACGAGGTTAGGCTCGGCACCTTCCTTTGGACCGATTTACTTGAGCGCGTCGCCGCCGCTCACGAAGAGCAGCGAGCGCAGTTAGAGCGGGCTCTCGAGATGGTGCGATTCGACGTCACGCGGTTTCGCATCGATGGTCGCCACACCGTTCCGCTAGAAACCGGCGCCACCGTGATCAGCTCAGCCTTCGGCATGATGCGTGCAGCGGCGACAGCGGCTCGTCGTCCACGCCAGTCGATTGGTAGCAACTACTCCAAGCTCGCCGATGAGATTGTTCGGGAAGCTCGGCTCGCCCACACCGAGGAAGGATCGTTCACCTTCCCCGTGGCGCTCAGAGTCAATCCGCCGGAGCCCGAACCCGAAACACAGCTTGATAATGAAGTGTTCTCGTCCGCGCCTTCAGAGTCTGCGGAGCGTCGTGTAACGCGCACTCTCGCGCAGGCGATGGCAGCGTTCGAAAAGCATGTTGTGCAGCCCGCCACCGATCCGAGCATGCGAGATCTCGCACCCGTGATCATTGCCGGCGGTACGAAGGAAATGTTCGCGAACCTCAGCCGTGCCGTGTCCGAGCCCGACGTTGGATGGCTCGAGACCGGATTCGCATGGGCACCCATTGAGGGCATCCCGGCTGACCCGCCGAGCCGGATCAGTATTCCGGCTGACGCCGATGCACGCCACCTGATCTCTCGCGCAGTGCAGTTGCTGTCGACGTCGAGGAGAGACGCAGTGCGCGTCATCACCGGTCCAATCATCCGCATCGAGCACAGTCCTGGTGACCCCTTTGGAGAAATCGCTGTCCAGGCTCCATCCGGGACAAGTTCGCGGCATGGACGCGTTGAGGCCGTGGTCCGGCGCGAGCGGCTGGAACAGATCCACCTGTGGATGAGTCAAGGCACGACTGTCGTACTCCAGGGCGAAGTTGAACGGCGACCAGGCCGCTCTGCACGCCTGGCTGGGATCGCGAGTCCGCGAGCTCTCGAGGATGCACTATCGGGAATCGATGATGTGAGCGCGTAAGGAGAGGCACCCCAGGGTGTCGCAAGTGCTGACCATCGGTAAGAGCAACGGCCAGCACCTCGAGTGGGGCGCCTGCCGTCGTCGTTTGGAAAGTATCAGTGAGCGTCACGGACCGCCTGACTCAGACTGCCGCGACCCGAGAGTTCGTGGCCGTTCGCGTCGGCCGACTCGCAGATGGTCGTGACCTCGTCGGAGATCCGCGTTTCGGGTTTCGCGACGTCAGACTGCGCGGGGTCGTATCGGAAGATGACGCAAGCCTGATCGTGCCCGTGATCGAGCTTCACGGCGCCCATTGCTCCGCCGATGACCTCGGCTCGCCGTCGGCGCTGCGGTAACTGAGCAGTAACGGATCACCGGTTTGGAGGCGGGTGAAGGTGGGAGCAACCGCGTCCCACCTCCGCGTCAGGACCGGGATCTCGCCGCTTCGCCCTTACTTCCGCTGCTCGGCCTATGGGTTCAAATCCCACCGGTACCGCCATCCAGAAGAGCCTCAGATCCCCGGTCAGACGGGGAGCTGAGGCTCTTCTGCTGTTCGGCGATGGACCCGGCGTGGTTCCGTTGTGACCAGCAGCAGCGAGTACGGCAGCGGTTCACGCAGGTGCCACTTCCGGTTCACGCGCCTGCGCCACGCTTCTGCTCTGTGTCACCGAATCGTGTGACCACGCTTCGAGTGGAGAGAACGCCATGCGCCGGTTCCTGATCGCTGTTCCGAGACGTCGGGCCCGCACGGTGATGGGGGTCCTGGCGGTGGCGTGCGCCGTGTCCTTGATCGCTCCGGCGGGCGCATCTGCGGCGACATCGCGGACCGCGCCGCGTCCAGGCGCCTACGGGTACTTCGTAGACACCTACAAGACGAACACCCCTGCCGCCACGACGCCGGAGACGAACGCCGCGACCGGGGTGCTGTCGCAGTTCGGCACCCTGTGGCGCCCGGGATCGTCCTGGGACAGCGGGGTCGCCACCAGCGCTGCAGCGCAGCGGATCCTGGACTCGAACATCGCGCAGGCAGCGCGGACCACGCAGACCCGGACGGATGCGCAGGGGCACGAGGCGTACCTGATCGACCGACGGAACCAGAGCTACTCGGCCATCGCGGGTTTCGGTGACCTGTCCGACGCGGTGCGGACCGCGACGAACGCGGGCACGACGATCCCCGACGAGATCCCGGCGGACGCCACGACGAAGCAGTACGTCGACCAGGGCAACGCGAAGGGCGCGTGGGCGGACACCGATTCGGAGCTCGGCGACGTCGTCCAGCTGGTGAACACGCTGCGGGGCGACTACTCCTCTGCCAGCAACGCGAAGAAGTACTACCAGTACCCGCGGCCGTACCGGCAGAGCCAGGACGTCAAGGTGCTGCCGCAGCTCGTCCCCGAGAAGTCCCCGACGCCCGCCACGGACGGCGGCTTCCCCAGCGGACACACCAACGCCGGCTACCTGGCATCTCTGGCCTTCGCGTACGCGTACCCGGAGAAGTACACCGAGCTCCTCACCAACGGCTCGGAGATCGGCAACAGTCGGATCGTCGCGGGGATGCACTCGCCGCTCGACGTCATGGGCGGACGGGTCCTGGCGACTGCGCTGGCAGCGGCCGTCCTGAACGACCCGGCCAACACGCAGCTCGAGCAGCAGGCGCACCAGCAGGCGGAGAAGGTCCTCGCCGCAGCCGGCCCGAGCGCGGTCGATCGGTACGCGGACTACGCAGCGGACAAGAAGGACTACCGCGGGCGTCTGACGTACGGGTTCACGCGCACCGGCGCGAAGACGATCCCGGCCACGGTGCCGAAGGGTGCTGAAGCGCTCCTGCGGACCCGCCTGCCGTACCTCAGCGACGCCCAGATCCGAGAGGTGCTCCGGACGACCGCGCTGCCGTCGGGCTACCCCCTGCTGGACGACGCGGAAGGGTGGGGGCGCCTCGACCTCTTCTCGGCAGCGTCCGGCTACGGAGCGTTCGACAGCGCGGTGTCGGTGTCGATGAACGCCGCCGAGAAGGGCCTGGACGCCGCCGACACCTGGCGCAACAACATCGGCGGGAACGGGTCACTGACCAAGCGGGGTACCGGCAGCCTCGCCCTCGCCGGCTCGAACCGCTACACCGGCGGCACCATCGTCCGCGGTGGGACGCTAACGGCGGACTCCGCTGCTGCCCTGGGCAAGGGGTCGGTGGCCACTGTCTCCGGCACGCTCGCCGATGCCAGCACCAGGGTGATCCGAATCGGCGGCAACCTGACGCAGCGCTCGCACGCTGCACTGTCGCTGAGCGTCTCCGGGCCCCGTCCAGCCATGCGCGTCGACGGCACGGCGTCGTTCGGCGGGACGCTGCGGGTGCACGTCGCCAAGGGCACGGCCGTGTCCAACGACGTGGTCCTGATCACGGCGGACCGGATCGCGAAGGGCTCGAGCTTCAGCAGGGTCCGCGTCGCCGGCCTGCCCGCCGGGTACAAGCCCGTGTTGGAGCGCCACGGCAACGAACTGCACCTCGTCAACGCCAACGCGACGAAGCACGGCCACGGCCGGGGCCACGGCGCCGCCTGAGACGGAGCGCGTCAGGCGACTCTCCGGGGCCGGTGGCCACGGCGGGCTGTGCTCAGTCCGCCCCGTCGCCGAGGCCGAGCAGCAGCTTCCGGAGGAGCCCGGCCAGCTGCTGCTCCTCGTCGCTGCTCAGCGTGCCGAGGAGCTCCCGTTCGTCCTCGACGTGCCGGGCCAACGCTGCGTCCACCACCGTCAGCCCGTGATCGGTCAACGTGACCAGCACGCTGCGTCGGTTCGAGGGGTCGGTCTGCCGCGTGACGAAGCCCTTCGCGACGAGCCGGTTCAAGCGGTTCGTGACGGCCCCGGAGGTCACCATCGTCGAGGCGAGCATCTGTCCGACGGCCAGCCGATGTGGCGATCCCGAACGTCGGAGGGTCGCGAGGAGGTCGAACTCGCCCGGGAGCAGGTCGTGCTCGGCGAGGACGGCACCGACCTTCCGGTCGAGGATCGCTTCGGCGCGCCCGATGCGCCCGATGACGGCCATCGCGCGGACGTCGAGGTCTGGTCGTTCCCGGCCCCACTGGGCCAGGACTCGATCGACGGCATCCTCCATCAGAGCACTCCTTCACGCTGAACTGTTTGACGCGAGCCTATCGGGGCAATAATGTCTCAACGTTGAGAAGTTCAGCCTGAAGGAAAGGCGGTGTGCAGATGACCGACCGCTCCCGATCCACGTCCGCGTCTGCCGGCATCACGCTCACCGCGGCCGTGGCGCCGATCGTCTGGGGATCCACCTACGTGGTCACCACGGAGCTCCTGCCCGCTGATCACCCGATGACTGCGAGCGTCCTGCGTGCACTCCCCGCCGGCCTGCTGCTGCTCGCGATCCGGCCGGGAGTCCCACCGCGGGGCTGGCGCCTCCGGACGTTCGTGCTCGGCATGCTCAACATCGGGTGCTTCTTCCCGCTGCTGTTCGTCGCGGCCGACCGGTTGCCGGGAGGCCTGGCGGCCATCGTCGGTGCGCTCCAGCCGCTCGTCGTCGTGGCACTGACCGTGGCGCTGCGGTGGGGGCGGCCCGCGATCGCCCACGTGGTGTGGGGCGTCGTGGCCCTGGTGGGCGTCGCGCTCGTCTCCCTCAGCGGAGATGCGGTGTTCGACGTGCTCGGGCTCGGGGCGGCGGCGCTCGGGACGGTGTCCATGGCGTTGGGGCTCCTGCTCACTCGTCGGTGGGGCACCCCGGAGGGCACACGCCCCCTGACCTCGACCGCATGGCAACTCATCGTCGGGGGCGTGGTGATCGCCCCGCTCATCCCGATCGTCGACAGCGGGCCGTGGCAGCCGACCGCCGCCGGGTACGCGGGGTACGCCTGGCTCACGCTGGTCGGTGGGGCCCTGGCCTACAGCGTCTGGTTCCGAGGCGCACGGGCGCTGCCGTCGGCCCGGATCGCGTTGTTGGGCGTTCTCAGTCCGTTGACCGCTGCGTTGCTCGGGTGGGTCGTCCTCGGCCAGGCGCTGTCGCCGCTGCAGATCGTCGGCTTCGTCGTCGCGCTCCTCGGTTCTCTCGGCGGCCAGCTCGGGCTTCCGAGCCGGGGCCCGCAGAGCGGGCGGCCACGAGGTCGCAGCACCGGGACCGGGGAAGACGACCTCGACGGCTACGTCGTGAGGATGTGATCGCGGTACCACTCCGCGTCGGTCGGCAGCGGCTGGAACGGCTCTGGCGCGGGGACACCCGCTGCTCGCCAGAACGCCGACCCGTCGAACCAGTTGTCGACTTCGAGCATCGAGCGCTGGTGATCGCTCAGGCGCGGCAGCGGTCCGCGCGGTTCGGCGGAGGTCAGGACGTGTTCCCGGACCCACTCCACGATGGCGCTGACCGGGATCGGCGTCGGCGCGTCCGCATGCAGGACCAGGGGCCCGATCGGCGTCGCGTGGGCGCTCGCCGCGATGCCGACAAGGCCTTCTGCGAGGTCACGCACCCCGACCGCGGACACGACTGCCTGCCAGGTCGAGGTCTCGTCGTTCGACCCTGCGGCGATGCGTGCGATCGTCGGCACCGCCCAGCGATCGCCAGCGCCCCAGACGATGTTCGGGCGGACGATGATCGCGCCGGCCTCGGCAAGGATCTGTTCGCCCTTCGCGCGAGCGCGGCTGACCGGCGACGACGTGTGCGGTGTAGCAGTGCCCGAGGCTCCACGATGCGGTCCGATCCCGGTGACCGCAGCCGTCGACACGGCGATGACGCGGTCCACGCCGGCGGCGCGTGAGGACCGTACGAGAACCCGGGTCGCATCGACGTTCGCTGCACGGATCGCCGCGGATGAGCCGGAAACCGCCGAGACGCAGTGCACGACCGCATCGACCCCCTCGAACGCTCGTCGTCGTCGACCTTCGTCATCGAACGTGGCATGATCCAATGCCATCGACTCGATCCCGCGCGCCCTGAGCGCCGAGACGACGTGCCGACCGATGAATCCCGTGCTGCCGGTGACGGCAACCCGTTTCGCGCCCGTCGGTCTGGTCGCTTCCCGACGGCCGTCGGCTACGATCGACATCAGATGAGCACCAGGACCGAGCCGACGCAGGAGCGGGCGCTGCAGACGCGGGCCGCTGTCGTCCGCGGTGCAGCCAAGGTGTTCGAGCGCCGAGGGTACGCGGGCGCTTCGCTCGACCAGATCGCGGACGAAGCCGGAGTGACCCGCGGCGCCATGTACTTCCACTTCCGCTCCAAGGAAGAGATCGCAGACGCGGTCATCGTGGAGCAGCACCGGGTCGCGCGAGTCGACGCAGAGGTGGCCATCGCGAAGGCGTCTTCGGCCTTCGAGGCCATGATCCGCATGTGCACCGGTCTTGCCCGCCAACTGGTCAGCGACGGGGTCGTCAGCGCTGGTATCCGCCTCACCACCGACGGCTCAGCGAGCTCGCTCTCCAACGTCGCGCCGTACCGTGACTGGATGGCGACGTTCGAGAACCTGATCGCCTTGGCCGTGGAGCAGGGCGATCTGCGGCCCGACATCGATTCCGTACGGCTTGCCCGTTTCGTCGTTCCGGCGTACACAGGGGTGCAGTTGGTGTCCGACACCCTGCACGATCGGCAGGACCTGTTCGAGCGCGTTCGTGAGATGTGGGAGATCCTGTTGCCCGGGATCGTCGTGCCCGAGCGATCGGACTCGTGCTCGGCAGTGCTCTCGCTCATCCGGCGCTGACCTCGACGAGCGCCGCCTCCGATGTTGCCCTCGATGCTGCGCGGCGCCCGATGATCGACGTCCGGATCTCCCCACTTTGCTCGAAGCGCACGAGCCAGTCATCGCGATGCCGCTCGACGACGATCACGCACGGCTCGTCCAACTCCACGACGGCGTCGAACACCGCATCGAGGCCGGCCAGCGCCGGACCCCCGTCAGCTCGGATCGCTTGACGGGCCGCTTCGATGAGGAGCATCCCCGGAACGTGATCGAGCGGATGATCGAAGAAGGCCGTCTCCGCGGTGTTGACGACGAGCATCGAGACTCCGGGTCGCGGAGTCGGGGCGATCACGTCGAGTGTGTCTCGCCCCGGACCAGAACCGTTGACGACCAGCGGTGCGGTGCGGCCCCGACGTGTCCTGGCGTAGGTCCGCTGATCGAGGATGCGCGCGCTGGCGTTCCCCCGGGCGACCTCACCGTCGGCGTCGCGAATCACGGCCTCGACGACGAACGACGCGAGCCCGCGCGCCGAGCGACGGAGTTCCGTCGCTCGGATGGTGACGGCGAGATCCGGCCCCACCTCGTTCATCACCCGGTTCACGGTGGCGACCTGCATGGCCCCCATCAGGAAGGCGTCCCCGACAGGGACTTCGTACTCGGTGTGCGCGAGGAAGATCGTGACCTGTCGGACCGTCTCCGCGACGAGGGAGACGTCGACGTCCGTAGATCTCCCGAAGAGGCGGTGGTTGCGGGGCCACTGGGCTCCTGCGATGAACGTGTCATCGCCCAGGGCGTGCGCTTCGGTGACGAGGACGTCGGACAGCGCCCGGCGATGGACGAGGCGCCCTGGCACGAGCTGTGCGTGGGTGAGGAGTGGTGCTTCTCCGACAGGCATGATGGCGTTCCGTTCTTCTGTGGCGCTCCGGACACGGGATGCGGGGTGCGAGTGCACGACGCCCGCGCCGGGTCCCACGGCGCGGGCGTCGACCGGCCGAGGTCAGCCGGGGGAATCGAGTCGGTCCATCACTGCGTGACGACGACCGGGGCGGTCGACGTCGGGACGTTCCGGGTGCGTCGGATCGATCCGACGGCGAGCACAGCGACGCCGACCACGGCGAGACCAGCACCCGCCCAGAGGGGCGAGGTGAACCCGAGGCCAGCGCCGATGGTCGCGCCGCCCAGCCATGCGCCGATCGCGTTGCCGATGTTGAACCCGGCGATGTTCGTCCCGGAAGCGACCGTGGGAGCGTCCCCCGCGAAGGTCATCATGCGGACTTGCAGGCCCGGAGCGGTGGACAGTCCGACGGTGCCGAGGAGCAGCAGCAGCACGACGGTCGCGATGGCATTCGTCGCGGTGAGCGCGAAGACGACGAGCACGACGGTCAGTACGGCCAGGATCGCGATGAGCGACGGGTTGAGCGCCCGGTCGGCGAGCTTCCCGCCCACGAAGTTGCCGATGAAGGTTCCCACGCCGAACAGGACCAGGAGCCACGGGACGGCGCTCTGGGAGAAGCCGGTGACCTCGGTCAGGGTGAACGCGATGTAGGTGAACGCGCCGATGACGGCGCCGAACGCGAAGACACTCGCTGCCGCTGACACCCACACCTGCGGGCGTCGGTAGACGGCGAACTCAGTCCGGAGGCTGGAGCCGGTCGCACCCGGCGTGATGGGGACGAGTGCGCGGATGCCGACGAGTGCGATGACGCCGATGATCGTGATCGCCCAGAACGTCGACCGCCATCCGAGCTGCTGCCCGAGGAACGTACCGAGTGGCACGCCGAGCACGTTCGCTGCCGTGAGGCCAGCGAACATCAGGGAGATCGCGCCGGCCTTCTTGTTCGCCGGCACCATGTCCGCGGCGACGACGGCGCCGATGCCGAAGAACGCTCCGTGGCACAGCGCGGCGATGACCCGCCCGATGAGGAGCACGGAGTAGTCGGGTGCGATCGCGGACAGCAGGTTCCCGATGATGAAGAGCCCCATCAGTCCGATCAAGACCTTGCGGCGCTCGAGGCGGTAGACGAGCGCCGTGAGCGCGATTGCTCCGACTGCGACGCCGAGAGCGTAGCCGGAGACGAGGTAGCCAGCGACGGGCTCGGTGACCCCGGTGTCAGCTGCGACTTCCGGCAGGAGTCCGACGATGCCGAACTCGGTGAGGCCGATCCCGAACCCGCCGAGGGCGAGTGCGATGAGTCCGATGGGCATGATGCTTCCTTCCGATGGGTGGCAACAGCATTAAACAAGCCAATTGGCCGGTTTTGTCAATCTGAGCACCAATCGCTACTTCAACTGTACGAGTTCACAGAGATCTACCGTGGCTTTGTTTCATCGGCGTAACGCGGCGATGAACTCTCCCGACCTTTCTTGACAAACAAGCCGGTTGGCCGGTTTTGTTCATCTCGGCAGCCGGGGGCTGTCGTATCGCCGAAGAGGGAGAAGGCACATGACCATCGAGAGCACGTTGCCGCCAGCATCAGGTACCAACACGATTCGACCGGTCCCGCTCACGGCGCCGCCAGCGAGGCTCGTCGGCTTCTTCCCGGGGCTCGGCAGCCGATCCGCGTTCCGGGGCGCCGACCAGTTCGCGGCCTCGAGCGCTCCCGTCCGAGCGCTGCTCTCGGAGGCTGCTGCGGCGCTCCATGAACCGCGTGACGCTGACGGCATCCGCTTCGGCGTTTCGATGCCGACCGACCGCTTGCGGCGCCAGGGCCACATCGGTGCCGCTTTCCTGGCCCACAGCCTCGGTCTCGAGCGTCACCTCCGCGAGCGGGCCGCTGCCGCGCACGTCGAGATCGAGTTCACCGCGTACACCGGTGAGAGCTTCGGCATCCTCACTGCCGCAGTGGCGGCCGGTGCCCTGTCCGTGCGGGACGGCATCCGCATCTCGGAGGCCTTCACACCGCTGATGCTGCTCGCATCGGAACAGGACGCACCGCCGATCGAACAGGACGATGCCTTCATCGCAGGCCTTCGGCAGCATCTCCCGCGGTTCGCGCCCGGGGAGCGTCCGGTCCGAGAGCCCGCGCACGTGATCGCCCTGCACGGCGAACCCGAGCACTTGGCCGATCTGCTCGACCACCTGGATGCGACGGTGCCCGTCACCGACGTCGAGATCCACAAGCGCTACTCGTGGCGGCAGATGAACGCGTACGTGCGGACCGGGTACATGGAACGGTTCCGGCAGATGTTCGAACGATTCCCCTTCATCGAGACGGTCGAACTCAAGGAGCCGACGACCTTCCTGGCACACGCGTCGCGCATGCACGTGGTCCGCGATGCGCTGGCGAGCTGGATGACTCAGCAGGGCATCGTGTTCACGGATCCGCAGGTGCCACTGGTGGCCAACCACCGTGATGCACTGCTGCAGACCGCTGCCGAGGTGCGCGACGCCGTCCTGGCGATGACCGATCGCCCGATGAACTCAGAAGCGACCGTGGCGCGCATCCGCGCCATCGATGCCGACATGGTGTTGGAACTCGGGCCGGGCGGGAAATCCCTCGAACTGCTCGTCGCGAACGGTGCCGAGACTCCTTCGGCGCCCTGGACCGGAACCGCGGACGACGCAGGCTTGTTCGACGCGATCGATCTGTCCGGACGGCTTCGCGCAACGCTCCGTGATCTCCTGACGACGGGGGCGACGCCCGGACCCGTGGAGTTCGACCTCCTCCGCACGGCCTTCCGGACCGCGGCCGGGTCGAGGCTGCACGAACGGTGGATCCGGCGGGTCATCGGAACGGCCATGGACAGCCTCGCTGATCGGCCCCAACGCGACGACCTGATCGGCATCCGTCGGTTCCTCGAGGTGTTCGGCACCACCCATGCCCACCGTGAACACGTCGACGTGGCAGCCGGCGAGATCGTCATCCGTGCGCGCGTCAAGAAGTACCTCACGGGAAGCCCAGAGCAGCTCGGGCACGCTCGAACCGAGCTCGAGGTGCTCGACGCCGACGGGAACGTCTCCGTGCGGGACCTCGCCGCGCCGTCGCACGTCGAGTCGACCGTGTTCCACTTCGAGCACCAGGTCGACACGGGGCCGGAAGACCTCAGCCGAACGGTGCGGCGGCTGGTCCGGGCGCACCCACTCGCCGAACAGATCCACGCGCGTCTCGTGGGCGCCGTCGCACGACCCAAGGTGCTGGGCGACGGATCCGGCCCGGAGCCCGAGCCGATCGGCGCTGTCTGGCGCAACGCTGCCACGGCCCTCGTCGCCCACCGCTCGTCGCTGTTCGAACTCGTGCGGACGTACCGCCCAGCGCTCCTGGCGCAGACCGATCACCACCTGGCCGGCAGCGACAGGTGCGGATGGTTGGTCGCGCTCGCCGTTTCGGGTGCGGTGGACCCAGAGGACGTGGTGCCGTTGGTCGCTCGGTCCCTCCGCGGTGCGCGGAACCCGGATCGTGAGGACGTTCGTCACGACCTGGCGGAACTCGCCGACAAGATCGGGGACGCATCGATCTCGGTGCTCTCGCCCGAGGGCGTTCCGCTCACCACCCGGCGGGAGCTCATCGATGCGACCCGAGCCGTGCTCGTAGAAGGGGCACTCGACGTCCCCGAGCGTCGGATCCAGCTGAACGGTGTCTGCCTCGTCGTGTCCCTCGGTTCGACGCTGCCGAACCACCGTGTTCGTTCGGTCCCGCACCGCGCTGACGTCATCACCGTCCGGTCCCCTGGAGAGATCTGGCACCGTGGAGTCAACATCGACCTCGACGAGGCCGAGGAACGTTCGGCGCTGACCCGATCCCTGGAACACGAACACGTCCTCCGGTACGCGCAGCACCGCAAGATCCTCAGCAGCACCGTGAACGCCTACCTCGAACCTGGTGAGACCGTCGTCGGCTTCGGTGCGGGTGGCAGCGAATCGATGACGGTCTTCGTCGAGCGTGACGGCGCCCCCGGGCGTCGCGTCCGGAAGGTGTTGAGCGATGCGCTCAGCACGGTCAGCTGGGACCCGTCGGGAACCGGAGTGATGCTCCCGCCGTTCGCGAAGGCCCGCAAGCAAGCCGAGTACCTCCAGGCACTCCCGCTGGAGCTCCGACGGGTCTTCCCGACGGTCGGCAACATCACCTCACGCGAGCTCCCTGTTCCCGCGCACGTGGTCGCGGACACGGACGCCTTCCGCGAGGTGATCTACGAGATGACCTACGTCCCGGGGGAGGAAGTGAGCAGGTGGGTGGAGCGCACGAAGCCTCCCGTGGAAGTCGTCAGCCGTGTGTACGAGGCGGTCATCGGCGTTCTGCACCGCGATGTCCATTCGGTTCACCGAGCGCCGGCACCCGGGGGGACGCTCGAGGAGCAGTACTTCCGGAAGATCGAGGAACGGTTGGCGCTCTGTCGGCGCACGGCCCCGCACACGTTCGGTGCGGCGCTGCTGGACACCGAGCACGTGATCGTCGACGGGCAGCGCCTCCGGAACATCGGCCCGCTGCTGAACGCGCTCCGCTCCGACCCCGAGTACCTCGACGTCCTGGAGCCGCGTGTGCACGCGCTCGTCATGGGCGACACCAACACGGAGAACGTCAAGCTCGCCGACACGACACCGTTGCGTCGCGCGCAGGAACTCATCGAGCGTGGTGCTCCGCAGCCGGAGGTCGATGCTGCACTCGCCGCGATCACCGCGGACTCGATCGGGGTGATGTTCCTCGATCCGCGAGCCATCGGCTTCCGCAGCGACGGGGGTGAGACGCGCGACGACCCGATGTACGACAACAAGCCGTGGCACAACTCGATCGGGCACTACGACGAGATGCACTACGAGCAGTTCGACCTCGCGGTCGACGTTGCCGACGACGGCAGCCCGGTCGTGGACGTCCGCTTCCACGACGGCAACCCGTATCAGGTCGCCTACGCCGGGATGGCGAAGCGTTTCGCGCCGGTCATGGCCGCCGTGTACGGGGCGGACGCGCACGGCATGCCCGTGGTGCCGGACGACCCCTACTGGCTGGTGCGGTTCGTCTTCACGATGGGCACGCACTTCACGGCGATGCCACCGTTCCACTTCCTTTCCGAGGTCGACGGCACGCTCGTGGACTCACCGCTCAGTCAGCGTCGACCCATCGCCATCTACGTCGAAGGACTCAAGTGGCTCAACTGGGCAGTCGAGATGCTCGAGGGTTCGAGGACCGAGTTCCTCGGCATCCCGATGCCCGCACTGCCGTACTCGACCCCGAACGGAGACAACCGATGACCGAAACGTCGACGACGTCCACGCCGCGGACTGCGATCATCGATCTCCCGGTCGAGAGCCGCACCATCGCAACGCCGTGGAGTCGGATCGTGCGTGGCATCGGGCTCGGCCAGCGCCCCGTGCACTACGACCCCGCCGACGCCGCGAGGATCCGCCGGGTCTTCGCGCTGCTCCGGGAGCGAGTCCCGGCGGGTACCGGCTACACCGCGTTCGCCCACCACCTCGCTGACACGGTGCTCCGCGCGTCCGATCCGGGCGACCCAGCCGATGACCAGACCCTCGCTGCCGGTCTCCAGCGCGCGCTCGCCGCTGGTCGGAGCGAACGCAACCCGTACTACCGGTTGATGGCCGGGTGCATCACCATCGAGGCAGCAGCCAAGTGTGGCCTCGCCCGTCTGGTGCTCGGGCCGCGCGCACTGGTCCGGCCCAGGCCGGGGTTCGACGACGTCGCGGACGAGGTGTTGGCCATGATCGACGACGTCGAGCCCGACGGGATCGCCGACGAGAACGCCGGCAGACACGGCGACTACGAGCGCCTGTCCGCTTCGTCCGCGGTGTTCCTCGCCTTCTGGCACCTCGGCATCGGCGAACGGCTCGTCTCGCCGAGCCGGGACCACATCGAGGAAGCGCTGCAGCTCGTCGAAGGTGTCCCGTCGCCGTTCTTCCGAGGCCGCGGCGGCTCCGTCTTGCTGTCCGCGGTCACCCTGCTCGGGCACGCAGAACGGATCGACCCGCACATCGAGCGGGTGTTCGCGTACCTCGACCGAGCGGACGAGATCGGCAGCGAGCCGTCGTTCCCCAGCCCGATGTCGCCGGCGTTCCCGCGGGTGTACCCGCTGCTCACGATGCTCAACACGGTCGCCGTCTCCGGACACGATCGGCACGCGGCGGGCCGCTTCGAGCAGGCGCTCGCGTTGTTCGACGCTCTGCAACCCGCCGAACGGACGCACATGGGGTTGTACCTCCTGCTCGCGGCGCAGGGCGCTCGCCGACTCGACCAGGTCATCCCCGACCTCGACGGCTTCGTCACCGACCTCGTCGGGTCCTGGCAGACGATCGACCCCGGCGCGGACTACTTCCTGTCCGGGATCGCGTACTCGTACCTGGTGCAGACTGCCGACTTCACCGGTCGTCGCGACCTCGTCACGGACGAGATGCTCACCCGCATGGTGCAGGCGTTCACCGGACTCGAGGGCGACGCCGCTGGCCGCGCGAACCGGCCCTACCCGTTCTCGTACGCGCTCAACGTGCTCGCCGAGATCGGGGAGGTGCACCGGATGTTCGAGCCTGACGCGCACTACGACGGTTCCAGCCCGGTCGAGTGGGTGGTCGGGCGGATCTCGGAGGGTGGTGTGGACGAGGGCAACCGCCTGTTCATGCTGGACCACGCGTTGATCAACTGGGCGCTCCGCCAGCGTGGACTCGGAGGACCGCCGCGGGTCCCGGGGAGCGGGCGTTGGGCCGGCTGAGCGGGACCGGAACAGCTCCGCCCCGAGCAGGTGTCGGGGCGAGCGCGACCGCCCGTCAGAACTGCCGGTTCGCCACATCCGCCCGGTGCGACACCGCCAGGACGTCCCGCAGCCGCTCCGCGGGCAACGGCGCTCCCTGATCGGCCCGGTAGTCCGCCGCGAACCCCTCGGCACTCGCCGCGTAGATCCCCGTGTACGCCCCGGACTCCGGCTCGAAGCGCCACGACTCGGCCAGGGTCCCGGCGTCCACGGTGTCGAACCCGAGCAGCTGCACGAGCTCGGCGACCAGGGCCTTGGCCTGCTCGTCGTCGCCCGCGATCGGCAGCGCCGTGCGGGGCGTGGAGCCGGCGCGGAAGCGTCACGACTCTTCAGTAGCCTCCGCCGCGTCCGCCAGGTCCGTCCGCGTGTTCGCGTGGATCGGCTCGCTGTGCCCGAAGGTCTTCGCGGCGGCGCGCAGTCGCCCGACGAACTCCCGGTTGTCCATCTCGAGTTCGTCCTCTTCCGCGTCCGCGACGACGATCTCGCTCGCGGGCCCGATCAGGATCTTCGTGGTGGTCATGGTGCCGTCGTCGGCCACGGCCGGCACGTCGACGGTGTCGGCCCGGTCGCCTCCGGCGAGGGCCGCGGCGTACTCGATCACGGCGTCGGCGACGTCGTCACCGACCAGGATCGTGGTGGCGTCGTAGTGGATGTGCTTCATCGCGTACTCCTTCCCGGACCCATACAAACGCGGTGCGCGGGAACCGGCTTCAGGATGACCGCTGCGCGCGGTGGTCCGGGTCCGGGGACTCCAGGGCGTTCCACACGTCCGCCCAGACGAGCTCGAAGTCGACGGCGCTGATGCGGTCCGACTGGAGCGCCTGCTCCAGGATCGACAGGGCGTCGAGGGAGCCGGTGAGCAGGCGTTCGTCGCCGTGGACCTCGCGGCGGCCGTCGCCCAGGAACGTCGTCACGGTGACGGACCGCACCCGTGGGCGGAGCGCGCGGGTGGCACGGGCGAGGACCGCGAAGCCACCGCCGTAGACGAGCAGCGCGGTGGTCGTGCCGACGGCGGGGACCGAGACGGCGAGCACCAGGGCGGCGAGGGCGACGAGCGCCCCGACGGCTGGCCAGACGTGCCAGGCGCGCAGCAGCAGGCGCTCGCCGGTGTTCGTGCCGGGCGGGAACACGACCAGGGTCCGCGAGCTCCACAGCGTCCGGCCGACGGGCCGGATCGTGTACCGGCCCCACAGGTGGGTGCCGTCGAGCAGCCGGGTGCGGACCGGCAGCGCGGTCGTCATCGGTCGACCGGCGCGAGTTCGGTCCGGGCGGGCGCGAGTTCCGCGCGCACCGGCGCGAGTTCCGCCCGGACCGGTTCGACGACGTCGCGGTGCCGGACGGTCGCCAGGCACGGGAAGCAGACCAGGTCACCTTCGCGGACGTCGGCGGGCAACGGAGCCGGGAGGCGGTGGAACGGACCGTCGGCCTGACCGTCACAGCGGGTGACGACGTACATCGGGGAGAGGGGAGCGGTGCTCCGGCGTCCGATCAGGCGCACCTGATCGAGCACGGCGCAGGTCGGCAGGACCGCGTCCAGTTCCAGGAGCACCACGCCGGGGCGCGGTCGCCGCACGCGGGTGACCGACGCCACGGCGACGCTCACGTCGCGGGCCACCCAGCCGCGCGGCCGGTACCGCGGCGGGGACTGCTCGGCGGTGTGCACCGTCGGGGTGCCGGTGAGGTCGGCGAGCCGGACCATCGAGATGGCCGAGACGAGCAGGTCGTCGGTGGTCGCGACGGTGTGGGCCGGCCAGAGGGACGGGTCCATCGGATCGGGGAGCGACGCGCGGAGCGTCGGCATGATCGCAGTCAGTGTCACGACCACACGCTCTCGCGCGCTCGAACGGCGCGGAAGGGCTCCTGACGGAACCCCTACGGTCGGCGGCGGAGTCCTGACGGAGTGCTCACCGGCGGGTGGCCGAGCGCAGCGCTGCGGTCCACCCGAGGGAGATCACGCCGGCACCGATCAGGGTCTTCACCACGCCACCGAGGACGAACGGGTACAGCCCGTACTGCAGGGTCTGCTGCAGGTCGAGGCCGAGTGCCACCGCGAGCCAGGCCATCCCGGCGGCGAAGGTGACGACGGTGCCCAGGGCGAAGGACAGCAGCCCGTTCCGCAGCGGGCGGTCGCCGAAGCGCTCGGCGACCCATCCGACCAGGGCCGCGGCGGCGACGAAGCCGACGATGTACCCGCCCGAGGGACCGACGAGCACGCCGACCCCGGCCGAACCGTCCGCGAAGACCGGCAGCCCGACGACGCCGAGCAGCGCGTAGACGAGCATCGACATGGCACCGCGGCGAGCACCGAGGGCACTGCCGACGAGCAGCACGGCCAGGGTCTGCCCGGTGATCGGGACGGGCCAGATCGGGACGGACACCTGCGCGGCTCCGGCGGTCAGCAGTGCGCCACCGAGGACCAGGGCGGTGCTGACGACCGCGGTGCGGGGGAGCAGTGCGTCGGCGAGCGGACGGTGTGCGGCGGGGGTGATCGTGGTCATGGTGTTCCTCGCTGGGGGAAGAAGGAGGTCGGGGGAGAAGGGGTCAGACCGCGACGGCGGCCAGCAGGGACTCGGCGTCGCGTCGGGCCTCGGCCACCGCGGCGGCGTCGAGGCCGCAGGCGCGCAGGCAGGTCGCGACGAGGGCGTCGCGGTCGGCGTCCTGCACGGGCCCGGACCGGCGGAGCTGGATGACGGTCTCGGCGATCTGGATGAGCACGGCACCGAGGCGCGACGGGGAGACGCCGGATGCGACCTCTGCGGTGGCGGCGCGCGAGCCGAGGCGCCCGTAGGCCTCCTGCAGCTCCACGCGCTCGGCCCGGAAGCCGTCGTAGCGCTCGCCCTGCACCTCGGGCAGCAGGTACAGCGTGCCGATGTTGTGCGGCGTGCGGGCGAGGGTGTCCACGTCGGCGACGACCAGCGCGGCCAGGGCACCGGCGGCCGAGGCCGACTCCGGCACGAGCTGCTCGAGGCCGCGGACCAGCTCGAGGCTCGGACGCACCGAGGTCGTGAGCAGCTCGACGAGCATGTCGTCCTTGCCGGCGAAGTGGTAGTACAGCGAGGCCTGCCGGATCCCGACCCGTTCGGCGATCGCCCGGGTCGAGGTCGCGCTGATGCCGTTCTCGACGAACAGCGCGGCGGCGGCGTCGAGGATCTGGTCGCGGGGGCTCATCGCGGAGTCGGCGTTCGGCACGGCCCGAGGCCGGCCGGGGCGTACAGGCCGGTCGTCGGGGGTCATGCTCCCATCCTGGCAGCCGGCGTCCGTCACGACTGCTCCCGGTACGCGCGCCAGCCACCGTGGTGGGTGATGTCCTCGGCGCCCTCGACCGCGAACGGCTCGACCAGGAACCCGGTGACCTCGGTGCCGTCGTCGAGCGCCACGGTGCCGATCGCCATCGGTGCCGGCAGGCCCGCGACGAAGGTGCCGAAGCCGGCGGCGGGCAGGCGCCAGACCTCCCCGACGATGCCGGAGCCCGGCGCAGCAGCGCCGGACGCGACCGGACCCACGCGGGCCAGCCCGGGCTTGGGCGGCACCGTGTCGAGGGCGTACAGCCGGTAGTCGGACGCGGTGCGGGCCTCCCGGACGAACGATCCGCCGGATGCGACCAGCTGTCCGTTCAGCGGCTGATCGCGCAGGTGCGCCCCGACGACCAGCAGGTCGAGGGTCGGGGCGGCGAACGCGGCCGCCAACGCCGCCAGGCGGCGGTCGCTGAACGCCGGACCGGTGAGCATCACGCCGAACGGCAGCCCGTCGACGAAGCCGGCAGGCACGGCGAGCGAGGCCATGTCGAGCAGGTTCGCGAAGTTCGTGTACCGACCCATCCGGCTGTTCGCGCCGATCGGATCGGCCGCGACCTGCTCGATCGTCGGGTGCCATGTCGTCGTCGGGGTGAGCAGGGCGGTCGTGCCCTCGAGGGCGGCGCGACCCGCTGCCCCGAACGCGTCGAGTCGTTCTTGGTCGGCGAAGAGCTCCGCGGCGGTCGGTCGTGCACCGCCGAGCACGATCGCGGCGACGGACGGGTCGAGGTCGGCACCGACCTCGTCGCGGTGGGCCTCGATGTGGGCGCCGACGGCCGCGTACCGCTCGGCGACGAACGCGCCGTCGTAGAGCAGCGACGCGGCGTCGAGCAGGGGTGCGATGTCGACCTCGACCACCTGGTGTCCGAGCGTGCGGAACCGTTCGACGGCGGCGGCGAACGCCTCGGCCCAGCCGGGTGCGAGCCCCTCGAGCTGCGACGGCAGCGGTACCGCGATGCGCGGGACGGCGGGCAGGTCGGCGAGGGCCAGGTCGGGCCGTGCGAGCGGGTCGACGCCGTCCGGACCGGCCATCAGCTCGGCCGCCGTCCGCGCCAGGTCGAGCGACCGGGCGAACACCGTGACGCAGTCCTGCGAGCGGCAGGCGGGGACGACCCCGGTGTTCGGCACGAGCCCCTTCGTCGGCTTCACCCCGACCAGGTTGCCGAGCGCGGCGGGCACCCGGCCGGACCCGGCGGTGTCGGTGCCGAGCGCGAAGTCGACGATGCCCAGGGCGACCGCCGTGGCGGAACCGCTCGACGAGCCGCCGGAGATCCGCGTCGGGTCCCAGGCGTTCCGGACCGCGCCGAAGGGCGAGCGGGTGCCGACCAGGCCGGTGGCGAACTGGTCGAGGTTCGTCTTGCCGACGACGACGGCGCCGGCGGCGCGGAGCCGGGCGACGGCGGTCGCGTCGGCGGCGGGGTCGTGGGCGTAGGAGCGGGCGGCGGCGGTCGTGGGCAGGCCGGCGACGTCGATGTTGTCCTTCACGGCGAACAGCAGGCCCGCCAGGGGCAGGGACGGGTCGACGGCGAGGGCCTCGGCCAGGACGTCGGTGCGGTCACGCAGGGTGATCCAGACCTCGGGGTGGGCGACGGCGTCGATGCGGGCGAAGGCGTCGCGGACGCGGGCCGCGGCGGACGTCGTGGCGGCCGCGGCGGCGGTCCCGCTCACGCTGCCGCTCCGATCGCGGCGAGGACCTGGCCCGGCGCGACCTGGTCGCCCGGCTTGATGTACACCTCGAGCACGTGGCCCGGAACGGGTGCGTGCACCATCGACTCCATCTTCATCGCCTCCACGGCCAGCAGCTTCTGCCCCTCGTCCACGCGGTCACCCGGGCGGACGTCCACCTGCCACACGGTCGAGGTGAACGGGGCGTACACGGCGGTCGACCCCTCGGGCACGGTCACGGCGTCGGCCACCACGGCGGCCGGCTCGTCACGGACGTCGAACTCGCCCGACGCCCTCCACCGCTCCTTCTCCTCGCCGAACGCCTGCGCCTGCTGCGCCCGGAAGTCGGCGATGGACCCGGCGTTGTCGGCGAGGAACCGGTTGTACGACGCGATCGAGAACTCGCCCTCGACGGTCTCGAACGAGCCCCGCCCGGCGTCCGTCTCGGCCCGCAGCTCGAGCAGCTCGTCGGCACCGACCGGGTACCACTCGATCCGGTCGAAGAACCGCAGCGCCCACGGGTTCTCCTGGAACAGCCCGCCCCGGCGGAACCGGTTCCAGATCTGCACGGTGCGGCCGACGAACTGGTAGCCGCCAGGACCCTCCATGCCGTAGATGCACAGGTACGCGCCGCCGATGCCGACGGAGTTCTCGGCGGTCCAGGTGCGGGCCGGGTTGTACTTCGTCGTGACCAGGCGGTGCCGGGGGTCGAGCGGGGTCGCGACCGGGGCGCCGAGGTACACGTCGCCGAGTCCGAGCACCAGGTAGCTCGCGTCGAACACGGTGCGGAAGACGTCGTCGACGCTCTCGAGCCCGTTGATCCGACGGATGAACTCGATGTTCCACGGCGTCCACGGGGCGTCGTTCCGGACGCCGTTCATGTACCGCTCGATCGCCAGGCGGGTGGCCGGGTCGTCCCACGACAGCGGCAGCTTGACGGTGCGCGACGGCACGACGAGCTGGTCGGTCGGCGGGATCTCGCCCTCGAGCTCGCGGAGCAGCCCCGCCACGTCGCGCGCCTTGAGCACGGACGCGTCGGTGTGCACCTGCAGCGAGCGGATGCCCGGCGTGATGTCGAGGATCCCCTTCGGCGTGTGCTCCTGCAGCTTCGTCATGAGCGCGTGCACGCGCATCCGCAGCGCGATGTCGAGGGTCATGTCGCCGTACTCGACGAGCACGTTGTCGTCGCCGTCGCGTCGGTACGCGACGCTCGGCCGCACGTCGGTCGCATCCAGGCGGGCGATCACGCCGTCGTCGCCGTCACCTCCGGTGCTGCCGTCGCTCCCGGTGCGCGGCACCGTCCTGGAGGCCCGGTGTGCGTCGAGCGCGGCGGCGTCGGCTTCGCGGACGGGGACGAACCGGACCGTGTCACCGGGTCGGAGCTGGCCCAGCTTCCACAGGTCGCCGCTGGCCACCACGGCGGGGCAGACGAAGCCGCCGAGCGACGGCCCGTCCGGCCCCAGGATGATCGGGGTGTCCCCGGTGAAGTCGATCGCACCGACCGCGTACGGGGTGTCGTGGATGTTCGACGGGTGCAGACCGGCCTCGCCGCCGTCGGTCCGCGCCCACTCGGGTCGGGGGCCGATGAGCCGGATGCCGGTGCGCGCCGAGTTGTGGTGCACGGCGTAGTCGGTGGCGTAGAAGACGTCGAGGTCGGCGCGGGTGAAGAAGTCCGGGGCCGCGTGCGGGCCTTCCGTGACGCCGATCTCCCACGCGTCGGTCAGGGCGGTGCGACGGTCGGCCGGGGTCGGCCCGCCCACCAGACCCAGACGGGTACCGGACGGGAACGCCGGGTGCGGGGCGTCCGAGTCCGGGGAGCCCGGGCGCAGGACGTCGCCGGCGAGCAGTGCCCGACCGGCGTGGCCACCGAAGCCACCGAGCGTGAAGGTCGCGGTCGACCCGAGGTACGTCGGCACGTCGAAGCCGCCGCGGACCGCCAGGTAGGTGCGGAGGCCCGGACCGGGGGCCGTGCCGATCGCCAGGGTCTGGCCGGCGCCGACCTCGACCGGCTCCCACAGCGCCACGGGTTCGCCGTCGAGGGTGACCGGGGCCGGTGCACCCGTGAGCGCGACCACCGAGGCGGCCGAGAACCGGAGCGTCGGGCCGGTGGCGGTGACCTCGAGCGCGGGGGCGCCGTCGGGGTTGCCCACCGCGCGGTTCGCCTCGGCGAAGGACGCCGCGTCGAACGGGCCGCTCGGCGGCACACCCACCTGCCAGTACCCGACCCGGCCGGGCAGGTCCTGGATCATCGTCATGGTGCCCGGCGCGACGACGTCGATGCGCGGGTCCGGGTCCTCCGTTGCGTCGAGCGTCGAGGTGGAGTGCGTGGCGGTGCGGAGCTCGAGGTCGTCGGTCAGCGCACGGAGGAGCCCGGCGTTCGTGACGATGCCGTCGATGCGGGTGGTCGCGAGCCCGTCGCGCAGCAGGTCGAGGGCGTCGTCGCGGGTCTCCCCGGTCGCGATCACCTTCGCGAGCATCGGGTCGTAGAACGCGGACACCTCGGAGCCGGTCTCGACCCAGCCGTCGACGCGGATGCCGGTGCGCTCGCCGGATGCGGTGGTCGCGCTCGGGAACACCGCCTGGGTGACGAGGCCGCTGGAGGGCAGCGAGCCCTTCGCGGGGTCCTCGGCGTAGACGCGGGCCTCGACGGCGTGGCCGTTCGGGGTCCAGGTGCGGTCGAACACGTCGGGGTCGATGCCGGCGGCACCGTCGCGGGCCAGGCGGAGCATGAGCTCGACGAGGTCGACGCCGAACACTTCCTCGGTGACCGGGTGCTCGACCTGCAGGCGGGTGTTCACCTCGAGGAACGACGCCTCTTCCCGCACCGGGTCGTAGACGAACTCGACGGTGCCGGCGCTGCGGTACCCGACGCTCTCGGCCAGGCGGCGGGCGGACGCGTGCAGCTCGGCGCGGACGTGCTCGGGCAGCGCCGGTGCCGGGGCCTCCTCGATGACCTTCTGGTTGCGGCGCTGCAGGGAGCAGTCGCGGTCGCCGATCACCGCGACGCGGCCCTCGCCGTCGCCGAAGAGCTGGACCTCGACGTGCCGGGCCGGCCGCACGAGCCGTTCGAGGAAGATGCCGGCCGACCCGAAGTTCGCGGTCGCCAGCCGGACGACGCTCGTGTAGGCCTCGCGGACCTCGTCGAGCGTCGAGCAGGCCTGCATGCCGATCCCGCCGCCACCCCCGGTGGCCTTGAGCATGACGGGCAGCCCGATGCGCTCGGCCTCGGTCACGGCGTCGTCGACGCTGGCGAGCAGCCCGGTGCCGGCGAGCATCGGGACCCCGGCGGCTGCGGCGAGCTCGCGGGCGGTGTGCTTCGCGCCGAACCGGACGATCTGGTCGGCGGTCGGTCCGACGAACCGGATGCCGGCGTCCTCGCAGGCGCGGGCGAACTCGGTGTTCTCGGACAGGAACCCGTAGCCGGGGTGCACGAGCCCGGCGCCGGTGTCCTTCGCCGCCTGCACCACGGCGTCGATGCGCAGGTACGAGTCGCGGGCGGGTGCGGGACCGAGCCGGACGGCGGTGTCGGCCTCGCGGACGTGGGGTGCCGCGCGGTCGGCGTCGGAGTAGACGGCGACGGTGCGCATGCCGAGTGCCTTGGCGGAGCGGATGATGCGGCGGGCGATCTCACCGCGGTTCGCGACGAGGACGGTGTCGGTGCTGAGCGCGGGGGTCTGGTTCACGGTGGCGGTCCCGGTGGGGTCGGGCGCGGCGGTCACGGCTGGACCACGATCATGCGCAGCGGCGTGCAGGAGAAGTCGTTGCAGGGGTTGTTCATCTGCGGGCAGTTCGAGACGACGACGAGCACGTCCCGCTCGGCCCGGATCGCGACACGCTTGCCCGGGGCGCTCATGCCGTCGACGATGCCCAGGGCGCCGTCGGCCTCGACCGGCACGTTCATGAACCAGTTGAGGTTCGACACGATGTCGCGGGCACCGAGTCCGTGGCGGCCGGCCTCGGCCAGGAAGTTCTCGCGGCAGCCGTGCTGGTACTGGGTGTGGTGCCCGTACCGCAGGGTGTTCGACTCCTTCGAGCACGCGCCGCCGATGGTGTCCTGCCGGTCGATCTCGTTCGCGACGACGGTCATCAGCGGACGGCCCTCGTTCGACATCAGGACGGTGCCGGTGCGGACGTACGCGTTGCCCTGGGCGGCGAGGGTGTCCGGCACGCTGTACCGCTCGTCGGGGTCGTGGGCGTCGTAGAGCAGGCAGTCGGCGCTCTGGTTGCCGCCGACGTCGACGATGGTGAGCACCTGGCCGGCACGGACCACGGCGGACCACGGTGCGAGCGGGGCGACCCGGTCGTCGCGGACCACCGTGCCGGGCACCAGGGACTCGCTCCAGTCGAGGGCGACGTCCGGGTCGTGGACGGCCCCGACGGGGACGGTGGAGGTGCGGGTGTGGGTCGTCGTACCGGTCATCACAGGCCTCGGGCTTCCGCGTAGTCGATCGAGTTCAGGTAGGCGCGGGTGAGCTCCGGTGTCGCGGTGAACCGTTCGTCGGCCGCGGTCGTCGGGGTCCCGCGCCAGGCGTGCACCCGGAGCGGTCCGACGACGTAGTCCGGTCGCGGGTCGATCGGGTGCGCGACGTCGGCGACCAGCACGAGCAGCGGCAGCTCGGCGACGAGCGTGACGTGGGTGCCTGCTCCGGCCGAACCGGTGAAGGTCATCGCCCCCTCGCCGTCGATCCGCACGCCCTGGAAGAACGAGACGCTCGGTGGCAGGTCACGCTTGGTGAGCCCGTGCTTGGCGGCGGCCTTCGCGAAGAGCGACCGACCGCTCGGGGAGCGTCCCTCGGGTGCGGCGTCGCCGTACTTCCGTTCGTTCCACGCGTCGGTCGAGGTGCCGCAGAAGGCGTCGTGGTGCCCGGAGGTGTCCTCGAGCACGGTCGCCAGTGCCCGGCCGTCCCCGCTCAGCAGCGGCGACCCCTGGCCCAGGTACGCCTGCCACGGGATCTTCTGGGTGTCGGCGACGTTGAGCCGCTCCCACGGTTCGAGCGCGTTGCACACCAGGACGTTGGCGCAGGCGTCACCCGTCGGGTCGTCGAACCGCAGCCGTGACCCGCGGGCCAGCACCTTGTGCGTGTACCCGCCGGGTGCCACCGTCTCCGCCCACACGAGCTGCGCGGGGTCGACGCCCGCGGGGGCGAACGGCGACGACGACGCCGGCAGGTACGGCATGTACTCGGACTGCGAGCCGGCCTGGGCACGTGCGTCGGACCGGGAGGCGAGCACGCTGTCGGTCTGGTGGAGGTCGCGCATGGGGTTCCTTCCGGATCAGGCTTCGACGGAGGCGGCGGTCGGGCTCGCCGCAGTCGCGGCGGCGGGGACGGGCACCGCCGCGGTGGTGGGGACCTCGGCCAGGGTGATCGGCCCGTGCGTGCGGTGCCGCCAGCTCGACCACGCCCAGCCGACCAGCAGCACGCCGCCGATGAACAGCAGGGCGCTGTACTGCAGCCACCACGACGTGCCGGTCAGGTCGTAGATCTCCGGCCGGGGCCAGATGAGGTTGATCGCCATGCCGATCTGGAACGCCACGGCCAGGGCGTTGAGCGGGATGCCCCAGCGGCCGAGGGTGAACAGCGGCTTGCCGTCCTCGTCCACCCCGGTCGGCAGGCCCGTGCGACGGAGCGTGATGCGCTGGACCAGCAGCGGCCCGGTGACCCCGAGGTAGGCCAGGTAGAGCATCGCGATGCACAGGCTCGACAGGGCGGTGAAGATCGCGGACTGCCCGATGTTGACGGCGAGGGCCAGCCCGGCGCCGACCCCGACGACGATCGACGCGGCGATCGGGGTGCCGGTGCGGGGCGAGACCCGGGCGAGGGTGCGGTGGAAGGGCAGCGCCTTCTCGCGGGCCATCGAGTAGACCATTCGGGCGCCGGCGGTCTGCACGGCCAGGGTGCAGGCGAAGACCGCGACGGCGACGGTGCAGAGCAGCAGCCGACCGAAGACGTCGCCGAGGGTCGAGGTGATCACCCACGCCAGGCCCTGCGAGGCGAGCTTGCCGTCGGTCAGGCTCGGCGCGGCGACCAGGGCGCCGATGATGAGCAGCCCGCCGCCGAGGCCGGAGACCGTCAGCGCCCGGACGATCGTCTTCGGGGTGGTCCGGCGCGGGTTGTGGGTCTCTTCCGCGAGCTCACCGGCCGAGTCGAAGCCGACCATCACGTACGCGGCCATCAGCGAGGACGCCAGGAACGCCCACACGTACGGCTCGGTGCTCGTCGAGCCGGCGGTCGTGAACACCACGGAGGCACTGCGGTGCGGCAGCAGGAACAGGGCGCCGATGAGCACGACCACGCCGACGATCTCGATGAGCACGCCGAAGCTCGTCACGCGGGCCATCAGCCGGACGCTCGTGATGTTCACGATCGTGGTCACGGTGAGCATCACCAGCCCGAGGACCACCGCGTTCGCCGCACCGGTCGGCGACGCGACGGACGGGTCGGCGCCCGGACCGCCGACGATCTGGAACCCGTCCCAGATCGCGGGGAGCACGGCCTGCACGGCGATGGCCGCCACCGCGACGGTGAGGATCTGGCCGATGATCATCGTCCAGCCGGTGAACCAACCGAACCGGGCTCCGGCCAGACGGCTCGACCACTGGAAGATCGCGCCCGAGATCGGCCAGCGGGCCGCGAGCTGCGCGAAGTTCAGCGCCACGAGCAGCTGGCCGCCGAAGACGAGCGGCCACGCCCAGAAGAACGCAGCACCGCCCAGCCCGAAGCCGAGGCCGAACAGCTGGAAGACCGTGGTGAGGATCGAGACGAAGGAGAAGCCCGCCGCGAAGGAGGAGAACGAGCCGACCCCGCGGTGGAGCTCCTGCTCGTAGCCGAGGCGGGCGAGCCCCTGCGTGTCGACGTCGGACGTGGCGCGCGGTGCGTGGAGCGGTGCTTGCGGAGAACGCATGACTGCAGACCTTTCGCGGAGTACCTGTCGGGTGACAGGTAGTGCGACAAGTGTCTTGCGGCCCTGTGTCGGCGCCGTTGCCCGTCTGTTTCGAGTGCGTGACGGGAAGCGGCGGCGTGTAAACGTTCCGAGTCGGCGGGCGGTTCAGCCGCCGCGGGGGATCACTCGATGTCGACGTCCCGCTTGCCCCGGCGGACGATGAGCGGGTCCGGCTTGCCGATCACGTCGGCGTCCTTGTCCGGGTAGTCGAACTGCGTCAGGAAGTACCGCATCGCGTTGAGCCGTGCGCGCTTCTTGTCGTTCGACCGCACGATCGTCCACGGCGCGTACCGCTTGCTCGTCCGGGTGAACATCGCCATCTTCGCCTCGGTGTAGTCCTCCCACCGGTCGAGCGACAGCAGGTCGATGTCGGACAGCTTCCACCGCCGCACCGGGTCGAGCTGCCGCATCGCGAACCGGGTCCGCTGCTCGCGCCGGGTCACCGAGAACCAGAACTTCGTCAGGTGGATGCCGGAGTCGACGAGCATCCGCTCGAACTGCGGCACCTGGGTCATGAAGGACTCGTACTCGTCGTCGTCGCAGAACCCCATCACCCGTTCGACGCCGGCACGGTTGTACCAGGAGCGGTCGAACAGGACCATCTCACCGGCGGCCGGCAGGTGCTGCACGTACCGCTGGAAGTACCACTCACCGCGTTCGCGCTCGGTCGGCTTGCTCAGCGCGACCACCCGCGAGGTCCGGGGGTTGAGGTGCTCCGTGAACCGCTTGATCGTGCCGCCCTTGCCCGCGGCGTCACGCCCCTCGAACAGCACGACGACCTTCTGCCCGGTGTCCTCGAGCCAGTACTGGCACTTCAGCAGCTCGATCTGCAGCAGGTACTTCTGGTACTCGTACTCGTCCCGCGGCAGGCGTTCCGAGTACGGGTAGTCGTCCTGCCAGGTCAGCACCGGGTTGCCGTGCGGGTCGATCAGGTCCGGGTCGGCCGTCTGGCCGCCCGCGACGCTGTACCCCTCGGTCCGCAGCTGTTCGATGTACTCCCGCAACGGCTGCGAGTACGGCGCTGTGTCCACGGTGTCCTCCCTCTGCGAGCCGATCGGCTGTCGGCCCCAAGGGCCATCCTGGCCCGGCCACCCGCACGACCGCCCCACGCCTCGCCCTGGACGCGACCCGACGACGGCCTGGAGGCGCGGTGCGGGCCCGCCCCGTGCCTCCCGTCCGCATGTGGTCCTTCACAGGCATGGCGGAGCCATGGCCGGCCGGTCACCCCGTGATGCAGACAGTCCCCGGGTCGGCGGATCGCCGTCCCGGGGACTGGTTGGAACTGCTCGGCGGATCACGCTGATCCGCCGCGTTCGTCAGGTCAGACGGCCGCGGTCGCCTCATCGCGGTGCGGGAGCTTCCAGCCCGGACGCACGAAGTGGCAGGTGTAGCCGTGCGGGTTCTTCTCGAGGTAGTCCTGGTGCTCGTCCTCGGCCTCCCAGAACGGGCCGGCCGCGGTGACCTCGGTGACGACCTTGCCGGGCCAGATGCCCGACGCGTCGACGTCCGCGATGGTGTCGAGCGCGACCTGCTTTTGCTCGTCGGTCGTGTAGAAGACGGCCGAACGGTAGCTGCGACCGATGTCGTTGCCCTGGCGGTCCTTCGTCGACGGGTCGTGGATCTGGAAGAAGAACTCCAGCAGGTCCCGGTACGAGATCTGGGACGGGTCGAAGACGATCTCGACCGACTCGGCGTGGTCGCCGTGGTTGCGGTACGTCGCGTTCGGCACGTCGCCGCCGGAGTAGCCGACGCGGGTGCTGACGATGCCGGGACGACGACGGAGGAGCTGCTGCGCTCCCCAGAAGCATCCGCCGGCGAGGATGGCGGTCTCGGTGGTGGTCATGGTGGCCTCCTGGGCTCTCGTGTCACTGGCTGCGACACCGTGTGGTGCAACCGGCAACAGGGACGATCTGTTCCCGTCGTCAGGTCCGCTGTGGGGCAAGGACCCACCCGGGTGTGCGGTCGGTACGACTCGACCCTACGAGTCCGTGCTCCGTGTCACCCCTGCGCTACGGTCAGGCCACATGAAGCGGTCATCCGTGCACGACGAGGGGCAGCGCCGTCCGCGTGGTTCGTGGGGACTGGGGCTCGCGCTCTGTTCCCTCGTGTTCCTCGAGGTGTTCGCGACGATCGGCTCGCTGCCGGGGATGGTCGCCGCGCAACTGGAGCAGTACACGCCCTGCGCTTCCGACGCGACGTTGCAGTGTTCGTACGCCGTCGGGGAGACCGCGCAGTTCCTCGTACCGCTGGTCGCACTCATCGTCACGATCACGACCTGGGTCATCGGAGCGTCCGGTGTTCCCACGGTGCGGCGACGGGTAGTGACGCCAGCGATCGGCCTCGTGGTCATCGTCCTGACCTTCGTGCTCGGCGTCGTCGCGATCGATCTGTCGATCAGGTGACCGTCGTCAAGCGAACTCGCCGCCCCACGCTCCCGAGGACCTGATGCCGTTCACTCCAGGTCGGTTACAAGACAGGGCCGACTGCGGGGTGGACGGCGTCGTCGACGGACTCAGGAGCGCTGGTCTCGGTGCCCGATAGCCGATCGGCTACCGTCTCGAAGGGTGTAACGATGACAAATCACCAGGCGATCGCCCGCCGCATCGATGCGCCCGGGGAGTACGCGATCGAGGTCGGAGCCGGGGCCGGGAAGATTCGTGGGCTGCTGCACGCCATTAACCGGAACCCTTCAGCCTACGGCGTCGAACCAGCGTCCTGACGGACGGGTCACCCCCCCTATACAACCCGCCATCAATGGCGCGTGCGAGGGCATGGCCGCCCGTTTACGATGAGGTGCCGAACGGCTCCGAACAAACGGGGGACATGCGATGAGCAAGATCAAGCAGGCACTGGCCGGCATGGGGATGGTCGTGGCGCTGGCGGGAGTGGGTGTCGTTCTGCCCGCTGCTGCAGCTCCGGCACATGCTGGACCAGTCGTCTGTCACACGTGGACCGAGACGGTCCACGCGAAGAACTGCGACAAGAAGCGGCAGATCTGCACGGCGTACATTTACCACCGGATCTGCGACTGAACGACAGGCAACAACCACAGCAGGGGTCGGGCGCCGTCACCGGTCGCGCGACCCCTGCTCGTCAGCCAGCGCACGTGGAGGCGTTGTCGTCAGCGCGTCCCGCCCGCAGAACGATGCGGAAACCGCACGGCTGAGGTGCCTACCTAGCCGGCACGTGCCCGTGTGCCGTGTCGCGGGGGTGTCAGTGTGCGGCGTCGTACGCGTCGCGGACGGCTTGGCTGATGCGGCCGCGGGAGGAGACCTCGTGGCCGTTCGCGTTGGCCCAGTCGCGGATCTTGGCGAGCTCTTCCGAGTTCCCACGCTTCGGCGCACTGCCAGCAGTAGTGCGGACGGAGCGGCCGTTGGCCTTGCGTGCGGCGGCGATGTAGTCGGAGAACGTTTCGCGGAGCGCGTCGACGTTGTCGTCGGTGAGGTCGATCTCGTAATAGGCGCCATCTGCCCTCGCGCTCCAACCACAGCACGGGCGAGGCGCCGGCATGCCCCCCCCCCGGGGGGGGGCATGCGGAGGACGCCGGTGCGTGGCGTGCGGCCGACGGTTTCAGCCGGCTTTCCCGGTGTTTGCGTGCCCAAAACGCCGCTCTCGTTTGGTTATCTTGGGCTTTTCGGGGCTTATCCGTGGAATCACGACGGTGACTTCCAGTCCGCGCGGGTCGAGATTACGCATTGAAGCAGTGCCTCCGGCGAGCTGGGCTGTGGCTTGGACGATCGCGAGGCCGAGTCCGGATCCTCCGAGTTTCGGCTGGCCGTCAGTCGGTCGCGCTGTACGCGCCTTGTCCGGCCTGGTAAATCGGTCGAACGCCACGGCGATGAAGTCCGGAGGCACACCGGGGCCGTCATCAGTGACCGTCAGCCGGGCGGAGCTGTCTTCCAGCGACCAGGCGACTGTGATCGTCCCAGATTCCGGGAGTGCGTCGATCGCGTTGCTGGCAGTGTTGGTGATGAGTTGACTCATTCCGCGGCGATCCAGTCGGAACACGTGGGGTTCCTGCGTTGCATTTTCTTCCGAGTCGGATCCGTCTTGCGGATCGATGTCGAATTCGATCGTGATGTTTTTTGCGGCTGCGATCATTCGTAGGCGGTCTACTGCTACCAGTACTTCATCGCTGAGCTCTTCCCAACTGGTGAGCGTTCGCGACGTCGAGTCCACGCGTTCGGCTTCGTCCGCTCGGGAGAGGGTAAGGAGGTCGTTCGCGAGTCGCGCGAGTCGCGCGACGTTGTGCTGCGCTTGCTTGACGTGAACTTGGAGTGCGGCGGCGTCGCCCCTGTCGAGTGAAGCGAGTTCCAGTTGCGTGGTGAGTATGGCGAGGGGGGTGCGGAGTTCGTGGCTCGCGTCGGATACCATCTGGCGCTCGCGTGCGGCAGCGTCGCGCGTCCTGCTCAAGAACTCGTTCAAGGTGCGTGCAAGAGCTTGGAGTTCGTCCCGGGCGTCTCCAACGGGAAGGTCGGCGTCGGCTTCTCCGGCGCTGAGTCGTTCTGCTTCGCGACGCATCCTCGAGACGGGCCTGAGCGCGGCGCAGGACAACAGCCATGTCGCGCCGCCGAAACAGGCCAGAACCAGCACGCCGGCGACGACGACGCCGCCGGTCAGCGAGTCGATGACGAGCGCCTCTCCCTGGGCGTCACTTGCGGCGATTACGGTCCAACGCCCCGAGGCGCTTTGCGGATGATCGACGACGACCCGGTACGACGAGCCAGCCTGGATCGCCGTTGAGGAGCCGTCGTCAAATCGCGCGATCTCGGGTAGCTTCCGCAGCAGCGAATGCTGTTCGATTGATGAAAGAACACGCTTGCCGCTCGGATCGAGGACGGCGACAAGCTGCCCGTTTCCTGGCGCACGGAAACTCGGGTCCGCTGAGCGTTCCACTTCCGTCACGTACGGGCTCGCGTCCGCGCGAAGCAATGTGCGGGTTGCGTTCGCGACAACGTTGTCCACCTGAACGCGCATCACCATGACCAGCGCGGCGATGACCAGCGCGGCGACCCCTACGCTCCCGAGCGTCAGGCGCGCGCGCAGCGACAGGTTGCGTAGGCGTCGAATCATTGGCCGCTACTCCATCGTGATTCGCCCAGCTGAGGCGGTGCATTGCGTGTCATGGTCTCACCAAGCAGAACAGATGGGCGCGTGACCGGGCAGCCGGTGTCGCGCCCATCCTAAGAGAACTTAGAGGCGTTGAATTCGCGTGATGGTCACCGGGTGGCTTCCGAAGACGATGAAGCCGTCCGGCGGAAAGCTGTACTGATGTCCCCCGTAGTTGATGTATGCCTCGCGGTCGCCCGCCGCGAAGCGCTTCAATGGGCCCCAGCGGCCGGACAGCGACCCGGTGCCGGTGTAGCCATAAGGCACCGATGAGGTTGTTGTCATGCAGAGGCTGGTTGAAGTGCAGCCGGGTGACGAGAACGACAAAGCATCGGTGTGTACTCGTGAATTGGGCTTGTACGCCGCTGTGACCTTGCCCGTTGCGCCGTCGACCAGCAGGTATACCTGGCCGCCAGACCACTCGACCTGGTGGATCTCCGCTTCCGTCTGCGTGCCGGCCAACGCCTGGAGCTGGGCGTCATACTGGGCGGTGTTTGGTGCGTTGCTCACCGTTGGTGTGGCTTCGAGTCCAGTCGACGCAGAAGCCATTGTGGGAACCGCGATTGCGACGGCGAGCCCGAGTGCTACCCCGAGCGAAGTCAACCGGCGCGACCTCTTGGTGATGTTCATAGTCTTCTCCCCGGGAGGCTGACGTCCGCAGCGCTCCTCGCACAAGCATGGGTGGGAGGTTTTGACAAGCCAAGGCGCGGAACCGCAACGCCTCGGCAGTGGGAGGGATTTGGCAGTTGGTGAACCTGAATCTTAGATCACGTTCAGGAGTAGCCGTTGAGCCTGCAGGGTCGCCGGATCACCTTCCTTCAAGAGACCATCTCTCGGTCTGAGCGCGGAGGGTAAGCGCGACAGGAAGGACGCGTATGAACAGGACATTTTACGAAAGTGAACTATTCGTGCGGCGTGCCGACCTGTGAACGTCATGTCGGGGCGAACGCGAACAGCCGGCCACCCCTCGAGGTGGCCGACTGTACCGCTGGCAGAGTGGCGTCAGTGCGCGGCGTTGTAGGCGTCGCGGACGGCCTGGCTGATGCGGCCGCGGGAGGAGACCTCGTGGCCGTTCGCGTTCGCCCATTCGCGGATCTTCGCGAGCTCTTCCGAGTTGCCACGCTTCGGCGCGCTGCCGGCGCTGGTGCGGCCAGCGCGGCTGGTGACCTTGCGTGCTGCGGCGATGTAGTCGGAGAACGTTTCGCGGAGCGCGTCGGTGTTGTCGTCGGTCAGATCGATTTCGTAGTGGCCGCCATCGAAAGAGAAGGACACGGTGCGGCCCTTGCCGTCTTCGATGGTGTCGCCGGTGAGGTCGTCGACGAGGTGCGTGGTGACTTTCTGCGCCATGGGAGGTCGCCTTTCGCTCGTAGATTCCCTCCACCCTGGCATAGCTGCTCACCGAGGACGCTTCGTTGGTTCCTTCCTGACCAGGGGCGCGTGCCACAGAAACCCCTGCCATGTCTCACAGAGGGATCGGCTATCGAGACGAGTCCGCAGGCCCCGCCGCCTGCCGATCGGTGTGAGCAGCTTCGCTCTGTGTCGTCCTTCTCGCTTCGCTCTGTGTCGTGATCGCGTCCCGGTAGCCGATCGCCCATCGGACGATGCGCAGCGCTCAGAACTGGGCCGTGTGGACCTCAACGCTTCGTGGCGTGGTCCTGACCGCGCCGGCTCTTGCGCCCGTCACCCCATGATGGGGAGCGGGGTGGCCTCGACGCGACCTCGGACAAACGTACGACTCGCTGATCCGACCCTCGCTGTCAAGGGCTGTCCGCCCTCGTCACGCCGCTCGGCGTTCCTGGCCGGTGCGATCGATGACCCAGGGCACCAGGGCCGCGCCGCCCAGCATGATGACGGCACAGGCAAGGAACGCGGGGATCCACCGGCCGTCATCGACGATGGCGCCGACCACGACCACTCCGACTGCCGCGCCGATCGTGTCTGCGTTTGCCTGCAGGCTCATCCCGCGCGCTACTCGACGACCGCTCGCCTCCGTAACGAGGGTCTTCTGCAGCGGGTACAGGAGTGCAAGAGAGGCGGACACGACGATCCACAGTGCGGCTACGAGGATCACCGGCGGCGAAAGAGCCAGCGCGGCCGTGCTCACAGCAGTCGCGAGAGAAGCGGCGAGATAGGCAGGTTTCCGGCCCCATCGCTGGACTACGCCGTGAAGGAGCCGCGGAAGAATGGTGAGTGCGATGCCGCCCGGCAGGTAGACCAGGGCGATCTGCCAGACTTCGAGGCCAGCACCTTGCAACTGCAACAGGAGCGCCAACCCGACACCTGCCTCAGCTGCAGTGGCGAAGCCACCAAGCGTCATCAACGGCGCGAGCCGGCGAGCATGGCCACCCATCCCGCCGGGCACCTCAGCTCGCACGATGAGCGGTTCTTGAGGGGTGAGCATCAAGCGCGCGCCAGCGGCAACCGCCGCAACGGCAAGTCCGATGAAGACTGCCGAGTAACCGAAGGCCCCGAGAAGGACCATCGCTGGCCCCCAGAAGACCCATGATCCAAGAGCTTCTGCAGACATGAGCCCCGCGAACGATCCGGAATCGTCGGCGAGGTACTCGGCGGCGATCGCGCGCAGCGAGATCCAGAACAAGGGGCCCGCAGCCCCGCCGACAACTACCGCAATGAAAGCGATCGCGGGTGTGTTCGCTCCGGCGTAGATCAGGCAACTCAGGCCGAAGGCGAAGGCTCCGACCGCGGCAACTCGAGACCGCGGTCGCGTATCGGCCAGATGACCGGCAAGAGGTCGCACGAGTACCGACACCACAAGCTCGGCCGCTACAAGCCATCCGATCGCCGGGGCGCCGAGTCCGAGCACTGCGCCTGCCCACAGCGGGACGAGGAAGTCGAGCAGTTCGACAGGCCCGTTCAGGAGCGTCGCCGATGTCCGTATCGCCCGGCTACGCGCGGAACTCGTTGACATGTGTTCACATTAGAGGGGAGAGAGCCCGTATCGGGCAGTGTCGCGCCGGGAATCAACACCAGCACGGGAGCCCGAGCAGCACGTCTGCACGACCGACGAGGTCTTCTGCATCTTCCTCGATCGGTGGCATAATGCTGTCCGCTCGGCGATCGGCTACCGGACGACGGAGTGGGCGACCACAGCTGTGCTCTCAAACGAAAGAACATTGGAAGGGGCCTCCCGCGCCGCTGCGTCCGTGAAGACAGCCTGCATCCGTTGACGGCCTTCGTCGGTCTGGCTCATGTACGTCTGACCGATCGTTGCGATCCCTGCCGTCACCGCTGCCCAGAGGTCGTCGGGACGGATACGGAAGGTGTACGAGAACAGGCTGCAGTCGACGGTGGTTGCGCCGGCGTTGCAAAACAGCTCGCGGAAGCCGCCGACGTTTCTCGGAAAGTCGTCCTTTGCAGGCAATCGGTGTCCGGCCGGCACCGCGACGTCCGCTGCCCTGATGATCATGTTCCAGAACTGGTTGAGCGCTCCGACCGGTTCGGACGGCCAAATCGTCGCGGCGACGGTTCCACCAGGACGGGTGACTCGAAGGAGCTCACGAGCCGATGTGAGCGGGGTTGGTACGTGGTTGAGGACGAAGTTCGCGGTCGTGACCGCGAACGAGGCGTCGTCGTAGGGCAGTGAGGGCAGCGCCGCAGTTCCGATGTCAACCGCCGGGTAGCGTCTTGCAGCGAACCGCACCATGGATGGTTCCTTGTCGCATGCGGTGACCGCGAATCCGCGTCGGATGAGGGCGCCCACGACGGATCCCGTCCCTGTTCCGACGTCGAGAGCGGGCCCGTCGCCGACGCTCACGTGGTTCCCAAGCAACCCGTCGATGGCCCCTGCGCAGAGTCGCGCGAAAGACCTGTCGTAAGCAGTCGCAGTATCAGACCATCCGTCGAGCATGTCTCGACGCTACCCACACAACCGGTCCCCAAGGAGGGATCGGCCAGCGGGACATCGCGAGCCCGTAACGTTCGAAGCCGCGCTCGTATCGTTGGGCGATGGATCTCGATCAAGTTTGGCCCTTGTTCGGGCTGCGCCTCATGACTCCTCGGCTGGAACTGCGGCCCCTGCGAGACGAGGATCTTCCTGGGCTCGTCGACTCGGCCGTGTCAGGTGTTCACGATCCCGCTCGGATGCCGTTCGGTGTCCCGTGGACGGACGCAGAACCGACAACGTTGGCTCGTTCTCTGGCGCAGTACCACTGGAAGCTCCGGTCCGGGGTGAGCCGTGACTCGTGGGGTGTGAGCTTCACCGTGTTCCACCGGGGGACGCCGGTCGGGGTTCAGGAACTGCATGCTCGCCGCTTTGCCGCCCGCAAGACCGTCGAGAGCGGATCATGGCTTGCCCTCGCGCATCAGGGCCGAGGGCTTGGGACCGAGATGCGGGCGGCGCTGCTGCTGTTCTCGTTCGACCATTTGGGAGCTGAGTGGGCGGAGTCAAGCGCAGCCGCTTGGAACGAGCCATCCCTTCGGGTGTCCGCGAAGCTCGGGTACGAGGTCAACGGTGTCACGCGTGCCCAGACTCGCGCCGATGAGGTCGTTGACGAGGTCAGGGTGCGCTTGAGGCGGGAGGACTTCCCTCGGCCGAGCTGGAGCCTGATGACTGAAGGGGTCGAAGCAGCGACCGAGTTCTTGATGTAGTCGAGCAGGCGAGGACACAGCCGCCCGGTAGCCGATCGATCATCGGACGCTCGATGGCGTGAGTTCTCTGGCGCTCGGGCTTTGACACCGATACCGTGCTCCACATGACTGCGACGGGCATCGGCGGGCTCTTCTTCCGGAGTCGAGATCCGGAAGCCCGCGCCGCGTGGTACCGGAAGCACCTCGGCATCGACGCCGGCGCGGACACCTTCTGGCGCCAAGCAGCCGGTGTGACGGTCTTCGCACCGTTCCCTGCTGACAGCGACTACTTCGCCGCCGACCAGCCCTTCATGCTCAACATCAGGGTGACGGCACTCGACGAACTGATCCGCCGTCTCGAAGCGGACGGCATCGCGGTCGAGCGCCGCGCCGAGTGGGAGACAGAGTACGGGCGCTTCGTCCGTGTGCACGATCCAGAGGGACTGCCGCTCGAGCTGTGGGAAGAGAACAGTTAGCGTCTGCCCTGGTGGAGTTCGGTTGCATGGTTCCTCTGGAGTCGACCATGTGGCCCTGATCAGGGGAGCGACTGCCCGGTTGGCGATGGTCTAGCGGACGTACCCGCGGCGAGAGCTAGTGGACGGGCGAGTGGTCTTGCGCCGGTCATCCGACAACAACGGTTTGCCTAGGCRACTCGCCTAGGGCCTGTGATTTCGGTGTGTCAACGTCGAAGTGCGCCGTCGCTGTCGCTCTGCTCGCGGCCGCGCCTAACCCATGCGCGCAGAAACGGNACTCGCCTAGGGCCTGTGATTTCGGTGTGTCAACGTCGAAGTGCGCCGTCGCTGTCGCTCTGCTCGCGGCCGCGCCTAACCCATGCGCGCAGAAACGGTAGGCCCACCGCCACGGCCAAACCGATTGCGTASACGATGATCGCGGACCCGCTGTCGTGGTTATTGGAGTAGTTCGACCACCGGATTCCCAACAGGACCTGAACCAACGGGCCCAGCGCTGCGATGATAGCGCCCGGTAACACGGTCRGGAGYCATGTTCTGCGCCATGGTCGTTCCGTCCCCGCCCGGATCATGATCGCGCAAGTTGTCGCGCCTATCGCGACCCCACCCCAGAACCATGACRCCCCAGACATTCGCCAACCGTCGTGGGACCACCATGCTTCGATGAGGGCGGTCGTCCGTTCCCACGCGTCGGTCCGCACGTATCTTCCCGGGAGCACCGGGAGCGGCCACCCGATGATCGCAAGAGCACCAGTGACGGCGGCCACCAGTCCGAGCAGCCATCGAACCAATCTGCGATGGTCGATCGGTTCAACGTCGAAAGACTGGATGCTCACCGTCACACAGCCCAGGAAGTCATGAGGCTCATGGTCGGAGCGTATCGGCCACTAGCTCCTCTCGCTGGTGCGATCGCCAACCACCGTCGTTCGTCTCGCTTGCCGATCG